>CAWFEQ010000001.1:0-80681 GCA_963814945.1 uncultured Gammaproteobacteria bacterium
TGGATCCGGTTCCAACGTGGCTGTCGACACCGGTTACCGTCATTTTTCTGGTCGGGGCGACTAACGCAGTTAATCTGTCCGATGGGCTGGATGGTCTGGCGGGTGGTGTAACGCTGCTTTCGCTCGGGGCGATCGCCCTGCTGGCGAAGTTGGGCAATGGCGACGAAATCATAATCACGTGTTTTGTCGTAGCTGGCGCCATTTTCGGCTTCCTGCGATATAACACTTTTCCAGCGCGTATCTTCATGGGGGATACCGGCAGCCAGTTTCTCGGGTTCACAATCGGAGTGCTGTCTGTGATGCTGACCCAGCAGGTCAATACTGCGCTGAATCCCTGGTTGCCACTGTTTCTTGTCGGAGTGCCGATCGTCGATACTCTTTTCGTGATGGCCAGACGGATCAGGGAAGGCCGTTCGCCATTCGCGGCGGACAAGAGCCATATGCACCATCTTCTGTTAACGATCGGGTCTGGCGCACTATGAAGCGGTCAGCGTCATTTACGTTGCGCAGCTGGCTTTTTTGTTGATGGCAATCCTGCTGCGTTATCAGGGGGACATCTTGGTATTACTGGCCTACTTGGGGCTGGTAGTTCTTATCCTGGGGGGGCTGCTATTCTTGCAGTACAGCACGCCAGGCGTCAAATGGCGCCAGCTTACGCAGGCATGTTGTCTGGCTGGATACCAGCACGACAGTTCGGCATTGGGCCATTACTGCGATACAATGCGGCTTGCCGGCGTATCTACTGAGCGGGGTGCTGTTGCTGCCGGAAGTGCCTCGAGATATTGCTGTTAGCTCATTGATATTATTGGTTATATTGCTCATCCGGTTAGTGTGGGCCGTCCGTTTGCGATTATTGCGCTGCGCCTGCTGGTCTTCCCCAGTATTGCATTCGCTGTCTATTTGATGCACCGGGATTATACGACTGGTGAGCTATTGCCGCCGGTTTTGAGGCTCGGGCTGCTTGTTGTACTGTTGGCGCTCATGTTGATCGTGATTAGATCGACAAAGGACCAGACATTTCGAACAACGCCGACAGATCTCCTCGTGGTTGCGCTGGCGGGTGGAGTCGGGGTCTTGTACCAGCTGGGGATGATTGAAGCGACCCTGGTGCCAGTGGTGCTGGGTATCGTAATTTCTTTCTACGCGGCGGAACTCATCATGCGGCACATGCGACAGACCTGGAACTGCTTCACGCTCGGGTATGGTCGCCATGTTATCGGTATTGTCATTCAGTTTGATTTAATATGGCTATTTTAAGAGGCAAGAGTTTTGGGTGCAAAAAATAACGACAAAGTTGCATTGATTACCGGAGTAACTGGGCAGGACGGCGCCTACCTCGCGGAGTTTCTTCTGAACAAGGGCTACGAGGTGCACGGCATCAAACGCCGTGCATCGTCGTTCAATACAGACCGTATTGATCATTTGTACAAAGATCCTCACGAAACCGGGCGCAGGTTTATTCTCCACTATGGGGATCTGACCGACTCCACCAACCTCATTCGCATCATCCAGGAAGTGCAGCCGGACGAACTCTATAACCTGGCTGCTCAAAGTCACGTGGCGGTGTCGTTTGAAACGCCTGAATACACGGCAAATGCTGACGCGCTCGGCACACTGCGTCTGCTTGAAGCCATCCGGATTCTCGGCCTGGAAAACAAAACCCGCTTTTATCAGGCTTCAACCAGTGAGTTGTTCGGCAAAGTGCAGGAAATACCGCAGAAGGAAACCACGCCCTTCTATCCGCGCAGTCCGTACGCGGTGGCCAAGCTGTATTCCTATTGGATCTGCGTCAACTACCGTGAAGCCTATGGTATGTATGCCTGCAACGGTATCCTGTTTAACCACGAGTCGCCCATCCGCGGCGAGACGTTCGTCACGCGCAAGATTACCCGCGCGGTGGCGCGTATCAAGCTCGGCTTACAGGATCGGTTGTACCTGGGCAACCTGGATTCCAGGCGCGATTGGGGTCACGCGAAGGACTATGTGAAGATGCAGTGGTTGATGCTGCAGCAGGATGAGCCGGACGATTATTGTATTTCTACCGGAGTGCAGTATTCGGTTCGGGATTTTGTTGATGCGGCTTTCCGGGAAGTGGGGATTGCGGTGCGCTGGGACGGCAAGGGTGTGGACGAAAAAGGCTATGACGCGAAGAGCGGAGCCTTGCTGGTCGAGGTGGATCCGCGTTATTTCAGGCCGACCGAGGTGGAGACGCTGTTGGGTGATTCCAGCAAGGCGAAAGAGAAACTTGGGTGGGTGCCGGAGATCACGCTTGACGACATGGTGGCGGAGATGGTGCGGGGGGATCTCAGGATTGCGGAGCGTGATGAGTTGTGTCGGCGGGAGGGGTTTGAGACGTTTGATTACCATGAGTGATTGGGTGGGGGCGTGTAGGGAGGTGTTGGGCATCGCTGCGCTCAGCCCAACCTACGAAGGCTCAGCGCAACCTACGGGGTGATGGTGCAAAGCTTTGGAACGTGACGCGAAGATCTATGTGGCGGGGCATCGGGGGCTGGTCGGGTCGGCGATTGTGCGGTGCCTTGAAGCGGCCGGTTTTGGCAACCTGGTGGTGCGGACCAGCGGCGAGTTGGATCTGCGCGAGCAGGAAGCTGTGCGGGAGTTTTTTGCCCGGGAAGAACCGGACTACGTGATACTGGCCGCGGCGAAGGTTGGTGGAATCCTCGCGAACGATACCTATCCGGCGGAGTTTATCTATGACAACCTCATGATGGAGGCGAACACCATTCATGCAGCCTGGCAACATAAGGTGAGGAAGCTGCTGGCCCTGGGAAGTACCTGCATTTACCCGAAACTGGCACCACAACCCCTCAAGGAAGCATGCCTGTTGACCGGGCCATTGGAGCCTACTAATGAGTGGTACGCGGTGGCCAAGATTGCCGGCATAAAGCTGTGCCAGGCGTACCGTAAGCAATATGGGTGCAGTTTTATTGCTGCCATGCCGACCAACCTGTACGGCCCGGGTGATAACTTCGACCTGGAAACGTCGCACGTTCTGCCGGCGCTGATGCGCAAGTTTCACGATGCGAAGTCGGCGAACCAGCCTGCTGTCACCTTGTGGGGTACGGGAAGCCCCCGGCGTGAATTTCTTCATGTGGACGATATGGCGGACGCATCGCTATTCCTCCTGGAGCACTATGACGACGCGGAAATTGTTAACATCGGTGTAGGCGAGGATGTTTCCATAGCAGACCTGGCGGGTGTCGTGAAGGACGTGGTTGGCTATGCCGGTGGCATAAAGTACGATGCCACCAAGCCCGACGGTACGCCGCGTAAGTTGGTCGATGTGTCAAAGATCAATAAGCTTGGCTGGACGGCAAAGATAGACTTGAGGGCGGGCGTTGAGCAGACCTACCAGTGGTTCCTGGATAACCAGGCGCGCTTGCGCGGTATCGCATAAGAAGTTTTTCTGTTTTCGGTTTTTTCGGTTGGAGAATCAAATGAATTTGACGAATCGGACTCTGTTCAAAGGCATTGCATTGGTGCTGCTGACTGGCCTGCTGCTGTCTTGCGGGGGCAAAGAAGAGCGCAAGGCCAAATATCTCGAACGGGGCAAGACTTACCTGGCCGAGAAGAACTACGATAAAGCCCGAGTAGAGTTCAAAAACGTATTGCAGATTGACCCCAAGGACGCGCAGGGCTACTTGTACCTCGGACAGGTGGAAGAAAAAGGCCAGAACTGGGCAAAAGCTTTCGGTTACTATAAAAAGGCATCGGAGCTTGACCCGGAGCTGATTGGGTCACGTGTCCGTTTGGCGAAGTTCTACCTGGCCCAGGCTAGCGCGCTGAAGGCGCGCGACGAAACGGATGGTGCGGCAAATGCGTTGGGACTGGTGCAGGAACAGATCAAGGAGATACGTGCACGCGACCCCGAAAATAATGAAGCATTAACCCTCGAAGCAACGCTCTGGGTTAATGATGGTGATACCGACAAGGCGGTTGCCCAGCTGGAAAAAGTGATTGCCCGGGATCCTGGTTTGCAGTCGGCGGCCATGCTGCTGGCCAACATTTATGATCAGAAGGGCCGTGTTGACGAGGCAGAGGCCGTGCTGGTCAAGGCCGCGGAGGTGAATTCGGACCGGGTGGCGCTGCAGCAGCGTCTGGCGGCGCACTACGCAAAAAACAAACAGAACGACAAAGCGGAAGCGGTCCTGCGCGAGATGGTAAAGGACAATCCGGATGATCTGAGCTACAGGGTTGCTCTGGCTTCATTTCTGAGCCAAACGGAACAGCTTGACAAGGCCGAGCAGGTGCTGAACGAGGCCATCGCAGCGGACCCGGAAGATGTGCAGCGCTATCTGTTACTTACCCAGTTCCTGGCTTCCCGCCAAAGCAAGGATGCCGCGATCGCTAAGCTTCAACAGTTCATCGCGCAACAGCCGGACATGACGGATCTGCAGATGGAGCTGGTCAGGCTGTACATGTCGTCTGAGCAGAAAGACAAGGCGAGACAGGTGCTGCAGTCCACCATAGACAAACAGCGTGTAGAGCCGGCAGGGTTGAAAGCCCGTGTCATGCTGGCTCAGATACTGGCGAGCGAAAACATGGATGATGAACGCGTTCCAGCCTTGCTGAAGGAGGTGCTGGATGAAAATCCCCGCGACAACGATGCCCTGTTACTGAAAGGCAGGCTCGCTGCGAATGACAAGGACTATACCGAGGCGATCAATGACTTTCGTTCCGTACTCAAGGATCAGCCGAACAATGCCGAGGTGCTGCAGCTGCTCGCCGCGGCCCATTTCGCCAACAACGAAAGGGCACTGGCACTGGACACCTTGCAACGGGGCTTAGAGAGCAACCCGGACAGCAGAAAACTGCGCCTGTCGCTGGCTCAGTTGCTGGTGCAGGACGGTGATCTTGATGCCGGGCTGGAGCAGTTGGACGCCATTCTCAAAGTCGATAAGGACAATCAGGCGGCCCTCAAGGCCAAGTTCCAACTGCTGGCGCGCAAGGGTGATGCGGCGGGTATGGAAGAGGTCGCCACGCTGATGCAGAAAGCGGCCCCGGACAGCGAGGCCGGTTTTATCCAGGAAGCGCAGTTGCGTCTTGCGGAGAAGAACTACGATGCCGCCATCGAGATACTCGACCAACTGCTGGCGAAGAATCCAGCGAGTATCACGGCTCTGCTGACGAAGTCCAATGTGCTCGCGGCACAGAAGAAATATCCGGAGGCCATCGCCGTTGTCGACCAGTTGCAGAAAGCATTGCCCGACAGTGGCGAAGGGTACTATCGCAAGGGGCGGTTGCTGGCAGAGCAGGGCGACGTATCAGGGGCGATTGAGCAATACGAAATGGCGCTGCAGAAAGCCCCGAAATCCGTAGAGGTGCTTTCGGCTCTCGTTGACCTGGAAGTCAAACAGGGCAAAACAGACGACGCTGAGCAACGCCTTAAGTCAATACTGGAAAAGAATCCGCAGCACAGGGTTGCCAACGACCTGCTGGGTATCGTCTACATGGCGAAAAAGGATTTTGCCAAGGCCGGGGCCGCCTTTGAACGCCAGATCGAAATCAACCCGGACAGCGCAACCGTTTATACGCAGCTGGCAGAGGCGCGGATAGCCGGCAAGAACCTGGCGGGGGCTGCACAAGCGTATGAGGAAGGCCTGAAACAACTGCCCGACGATAACCGCCTCACGATCGGCCTGGCCGGCGTCCGCGAACGGCAGCAGGACTACGACGCAGCCATTGCCCTCTATGAAAAGGTCCTCGAGAAGCAACCAGACAACGCTATCAGCACCAACAACCTCGCGGCCCTGCTGGCCGATCACCGCAGCGACGAAGCCAGTCTCGCCAAGGCCGCTGAGTTGTCGGCCAAACTGGAAAAGACCAGCCAGCCCGCGTTCCTGGACACCGCTGCCTGGGTCTACTACCGCCAGGGCGACTACGACAAGGCCGCTGAGATTCTGAAAGGCGTCGTGGAAAAAGCCCCGAAGGTACCGGTGTTCCAGTACCACCTGGGCATGGCCTATTACAAGCAGGGCAACAAGGCCGCCGCGCGCGAGCATCTGAGCAAGGCCACCGACGGTGATGTCAGCTATCAGGGCGTCGAAGAAGCGCGGGCTACGTTGAAATCACTGTAAGATTTAGCTCATCGCCTGGATCTTGAATCCGGGCGATGAGCGTCAGGCCTTAATAGAAACATCATATAAATTAAAAACATATCTTTTTGGCGGGAATTTCCGCCCATTTCTAACCATATGGCTAGTCTGTCAGACTGGCCGACAACTCCGCCGGTGCGCTATAGTTATCAATCTGATCGGGGATGTCTCGTGTCCGGTGATTCTGGCGGGCGCGGGGGCGACGTTGGCACCGCCGTCAGGCGACCATAATAACCTTCGGAACTGCTGGATGGATGACATCGGTGCAATAAGTTATGCGTGCGGGGCGGGGGTATTTCTTGGCCTCTCCCTGATACTCATGACGGGGCGGCGTAACCGGCCGCACAAGTCGGCGCTGATGCTGGCCTCGCTGGTCAGTGCGGTGTGGATGGGCATGACCGCCTGGTCGGCGGTGCAGCACCAGTCGCCGCAGATATCCTACCTGCTTGAGCCGCTGCGCAATCTCGCGTTACTGGCTTTTATTGTCCGCATGCTGAGCGCAGCGTACACAGTGCCCGCGGAGGCAGGTCGGTATTTCCGCCACACATTGACTGTGATGGCCAGCTTTTCGCTGCTGCTGATGGCGCTCGTCGCCTATCGAGTGACATCCAGTCATCCGGTGTCAACTGCAGGCGGCATCGACATCCTGGCCTCGGGGTTCCTGATCATGTCGATTGCCGGGCTGGTGCTGGTCGAGCAGTTGATCCGCAACGCCCGAGCGGAGTCGCGCCGCTCGGTCAAGTACCTGTGCATGGGGCTCGGCGCGCTGTTCGCCTACGACTTCTATCTGTACTCGAATGCGCTGCTGTTCCAGGGCGTGGACCCGGCGCTGTGGAACGCGCGCGGATTTATCAATGCCCTGGTGGTACCGGTGATCGGTATCGCGGCTGTGCGTGACCCGCAGTGGTCACTGGATATTTTCGTTTCGCGCCGTGTCGTGTTTCATACCGCCGGGCTGCTCGGCGCCGGGGTGTACCTGCTGGCGATGGGTGCCGGCGGTTACATGATCCGCGAATATGGCGGCAGCTGGGGCACCATAGCCCAGGTCATTTTCCTGTTCGGCGCGATCCTGATGCTGTCGATACTGCTGTTTTCCGCCCAGCTGCGTGCGACCCTGCGGGTGCTTATCAATAAGCACTTCTTTCACTACAAATTTGAATATCGCGAGGAATGGCTGCGCTTCATCCATACCCTGACCACGGAGGAGCCGAACGAGAAGCTGCGCGAGCAGACGATCAAGGCGCTTGCCGATATCATGCATTGCCCGGGTGGCCTGTTGTGGCTGTACCGCGATGCCCACCGCTACGAGCTGGTGGCAACCTGGCAGATGCCGGCGCCGGAGGGCGATTGTCACCTGGATGCAGACAGTTCGCTGGTCAGCTATTTACGCGACGAGGAATGGGTCATCAATTGCGACGAGTACCGGCTTTCGCCGCAGGTGTACAAGCACATGGTACCGCCGGACTGGTTCGAGCGTCTGCCAGACGCCTGGCTGGTTACGCCGCTGGTCTTTCACGACCGCCTGCTTGGCCTGGTGGTGTTGACGCGGCCGCAGGTCGCGCACTCGCTGAACTGGGAAGACTACGATCTGTTGCGCATTGTCGGCCGGCAGGCGGCCGCACACCTCGCCCAGCTGGAAGCTGCGCAAGCCCTGTCGCAAGCCAAGCAGTTCGAGGCCTGCAACCGTCTGTCGGCGTACGTGATGCACGATCTCAAGAACCTCATTGCCCAGTTGTCGCTGGTGGTCTCCAATGCGGCGCGACACAAACACAACCCGCAGTTCATGGAAGACGCGATCCAGACCGTCGAAAATTCAGTCAACAAAATGAACCGGCTGCTGACCCAGCTGCGCAGCGGGCAGGATCCGGCAGAGAAGCAGCAGGTCATGGTGGACGTCTGCGACATGCTCGAGGAAGTCATGACGACCATGGCCGCGGGCAAGCCTGCACCCACACTGGATTGCCAGGCTACGGGCCTGCTGGTGAGGGCGGATCGCGACCGGCTGTCGGCGGTTGTCGGCCATGTGATCCGCAACGCCCAGGATGCCACGCCGGCGGAAGGCTGGATAACTGTCAGGTTGTTCAAACAGAACCATCAGGCTGTCATCGAGGTGCAGGACAATGGGGCGGGGATGGATGAGCACTTCATCCACCATGGCCTGTTCAAACCTTTCACCAGCACCAAGGGAAATTCAGGAATGGGAATAGGGGCTTACGAGACCCGTGAGCTGATCCGCAAGCTCGGTGGCGAGGTCGAAGTCATCAGCCGGGTGGGCCAGGGAACGACCTTCCGGATGCGCATTCCGATTAGCGCCGAAGCCATAAATAGTGTAAAATCTTCCGACAACTCGAATAATGGAACAGCACATGACCACCGACTCCAGGAAACTGCTGGTTATTGAGGACGACCCTGGATTACAGACCCAGCTGAAATGGTGCTTTGAAGGCTACGATGTTCTGATCGCCGGTGACCGCGAAACCGCACTCAGCGAGCTGGAGAAATACCGCCCCCCTGTCGTGACCCTCGATCTCGGACTGCCTCCGGATGCCGATGGCACCAGCGAGGGTTTTCAGACCCTGGAAGAAATCCTCACGCGCGCGCCGGCCACCAAGGTTATTGTGGTCACCGGCAATAATGACCGCGCGCACGCGCTCCAGGCGGTTGGCACGGGTGCCTACGATTTCTTCTACAAGCCAATCGACGCCGAACTGCTCGGTTTCATAGTCAACCGAGCCTATCGTCTGCGCGAAATCGAGGAGGAAAATCAGCGCCTGCATTTCAGCGGCGGCAACTCACCGCTGGAAGGTGTGATTACTGGCAGTCCGGAAATGCTCAGGGTCTGTCGAACTGTGGAAAAGGTCGCGCCGGCGGATGCCACCGTGCTGGTGCTCGGTGAGTCGGGCACGGGCAAGGAAGTCATCGCCCGCGCCATTCATTCGCTGAGTGGCCGTTCCGATGCGCGTTTTGTTGCCATCAACTGCGCCGCTATCCCGGAAAATCTGCTGGAAAGCGAGCTGTTCGGATACGAGAAAGGCGCGTTTACCGGCGCCGCCAAACAGACGCCGGGCAAGATCGAACTCGCCAACGCCGGTACACTGTTCCTCGACGAGGTCGGTGACATGCCGCTGCCGCTGCAGGCCAAACTGCTGCGATTCCTGCAGGAGCGCACCATCGAGCGTGTCGGTGGCCGCCACGAAATCCCGGTCAACGTGCGCGTGATCTGCGCGACGCACAAGGATCTGCCGCAACTGGCGCGGGAAAACGACTTTCGTGAGGACCTCTATTACCGCATCAGCGAAATCAGCGTTCGCATTCCACCGCTGCGCGAGCGTGAAGGTGATACGCTGCTGCTGGCGCGCGTGTTTCTGGAGAAGTTCAGCAAGCAGATGGGCAAGACCCAGCACCGCTTCAGCAAGGATGCGCTGGCGGCCATCGAAGCCTACCCCTGGCCGGGCAACGTTCGCGAACTGGAAAATCGCGTGAAGCGCTCTGTTATCATGGCGGAGCACAAACAAATATCGGTGTCGGATCTGGAACTGGGCGGCGCCGGTGTCGACGATATCCGCACGTTCAATCTGCGCGAGATCCGCGAACAGGCAGAACGTCAGGCTATCGTTCGCGCCATGGGGCATGTCGGTGGCAGGATTTCCCAGGCGTCGGAGTTGCTGGGTGTCAGCCGTCCGACCATGTACGACCTGATTAAGAAATACAATCTGAAATAATCTTTGCGGTGCTCAGCCCAATCTGCGAGCGGACGCTAATCCAGCGCCCGCACGTGCGTGATGAACTGGTCCGCGGGCTTGAAACCGACCAGTGCGAGTTCACTGCGCTCCTTGCCGGTGTCATCAAAGAACAAAATACTGGGTGGACCGATCAGGTTGAAACGTTTCATCAGCGCTTTGTCAGCCGCGTCGTTGGCGGTGACATCCGCCTGTAACAGGCTGTAGTCCGCCAGCGCTTCCTGGACCCGGCCATCTGTGAAGGTGTACTTTTCCATTTCCTTGCAGCTGACGCACCACTCAGCATAGAAATCCACCATGACGGGCTGGCCCAGCTCGCGCGCAGCGGCCAGTTCGCGGTCGAGGTCGGCCGTGGACTTGATCCGTTTGAACGGCAGCTGTGCCGCCTCAGCAACGGCGGTCGCTGCACTGTTGGCCGCGAGCACGCCCTGCAGTGGCTGCAGCGGGTCGCGCGCGCCACTGGCGGCGCCGATCAACAGCAGGACACCGTACACCAGCGACACGACGCCAAGGCCTTTCCACAGGCGCATCCAGCCACTGGCCTCGACCGGCAGTGCGTCCAGCGCGCGCAGGTAGATAGACGACAGGATCAGCAGCGCTGCCCACAAGGCCAGCGTGATCGGCGCGGGCAGAATGCGCTCCAGCATCCAGATCGCAACACCCAGCAACAGCACGCCGAAGACCGCCTTGATGGCGTCCATCCAGGCGCCGGCTTTTGGCAACAGTTTGCCCGCGCCCGTACCGATGGCGATCAGCGGCGCTCCCATCCCCATGCTCAGCGCAAACAGGGCGAACCCGCCCAGCACCGCATCACCGGTCTGGCCAATATAGATCAGTGCGCCGGCGAGCGGAGCGGCCACGCACGGGCCGACGATCAGAGCCGACAGAAAGCCCATGACGCCAACACCCGCGAGACTGCCGCCCTTCTGGCGGTTACTGATTTCCGTCAGCCGACCCTGGAGAAAGGTCGGCATCTGCAGGTCGTAGAAGCCGAACATCGATAGCGCCAGCAGCACAAATACCAGCGCAAACGCGGACAGAATCCAGGGGTCCTGGAATGCGGCCTGCAGGTTTTCCCCGAACAGGCCGGCGAAGATCCCGGCGACCGTGTAGGTCGCGGCCATGGCCAGCACATAGACCAGCGACAGAACGAAGCCCCGTCGGGCGCTCATTTGCTCACCTTGTCCGACAATGATGGACGACAGGATCGGGATCATTGGAAACACGCAGGGCGTAAAGGCCAGCAGCAGCCCGAAGCCGAAGAAGGCCAGCAGCGTAGCCAGCCGGCTGCCTTCGACCAGCTGCCGGGCAATGGCATCCTGTTCGCTCAGTGGTGCTGCGGCCTCGCCGCTGGCTGCCGCGGGGGTGCCGCCGACGGTGGCGGCCGCCGCAGCCGGTAGCAGCAGGTCAAAGGTTTTGCTGATGGGTGGGTAGCAGACACCCCGTTCGGCGCAGCCCTGGTATTTCATCGTCAGCTTGATCGGCGTCGCCCGGGTAGTGCTGCGCTGCAAGGGCAGAAGCGCGCTGGCCTGGTCGTGATAAACCTGTATTTCGCCGAAAAACTCGTCGCTCTTGTGCTCGCCCTCCGGCAGCTCCGCGGAGAGCAGGGTCACGCCGGGGGCGTCGTCAATGGAAAACTCAAACTGGTGCCGGTACAGGTAATAGCCGTCGGCGATCTTCCAGTCGGCGGTCAGCGTGTTCGGATCGGTGACCGTGACGTTCGGCTGGAAGGCCTGGTCGGCTGGCAGCAGTTCATCCTCTTCGCCAAGCCCGAGGCTGGCGCCCAGTTCGCTGAGGGATTTCAGCGCGGGCTGGTTCTCTGCAGGCGCTGCGGACGCGATCGAAGTCGAGGCCGGCAGCGTCAGCGCCGCGACCTGGGTCTGTGGCGGGTAGCAGACGCCGAGGTCTGCGCAACCCTGCGACGTGGCGTTCAGGATAAACGCTGCCGGCGCGTCCGGTTCACGGGTCACCGGGATTTGCGCCACCACCTGGTGGCGGTAGGTTTCCAGCTTGCCAAAGAACTCGTCGTTCTTGATCTTGCCGGCCGGCAGCCGCGGTTCGGCCAGATGAACCCCGCTGACGTCGGCGCTGAAGCGCAGCTTGTTCTTATAAAGGTAATAGCCGTCGGCGACCTTCCAGACCGCGCGGATGTGATCGCCTTCCACGCTGGCGCTGAAGACGAACGCCTGATCGGCCGGCAGGAGATCCTCACCACCGAAAAGATCGGCCTGCGCCAGTGAAACCCAGGCCGCAAGAACGACAAAAAACCAGTGCTTCATGGTGCCTCGTTGTTGCTTGTGCGGACCCAGTCGAGGTACTCGGTCAAACCGTCACTCACTGGGACTGCAATGATTTCAGGAAGTTCGTACGGATGTTGTGACCGGACAGCGGTTTCCAGCCGGGCGTAGTCAGCCGCGCGCGCTTTGATCATCAGCAGCGCTTCGGTAGCCGTCTCCACCTCTCCCTTCCAGCGGTAAACCGAGGTCACGCCCGGTATTAGAGTGACGCAGGCGGCCAGGCGGTATTCCACCAGGTGGCTGGCGATCCGCTGACCGGTGTCGGTGTCCGGTACCGTGCAATAGACGATGACGACGTCGCGGGCCTCGCTCATGGTGCTGCGACAATACCGGAGCGCCTGGTCCGCAACAAGCCGCAAGCCGGTTGATGGGGTTTTGGTCGCAGACACCGCCTTGTATTCTTTTGGCGCGAGGCGTTAAGGTGCCCGGCATGAATCCGTTTGCCGTGCTGTTCCTGCTGCTGCTCCTGGTTCCCCTGGTCGAAATCTACTTCCTGATCCAGGTCGGCAGCGTTATCGGCGTCATCCCGACCATTGCGCTGGTGGTGTTCACGGCCCTGCTCGGCGCCATGCTGCTGCGCTTCCAGGGTTGGACGACGCTGCAGCGCATCCGTGCGACCCTGGCCCAGGGGCAGCTGCCGGCGCTCGAACTGATGGAAGGTGTGCTGCTGCTACTGGCTGGCATCTTGCTGTTAACGCCGGGTTTTTTAACCGATGCCGTGGGTTTCCTGCTGCTGGTGCCACCCTTGCGGCGGGTCCTGATCCGCTGGTTTCTCAGTCGCGCCGAGCTGCGTTCTCAGCCGCCGCCGGGCGCCACAGACGGGTCGCGTCACCCCCGCGACCCTTACACCATTGAAGGCGAGTACCGCCGCGACGACGAATAAGCCGGTTTGTGCTTGACTCAGATTTTTTCCTGACTATGATTAGCACTCACTTGGGGTGAGTGCTAATAAGTAACGCCTCACAAAATTAAGGTATTAACACGAAAGGAGAAATTTCTGATGAATCTTCGTCCCCTGCATGATCGAGTGATCATCAAGCGCATGGAAGAGGAGCGCACCTCTCCCGGTGGCATCGTCATTCCCGATAGCGCAGCCGAAAAACCCAGCAAGGGTGAAGTTGTCGCCGCCGGTAAGGGCAAGCGTAACGAAACCGGCGAAATCATCGCCATGGACGTGAAGGTCGGTGACAAGGTCCTGTTTGGCAAATATTCCGGCACCGAGGTCAAGGTCGACGGCCAGGACCTGCTGGTGATGCGTGAAGAAGACATTATGGCCGTGATTGAAGGCTGAGCTTACGACACAGCCGAGTAACCAAGAGGATTTATTAAGATGACAGCAAAAGACGTGAAATTTGGTGATGACGCCCGCACGCGCATGGTGCACGGTATTAACGTACTGGCCAATGCCGTCAAGGTAACCCTGGGGCCCAAGGGGCGTAACGTGGTGCTCGACAAGGCTTTCGGTGCCCCCACAGTGACCAAGGACGGCGTGTCCGTAGCCAAGGAAATCGAGCTGGACGACAAGTTCGAGAACATGGGAGCGCAGATGGTGAAGGAAGTGGCTTCGCACACCTCTGACGTAGCCGGTGACGGTACCACCACGGCGACCGTGCTGGCCCAGGCCATCGTTCGCGAAGGCATGAAGGCCGTCGCCGCGGGCATGAACCCCATGGATCTGAAGCGTGGCGTTGACAAGGCCGTCATCGCCGCGGTGGATTACCTGAAAGACCTCTCCAAGCCCTGTTCCGATACCAAGGCAATCGCCCAGGTGGGTACTATCTCTGCCAACGCTGACGAAAACATCGGCAGCATCATTTCCGACGCGATGGAGAAGGTCGGAAAAGAAGGCGTTATCACCGTGGAAGAAGGTTCCTCGCTGGAAAACGAGCTGGACGTGGTTGAAGGTATGCAGTTCGATCGCGGCTATCTGTCGCCCTACTTCGTCACCAACCAGCAGAGCATGCAGGCTGAACTCGAAGATCCTTACGTGCTGCTTTACGACAAGAAGGTCTCCAACATCCGCGAGCTGCTGCCGGTACTCGAAAGCGTCGCCAAGTCTGGCAAGCCGCTGCTGATCGTGGCCGAAGACGTCGAGGGCGAAGCCCTGGCGACGCTGGTGGTCAACAGCATCCGCGGTATTGTCAAGGTGTGCGCGGTGAAGGCCCCCGGCTTCGGTGACCGCCGCAAGGCCATGCTGCAGGATATCGCCGTCCTGACTGGTGGCCAGGTGATTTCCGAAGAAGTCGGCCTGTCGCTGGAGAAAGCCACGCTGGACGATCTGGGTTCGGCCAAGCGCATCCTGATTACCAAGGACAACTCCACCATCATCGATGGCGCCGGTAAACACAGCGAGATCGAGGCCCGCGTCGAGCAGGTTCGTAAGCAGATCGAGGACGCCACCTCCGATTACGACAAGGAAAAGCTGCAGGAACGCGTCGCCAAGCTGGCCGGCGGTGTCGCCGTCATCAAGGTCGGCGCCGCGACCGAAGTCGAGATGAAGGAAAAGAAAGCCCGCGTCGAAGACGCCCTGCACGCGACCCGCGCCGCGGTGGAAGAAGGCGTGGTACCGGGTGGCGGTGTTGCGCTGGTGCGCGCCCGTGCCGCGATGGCCGATTTGAAGGGCGACAATCATGACCAGAACATGGGCATCAGCATTGCCCGCCGCGCCATGGAAGAGCCGCTGCGTCAGATCTGCGCCAATGCCGGTGATGAGCCGTCGGTCATCCTCAACAGGGTGGAAGAGGGCAAGGGCCAGTACGGTTACAACGCCGCAACCGGCGAATACGGTGACATGCTGGAAATGGGTATCCTGGATCCGACCAAGGTGACCCGCAGCGCGTTGCAGAACGCGGCCTCGGTGGCCGGTCTGATCATCACCACCGAAGCCATGGTCGCCGAACTGCCCAAGGACGAGCCGGCAATGCCGGCCGGTGGCGGTATGCCCGACATGGGCGGCATGATGTAGATCAGGCTGTTTGCACGGCACAAGAAAGCCCGCCTCAGTGGCGCGGGTATAGTGATAGGCAAAAAAGTGGCGCATTTTTGACCACACTTGGCTAAAGAGCCGAGCAATACCAGAGCCGCCGCCCCGAGGGGCGGCGGTTTTCTTTGATCTATGGGAAAATTTATTCAGACCCGTCTGTGACAAGCTACGTTGGTGAAGAGTCTGGATGTAAGCTGATGGCGCCCCAAAGCGGACCTTTAGCGTTCTTATATTCGTCGGACTGAAGGACCGTAAACGTACCGGGTTGTAACAGGACTGCCCTCAACTGCAGGTCTGTGAGTGGTTCGCCAGGACTCACCGGGCAGGCGTCTTACAAGCCTCGAGGGAGGAAACCGCGGGTCGAAGCCACACGCGGTCAAGGTAAGCAGTCGCGCTATGGGTATTTGATGGTGGATGATCCCTTGACGAGTCATCACAACGCTGTTAATACTGCCTATACTCGACAACGATCAGGCTCAATATAGCGATCGTTTGTGTTGTAGCCGAAAGTCCAGAGTTTCTGAGGTTCAAGACTGTGTTGCCCCAAAAGCGAAATCCATGGAACCGGATCAAGGGTCTCACAGCGGACCGCGCCTCGGACCTGCTGTCGGGTCTGTTCAGGGTTGGAGGTCCCAACGCATATCGCAATGTTGTTAACGCGCTGTGGGCACGTCTGCCAATACCCTCCGAGTATGATATCAGGCTCTGTATTCCCAGCCACGTGTCTCCGGATGCCGCCGAACGGCCGCTGGTCGAGCGTGTATTCTCAGCTTATCAACAGGCCAAACGTGACCAAGCCGACCACGATGCGGTGTTTCTTCCGAGCGGTGGTTGGAAGAAGGTCGTGGAATCCTCCTATGCCTATCTCATCGAAGGGTCCGAAAATAACGACATCGAACGCTTCCACCACTTCCTGGCTAATTTTGGGGCCTGGGAAACACCGACGGGGATCGGCGAATCATGGACTTTCGGCAGGCTCAGAGCGTCGAAGCAGAAAGCAGAACATTTCGAACAACGGGTGATGGCGCCGCTGATTCAATGGTGGGAGACCTTTGAGAGCCACGGACAAAGCCTAGCCGAGTTGGAAATACCTCGCTTCGGCAATCAGGTAGGTGTGCTGGTCAACGGTCACTCCATTCTCCCGGATTCTGTGTTTAGCGAGTTCTATGCACGCTTGCTCGCTGGTTTTCTGCCTCAAGAACGACCTGTCATTGCTGAACTCGGCGGCGGGTTCGGACGGTTATGCTATTTCTTGGTTCGCCGCCTGTCTCAGCCCACGTATGTCGCGTTCGATCTTCCGGAATGCCTGAGCTGTGCCTCGTACTATTTGATGATGACTTTTCCGGAAAAGCGTTTTCTCCTGTACGGTGAAGGAGACCTTACACGCGAGAGTCTCTCCAAGTACGACTTCATACTTCGTCCCTCGTTCGAAATCAGCCGTCTCGAAGATACGTCCGTCGATTTGTTTATCAACGAAAACAGCCTCGGCGTGATGGCCCCGGCACTGTGCCGGCTTTTTGTGAAGGAGATTTGCCGATCTGCCAATGCCTTTTGGCACCGCAACCATGAGGTGCGTCGCAACCCGTTTGCGGATGGCACCACAAGCCTCGTCAATCAGGAGTACCCGATCGACCGGGACCGATTTCGTGAGGTCGCCCGTGTCTGCGATGTTGCGCACCTCATCGGACATGATCGGCCGACCGTCAAGAATGATATGTATTGGTATTACTTTCGCCGCGAAAATAGCTGACAATCGGATACGGTGTTTGTCAACGAAGTTGTCGCGTTCACTGATAATGTCCCACGACCATACTTGGTTTGGCGCCGTGGCCTTGTGGCTATCCGGCGTGAGCCTCGTGCGCGGCGCCTGGGCACGGCCACGTCTGTTGACCTGCTCAGTATCACGTAGCACGCGATAAAAGCTCGACTCCGACGCAATATACTTGCCCTCATCGGCCAGCCGCGGCACGATCTGCGACGGCGGCCGGCTCTGGTATTTTGGCTGGTTGCAAATCGCCAGGATCGCCTCACGTTCCGCAGCACTGAGTTTATTGGCCGGTGTGCGCCAGCTCGTCGCGCTCCTTCAGCGCTTTTTGCCAACGCTGCAGGGTCCGCACATCGATTTCCAGCACGGCGCAGGCCTTGAATCGCCGAGCACCGGCGGTCACAGCCTCCGCAATCAAATCAATCGCCATCTGACGGTCCTCCGCCACAATCAGTCGTCATCGCCGTCCCCCCGGATGGCCTGGGCATTTTTTTTTGCAGCACCAGCAACGCCGCCGCTTTGGCCAGCGCATCCGCGCGATCCAGCGTCACGCCAAAGAAGAACCGCACGGCCGTGATCAGGGCGTTCAGCATGACGGGGGAGGTCCCGTGGTCGACCAGGTGCAACTGATAGCGGCGCAGATCCTCCGGCGTTGCGGTGTCGGGCGAGCGGCCCAGAAAGCGGGTGAGGTTGATGACGCCCCGGATATAAGCAGTTTGTGTCTGGGGTGAGAGTTTACGCAACGTCATGTCTTCGAGCGTGCGCCGGCGTAAGGGGCTGATGGGCTTGGTAGGGTGTGTCATAGGTCTGCTCCTGTTGTGAGAGGAGGCTACATGCCTCAACTCTCAACATAGGAAACAGACCACTTGTGTTAATGCACAGACACCCACAAATCATCGACCCCTACCGCTCGGAGAGCGATTTAGTCCTTTGGCTGTCCTAAGAAGATTAATGCTCCGCATTAGCGGGGTTTCTATGCCAGGGTGAGCGCCTGCTTTTGGCGTTCTCGGACATTCAGTCCGTTTTGGGTTAAGTCTGCGTTAGTAGCAAAGCGGATGCGAAAAACTAGCCTCTGTTCAACCCGTCACCTCTAAAACAGTAACAATTCCCTCCAATTGCTTCAAATCACCTCTTGAGCCAGTTAGTATTTTTGACATGTTAGAGGGATCGATGCCCAGTTGGCCAGAAAGGTGGCGTACCGATACCCCTTTTTCATGTAAAGTCTGCCTTATTAATTCACATAATTTCTGCTCTCGACCTGAAGTGCTATCGAGGACGGCTGCCGCTCGGAGTAACTTTGTAAGCGTTTTCTCTGAAGCGATGGTTTTGCTGTGATAGATGTTATGTACGTGTCGTACTGACACCTTCGCCATCCTTGCCACCTTCCGAATACCATATTTATTTATTGATTGTACGATTACATCCAAAGTCTCTGAGTTGGCGCCATACACAACCTGTGCGTCTGCATCCAAGCCTGTAAAACACTGCTCCTCCCATTTGTGTTAGGCAAGTGTGGTCAAAAATGCGGCACTTTTTTGCCTATCACCATACCCCCGCCTCAGTGGCGCGACTTGGCGGTAATCTGATCCTTTTGATCTTCCTCTGTGCGCCTCAGTGGTTAATAGTGGCTCCCCCGGCCGTCTAGACATTAAGGTACACCCACCCTTCATTCATCCGCTCGAGGATGTGCTCCAGCGCCGACGGTGTGACCTCCACCCCGGGCAGCAGCCTGATGTCGCCTTTCAGGTCCTCCAGCTCGCGGATATGATCCATCGCGTCTTTACAGGCGAGGAAGGTCAGGTTGAAGTACTTTTCCTGCAACGCCCGCACGCGGGTCGCGTATGGGGAATAGCCGCTGCGCAGCAGCTTGATGGCGCTGGCATTGGCCACGACCTCGATTTCCGCCCCGTGGCTGTCATTGGCGTATTTTTTCAGCAACTGCTCTGCGGTCGTCAGGGCTTTCTCGAATTTCGCCGGACTTGAGGTGTTGAGGTGCAGGATGACGCGCTTGAGGCCATTCTGGCTGGTGGCACTCGCAAGGTCAGTGCTGTGAAAGGCGCGGTCATCCTCATCCCATACCATGGCGCTCATGTCTGTTGCGCTGGGGGCAGCGACAGGCTGCTTGTGGCCGATCCAGCCGAGCGCCGCGCCCAGACCCACCAGCAGCGCGGCCGCGGCGGCCTGGCCAAACGGGGTAATGGGCCGGGGTTCCTTTTTCTGGAAGCGTCTGCTACGTGGCGGATTGCTGTAAGCGTGGCGCACCAGTTCGCCGAGTTGCCGCAGTTCGCAGGCCTGCTGGCTCAATGCGCTGTCATCGCCCAGCGCCATGAATACCTCGCTCTTTTCCGTAGCGTCGAGCTCGTCGTCGACAAAGGCGTTGAGGCGCTCCTCGGAAATCCTGTCAGGGCTCATTTCGCTGTCCTTAACTGGTGTACGTTGACGTTGGAGTGGCTCCGCAGTTCCGCTTCGAGCACGCGTTCTTTCAGCGCTTTACGGGCCCGCGACAGCCGGCTCATGACCGTGCCGATCGGCACGTCCAGGATCTGCGCGACCTCAATGTACGAACACCCTTCGAGGTCGACCAGAGAAATCACCTGGCGCTGACCCATGGGCAGGAGCGCGATCGCACTGCGCACCCGGTAAACCACCTGATTACGTTCGTGGCGGACATCGGGCGTTTCCCCGTCAACCAGTACCACATCGTCGACATCGACCGTGTCCCGGCTGCGGCGGAAGTGGTCGCGCCAGCAATTGCTGAGAATACGGTACAGCCACGCCTTGGTGGTTTGCGCGTCGCGCAACTGACCGCTGTTCTTCAGGGCTTTGGTCAGCGCTTCCTGCACCAGGTCGTCTGCCAGTGCGGGGTTGTGGCACCAGGAATAGGCGATCCGGTACAGGTTCACGCGATATTCCGCCAGCGTGCGTTTAAACCGCTGCTGCTTGCACAGATTCGCTATCACACTCATGCCTTCGCTGCTCTTTCTCTCATGACGTCGGGGGCCGGCAAATATTCCCGGCTATTATACGTCGCTAAGCCCAATGCGATTTAATCCTCGTTGGCGCTCCACAATCCCCGTAGGTTGGGCTGAGCCCGCGAAGTCCAACATCGCGGTACCCGATGGCCTTGGTCACCGTTGGGCTTCGCAGCTTGTAGGTTGGGCTGAGCTTGCGAAGCCCAACGGGGATTGGTCTTCGCCGGCGCGACGTTGGGGTTCGCTCCGCTCAGCCCAATCTACGGAGACCCCGTCCGACGGAGACCGCGAGCGGTAGCGACCCCATCCGGCCCTGGCGGCAACGCGTCGGCTGCGGCGACGGACGTTTCGCGCTAATCTTCAAGCTGTGGCGCGCCAACGAAAAATAATCACGGACAGACCGTCCAGGTCGGTTCTGCCGAAAATCCTGCAGACCGCGGGTGACGTCCGCTGGGGCACCTATTTGCAGGCGGCTGAAGAGGCCGCCGCGCGGGTTCCCGCCGACAGCGCTTTCCGCGCCAGTGCGTGTCGGGTGTTTGCGATCAGCGAATTTGTGGCGGGATTGTGTCAGCGCCGGCCGGGCCTGCTGGCCGAGCTGCTGGACACGGGTGACCTGCTGGCCGATTCCTGGCCGGGCGTGCTGCACCGGCGGGTTATTGACGGGCTGGCACCCTGCGCGGATGAGGCGGCTTTGTACGAGGCGCTGCGCTACTGGCGGCAGCGCGAGATGCTGCGTATTGCCTGGCGGGACCTCGCGGGCTGGGCGCGCCTGGAGGAAACCCTGCGTGATCTGTCGGACCTTGCCGATGCCTGTATTCAGGGCGCGCTGGAGCGGCTCGGCGTCTGGCTGGCCAAAGACACGCCGGCGCCGGTCGGCGCCAATCAGCGCCCGGCGCCGCTGGTGGTCATCGCCATGGGCAAGCTGGGCGCCCGCGAGCTCAACTTTTCATCCGATATCGACCTGATTTTCGCCTATCCGGAGGCCCAGCCCGGTCACAAACGCGGTGCCCTAAGCGCCGAGGAGTATTTCACCCGTCTCGGGCAGTCGCTGATCCGGGCACTCTCGCACCAGGACCAGGAAGGGTTCGTGTTCCGTGTGGACATGCGCCTGCGCCCCTATGGCAGTGCGGGTGCCCTGGTGTGCAGTTTCGACGCGCTGGAGGATTACTACCAGTCGCAGGGCCGTGAGTGGGAGCGCTATGCCATGATCAAGGCCCGCCCGGTCAGCGGCGACCGCGAAAGCCAGGCTGCGCTGATGCGGCTGTTACGGCCTTTTGTCTATCGGCGCTACCTGGACTTCCACGCCTTTGACGCCCTGCGCGATATCAAGCGGCAGATTCACAGCGAAGTGGAGCGCAAAGGACAGGAGGACAACATCAAACTGGGGCCGGGCGGGATCCGCGAAGTCGAGTTCATTGCCCAGGCGTTTCAGCTGGTACGCGGTGGCCGCGAGAAGCGGCTGCGCCGGCGCGGCGTGGAGGATATTCTCGGTACGCTCGCCGCGCTTGGCTCGCTGCCGCGGTCGGTGGTCAGTGAACTGGTGGCGGGCTACCGTTTCCTGCGCCGCGCGGAAAACCGGTTGCAGGCCATGCAGGATCAGCAGACCCATCAGCTGCCGGACAGCGAGTACGAACAGGCGGCACTGGCGCTGGCTATGGGTTACCGCGACTGGAGGCAGTTCTACGCCGCACTGAACCGTCACCGACGCCAGGTCGAGTCCCATTTTCAGCAGGTGTTTGCCTTATCGCCGGGCGGTAAGCCGGTGGCGCAGGACCCGCTGGTGGACCTTTGGCAGGGGCGCCTGACACGCGAGCAGGCCGAGGGCCTGCTGGCAAGCCGGGGCTTCGGCGATGTTACCGAGGCGCTGCGCTGGATCGACCAGCTGCACAGCGGCGTGGCACCCCGCTACCTGGGCGAGCAGGGGCGTATTCGCTTTGACACCCTGGTACCCCTGTTGCTGGCGGTCGTCGGGCGTCAGCGCAAGGCCGCCGAGGTGCTCGGCCGTCTGGTCAAGGTCCTCGAGCACATCGCCGGTCGCACCACCTACCTGGCGCTGCTCGCGGAACATCCGCAGGTGCTGTCGCAGCTGGTGAAACTGTGTGCGGCGAGCCCCTGGATTGCCGAGCAGATCACGCAGTTCCCGCTGCTGCTGGATCAGCTGATCGACCCGCGCACCCTGTATGCGCCCCTGCAGCGCGAGACACTGGAAACCGAGCTGCAGCAACGTATCGACGACGTGCCCGCGGGCGACCTCGAGGCGCTGATGGATCGCCTGCGCCAGTTCCGCCACGCGATGGTGCTGCGCGTCGCCGCCGCCGACATTGCCGGTGCCGCCGAAGTCACCCTGGTGAGCGACCAGCTGACCGACATCGCCGAGGTTATCCTGCAGAACGTGCTCGCCCTGGCCTGGCAGCACCTGCTGGCGCGCTACGGCGAGCCGGCGTGCAAGGTTCGGGGTAAACACCGTCCCGTGGCCTTCAGCATTATCGGCTACGGCAAGCTCGGCGGCCGGGAACTGGGCTACGGGTCGGATCTTGACCTGGTGTTCCTGCATGACAGCGAAGGCAGTGAGCAGTGCACGCAGGGGAAGAAATCTGTCGATAATTCAGTATTTTTTGCCAGGCTGGGGCAGCGCATCATTCACCTGCTGGAAACTTACACTGCGGCCGGCATTCTCTACGAGGTGGACGTGCGCCTGCGACCCTCGGGCAATGCCGGCATGCTGGTCAGCAGTCTGGAGGCGTTTGAGGACTATCAGCGCAATTCGGCCTGGGTGTGGGAACACCAGGCGCTGGTGCGGGCACGCCCAGTGGCCGGCGATGCAGCCCTGGGGGACAGATTCGGTAAAATCCGCGCCACGGTGCTGATGTCCAACAGCCGTCTGGAGAGACTGCGCGCGGAAGTCCGCGACATGCGCGAGCGGATGCGCAAAGAACTGGGTTCACACGGGCGGGTCGGTTTCCACCTGAAACAGGACCGCGGAGGTATCGTTGATATCGAATTTATGGTTCAATTTCTGACCTTGCGCTGGTGCGGTGACCATCCGCAGCTGTTGCGCCACACGGCGACCATCCATCTGCTGAAAGCGCTGGCCAAACAAGGCTTGCTCAAGTCGGCTTACGCCCAGACACTCATCGAAGGCTACCGCCAGTACCGGGCTCTTGGTAACCGACTGACGCTGGCCGAAGCCTCGACGGTGGTGGACGAGGCGCTGCTTGGCAGCGAGCGCCGCAAAGTTGCGGACATCTGGAAGCGGCTGATGGACGAATGATTGCTGAAAATTTGCGGACTTAAGTGAAGGAGATTGTGCATGTCGATGGCCGATCGTGACGGCGTCATCTGGTACGATGGGAAAATGGTCCCCTGGCGGGAGGCCACCACGCACGTGCTGACCCATACCCTGCACTATGGTATGGGGGTCTTCGAAGGCGTACGCGCCTATGAGGCCGAGCAGGGAACGGCCATTTTCCGCCTGCGGGAACACACCAACCGGCTGTTCCGCTCCGCACACATCCTGCAAATAGACATGCCTTTCGACAAGGACCGCATTAACCGGGCGCAGCTCGACGTGGTGCGTGAAAACAAGCTGGAGTCGGCTTACATCCGGCCCATGTGCTTTTACGGCTCCGAGGGCATGGGGCTGCGCGCCGACAACCTCAAGACGCACGTTGTCGTGGCCGCGTGGGAGTGGGGCGCTTACCTGGGTAAGGAAAACCTCGAAAAGGGTATTCGTGTCCGTACGTCGTCCTTCACCCGGCACCATGTCAACATTACCATGTGCAAGGCGAAGGCCAACGGCAATTATATGAATTCCATGCTGGCGCTTCAGGAAGCACTGAGCTGCGGTTATGACGAGGCCATGCTGCTGGATAACGAAGGCTACGTGGCCGAGGGCAGTGGTGAAAATATTTTTATCGTCCGCGACGGTGTGCTGTATACGCCGGAACTGACGTCCGCCCTGGAAGGTATCACCCGCGACACCATCATGACGCTGGCTGCCGATGAAGGGCTGAGAACCCGCGAAAAGCGCATTACCCGCGACGAAGTCTACGTGGCCGACGAGGCCTTCTTCACGGGAACCGCGGCCGAGGTCACGCCCATCCGCGAAGTCGACAATCGCGTTATTGGTAACGGTGGCCGTGGGCCGATCACGGAAAAACTGCAGACCCTGTATTTTGACCAGGTGCACGGCCGCCGCGAGGACCACCCCGACTGGCTGACGCTGATTTGAGCATGCGCCCGAATATGCGAGCCAAGACAGGGGGCAGGCGCAGGTTGGGGTGCCCGTCGGGCTGAGCGCAGGTTGGGCTTCGCGCCGCTCAGCCCAACCTGCGCCCAACCGGCGCTGAATACACATTGGTTTCCGGTTTCACCGGCTCAGGAGGAAAAGACTTTGCCGAATCCCAACACAGCGGCAGCCATCGGCAGCGGCAAATACACCCAGCCCAATGCACAGAATCGCTACGAAGTCACGCGCGCGGACCTGCCGTTACACTGTCCACTGGACAGTATGAGTTTGTGGAACTCGCACCCGCGGGTTTACCTGCCGATCGAAGCCAGTGGCAAGGCCAAGTGCCCTTATTGTGGTGCCGACTACGTTCTGATCGAGTGACGTTTCCGGGCGGGCGTTTGTGTCGACCGTGATCTGGCGTTTCAGCGACGGCAAGGCCGGTCACGACCAGCAGAGCGTCGGACTGGTCAACGCGCTGGCCGACAGCGTGGCGGTCGCCAGTTACGCGATTCCGGTCGGGTCGGGCGTGAATGCTTTGCGCGGCTGGCTCACCCGCCGTTACCGGCCCGGCGAAGCGTTGCCCGCACCGGACCTGCTGATCGGCGCCGGCCACGCCACCCACCCGCACCTCCTGGCTGCGCATCACAGCCGCGGCGGACGCAGCGTGGTGCTGATGAAACCGACGCTGCCCTGTGCCTGGTTCGACCTCTGCCTGGTGCCACAGCACGACGGCATCGCGGCGGCCCCGAATGTTGTAATGACGCGTGGCGTACTCAATAGCATCCGATGCGGCAACGCGCACGACGGTGACACCGGGCTGATGATCATCGGCGGTCCGTCGCGTCATGTTCGCTGGGATAATTCGCGTATCATGGAACAGGTCGAACAGCTGCGCGGGCAGCGGCCCAAAGCCCGCTGGTGGCTGACCACCTCGCGGCGGACCCCCGCGGAGCTGGTCGAGCGCCTGCGCCGCCAAACCGGGCTGGTATGTCTTGCTGCCAGCGAGACCTCGCCGGACTGGTTGTCGGCGCGCCTGGCCGAGGCCGGCGAAGCCTGGGTGACCCGCGACAGCGTGTCGATGATCTATGAAGCCCTGACCTCGGGCGCGCGAGTGGGTTTGTTGAACGTGGCCCCGCGCGGCAACAACCGCATCACCGCCGCCATCGACCGGTTGGTCGCAGATGGCTGGGTAACCGCACCCGGTCAATGGAAGATGATGGCGCCGGGGCCCGAGCTGCCGCTGAACGAAGCGGTACGCTGTGCCCACTGGATAGTGCAACAATGGCTGAACAAAAACTGACTGTCCTGCAACTGTTGCCGGCGCTCGGATCGGGAGGTGTCGAGCGTGGCACCCTGGAGCTGGGTGCGGGACTGGTCAAGGCGGGCCATCGTTCGCTGGTGGTGTCTGCCGGCGGTCAGCTGGTCAGCCGTCTGACCGGTCAGGGCAGTGAGCATATTCAGTGGCCGATCGGCAGGAAATCCCTGTGGACGCTGCGCCTGGTCAGGCGTCTGCGGCGCCTGGTGCGCGATGAACGCATCGACATCCTGCACGCCCGGTCGCGCCTGCCGGCCTGGGTCGCCTACCTGGCGTGGAAGGGCCTCCCGCTGGCGACGCGGCCCCGCTTTGTGACCACCGTGCACGGTCTGTATTCAGTCAGTCGCTACAGCCGCATCATGACCCGTGGCGAAGCCGTGATCGCGGTGTCGCAGGCGGCGCGCAATTACATCCTTGAAAATTACCCGGATAGCGCTGTGGAGCGCATTCACCTGATCGAGCGCGGCATCGATCCCAAGGTGTTTCCCTACGCCTACCGCCCGGGAGAAAGCTGGATGGCGCGCTGGTACCGCGACTTCCCGTTCCTGCTGGAACGCCAGGTCTTGACCTTGCCGGGTCGCATCACCCGCCTCAAGGGACATCTGGATTTCCTCAAGCTGTTATCCCGCCTGCTGAAATCCGGCCTGCCCGTATACGGCCTGATTGTCGGCGGCGAAGATCCGCGCCACGCCAGCTATCTGCGTAAGGTGCAGCAGACAGTGGAACGGTTCGGTCTCGGTGGCGCGGTGACGTTCACCGGTCACCGCATGGACGTGCGCGATATCCTCGCGGTATCCAACCTGGTGTATTCGCTCTCGAACACACCGGAGTCGTTCGGGCGTACTGTGCGCGAAGCGCTGAGCATGGGTGTGCCGGTCGTGGGCTACGACCACGGCGGGGTCGGCGAAACCCTGCGTCTGGCGTATCCCGCGGGGCGGGTCAAGCCGGGCGACGTGGATGCCCTGGAAGCCGTCACCCGTGAGCTGCTCGAACACCCGGTCGAAGTCGGCCCGCCGGCGTTCTCCAGCGTACAGGACATGGTGGACAGGACCATCGCCCTGTACCAGGATCTGCTCCGGGCATGACCACTGCTGCCCTGGCCGTCGGCCTCGGCCTGCTCTGGTGGTCGCTGAAATATGCCTGGTGGCGGCCGGCTGCGCCCGCTGCCTGGCCACGCCTGCTCATGTACCATATGATTGCCGCGCCCCGCCGCGGCGCACGTTTCAACGGTCTGCGTATGGCGCCGGCGATGTTCGAACGCCAGTTGCGCTGGCTGCGCGATCACGGCTGGCGGAGTTTTACTGTCAGCGAACTGGTCGCTTCGGGCGCCGCTTTGCCGGAAAAGGCCTTTGCCATCACGTTCGACGACGGTTATGCGGACAACCTGTACGCAGCCCTGCCGGTGTTGCAGAAGTATGGCTGTAAGGCGACGCTGTACCTGGTAGTGGAGCGTTTCGACCGCGACTGGTCGGTAGCGCGCAAGGCGCACCACAACGAGGGCGAACTGCAGCGCGAACCCAAACTCAGCGATGCGCAGGTGCAAACGTTGCTGGACTCGGACTGTATTGAACTGGGCTCTCACAGCATGACGCACGCCAATTTCCTTGAGCTCGACAGCGCCGCCGCCCGGTACGAGCTCACGGCTTCGAAACAGGCACTGGAGCAACGCTTCGGCGTGGCGATAAGAAGCTTTGCCTGGCCCTTTGGCCTGTACCGGCCAGAACAGCTGTTGCTGGCTGAACAGGCGGGCTACGCGAGTGCGGTGACCACGCGCGAAGGGGTCGAGTCGCCCGCGGACTGGCAACCCCTGCAACTGCGCCGCATCAAGATCAGCGGCAAGGACAACTGGCTGGCGTTCCGCTTGCGTATGCGCAGTGGTCGCAGGGGCTGGAGATAGCGCCGCGATGCCGGGGTCCCCGCTGCGCGTCTGGGTGCTGTCGGACAGGCAGCCCGGACACTATAACCAGTCTCGTGGTATTGTCGCGGCGCTCAGACTTCGCCAGCCGGTGGAGGAGTATTGGCTGGATGTGCGGTTGCGCGTGGGACTGGCGCGCAACCCGATGCGCTGGATGCTCAACCACCTGTCGCCGCCGCCGTCCATCCGCTGGCTGAAGCTGTTTTACCGCATACCCGCGCTGCCACCGGCATCCTGTGATCTGCTGGTGTCGACGGGGGGTAAGACGTCGTTCGCCAATGCCTGGCTGGCGCAGCGCCTGCACGCCAGGAATATCTTTGCGGGCTCACTGCGGCGCCTCTCACCAGGCCTGTTCAACGTCGTCGTGACGCTCGACCCGATGGCGCCGCCAACACCCAGCGCCCTGCTGGTGGCTCTGCCGCCCAGCGCCATCGACGCCAGTCAGCTCGCGGGTCAGGCACAGACCCTGCGCGGGGCCTACCGGCTCGAGGGCCAGACGGTCTGGACGCTGCTGCTCGGCGGCGATGGGGCCGGTTACCGTTATTGCGAACAGGACTGGCGGCAGCTCGCGCAACTGCTCAACCGGCTCAGCGCCGCGAGCGGTGTGCGCTGGCTGCTGCTCGGCTCGCGGCGTACCGGGCCGGTTGCCGAACGCGTAATCGAACAGGGCGTGGACCGTGAGCGTGTCGCTGCCATGTGCTGGTACCGGGAGGGACAGAACAGCGGTATCGGCGCCTACCTGGGTGCCGCCGATAGGGTGTTTGTCACCGAAGACAGCATGACCATGCTCACCGAAGCCATCTGTTCGCAGCGCCCGGTGGTCAGCCTGCGCCCGGCCAGCGTCGCACCAACGCGGCGTTACGCCGACATGATCGGGCAGTTCGCATCAAACGGCTGGATCTGCCGGTATGCGATCGACGACCTGGTCGCGGGCCGCCAGAGACTGGGCGATAAACAGTGCCGGCTGATGGAGACCTCACCCCTGCAGGTTCTGTCCGCACAGCTGGCCGAACGTTTGCACCTGTAACGGCCGCAACGACACCGGCCGCCCGGCCCAACAACAATGGCAACGCCCGGTAAAAGGAAACACCGGTAGGTTGGGCTGAGCGCAAGCGAAGCCCAACGGTGTGTTGACCAGAGTTCCCTGTTGGGCTTCGCTTGCGCTCAGCCCAACCTACCTCGCTTAGCTCAAGCCGCGTTGATCGCTTCAATAGGGGTACGCCTCCCCTGCAGGACGCGTTTTAAAGCGCCGGTGCACCCACAGATACTGCTCCGGGATTTCCCGGACAACGTCTTCGATCAAGCGGTTTATACGCGTTGCATCGGCCTGCAGATCGTCATCGGGAAAGTTGTCGAGCGCCGGGCAGAGTACGAGTAAGTAGCCCTGCTCATCCGGCAGCCGTGCCTGAAAAAAAGGCACCACAGCGGCGCCGCTGATCGTTGCCAGGCGGGAAGTCGTGGTCAGCGTCGACGCCGGGATACCGAAAAACGGTGCAAACAGCGACTGGCTGCCACCGTGATTCTGGTCCGGCGCGTACCAGACGGCATGGTTTTCCCTGAGGCTCTTTAGCAGAGCGCGGGTATCGTCGCGCGGGATGGCGGTTTTGAAGCGGCGTGCCCGGGCGCGCTGCATCACGGTTTCGAACAGCGGGTTCTTGTGCTGGCGGTATAGGACATGGAAGGGCTGGTGCAGCGCCAGCAGGCGGCCACCCAGCTCCAGCGTCGTGAAGTGCGCGCTGAGCAGAATGACGCCCTTGCCGCGGTCACGCGCCTTCGCCAGGTGTTGCTCGCCTACCAGCAGGCATTTTTGCCGCAGCTGGTTTTCCCGGCCCCACCAGCACAAAGCTGTTTCCACCACGCCCTGGCCCAAGGATAGAAAGTGTGATCTGACCAGTCGGGATTGTTGCGGCGCATCCAGTTGTGGAAAGCACAAACGAATATTGGTGGTGGCGATGTGGCGCCGGCGTCGCGCCAGCCGGTAGGCAATGTGCCCGATCAGACGGCCGCCGTGCATCTGCAGCGCGAACGGCAGTCGGGTGAGCAGCCACAGCAGAAAAAACATCAGCCAGATCGGCCAGAACCGCGGATGCAGATAATTTAACCAGTTAGGAAAAGGGGACGGAGGGATTATTTCTTAGCCGCCTGTTTCGGTCGTCCACGGCTCATATAACCAAGCATCAGGCCATAGTTCTGCTCGATTTCGTTGCGGAATCTATCGTCCCCTACTGGCTGGCAGTAGTGAGCGGCTTTGCGGATCAGGTGCAAGTCTTCGTCAGGAATATGCCCCGTGAACAGCTCACGGTAGGCTCGGCAGCGCTGATCGGCACTTGCCCCCAAATGCAGATACTCCGGGTGCGGTGTTAACCAGCTCTCGTGATTCCGGGCGTTCGCACCAAAGCTTGACCATTTATACTCTTCCGGTCGCTTCACCATCCCGGCACGCACCGGGTTCAACTCTATATAGCGATAACAGGTGAGCAGGTAACGATCTGACTGAACCATGCTGGCACGATGCCTTCCCTCCCAGAGAGTGCCAGTGCGGCGGTAGCCACGATTGATGTACTGAGCATAGCGGCTACCCACTACCTTCATGGTATTAGAGATCGAAGTCGAATGCTGTGGGGTTACCAGAAAATGTACATGATTTGTCATCAGGCAGTAGGCGTGTACCGCAACACCGTAGCGTGACGCGAGATCTTGCCATAACGCCATATAGAATTGGTAATTTTCCGGCTCAAGGAAACAGGCTTCCCGATTGTTGCCACGCTGAACAACGTGATATGGGATGCCCGGTATATATATCCGCGCTCGTCTTGGCATTACAGGTCCTTTGCAGTGCCTGGGCTATCTTTGACGGTTAACACTGATGCTATCGGCAACGGCAATCAGCATGCAAGTGATGTAAATTTATTCCCTCCGTCCCCTTTATCCTTCCATAGGCGGAATCAAGCATAGCAAAACACGACGCCGGCAGTCACGCTATTACCGCTGTGCGATTCGCACGCTGGTCTTGTCGCGCGGGATCGCGGTGGCGCAAACGCCGGGTGTAACCGGCCCCGGGAAGGGCTCTTCCGCGTCCGGTTTCCGCCCGGTTTCAGGATGCGGCCCCGGGCGGTCGGAGGGATGCCAGTCCCTGAAAAGCGATGTGTCGTCCCCGGCGCCGGGACCGGTGGTAAGGTCCGCCCGGTCACGAGGTCCTGACCAGCTTTATGCCTAACTTCCGCTGCGAGCAGATACCGATTTCGCTGTATTCGCCGGTCTGTGCCGCCGATCGCGTCGTCGCTGGTGTTGATGGTACCGTTATCGACCTTTTCATGTTTGTATACCAGGGCCACGTCGACGTTCTTGGAACGGAAACGGGGGGGGCAGACTCGCTTCTTTTTTCTATTTTTTCGGAGTTACCGCTAGCGAAAATAATCGAGTCTGACCCCATTTCCCCATTTCCTGAATGATATGATCGGGGGGGCATGCGTGTCCTGTATTCTCTGCTTCTTTATCTGCTCCTGCCGGGCGCGTTGTTGCGCCTGTGGATCAAGGGCCGGCGCGAGCCGGGTTACCGTCGCCACTGGCGTGAGCGGCTCGCTCGTGATCTGCCGCCGGACGGCGAAGTTGTCTGGGTGCACGCGGTCTCGGTGGGTGAGGTGAGGGCAGCGGAACCCCTGGTTCGTGCCTTGCTCGCCCGCCACTCTGCCCGTACCCTGCTGATAACGGTTACCACACCGACCGGGCGTCAAACCGTGAAGCAGCTGTTCGCTGACAGTGTGCTGTGCCGTTATCTCCCCTACGATCTGCCGGGCGCAGTACAGCGGTTTCTCGCATCGCTGCAGCCGTTTATGGCGATCTTCATGGAAGTCGAGCTGTGGCCGAACCTGTATGCGGCGCTGGCGGCGCGCCGAGTGCCGCTGTTGCTGGTGAACGCGCGTCTGTCAGACAGGTCATTGCGGCGTTACCAGCGGCTGGGCGGTCTGATGAGCGGGACTCTGTCCGCCGTGCAGCACATCGCCGCGCAAACCGGCGCGGACAAAGCGCGTTTTGTGCAGCTCGGCGTATCGCCAGAGGCTGTCAGTGTCACTGGCAATCTGAAGTGTGATGCCCGGCTGCCGCAGGATCTGGCCGGACGGGCCCGGCAGCTGCGTGAGCAACTGTCGGGACGACAACCCATCTGGGTGGCGGCCAGCACACACGAGGGAGAGGAAGCGGTCGTGCTGGCAGCGCACGTCGAGCTGTTGAGACATTATCCATATGCCTTGCTGATCCTCGTGCCACGACATCCCGAACGGGCCGAGGCAGTCGCCCGGCAATGCGACAGCGCGGGTTTGCGCTGTCGTCTGTTCAGCGCATCCGCATACGCCGACGTGCCGGTTGCTGGTCGTCGATCAGCTGGGCGTGCTGGTGTATTGCTACGCCGTCGCTGATGTCGCCTTTGTCGGCGGCAGCCTGGTCGACAAGGGTGGTCACAATCCCATCGAAGCGGTGCTGGCCGGAACCCCGGTCATCAGCGGGCCCCACTTGAGTAACTTCACCGATATCTACACGCAACTGCAGCAGGCGGGCGCTGCCAGCTGTGTGGAGTCCACCGCCGATTTACAGGCACGTCTGCATACCTGGTGTAGCGATGCGCGCGAGCGGCAGCAGGCAGTCAGTGCCGGGCAGCGTGTGGTAAGAAAAAACCGGGGCGCACTGGAGCGTGTCCTGGCGGTGATCGACGCGCAAGGCTGATTGGCGGGTGTGCCGGTATTGTTGGGCTTCGCTGTGCTCAGCCCAACCTACGGGTTGAGTGGCGGGTGAATTGGGTAATTGTTGAGTTTCGCAGCCCCGGCTTGCGACCATGCAACGCGAACGCCGCTGGCCGCTAACGCCGCAGCCCGCGCCGTTTTGCCATGGCCTTGCCGATTTCCTGCAGCTGTTTCTGGCTGAGAATGTGTTGCGCCATGCTCAGCAGTTCCTTGTTCTCGACAGTGATATGCTCGCGGTAGGCTGCGCAGAAAGCGTCGACGTGGTCTGCGAAATCGGCGTTTTCGGTCAGTGCAGCGGGTTTCTTCAACTCGGGCGACACCTGCTTCCACAGTTGATCGAGTTTTTCGTGGTCCTTTTTCAACCGGTGGACGATGTCTGCCAGTTTCAGCGACTGGCGGTTCAGCAGCGGGAACAGGTCCTGTTCCTCATCCTGGTGATGGTGCACGGCACTGGTGGAAAAATAGGTCACGACCCTGTTGATGGCGCTGCGCGCCTCCTCGTCCACGCCATTGGCGGCGATGTGTTCGGGCAGTTTCTGCAGCATGTCGCAGTGCGACAGCATGCGTTCGTGGCAGGCGCGCAGTACGCCCAACGGGTCGTCGAAGTCAGGCAGTTCAGGCACGAGCGACTCGCTCATGGCTGTTTCACCGGCTGGGGAGGCGGAGGCGGAATCAGCGCCTTATTGACTTCGGCAATGTCGTCTGCTGACAGGATGCCGGCGGCTTTTTTCAGCCGCAGCTGGTCGACTACGTACAGGTAGCGGGCGCGGGCATAGTTGAGGCGCGCCAGGTAATAGTCCTGCTGGGCGTTGAGCACATCGACGATGGTGCGGGTGCCGACTTCAAAGCCGGCTTCTTCGGCCTCTACCGCGACTTGCGTAGACTCCAGCGAGCGCCCCAGCGCCTTGACCTGGGCAATGTCGGTCTTGACCCCGCGAAAGGCATTGCGGGTTTCCAGCTCGGCGGCGCGTACCGCCTGGCTGAGGCTATCGGTGGCTTCCTGGAAGCGGCTGCGTGCCTGGCGGGTACGCGAGTTGACCGCGCCGCCTTCGTAGATTGGCACGTTCAGTTCAACACCGATTTGGCTGCTCCGACCTTTGCGCGGGAACGCGCCGCCGGCCTCGGAATAAATGGCGTCGGCATTGAGGTCCAGGGTGGGCAGGTGGCCGGCGCGCTGCAGTGCAATTTCCTGCTTTGCCGTTTCGGCGCTGGCCTGCGCCGACAGAATGCTCAGATTGTGCTGCTTGGCGCGCTCGATCCAGGCATCCGTCGAATCGGGTTCGGGGTCGCTCAGGGCCAGGTCGGGCTTTAACAGATCAAACGTGTCGTAGTAGGTGCCGACGGTTTCGCGCAGCGCGTCCTTGGCTTCGACCAGGCCGCTGATGGCCTGGATCTGCCGGCTGACCGACAGGTCGTAGCGGGCCTGGGCGGCCTTGACGTCGGTAATGGCGATCAGGCCGACGTCAAAGCGCTGGGTCGCCTGGTCGAGCTGGCGGCCGATGGCGGCTTTCTCGGCCTCGGCAAACTCCAGGTTGCTTTGGGCTTCGAGCACCTTGAAGTAGCGTTCCGCGACCGTCACCATCAGATCCTGCTCGGCGGCCAGGTAGTCGGCCTCAGCACGGGCGATTTCGCTGTCGGACTGCCGTAACTGGATCCAGCGATCGTAGCGAAACAGCGGCTGGCTAAGGTTGAGGCTGGCGAGCTTGTCGTTACTGGTCTCGGTGGGTCGCGACGGGTCGAGGCTCTTGTAGCGGTTGGGCGTATAGGAACCGCTGGCACCCAGGGTCGGCAACAGCCCGGCTTTGGCCTGTGGGCGCTGTTCGCGCACGGCTTCGAGGCTGGCCAGCGCGGCCGCCAGTTGCGGGTTGGTGCTGGCGGCTTCCTGGTAAACGTCGAGAAGATCCACCGCCGGAAGCCGGCCGGCGAACAGCAGCAAGGACAGTAACAGTGAGGGCTTAACGCGCATGATTCAATACGTCGGCATGGTCGGGTCAACGTCGCTGGCCCAGGCTGCGACACCGCCGCTGAGGTTGATGACATTGCTGAAACCCTGGCTTTCGAGAAAGTGCCCGACCATACGGCTGCGGATGCCGTGGTGACAGATCACCACGGTTTCCCGGTCGCGGTCGAGTTCCCGCAGGCGGTCGGGGACCGAGCGCATCGGCACCAGCGTCGAGCCTTCTATGCGCGCCTTGTCGAATTCCCAGGGTTCACGCACGTCCAGTAACAGCGGCGGGTCGGTCGCTGCGCTCAGGTGGGCGTGCAGTTCTGTTGCGGAAAATTCGCGCATGCGTCAGAACTTGAAATCCTCGGGTTGCGGTGCGTTCAGCAGCGCGGGCACGGATGTTTCGAACAGGCTTTCGTGGTTCCATTCGTGGTCGCCAACACGGGTAATCAGTAGCGCCTGCATGATGGGCGGCCTGCCGACTATGACAAACAGGCGGCCGCCGGGGTTCAACATCGCGTGAAAGTTCTGGTGCAGGGTCGGCAGCGAGCCGGTCACCGCGATAACGTCGTACCGTTGATCAGTCTGCAGGCCTGCAGCCGCGTCAGCGGTTTCCAGCGTGACGTTGCTGATGGTGTGAGTTTGCAGCTTGCCGCGTGCGGCCTCGATGAAATCGGAAAACAGGTCGACGGAATGAACGCTGTGCCCGAGCCGCGCCAGGCAGACGGTCAGGTAACCACTGCCAGTGCCGATCTCCAGAATGCGGTCCGTCGGCCGAATGGCCAGGCTCTGCAGTAGCCGGCCCTCCAGCCGGGGTGGCATCATGCACTGCTCATTGGCCAGTGGTATAGAGATATCCACAAACGCCAGATCACGATACTGTTCGGGGACAAAGTCTTCCCGCGGGGTCGCGGACAGGATGCCAAGGACCCGGTCGTCGAGCACGTCCCAGGGACGGATCTGCTGCTCGATCATGTTGTACCGGGCCTGTTCTCGATTCATCTGGGTCATTGTGGTTTTCCGCTGTCGATCCGGTCAGAAGGGTACGGGCTTTGCGAGAGGCAGGCAAGGCCGGCGCATCAGTTACTTGCATTCTATCAATCGTTTCGATACCGTTATTCACTGCAGCTAGGGGTGCTCCACCGCAAGCGGAGCTGAGACACACCCTTCGAACCTGATCCGGTTAATACCAGCGCAGGGAAGCTGACATCTGCATCAGTCTTTCCCCGCCTGACAACTCCACATAGAGGGGCAAGGACTATGAGCGCCATCCCGGAAGACTTCGTTCTCAGGACCAGCAAACTGTCCGCTGAAGTTACGCAGCCATTTCCCGGTTCGAAGAAGATCTACGTGCAAGGTTCCCGTCCGGACCTGCGGGTAGGTATGCGCGAAATCCAGCAGGCCGATACGCCGGCGAACCTGGGTGCGGAAGCCAACCCGCCGATCAGCGTGTACGACACCTCGGGCCCGTACACCGACCCCGATGCCCGTATCGATTTGCTCCAGGGGCTGGGTGATATCCGCGGTCAGTGGATCGATGAACGCAACGACAGCGACTGGCTGCCGGGGCCGAGCTCCGAGTTCGGGGGGCGGCGTGCTGAAGACCCGCAGCTGGCATCGTTGCGCTTCCAACACATCCGCAAGCCGCGCCGCGCCAGGGCGGGCGCCAACGTCACCCAGATGCACTATGCGCGCCAGGGCGTTATCACGCCCGAGATGGAATACGTTGCCATCCGCGAAAACCTGCGCCTCGAAGCGTTAAAGGACAGCGCGCTGTTGCGCCAGCACAAGGGTCACAGCTTCGGCGCGGCCATTCCAAAAAAAGTGACAGCGGAGTTCGTGCGCGACGAAGTCGCACGCGGCCGCGCCATTATCCCGGCCAACATCAACCACCCGGAACTGGAGCCGATGATTATCGGGCGGAATTTTCTGGTCAAGGTGAACACCAATATCGGCAACTCGGCGGTGACCTCGTCGATTGCCGAAGAAGTGGAAAAGATGGTCTGGTCGACCCGCTGGGGCGGTGACACGGTCATGGACCTGTCCACCGGCAGGAACATTCACGAGACGCGCGAGTGGATCCTGCGTAATTCGCCCGTGCCGGTCGGCACGGTGCCGATCTACCAGGCGCTGGAGAAAGTCGATGGTAAAGCCGAGGAGCTGACCTGGGAGCTGTTCCGCGACACGCTGATCGAGCAGGCCGAGCAGGGCGTGGATTACTTCACCATACACGCCGGCGTGCGGCTGCAGCATGTGCCGCTGACCGCCGGGCGCGTCACCGGCATCGTCTCACGCGGGGGGTCTATCATGGCCAAGTGGTGCCTGGCGCATCACCAGGAGAGTTTCCTCTACACCCGTTTCGCCGAAATCTGCGAAATCATGCAGGCGTACGACGTGTCTTTCTCCCTGGGCGACGGCCTGCGCCCAGGCTCGCTCGCCGATGCCAACGACGCCGCGCAGTTCGCCGAGTTGGAAACCCTGGGGGAACTGACCCGCACTGCCTGGGATCATGACGTGCAGGTCATGATCGAGGGTCCGGGCCACGTGCCCATGCAGCTCATCAAGGAGAACATGGACAAGGAGCTGCGTGACTGCTTTGAGGCGCCGTTCTATACCCTGGGTCCGCTGACCACTGATATTGCACCCGCCTATGATCACATCACTTCAGCGATCGGTGCCGCACAGATCGGCTGGTACGGTACGGCGATGCTCTGTTACGTCACGCCCAAGGAGCACCTGGGTCTGCCGAACAAGCAGGATGTGCGCGAAGGCATTATCGCCTACAAGATCGCCGCCCACGCCGCAGATCTTGCCAAGGGGCACCCGGGTGCACAGGTGCGCGACAACGCCATGTCCAAGGCGCGTTTCGAGTTTCGCTGGGAGGACCAGTTCAACCTCGGTCTGGATCCGGAGCGTGCGCGTGAATACCACGACGAAACCCTGCCCAAGGATTCCGCGAAGGTGGCGCACTTCTGTTCCATGTGCGGCCCGCACTTCTGTTCGATGAAAATCACCCAGGATGTGCGCGATTACGCCCGGGAATACGGCATGAGCGAGCAGGATGCGCTCAGCCAGGGGATGGCTGAAAAAGCCGTTGAGTTTGTCAAAGGCGGTGCGGAGATTTACAAGAAGGCCTGAGGCGGTGTAAGCCCGCAAGCCGGAGGGCTTCGTCGAGGCAATGTGTTTACGCCGTAGGTTGGGCTGAGGAACGAAGCCCAACGTAGCGGCACCAACCGGCCACGGCGGAACGCCTCATCGTCACCATGTTGGGCTTCGCTGCGCTCAGCCCAACCTACGGGTTGTTCGGCCCAACATTTAAGGTACGGCTTTTTCAGCGCAACAATTGAAGCTGGGGGTTGTTTTGTCATAGGCCGCACGGGTTGTTCAACCCAGCGTAGGCGGTGTGTTATCGCCGTTTGCTTTGCGGGCGATCACTGTGTATCGGGTGCGGCTTCTGCGGGAACGAGCTCTATCAAAATACGGTTGTTGGCCTGTGCGGCCCGGTTCCAGGTCTGTGCGCTGGTCTCGCTGGATTTTTCCGGATAAGGCGCAAATTCCTCGCTGCGCGGCAGGGTCTTGACCTCGAGAACGATGCGGTCGTCGCTCAGCAGCGGTGTGGTGGCAACGAAGTTGGCGAAGCGCAGTGACTGCTGCGCTGACGGTGTATCGCTGGCCTGCACCGGGTTGCCGACAAATTCGCACTGGTCGACCGGAAGGTCCGGCGCCGGGAGGCGGAAGCCGTTGTCCTGCTCGCCCAGCAGGCAGAATTCACCGGCGTGTGTTTCCAGTACCACTTTACCGCTGAAGCCACTGTCCCGCAGTTTTCGCAGCAGCGTTTCGACAGTGTCGATGCGCTGATTGTCCAAAGCGATTTCATCGTAGCTGTACTGCAGTGTCTGGTTGATTGCCCAGGCGGCGGTTGCCCAGCTGTCTTGCAGCTGGGTCCGGGTTTCGGACTGTCGTGATTCCAGGTCGGTAATCGTCAGCGTTTGTGCCTGGACCTGGCCGGCCAGGCTGTCGCCTCCAACCGGGGCCAGGGGTGATCCGGCGGAGTGCCGGTCGCGGTACATGAGCAGGTTGGTCAGCAGAGAAACCGCCAGCAGCGCTGCCAGCACGCCCGCCGGGATCAGCGCGGAGGAGGCCGGCTGGCGAGTGTCGAGCTGTAACTGCTCGACCTGTTCTTCGACCTCTTTTTGCAGCTTGGCACTGGTCTGACGCGCAACGGTTTCCATGCTCATGAGGACATCCTTGCGAAATTCGACGCGTTGTTCTTCGAGCAGGTTGCGCAGCTGGTCCAGCTGTTCCATTGAAAGCACACCGACGCGCGCCCGCATGCCCGGCTCGCTGAACGGCGCGATGGCTGCTGGCGCGGGGCGCTGTGCATCGATATCTTCGGCGCGTTCTGAAGCGCCGTCTTCGTCCACGCCCCGCTCGTCGCCGCGGCGATCGCTGACCAGACCGATCTTGCGCAGCGATTCGAACAACTGGGCGGGAGCCACCGTCTTCGGCAGCACGCCGACGGCCCCCAGTGCGCGCGCCTGCCCGATGTACAGGTCACCGCCTTTGGAGGTGTACATCATGACCGGAATGGTGGCGGTCGCGGGGTTCGCCTTGATGGCCTTGACGGCCTGGAAGCCATCCATGCCCGGCATCATGTGATCCATGAAAATGGCGTGGGGACGACTTTGGGTCAGGAATTCCAGCGCCGCACTGGCTGACTCCACGGTGTCGACGGCCAGTTCATATTTCTCCAGCATGCGCCGCAAGACCAGACGGGCCGACTTGGAGTCGTCGACAACCAGTACCCGTTTCTTTTCCGGCATCACGTTTTCCTGTGAGATCTGGCGCAGTAAAGTGGGGCTGCCGTCAGAATGTACCTGAAATGCCCAGCGGCGTCAGCACGCCCGCTATCCGAACGTAGGTTGGGCCTCGTGCCTCAGCCCAACCTGCCTCAGCCCAGTTGGCGGTCGCCGTCATAGGCGAGGAAGGCCTTCAGGGCGCGATGCAGATAGTCGGTATCGCGGGCTCCGGCCAGTTCGCGGATAGAGTGCATGGCGAAGGTGGCTACGCCGATATCCAGCGTGCGCACGCCGATGGTGCTGGCGGTCAGCGGCCCAATCGTGCTGCCACAGGCCATGTCGCTGCGTACGACAAATGACTGCACCGGAATGTCAGCCTGTTCGCACAGCAGACGGAACAGGCCCGCTGTTTCGCTGTTGCTGGCGTAACGCTGGCTGGCGTTGGTCTTGATGACCGGGCCGCGGTTGAGCAACGGGCTGTGCCGGGCGTCGTGCCTGTCGGCGTAGTTCGGGTGAATGCCATGGGCGTTGTCGGCTGAAATCAGCCAGGACCGGCTGATGCAGCGTGCCAGCTCCTGCGGGTCGGGACAGATGCGCTGCAGTACTGATTTCAGGAACGGGCCGTCGGCGCCGCAGGCGGAGGCGCTGCCGACTTCCTCGTGGTCGCTGCAGACCAGCAGTTTGGCGCTGCCAGCGTGGCTGTCGATCAGTGCGCGCGCACCGACAAAGCAGCTCAACAGGTTGTCGAGGCGTGCACTGGCGATAAACTCCTGCTCCAGGCCAACCAGGGCGCCGGGCTGGCAGTCATACAGGCACAGTTCAAACTCCAGTACAGCGTCGATGCCCTGTTCGGGGTGCTGTTCCCGGGCCAGTTCCAGCAGCAGGCGCCGGAACTCGACGTGGGCAGCATCGCCGGTCTGCATCAGCACGGGCGGCAGGTGCTGCTGGGCATTGATGCTGCGCGACTGGTTGACGTCGCGATCGAGGTGGATGGCCAGACTGGGGATCACGGCCACGGGTGCCTGGAAATCGATCAGTGTGCTGCCCAGCTGTCCCTTGGCGTCGCGATAGCTGGCCCGGCCGGCGATCGACAGGTCGCGGTCGAACCAGGGATTGAGCAGGGCGCCGCCATACACTTCAACGCCCAGCTGGTAGTAACCGTTGTTGACGATGTCCGGTAGCGGCTTGACATGCAGGCAGGGGCTGTCGGTATGGGCGCCCAGCATACGCAGACCGGTGTCCGCCGGGCTCTGTTCGCCGAGCGTGAAAGCGACCAGCGACGAACCGTTGCGGGTCACGAGGTAACGCCCACCGCGGTCGAGATGCCAGTGCCGTGCTTCGTCCAGCTCGACAAATCCGGCGTTCTTTAGCAGCGCCGTGAGCTGGGCCGTGGCGTGAAACGGCGTTGGTGAAGCCTGGATAAAGTCGATCAGTTGCTGGTTGAGCGAGGGTTCATTCATGATTTGGGCAGTTTACCGGAAGCCTTCTGCTGTTTGCGCTGCGCGGCGCGGCTGAGTATGCGGCGCCGGTGGGCCTCGTCCGCCGTGCCCCAGGCGACAATCTCCTCGACGCTGCGGAAACAGCCCAGGCAGATACCAGCGTCATCCAGGCAACAGTTGCGTACGCAGGGGGAGGGGACTGTTGAGACGGTTGGGGCGCGCGGCAACGGCCGGTCAGGCATACAGATTGATGCGGGTGCGCGCTGGCGGGCGTTGCTCGCAGTCAGCGGACGATTGTCGGCGATTTTCGCCACTCCGCCGGTCCTGGCTGCAGCGTGTATCAAGCAGCACCGGGTGCTGCTCGCTGCGCCGCTCATGACCGCTGCGCCGCTCGCCGCGGCGGCGATCCGCAACGGGTTTGTGCTCTACCTGCTCGCCACTGCGCGGGGTGTGCACGGCGGTATTGGCGGATACCGGATCGACGCTCGGTGTGGCGGCCGGCCGCCGATTGTCGGCCTTCAGGCGCTGCACGCCGCTGTCTTCCGAAACGAGGGTCAACCACTGCATGCTGATATTATACGGAATCCGCCGCTCGAGCCGCCAGTCGCAGCTGTAGTGATCCTTTGACTATTACTATGAGGCTGATTGAAAAAGAAATTATTCCGGTCACGATAGAACCTGTCGTATGCTCAACCTTTCTGACTCGCACCTCGGCGCGTGGTCATGCCTTGCGATGCAACGGCAAACCGCTGTCATCGATCAGCGGCTCGGGCCTGCTGAAATAATAGCCCTGGCCGAAATCGACGCCGATGTCCCGCAGCCGGTTGGCGATGTCCTGGTTTTCCACGAATTCCGCGATGGTGCGGATGCTCAGGCTGTGGCCGACCTGGTGAATGGCCTCGACGATGGCGTGGTTCATCGGATCGATGTTCATGTCTTTGACAAAGCTGCCATCGATTTTCAGAAAATCGACCGGCAGGTTCTTGAGATAACCGAAGGAACTCAGGCCGCTGCCGAAATCGTCCAGCGAAAAGCGGCAGCCCAGTTGCTTCAGCGATTTTATCATGTGGCTGGCTTTTTCGAGGTTGAAGACCGCGGCGGTCTCCGTCACTTCGAAGCACAGCTGTCCGGGGTTGACCTGGTGCTCGGCGATCTTGCCCTGGATGTATACCGGCAAGTCCTCGTCATTCAGCGAGTTGCCGGACAGGTTGATCGAGTACATGCCGCGGTTGCTCTGGCCGTGTGCCAGGCACAGATAACTGAAGGCGTTCTCGATCACCCAGCGGTCCAGCGCATTCATCAGGTTATAACGTTCCGCGGCAGGTATGAAGGCGCCCGGAGGCACGAGGCTGTTGTCTTCGTCCAGCATCCGTACCAGCAGTTCGTGGTGGGGGGGCGTGTCGTCACCGTTCAGCGAGGTGATACTTTGTTTGAACATGACAAAGCGGTTGTTTTCCAGGGCCTCCTTGATACGTGACACCCAGTGCATTTCATTGTGGCGTTCGCCAAGGTTGATGTCGCTGTCCTGGTACACGTGTACACGGTTGCGGCCGGATTCCTTGGCGACGTAACAGGCAACGTCCGCGGCACTGAGCACAAAGGAGGCGCTCATGGTGCTGCCTTCGACCGATACCACGCCGATACTGACGCCGACGTCGAAACGCCGTTGTTGCCATTCAAAAGTAAAATCGGCGCATGCCCGCAGCAGCTGGTTGGCCGCTTCCGTGGCCTGTTGCAGCGTGACGTTCTCCAGCAGGATGCCGAATTCGTCACCGCCGAGTCTTGCCAGTGATGCATTGGCCGGCACGTTTGAGCGTAGCGAGCGGCTCAGCTGCTTGAGCAGTTCGTCGCCGGCGTCGTGGCCGCAGGTATCATTGACCACCTTGAACTGATCGAGGTCCAGATAGAGCAGGGCGTGGCGGTTTGTTGAACCGCCCGCTACGCCTTCCAGCAGGTTGGCCAGCCGGTCGGCAAATTCGTGGCGGTTGGCAAGCCCCGTCAGGCTGTCGTGGGTCGCCTGCCAGGTCATCTGGTGCGCCATGCGGCGTTCGCGGGTAACATCATGGAACACCAGCACCGCGCCGATGATGCGGTTGTCGCGATCGAAGATAGGCGCGGCCGAATCCTCGATATTGAATTCCTGGCCGTTGCGGTTGATGAGGACGCACTGCTCGGCGATGCTCACGACGCGGCCGATACGCAGGGTGATATCCGCCGGGCTTTCGACCGCAAGGCGGGTGGCTTCGTCGATCAGCGGCAGTATTTCGGTGAGTGGATGGCCCTGAGCCTCGCCGCAGGACCAGCCGGTGACATTTTCGGCGACCGGGTTCATGTAGTCGACGCGGCCGTCGGCGTCGGTGGTGATGACACCGTCGCCGATGGAATCCAGGGTGATCAGCGCCCGCTCGCGCTCCTGGTAGAGCGCCTCTTCGACGTGACGGCGATCGCTGCGTTCGCGCGACTCGCGCAGTTCACGTTCGATCGCGGGAACCAGACGCGTCAGATTGTCTTTCATGATGTAGTCGTTGGCGCCCTGGCGCATGGCATCGACGGCAATCTCCTCGCCGACGGTGCCGGACACCAGGATGAAGGGCATGTCGCGGTCTTGATCGCGCAATATCTGCAGCGCCTTCAGGCCGCTGAAACCCGGCATGGCGTAATCTGACACCACCACCTGCCAGCCGGGTTGCTGTAACGCGGCGCGCAGATCCGGCTCGTTGTCGACGCGGACATAATCCGGCTCATAGCCGGCGCGTCGCAACTTGACGAGCAGCAGTTGTGCATCGTCATCGCTGTCCTCGACCATGAGTAAACGCAGTGCTATGCCCATCAGCGCTTTGCTCCGGGCCAGATGTACGGTTGATTGAGCTCGAGCCAGTAAGGGACCAGGTCGCTGATGGACTGCTCGAACTGTTCTGCCCGGTCAGTCTTGCTGATGAAGCTGTTGGCTCCCAGGTCGTAGCTGCGGGCGATGTCGTCGCGCCCAGCAGAGCTGCTCATGACGACCACCGGAGTGTGCCGGGTTTGCTGGGCCAAGCGCAGCTGTCGCAATACTTCCAGTCCCGACAGTGTCGGCAGGTGCAGGTCGAGCAACACCAGTTGCAAGGGAGCACCCTTCCAGCCGCGCACCAGCTCTATCGCTTCGTTACCATCGCTGACGCGACGAATGTTCTGATGCGGCGTTTTCTGCCGGAGGACCCGCTCTATGAGTGCGGCGTCGGCGTCGTTGTCTTCAATGACCAATACCATGTTTCCGTCTCTGTTCAGCCGCCGTTCCCCACGTTTCCACCGGACAGTGCCGGGTTGCCCTGGACTTCTGCGCCGGCTTCAGCGCGCGTCGTCCCGCCGCCAGTGGCCGGACTTGCCACCGGTTTTTTCCAGCAGCCGGACCTGGTCGATGACCATGCCGCGGTCTACCGCCTTGCACATGTCGTACACCGTCAGCAGCGCGACCTGCACCGCGGTCAGGGCTTCCATTTCCACGCCGGTCTGCCCCCGGGTCTCCACCGTGGCGCGGCAGACTACGGCCGGTGGCTGGCTCTCGGTCTGCAGATCGATGTCCACCCGTGTCAATGCGAGCGGGTGGCATAGTGGCACCAGGTCGGCGGTTTTCTTGGCGGCCATAATGCCGGCAATGCGCGCCACCCCCAGTACATCGCCTTTGCGGTGATCTCCCTGGCGGATGCGCGCCAGGGTCTCCGGTTGCATGAGAATACGCCCCGCGGCCACCGCGCGCCGCTCGCTTACCGGTTTATCGCCAACGTCGACCATGTGCGCTGCACCCGCGGCGTTGAAATGAGTCAGCTCAGGCATACAAATCGTCCGCAACCCGTCGTTGGTCCTGCGCGACACAGTTACAGGCCAGGAATATGGAATCTTTACTTGTAGTTAGACTTTACTATAGGGCGCTGGCGTGCGGCGCGCAATGTGGTCTTTTCAGATTGGGAATAGAAGCCCGTTTTCTTGCGGTCGGCGCCAGCGACCGGGAGGCGCTTTGGCACCGCAGCGTAGGTTGGGCCGAGGCACGAAGCCCAACAGACTTCGGGACGCTCAACCTTGGGCTTCGCCGCCTACGCTCAGCCCAGCCTGCCGCTCAGCCAGCCTGCCGTTCGGCCCGACCTGCCGTTAGGGCACCCGGTCAGGGCTGGTGTGCGGGTGAATACGATTGTGATCGGTTTTACGCCCTTAGCCCCGGTACTCACTGCGCGTTACTCCGGTGTTATCCCGGACCGCCGGCAGCTTCAACGTCCACGTCCCGGATGACAAACGTCATGCTGCCGAGATCGCCGAGCACATAGGTCGCCGGCGCGGCAACTCCGCCCACCGTGCCCGGGTTGACCAGGTGGGTCTTCCTGCCCTTGATGTTGTCGACGACCGCGATTCCGGCTTTGTGGTCGTGGCCGCAACAGACCAGATCCCAGTCGCCGGTGGTCGCCATGGCCCGCGCATAGTGCGGGTAGTGCACCAGAAAAATCCTCCGCCCGCCGAGCTCGATACCGGCATCCTGGCCATAGAAAGTGACCTGGCTGGCGGGATTGCTGGCGATGCGCGTCATCATGTAGAGATCGCCGGCGTTGTTGCCCTGGATGACATGTACGGGCAGGCCCAGTGGTTGCAGCACGCTGAGCGTGCTGGGTGCAACTACATCGCCGCAGTGCAACACGGCTTCGGCGCCATCGGCCTGGGCGGCGCGCACGGCCGCCCCCAGCAACGGCCGTTGATCATGACTGTCGGAGACGATGCAGATTTTCATCAATCTGACGGCCTTTAGCCACGGAGGCGCCTCCGTGGTTAACGGCGAACCTCTACAACAGCGGCACAATCAGCAACGCCACGATGTTGATGATCTTGATCAACGGGTTGATCGCGGGGCCGGCGGTGTCCTTATAGGGGTCGCCCACCGTGTCGCCGGTGACGGCGGCCTTGTGCGCGTCGGAGCCCTTGCCGCCGTAGTGGCCGTCTTCGATGTACTTCTTGGCGTTGTCCCAGGCACCGCCGCCGGTGGTCATGGAGATGGCCACGAACAGACCAGTGATAATGGTGCCCAGCAGCACGCCGCCCAGCGCCTTTGGGCCGAGTACCAGACCGACCACCACCGGCACCAGCACCGGCAACAGCGAGGGAATCACCATTTCCTTGATGGCCGCGCGCGTCAGCATGTCCACTGCTTTCGAGTAGTCCGGTTTCTGCGTGTGATCCATGATGCCGGGCATCTCCTTGAACTGGCGGCGGACCTCGTTGACGATGCCGCCCGCGGCGCGGCCGACGGCTTCCATCGCCATGGAGCCGAACAGGTAGGGAATCAGGCCGCCGATGAACAGACCGATGATCACCATGTGGTCCGACAACTCGAAGCTCAGGTGCAGGCCGCGCGCCTCCAGTCCGTGGGTATAGTCGGCAAACAGGACCAGTGCGGCCAGGCCGGCCGAGCCGATCGCATAACCCTTGGTGACGGCCTTGGTGGTATTGCCCACCGCGTCCAGCGGGTCGGTGATGTTGCGGATTTTCTCATCCAGGTCGGCCATTTCGGCGATGCCCCCGGCGTTGTCCGTGATGGGGCCGTAGGCGTCCAGTGCGACGATAATGCCCGTCATCGAAAGCATCGACGTGGCGGCCACAGCGATGCCATACAGGCCGGCAAACTCATACGAGCCCCAGATCGACGCACAGACTGCCAGCACCGGCGCCGCGGTGGCCTTCATGGATACACCCAGACCGGCAATGACGTTAGTACCGTCACCGGTGGTCGATGCTTCGGCGATGTGGCGTACCGGCGAATACTCGGTTGCCGTGTAGTATTCGGTGATGACCACCATGGCCGCGGTCAGCGCAAGGCCGATCAGCGAGCAATAAAACAGGTCCAGGGTGGAGTACACGCCGTTGTCGCCCATGACGAAATCGGTGACGAAGTAGAACGACGCCGCGGCCAGGAGGCCGGCGACAATCAGGCCGCGATACAGTGCGTTCATGATCTTGCCGCCTTCGCGGACCTTGACGAAGTAGGTGCCGACAATGGAGGCGATGATGGAGACGCCACCCAGCACCAGGGGGTAGACGGCCGTCTGTGCGGCAAAATCCTTGAGCATGAGTCCACCGAGCAGCATGGTGGCAACCACGGTGACGGCATAGGTTTCGAACAGGTCGGCGGCCATGCCGGCGCAGTCGCCAACATTGTCACCAACGTTGTCGGCGATCACCGCGGGGTTGCGCGGGTCGTCTTCAGGTATGCCGGCTTCCACCTTGCCGACAATGTCGGCGCCAACGTCGGCGCCCTTGGTGAAAATGCCGCCGCCCAGTCGAGCGAAGATGGAAATCAGCGAACCGCCAAAGGCCAGGCCGACCAGTGGGTGGATAGGGTCTTCCGCGCCGATCATCAGCAGAATCGCATAGAAGCCGGCGACCCCGAGCAGACCCAGGCCGACCACCAGCATCCCGGTGATGGCGCCACCGCGAAAGGCGATCTGCATGGCGGCGTTGAGACCGTCGTTGGCGGCCTCGGCGGTGCGCACGTTCGAGCGTACCGAAACGTTCATGCCGATGTAGCCCGCCAGCCCGGAGAACAGTGCGCCGATGGCAAAACCGATGGCCGTGGTCCAGCCGATGCCGGAGAAACCGATCACCAGGAACAGCACGATACCGGCGATACCGATGGTGGTGTACTGCCGATTGAGGTAGGCCTTGGCGCCTTCCTGGATGGCGCTGGCGATTTCCTGCATGCGCGCGTTGCCGCTTGGCTTGGCCAGTATCCACTGCACCGAGAAGATGCCGTAAACAATGGCGGCAGCGGCGCAGACCAGCGCAAAGATCAGTTCTGTTGACATAGTGTTTCCTCCGACGACGGTTCGAGAACGTGAAAATTCAGGTTCACGTAGGTTGGGCTGAGCGCAGCGAAGCCCAACACAACCAGGGCCGGCGACGTTGGGCTTGGCACATGTTCAGCCCAACGTACGGGTTAGCCCAACCTACGCTGTTCGGACCGGCCCTCCGCGGCCGGTCCGTTCTTGTCGCTTAAGCTCCGTGAAACTCCGTGCCGGGCTTGAAGCCGAACAGGGTTTCCAGGTCCAGCTCGAGAATCAGGCTGTCTACGGCCGCCTGGCCGTGTTCGCGTTGAACCTCTGCCAGTATGAGGCGCGCAGCATTGCGGTTGTAGCCACCGCCCATGTTGGCCTGTACAGCGAGCAGTTCCCGAGCCTTTTCCAGTGTCATGTCGTATCCAGCCGTGGCGCTGTTCCGCAGGTTGGGCTGAGCGTAGCGAAGCTCAACACAACCCGGTACGGCGACGTTGGGCTTCGCACACGCTCAGCCCAACCTGCGGGCTAGCCCAACCTGCGGTTCAGCCCTGCGTATCGCTTTCAATCCAGCGCGCAGCGCTCAGCCCACTTATCGCGTTCAGCCTGACCGGCGAGCGGCTATTTAACTTCGAAGTCGCCCAGTTTTCGTGTCACCGGGGCGTTCTTCAGCATGACGTATTTGGGCATGCCGTCCTTGCCGTACGGTGGGTAATCCTCGCCCTTAATGAGTGGTGCCAGGTACTCGCGACATTTGGCGGTGATGCCGAAGCCATCTCTGGTGATGAAATCCTTGGGCATCATCTTCTCGACATTGGCGACCTTGGCGAGCGGCGCTTCGCCGATGCTCCACTTGTAGGGCTGGCTCGATTCGCGCACCACCGTCGGCATGACCGAGTTCTTGCCTTTCAGCGCCAGCTTGACGGCCGCCTTGCCCAACGCGTAGGCCTGGTCGACGTCGGACTTGGAGGCGATGTGACGTGCCGCGCGCTGAAGGTAGTCAGCGACGGCCCAGTGGAACTTGTAGCCCAGGGCGTCCTTGACCATATTGGCGACCACCGGCGCAGCGCCACCCAGCTGGGCGTGACCGAAGGCGTCGCGGGTACCCTGCTCGGCGAGGAATCTGCCGTCCGCGTAGTGGCAGCCTTCGGAGACGACGATGGAACAGTAGCCGTAAGCCTTGACCTTCTTGTCCACTGCGGCGAGGAAGGCTTTCTGGTCGAATTCCACTTCCGGGAACAGGATGATGATCGGCAGATCGCAATCCGCGTCCGCGGCCAGGCCACCGGCAGCGGCGATCCAGCCGGCATGTCGACCCATGACCTCGAGGACAAAAATCTTGGTCGAGGTCTTGGCCATGCTGGCAACGTCGAAGCTGGCCTCACGCGTGGAGATGGCAATGTACTTGGCAACCGAGCCGAAACCCGGGCAATTGTCGGTAATCGGCAGGTCGTTGTCGACCGTCTTCGGCACGTGAATGGCCTGAATGGGATAACCCATTTTCTCAGCCAGTTCGGAGACTTTCAGGCAGGTGTCGGCGGAGTCGCCGCCACCGTTATAAAAGAAGTAGCCGATGTTGTGTGCCTCGAAAACCTCGATGAGGCGCTCGTATTCGCGCCTGTTGGCTTCCAGGCTCTTCAGTTTGTAGCGACAGGAGCCGAAGGCGCCGCTTGGGGTGTGACGCAGCGCGGCGATGGCGCGCGCCGACTCCTTGCTGGTATCGATGAGGTCTTCGGTGAGGGCGCCAATGATACCGTTGCGCCCAGCAAATACCTTGCCGATCTTGTCTTTGTGCTGGCGCGCGGTTTCGATGAGACCGCAGGCGCTGGCGTTGATGACCGCGGTCACACCACCCGACTGGGCGTAAAAGGCATTCTTCTTTCCTGTGGATTTCGCCATCGGAATACTCCTGTTGATTGTCTGATCCGGTTATTTCCTGCTGATCAATCCTGGTCGCCGGCGGGGTGTTCGCGGGCATGATGATCGGCCTGCACCTGCAGCAGGGTGACGACACATTCGCTCAGGTCGTCGTATTCTTCGATACCGGTGCCGTACATCTGGTGAATGCGGTAGAAAAACTGACAGCGATAACGCCGGTCGCCGGTCTTGACCACGACGAAGTGACAGTCGCCGGCTTCCCAGTACGCGGTGGGGCAGGGTGCCAGTTCCGTCCGTCCGCGGTTCAGCCGCATTTCCGTTTCCGCCAGCTGAATGTCCGGCGCGGTACCGTAGCGTTCTTCCAGGGTGGACTGGATAATCCACAACTCGCTGTCGGAAAAGTCGGGGATGCCGCTCATTGTGTGGCTGTCCGGTCCCTGCAGAATTCAAAAAGGCGCCCAAGCATATAGCATAAAGCAATGAAATTCAGGTGCTTTGTTTGACTGGGCGTAATGCAGGCGGTAGCTTAATCACTGTTTTGATATTCAGCCATGCAAAATATTGAATATCCCTATGAAAAATCTTTTATTGCCCATGAGCTCCCGGACAGCGGTTGTTCCGGGAGTTTTTTAATAAAAATCAATGACACAGCGAGCGTGATACCAGGATGAAGATTGTATTGTTAGGCGCACCCGGCTGCGGCAAGGGTACACAGGGACACCGGCTGGCAAAGCACTACAAAGTACCCGAAATCTCCACCGGTGACCTGCTGCGCGAGGCGGTGGCGGCCGGGACGCCGCTGGGGAAGGCCGCCAAGGCCGTGATGGATGCCGGCCAGCTGGTATCCGACGACATCGTGCTCGGGGTGATTCGCCAGCGCCTGGGCAAAGCGGATGCGCGCAACGGCTTTATCCTCGACGGGTTTCCACGCAACCTCGCCCAGGCCGAACAACTCGACGAGCTGCTGGATCAGCTGGGTCGGCCTATCGATCTGGCGCTGGTGATCCACGTCGATGTCGACGTGATTCTGCAGCGGCTGCTGGGACGGCGCACCTGTCTGTCCTGCGGCGCCAGCTACAATGTTTTTTCGGCGCCGCCACGCATCGATGACAGCTGCGATGAGTGTGGCGGCCGCCTGAAGCGCCGTGCCGACGACAACGAAGAAACCATCGGTAACCGCCTGCGCATCTACGAGCTGCAGACAGCACCGGTGATTCAGCGCTATCGCGAGCAGGGTCGGCTGCGTATGGTACAGGGGCTTGGCGAAATCGATGACGTATTCAAGGCCGTCATCAAGGCCATCGAGGAAGCGCGACCGAGCTTCAGTGACAATCGTTCCGTTGCTATCCGTCGCGCCGTGGCGCGTGCCCAGCTCGCCCAGCCGGAATCCGCTACCGGGGCGCCTGCGGCAGCGGCCGAGACTGCACCCCCCGCAGACACCGACGTGCTGCAGATGCCCGCGGCTGAAAAGCGGGTGACGAATAAAGGCGCCGCGTCGGCGGCGGTCGAGGTCGAGCAAAAGAAGCCGGCGCGTAAGCCAGCGAAGAAAAAGGCGACGGTTAAGACGACGACGGCAAAGGCAGGGACCGGCAAGAAGACGTCAGCGAAAAAGAAATCGGCCGCAAGCGGGTCTGCCGGGAAAAAAACGGCGAAAAAAGCACCGTCCAAGAAGTCAGCCACCAGCCGCAAGAAAGCGGCGAAAAAAGCACCGTCCAAGAAGTCAGCCACCAGCCGCAAGAAAGCGGCGAAGAAAGCCCCGACCAAGAGGCCAGCCGCCAGCCGCAAGAAAGTGTCGAAGAAAGCTCCGATCAAAAAGCCAGCCGCCAGCGGCAAGAAGGCGGCGAACAAGAAGAAGGCGGCGGGCAAGAAAAAAATGGCAGCGAAGAAAACGCTGAAAAAGAAAGTGGCTAAGAAAGCCGCGGCGAAGAAGAAACCGGTGACAAAAGCACCTGTCGGCAAAAAGGCCGTACCACGGAACAAAGGCACAGCAAGAAAAGGCAAAGGGAAAAAGAAGGTCGTGGCCAAGAACAGGGTCGCGAAGAACAAGGCAGCCGGAAAGCGCTAGTCGTTGCGGTAAGTTGGGTCGAGCGGCTAGAAGCCCAAAGGCGCTATCCCGTAACGTTGGGCTTCGCTGCGCTCAACCCAACCTACCTGCCCATAAGCCTCTGCGATTCGCTAGATACCCCGGGCCAGACCGGGAATTCGCTGCGCGATGTCTACGGGTAGCCGCGCGTCGCCGCGCAGCCTTTCGGTCGGGTCTGTCGGCCACCGGCAGTGCGTGTTGCCCAGTACCAGCGCATACTGTCGCAACTGCTCCCACTGCAACGCCGTTATCTGGCTGGCGAGCAGGAACTCCCAGTGGCGAGTACGGCTTTCCCCAAAGCGGTGACTGATCGCGGCGCGTTTGCCGTGGTAACGCCACGCCTGCGCCAGCAAGCCCTGCAGCCGGTAGTCGGAGAGATCCTGCAGCACGAGGGTACGCAGCCGGGTGTGTTCCACCGCGCGGCTCAGATCGGAGGGAACCGGCTGACTGTGGCGCGCGGGCAGTTGCTGCTGGTGCCACTGGTTGCTGAGCCTGGCGCCGCGGCTGCGCCCGGTAACTTCCAGCCAGATCATGCCATCATCCTGCAGCAGGGTTTCCAGACGTTCGAAAAGCTCGCCGTAGACCGGTTCAGGGTAGCGTTGCAGAACGTCACTGGCCAGAATGCGGTCGAAGCGTCCCCGGCACTGGTGAAAACTGCCGAGGCGGAAATGCGCACTGCCATCCAGGCCACGACGACGCGCCTCGCCATGGGCAAACTGAAGCTGTTCGCGGCTGGACACCAGCGCGGTGATGCGCACACCCACGTGCTCCGCGAGGTACAATGGCAGCGCGCCCCATCCGGCATTGAGGTCCAGCAGACGCTGACCGCGGCCAAGGCGCAGGCGAGTGACCAGGTTCCGGCAGCGGGTACGCTGCGCCTGTTCCAGGCTGATACCTGGTTCGTCGTAGTGTGGGCACCCGGTAAACAGCTCGTCGCCCAGACAGATGCGCGACAGCCACCGGGAGCTATCCTGCCAGTCGGGTTGTGGCGGTGCCCGGCGTAACCGCGGCAGACTGGCGAGCAGTCGTCGCAGGGATGTGCTCCAGCGCAGGTGACGGGCTGATTCGGTCCGGGGAACCAGTGTCTGGATCAGAGTGGAGAGGTGGAGGGTGTCAATGTCCCACGCACCTTTGACATAAGTGTGCCCGAGGTTCCGTTCCGGCTGCTTCAGAAGGCTTTGCAGGGCGCGCTTGGAATGGATGTGCCAGTCAATCACAGGTCCGTCGTGTCCGACGCGCAACACCCGGCCATCCGGCTGATGAATGTCAAAGCGGACGCCCTGCAGCTGCTCCTCGAAGGTACTTAAGTCCATTAGAGGCCACCTTATACTTATGATCCGCCCCTGCGGTACATTAAAACATAGACAGGCTTTGCAGCCTTGTAAAGCAAACATAACGCTGCAATGACTGCGAACAGGCAACCGAGCCGGCCACGCTCATGGTTCGAACAGGTTCTGCTGCGGCGTGCGCCGCAGGACGACCGGTTTTCCTACCCGGCTCTGGCGACTGCACTGCTGGCTTATCTGGGCGTCGACCTGTTGCAGGCAGCCGGCAGTTCGCTGTGGAGCATTGCGCTCGCCATGACGCTGATGGATACCCTGGTCATGGTGGTGTTCACCTGGGCGGTGTTGCAGGTGGCTGGTCGAGCGGCGCGCCTGGTGCAGACCTTGACAGCGCTTGCGGGCACTGGTGCGCTGCTGGGACTGGTCGGCCTGCCTATGATGTTGCAGGCCGACAGTGGGCACCAGGCGGCGGGCGGGCCTTCGGCCAGCTTGGTGATCGGCTGGCTTACGTTACTCGCCTGGACTATTGCCGTCCAGGCGCATATCTTCCGGCATGCCCTTTCGACGCGTTACGGCATTGGCCTGATGGTGGCGGGATTGCACACCGTGTTGGCGATCAATCTGCTGGAACTGTTTTTTCCCAGTGTCCCTTCGGGCTAGGAGGCTGTCGGACTTGGGTGCTCTCCCACCGGCGCAGTAGATCAGTCCCAAGTCCGACAGCCTCCTAGTTGTCGCCGCCAGGTGGGGGTAGCGGTTACCATTGTTCTGTGGGATACGGTCCGCGCTACGTTGGGTTTCTCCGCACTTGGCCCAGCCGGGAACGTATGTAGGCAGCGGGGTTGAACGGGTGACGCCCGAACAATTGGATCTTTGCGCAGATTCTAGATGATGAAAATCCACATTCTTGGCATATGCGGGACCTTCATGGGCGGCCTGGCGGTACTGGCGAAACAGGCCGGTTTTGACGTCGAGGGCTCGGACGCCAACGTCTATCCCCCTATGAGCACCCAGCTCGAAGCCCAGGGTATTGGGCTCAGTCAGGGGTATCGTGCCGAACACCTCGACCCGCCGCCGGGCCAGGTGGTCGTGGGCAACGCCATGAGCCGCGGCAACCCCGCGGTGGAATACCTGCTGGAGCGCGGCCTGCGTTACACGTCCGGTCCGCAGTGGCTGTGCGAACAGGTGTTGCAGGATCGCTGGGTGCTGGCAGTGGCCGGCACGCACGGCAAGACCACTACCGCCGGTATGCTGGCGTGGATTCTCGAATTTGCCGGCTTGCAGCCGGGCTTCCTGATTGGCGGCGTACCGACGAATTTCGGCATTTCTGCACGTCTCGGTGAAGCGCCTTTCTTCGTTATCGAAGCGGATGAATACGACACAGCCTTCTTCGACAAGCGCTCCAAGTTCGTGCACTACCGGCCGCGCAGTCTGGTTCTGAACAACCTGGAATACGACCATGCGGATATCTTTCCCGATCTGGCGGCCATCCAGCGCCAGTTTCACCACCTGTTGCGCATCGTTCCGGGTAACGGTCTGGTAGTGGTCAACGCCAATGACAGCAATCTTTCCGACGTGCTCGACATGGGCTGCTGGACGCCGGTAGAAACCGTATCCGCCGGCAGTTTCCCGGCCCGCTGGCAGGTCGAGCCACTGCACGCAGACGGCAGCGCCTTCACCGTGCTGCTCGACGGCAAGCCGCAGGGCGAGGTCCGCTGGCAGCAGCTTGGTGATCACAACATGCACAACGCACTGTCGGCAATCGCCGCGGCCCGGCATGCGGGTGTGCCGGTGGCCAAGTCGATTGCCGCGCTGTGTGGCTTTACCGGGGTCAAGCGCCGTCTGGAAGTACGCGGTGAAATCGGCGGCGTGACCGTTTACGATGACTTTGCCCATCATCCCACCGCGATTGCCTCCACGCTCGCGGGCCTAAGACGGCAGACGGACGGTGGTCGCCTGCTGACCGTGCTTGAGCCGCGCTCCAACACCATGCGCCTCGGTGTTCACCGCAGCGAGCTGGCACACTCACTGCACGCGGCTGATGCGGTGTGGCTGTATCAGCCCGACGACTTGGCGTGGGACATTCGCGAAGTCAGTGCCACGCTGCGCGTGCCGACGACCGTGTCAACGGATATCGATACACTGGTCGCTTCGGTGACCGCCTACGCGCGCAGCGGCGACCGACTGGTGGTGATGAGCAACGGCGGGTTCGGAGGCATACACGAGAAGATTCTCGTGGCACTGGCAGACCGCAGGTTGGGCTGAGCGTAGCAAAGCCCAACAGACCAAGGCTGGTAAACGTTGGGGCTTCGCGGGCGCTCAGCCCAACCTACGAGCCAGCACCACAGCCTGACTCAGGGTGCGGGCACACGCATTGGCAGGACCTCCGTAGGTTGGGCTGAGGGACGAAGCCCAACAGGGTCAAGGGCGCGAACGTTGGGCTTCGCTGCGCTCAGCCCAACCTACCGCTCTGCCCAACTCGCCGTGTCGGATTCAGGTGTGCTTTTTGGGTGGCTAATTTGCTGAGTCGGGGTAAGCTAGGCGCGTGAAATCCCAGGACACTCCATTGGCCCTCGCTATTACCGGCGCGTCCGGCGCGGCCTACGCGCTGCGCCTGCTGGAGGTGTTGTTGTACAGAGGTGAGCGCATCGACCTGATGGTGTCAGCGCCCGGCCAGATCGTTGTCAGCATGGAAACCGGTCTGAAGCTGCCCGGTCGGCCAGCCGAGGTGCAACGCTTCCTGAGCGAACGCTTTGGTGCTGCCGACGGCCTGCTGCGGGTCTACGGGCGCGAGGAATGGACCGCGCCGCTGGCCAGCGGTTCCAGTGCGCCGCGCGCCATGGTGGTGTGCCCCTGCACCACCGGTACGCTCGCGGGCATTGCCGCGGGCATCAGCCAGAACCTCATCGAACGCGCCGCCGACGTGGTCATCAAGGAAGGGCGCAAACTGGTACTGGTGCCGCGTGAGACACCGTTTTCGGTCATTCACCTGGAGAACATGCTCAGGCTGGCGCGCGCCGGCGTGGTGATTCTGCCGCCGAACCCGGGTTTCTACCAGAACCCGGCCTCCGTGGGAGATCTGGTGGATTTTGTGGTCGCGCGGATCCTCGATCAGCTCGGCATCGACAACGACCTGTCCGCCCGCTGGGGCAGTGACTGAAGCACGGGGGGCGGAATGCAGGACGGCGATGAAATTCCTCTGTTCCCGTTGAGTAGCGTGCTGTTCCCGGGCGGCGTGCTGCCACTGAAAATCTTCGAGACGCGCTATCTGGATATGATCGGCGAATGCCTGCGTGAACGGAAGGGCTTCGGCGTCTGCGCCATCAGGTCTGGTGGCGAAGTCGGCCGCGCTGCCAGCTGTTACTCGGTGGGAACGCTGGCCGCCGTTGAGGATTTCGGCCGCAGCGAGGACGGCCTGCTGGCGATTGTCGCCCACGGCGAGCGGCGCTTTCGTATCCTGCACAGCCGCGTCGAGGCGAACCAGTTGCAACGCGCCAGCGTCGCCTGGCTGGACGACAGCGACGATGCGCCGCTGCCGGCGCAGCACCGCGCGATGGCGGATTTTCTTGCTCAGTTGCTGCAGCGCGCCGGCCCGCCTTTTACTGGCATTCCGGCCAATTTCGACAGCAGTGCCTGGGTCGCCGGGCGCCTTGCCGAGCTGTTGCCGTTCGCACTGGGCGATAAGCAACGACTGCTGGAAATGGATGCGCCTCTCGACCGGCTGGAGATGATCTATGGAGAACTGCTGGCAGAGGAGCTCAGTCACCACCGATAAGCAGAACCTTGCGCGACCATGACAGCCCCGAGGGCGGCGTCACCGGCGGTTGACGCTGCACCAACCGGCTGGCCAGGCCGGCGATATACGGTAGAAACTCCTGCAGCGCGTTGTGGTAGTCAGCGTCGGTATGCAGGAAATGCAGCAGGCGAAAACGCCCGTCCACCGACAGGTGGCTGACGTTACCAATCCACAGCGGCGTGCGGCTGCCGGCCTCGCAGTATTCGGTTCGCCACAGGCGCAGAGTCAGTAAACGGCCGGCCTGCTCGGCCGGGTGCACCAGCAGGATCTGCTGGCTTTCGCCGCGATGGGCCTGCGGCAAGACCGGCAGTGTCTCCAGCCTGGTGTCGCTGTTGAAAAGACTCAACAGACGCGGCACATTTGCTGGAGGCGGTGTGCGCCAGCCCTGGCTGGTGAGGTGTGCCTCGATGTCTTGCTGCGAAGCCAGCCATTGGATATCGAGCGGGTGAATGTGGCGCTCCGCAAAGGCGTTGCGGAACACCGGCAGGCTGCGCCACATACCGCCGAGCCAGTCGTGGCGGTCGATAGTGACTGCTGCCGTCGGCCGTGGCGAATACAGTGCGAGATCGCGGTCAAAACGCAGCGCGTTGTACAGGCCGACGACCAGCAGCAGACTGGCCAACGCCATGGGGGCGAACAGTTTCGCCGGTACGTGCTCGGCCGGGTGCTGGCGATAGGCGATACCCATCAATGCCACCCATGCCAGGCCCAGGCTCCAGCCACCGAGTATGTCAGAGAACCAGTGCGCGCCCAGGTACAGGCGCGAAAAGCTGATCGCGACCACCAGGAACACCGCGCTCGAGTAAGGCAGCCAGTGCCAGTTGCTGCGCAGTTCGCGGGCGATGGCCACGGCGAGGAAGCCGTATACCGCAATCGATATGCTGGCGTGTCCACTGGGGAAGGCGAACCCCTGGGCGGAAGCATCCAGCGACGGTGGACGGGCAACCGCGGTGTAGGCTTTCAGCGCTTCGGTCATTGCGGCAACGCCGGCAATAGTGATCAGCCAGTGCAGCGTAATACGCCAGTGACGCTGCCACAGCAGCCAGGCACTCATCAGTGCGGTGAAACTGTAAAGCACCCAGCCGCCGCCCAGTCCGCTGACCGCGACCATTAGGCGATCGCCCAGCGGGCCGCGCAGGTCCTGCAACCGATGGAACAGGTAAAGGTCCAGATTATTGGTCCAGCTGCCGGGCGAGAGGTCGCCGGGCAGCAGTGTCAGCAGTGCCCAGCTGGCTATTACCAGCAGCACAGTCAGCACGGTCATACCGCGTGCTTCCGGGTGCTGTGGGTCCAGCAGCGAGGCGGCTAACGGATGCAGCCAGGTGTGGCGCCGTGACCAGTCGAGCACGCGCAGCTGCATGGCCCGTGCGTGTGGCTGCAGGCTGCGCGTCAGGCGGCTGACCAGCCACCATGAAAACCACAGCAGCCCGACCAGGATAGCCAGCAGCAACGCCAGGTGACCGGCAATTTCCGCGGCCACCCCCAGCGATGCGCCAAACAGAACACCCGGCAGAATATACGCGGGCGACCACAAGAGCGCCGACAGGGAGTTGAACAGGAAGAAGCGCTTCGCAGGCATGTCCAGCATGCCGGCTACAGCCGGCAGCAGCGGTCTGACGGGACCGACGAAGCGTGCCAGGAAGATGCTCTTGCCGCCGTGCCGGTGGAAGAAGTCCATACCGCGGGCAATCATGTTCGGATACCTGCGGAACGGCCAGATGACCCGCAGGCGCTGATGATAGTAACGGCCGATAAGGTAGCTGCTGCCGTCACCGAGCAGGGCGCCCACGGCCGCCCACGCAAGGGTCGGCAGGAGTTCCATGCTGCCGGCCGCGACGATGGTGCCGACGCCGAACATCACAATGGTGCCCGGGACGACCAGGCCCACCACCAGGAACGATTCCAGTGCGGATACCGCCAGCACAAACAGGCCCGCCCAATGCGGGTGCGCCTGTATCCAGTGCATCAGGTCGGTGACCAGGGCTTCCATCCGCGTTCAGCCAGTAACCCCGCCATTCCCACCGACCCCACTGCCCGCGGGTGCGCGCGAAGGGTACAACCACGCCGGCGGCCGGGCAGCAGCCCGGTCGCCACAACGCTGCTCGACGACGACCCCGCCCATGACAGGTGCAGTTGCTGCCGGCTACAGCGACGAAAACGCCTGCCCGGCCGCCTGCAGCGTCGCCTCGATGGCCGCCTCGTCGTGTGCCGCAGACACGAAGCCGGCTTCAAACGCCGACGGCGCCAGGTACACGCCGGCGTCCAGCATGGCGTGGAAGAAACTGCGGAAGCGCTCCAGGTTGCAGGCGTTGACGTCGGCAAAGTTGCGCACGGATGGCGCATCGGTGAAGAACAGGCCGAACATACTGCCCACCTGGTTGGTGGTGAAGCCGATACCCGCGGCCGCGGCGCGTTGCCGCAGGCCGTCCAGCAGGCGGGCGGTGGTTGCTTCCAGCCTGGCGTGAAAGCCGGGTTGCTGCACCAGCTGCAAGGTGGCCAGTCCCGCGGCCATCGCCACCGGGTTGCCCGACAGGGTGCCGGCCTGGTAGACGGGGCCGGTAGGGGCTATATGTTCCATGATGTCCCGGCGGCCGCCGAAGGCGCCGACTGGCAGGCCACCACCGACGACCTTGCCCAGCGTGGTCAGGTCCGGCATGACATGGTAGTACTGCTGTGCGCAACCGGTGGCGAAGCGGAAGCCGGTCATGACTTCGTCGAATATGAGCACGCTTGCGAACTGGTCGCAGACGTCGCGCAGCGTCTCCAGGAAGCCTTCGGCCGGCGGTACGCAGTTCATGTTGCCGGCCACCGGTTCGACGATGATGGCGGCGATGGACACGCCCATCTCGGCGAATACGCGGCGCACCTGTTCCGCGTTGTTATATTCGAGCGTCAGCGTATGTTTGGCAAGGTCGGCAGGCACGCCCGGCGAGGTCGGTACCCCCAGGGTCAGGGCGCCGGAGCCGGCCTTGACCAGCAGGGAATCGGAATGGCCGTGGTAACAACCCTCGAACTTGACGATGTTGTCGCGTCCGGTGAAGCCTCGTGCCAGGCGAATGGCGCTCATGGTGGCTTCGGTGCCTGAGCTGACCATGCGTACCATGTCGAGCGATGGCACCAGTTCGCACAGCGTGTCGGCCATGCGCGTTTCGATCGCCGTGGGTGCGCCGAAGCCCAGCCCGCTGGCAGCGGTTTCCTGCACGGCCCGCAGCACCTCGGGGTGGCAGTGTCCGCCGATCATGGGACCCCAGGAGCCGACATAGTCGACATAGCGTTTGCCGTCGGCATCATACAGGTAGGGGCCTTCGCCGCGGCTGAAAAACACCGGCGTACCGCCGACCCCCTTAAAGGCCCGGACCGGTGAGTTGACGCCGCCGGGGATATGGACCTGAGCCTGTGCAAAAAGTTGTTCTGACTGGGACATTGATGCTTTCCTGATTAAGTGCCTATATTGAATGCCAAATTCGAGCGATAACCAAATGCCGGTCACGCCCGTAGGTTGGGCTGAGCGCAGCGAAGCCCAACACAGCATTTTAGGCCGGGCTGGTTGGCCTTGAGCCTGGCCCGTTGGGCTTCGCTGCGCTCAACCCAACCTACGGTGCTGGCCGGTGAACAGCGCGGCGTAGCGGGCGGCTGCCTGACGCACGTCGGCTGCGCCGAACACACCCTGCACCACGGCCAGCATATCCGCGCCGGCTGCCAGCAGCGGTTCGGCGTTATCCGCTGTGATGCCGCCGATCGCGGCTACTGGCAACGGCCACCGGGCCCGCGCGTCGCGGATGAGTGTGACACTCGCCTGGACCGCGCTGGGTTTGGTCTGCGACGGGAAGAAACGACCGAATGCGAGGTAGTCGGCGCCCTGGTCGATGGCCCGCTGCGCCAGATCCAAGCGGTTGTAGCAGGACATGCCGATGATCGCCGTGTCCCCAAGCACGCGCCGGGCAGCGGACAAAACGGTGTCATCGCTGCCGAGATGAACGCCGTGGGCCCCGCAGTCAGCCGACAGAACCACATCGTCGTTGATGATCAGGCGGACGCCGCGCGCCCGGCACAGATCGGCGAGTGCCCGTGCCTGCTGCAGACGCCGTTGTCTGTCAGTGGACTTGTCGCGGTATTGAATGAGGGCTGCCCCGCCATCGATGGCCAGGCCGACGCGCTCACAGAGCAGCTCATCGGCCTGCAGCCGCGCGTCGGTAATGGCATACAGACCGCGCAGCTTTCGGGGTGATGAAGCTTGCATGGCCCGCATCCTAGCTGTTGCGTTCGCGGGCCCAGAACAGGCGGTTGGGAATACGCTGACCCATGCCGATGCGGTAACCCTCTGCGAGTGCCTGCCAGGTATATTCCTGGGCTTCGTGGATGGCGGTGAAGGGTTCCAGTCCCTGTGCCAGCAGCCCGGCGACGCTCGCCGCCAGCGTGCAACCCGAGCCGTGGAAGCTGCCCTCGAGCCGGTCCCAGGTGAAGCTGTCCATCACCCGGTTGTTGGCGTACAGCGTGTTGATCACGTGGGGCGTGTTCTCGTGGGTTCCGGTAATCAGTACGAATTCGGTGCCACGCTCCAGCAGCGCCATGGCGCACGCATCCAGAGAATCGGCTTCCGGCGCCAATATCCGCGCCTCGCGGCTGTTGGGCGTCAATACCGTTGCCTGCGGCAACAACAGCTCGACCATCGCATCAATGGCATCGTCATCAGTGATAACAGTGCCGCTGCCGCTGGCCAGCACCGGATCCATCACCACCGGAATGTCCGGGTAATCGTGCAGTATGGAATGGACGGCTTCCACGGCCTCGCTGCTCGCGAGCAGACCGAGTTTGAACGCGGTGATCGGCATGTCCTCCAGCACCGCGCGTGCCTGTTCAACAATCAGGCCGCCGTCCAGCGGCGTGTAACCGATGACGTCCTGCGTATCCTGGACAGTCAGGGCAGTGATTACCGGCGCCGTATGACAACCGTGACTGATCAGTGCTTCGATGTCCGCCTGAATACCAGCACCACCACTGGGGTCATTGCCTGAGAACACCATGACAACCGGCACCGAGAGCCGCTGTGAAGTCATTTGCGCTGATTCCGGGGGGGCATAAGAAGACTGTCCTTGATGTGACGTCATGTGTTGATAACCATTTGCCTGGCCGGCTATTGTAGCATCGCCAGCGGCTGTTGTGACTGCCGGCCGGTCGCTACAATAGCGGCTGGAAAAACAGGGAAAAAACGATGAGCGAGTACAAGAGCTACATGTGCGTGATCTGTGGATTCATCTACAACGAAGCCGACGGGCTGCCTGAAGAGGGTATTGCACCCGGGACGCGCTGGGACGATATTCCCCTGAACTGGGTGTGTCCAGAGTGCGGCGCCGGCAAAGACGATTTTGAAATGGTGGAAGTCTAGGAGCCTGTCGGGCAATTTCCGCATTCCCGTCTAAACTGAAAGCATATGGGTGTGCACGGGAGGCATAACCACATGCTGGATCCGGACCGCGTCCAATTCATGCAGCTGGTCGAAACGGCGCATGACTATTGCCGCCTGATAGATCGTATCCTTGGACGTGAAGACTGGCTGACACCGCTGTTTAAGCTGTTGCCCCGCCTGCACGCGAGTGTGGTGGCCGTGCCTGATCCGGGTGGCACGGACATAGTGCCCGAACATTCCGATCTCGACGATCGTTTCGATCTGTTCAGCCGACTGCGAGCGCGTCTGGGTGAACGCGATGTCTACTGGCTGGAGTTCGATCAGCCGGAAGACGCACCGGGTGACGATGAGCATCGCACCGGCAGTCTCGCCGATGACTTGACCGACATTTATTTTGAGTTGCAACGCGGCCTGCGCCTGCTCGAGGCCGCGGGTCCGGACGCGGCGGCGCATCTGTGGGAAGTAGGTTTCAACCGGCACTGGGGCCAGCACCTCGTCGACGCCGAGCGGCACCTTTACGCGTTAAAGATCAATGACCAGTTGCGATGAGCCGGCGATTCAGGCTCGGGTGGGGTCGGTACCGGCCTGGCGGGCAAGGAAGGCGGTCTTGGCCGAGAGTTCGAACGAGCAGGTCCATTTGTAGGCCAGGTTGAGATTCTCGGCACAGGCGTAGACGCCATGCCCGCGAACTACCACCAGGGGTGAGTCGCGCAGCGCAGCCGCAACCGCTGCGGGTGCCTTGGCGAGGTAATCTGCAAAGGCGATGTTCAGCACCCGTACCCGCCGGAAGTAGTACTGTCCCTCGAAATCCGCTGGAAGAAAATCGCTGCCGCTCATGGTCATGGCGACGCTGTAGGGGCCGTGGCTGTGCATCACCACGTTGGCATCGGGGTTGTTCAGGTAGACCTGCCGGTGGAGCGGCGCATCCAGGGAAGCCCCCGGCGGCGGGCTGGCATCCAGTGCGCAGCGCACCAGGTCGTCAGCCTGGAGCGTGTCCGCACAGGCGCCGGTGGGTGTTACCCAGTAGTCGGTGTCAGATCGCACCGACAAGTTACCGCTGTGCGAGTCGTTCAGGCCGTACCGGCGCAGCCAGCGGTAGTGACGGGTCAGGTCGAGACGAACATCCATGGGTCAGCTTTGTGAACAGATGCGGAATCTTTTACGGCTTTTTCGGGTCCAATATACGACATTCCGAATAGAGACGTTACAATAGCGGCCTGATCGGAGTCCAGGAAGCTTAAGGCAGTTGTATCTATTCGCATTGGCAGGCACACAGGAATGAATGACAAAATCAGTAACGGCGTGCGCGGTTTCACGCTCATCGAAGTCATGGTCGTCGTGGTAATTCTGGGCATACTGGCCGCGGTGCTGGTCCCCAAGGTCATGGACCGCCCCGAACAAGCGCGTATCGTCAAGGCGCAACAGGATATCCGCGCGCTGGAAGCGTCACTGAACCTCTACAAACTTGATAACTACGAGTATCCAACCACCGACCAGGGCCTTGAGGCGTTGGCCACCAAGCCGGATATTCCGCCGGAACCACCGCGCTGGAAAACCGGTGGTTACCTGGACCGCATGCCACTGGATCCCTGGCAGCAGCCGTACCAGTATCTGAGCCCCGGTGTGCATGGTGCTGTCGATATCTTTTCAACCGGACCGGACCGCCAGCCCAGCGACGACGATATCGGCAACTGGACGCTGCGCTGACCGGAACCGCAGTGACGCCGGCAGCTTCATGCCCGCTGCGCAGACAGCCTGCCACCCGCAGGCTGTCTGCATTTGCGGCAGCAGGTGGCAGACGGGGTTTTACTCTGCTCGAAGTCATGGCGGTTCTGGTCATTGTCGGTATCATCGTCAGCTTCATGACCCTGTCGAGCGGCGGCGACAACCACGCCAGGGAGATGGAGCGCGAGGCTCAGCGGCTGGTGGCGCTGCTGCAAATGGCCAGCGACGAAGCCGTGACCCGCAGCGAGCAGCTGGCGATGCGCGTCGGCGAGACTGACTACGAGTTCATGGTGCTGGAGAACCAGCAGTGGTTGCCGCTGACGGATGACCAGGTCCTGCGACCGCGCCAGCTGCCCGATGGTATCGAGTTGCGCCTCGAGTTGCAGGATAACCCGCCGCCGGCGCTGACTGCGGAAGCGGAAGACGAGGATCAACCTCAGCCACAGGTGTTCCTGCTTTCCAGCGGTGAAATGACGCCCTTCGTGCTCACCTTTTCGTCCCCGGGGAGCGAGCAACGCTACGACATCAAGGCGACCTTGCTGGGGCACCTGGAGCTCGAATGAGCCGCGGTACCCTTGGGTTTACACTGCTGGAGGTGCTGATTGCGCTGGTGGTGCTGGCGCTGTCGCTGGGTGCGGTGATCCACGCCACCGGCGAGTACACCGTCAACCAGGCCTACTTGCGCGACCGCACCTTTGCCGAGTGGGTCGCGCGCAACCAGCTGGTCGCGGTGCAACTTGAAGGCGACTGGCCGTCGATCGGACAAAAGAAAGGCGAGGCGGAGTTACCCCAGGGGGGCGCCGAAGCCGGCGGGCGGGAATGGCGCTGGGTGATGCAGATCACGCAGACGCCGGAAGAGGACCTGCGCCGCCTGGATATCGAGGTCTACCCGGCTGGCGCGGATGACGATGCGGACCCGTCGGCCAGTCTGAGTGGTTTTATCGGTAAGCCCAAATGAAGCGCTGTCTGGGATTCACCTTGCTGGAATTGCTGATTGCCGTGGCGATTTTCGCTCTGGTCGGGGCAATGGCATACGGCGGCCTGCAACGGGTGCTAGACCAGCAACAGGGCACCGAACAGCAGTCACAGCGGCTGGCCGACCTGCAGAAGGCCTACCGCATTATGCAGCGCGACCTGGAACAGATGGCCAACCGCATAATCCGTAACGAATTTGGTGACAGTTTGGCAGCACTGGTTGGTGGCAGCGGCTTCAATGGCGTGGAGTTCAGCCGCGCCGGCTATGCCAATCCGGCCGGGTTCCTGCGCAGCGATATCCAGCGGGTTGCCTATGTCCCCGATCAGGAAACCCTGTTGCGGCGCACCTGGCGGGTCCTGGACCGTGCCCAGGACAGCGTGCCGGATGAGCAGATTCTGGTCGAAGGCCTGCAGCGGTTTTCCATACGCTTCCTCGACGCGGCCAACGAGTGGCAGGAGCGCTGGCCGCCGCCGCAGAACCTGGGTGCAGGTGCCGTCGCTCCCGGTTTCCCGAAAGCCGTTGAGGTGCTGCTGGAACTGGATGACGTCGGTACCCTGAGCTGGCTGTTCCAGCTGCCGGAAAATGCGGTGGCCAGTCCGCAGAGCCCGCCCGGTGGCGCAGCAGGCGCCGGCAACAACGCTGATACCGGCATCGGCGGTGGGGCGATCCGGTGAAGACAGGAGGACGCAAGCAGCGGGGCGTTGCCTTGATTACCGCGCTGCTGGTGGTGGCCATCGCCACCGTGGCCGCCGTAACCATGGCCAACCGTCAGCAGCTGGATATTCACCGGACCGGCAGCCTGCTGCACGGCGAACAGGCCTGGGCTTATGTGCTGGGCGCGGAAGACTGGGCCAAGGTGGTGTTGCGGCGTGACGCAAGAAAGAGCCAGATCGATACCCTCGCAGAAGACTGGTCAACCCAGCCGCCGGTGTCGTTCGTCGAAGGCGGTTCGATCATCGGCCGGCTGGTCGATTTGCAGGGGCGTTTCAACCTCAACAACCTCGTTCAAGGCGGCGCGCCCGACGCCAAGGCCATCGCCTTCTACAAGCGCCTGCTGCGGGGACTGGAACTCGACGAGCGACTGGCCGACCCACTGGTCGACTGGATCGACCCGGATATTGACGCGCGTTTCCCCGATGGCGCCGAAGATGAGGCCTACCTGTTGCTGGCCCCCCCCTACCGGGCGGCCAACCAGCCGCTGGTCGACACCAGCGAGCTGCGCCTCGTCAAGGGCTACACCGCCGAGGCTGTGGCCAGGTTGCTGCCACACGTGGTTGCGCTGCCGGCGCGGACCGCGGTCAACGTCAATACCGCCGACGCCATCGTCTTGAGTGCAGTCGCCGAGGGTCTGAGTCTGTCAGACGGCGCGGCGCTGGTCGAAGCGCGCGGTGAAGATGGTTTTGACTCTGTCGATAGATTCAGGACCCTCAGCCCGCTTGCGGGCAAACAAGTGGATGCTGACCTGCTGAGTGTTAAGAGCGACTGGTTTCTGATGCTCGCCGAAGCCAATATCGGCGATGGTCGGGCGCGTCTGGCGAGCCGTATTCAGCGCAGCCACGATGACCTGCGGGTGATCAGTCGCCAGCGCGAATTCCCCGAGCTGGTGGTGCCGCCCGCGCCAGAGACTGACCAGACCCCGTAGGTTGGGCGGAGTTTGTAGGTTGGGCTGAGCGCCGCGAAGCCCAACAGGGCCTGACCGCCCATGTTCGGCATGTTTCGTTGGGCTTCGCTGCGCTCAGCCCAACCTGCGGGAGCGAAACCCAACGTTGGCACCCGTGAAGTTGTTGGGCTTCGTACCTCAGCCCAACCTACGGCAGCGAAGCGAAACGCTGGCATGGTAGCATAGGCCACCTGAATCAGGGAGATAGCTGCAACGAATGGCTGACACCTTACTTATCCGGCTGGCGCCGCGACTCGAAGGCATCCGGGACTGGCTGCTGGTCGATGTCGACGGGAACATCAGGACGCCGGTGCAGACCGGGGCGCCGACCGACGCGGTGATTGGCGGCGCTCGGCGGGTGGCGGTGCTGGTGCCCGGCGAAGACGTGGCCCTGCACGAGGCGCGGGTTCCCGGCGGCCGTAACCGGCACCGCCTGTTGCGCGCGATTCCTTTTGCGCTCGAAGAGCAGCTGGCGAGTGATGTCGAAGACCTGCATTTTGCCCTCGGCAAAGCCGCGGGCGATGACCGCTACCCGGTCGCGGTGGTCGAGCGGCGGCAGATGGATGCCTGGGCAAGCCTGTTGCGTGATGCCGGTATCAGTGCCCACCAGTGGGTGCCCGAGACACTGGCCTTGCCGTGCAGCGAATCAGGCTGGAGTCTGTTGCCCGAGGGGGAACGGGTACTGGTGCGTAGCGGCGACTTTTCCGGCTTCGCCTGTGACGCCGACAACCTGGGGATGGTGATTTCACTGCTGGCCGGTGACGACAGGTTGCCGGAAAAGGCGCGTGTCTACGGCGCCAGCGCGGTGGAGCTGATCGGCGTCGACGTGGAAGTTGACGCGTCACAACGGCAGGCGCTGAATATACTCGCGCGCGGCTGGTCGCAGGGGCCGGTGATCGATCTGCTGCAGGGCGCCTACAGCCGGCGCGAGGAGTGGGGGCGCCTGCTGCGACCCTGGAAGGCGACCGCGGCCCTGCTGCTGGCCGGTCTGCTTGTCGCCGGTGTCAGCACCGGCGTTGACTATTACCGGCTGACGCAGCGACAGCAGCGGCTGACCGCCGACATTGAAGCCCTGTACAAACAGACGTTTCCCGACGCCCGGCGTATCGTCAACCCGCGGGCCCAGATGGATCAGCAGCTTAAAGAGCTGCAGCGCCGCGCTGGCGGCGGCAGCGCCGATTTCCTCGGCATGTTTGCCGAAACCGCCAGCGTGGTGCGCAGCGCCGAGGGTATCAGTGTGCAGGGGGCCAGCTATCGTGACGGGCGTCTCGATCTGGACCTGCAGGCAGACAACCTGCAGTTGCTGGACAGTCTCAAACAGGCGCTGGCCAGCAGCGGGCGCATGAATGCGCAAATCCAGTCGGCGACCACCGATAAGGACCAGAAGGTGAAGAGCCGTATTCGAATCGAGGTCAAGGCGTCGTGAAGGACTGGTTTTTCGGACTCGAACTCCGCGAGCGTATGCTGGTCAGTGCCGGTGCGGCGTTGTTGTTGCTGTTGCTGCTGTACGGGATGATCTGGGCGCCGGTTGCGGGCAAGTACACCAGCCTCAAAGCCAGCGTCGAGGCCCAGCAGCAAAACCTGGCCTGGATGCAGCGGGCCGCCGCACAGATCAAGGCGCTGAAACGCAGTGCAGCAGGCGGCGCCCAGGGGCTGGGCGGACGTTCGCTGCTGGCGGTGGTGGATCAGTCGGCGCGTGCCGGTGGCCTGGGCGGAGCCATCAAGCGGATTGAGCCGGACGGCAGTAAAGCGGTGAGAGTCTGGTTGGAAGAAGCCGCCTTCGACCCGATGATTATCTGGCTGGGGAAACTGACTAAGTCTTACCGGATTGCACCCAGCATGATCACCGTGGAACCGGTGGGTGGCGGCCGCGTCAACGCGCGTCTCACGCTGCTGGAACCTGCGGTATGAACGGCTGGTGGCGCCTGGCGCTCGCCGGTCTGGCGGCGTTCCTGGTGTTTCTGGTCCTGAGCGCGCCCGCGGCGAAACTGCTGCCTTATTTCCAGCCACAGTTGCCGGGTGTCCAGTTCAGCGGTGTGAGCGGCAGCCTGTGGTCCGGTCAGGCGCTGCGGGTCGACGCCGGTGCTATGCAGCTCAGCAAGGTGCACTGGAGGTTGCGGCTGCTGGCATTGTTCAAGGGTGCGCTGGAGTTTTCCATCGACGCAGACTATGGCGGCCAGCCACTGGTGGGGTGTGCCGGCATTGGCCTGTTTTCCGGCCCCTACGCCGCTGATGTGGTGGGCCAGCTGGCGGCGTCTGACCTGCTCTACGGGACCGGTATGACCGCAATCGTGCTCGATGGTCAACTGGATTTTGCCATTGACGACATCGAAGGTATCGGCTCAAGCGTGCCGGCCGTTGCGGGGACCGTGTCGTGGTCGCCGGCCCGAGTGCTGTCCCCGTTCGAACTTGACCTGGGCCGGGCGCAGCTGGTGACGCGCATTGAGTCCGGTGTCACCCGCGGAAAGGTGAGCGCCAGCGGTGGTGTGCTCGCCGTCTCTGGTGATCTGACGGTCAATCCCGACGGCAACTATACGCTGGTCGCGGAAATACAGAAAAAGGGCAGTGTGCCCCAGGCAGTGGACAAGTTTCTTGCCACCTTTGCCGAATTCCGCAACGGCAACTACCGGCTGGAGTGGTCGGACCAGATCAAGCACTGAACGCTATGACACTGCTGTTGACTACCCCGGACCAGCACAGCTTCCAGGATCCCACTGTTGAGCTCAACGAGAAGAATCTGCGGCGTTGGCTGAGCGGTCTGCCGGTCCTGAACGCCCGCGACTCATTGCGCCTGGTACTCGGCGCGCTCGAGCCCCTGAATGAGCAGCAGCTCGACGTCGACAAACGTCTGGGCCTGCTGTCGATCTACCAGGCGACCTTCAATCGCCTGTACGCGACTGCCGAGCCGGTGCGCCTGCGTCAGCAGCCTTTGTCGCGGCAGCAGCGACAGGGTACGGTCGACGACGTCGAACGCCTGAGCCTGGCGATGGCCAACGGCTTCAAGCTGGCGGTCAAGGCGCTGTATGCGCAGGGTGAGCGCCGCGACAAGCAGACGTTCGGACGGGTGTTACGCTGGGCCCTGCAGGCACTGGCGGCCGCCTTACTGCACAGCTACCGTTTCTACCGGCCCGAGCCGCCTTTCGTGTTCCTGGAAATCAACCAAATCTACCGGCTGGCGCGTCATCACGGTCTGCACGAGGTCGCCGCGAGCGAGGACCATGAGACCGCGCAGATCAGCCTGGCGGGTATCTACCAGGCGGTTTGCCTGTTGTCCCTGTGTGACCCCTTCAGCCTGCGGGAGGGCGTGGCGGATAACTGTTACCGTGCGCTCCTGCAGTATGTCGGTGCGGCGCGTGTCGTGCCGGGTAACAGCTGGCAGGGCGTGCCGGAGGGCCTGTTCTTTGTCGATCTGCAAAGTGACAGCCGGCCGCGCCACTGCGTTCTTCTCGAATCGCCGGTCGCCGGTGACGACCCGTATATTGTCGATGCGCGCGGCACCTTGCAGCAGATGCACAAGGCGCTGGCAGCGTGGCCCGCCGACCGCCGCCGGCAGCGCGCGGAGACGCTTATTCTCAAGGCCTTGCTGCCGGAAGTGACACCGCGCGACAAACGCCGCAGTGAACGGCGTCGGGATGGTCGCTGGATCGGCCTGGTGACCGGTCTGGAGCCTGTTGCCGACTGGCTGTTGGCCTGCCAGCGCGGCGAGTCACCGCAAGCCAGCGAGTGGCGGGTGAAAGATGCCAGCGAGCAGGGCTACTGCCTGGCCTGGGACGAAAGTGCAGCCAGCCTGTTGCAGGTGGGCGACCTGGTGTGCGTGGTCTCCGACAGCGATGAACAGGCTCCACAGCGACTGCAGCTCATGGTGGCGCGCTGGCTGCGCGATGCGCGTGAACGCGGCACCGAGCTCGGCGTCGAACTGATCGCCGGAACACCGAACCCGGTGCGGGTGCGCCGTGTTGATACCGGGACGGCGGACACCCTGCCCGCACTGTTCATGCCGTCGGCCGGCGCGCCGGGTGCGGCTGCGCGGCTGATTGCGCCACCGCAGGTTTACGCGCCAGACCGGGCGCTGTTAATCTACGTGGGCGAACGCGAGGTGGCAATCCGCTGCAGTACACTCATCGAGCAGGCACCCGGTTTCGACTGCTTTGAGTTTACATCGGGCGTGTAAATACGCGGTGGTTCCAGGCGCATGTGGACGCTGGGCTGAGCGGTCGGTTGGGTTGACCGTACGCGAAACCCAACATTAAGGGAGGCCGAGTGGCGCTGACAAAAACTATTCCTGTCGAAGTGCTGACGCCGGAAAACAAGTGCGGCTTCTGTACCAACTCCAAATGCTGTACCTATATCAGCCAGGCAATCGATGCGCCACGCTCCAAACAGGATTTCGATTTTCTGCTGTGGCAGGTTTCGCACCGCGCTGTCAGTTTGTATAAGGACGAAGGCAGCTGGTACCTGCTGGTGGAGAACGCCTGCAGCCACCTCCAGTCCGACGGCCGCTGTGGCATCTATTACGATAGACCGCAGATCTGTCGCGACTATACCAACGACTACTGCGAGTTCGATGCGCCCGCCGAGGACGGGTTCGAGCTGTATTTCCGCAATTACGATGAGCTGCTGGCCTACTGCAGGAAGCGTTTTAAGCGCTGGGGCCAGCGCCCTTATACGTAGTCTGGCCTGTAGAGCGAAGCTCAACCCACGGCAACTCTACACCAGCCCTTCGCTCAGCTCGGTGAAGCTCTCTATGGCGACGAATCCGTCGGTCTGTCTGGGTGGCGCCTGGCTGTCGGGCAGACGTACCGCGCGCAGGTGGCGAATCCCATAGTCGCGGGCAGCCCGCAGCACTGGGAGGCTGTCGTCGACAAACAGCGTCGAGTCTGTCTTGAAGTGATCCTGCGCGGCCAGCCGCGGCCAGAACTGCGGGTCTTCTTTCGGCACGCGGAAAGCGTGCGCGCAGATGAGGTGATCGAAGTGTTCGGCCAGGCCGGTGGTGGTCATCTTCAGATCGATCACCGTATGGTGCGCATTGGTCAGCAGGGCGACGCGTCTGCCGGTGTTGCGCAGGGCTTCCAGGAAGTCCGCCACGTGGGGATGTACCTGGATCAGGTGCTCCAGTTCACGTTTCAGGGCGTTGATGTCCAGTCCGAGTTCGCGACTCCAGTAGTCGACGCAGTACCAGTCGATGGTGCCTTCGACCGAACGGAAACGAGGATACAGCGCCTGTTTGGCGTCATCGACACTCATGGCGTGCTTTTCCGCGTAACGCAGCGGCACGTGTTCCAGCCAGAAGTGGTTGTCGAAATGCAGGTCCAGGAGGGTGCCGTCCATGTCCAGGAACACCGTCTCGATGTCTCGCCACGGGAGCCGATTGTTCATAACGTCTGCAAACGCGGTCCGATAAAGTCGAAATTCAGCGGCGTGCCCGGTATGATGACCACCGGAAAGCACCCGTCCATGCTCTGACTATAACCCATAATGCAGTGAATATTTCCCATGAATCCATGTAATTACCTCGACGAGGCACGCGCGCTGGCGAAGCAGGCCGGTGACAAGATTCTGCAGATCTACAACACTGAATTTGCTGTCCAGGAAAAAGATGACAAATCGCCGCTGACCGCCGCCGACATGGCTTCGCACACCGCTATCGTCGCCGGGTTGAAAACGCTGACCCCCGAGATCCCGGTGCTGTCCGAGGAGTCGGCCACCATCCCGTTTGCCGAGCGATCCGCGTGGGCCACTTACTGGCTGATCGACCCGTTGGACGGGACCAAGGAATTTATCAAGCGCAACGGTGAATTCACCGTCAACATTGCCCTGATCCATAAGGGGGTACCGGTACTGGGCGTGGTGCACGTGCCGGTCAGCGGCGTGACCTACGCGGCCTGCGAGGGGCAGGGGGCGGTAAAGGAGACCCCTGGTACGGGCGTACAGGCCATTCACGTGCGTGCACTCGGCGACGGTCCGGTGGCCGTGGTCGGCAGCCGCTCCCACCAGGGTGACTCGCTGAAGGCCTTTCTGGCCAAACTCGGCGACCACGAGATCGTCAGCATGGGCAGTTCGCTGAAAATCTGCCTGGTGGCCGAAGGGGCCGCCGATGTTTATCCACGCCTTGGACCCACATCCGAATGGGATACCGCGGCGGCTCACTGCGTGGTCAACCAGGCGGGCGGTTCCCTGACTGACCTGGAGATGCGGCCGTTGCGCTACAACACCAAGGAGTCTTTGTTGAATCCGTTCTTCCTTGTGTTCGGGGATGACAGCGGGGACTGGTCCAGGTACCTGTGATCCTGTGCCAACCGGGCCCGTAGCGGTGCGGCGCCCGGTAGAGACCTTGCGGGTTGGAACAACCAGCCTTCGTCGGTTGCGCTGAGGGCGTAGGTTGGGCTGAGCGCACGCGAAGCCCAACATTTACGGGTGTTGCCGTTGGGCTTCGTGCCTCAGCCCAACCTACGGGGGACAACGCCAGCGCAGCGTAACATTCATGGGTATTTCCGTTGGGCTTCGTGCCTCAGCCCAATCTACGGTAGGCCAGCGCACGGGACTTGTGGATGCTGCGGCTGAGCTTGGCCAGCACCAGGGTCGCCAGCAATGCCCCCGTGGTGTCGGCGAGCCAGTCCAGCACGTCGGGGTTGCGCCCCGGCACAAAAGACTGGTGGAGTTCATCACTGATGCCGTACAGGCTGGCAATCAGTGTCGCCAGCGCTATCTGCCTGAAACTGTAGCCCACAGCTTCGACCGGCATCGATCCCGAAATACCCCGTAGGTTGGGCTGAGGAACGAAGCCCAAAACTCCCCCCTGCGGCCGCATCCATCCCAGCAGCAACATACCCAGCAAGCCGTAGGCGCCAAAGTGCATCACCTTGTCCTGGTTTTCGAACACCGACGGTATGTCCAGTCTTGGCTGGTGAGAAAGATAGAAAATACCCGCCATCCAGGTCAGCGCCAGTAACAGTGACAGGCGGCGCAGCAGCATGGCTGGTCAGGCCACGGACTGCGGCGCCTGCGGCGCCAGCGAATACAGCTTCTCGCTGAGCTTGCGGCCGTATTCCAGGCGGTTGGGCTGCGACAGGCTGGCCTCGGTCGCCAGGCTGTCGTTGAACAGGACTGGCTTTTCCCACTTTTCGAACAGCTCGTAGGCCGCCTCGTCCAGCTTATCGAGGTGATCGTCGAGTTCCACCAGCAGCACATCGACGGCGTTCTGGTCCAGGCCGCGCAGGTTCGCGGCATTGAGTGGCAGTGTGGCGACGACCCGAATGCCGAACCTGCCCAGCATTTTCGCCAGATAGATGCGCAGTAATTCCGATTCGCCGGCGATGGCAACGCGCAGCACGCCGGAACGGCTGCCCCGCGAGAGTTTCGACGGGCGTTCAAGGGGACTGCGCGGTGGCGCTGCGGCAGTCGGCGTTGTTATGGTATCCGGCGCAGCCTGGCGGTCGTTGTGGCCCGTGGCGCTACCAATCGACGGCGAGACCGGGGTGGTGGCCCGTTCCACGGGGTCTGGTGCAGCCGTTGCAGAGTTCTGGGGGTGTTCGCTGGAGCTGCCATGGCTGCTGAACAGGCCACCGGCCTGCTTGTCCCTGGCAACATCGTTTACCAGCTTGGCATCAATGCGCTCGCGCTGTTCGGCGTAGCCGTACACCAGGGCGGTATCGCACAGCAGGTTGACCAGACGCGGCACACCACCGCTGTAGGCAAAGACCGCCTCGCGGGCCTGGTCGGAAAACAGATCCGGTTTGCCGCCCGCGATCCTGCAACGGTGCTGAATGTAGTCGCTGGTTTCTTCGGCGGTCAATGCGTCGAGGTGGTAGTCGACGCCGACCCGCTGGGCAAACTGCACCAGGTCCGGTTGTCGCAGGGTGTCGCGCAGTTCGCGCTGGCCCACAAGGATAACCTGCAGCACCTGATTCTTGTCGGCGTTGACGTTGGACAGCATGCGCAGTTCTTCCAGCGTTTCGGCCGACAGGTTCTGCGCTTCGTCAACAATCAGCACGGTACGCCGACCCTGGGCGTATTCGCCGATGATGAATTCCATAAAGTCATGGTAGAGCTGCACCTTGTCCTTGCCCTGGTGGGGCAGGTCGAAGGCCAGGGCGATCCACTGCATCAGGTCGCCGAACGTCCGGTGGGTGTTGGAGATCAGACCCACCGTGATCAGCGGGTCGATATTGTTCAGCAGCTGGCGGATCAGAGTGGTCTTGCCGGTACCGATATCGCCGCTGATGACGGTAAAACCGGCCTGGTTCATCAGGCCGTATTCCAGCAGCGTGAGCGCCATGCGGTGCTTGGCGCTGAGAAACAGGAAGCCGGCGTCAGGCAACAGGGAGAAAGGCTTTTCGCGGAATCCGTAGAAGTTCTCGTACATGGTCGCATCCGATGCCGTCGCAATCAACCGTAGGTTGGGCCGACGTATGCTGGGTTGATGTAGGTTGGGCTGATTTTCATGTCCGTGGCTCCGCCTTGTTGAGCACCGTGCCGAGCACGTTGGTGCTGGACAGCAGATGCAGGGTGTGTTCGATTTCCTTGCGCTTGGTCTTGCCTTCCTCGACCACCAGCAGGGTGGCGTCGACATACGGCGCGAACGCCATGGCGTCGGCGGCGCTCAGTACCGGCGGCAGGTCAAATACCACCAGGCGGCCGGCGTAGCGGCTTTTCAATTCTGCGACCAGGCGGCTCATTTTCGGTGAGTTGAGCATCTCGGCGGAGTTGTGTAAGGCGCGGCCAGCCGGTAACAGCGTCAGGTAGTCGATGCCTTTGGGCCGCAGGAACAGTTCGGTGAGGGGGGTGTCATCCAGCAGATAGTCGCTCAAGCCCCGGTCGCCCGGCAGCCCCAGGTGCTCGTGCAGGCTGGGGTGGCGCAGGTTGGCATCGACCAGCAGCACGGTGTGGCCGATTTCCATGGCCATGCTGATGGCGAGGTTGAGGGCCGTCAGCGATTTGCCTTCGCCGGTTCCCGGGCTGGTGACCGCGAGTACGTTCCAGTTGTTTTCGTTGAGGCGTTGCAGCACCTGCGTGCGCAGTATCTTGTAGGCATCCGTGAATGGACCGGGTTGAAAAGCGCTGACCACGCGTCTTGCCCTCAGTTCGGTTGCAGCGACCTCGACGTGCCGGGTCTGCGAATAGGTGACTCTTTCCGGTGGCGTCTGATGGCCTGCTGGCGCAGGGCGCGCCGGCACGACTGTTTCGCTCGCGACCGGGGCGGTTGCAGCCTGTCCTTCGCGTTCTGCGCGGGCCCGTTCCAGAGCCTGTTTGATGCGTTCCATGATTCGATACCTGTCTTGCCCTGCGGCTCTAGGTGTTTATGACAACGTCGGCCTTTCTCAGCGCCTTGTACCAGAGCACATCCAGCGGCTGCCAGAAGAAGTGCACCGCGGCGATGCCGAGAATAATGACTGCAGCGGCGGCGGTTGTGCGCGCGGCGATCCGCCGTTTGTGCCGGCTGACTTCGGCCTCAGTCGCCATATAGGGGATAACGGCCAGCGGTGCTGTTCCCACCGTCATGGCAATGGATTTGCTGCCGTGCACCGCATCGTCCATGCTTTCGGCGACCGCGGCGTAGCCGACGCCACAGCCCAGTGCCAGCACGAAGCTCAGAAACAGGATCGCGGGGCGGTTCGGGCTGACGGGCTCTTCCGGCAGGATCGGCGGCTCGATGATTTCGAAGCGTTCGCCCTTGCTGTCTTTTTCCAGTTGCTGCCCGATCTCGGCCGACACCAGTTTGCCGTGAATGTTTTCGTATTCGGCCGTGGTGTTCTTCAGGTTCGCGCTGCAGCGCGCTGTATTCGCGCTCGACCTGCGGTGTTTCGATGAGACGCTGTTCATAGTCGACCCGTTTGGCCTCGAGCTCAGCTTTCTTGGTTTTCAGCGAACGGATCTGGGTGTCGGCCGATTCGATCTGGGTCTGGATCTGAACGTAAGCCGGATTATCCGGGTTGTCGGCCGCGGAGGTGGCCAGTTTGGACTTCACCGGCGTGTTGGCCGTCACCACTGATTGCTCAAGCGACTGTATTTGCCGTTGGAGCTTGAGCACGTCCGGGTGCTCGGGTGAATATTTCTTCAGCAGCGTGCCCAGCTCCCCGCGTAAGGCTTCGATCTGCTTGAGCTGCTCGGCCGAGCTGTCGACCTGACCGGTTTCCTGCTCCAGTCCGGCGATTTCCCGCTTTGCGCGAATGACGTCCGGGTGATCGGGCGAATAGCGCGCGATCAGCCCCAGGTACTGCGTGCGCAAGGCCTGCAGCCGGGTTCTGGGGTCCATGTTGGGATCCGAGCCGAAGGGCTTTAGCTGCGCCAGCTGGCTCTGCAGATAAACTCGCGTTTGGTCCTGCGCGCGGATCTGGCTGTCGATATCCGATAGTTCGCGATCGGTCCGGTCTATCAGGTTGAGGTTGAGTTGTTGCAGCTCCGGCAACGTGTTGACGTGCTTTTCCTTAAAGGCCGCCAGTTTGGTTTCCAGGTCAGCGATTTCCTTGCTTAGACGCTTGGACTCATCGTTGAGAAAGCCGTAGGTCTCGCTGGCCTTTTCCGAGCGCTCCTTAAGATTTTCCTTGAGATACAAGCTCATGAGCTCATTGGCAACCTTCTGCACCTGGTCCGGGTTTTCACCTGAGAAGCTGAGAGCGAAGGCAATGGTTGCTGGCGTGGGTCGGCCGGTACGCGGGTCTACCACATCGGCATCGATTAGATCCATACCGATGTTGTCGCGCATCTGACTGATGATGTCTTCCGTGGTCAGTCGCTCGCGCTCATCCGCGTACAGGTTGTATTTGTCTATGATTTCCATCAGGTTGGGGCGCGCCATGACGCGCTGACTGATGGCCTGGATACGCTGCGACGCAAAGCTGGTCACGGTCGACTGGACCAGTGATGGCGGAATGTCCTGTTCCTTGATGAGGATGGTCGCAGACGATTTATAGGTCGCCGGCCACAACAACGCGGCCAGCGCGCCGATGACAAGAACCGCTATGGCAATGACCAGGATGCTGCTGCGGCGCCTTTTGAAGGCGTCTAAATAATCAGAAAAATCAAATGTTTGTTCTTCCATTGTCTTCCCTAATCGCGCCAGGGGACTGCGTGCACGCGTGTGGCCTCTCCCCCAATATTCAGGCCACTAGCGGGAGATCGCGATTCTAGGCCACTGGTAGGTCAGCGTCAAATAGGCGGCGTTTTGCACGGCGTCGTCGTCGGTGTTGTCGTAAGTCTGTTTCCTGTAGCGGTAACTGCCTGATAACGTCCAGAATTGTTCGAATTGCCAGTTGATCCTTGGTTCGATTGTGTAGTAGTCGCGATTCAGGTTGGTGCTCACCGAATTGTTTGTCTGGCTGTTGTAGAACGCAAGGTTCAAATTGCCCGATAAGGTTTCACTGAAGCGGTACAGGTTGGTCCAGCCAAAACGGTCGACTTCGATGGGGGTGCCGTTGATGTTATTACTGATGTCGCGGGAAGCCGAAAAACTGATTTCTCCCCGAAGGAATGTCTTCGTAACGGACCCGCTGAAGACATAACCCAAGTCGCTATTCGACACGCCCTGGCTGAGAGGTACGAAGCCAATAATCGTACCGCCTGAGAAAATCGGTATAAAACTGGTTTGCGAATAATCCACCTCGGTGCGGCGGACACCGGCAAAGAGGGTGGCGGAGAGTGTTTCGCTAAACCGATGTTCGGCGCCCGCCTGCAGGTTCGTGTTCGTCGACTTGACGTCGTTATCATTGTCGGATCGGGTACGGGAGAGCTCCACCGTGGCCGTAGTCCTCTCGCTCAATGCACGAGTCAGCGATAGCCGCCCGCTGTTCAGTGTATAGTTGACGAACCCGCTCTGCCCGGCATTCTTGTATTCGACATCGCTGTAAGTGTAACGGGCGGTCAACCGGGTTCGCTCATCAAATGACCAGGTCCAGTTTGGGCTGGCATCGATCGTCTGACGTTTAACCCGGCCAAGTACCACACCCGTGGCCTCGAGCTGGCTGTCGAGTGTGGTGTCCTTAATAAAGTCCAGGTCAAGACCCAGGCGTGATCTTTCCAGGTCATGGTGCGTGCGAAGGCTGAAGCGCGAATTGTTGTCATCGAGATTGCTGTCCGCTTCGTAACGGCGAAAGTCGAAGCGCAATTCGCCGCTGGCGCCAGACGTTGGCGTTTCCACGCTGAAGACACTGCCGGGGCTGAATATGCCTACCGCCGAAGAGACCTCGTTATCCGTTGACAGTCTGATGTTGTCGTTGTATTCCGCTGCGAAGCCCAAAGTCGGCTGGATCTTCCACTCAGCGCCGCCGGCAAAACTTGTGCTACCAGCCAGTAACAGCCCAATCGCGACCCTGGGTAGTGTTGATAGCATCCCTCATGTCCCTCCCCAGGACGCTGTAGCAAAATAAGGCAAGCGGCGCGAATCCCGGGTCTCTAGACAGAGAGCCTAAGCATAAACGCTTTTCGGCCCGGTTGGGGCTGAGTCCATGATCCTGCGGTAACTGCGATTATATCGAGAGACGTCATCATGGTGTCACGGCACCACCACTACATCGCCCGCCTGGAGGACAATATTCTGTTCGAGGTGTTTTCCTTCCTCCACGTCGCCATATTCAAAATCGAACGCGTGCTGCTTGCCGTTTTCGCGCCGCAGGATCTTGATATTGTTCAACGATGCATAGGTCGAAGTGCCGCCAGCCATACTCAACGCCTGCATGACATCGACATTGCGCACAATCTGAAACGCACCCGGCCGATTGACCTTGCCGATAACGTAAACCGTGTTACCCCTGAGTTCCTGGACGGAGACCGTCACCACCGGATCGGGAATGTATTTCTTCAGTCGTTCAGTGATCAGTAACTGCAGGTCCTGAATGCCCTGGCCGGCGGCTTTGACTTCGCCGACCAGTGGGAAACTGATCTTCCCGTCCGGACGAACAATGACCGGCTGCGTCAAGTCCTCTTCTTTCCAGACGGATACGCTTAATACATCGCCAGGCTGGACTCGATAATATTCGGCAGCGTTAACGTCTTCCGCCGCAGCGACACTGCCTGGCATAAAGGACACGGCAAGTGTCGCCGCCAGCACTATGAACGGGATTCTTGTAGTAACAAGCATACGTGCCTCTGGGTATCCGCAAGGAAAGTTGTCCGGGTAGCGTGCGTTTCCGAAATTGTAGGAGAATTGAAGCAAAAGGATGATGGGCGGTCAAGCAGTGCCGGCTGCGGCTGTCGCCATTTCAAAACAAAAGCAAACTGAACGCACTGAAAATGCAAATTTATCGTGTCTCACGCGCCATGATCATTGCTGGAGGCTGGCCTTTCTCGAATCGCTGCCACATGGTCTGGTAGAGTTGTTCCAGGCTGCGTGCGAAACCGGGGTTGTCCAGCAGACTGGTGCACGCGAGGTTGGTGCGCAGTCGGCTGCGTATTTGGCCTAATACGGCTGGGTCGACTGCCAGTCGCACAGCCGTATCGATGTACCGCTCAAGATCGGTGACCACGAGTTCGTCCAGGTCTACCGCGTGCAGAAGGCTGGCGCCCACACGTGAGGCGAAGCGCTCGCCCATGCAAGTGATCATGGGCACGCCCTGCCTGAGGGCATCGCTGCCGGTGGTATGGGCATTATAGTAAAGTGTGTCGAGGAACAGATCGGCGTGGGCATGTCGCGCGAGGTGTGCGGCTTTGTCCAGCGGTTCGGCGAATACCAGCTGCTCGCCATCGACGCCGAGCCGGGCGGCTTCGGCGCGGAGGTTATTCTTTTGTAAGTCGCTGCCTTTCAGTAACCACAGCACGCTGCCGGGAACCTTGTGCAGGATCGTCATCCAGGCGGCGAAGATCGTGGCGTCGATCTTGTAGTTGTTGTTGAAGCAGCAGAACACGAAGGCATCCGGCGGTAACCCGCACACATCTCTGCCGGGTATTTCGGGTGCGGCTTTTACGCGGTCGTCGTTGATCTGGTAACAGTGAGGCAGGTAGGCGAACCTTTCCGTAAAGAACACCTGGTCGCTGGCTGGCGTGATGATTTCGTCGGTGATGAGGTAATCGTAGAATTCAGCTCCCAGTGTGCCCGGGAAGCCAAGCCAGTTCACCTGGACCGGCGCTACGCGGGCGGCAGGAATCTCCGGTCTGGCCCCGGTCGTGTAACCGGCCAGGTCCACCAGTATGTGTATGCGGTCGGCGCGGATACGCTGGATGCAGCTTTCCAGCGACTCGGCGTAGAGGTCGACGAAGTGTTCGGCGTCTGCTTCTCATGCGATGCCTGTAAACACTGTTGTCGTTCGGGCCGATGGAATAGGCAAATACTTCGACTTTGTTTTTGTCATGAGCGCAGAATAGTCCACCCATAAGGTGTGCGCCAGGATGGTTACGGTACTTTGGCGAAAGATAGGCCATACGCAGTCTTGATGACCCATGATGGTTTGCGACTGGTCAGGGCAGTACCGATAAAGTCGGGCATTCCTTCGCGATAGTTTTGCTCATTCTTTCGGCAATCCGCAGCAGGGTGCCGGAGTCGACGGGCAGTGACAGAGCGTTGAACAGGTCGATATCGGTGTCAGATGCAGCCCTCGAGAATTTCGGCGATCAGTCTGGCGGCAGACTGTATGGAATATGCCTCCTCGCGCCAGTCGCACACCGATTGCAGCGCGTGTGCCAGTTCAAGCTTGGCATGACTGCGCCCGGGTCGCATGTCAGCGCTTGACGCAAACAGCTGATTGCATCGCCGAAATTATTTGTTCTCCTTATAAGCGATGCCGAGATTGTAAAGCAGCTTTGGATCATCCGGCTTGATTGAGAGAGCCCTTTCGCTCGCGCTAACGGACTCGTCCGTTGCCCCTTGGGCCAGCAGCTCAACCGCCAAATTCGCAAGGGCCTGGAAGTGAT
>CAWFEQ010000002.1:0-124478 GCA_963814945.1 uncultured Gammaproteobacteria bacterium
AGTGCGGAGTTCTCACCGATTTTCGCCATGACTTTTGGTTACCGTAATGGTCATCGATCCACGCCTCCGTCAGCCGGTCCAACTCATCCAATTGCTCTTGGGAATAGCCTTCTGGGGCGAAGTCCATTTCCAACCATCCGATGAGGTGTCTTCGATCAGATCGAGAGGAAATTCCGGATACTCGCGGTGGATGCGCTGCACGGACTCGTCGATGGAAAGCCGTTTACCGTCGTGCCAGACGAGCTTGCGATGACTGGCATCGACATCCACGTTTTGCAATGATTGCCAGGCGAGCTCCCTGACTTCATCGGACAGCTGCCCGTCGGGCGAGTCCATCCACTCCAGGAATCCTTCGGTGAAGGGGTTGTTGTCGAAAACGCTCCATCCGCTCGGCTTTTTCATGGCTGTTGTCTACCGCGTACTGATCCTTGGCGGGGCGTGAGCTTCATCGCCAGCCGGGAGTGCTCGATGCCGAGCGCGATCCATTCGGCACAGAGCTTCTTGAAGCGCTTGTAGTTGCCGATCTGGCGACGAATGTCGGCGACCGATTCACGGCGAATATACTCAGTGCGACTTTGCCGTGCAAGCGTATAGCTGAGCTGGTAGTAAGGTCCGCTGCGGCTCTTGGGGTCTTTGTACTGCCTGGTCAGCGACCCTGGTCGCATGTCACCGATTCCGTTGAGTTGCGCCTTGATCCGCTCGATTCTCTATTCAATCTTCACCAATCGATTGGTGCTCATGTGTCACAGCCTCTTTATCAGAGATATAGCCGCGTAATGCTATACTACAGGCGAAAAATATCAACGCCTGGGAGGGTGGACGCACATGCGCTTGTGGATGCACTGGTATGAGGCGATCTGGCTGCTGCGCCCGGGCTGTTCGCGCCTGCGCACGTTCCTGTGGTTTGCCACCTGCGTGGCCGGCTTGACGGTGCGCACCGATCTGCTCGGCGTGACCAGCATCGTGCGCGCGCTGGGACTACAGGCGCGGCTCTATCACCGGCTGCTCGATCACTTCCACAGCGCCGGCGTGAACCTGGATGTGATGTCCGCGCTGTGGGCGCGGGTGGTGCTGCGGCTGTTTCCCGATCCGCTACGGGTCAATGGACGACTGGTGCTGCTCGGTGACGGCATCAAGGCGCCCAAGTGCGGCAAGAAGATGCCCGGCGTTAAACTGCTTCACCAGGACTCCGAGTCCAATACCAAGCCCGAATACATCATGGGCCACTCCCTGCAGGCGGTCTCGGTGTTGGTCCATGCTGCCAAGAGCGTGTTTGCCGTACCGCTCGCCATCCGCATCCACGAAGGCCTGGTGTGGTCCAATCGCGACAAACGCACCTTGCTCGATAAAATGATCGCCCTGCTCGCGACTGTCGATATCCAGCAACCGTTCTACTTCGTGGCTGATGCGTACTATGCCAGTCACAAAATCATCAACGGCCTGCTCGAGCACAACAATCATCTCGTGACGCGGGTGAAGTCCAATGCGGTCGCCTACACCTTGTATGATCATAAAGGTGCGAAGCAACGGGGTCGGCCACGAATCTATGGCAACAAAGTGAAGCTCAGATCATTGCTCAACGATCATTTGTGTTGGAGCTACGTGTGTGGGGGGGGGTTGGTTCTGGGTGTTTTTGGTTTTGTGTTTGTTTTTTTTTTTTTTTTTGTTTTTTGTTTTTTTATTGTTCTTTTTGCTGCTTTCTTCTTTTTTTTTGTTGCTCGTCTCGTGTGTCGGGACGGGTCAGCGTGCTTTTTCGCTCGTGGCGCTAGTGCCGAGCGGCTTGTCTGCGAGGCGGTGGCTGCGGTGCCCTCGTGCCTCGCGCGCTGCCTGGCTTGCGCGTTGCTCTTGCCAGTTCCGCAGGGGCCGGCGATCAGACGGCGACTTTCTCTTCGATGAACCGGCACTGAGCGAGGTCGTTGATGAGCTGTTGGTTGATCCCCGGATTAAAATCAAAATCGAAGCCTTCCAGTGTCTTGTCACCGCGGAAGCCGGCACGACGCAGACGCATGCCGTATTTTTCTGTTCACGGCGCCGGCTTCGTCCTGAATGACCAGGGCCAGGACTTGGGTAGGTGAGTTTTTTCGATCGCCTCCCGGTTACGTGCGTCGAGGCTATCGAGTAGCCCGGACAGGCGAAGCTGTTTGAGTATGGGTGTCAGCTCGGGTAATGGTGTGATTTTCATTGCATAGTTCCTTCTGGTTTGAATGTGATGTTGTGGGTTGATGAAAGAACCATCGAGAAGTATCGATGGGGCGGAAAATGGATGGCACATGATCAGTGCTTGGTGAACAGCTTGCGGGTATCGCGACCGAAGCGAGCGGCACCCGTATAGGCATCCGACATCTCATCAAAGCATTGCTGGGGATCGTCTGTTGATCGAGTGACTTCTCGAGAATCACGCGCACGGCGCGTACTGGATGTTGTCGAAGTGGAGTGCACGCTGACAGGCCGCTTCCAAGCGTATAGCGCCATAACGCTTGGCAAGGCCGACAACCCCTTGTGCTGCACGTAGGCGGTCGAGGACACGGTTTTCGAACAGGCGTTGTATGAACAGGTGACAGTACGGTCCGATGGCCTCTGATTGTTTCAGGCACACTGCGGGTCACGCATCTTGTAGGCAACATGCTGCGGCGGTAGATGTTCATCAATGGTATGGCGTTGACCGTCATGCGTGAGGCGTGGATGCAATGCCTTGAGTTCGTGCTGATGGTAGATGCGCACGGTGGTCTCAGTGATGCGCACATCGAGCGTCTGACCGACAAGACGCCACGGTGCAGAGTAGCGACGCTTTTCCACTTGAAGGTGGCAGTCGCCGTGCAGTTTTGCGGTTACCCAACGGGCACACTCTGGCACACTGTTGGGAAGTGGCTTGAGCATTGCCTGTTCGGTCTCAACAAAGCGTTTCAGTGGTGGCATGCGTGTGGTGCCGTGAATACGGTTACCCGCGTCTTGCATCACCCAGTTCATCAACTGCTCATTGGCGTCAGGGAGATCGCGGAACTCGCGTAGTGGCATGAAGTTGTTCTTGACGTACTTGACACCCGATTCCACGCGGCCTTTTTTTTGCGGATCGGCAACCGGACAGGGTGAAATCAGGACCCATACCCTTCGGCATAGTCAGCGTAAGAGCGCTGCACCTGTGGATCGCGGTAGCACGCTTTGGTGATCGCGCACTTTGGATTATCGATAATTACTTTCGATGGCACACCGTTGAAGTGTTCGAACGAGCGGCGGTGACAACCGAGCCACGTCTCGATGCTTTGATCACGCACCAGTTCGGCGTACTGATGCCGGCTCCACGCGAGCACCATAACGAACACCCAGGTTTTGAATACTTCACCGGTATGGACATCAATGATCTGTGGACCCTGCCGAAATCGACTTGCGCTGCATCGCCAGGTGCGAACTCAAGCACTGTAGTGACTCGGGGCTTTTTCTCTGCCAGAGACTGCAGAAACCGACGCACCGATGAGTAGCTGCCGGTGTACCCGTGGCGGCGCTTGAGAGCAGCGTCGATGGTGGTGCCGTCGATGCCCTCGACCACCACTGTTCGACCAGACTCCGGTAAGGTTCGAGGCTCGATAGTGCGTGGGTAGCGTCGGCTTGGGCCGCTGAAGGACGGCAGCCAGTTCATGGTCCGGTGGCAGTGATCGCGCCGGGTCGAGCCAGCCTCGCTCATCGGCCTGCTTACGCAATGCCCCTAGAGTACGCCGACCCATGAGCCCCGTGGCCTGAATCTGCCGGTCTGACTCGCCCTGGCGCATCCGCACCAGAGCCTGACGGTAGTGATACATCTCAAACCTCCTGTTGGTCATGCCTTTCTCCGCTGAAAATCCACAACGATAAGGCAAAAGAGCAGAAAGTCTGAAACGTGAAACCGGCACCGGGTGGCACCAATAGAGCGATCTTCAGGTGGCGCCTTTAGGGCGATCTGGCGTGGCGCCATTAGGCCGATCTGAAGTGGGATTAAGGGATGGAATGGTATAGTGGGATAGACCGGCGATGGAACACGGCAAGAGTCCCGTCTACGGCGAGAAAAACATCACGATCCATTATCGAGTCTGTGATTTGCTCTGGCGGCCCATTGGACGGCTGGTGCGCTTCGTCGTGGTCATTCATCCCACCAGAGGACGTTGCCTGCTGATGTCCACCGACACATCCCTCGGTGGCATCGACATCATTCGTCTCTACGGCTTGCGCTTCAAAATCGAACACAGCTTCAAGCAAGCGGTTCGGGTTGTCGGCACCTTCACCTATCATTTCTGGATGAGGAACATGAAGCGGCTGCGTCGACGCAACGGCAACCAATACCTGCATCGGGAATCGGCCGACTATCGAGATGCCGTCAAACGCAAGATCCACGCCTACCATCTGTTCATTCACGCGGGCGTCGTCTCGCAAGGATTGCTTCAGTATCTGGCCGCCAAATTCTCCCAGCTCGTGTGGCATTCCTTCGGCTCGTGGCTACGCACGATTCGCCCCGGAGTCGCGCCGTCTGAATTGGTCGTGGCTACCGCGCTTCGCCACTCGCTCCCTGATTTTCTCTTGAGTTCCGCGCACAACCATACCTTCGCGAAATTCATCATCGATCGAGAGGACCCTGATAGACTGGAAGTATTCCGGCTCGCTTCATGACGAAAACTCCAGACTCATGAGCAGTAAGTTAAGTGATTAAATCGATTCCTCTTTCCGACCACAAATTGTGCAGTTGCATGGCAAAGAGAAATTTGGCCCGATGCCAGACCAGACTCCCCGTGCCCAAATGAACCGGGTGTCGATTGCGCCAGATCTTTGTCGACGGGTGCGTCATTATGGTCCGCTACGCAATGTCCAGCAGACTGCTGGTCACCACCTGCCGGAACGTGGCGGCGCAAACCAAGCTGTTGTGACACAGTGTAAGCGCGGCGAACAGCGGGGTATGCGCGGTATCTTTCCGCCGCCCGCGCCTTCGGATTCAGAGAGTGCTCGAGGCCTCGTCGGCCGACGGATGGAGAAGGCCACGACGAAGAATGCGAGGGGTGTTTAACTCGAGGAAGCGCCATACTGGACTTGCTGGGCTCCAACGGCGAGATTGACCACCTCTCGAGCAGGGATTCGGGTTCCGCCTGGGCCTCGCGTGTACATCTTGCATCGTGCGCTCATGACGTATGGGCGGCGTGTGTTGGTTTTCGCGGCCACCTGCTGGCGCTATCTTTGCCGCGCACAGTTCTTGCCGAAAAATCAAGCTGTATCTCTGGTAAATTGGTGTGCGTTAGCCTAGGTGTAAACCTTCCGGCCGTGCGGTCTGCCCGCCATGGCGTCCGGCATATCCACATCAGGTCGGTTATCGATCTGCCCGGCTAACTTGGCGGGTAGCATCGGCAACGAGTTCAATAACTCGGGCGGGACGACTTCGATATCAAATTGAGAGTAACTGAATTCGCCAAATTCCGCGTATACCATAGCGTGAATGAGCACCAGGGCCTTGAGCACGAGTTCCTTGAATTCCTCCTCCGCATCGGACAAAGCGACGATGGCTCCACCAATTCCGATTGACGTGGTCTTCGGTGTACAGACGGCCGTACGAATCGCAATGCTTAAATCCGCACCGCCACCAAGGCCAATGAAACCGATAGAGCCGGAATATACGCCTCTGGCTTCCGTCTCCAGGCGGTCGATAATGTCCATCGTGCGGATCTTAGGTGCGCCCGTCATCGACCCGCCAGGAAACGCAGCGCGTACGCAGTCAACCACGGTTTTATCTTGTTTCAACAGCCCACGAATCGTACTTACCAGGTGATGTACTGTTTCGTATGATTCGACAGCCATTAACTTCGGTACATGTACTGTGCCCACTTCACAGACGCGACCAAGGTCGTTACGTAACACGTCTACGACCATTAGATTCTCGGACCTGTCTTTCTCACTCTTGCCAAGTGCGCTGCGTGCATTTTCATCGGTACATTGATTCGAGTGCCGTGCAACTGTGCCCTTGATCGGCTTCGTGGTTACCCAGCCATTTCGGTCGATTCGCAGGAACTGCTCCGGCGATGAACTCAAAATTGAATAATCTCCGAAGCGCAGGTACGAGGCGTAGGGCGCCGGATTGGCTCGGCACAGAATGCTATATAATTGCAACGGTTGTTCAATAGGGTCGGTGTGCAGCTGGTTAGTCAGGCAGATCTCATAACTCTCGCCCTCGCTGATTTCGTGAAAGCATTGCCTGATATCTGCCCTGTAGGTTTCATAGGGGCGGGTCAGCCTGAATTTCAATTTTCCGTCGGTATGGAAAATCCTGTCTGAAGCCTGTGCAGCCGGCAGATTCTTTAAGTCGGATAGAACGCTGTCAATCCAGTTCTCGGCGGCATCCGTTTCGGATTTCGGAACAAACGCCACCAGATAAGTGCATGCTTGCACCCGGTCAAGAACAATCAGGCGGTCGCAAAAGATGAACATGGCATCTGGCAGTGCGGATTCATGTGCCCGCTGGCCCCCTGTCTCCGCCTTGAGCTCGTAGCCAAAATACCCGACAAATCCACAATTGAAATCAAACGGTAAGTCTTCACTCGAGTGTTCCTTTTCCTTGAGCTCTCTATTGAGATAATCGAATACGGATTCACTGCGCGTAGTCACTTTACCTTCAGCAAGCACCGTCAGACACCGGTCCTTGACGCGATAACTGACAACCTGCGAGTGCGGACCGTCGGCGGCACCCATGTAGATAAATCTGGACGATGCTTTTTCAACCAGATCGCTGCCCAGCCAGAAGGCGTGATTCTTTCGGGCATAATACTGGGTAAATACACTTTCCGGATTCAAAAAGAGATCAAGTTTTCTATAACAAACCTTGTACTGTTCATTATGAGGAACGTGCCTCTGCCGGCGTGCACCTTCAAGCGTGTGTTTGTGGATATGGCCGTACTGGTAAGTGGCATGCCGGCTGTGCAGCGCATGATACGCGACAGCCAGATCGAGGAAGTTTCTTATTAACTGTTCACCGTACTGGGTGCAGATGGATTCCGGGTGAAACTGGATGCCCCAGAGAGGTCTGTCCTTGTGTCGCAGGGCCATAAGTACGCCATCCAGGGTCCACGCCAGGGGTTCGAGGTGTTCGGGCAAGTCTTTATCTACGACTAGGGAATGATAGCGTACGACGGAAAAACACTGAGGGATGCAGCCGAACAGTGCGGAGTCATTATGCTTTACTCTACTCAATCGACCGTGCATGAGTTCGGGTGCATGAATGACCGATCCACCGCTATAATGAGCTATTCCCTGGTGACCGAGACACACGCCTAATGTCGGTACATCGAGTTCCTCGATAACCGCGGCGCATACCCCGAAGTCATCGGCTCGTTTCGGATCGCCAGGCCCGGGCGATAATACGATGGCATCGGGATTCAACTGTCTGATTTCGTCGATGGATATTTTGTCGTTTTCAACCACAATGGGTTCCTGTCCATTTACCACCGCAATTTGCTGAAACAGGTTGAAAGTGAATGAGTCGTAATTGTCTATTATCAAAATTTTCAAGATCTTATGTCCCGATGATCTATTGAGCCATCTGTGTTTCGGGATGGCCGGGCAGACTGTTGCCCGCGGTAGGCATCCCGATTCCCGCGGAGCGCATCTGTATAGTTTCTGACATTTTGCGATTGCTTGCCATTTCGAGGCATTCGGTTGCCGGAACAGCGTGGAACACGATCGCACTTTGCATTCGTTATTGTTGTTCCTTAAACGGTGTTGCTATATTTGCATTCCTGACCAGCCGGTCAGAATTGGGGGCGCTGTGGGGTCATTGATAGCTAGCAGACAGCGTGAAATTCTAGTGTCATGAGTTGGGATGGCTGGTTCGCCCTCGGTGTGGTTGCACTCTGTTTCGGACTGCTGGCGCGCAACCGCGCGCCGCCCGATGTCACGCTGGCAGGTGGGCTGACGCTCCTGCTGGTGTCGGGTGTTCTCACGCCGGAACAGGCGCTGGCCGGGTTTGCCAATGAAGGCATGGTGACGGTTGGCGTTCTGTACGTCATTGTCTCCGGGGTGCGCGAGACCGGCGGTATCGGCTGGATTGTTCAGAGGGTCCTCGGGCGGCCGCGGTCGACGCAGCACGCCCAGCTCAGGCTGATGGTGCCGACTGCTGTCATCAGCGCCTTTCTGAATAACACTCCTGTGGTGGCGATCTTTATTCCGGCGGTCAAGGACTGGGCGAAACGCCACCAATTATCGGTTTCGTCGCTGATGATCCCATTGAGTTATGCGGCCATCGCCGGCGGTAGCTGTACGCTGATCGGTACCAGCACCAATCTGGTCGTCAATGGACTGCTGAGGTCCGAGACGAATCTGGGACTGGCGATGTTCGACATAGCCCGGGTCGGGGTGCCCGCCCTGGTGGTTGCGCTGGTCTATGTCGTTGTTGCTTCGAAGTGGCTGTTGCCCGAACGCCAGCCGGTCATCAGCCAGTTCAGCAATGCGCGCGAGTACACCGTAGAAATGGCGGTCGAGGCAGACGGTCCACTGATAGGAAAAACCATCACGCAGGCCGGTCTGCGGCATTTGCCGGGACTGTATCTGATTGAGGTCGAGCGTCAGGGACGGGTGATTCCCGCCGTGTCGCCTGACGAACGCCTGGAGAGCAACGACCGCCTGTTATTTGCCGGCATTGTCGAGTCGATCGTGGATCTGCAAAAAATTCGCGGGCTGAAACCCGCCACGGACCAGGTCCTGAAGATCGACTCGCCGCGTGAGGAACATCGCCTGATCGAGGCAGTGGTGTCGAACACCTGCCCGGTGGTGGGCAAGAGCATACGCGAAGGTCGGTTCCGTGATGTCTACAACGCGGCCATCGTGGGCGTGGCGCGTAACGGCCACAGGCTTAAGCAGAAGATCGGCGACATTGTCCTGCGCGCCGGGGATACCTTGCTGCTGGTGACCAGACCTTCCTTCGTGGAGCAGCAACACAATTCCAGAGATTTCTTTCTGGTCAGCCTCGTAGAAGATACCGAGCCCATGCGGCACGACAAGGCGTTGACGGCTACGCTGATCCTGCTCGGCATGGTAGTGGTTGCGGCCACTGGTCTTCTCAGCATGCTGCAGGCAGCCATGCTGGCCGCCGGATTGATGATCGTCACGCGTTGCACGCGGGGAAGAATCGCCAGACGCGCGATAGACTGGCAGGTGCTGGTGGTTATCGGTGCATCCTTTGGGATAGGCAACGCGCTGCAAACCACGGGCGCCGCACAGGTGATCGCCGAAGGGTTAATCGCCCTTACCGGGGACAGCCCGCGGTACGCGTTGGCCTCGGTGTTTGTCGCTACTGCGCTGTTCACTGCGGTGGCCACGAACAATGTCGCCGCCGTAGTGATGTTCCCGATGGCGCTGGCTACCGCCAATGCCCTGGAGGCCAGTTTCATGCCCTTCGCCATCACGATCATGATGGCGGCCTCGGCGAGCTTCGCTACCCCTATCGGCTACCAGACCAACCTCATGGTGTATGGTGTCGGCGGTTACCGCTTTGGCGATTATGTGCGGATCGGTGTGCCTCTCACCATACTGATCGGTCTGGTCACAGTCCTGCTGGCTCCGCTGTGGTGGCCATTCTGATCGTGATGCCTGCCCAGGCCGTTTACCGGTTGTCGATCAGGATTTCCACACGGCGGTTGGCCGCGCGACCTTCGGGGGTCTCGTTGCTGGCCACGGGTTTTTCTGCGCCGTAGCCGGCTACCATGATGCGGCTTGCCTGGACGTTACCGACATCGATCAGGAACTTGGCGACACTTTCAGCCCGTGCAAGCGACAGTTTCTTGTTCACCGCGGCGCTGCCCGTTGAGTCCGTGTGGCCCGAAATCTCGATATGACTTTCCGGGAAGGTATTCACGGCCTGGATGATCTTGTTCATCAGCGTGAAGTTATCGGTACCGATTTCGCTGCTGCCAGGCGGAAAATGAAAGCCCTGCGCCGAGATCAGCACGTTCTGTCGCTGCTGATAGACGGTGGCCTCGGCCGGGGTGAACAGGGATTGCACCTTGTCGATGGCGGCACGCTGTTCGTCGGTCAGTGACAGTTCCTGTTCGTAGCGAGAGCGTTGTGCGGCGGTTTCATCGCGCTGTTGCAGCAGGTCGACGATGGACTGGCGCATCCCAAGCACCACGGTCCGGTTGGGCTCATTGAAAGGCAGTTCCTTGCCCAATGGAGCGTTGATCTCGGTCAACTGTTTCTGGTACCAGAGCACTGCGTCTTCAAGGGTATAGTCGCGACGATCAAAATCCCTGATTATTTCCGTCATCGTCGCGCTCTGTTCCGCCAGCCATTTGGCCCGCTTGGCGTGTTCGTTGGCCTTGACGGTCTGGGTGCGGTCTGCAGCGAGCACCGACTGCGCCAGCTTCATTTCCTCCTTGGCCAGCTTGAACGTCTTGGGGGCATACTTTGGCGCGTCGTTCCTCTCGGCGCTGTCGATGGCTGCCTGCGCCGCCTGCACCGTACCTTCCTGGAGCGCCGCGAGTTCCAGTTGTTCGTAACCGGTAATTAATGTGTGGCGGCGTTCCTTGGCATCGCTCAAATCGCCACGCTCAATAAGTTGGGTGGCTTTGCGCAGATCAACATCAAGATCCGCAGTCATGTCCGGAAAGGTCGTGGCGGCACCCGCCTGATAGGCTTTTTCACGCGCTTGCAGCACGTCACGCATGAGGTCCCGGCTCACGGCGGCGTCATGGTTGGCTGTTGCCAGCTGCTGCAGTCCCTCGGCGGCGGCGGCGGTGGCGGTGCCGGCGCGGCCTGCCTTCGCTTCGGCGACAGCGTCGTCAAACTGTGTGCGCGCCGCACGATAACCGTCCGGCGCCAGGTTGTCTACATCCTGCGCGGCAGCATCCTTCAGGCCCTTGCCCAGTTTTGCGATCGGCTCATACTGGGCGAGGATGTCATCCTGGGTGAGTTTGGGCCCTGTTGCGCATCCAATGAGGAACGTCGCGAGGAACAGTGGCAACCAGGTACGCATGCAGATCTTCATTATGGTTCTCCTCCCAGGTCATATTTGCCGAACGGCTGACACAAGGAATATAGTCTATTCCAGCGCTATTGCAAAAGGCTGGGCAGGTATCGGTATTGCGGCTAACGCTGGTATACCAGCGACAGCGCTTGCAATGTTCCATGTGAACTGCTAGTCGAAGCGCATCGACAGATCGACAGCCCGCACGTCCTTGGTCAGTGCGCCGACGGATATATAGTCGACGCCAGTCTGCGCATACTGGCGTATATTGTCCAGGGTGATGCCGCCCGATGCTTCCAGTGCGGCACGCCGGTCGGTGAGCGTCACGGCTGTGGTGATCTGCGCCGGCGTGAAGTTATCCAGCAGTACCCGGTCAGCGCCGGCCTCGAGCGCCTGCTGCAGTTGTTCCAGGTTTTCGACTTCGATCTCGACCAGGAAATCCGGCTTGTGCCGGCGTGCCCCCTGGATGGCTTGCGCAATCGAGCCGGCCGCGGCGATGTGGTTTTCCTTAATCAGAAAACCATCGTACAAACCAAAGCGGTGGTTGTGGCAGCCACCGCAACGCACGGCGTATTTCTGTGCCTGGCGCAGGCCGGGAATTGTTTTGCGCGTGTCCAGCACACGCGTTTCCAGGCCTTCGACCTCTCGTGCGTATCGGTGTGCCAGGGTTGCGGTACCCGACAGTGTCTGTAAAAAGTTCAGCGCGGTGCGTTCGCCGCTGAGCAGGCAGCGTGCCGGCCCCTTCAGAATACATACCACCTGGTGAGCCGCAATCGTTTCGCCGTCGACGGCGTACCAGCGGACCTCGGTGCGTTGATCGAGGTGGTGAAACACGGCGTCGAACCAGTTGCGACCGCACAGGACGGCGTTCTCCCGTACGTAAACGCTGGCGCTCCAGATGCGGTCTTCGGGGATGAGCTCTGCCGTGATGTCGCCGCTACCCAGATCTTCCGCCAGGGCACACCTGACATCGCGTTCAATCCGGGCTTCAAGTGCCTCCAGCAGCATCTATTCGGAGATTTCCAGTAACTCGATTTCAAATACCAGCGTTGCGTTGGGTGGAATGACTCCGACGGCACCACGTTCACCATAAGCGAGCTGTGGTGGCACAATCAGTTTGCGCACACCGCCCACCTTCATGCCCTGGATGCCTTCGTCCCAGCCCGGGATCACGTAACTGCATTGCACGGGAAAACTGAACGGCTTGTTGCGGTCCTTGCTGGAGTCGAACTTGCTGCCATCTTCCAGCCAGCCGGTGTAGTGCACGATAGCGGTCTGGCCACGGCCGGTGCAGAGAGTCCCCGCACCGACGCTGAGGTCTTCATAGATGAGGCCACTGTCGGTCTTTGTCTCAGTCATACCGTCGCTTTGTCACTCGATGCTGCCGCCAGGCCGAGAAAATACGTGTTCTTCATGCGTTGCACCAGCCCCGCCAGCAGGGCCAGGCTCAGCAGGTTGGGCAGGGCCATGAGGATGTTGGTCACATCGGCGATATTCCAGACCAGCTTCAGCGGGACCGCCGCGCCGATGAGTACCAGGAAAGTGAAGATCACGCGATAGGGCTGCACCGCCGACTCGCCAAACAGGAAGTGCGCGGAGCGGTCGCCATAATAGGACCAGGCGATAATTGTGGAAAACGCGAACAGGCTCAGGCCAATACCGACCACCGCGGCCCCCGCCGGACCGAGTGACGATGCGAACGCGTGCGCGGTTAGTGCAGCGCCAACCAGGTTGTCCTGCCTGATGGTGTAGGCCTCGGTCACTACGAGCACCAGGCCGGTCATGCTGCAGATTACCAGGGTATCGACAAAGGGTTCCAGCATGGCCACCAGGCCTTCCCGCACCGGTTCATTGGTCCGTGCAGCGGCGTGCGCCATGGGTGACGAACCGAGCCCCGCTTCGTTGGAAAACAGGCCGCGCGCGACGCCCCAGCGAATCGCTTCGCCGACGGCCGCGCCTCCCACGGCCCAGGGATTCAAGGCGTGATTGACAATGACCGCCAAGGCCTGCGGAATCTTGTCTGCGTAGTTAAACAGTACCAGCAGGGAAGCGCCGATGTACAGCAGTGCCATCAGCGGAACGATGGCGCTGGCGACATGGGCGATGCGTTTGACACCGCCGAGGATCACCAGGCCGACCAGAAACGCCATCAGGCCACCCACCAGCCAGGCATTGTCGCGCACCGCCGGATAGAGGTACCCGAGCCCATCGACCACGGAGTTCGCCTGCACCATGTTGCCGATGCCGAACGACGCGATCAGCGCAAAGCTGGCAAACAGTGTCGCAGTACGTTTGAGTTTCAGGCCGTTGAGCAGCGTATACATGGGACCACCGGCAATTTCCCCGTCGGGATCGATCTGGCGGAACTGCAGCGCCAGGGTGCATTCGGTGAACTTGGTGGCCATGCCGAAGAAGGCGGTCATCCACATCCAGAACAGAGCGCCCGGGCCACCCAGTGAGATAGCGGTGGCGACACCGGCGATATTGCCGGTGCCGACGGTGGCCGACAGGGCGGTGGACAGGGCCTGGAAATGTGAAATCTGGCCGGTATCCGTGCTGCAGCTGTAGCGCCCCGAAACCAGTTCGAGGGCATGCCGGAAGCCGCGCAACTGGACGAAGCCCATGCGCAGTGTCAGATAGAGCCCCATGCCCAACAACACGAGCAGTGTCAGGCCATTGCCCCACAGCACACCAGCCAGATCGCCGGTCCAGCCGGTGACAGAGGCAATAATGTCACTCATGCGGGCGCAGAATCAGGGTGTCACCGCGTTGGGTAAACTCGACATGTTGGAGGACACTCATGCCCAGCAGGATTTCCATGTCCTGCATTCCCGGGTTGATACTGGCCGGAACGTTATGAATCACCAAGGGCCCTATAGCCACGCTGTCGATCGTGGTGCGGTAGGCGGTCACCGTGCCGTTGGCCGTCTGGTACTGCACCGGATAACCGCGTTTCAGACCGAGTCGGTCGGCCAGGTTTGCCGGGATGGCAACGTCGCTGGCGCCGGTGTCCAGCAGAAACTCCACCCGGTCGCCGTTGACTGTGCCGCTAGTGACATAGTGGCCGAAACGGTTGCGTTTCAACACCACTTCCTGTACGCCGGCGGCGTTGATGCGGCTGAACACCGCCTGGTTGGGATTCCGCTGCTGTTCCAGTTTGTTGTTAAAGAACAGAGTCAAGAGACCCAGGGTCAGTATCCAGGCGAAGAAGGTCATGACTTTGCCGATGCGTCGTGTGCCGGGTTCTTGTTGCTTTGCCATAGGCGGATTGTAAACCAACTGGCGCGAAGAGAAAGGCGAGATTTTCTGGTGCGGGGGAAGGGGCAGATTGGGCGTCGCGCGCTCAGGCCGATCTGCCCGTTTATCCCCCCGGAAGGTGGGAGTCTTCGCAGTCGGCCTGCTAGGAGGCTGTCGGATTTGGGACTGATCTACTGCGCCGGTGGGAGAGCGTCCCATTTTCCCGATCCTTTTCGTCAAATAGCTACGGCTATTCTCCTCAAACGATCGAAAAAATGGCCTCGCTCTCCCACCTTGCTCGCTACGATCGCCCAAATCCGACAGCCTCCTAGTAGGCCAGTCGCAGGCCGGCAAACACGTGGCGCTTGTCGGCCTCGAAAAAGTTGCGGAAGCTGGGGCGCTTGATAACCGGCCGGGTATGCAGGCTGCCGCCTTTCAGGGTGTAATGGCGGTCATCGAACCAGGTTCGCGAGTACTCCTCGTATGGGAAGGGCCTGAAGCCGGCGTACGGGTGAAAAGTGTTCTGGCACCATTCCCAGACTCGCCCGGTGTCTTCCAGCACCCCGATGCGGCATGCAGCTTCCCATTGATATTCGTGCGGCAGGCGCCCGCCGGCCCACCGGGCAAGAGCGCGGGCTTCGTAATGGCTGATACCCGATACCGGTTCACCGGGCGCCAGGTTGTAAGCGCCGCGAAGGCCGACGCCATACCACTCGCCGCACTCTGAGCGGCGCCAGTGATCGGGGTGCTCAACCTGGCTTGTCTGCAGCCAGTTCCAGCCGGTTTCGCCCCACAAAGCCTGATTGCGGTAGCCGCCGGCCTGGATAAATGAGAGGTATTCTGCATTGGTGACGGGGTGCCTGCTGATGGCGAAAGGCCCGAGGTCGGCCTTCTGCCGAGGTACTTCATTGTCGTAGGCGAGCGGCTGCTCACCGCCGATGCGATAGTGGCCGGCGCGGATGTCCGCGGTATCCCTGTTTAACGCTGTCGCCTCTAAAGGGGCATGGTTGGCGCCGTTTGGCCCGTATTCACGCAGGCCTTTCTGCGTCAGGACCATCAGCATGGTTTCGTAATGCTGGCTGTTGTGCTGGATGAGAAAATGAATCACATAATCGTTGTCAAACAGCGGATGTTGGCGCCATTCGGTACGCAGGTTGCTCAGGTAACTGAGGTTGAACGCCTGGATCTCCCCGGCCCAGGCCAGCAGCGCGCTGCGGCGCGGCAGGCGCGCGCCGCGTTCTGCCTTGGGCGTGCGTGGCGGTGTATAGAAATCGGCGATCGGGGTGGTAACACTGGCGTCGCCACGCACTTTTTCGTGCAGCCAGAGGCATTCATTGAAGACGCAGTGGCCCAGATGCCAGCCGAGCGGGCTGAGGTCCGGATGGTACTGGCTGCGAAACGTGGTTTCGTCCGCGTCTTCGACGAGTGCCCGCAGCAGGGCCTGGGACTGGTCCAGAGATTGGATCAGTGCATCGCGGCTCACAGCGACAACAGTTCCGGCGGTTCCTCGGGGTCGAGCACCAGAATCTGGTGTTCCGGCACGCTTTGCCAGACGCCGGATTCGGTCAACGGTTCCGACGCGATCAGCTGTGCATTCGGAAACGCCTCGTCATCGGTAGTGTAATATAACGTCGGGCAGTCGTCACCACAGGCATGGCGAACGGCATACAGGCGTTCGCCGTCGCTGACCACTATCGTCAGCAGCGCCCGGCGATCACCAATCCAGTTTTCGATGCGCTGCATGAGTTCGCCCAGGGCACTCTCGACGGGGAGGTCGGGGTTTTGGTTGAGTATCTGGCGTAGCGCCGCAAACAGGTATTCGGATTCCGTGTTTCCATAGATCGTCGCCAGATACACCGGGTCCAGGTCTGCGACCAGTTGCGGCCTCACTATGGTGTGAAAGTCATCAATCAGGCCGTTGTGGTCAAACAGGAACTCCTCGTCCACAAACGGCTGGGTATTCGCATGGTTCACGGGGTAGCCGGCAACCGCGCTGCGCACGCTCGCGAGCCACAGGTCGCTGACGAGGTTGCGCGCCAGGTGGGGCAGGTTGGGGTCGGTCCAGATCGGGCAGGGGTTGACATACACCGCCGGCCGGCTGTCTTCGGCGTACCAGCTGAACCCGTAGCCGTCCGCGTTCAGCTTGGCAAAGCGCAGTTCCCGCGGTGCCCAGCTCTGTATCTGCAGGCTGTGCGGTGGTTCGAGGAGAAACTTCTCCAGTGCAATGGGTTCTCCCAGGTAGGCGGCAATCCGGCACATGACCAGTCCTTGCTCCAGCTTTCAGACGTTTTTCCAGATGTTATCCCAACCGCGCCGATTTCCCAAGACACCCAGTCGCAAGCCTTTTTCGGGAATGTCATAAAATTGTAACATTTGTAGGTTGTACTATTTCGATTAAACAGCGGCGGCGTGACTGGCTCTGTGGCTGCCAATGATCTTTATAGAAGATATCGAGACAATGCAATGAAGCGCATTCTGGTCGTTGAGGACGAACAGACTATCCGGGAAATGGTGGGCTTTGCACTAAAGAAAGCCGGCCTGTATTTCGAGGAAGCCGCCGACGCCGAGCAGGCGCTGATCGCGGTGGCGTCGAACCCACCGGACCTGATGCTGCTCGACTGGATGTTGCCCGGCATGAGTGGTGTCGACCTGGCTCGCCGCCTGCGTCGCGAGGACGTCACCGCGAAACTGCCGATCATCATGTTGACTGCCCGAGTCGAGGAAAACGACCGCGTCCACGGCCTGGAAGTGGGCGCTGACGATTATATCACCAAGCCTTTCTCGCCGCGCGAGCTGATCGCGCGTATCAATGCAGTCCTGCGTCGCAGCCAGGCTGCATCGGACGAGCAGCCCATCGAATTCGGTGGGTTGTCACTGGATCCCGTGGGCCACCGTGTGCAAGTCGACGGCGAACGCCTGAGTCTGGCTCCCACCGAGTTTCGTCTGTTGCATTTCTTTATGAACAACCCGGATCGGGTGTACAGTAGGGAGCAACTGCTGGATCGCGTCTGGGGACGAGGGGTCTTTGTCGAGGAACGTACCGTCGATGTGCACATCAGACGACTGCGAAAGGCGCTGGCAGCACAGGCCTATGACCGTTTCATCCAGACGGTGCGGGGAGCAGGATACCGGTTTTCAGCCAGAGACTGATCGGTGAGTAATCCCTGGCAGAGCGAGTTCCTGCGCATTGCCGGGCTGGTGTTATCTGGCCTTGTCCTGGGCGCGCTGTTCGACGACCTTACCCTCGGCCTGCTGCTGGTGCTGCTTGCGTATCTGGCCTGGCACTTGTACAACATGTTCCGGCTGATGCGCTGGTTGAGGGAAAGCAAGAAGTTCCAGCCACCCGAGGCCAGCGGCATCTGGGATCAAGCTTTTGAACAGATTTTCCGCTTGCAGCAGCGTAACCGCAAACGCAAGCAAAGCCTGCGCCGCATGCTCAAGCGCTTCCACAAGATCACCCTGGCGCTGCCCGACGCCACCGTGGAATTGCGCCCCGGTAGCGACGAAATCGAGTGGTGGAACGGTGCAGCATCCAGGTACCTGGGGTTTCAGTATCCGCGCGACAGCGGCCAGCGCATAAGCAACCTTATTCGTTACCCACTGTTCGTGGCCTATCTGCATTCCGGAGACCCGCAGCGCGAAATACAGATGCCTTCACCGGTCAACGAGGATATCACGCTGCGCGTCCGCATAATTCCTTACTCGAAAAACCGGCGCCTGGTGGTTGCACGTGATGTAACGCGCGTTCTGCGCCTGGAGCGTACCCGTCAGGATTTCGTGGCCAATGTTTCCCACGAGCTGCGCAGTCCGCTGACGGTCGTGTCGGGCTACCTGGAGACCTTGCTCGATTCCGGCGACATCAGAGGAGAACTAAGCGCACCGTTGAGCAGTATGCGTTCGCAGACCGAGCGCATGAACCGTATCGTCAACGATCTGATGCTGCTGTCGCGGCTGGAAAGCGAAGAACCACAGGTTAATCGAAACACCGTGGTGATCGGGCCCCTGATACACAACATCGCGGCCCACGGGCGTGAGCTGAGCGGCGAAAGCGGGCACGAAATTTTACTCGATGTGGATGTCTCCCTCTGCATCGAAGGGTACGAATCCGAACTCGACAGTGCATTTTCCAACCTGGTATTCAACGCCATTCGCTACACGCCTGCAGGCGGCCAAATCCGCATCAGCTGGCGCGAAGTGAACGACGAACTGGTGTTCGCCGTGAAAGATACCGGGGTCGGCATCGCCGCGCACCACATTCCCCGTCTCACGGAACGCTTTTATCGCGTCGACACCGGTCGCTCCCGTGCGACCGGCGGGACCGGGCTGGGCCTGGCGATTGTCAAACACGTCCTGTTGCGTCACGAAGGCCGCCTGGAGATCGACAGCGAACCCGGCAAGGGCAGTACGTTTGCGTGTCATTTCCCTGTCGAGCACAAGGTTGTTTGTCCGGGGAGCGCCAGCGCGGGTGATTTCAGCGATTCCCGGAGTGTCGTCACACAACTGTCATAATTCCGTAATAGACTCCGCCCCACTGCAAGACAATGTTGATTTCGCGACTGTGTATTCGAGGAGAAAGCTTATATGAAATTGCGTCAATTCGATCTGCTGGCGAGCGTGCTGGCTTTGGGCCTGAGCGCGGCGGCGCTGGCCGATCCCCAGGTCGACAGCGAGTTGTCTGATTATCAGCGCGCCAGTGGCGTGTCCGGTAACCTTTCCAGCGTGGGTTCGGATACGCTGGCCAACGTTATGACCCTGTGGGCCGAGGAATACAAACGCGAATACCCGAACGTGAACATCCAGATCCAGGCCGCCGGTTCCTCGACCGCACCGCCCGCGTTGACCGAGGGCACGTCCAACCTGGGACCCATGAGCCGCAAGATGAAGGACAAGGAAGTTGAAGGGTTCGAAAAGCGCTACGGGTACAAGCCGACGGCGATCCGTGTGGCGATCGACGCCCTGGCCGTGTTTGTCAACAAGGACAATCCCATCAAGGGGCTGGACCTTGCCCAGGTCGACGCGGTGTTCTCTTCTACCCGCAAGTGCGGTTACCCGGACGACATTACCACCTGGGGCGGTCTGGGTCTGGACGGTGCCTGGAAGACCCGTTCCATCCAGTTATACGGGCGTAACTCGGTATCCGGCACCTACGGGTACTTCAAGGAACATGCGCTGTGCAAGGGCGACTACAAGAACAACGTCAACGAACAGCCGGGCTCGGCGTCCGTGGTTCAGTCAGTGTCTTCATCCCTGAATGGCATCGGCTATTCCGGTATCGGCTATATGACTTCGGGCGTGCGCGCCGTACCGCTGGCCAAGGCAAAAGGTGAGCCCTTCGTCGCCGCAAATATGGAAAACGCCATCAGCGGCAAATATCCGCTGGCACGCTTCCTGTACATTTATGTGAATAAGCATCCCAACAAGCCGTTGCCGCCGCTGGAAGGCGAGTTCATCAAGATGGTACTGTCGAAGCAGGGGCAGAAGATCGTCGTCAAGGATGGCTACATTCCGCTGCCCGCCAAGGTTGCCGCGAAGGAACTGGCAAGACTGCAGTAGACTGCGTCGTGTCCGCACGTGGCTGATAGTAAAGCCCCCTCACTTTGTGGTGCGGGGGCTTTTGCCTGAGGTACGAGCTGCCGCCAGTCAGGCGGCGTGCAGCATGTAGCGCAGGGCATCAAACTCCCGGTATCCTACGTGCTGCAGCATCAGACCCACACCCCGGTCGCTGCCGTGTACCACGAATGCGGGCAGCCGGTGCTCGATGGTCTTGCCGCGCATTTCGGCGGTAAAGCATAGTTCCAGTCGCGCCTGGGAAGGAATCGTTACACCCTGCAGGTCGACAAACATGCCTTCAAGGCTGATATTGCGGGTTTTGCCGTTGATCATGCCAAGGGGCGGATAATACAGGTGTACATCGATGTGGATGTCTTTTCGGGAACTCCATCGGTGTTCAATGTCCATCATGTCCTCCTCGCACATTGGTGTGGGTGCGTGCGGTTGATGGCGTACAGTTACGCAATATCAATGCCAATAAGCGAATTGTCTGTGTAAGACCAGAGACACACTGACGGCTCAGTTGGCCACGTAGACACCCACGGATATGACTGATACGAGTTCCAGCGAAGCTTATCAGGCCAGTGCGCACTTCCGCCTGCGGCTGTTAAAGGACCGCCTGGCGCGCTATGCGGTCGCGGCCGGTGGCAATGGGGTGATTGTTGCCATCCTGCTGATATTTATCTATCTCCTGTACGTCGTCATGCCGCTCGGCGAGCGTCCGGAAATGCATCAGGTGACGCAGTACCCGCTGGCGGTGAACGCGCCCGTTGAATACCTGGCCATGGAGGAACAGGCAGAAATCGGCATGGTCGTCGACCAGCACGGGCTGGTGCGGTTTCTTTCCACCAGTAATGGCGGCCTGGTCAAGGAACGCCAGTTGCCGGTTCCCGCCGGCGTGACAGTCGACAGTTTTTCGGCAGCACGACCGAATTCCGGTGTTCTGGCGCTGGGTCTCAGCAATGGTCAGGCGCTGGTTTTCAAGCCCAGCTACACGGTTACCTTTCCCAACGACAAGCGTCTGATTACAGCGGATGTCGTGTTCCCGCTTGGCCAGGCGCTCGTCGATGTCAACACCCGTGGCCAGGCGCTGCAGAAGGTCGCGGTGCAGGCGAATGACTCCTATTCCGTGGTTGGCTGGTCGGCGGACGGCACGCTGTCGTTGCTCACGGCAAAAGCGGCGGAGTCACTCCTGGAGGACGAGGGCAGCTTCGAATTCAAGCACGCCGTAACGCAGACCGACGAGAAGGTGGTTCGCTCACTGTTGGTTGATCCGACGCAGACACACCTGTATGTCGTTGGCAAGGACGGAACGCTTGCCTGGTATGACATTACGTCCGGCGCCGAACTGCAGTTGCACGAACAGATCGACGCCACGCCGCCGGGGGTCAGGGTGGTTGACGCCAATCTGCTCTCTGGCGGTAACTCCATTATGGTGGCTTCGAAAGATGGGAAGATCAATCAGTGGTTCTCGGTGCGCGGCGATGGAGGTGTGCGCCACCTCAAGCTGATTCGCAGTTTCCAGGCACCGGAAAATCTGACGCGGTTAAGTCCTGAGTTCAGCCGTAAAGGGTTTCTGGTGGGCGACGACAGTGGTGCTGTCGGTGTTTATCACGCCACGGCTCATCATTTGCTGATGCGTGAGCCGGTAGCGGATGCCGGCATCAAACAGCTGGCGATCGCTCCACGGGCCAATGCGTTGTGGGCGCTGGACGGCAATAACCAGTTGCATTTCTGGCGCATCGACAACGAACACCCGGAGGTTTCGTGGGAGTCGCTCTGGTCCAAGGTCTGGTATGAGGGATACGACGAGCCAGCCTATATCTGGCAATCGTCGTCCGCCGACAATGAGTTTGAGCCCAAGTTCAGTCTGACGCCGCTGACGTTCGGTACCCTCAAGGCTGCGTTTTACGCCATGCTTTTCGCCATTCCGCTGTCGCTAATGGGTGCCATATTTACCGCTTATTTCATGGCGCCAAAGATGCGCCAGCTGGTGAAACCATCAATTGAAATCATGGAGGCCATGCCCACGGTGATCCTGGGTTTTCTGGCGGGATTATGGCTGGCACCCCTGGTCGAATCGCACCTCGCGGGTATATTCCTGGTGTTTATCCTGCTGCCGCTGGTGGTACTGCTGGCCGCATACCTCTGGCACAGACTGCCGGCGAGCGTACGTGGTCGCATACCCGAGGGCTGGGAGGCCGCGCTGCTCATTCCCGTCGTGGCGCTGACCATCTGGGTTGCGCTGGCCGCGAGTCCAATGGTCGAGCAGGTTCTGTTTGCTGGTGACATGCCGTACTGGCTGCAAAGCAAAATGGGCATCGACTTCGATCAGCGCAACTCGCTGGTCGTCGGTATGGCCATGGGTTTTGCGGTGATTCCGACGATATTTTCTATCGCCGAAGACGCTATATTCGCGGTACCCAAACACCTTACCAATGGCTCGCTGGCGCTGGGCGCCACCACCTGGCAGACATTGGTCCGGGTGGTGCTGCTGACAGCCAGCCCGGGGCTTTTCTCGGCTGTGATGATGGGCGTTGGCCGAGCTGTGGGCGAGACCATGATCGTGCTGATGGCTACCGGAAACACGCCGGTCATGGACATGAGTATTTTTCAGGGGATGCGGACCCTTTCGGCCAATATCGCGGTGGAGATGCCGGAATCCGAGGTAAACAGTACCCACTACCGGGTGCTGTTCCTGGCTGCCCTGGTGCTGTTTCTGTTTACCTTTGTCTTCAATACGGGCGCCGAACTGATTCGTCAGCGGCTGCGCGCCAAGTACAGCAGTCTCTAGGAAGCCGGCATGAACAATGGTCTCAAAGGCTGGTGGCAGAGCGGCGCGCCCTGGATCTGGTTGAACGCCGGAGCAGTGTCGGCCAGCCTGGTCATGGTCGTGGGGCTGCTGGGTCTGATCGCGTTCAACGGTCTGGGACATTTCTGGCCACACCCTGTGTGGGCATTCGACTACCAGGCATCCAGCGGTGCAGTGCAGCACCTGGTGGGTGAAATTACCGACCAGGAGCAGGTCCTTGCTGAACGTATGCGGCACGCGGGCGACGTGCTTCCGGAAGACCTCGGCGAATATATCGATCGCTATCTGCTGAAGACCGGTAACCGCGATGTTTCCGGGCTGGATTTCCGCTGGATTCTCGAACCCCTGATTGTCGCTCAGGACGAGCCCGAACAACTGGCGGTGTTGGAACGTACCGAGTGGGGCAACTTCTACGGCTTTCTGGATAATATCAAGCAGGACGGCAAAGTGGTGGCAGAAGGGGAAGCTGCCTGGCATGATTTGCTGTCACGCCTTGAATTTGTCCAACAGGTCCGCGACCAGATTCGCCACATCGAGAAGGTGGATATCGGTGGCGTCAACCACAGCATCGAGCACCTGCGCTTGGAGCAGCGTGAGCTGGAACTGACCGGTGAAGACACGCCGGAAAGACTGGCCGATCTCCAGCGCCGGCGTGACGAGTTGCAGGCGGAGTTCGTGAAACTGCAAAAGGAACTGGAGGGCCGGTACCAGCAAATCTCCGGTGACAGTGCGACCATGACCGTGATGGGTGGCCGCCAGGTGGAAGTGCCACTGGCGAAAATCGTGCGCGCGTACCGGCCCAACGCCATGAACCTGTGGCAGAAAATCGGCTTTTACGTCGCTAAGGTATGGGAGTTCGTCAGCGACGATCCGCGCGAGGCCAACACGGAGGGCGGCATTTTCCCTGCCATCTTCGGTACTGTAGTGATGGTGCTGCTCATGTCGGTCGTTGTGACACCGTTCGGTGTGGTCGCCGCTGTCTACTTGCGTGAATACGCGAGGCAGGGTCCACTGACCCGTCTGATCCGCATTGCCGTGAACAACCTGGCGGGTGTGCCGTCCATTGTCTATGGGGTGTTCGGTCTGGGTTTCTTTGTCTATTTTCTTGGCGGCAATATCGATCAGTTGTTCTACCCGGAAGCTCTGCCGGCGCCGACGTTCGGTACGCCCGGACTGATGTGGGCCTCGCTGACCCTGGCGTTACTGACGTTGCCGGTGGTCATTGTGGCGACGGAAGAAGGTTTGACGCGCGTACCCAGCGCCATTCGCGAAGGCAGTCTGGCACTGGGAGCGACCAAGGCCGAAACCCTGTGGCGCACTGTGCTGCCTATGGCGAGTCCGGCGATGATGACGGGGTTGATACTGGCCGTGGCGCGCGCTGCAGGTGAGGTGGCGCCGCTGATGCTGGTGGGCGTGGTCAAGCTGGCACCGTCCCTGCCGGTGGATGGCACCCCCCCCTTCGTGCACCTGGACCGCAAGTTTATGCACCTGGGTTTTCACATCTATGATGTGGGGTTCCAGAGCCCCAACGTGGAGGCCGCGCGTCCACTGGTATACGCTACCGCCCTGCTACTGGTGCTGGTCATACTGATTCTGAACCTGGCGGCTATTTCCTTGCGCAACCGATTGCGCGAACGCTATCGCGAACTGGAACAGTAATGAATATGGAAATGAAAAACGCACAGAATATTGACCCGGGTGTTATCAGCAGCGTGCTGGGCAGCAATGATCTGAGCGCCGAAGATCACTGCATCAAGGTCCGCGACCTCAAGCTGTATTATGCTGACAAGCAGGCTTTGAACGGGATCAATATGGATATCGCCCGCAAACGGGTGACAGCGTTCATCGGTCCCAGTGGTTGCGGCAAGTCGACGCTGTTGCGCTGTTTCAATCGCATGAACGATCTGGTCGGCAGTGTACGCATCGACGGTTTAATCGAGCTGGACGGTGAAGATATAAACAAGCCGTCCGTGCAGGTCGCCCAGCTACGGCAACGGGTCGGTATGGTTTTCCAGAAGCCCAATCCTTTTCCCAAGAGCGTCTACGAAAATGTGGCTTACGGATTGCGTCTGCAGGGCATCAGGAGCCGGCGTAGCCTCGATGACATTGTGGAAAAGGCATTGCGCGGTGCCGCCTTGTGGGACGAAGTGAAGGATCGACTGCACGACAATGCGCTCGGGCTGTCCGGTGGTCAGCAGCAGCGCCTGGTGATCGCCCGCGCCATTGCCGTGGAGCCCGAGGTGCTGCTGCTCGACGAGCCGGCGTCCGCCCTCGATCCGATTTCGACCCTGAAGATCGAGGAGCTGATTGACGAACTCAAGGACAGGTATACCATAGTAATTGTCACACACAATATGCAGCAGGCGGCGCGTGTCTCCGACTATACCGCGTTTATGTACCTGGGCAAGTTGATTGAATACGACGCCACGAGCCGGATATTTACCAATCCCAACGAAAAAATGACCGAAGACTATGTGACCGGTCGCTACGGATAAAGGGTTACCGGTCGCTACGGATAAATGGGCTAAAAGGGTTGAGTATGGATCATTTGAATCTGGGGCAGCATATTTCCCGGCGCTACAACGAAGAGCTGGAGGATGTCCGCAGCCGCGTGCTGGCGATGGGCGGGCTGGTCGAGCAACAGCTGCAGAAGGCCATGGACGCCCTGGAGAACCTGGACGCGGGCGTTGCCCGACAGGTGATCGACAATGACCTCCAGGTGAATGCCATGGAGGTTTCGATTGACGAAGAATGCAATACCATCCTCGCCCGGCGCCAGCCGGCCGCCAGCGATCTGCGCCTGATCACGGCCGTCATCAAGACCATTACCGACCTGGAACGGATCGGTGACGAGGCCGAGCGGATCGCCCGTATGGCAAGCGATCTCGTCGGTGAAAAGCGCGTCGCCAGTCTGTTCACCCAGATCCGTCACCTGGGACAGCGCGCCCGCAACATGCTGCGCGGTGCGCTGGATGCGTTTGCCCATCTGGATACTGAGCGAGCCACGCGTATCTGGAACGAAGACCGCAAGGTCGACAAGGAATATGAAGCCCTGTTGCGTGAACTGATGACCTACATGATGCAGGATCCCGATTCGATTCCGTGCGTGTTGAAAACCATTTTTGCGGCACGGGCCATCGAGCGTATCGGCGACAGGGCCGGGAATATCTGTGAATACGTGATCTACCTGGTCAAGGGCAAGGACGTGCGCCACACGCGCGTTCTCGAACAGGATATAGCGACCGACGAAGGCTAATCTGCTCTGGCTGCGTCCGGCAGCAACAGGAACTCCAGTAAAGCTTTCTGCGCATGTAGCCGGTTTTCGGCCTCGTCCCATACCACGCTGCGACTGCCGTCGATGACGTCGGCGGTGACTTCCTCACCGCGGTGTGCGGGAAGGCAGTGCATAAACAGGGCGTCCTTGCCGGCCCGGTGCATCAATTCGCTGTTCACCTGGTAGGCGGCAAATACTTTTCCGCGCTGCGTCTGCTCATCTTCCTGACCCATGCTGGCCCAGACGTCTGTGACGACCAGGTTGGCGCCGGCCGCGGCTTCGAGCGGCTGCTCAAACAGCTTCACCCGGTCGCCAGCGGCGGCAACAATGGTCGCGTCCGGCTGGTAACCTGGCGGTGCGGCGACGTGCAGGCGGAAGTCAAATCGGCGTGCAGCATTGATGTAGGAGTGGCACATGTTGTTGCCGTCACCGATGAAAGCCACGGTGGCGCCCCGTATGGCGCCTCTGTGTTCGAACCAGGTCTGCATGTCCGCGAGCAACTGGCAGGGGTGGTATCGGTCGGTAAGCGCATTGATCACCGGACACGCCGAGTATTCGGCAAACAGTTCGATCTTTTCGTGTTCAAAGGTCCGCACCATAATGGCGTCGACCATGCGCGACATTACGCGCGCGCTGTCTTCCAGCGGTTCACCACGTCCGAACTGGGTGTCGCGCGGTGACAGGAACAGCGCGTGACCGCCCAGTTGCGCCATACCGGACTCGAAGGAAACGCGGGTGCGGGTGGATGATTTTTCAAACACCATGGCCAGCACCTTGTTCTTTAGCGGCTCGTAGAGACGGCCTTGTTTGTGCCATTGCTTAAGTACGATGGCGCGTTCGATCAGCCGCTGCAATTCGTCTGCGGAAAAATCCAGCAGCGTCAGGAAGTGGCGTACCGTCATGAGCCCGTACCCAGGAAATTTACAATCAGCTCGCTGACTCCGTTAACGATCTCATCGGCCTGCGAGTCGCTGATAATAAGCGGTGGCAACAGCCGGATAACCTTGTCGGCGGTCACGTTGAGCAGCAGCCTGCGCGCCAGCGCCTGCTGCATCAGCTGGGCGCAGGGACGATCGAGCTCGATACCCAGCATCAATCCCTGCCCGCGTATGTCGACCACGCCGGCCACCGCGGCCAGCCGCTGTTTGAATCCGTCGAGCAGGTGCTGCCCCAGTTGCGCGGCCCGCTCCACCAGGCCGTCATCCCGAATAGTTCTCAATACCGCGAGAGCGGCGCTCGAGGCCAGTGGGTTGCCGCCGAACGTGGAACCATGGTTGCCGGGCTGGAATATGTCGGCAGCCTGCGCGCGTGCCAGACAGGCGCCAATCGGCACACCGTTGCCCAGCCCCTTGGCCAGTGTCATGACATCGGGTTGAACGCCAAGGTGCTGATGGGCAAACCAGCGTCCCGTGCGGCCCATACCGGTTTGTATCTCGTCCAGCATGAGCAGCCAGTTATGCCGGTCACAAAGGACGCGCAGCTCCTGCAGGTAATTCGCGGCGGGGATGCGAATACCGCCTTCACCGGTGATCGGTTCGACCAGGACCGCCACCACCCCCGGGCTGTTACTGGCGATCGTGCGAACGGCATTGAGGTCGTCATAAGGCGCGCGCAGAAAGCCAGGTACCAGCGGTTCGAAGCCGGCCTGTATCCTGCGGTTACCCGTGGCTGTCAGTGTTGCCAGCGTACGGCCGTGGAAGGCACCTTCGGTGACGATGACCTGTGGCGTGGCAATTCCCCGACGGTGGCCATACAGGCGTGCCAGCTTCAAGGCGGCTTCATTGGCCTCTGCGCCGGAATTGCTGAAAAACGCCCGGTCCATACCCGCGACGGCGCACAGCTCATCCGCGAGCTGTATCTGCCGCGCAATGTGGTAGAGGTTGGAGGTATGCAACAGGTGCCGGGCCTGCTCGCAAATGGCTTCGCTGACCGCAGGGTGCGCGTGGCCGAGACCGCACACCGCAATACCTGACAGGGCGTCCAGGTAGCGCTCGCCGTCAGTGTCGAACAGGTAGGCGCCTTCCCCGCGCGCAAAGGTAACCGGCAGGGGCTGGTAGGTGTTCATCAAGTGCTCGGCCATCAGGCACCCCGGAAAAGAAAAAGGCGCTTTGCAAAAAGCGCCACTCTTAGTTAGTTACCAAGTCTATAGCTTCCCGTATCATTTTAAAACAAGAAACCCGGCCGGTGGCCGGGTTTCTCGGCCCAAAGGGAAGCGGCTTAGAACGGCATACCGTGTGCATAGGCTGTCATACCCAGCAGCATGGGAATGGACAGCAGGGTGTTGGTGCGGGACGCCATCAGGGCCACCACCTTGCCTTTGGCAATTTCTTCCGGGGTGGCTGGTACGATACCCAGGATTTTCTTCTGGTTCGGCCAGATCAACACCCAGACGTTGAACAGCATGATGGTGCCTAACCACGCGCCCATGCCGATGACCGAAGGGCTGCTGGCAAAGGTGAAGTTTTCGAACGTGAACGCCGCTTCCAGGATGCCCAGCTTGTACAGGGCAGCAGCACCCGACAGCCAGGTTAACAAAGCCGCCCAGCGGAACCACAGCAGCGCGCGGGGCGCTACATACTTGTTGATGGCTGCCGGCCCGGGACCGCCGCTGTTGGCGTCTGCGAGCGCGCTGGCCACGGCGGGCGTCTGCACGAAATTGAAATAATAGAGCAATCCGATCCAGGTGATACCGACGATCACGTGGAACCACACCGTCCATTCAATCGGGCTCGGGTTGCCGGTTCTGAGTAGAAAGGCGATCACCAGAGCCAGCACGACGCCTGAGATTATGGTGCCTGCGATAGATTTCAGCGGGTTCATTTTTTTCTACTCCTCGAAAAAACGTTGTTGAAATTATTGTCGCCGACAGAAAAGCCGACTGATTTGCTCAAGTTTGCGAAGTTTAAGGCGCGCGATGGGTGAATGCAATATGTCGCGCTGCCCGTGCATAATGAGCGCCTATGGATGCAGTGCAGCTGAGTATCTTCGCCAGCAGAATCTCCGCGGTGTGCGACGAAATGGGTGCTACGCTGCGCCGGGCGGCGTTTTCGCCCAATATTAAGGATCGCCTGGACTTCTCCTGTGCACTGTTCGACGTCGCGGGTCAGTTATGCGCGCAGGCGGCGCACATCCCCGTGCATCTCGGCAGCATGACGTATGCCATGGCCGGCCTGGTAGCTGCGCGCCGCTGGCGGCCCGGCGACATGCTGGTGGTAAACGACCCCTATCAGGGCGGCACCCATCTGCCGGATGTCACCCTGATCGCGCCGGTCTTTCTTGCCGAATTGTGCATCGGTTTTGTTGCCAACAGGGCCCACCACGCCGACATCGGCGCCGCCAGTCCCGGGTCCATGCCGATCGGCCGCAGTCTTGAAGATGAAGGCCTGCTGATAAGGCCGACGCTGCTGGTGGAGAACGATGTCATCCGGCAACCGGTACTGGATGCGATCATTGCTGCGACGCACAATGCGGTGATCACCGAGGGCGATTTTTCCGCGCAGATCAGCGCCAACCGTAACGGTGTCAGACGTGTCCAGGCCCTGGCCGCAGAGCTGGGCGTGACGGTCTATCTTCAGGGACTGGCCGAGATCAATGCCTACGGCGAGCGTATGGCGCAAACCGCTATCGGCCGGCTGCCCGGCGGTGACTACCGCTTCACCGACTTCATGGACGACGATGGCCAGGGTAACCGGGACATCTGTCTGCAGGTGTGCATCCGTGTTCGCGGGCATCAGGTGGGCGTGGATTTTGCCGGGACGGCCAGCCAGGTGGACGGCAATATCAATTGCCCCTTGTCGGTGGCGGCGGCCGCGGTGTTTTACGTGTTTCGTTGCCTGATGGATGAACGCACACCGGCCTGTGCCGGCACCTTTCGCGGGATTACGATCACCGCGCCCGAGGGTTGCCTGGTCAACGCCCGGCCACCGGCGGCCGTGGCAGCCGGCAACGTGGAAACCAGCAGCCGGATTGTCGATCTGGTACTCGGCGCCCTGGTCACGGCGGTACCGGACCAGGTCGCCGCCGCCAGCCAGGGCACTATGAACAACCTTGCAATGGGCGCGCGTGGCGAGCAGGGTGCCTGGGATTATTACGAAACCCTCGGCGGCGGCATGGGCGCCGGGCGGCGCGGCGGCGGGCTGAGTGCATTGCAGACGCACATGACCAATACACTCAACACACCCATCGAGGTGCTCGAAGCGGCCTACCCGCTGAGGATTGTCCGCTACGCCATACGTCGCGGGTCCGGCGGTGCGGGACTGCGGGCCGGCGGTGACGGACTGATTCGAGAGTACGAGTTTCTCGCGCCCGCGCTGGTCACCCTGATAACCGAACGCCGTCACCATCGTCCCTGGGGAATACAGGGCGGCATGCCGGGGGAGGCGGGTGAGAACCGGCTGAACGGTGTCCGCCTGCCTGCCAAAGTGGCCCTCGGCGTGAAAGCGGGCGACCGCTTGGAAATACGCACGCCTGGCGGGGGGGGCTTCGGGCGCTGCAATAACGGCTTTGCCTGACCAAAGTCACACCGTGCGCCGCGGGCCAAGTCCGCAGGCCGAAACCGGATAGCACTGCATTCCAGTTGTCTGGATGCTACCAGAACTGCCGTGCGCCGCCCCCGCCTTGCTCTCATTGACCATGGCGCCAGGGGGATTCCGACGCCTGAGTTCGCCGCAGCGCAAGCCTGTTTACGGTTTTCGCTTTGTCGTAGACTGTGGTTTTCCGTGCACAAGGTTTATCGATGACTGGACGTGTTATTGCTGCAGGCAGGCCCGGTGTTCCGCTTATCGCGCGGTGCCCGCAGAATAACCGCTGGCATCGACGGGCTCGCGGCGATTTCCTGAATACGCACAGCCGCCCCGAGGGTTAGCGCTATGTGCGGAATCTGTGGCGAAATACGCTTCGACGGTCAAACACCGCAGGCAGCGCCGCTGGAGCGAATGCTGTCTAAACTGGAACGACGCGGCCCGGATAACGATGGCAGATACTTCAAGGCGCACATTGCCCTCGGCCACCGTCGCTTGTCGATCATCGACTTGTCCGCGGCATCCAATCAGCCATGGGTTGACGACACGCTGGGACTGGCGCTGGTGTTTAACGGCACCATCTATAACTACAAGGAACTCCGGGCTGAACTGCAATCCCTGGGACACCAGTTTCGCAGCCAGGGCGACACCGAGGTGGTACTCAGGGCCTATACCGCCTGGGGCGAAGCCTTCGTCGAACGGCTGCACGGCATGTTCGCGATTGCCATCTGGGATGCGCCACGCCGGCAGTTGCTGCTGACGCGCGACCGGTTCGGCATAAAACCGCTTTACTATAGCCAGACGCGGGACTACTTTCGCTTTGCGTCCAACAGTCAGGCATTGCTGGCGGCGGGTGGTGTCGATGCCGGCATCGATCCGGTGGCTCTGCACCACCACTTCACACTGCACGCGGTGGTGCCGGCACCGCGCACCCTGCTCAAAGGCGTGCGCAAGCTGTGTCCCGCGCATGTTATGGTCGTCACGGCGGACGGGCATGACCGCGTGTTTCCCTATTGGCGGCTGAATGCGGCGCCGGCAAATCGTCCCGGGACGGAGGGCGAGTGGCTGGAAGCGACGCGCGTTGCGCTGGTCAAGGCGGTGGAGCGCAGGCGCGTCATCGCCGATGTCCCTGTGGGCGTGTTGCTCTCCGGCGGTCTGGACAGCAGCCTGCTGGTTGCTTTACTCGCGGAGCACGGAGGTGGCAGCGGCCTGCTGACATTTTCGGTTGGTTTCGAAGATCATCCGCACGAGCGTGGCAGCGAGTTCGAATTTTCCGACCAGGTGGTCGCTCGCTATGCCACACGCCACCACAAGATTCACGTGCCCAACCACGAAGTGCTGGACCGCCTGCCTGAAGCCATCGACCACATGGCGGAACCCATGGTGGGGCAGGATGCGGTCGCATTTTATCTGTTATCGGAGCGTGTTTCCCGGCACGTCAAGGTGGTACAGAGCGGGCAGGGTGCGGACGAAGTATTCGCCGGATACTTCTGGTATCCACTGATGCACAACTCGCTGGGTTCCGCTGTGGGGCGGTTCGCGCCTTACTATTTCGACCGTGACCACGATGAATACTTGCGCATGGTTAACGCACGCTATGCCGGTCCCGACTATACCGCGGCGCTGGTAGAAGAACGGCTCAAGGCGGCCAATGCGGACAGCTATCTGAACAGCGTTCTGCACTTCAACGTCACCACCCTGATTGTCGATGACCCGGTCAAGCGTGTCGACAACATGACCATGGCCTGGGGACTGGAAGCGCGCGTGCCGTTTCTCGATCACGAGCTGGTTGAACTCGTGATCGGCATGCCGCCCGACATGAAGATTCGCGAGCACGGAAAATACCCGCTGAAGAAGATTGCGCGCGGCCTGGTGCCCGACGCCGTTATCGATCGGCCCAAGGCCTATTTCCCGGTACCCGCGCTGAAGTTCGTGCGTGGCCAGTTCTTCGAATTCATGCGCGACCTGCTCAACTCGCAAGCCTGCCGTGAACGCGGCCTGTACCGGGAGGACTACGTCCAGTCGATTCTGGCGGACCCGGAGCAGCAGTTGACGCCACTGCGGGGCAGCAAGCTGTGGCATCTCGCGGCGCTGGAGTTCTGGTTGCAGCGCAACGTCGATAGCGTCTAGGAGGCTGTCGGACTTGGGCGATCGTAGCGAGCAAGGTGGGAGAGCGCTCCATTTTTCCGCAGCTTTTCGTCACATAGTCCCTGCCATGTTCCTCAAACCTTCGAAAAACTGTCCTTGCTCTCCCACTTTCCCGCTGGGCGAAGATTACACGGACATGCTCCTGGCGGGTGGCTGCTGGTTCGGTGCGCGGACCGCAGTTACCGGGTTGGCGGGGACTGTGGCCCGCCAGGCTCGACCCGGCAGGCTGACGCCAGCGCGTCAAGAACCGGATCAGTGCTGAAATAGTTCATGCACCTGCCGCGTCTTAAACGGGGCGGCAACGCAGACACCCCGCTAAAACCCTTTTAAAATTAGGCTGTTTGTGGCGCCCGATGGCGGGTACACTAGATCGCTTGACGAAAAAAACTGTTTTGCGAGGTAACCAACGATGGACGTGATGGAACGTATTAAACAAGCTGTCGACAGCAATCCGATCGTCATCTTCATGAAGGGTACGCCGCAGATGCCGATGTGCGGCTACTCGAGTCGCACCGCCCAGATGTTGCAGGCGTGCGACGTTGAGTTCGCCCACGTCAACGTGCTGGCTGACCCGGAAATCTTCGAAAATCTACCGCGCTTTGCCAACTGGCCAACCTTTCCCCAGGTGTATGTGAACGGCGAACTGATCGGCGGCCACGATATCACCCTGGAAATGTTCCAGAAGGGCGAGCTCAAGCCGATGCTGCAGGAGGCCGCCGGCAAGAAGCACTGAGCGCGGGGATTGCGGCTACTGCAGCAAAGCAGTTGCGAAGTCGCCAGTAGCGGCTTTCAACAACGACTGGCAGGGCACATGCTGCCCGCTTGTCGTTGTCGGCAGACCGAGCTAACCCGCGGTAAATGTGCTGGCGTTGATCAGGAAATGCACCCAGATGCTGGCGGCATAGCCCAATGCAATGGCCCAGGTCCACTTCAGGTGTGCGAAGAACGTATAGATACCCCGCGCCTGCCCCATCACTGCCACGCCCGCTGCCGAGCCGATGGAAAGCAGGGAACCGCCCACACCTGCGGTCAGGGTCACCAGCAGCCACTGGCCATGGTCCATCTGCGGTTGCATGGCCAGTACCGCAAACATCACCGGAATATTGTCGATAACCGCTGACACCAGGCCTACCAGAATGTTGGCCTCACTGGCGCCCAGGTCGCCGTACATGACCTGCGAGCTGACGGTCAGGTAGCCCAGCGTGCCCAGGCCGCCGACGCTGAGAATAATGCCATAGAAGAACATCAGTGTGTCCCATTCAGCGCGCTCCAGCGATTTGAAAATGTTGAACTGGGTGTGCGCGGTCGGTGGCGGGGCTTTTTCCAGTTCGAGTGCGTTGCCGCCCAGGGATTCGGTCGGCGCTTCGGGATAGAACTGGCTGCGGCGTTTCAGGTAATAGCCATACAGTTTGAGAAAACCCAGACCGGTCATCATGCCCAGCACCGGCGGCAGGTGCAGGAAGTTGTGTGCCGACACGGCCATGACAATGGTCAGAATGAAAAGTCCAACGACGACCCGGGCGCCATGCTGCAACCGGGTCTGTTCATGACATGCTTCGGGAGCCGAACTCGGGACCGTCAGGCTGAGAATTATCGCCGGTACCAGCCAGTTGACCACCGACGGAACAAACAAGGCGAAGAACTCCCGGAACTGTACCATACCTTTTTGCCAGACCATCAGCGTGGTGATGTCGCCGAAGGGGCTGAAAGCGCCGCCGGCGTTGGCGGCCACCACGATATTAATACAGGCAGCCGCGACAAACTTGTGATTGCTGCCACCGACGGCCATGACCACTGTCGCCATCAACAAGGCCGTCGTGAGGTTGTCTGCAACCGGGGAAATAAAGAAGGCGAGCAACCCGGTCACCCAGAAAACCGCGCGCAGGGAGAGCCCGCGTGTCACCAGCCAGACGCGCAGTGCGTCGAACACGCCCCGTTCGTCCATGGTGTTGATATAGGTCATTGCCGCCAGCAGAAAGAGGAACAGTTCACCGAACTCCTCCAGGTTGTGTTTGACCGCAAGTTCAGCGGTGTGAGTATCGCCGTGCGTGCTGTAAATCAGTGCCACGATCGTCCAGATGAAGCCGGCCGCTACCATGGTGGGTTTGGACTTGCGCAGATGCAGCGCTTCCTCGGCGATGACAAACGCGTAGGCAGCGACAAAAATGCCCACCGCCAGCCAACTGGCCCAGTGGCTGGTGAAATTCTGCAGATGGATCTCGCCGCTCGCCAGGGCGTCGGCCGGCAGCAGGGCAAGCAGCGATAGACTTTTCATCAGCGCGCATCGGGCGCAGCTGGAGTAACGCTGACTCATCCCGTTTGTTCCTGTTCGTCCTAAGTCCAGTGTATGGTTCCAGTGCGCGTTACGGAATGCAAGCGCAGCCACGTTGACAGTCGACGGGTGGACAATGCGAGCAGCAACTCCCATGCTATCGGCGAGGCCAGGTGAAAACCTGGGTTGGTTTGACATACTGATACTCAACCCCTATGGCGAAACAGATTCGCGTTCACGGCTCGGCTGAAATCGCTGGCGTACTGGTGGAAGCCTTACAGTGGTTTGTCGCCCGCAACTATCCGCACGGTGCCGATGAGTGCAGCATCGCTGCGCGTGAAGCGCTGCTGGATCTGGCGGAACGTTTCAGGCGGGAACTCACCGAAACGGGCCAGAGTGCCTACAGCAGTCGTATCCGGGCCTTCCTCTGCGAAGCGGTGAGCAGCTATACGCGGCAGCTCGAGCAGGACACGGCCGAATGTTACACCCATCGCCGGGCGCAGCTGGTCGAGGTCTGCCGCGGTCTATCCAATGGCGACAGCTACGCCGCGGCTAAACAGCTGGACGAGGAGTCCCCGATACGCGGCGCCGGCTAATGCGTATCGAGCCTGGCCAACTCGGTAAGAATAGCCACAACCAGTTTCTGACCTTCGGCAGCCATGCCTTCCGTCAACTTATCGGGGTCGCGTTCTCCCTGGACCAGGGGCCGTAGAATGCCCGCAAGACGGGCCATGTCGCCGCCGGCCGCCAGCATCTGCTGCGCCATGCTGCCCAGCAGCTGCAGGGTTTCTAGGTTGCCTCGGCGCGCGCCGTTAACCATTGCGGCGATCCCGGGTGCGGCCATGGCCGCATCTACGCCAGCGGAGAGGGCAGGCAGGGTGTCCGGATCCTGCAGGCCGCGCAGGATGGATTGGATAATCACGTGGTCTTCCTCGTCCAGGCCGTTCAGCACGGAAGCGTCGCGGCTGCCGGCCAGGATCTTGCGGATCGCGGCAACCAGCTGCAGCCAGCCGTTCTGTTCAGCCTGATGCAAAATGTCGTCGAGGTCGGGTACCCGCTGGCGGTTCTGGCAACCCATCACGACACGATGGATCAGGCCGGTGTGTGCTTCGATGATTTGCTGATCTTTTGCTGGAAGTGTAGCCATAAGTCTATCAATCCTCACCCGTTTTATCTTCCCAAAAGTAACGGGTATAAATTAGAATATAATAACATTCTGTATATCTAACATGGAGCGGCACGTGAAACTTCAGACAGGTATATTTTCTCTCGTGGCTGCGCTGGCGACAAATGCCGCGCTGGCTTATGACTGGCAGGCGCTACCGGACACCGCGCCGGCACCCGCGGACAACCCCACCACCGTGGAAAAGGTCGAACTGGGCCGCATGCTGTATTTTGATCCGCGCTTTTCTCACACCGGTACCGTGTCCTGTAGTTCCTGCCACAACCTGATGCTGGGCGGTGACGACAACCGTCCTTTCTCCATGGGCGTGCACGGCAAAACCGGCGGGCGCAGTGCGCCGACGGTGTGGAATGCCGCCTTTGCCTCGGCGCAGTTCTGGGACGGGCGCGCCGCCACCCTGGAAGACCAGGCCAAGGGCCCGGTGGTCAACCCGGCGGAAATGGGCATGAGCGACCTTGAGGAGGCTATGGACCGGGTGCGCGCCATTCCGGGTTACAAACCCTATTTCGTCAAGGCCTTCGGCGACGACAATCCCATGACCGTGGATAATGCCGCCAGGGCCGTGGCTGCCTTCGAGCGCACCATGATCACACCGCACAGCCCCTACGACCGCTTCGTCAAGGGCGACAAGAGCGCGCTCAGTGAGCAGCAACAGCGCGGTATGCAGACTTTCGCCGACGTTGGCTGTACCGGCTGTCATTCGGGACCCGCCTTTAACGGACCGGTCATGGCGCCCGGTACCGGCTTCTTCATGAAGTTTCCCACCTTTGCCGACAACGACGATGTCAAGAAGTACGCGCTGGCGAAAGACAAGGGGCGCTTCGAAGTCACCGGGAAAGCCAGCGATATGCACCTGTTCAAGGTGCCGACGCTGCGTAACATTGCGTTGACGGCGCCGTACTTTCATAACGGCTCGGTCGCCACTCTGGACGAAGCGGTGCGTGTGATGGCCCGTACGCAGCAGAATAAAGAGCTGACCGATCAGCAGGTGACTGACCTGGTGGCCTTCCTTAACGGCCTGACCGGCGAGTTCCCCGAACAGTCGCTGCCGCGCCTGCCGGGTACGCCCGGCTGGGCATTGAGCGAGCAGCACGACTGAGAAGCACGCCCCCTCTGCCGGGGGCCGGCAGAGGGGGTTGTTACTCCTCCACCTCGGCGCTCTCCGGCAGGCTAACCACACCGACGGCTGCGTCCCAGCGGTTCACGATCATACAGAAGAGTTCTGCGGTACGTTCGGCGTCATATTTTGCCGAGTGTGCCTGTTCCTGGTCCCAGGTCATGCCCGCGGCGACCGCGGCGCGGGCCAGCACCGTCTGTCCGAAGGCAAGCCCCGCCATGGTGGCGGTGTCGAAGCTGCTGAACGGGTGAAACGGATTGCGCTTGATCTTGCAGCGGTCGGCAGCGGCGTTGACGAAACTCAAATCGAACGCCGGGTTGTGGCCCACCAGGATCGCACGGGTGCAGGCGCTCTCCTTCACAGCGCGGCGCACCGGTTTGAAAATCAGCCGCAAGGCTTCCTCTTCGGGTTTGGCGAAGCGAAACGGGTGATAGGGGTCGATGCCGGTGAACTGCAGCGACTTCTCGTCAAGATTGGCGCCACGGAAAGGTTCCACATGACAGGCGTGGGTTTCGCTTGGCTGCAGCCGTCCCTGCTCGTCATAATCAAGGAGCACCGCGGCAATTTCCAGCAGGGCATCGCGCTTGGCGTTAAAGCCGGCGGTTTCCACGTCGACAACGACGGGCAGAAAACCTCGAAATCGGTTCGCCAGTCTGGCGGCGTTGTTATCGTCTGACATAGGCGCAGCATACCGGAAGCGATTCATGAACGTGAAATGTTCGTCACAGAAGATTGCCCTCAACTGCCTATGGCTGTCGTTTGTCGGAGTCTGGACGGTCACCATCGCCCTGGCCGCGGAAAATTTCGACCGCGGCCTGCTGTGGAAAATCGACCGCAAGGGTAGCGAGCCCAGCTACCTGTTCGGTACCATGCACAGCGAAGATCCCCAGGTGGTGCGTCTGCCACCGCCCGTCCAGCAGGCCTTTGACCACTCGCGCGGGGTTACTCTGGAGGTGATACTCGACCCCGAGTCACTGCTGGCCATGACCAGCGCGTTCGTGCTCGGCGACGGTACCACGCTTGAATCGCACATCGGTGCGCCGCTCTACCGCCGCGCCGTCGACGCGGTGGCCGCTTACGGGATTCCGGAAATGCTTGTCGCTACCATGAAACCTTGGGCAGTGGCGGTGACCCTGATGACGCCGCCCAGCCGTACCGGCATGGTTCTGGATCTGCTGCTGTATCAGCAGGCTGTCAGCGGCGGCAAACCGGTCGACGGTCTGGAAACCCCGCTCGAGCAGCTGAGCGTGTTCGACGGCCTGTCGGAACAGGATCAGGTCGCGCTGCTGAAAGACACCCTCGACAATCTGCCCGACATTGAGCGCATGCTCGATGAGGTCAGAGACGCTTATCTGGCCCGTGACCTGAAGCGCCTGGTGGCGGCCAGCGATGCCTCAATGCGCGACAGCGATCCGCAACTGGTCGAGCGTTTCACCGACAAGCTGATCACCCAACGCAACCACCGTATGGTGCAGCGCATGCAATCACGTTTACGCAAGGGCGGGCAGTTTGTCGCCGTCGGCGCATTGCACCTGCCCGGTGACGACGGCTTGCTGCACCTGCTGAGCCAACAAGGCTACCGCCTGACGCGGGTTTACTGACGTTGCCCTGGCGGGCCTGCAAGCCTACGGCGGCCGGCCACGGGATTCAAGGGAAAATGAAGTCCGAAACAGTTCCGCTCATGGAATCAATGTAGGTTGGGCTGAGGAACGAAGCCCAACGGTCAGACCAACGACCCACGGTAGGGCTTCGCCGCGCTCAGCCCAACCTGCGCTCAGCGCCGAACTTTAGGTGCCCAGCGCCGGTGCGTTCCAGCTCGAGCCTCCGGCAACCGTTGCCGGATGGTGCGCCTTCACACGGTATTCGACTTCATTGACCCGCTCGCGCGGCACATCGACCATCAGCAGGATTTCACCGTGTCTCAATGCATCGCGGAACTCTTGCAAGTGTACATTGGGCAGGCGAGCAAAGCGTTCACCCAGCAGGAACGTCGCCACCAAGACCGCCAGCGGCAGCAGCACCCACAGGCCGGTGTGCAGAAAGACCATGGCCGCCAAGGCGACCGCGGCCAGAAAGAACAGGGCCAGGTTCGCGCGCCAGGCCCAGTATTCAACACGACCGGCGAAATTGTTGCGCTGGTGGCTGTCGCTGGCCGGTAAGCCCTCGCCGACCAGGCCTCTACCCGTCAGGGTATGCATGTCTTTCAGTTCCAGGCGCTGTTCCAGCAGTTCATTGACGACGCGCAGCGTGTGCTCCCGGTCGGGCAGCAGAAAATAAAGTCGCTGATTCATAACAAGCTCCCCAGGGACCTGCCCTGTCTCGCGTTGCTGGTAGGTAACTTATAGCTGATTCAACGGCGGATTCAAGCGGTCGCGGTTCATTCGTCGTGTGGCCGTACCAGCTTCCAGCCGATTGTCTCGCCAGCCCGCAGCGGTATAACCCGCTCAGTGCCAAGAGCATAACTGGCGGGTACCTCCCAGGATGTTTTTTCCAGCACGAGGGTGTCCTGGTTCAGTGGCAGGCCATAGAAATCAGGCCCGAACAGGCTGGCGAAACCTTCGAGTTTGCCCAGTGCGCCGGCCTGTTCGAAGGCTTCGGCATACAGTTCGATGGCCGCGTGCGCGGTATACAGGCCGGCGCACCCGCAGGCGCTTTCCTTGGCGCCTTGCGCATGCGGGGCACTGTCGGTGCCGAGGAAGAATTTCGGGTTGCCACTGGTGGCGGCCGCCAGAAGGGCCTGCCGGTGGTGCTCGCGCTTCAGCACTGGCACGCAGTAATGGTGCGGTCGGATGCCCCCGGCTAACAGCGCGTTGCGGTTCATGAGCAGGTGGTGTGCCGTTAAGGTGCCGGCGATGCGCTCGGAACCCCGTTCGACAAATTCAACACCCTGTCGCGTGGTAACGTGTTCCAGGACGATTTTCAGATCCGGCAGGCGTTGCGCCAGCGGGTTCAGTATGCGCTCGATGAACACTGCTTCGCGGTCGAAGACATCCACGTCAGGGTCGGTGACTTCGCCGTGCACCAGCAGCGGTATACCGGTGTCCTGCATGGCTTCGAGCGCCGCATAGGTGTTTTCGATGGCGGTGACACCGGAATCGGCATTGGTGGTTGCACCGGCCGGGTAGAGCTTCACGGCATGGACCAGGCCGCTGGCTCTTGCCTTATGGATTTCAGCCGCCGGCGTCTGGTCGGTCAGATACAAAGTCATCAAAGGTTCAAAACCGGTGTCGGCCGGCAGGGCGGCGAGAATACGCTGGCGGTATGCCTGTGCCGCGTCGGTGGTAGCCACGGGCGGTTTCAGGTTAGGCATGACAATGGCGCGGCCGAACTGTGCCGCGGTGTGCCCGACCACCGATTGCATGGCGGCGCCATCGCGCAGGTGCAGGTGCCAGTCGTCCGGGCGCCGCAGGGTCAGTTTCATAGGTCGGTATTCCTGTTGTTTTCCGTTGATTTTGCGGCGCTTTTGCCAAAATTGCCGGCCACTTTCACCTTGACCTTATGGCGCAAAACAAAGATCATAGCGCGCTTGATTTTGGTCGGGTTCCGGACGTTCTGGGCGATACCGCTACCCGTCTGGGCGTGCCCGGCAGCATGCTTAATATTCTGTGAACTTTCAACAGTTTCTAATCATTCACGGGGCCTGGTTCAGGTCCCACGAACAGCAAGGAGCCTCATGAACGTCGCCGACAAGAAACGGCTGCTGCGCGAAATGTTGTTTGCGCGGCGCTTTGAGGAGCGCTGCTACGAAGCGTACGTCGAACGAAAAATTGGCGGTTTTTTGCACCTGTACTCGGGCGAAGAAGCGTGTGCGCACGGTGTCCTGGACGCCGCTAAACCCGGCCATGATTACGTAATTACCAGCTATCGTGATCATGTCCACGCCATCAAGTGCGGTGCGGACCCCAGGCGGGTCATGGCGGAACTTTACGCCAAGGAGACCGGGGTCTCGCGGGGCCGTGGAGGCTCAATGCATATTTTTGATGTCACGCACCGCTTCATGGGCGGTTATGCGCTTGTCGGTGGGCCGTTTCCGCTCGCCGCCGGCATTGCCAAGGCCATCAAGATGAAAGGGGGTGACGAAATCGTCATTTGCTTCCTCGGCGACGCCGCCAACAACCAGGGTACCTTTCACGAATCACTGAATATGGCCAGGTTATGGGAGCTGCCGGTGCTGTATGTCTGTGAGAACAATCTCTATGGCATCGGTACCCGCATCGACCGCTCCACGGCGGTGATCGATCAGTACCAGCGTGTTTCCGGGTATAACATTCCGTCGGCTCAGGAAGACGGGCAGGACATCGAGAAAGTGTTCAAGGCAGCAAGAAAGGCCGTGGACCACGTGCGTTCCGGCAAGGGACCGTATTTCCTCGAACTGATGACCTACCGCTACCGTGGTCACTCCATGTCCGATTCCAACGCCTATCGTTCCAAGAAGGAAGAGCGCATGTGGTCGGAACGCGACCCTATCATTATGCTGCGCGATCGCCTGATCGATGCCGGTGAAATGACCAAAGATGATTACAAGGCCATGGATACCGCGGTCCTCGACGAGATCGAAAACGAGGTCATCGCCTTTGCCGAGGCGTCACCGGAACCACGGGTGGATGAGCTGGAGAAGTATGTGCTTGCGGAGAACGATCCATGGGTTTACGGAGGCGCCCGCTGATGGCCGAGATAATGTACTGGGAAGCCATCAGGCGTGCCCACGATGAAGAAATGGCCAACGATCCACTGGTGATCTGCATGGGCGAAGACATTGGTGTCGCCGGTGGTACCTACAAGGCCACCAATGGGCTGTATGACAAGTATGGTCCGGAGCGCGTCATGGATACGCCCATATCGGAAAACGGCTACACCGGGCTGGGGATCGGCGCTGCGTTTGTCGGTGTGCGCCCCATTATTGAAATCATGTCGGTGAATTTTGCCTGGCTGGCGATGGATCAGTTATTCAATTCTGCCGCCAAGGTGCGTTACATGTCGGGCGGTCAGCTGCAGGCACCGGTGGTGGTGCGTTCACCCGGTGGCACGGCCCACCAGCTCGGCGCACAGCATTCAGCGCGCATGGAGAAAGTGTTCATGTCGATGGCCGGGCTGCGTGTGGTGACGCCGAGTAACCCCAGACAGGCATACGGCCTGATCAAGTCGGCCGTGCGCTGCAATGACCCGGTGTTCGTCAACGAACACGAGCTGATGTACAACATGAAGGGCGAAGTTCCGGATGATGAATACTTCCATCCGCTGGAAGGTTCCGAACTAAGCCGAGAGGGCAGTGACGTCACCCTGTTCGGTTATAACATCTCGGTCCACTGGTGCCTCGAGGCCGCCGGTGTTCTGGCGAAAAAATATGACATCAGCGCCGAAGTGGTCGACCTGTTTGCCCTCGCGCCGCTCGACCGCGCCGGTATTGCCGCGTCGGTGCGCAAGACCCACCGGGCCGTGATTGTCGAAGAAGCCGAGCCGGCTGTTGGTGTGGGAGCAGAGGTCATGGCCATCATCAACGAAGAATGTTTCTTCGAACTGGACGCGGCGCCGGTGCGCGTATCGGCGGCCAATGTGCCGATGCCCTATAACCATAAGCTGGAAAAAGCGGCGATTCCGAATGCGGATGATGTGGTGGCTGCCGTTCGAAAGATGTTTGGTAAATGATATTTGCCGCCAAGTCGCGCCAAGTCGCGCCAAGTGAACTATGGAAGGTCTGACTGTTTCATCATGATCGCTCTCTCGGGCATGACGAGACATGTTTTATTCAGCGCTTTCCCAGTAGAACTTGGCGCGATTTGGCGCGATTTGGCGGTGAGCACCTTTTCACTGAGGTAGCTTCATGGCGGAACCCTATGTAATCAAAATGCCCCAGCTGTCGGACACCATGACCGACGGTGTGGTAGTGAGCTGGGAAAAGAACATCGGCGACAAAGTCGAGCGCGGCGATATTGTGGCCACGGTGGAAACCGACAAGGCCATTATGGACGTGGAAGTTTTCCGTGAAGGCTATCTGTCCGGGCCGCTGGCAGCAGTCGACAGTACGGTGCCGGTAGGCGAGGCCATGGCCTATCTGGTGGCCAGCGCCGAGGAAATACGGCAGGAGGGCGCCGCGGCGGTGCAGTCCGCGGTGGCTGATGACGCGGTCGCACCGGCGCGCAAAACGGAGCAGCCGGCCGCGGTCGGCGCAGCGTCTGCGCCCGCGGGCGCCAGCTACACCATTGCCATGCCGCAGCTGTCCGACACCATGAGTGAAGGCGTGGTGGTGAGCTGGGAAAGAGACATCGGCGACACGATCGGGCGCGGCACGGTGGTGGCTACGGTGGAAACCGACAAGGCGATCATGGACGTGGAAGTGTTCCGCGAGGGTTATCTCTCCGGGCCACGGGTGCCCGTCGGTGCCACCGTGCCGGTTGGGGGTGCTATGGCCTACCTGGTCGATCGCCCTGAGCAGGTGATCGCCGAACAGGCGGCGCCCGTGGTGGCGCCGCGGGCCACTGGCGCGCCTGCAGCGGCAGGAGCTGTGACCGAAGTGGCCGCGCGGGCAGCGGCGCGCGCAGCTGCCATTGCGGTGTCCGGCGCCCCCCTCGCGGCGCGACCGCATGGCCGCGGTGCGACGCCTTATGCGCGGGCAATCGCCGCTCAGCGTGGCATTGATCTCAATGGTTTGCGCGGTAGCGGTCCGGCCGGCGTAATTGTTGCCGCTGACGTGCTGATCGTCCGCGCGGCCGCCCCCGCGGTTTCGGGCTTCCCGCAAGTCGATGTGCCGGGCAACGGCCGCGCCATGAACAAGCTGGAGAAGGCTACCAGTGACGCCATGACCGGCTCGCTGAGTATGCCGACCTTCCACGTGACTACTCCTATCAAGCTGGGTGCGCTGATTAAGGCGTCAAAAGCGCAGGGTGCTTCGGTTACGGTGGCCATCGCCAAGGCCTGCGCGCTGGCCATGGCGCAGTTCCCGAAAATGAACTGGTGTTACCAGCCGCAGGACAAACTGGTCGAACGCGGGAATGTCGACATTGGTATGGCGGTGGCCGCGGACGCTGGAGGCCTGGTAGTGCCGGTATTGCGCAACTGTGAATCGCGCGATCTTGACGAACTCAATGAAGACTGGAAAGGGCTGGTGGAGCGCGCGCGCAAGCGGCGCCTGAAGCCCGATGAATACGCGGGTTCGACGTTTCAGATCTCCAACATGGGCATGCTCGGTGTCAGTCATTTTGATGCCATCGCCACGCCGGGTATTGCCGCGATCCTGGCAATTTCCGCCGACAGCGAGCAGGGCAGCCCGTTCACCATTACCGCGGATCACCGCGTCGTCAACGGGGCCGAGGTGGCCATGTACCTCAAGGGGCTCCAGGAGCTGATTGAGCAGCCAAACGCCTGGATGGGGCCGGGCGGTCCCGAGGTGCCCGAAGGCGACTGGGACTATGATGTGGTGGTGATTGGCGGTGGGCCGGGCGGCGAAGACTGTGCCCGCGACCTCGTCAGTCACGGGGTGCAGGTCGCGCTGGTCAACGACGCACCGTTGCCCGGCGGCGAATGCCTGTGGCGCGGTTGTATTCCGTCGAAGGCCTGGCGGGCCGCGGCGGATCGTATTCGCGACCGCCTGCAGGACGAACACCTGGGCATCACGCCCGGCAAGCCGAAACTCGACTGGAGCAAACTTGAAGCTTCGCGCCGCCAGGTGCTGGAAGCACGTGGTGACATGGCGCTCAGGACCGACAAGGGTGTCAAGATCAAGTATATTCAGGGCTACGGCCGCTTTATCGACGATCATACGCTGTTCATCGATACGTCCGGTAACAACGATGATCCGCATACCCGTGCGCGGACCGGTGACAAACCGCAGGGCGAAAACGTGACCTTTGGCTGTGCAGTCATCGCCACCGGCGCACCGCCCTTCGTGCCACCGATTCCCGGCGCGCTGGAAGGCCTGGCGGAAGGTGGTGGCGTGCTGACTTCCGATACTGTCTGGTTCTTGTCTGAACGGCCCAGGCGACTGGTAGTGATCGGTGCCGGCGCCATCGGCCTGGAGATGGCGCAACTGATGCAGGACTTCGGTGTGCGCGTCACGGTGCTCGAGGCACGCGAACGTATTCTCGCCGAGGTCGAGCCGGAAATCGCCAAACACCTGACCGCGGTGCTGAACGACGACCCGCGCCTGGAGATTCATACTTCGGTAGCCATCGACAAGATCTCCGGTAAGGCTGGCAATGTGCAGGTGGCGTACAAGGATGCCGACGGCAAGAAACGCACGCTGAAAGCCGACTACGCGATCATGGGCACCGGCAAGCGTCCCGTGCTGGATGGACTGGATCTCGGTAGAGTCGGTGTTGCGACCGACGGGGCGGCTATCAAAGTCGACGCGCGTTGCCGCAGCAGCGTGCCGCACGTATTCGCCATCGGCGACGTGGTCCCCGGCTACATGCTCGCGCACACGGCCGCACAGCAGGGCCGGGTCGCTGCCGCGAACATTCTCGGTGAAGACATGAAGTACGATCAGGACAGGGACTGTGGCGTCATTTTCACCCGTCCGGAAGCGGCGTTCGTCGGGCTGTCGCTCGAGCAGGCCAAGGCCAAAGGCATCGATGCCGTCGAAGGCAAGGTGCCCATCAATATCGACGCCAAGGCCATGATCAACAACGAGCAGCACGGCATGATCAAACTGGTCGCAGACAAGCAGACACAACGCATTATCGGTGTCCACCTGCTTGCGGACCATGCAGACACTCTGATCGGTGAAGCAGTGCTGATGGTGTCGGCCGGCATGACGCTGGAACAGGTCGGAAACGCCATCCATCCCCATCCGACACAGACCGAGCTGTTCGGCGAACTCGCGCGGCGACTGGGTTCCAGGTTGCGGCGCAGCGCCAAGGTGAAAGCTGGCTTTACCGCCAAGTCGCGCTAAGTCACGCTTAGTTGCCAATGTTGTCGGCGCGTAGGTTGGGCTGAGGCACGAAGCCCAACAAAGTAAGGTCGCTGCTGTTGGGCTTCGCTGGCGCTCAGCCCAACCTACCATACCCGGGAAGCGACAGCCCTGAAAAAGCAAACTTGGCGCGACTTGGCGCGACTTAGCGGTTAATATGATGCCCTCGGTTGTACTCGGCGTACCCTGGCGGTTATCAGCTATGTCAAAGGTCAACAAAGTGGTTCTGGCGTATTCTGGTGGTCTGGATACGTCCATCATTCTCAAATGGCTGCAGGACACCTACGGCTGTGAAGTCGTGACCTTCACGGCGGACATCGGGCAGGGCGAGGAAGTCGAACCCGCGCGTGCCAAGGCCAAAGCCATGGGCGCAAAGGACATCTACATCGAGGACTTGCGCGAGGAATTCGCCAGGGACTATGTCTTCCCCATGTTCCGCGCCAACACCGTGTATGAAGGCGAATACCTGCTGGGTACCTCGATCGCGCGTCCGCTGATCGCCAGGCGACTCGTGGAGATTGCCAATGCCACCGGCGCGGACGCGATCGCCCACGGTGCGACCGGTAAGGGCAATGACCAGGTCAGGTTCGAGCTGGGTGCCTACGCGCTGAAACCGGATGTGAAGGTCATCGCACCCTGGCGAGAGTGGGACCTGACCTCGAGAGAGAAGCTGATGGCATATGCCGAGCAACACGGTATCGCCGTGGATTTCAAGAAAGGCACGAAATCGCCGTACTCCATGGATGCCAATTCGCTGCACATCTCCTACGAAGGTGGCGTCCTGGAAGATCCCTGGGCCGAACCGCAAGAAGACATGTGGCGCTGGAGCGTGTCGCCTGAAAAAGCGCCGGACGCCCCGACCTATGTCGAACTCGGTTTCGAGCAGGGTGACATCGTTTCCATCGACGGCGCCGCCATTACACCGGGCCAGGTCATGGAGCGGCTGAACAAGCTCGGCGGTGATAACGGTATTGGCCGCGATGACATTGTCGAAAACCGCTATGTCGGCATGAAGTCGCGCGGCTGTTACGAGACCCCCGCCGGTACCATCATGCTGAAGGCGCATCGCGCCATGGAGTCGCTGACACTGGATCGCGAAGTCGCTCACCTGAAGGATGAACTCATGCCGCGTTACGCCAGTCTGATCTACAACGGCTACTGGTGGAGTCCCGAGCGCAAAATGCTACAGCAGATGATCGATGCATCCCAGTCCCCGGTTAACGGCGTCGTCAGGCTCAAGCTGTACAAGGGTAACGTGGTCGTGGTCGGCCGCAAGTCGGAAAGCGATTCCCTGTTCGATGAGCGCATCGCCACCTTCGAGGACGATGCCGGCGCCTACAACCAGGGCGATGCGGAAGGCTTTATCAAGCTCAATGCGTTGCGTCTGCGGATTGCGGCGCGGAGGAAGGGTTAACCAGCAAAAAGGAGGACACCATGCGAATTCTTCACACCATGCTGCGAGTCGGTGACCTGGACCGCTCGATCAGATTCTACACCGAGGTCCTCGGTATGAAGCTGTTGCGGCGTAAAGACTACCCGGACGGCCGGTTCACCCTGGCGTTTATTGGCTATGGTGACGAGTCAGAAGACAGCGTGATCGAACTGACGTACAATTGGGGTACCGACAGCTACGATATCGGCAGCGGATACGGACACATTGCCCTCGAGGTCGACGATGTGTACGAGGCGACCGATGCGATCCGCAAGCGTGGTGCCAAAATCATCCGCGATGCCGGGCCCATGAACGCAGGCACGACAATTATTGCTTTCGTCGAAGACCCGGACGGTTACCCGATCGAGCTGATCGGCAGGAAACACTGAGTGAACGGTCGGCACTTACCGTGCGTGGAGCTATGTCGTCTGCAGCAAATATTGATGGCGAATAAAGTCACAACACTCCTGATCGGCTGGTAATCTCTGTTGGAATGGCTTGTCCGGATGTGCATATCACGTGCTATTGCTGGCAAGCGGTGACATTGCGTCGCATGAGGTTAAGGGACCAGCGCTGACCCTGAAGCCGCGCGGGACTGGGCCAGTATTTTCTTATGTTACCGGAGGCAGCCGGTTAAGGGACTCGGTAAACGTTGCGTCCTTCGCGGATTGCACTGCATTGATTTCAGACAGGATCTCTATAAGCGCCGATGCTGCGGGGGAAGGGACAGGTCCTTTCTCGTGACAATTTCGTAAGCTGTTTCTATTTCGGGGATGTTAAAGGGCAAGGCGGCGAATCGCGTGTTTTTCAGTTCTTCCGCCAGCATGCCATAGGTGGCCAGTCCAATCGCCTGACTGTTTGCGACCGTATTGCGGATCACTGATACATCATTGCTCTGGATGATGGATAAGCGGTCAATGATGTTGGTCTTATCGCCAGCTGTTTGAAACAAGCTGCCCAACAGATGCAAAAGCCGTTGCGGCAGCGTAGGAAGAGCAAAAGGGTAGCGAACGAGATCGTTCACCGACAGCGACTTCAGTTTCAGCAGGGGGTGGGTCCCACTGCAAAAAAAGAATCCCCGGTGAGGTAGCAACGGCCTGATGTCCAGGCCATGATCGTTTTCCAGCTGGCTGATCTCCATAAGCACGAAGTCGAATTCCCGCTCTTTCAACCTTCGCGGCAGGTTTACCCAGTCATCGATCATGGCAGTGATTCTGATACGGGGATGCTGCTGGTTGAAGCGGCCAAGAGTTTGTCCCAGCAGGGTGCTGGCCGCATAGGGGCCCATACCGATGGCGAGTGACCCCTGTTTCAGATCGCGCTACTGCTGGACGCCTTCTTCGAGCGCCCGGGACGAGGCCACTATGAGCCTGGCGTGTTTAAGCACCTCTTTACCGAGCGGTGTCGGTAACACGGTACGGGCCTTGCGATCGAAAAGCCGAGCTCCCAGGCGTGTTTCCAGTAACTGGATACTGCGGGTCAGGGTGGGCTGGCTGATATTCAATGCCTGGGCTGCGCGGGCAAAATTCCGGTGCTCGGCGAGTGCGAGGGCATTACGCAGCAGGCGTGTTTCAATCATGCATAAAGCGTATCAAGTACATAGTTAAACTTCATTAGAAACATCAATTGACTGCCGGTAACATCCCAGGCTCGGCCCGGTTTGCTGCCCAGGATCTTGTTCGCAATGAATATCCGGCCACTGTAAGAACGGCAACGGGAGCAATAGCCTGCTTGCAACCAGCCAGGGGAAGCTGAGACTCAGCGAAACGAGTGTCATTAAGGAGCGAAAACATGAAAGCTATGGATGTGACTGGCAGACTGCTTCGAATCCTGTTGACAGGAATCCTGGCATGGACAACCGCTCACGCATAGACCGATAAACCCAATATCCTGGTGGTGTGGGGCGATGATGTCGGCCAGTCGAATATCAGTGCCTACACCCATGGCCTGGTCGGTTACCAGACACCGAATATTGACCGCATCGCCAGCGAAGGCATGACCTTCACGGACTACTACGGTGAACAGTCCTGCACCGCCGGTCGCTCCTCGTTTATCACCGGTCAGAGCGTGTTCCGCACCGGTCTGTCCAAGGTCGGCCTGCCGGGCGCGAAAGAGGGTATCAGTGAGGAAGATCCGACCATCGCCAGCCTGCTCAAGGCGCGCGGCTACGCCACCGGCCAGTTCGGCAAGAACCATCTCGGCGACCGCGACGAGCACCTGCCGACCAACCACGGCTTCGACGAGTTCTATGGCAACCTCTACCACCTGAACGCCGAGGAGGAGCCAGAGAACGAAGACTATTTCAAGAATCCCGAGTTGAAGAGAAAATTCGGACCGCGTGGTGTCATTCACTCCTGGGCCCAGCCTGATGGCAGCCAGAAGATCGAGGACATCGGACCCCTGACCAAAAAGCGGATGGAGACGGTGGACGACGACACCTCCGACCAGGCTATCCGTTTCATTGACGAGAACACCAAAGCCGGCAAGCCCTGGTTTGTCTGGTGGAACGGAACCCGCATGCACTTCCGCACCCACGTCAAACCCGAGCTACGCGGTATCTCCGGACAGGATGAGTACGCCGATGGCATGGTCGAGCACGACCGGCATATCGGCAAGTTCCTCGACAGGCTCGACGAGCTGGGTATCGCAGACAACACCATCGTGTTCTACTCCACCGATAACGGTCCCCACTACAACACCTGGCCGGATGCCGACGCTACTCCGTTCCGCGGCGAGAAGAACACCAACTGGGAAGGCGGCTGGCGCGTACCCGCCATGGTGCGCTGGCCCGGCAACATCAAGCCCGGCCAATGGAATACCCAGATCTTCCACCACATGGACTGGCTGCCGACATTCCTGGCGGCCGCCGGAAATCCAGACATCAAGGAGCAGCTGCTGAAGGGTATCACTGCCAACGGACGCAGTTACAAGGTACACCTCGACGGTTACAACATGCTGCCGCTGCTGACCGGCAAAGTCGAGAAAGGCCCGCGTCACGAGATTTTCTACTTCTCCGACGATGGCGATCTGACCGCGCTGCGCTATGATGACTGGAAGCTGATTTTCATGGAGCAGAAAGCCACGGGTACCTTCCGTGTCTGGATGGAGCCCTTCGTGCCGCTGCGCGTGCCGTTGATCGAGAACCTGCGCCGCGACCCTTACGAGCGGGCGGAGATTACCTCCAACACCTACTATGACTGGCTGCTGGATCGTGCCTTCCTGCTGGTGCCGGCGCAGGCCTATGTGGCCAACTTCCTGGCGACCTTCAAAGACTACCCGCCGCGTCAGAAGGCCGCTAGCTTCAGCCTGGACCAGGTTTTGCAAAAGCTGCAGTTACCCGGCGCACAGTGATCCATCCAACCGGGATAAGGATGGAATGTCATTGAAAGAATGCTGACCGCATTGCGATGAAGAAAAGGAGATTTGATATGAGCAGGAAACTATTACCCCTGATGTTTTGCCTGGCCTGTGTGCCAGTTGCTCAGGCTGTGGATTACCAGCAACTGTCCGAATCCGTGGACAAACAGAAGGCCGCCGAATCTGTCGATCAGGAGAAGATGGGTGAGGCCATCAGTGCCGAAGGCGTCGATTATAAAAAGGCCTATGAGGCCATGGACAAGGAAAAGGCATCCGAGTCGGTTGACGTCGACAAGGCCCGTGAGGCGTTGACCAGGTGACAGCCCCGGCCTCGCAGGATTTGCTGCATGTGACCACTTCAACCTTCAACTCTAACAAGGAAGAGATTCGTGGCTAATTCCCAAACAGCAGATCAACCGGTTGATGTGGCCGAGGTCGTGAAAGAAGTCATTCCCACCAGCGTTGACCAGGCCAGCCAGCTGTGGGCACAGGTTCAGGATGTGGTGACCGTCTGGGGGCTCAAGGTCATTGCGGCCCTGGCTATCTTCATCATTGGCCGCTGGGTCGCCAAGCTGGTGCGCGGTGGCATCAAGCGGATGATGGAAAAAGCCACGGTAGAGTCCAGCATCATCGGTTTTGTGAGTAACATCGCCTACATTGCTTTGCTGGCCTTCGTGGTGGTGGCACTCGGCCAGCTCGGTATCCAGACGACCTCGTTCATCGCCATCTTGGGTGCCGCCGGTCTGGCTATTGGTCTGGCTTTACAGGGCTCACTCGCGAACTTCGCTGCCGGCTTCCTGATGATCATCTTCCGGCCGTTCAAGGTCGGTGATTTTATCGAGGGCGCCGGTGTGGCCGGTGTGGTGGAGGAAATCCAGGTCTTTACCACCACGCTCAAGACGCCGGACAATAAGATCATCATCGTCCCCAATGCCAAGCTGTCCGGGGATAACATCGTCAATTACTCCGCCCAGGAGACGCGGCGCTTGGACATGACGGTGGGTGTCGCCTATAGCGCGGACCTATCGAAGGTCAGGCGTCTACCGCTTTACGCGAACCGGGCACGCGCTGAATTTTTCCGCCGAGCTGCGCAAGTTTCTCTTCTATCCGTTCGTAACCCCGGTCCAGGTGATAAATGCGGTCGATCAGCGTTTCACCACTGGCCGCGAGGCCGGCAATCACCAGGCAGGCGGAAGCGCGCAGGTCGGTTGCCATCACCGGTGCGCCGTGCAGTTGGTTGACGCCGCGGACAATCGCGGTGTTGCCCTGCAATTCGATGTCGGCTCCCATCCGCTGCAGTTCCTGCACGTGCATGAAGCGGTTTTCAAAAATGGTTTCCTTTACCGTGGCGGTTCCTCTGGCAATGGCATCCAGCGCCACGAACTGTGCCTGCATGTCGGTAGGAAACGCCGGGTGCGGCGCCGTGGTCAGTCCCACGGCGCGCGGCCGGCGGCCGTTCATATCGAGTTCCACCCAGTCGCTGCCACTGGCGATACTGGCACCGGCATCGTGAAGTTTCTGCAGCACCGCGTCGAGATACTGCGGCGCGGTGTGCCTTACGTGGATCTTCCCACCGGTGGCCGCTGCTGCGACCAGGAAGGTACCGGTTTCGATACGATCGGGTATCACCCGGTGATCACAGGCGTGCAGTGACCCGACGCCGGTAATGGTGACGGTGTCCGAGCCGGCGCCACTGATGCGTGCACCCATGGCATTCAGGCATTCGGCCAGGTCGCTGATCTCCGGCTCGCGGGCAGCGTTTTCCAGTACCGTGGTGCCGTCGGCAAGCGTCGCTGCCATCATCAGGTTTTCGGTGCCGGTGACCGACACGACGTCGAATACGAAGCGCGCGCCTTTGAGGCGGGTGGCCTCTGCCTTGATATACCCTTCGTCGATTTCGATACGCGCGCCCATGGCCTTGAGGCCGTCGATGTGCAGGTTGACGGGCCGCGAACCGATGGCGCAACCGCCGGGCAGCGAGACTTCCGCCTCACCAAAGCGTGTCAGCAACGGGCCCAGGAACAGGATGGACGCGCGCATCGTCTTCACCAGTTCATAAGGTGCGCGCAGGTCGGTGATATCGCTGTTATCGGCGACCAGCGACATGTTGTCGCTGAGTTCGAAACGCGAGCCGAAGCGTCCCATCAGTTCCAGTGTAGTGGTGATGTCGCGCAGGTGCGGTACGTTACGCAGGGTAACAGGTTCCGGGGAAAGCAGTGTGGCGGCAAGAATCGGCAGTGCCGCGTTCTTGGCGCCGGAGATGGTGACCTCACCCCGTAAGGGGCCGTTGCCGATAATATTCAGTTTGTCCATAAGAATTTAACGTCTAAAGGTCTGGTGCGGGCTGCCTGGCGGGAGTGTCGGTCGCGCACACGCGCTCGCGCCGCTTACAGGGTCGCATGTGCAAACGTCCTGTGCAGGCCCGCCAGACGCGCTGACCAGGTTTCAGTGACGTGCCTCTTGCGCAGCGGCCGGATGCAGCCCGGCAAACGCATCGATGATGCGGTCAATCTGCTCGTTGCTGTGCGCAGCGCTGACACTGCAGCGCAACAGGCTGTCGGTGGTCGGCGATGCCGGCGGCATCACCAGGTTGACGTAGGCACCGTGGTGCAACAGCTGGTTCCACCAGGCGATGGCCTGGTCGCGGTCCGGGATGGTCACGGCGACTACGGGGCTGATCTGCGGACTGACCTGGAAGCCCAACTCGGCGAGACCGTTATAGAGTCGCCGGGCGTTGGCCCACAGCCGGTCGCGCAATTCGGGACGCTCCTGCATCAGGCGCAGCGCGACGCGCGTCGAAGCGATGACGGAGGGCGACGGAGACGCCGTAAAGATGTAGGAACGGATGGCGAAGCGGATCGCCTCCAGTTCCGGGTGATCGCTGACGCAATAGCCGCCGATGGCGCCCAGGCTCTTGCTGAATGTGCCTACGGTGAAATCCACGGCGTCCTCGACACCCGCGGCTTCGGCCATGCCCCGGCCGTGTTCGCCCAGCATGCCCAGCGAGTGTGCCTCGTCCACCATCAGCAGGCCGCCATACGTGTTCTTGACTGCGGCGATGTCTGCCAGCGGCGCCTGGTCGCCGAGCATGGAGTAGATGCCCTCGACAATGATCAGGGTATTCACGGTACGCTCGCCCAGGCGCCGCAGGCGCTTTTCCAGGTCGGCGACGTCATTGTGTTTGAAGCGCACCACTTCAGCGCCACCCAGGCGCACGCCGTCATAGATGCTGGCATGACTGTCAGCGTCCAGCACAATCACATCTCCCGGGCCGGCCAGGGTTGACCCCATGCCCATGGTGGCGGCGTAGCCGGTGGAAAACACGATGCAGTGCTTGCGGGCGAAGAACGCCGCCAGTTCCCGTTCCAGCGCGACGTGCCCGGCGAAAGTCCCGTTGGCCATGCGCGAGCCGGTCGTACCGGTACCCTGTTCGGCGAGTGCCTGCTGCGCGGCCTGGATACAGGCGGGTTCGAAGGTGAGACCGAGGTAGTTGTTGGTGCCTGCCAGGATCACCCGCTGGCCGTTGACGATGGCTTCGGTGGGCGACAGAATCTTTTCCGTGACAGCGCCAAACGGCATGACGCCGAGCTGGTCCAGCTCGGCGCGGATATCGATAATTGGTTTGAACTTGTCAAACAGACTCATGGGGCTAGCGGCTGAGTCTTTCCAGCTGTTCGGCCAGGTCGTGGATGGTGCGGATGTCCGGCAGGATGTTCAGCGGAATCGACATGTCGAAATGGTCCTCGATCTGCTCAATCAGTTCCATGACCTGCAGCAACGTCAGGCCAAGCCCGGTGACCAGTTCGCTGTTCTCGTTGAGCATGATACCCTGCTTGGCGAACGGTTTGACAATCGCAAAGATGCGTTCGAGGAACTCGTCATAGTCTGGCATGGAGAATTGCTTCTCTGGTTGCGGGTCGCGCGGCTTGCGCCCGCGGGCCCAAGCCGCTAGATTCCAAAACACTGAATTGTACTTGGACTTGGGGTATGGCGCTATGCCTGCCGTGCGCGTGACTGAAACACCTATGAACCGACCTGTGTTCGCCACTGCCACGCACGCCGCCGGCCGGCCCGAGCCTTCCACACCGAGAGTATGGTTGGTCACCGGTTACCGTGCCGGTGAGCGCGGCCAGATTCTCGCCCTGGCGGAGGCGCTCGGCTGGCCATTCGAGCTTAAGCAGCTTGACTACCGTAAGTACGAGTTTCGCACCAGCCTGTTGCGCGGCAGTGACTTGCGCGGTATCCGCGGCGATCAGTCGAGTCCACTGCAACCACCCTGGCCCGACCTGGTTATTTCTGCCGGTATGCGCAACGAACCGGTGGGACGCTGGATCCGCAACCAGTCGGGTGGCCGCACCCGGCTGGTCCATATCGGGCGACCCTGGGCGCGGCCGGAGCAGTTCGACCTGCTGGTGACCACCCCGCAGTACCGTCTGCCACAGCGCGATAATATCCTGCACAACACCACCACGCTGCATCGGATCACCGCCGCTCGGCTGGCCGCAGAAGCAGACAGATGCCGGCCGCGCTATGCGCGCCTGCCCGAACCCTGGATCGGCGTGATCCTTGGGGGTAACAGCGGACCCTATACACTGGGCCAGCGCACGGCTGCCCACATCGCCCGGCTTGCCAGCGAACTGGCGAGACGACAGGGCGGTTCACTGTTAATAACCAGCAGTGCGCGTACCTCCCGCAAGGCGCTCGCGGCATTCGAGCGCCACCTGTCGGTACCCTATGATCTGTATGGCTGGCGGCCGGACGACGCAGACAATCCCTATTACGGTATTCTCGGTTTGAGCACATCGCTGGTGGTTACAGCCGATAGCGTCTCGATGCTCAGCGAGGCCTGCGCCACCGGCAAGCCGGTGTACATGGCCGAACTCGGTGGACACGGTTATCCGCTGCGGCCCGACCGCTCGACGCCGGTTGATTTTCGCTTGTCTGCGCTGGCCTACAGCTGGCTCATGTACTTTGGGCATCGGCGCCTGAGTCGGGACCTGCGGCTGGTGCACCGTGCGCTGCTGGAGCAGAGACGGGTGGTCTGGCTGGGCGATTCGTTCACAACACCACCGCCGTCATTGCCGCCGACCGATCTGCAACGCGCCGTGCAACGGGTGCGTGCCCTGTTCAAGTAACGCCGCCGTTTCCCTGCCCGGCAAGGATGCTCAGTTGGTGATCAGCTGTACCTGGCCTTTCTCCAGGCGGTAGACGCGGTCGGCCGCATTCACCAGTGCGGTTTGATGCGAGATGGCCAGAATGGTCAGCGCGCCGCGCAGTTTCTGCATGGTGTGGCCGATAGCCGCTTCGTTGGCCGGATCCAGAGCGCTGGTGGCTTCGTCGAGAATCAGCAATCTGGGTTTGTGCACCAGCGCCCGGGCAATCATGATGCGCTGGCGCTGCCCGCCGGAGAGCTTGCCGCCGCGCTCACCCACTGTGCTGTGAATGCCCTGCGGCAGGTGTTCGATAAACTCCCAGGCGCCGGCCGACTTCAGTGCCTGCACGGCGTCATCATCGGAGAGTTCGGGGTCACCCAAGGTAACGTTGTGCAGGATGGAATCGTGCAGCAGCAGGTTTTCCTGCGGCACGTACCCGATCATATGTCGCCAGGCCTTGACGTCCAGCTCCGCCAGCGGCTTGTCATCGATGCGTACCGCACCCGACTGTGGTCGCAACAGGCCAATGACCAGATCAATCACGGTGGTCTTGCCGGACCCCGAAGGGCCGATCAGTGCGCTGAGCTTGCCCGCTGGAATATCCAGGTTGGCTTTCTCGAACACCTGGTGCCGGTCGTAGGAAAAATCGACATTATCCAGCCGGATGCCGCGCTCCAGCGTCGGTATGGCGCCGGTGCCGAGATGCTCTTCGGCCAGCTGGGCCTCGCGAATAGAGGATTTCATCGACCAGAAGGCGCTTTCACCGATCACCACCTTCTGGTACTGCTTCTGCACCTTGCCCAGCTGGCCGAGCATCCTGCCCAGCACCACCACCAGCACCAGCACCGTTTCGAACGGCATGCCATAGTTGACCAGTGCGATGTACATGCCCAGCGCGATCACCAGGGCGAACATCTCTTCCTGGGCCGCGTTAAGTACGGCGTCGCTGAAAATCTGTTTCTTCAGCGCCTTGTTCAGCTTGGACGTAGTATCCGACAGTACGGTGTCGACCAGGTACTCGCGCGCCATGGCCTTGAGCGGTTTAACGGATTGCAGCGCATCGGTCAGGCGCGACAGCAACGTAATCAGCAGATTGGTCTGGCGTTTGCCGGCCTTGCGCGCCATGCGCACCAGGAAGTGGGAAATACCTATAATCACTGCGCCGGCGCTCAGGCTGACCAGTGTGGCCTTCCAGGACACCGCCAGCGCCACCAAGCCATAGATGATGGCCTGCAGCAGCAGGGTGATGACCGTGGCGCCGTTGATAAAGGACTCCGATGAGCGCTGCGCTTCGGTCGCCAGGCTGTTACTCAAACGGCCAATCGGCTGGTGAAGAAAGAACTCCCACTTGCTGCGCAGCACCGCTCGCAGCATCTCCAGGCGCAGGTCGGTGGCAACCTGCGCTGCCGTATAACCGACACGTTTGCGGGCCACCAGCATCAGGATGCTCTTCAGGGTCACGCCGACAATAATGATGCCGAGCAGCACGCCGAGGCTGGGAGTGATGCCGATGTTCTGTAAGGTCTCGACGACGATGCGCTCGAATTCGTTCTGTGGTCGGTGCTGAGACGTGCCGGCCTGGTTGTTGACGGCGATCTTCAATAGCGGCAGCAAGGCCGACAGTCCCATGCCTTCGGCAATCCCCGCCAGCATCAGCGCCAGCAGCATGATCAGGGTCTGCCCGGGGTAGGCCCGGAAAAATGACAGCATCAAGTGCATAGGAGATCAGACGGGCAGGCTGGAGAACACGTATACCTTCTGAGCGGCAAGCAGTGGATTATGCCTGTAGTCACGGCAGGCGACAAACTCAGCGCATGCGGTACAGTATGGTGGTCGCGACCGTGACAACCAGCAGCACCGGCAGGAAGGCGGTCACCACGGCGGGGATTGCCAGCAGCGCTCCGCCGCTTTGAATCAATTGCGAAGCCAGGTAAAACAATATACCTGCGCCGGCGCCGATGGCCAGATTACGGCCAAAGGTGTTGCTGCGGATCGCACCCAGACTGGCACCGATGGGGATTGCCAGAACCACCATCGCGCCCGCGGTCAATGGCATGGCGACACGTTGCCAGAACGCCTGTTCAATACGCTGCGCCAGCTGGTCAGTGGACTTCAGATAGGCGGAATATTCGTACAGGTTACTCGGCGTCATGCCGGCGGTGGACAGCGGCAGGGCCGGCAGTTCCTCGCGGGACCAGAAAGGTCCCATCTGCAGGCTGGCGTGTTGACTGGTCACCAGAACCCCGTGCTGGAGCGCTTTCTGTGTCACGCCGAGCAGGTCCCAGCGCCGGCCGCTGGCGAGCTGGGCGCGGTCGGCGTGGATGAAATTCACCAGCCTGCCATCCGCATCGAACTCGTACAGGTAGATATCGCGCGGTATCTGGATATTTTTCAGGGTGCGTACATTGAAGAATCGCCGGTTGTTGTTGGACCACAGGCCTTTGCCGGTGAGCAGGTTGGGTTGGCCGCTGCGGATCAGGGTTTTCTGCAACTCTGCCTGCTGATAGAGGGGGGCTGCCACGTATTCGCTGCTGGCGAACAGCAGAATCACCAGCCCGGCGGCGGGGATGGCCACCGACCGGACCAGGCGTCGCACGGATACACCGGCGGCCCGGATGGCGATAATTTCACTGTGTTTGTTCAGGGCGGCAAGAGCCAGGATGGAGCCCAGCAGGATAATCACCGGCGCCAGCTCCAGGGATCGCTGTGGCAGGGTGTAGAGTACGAATTGCAGAACCTCCGGGATCTGGTACTTTCCGCCGATGCGTTCCATCTCGTCGACGAAGGCGAGCAGTCCGAAAATCGACGAAATGATCAGCCACACCAGTAGCCAGCCGGTCACCAGTTTGCCCGCGATATAGCGATCCAGGCGATTCATGTCAGCGCGACCGCCATTTCCAGCGGGGCGCCCACATCAGGATTGCAAACAGCAGCAGGGGCAGGGCGTAGACCGACCAGATACCCGGGTTGATCGGCATTTTGCCGTCGGCGACCCAGTTGCGTGCCGCGCTGGTGAGGACAAACAAGCCGGTATACACGGTGATGGCAAGGATGAAGCTGATGTGCCGTCCCTGCCGGGGTGTGCTGCGGCTCAGCGGCACCGCAACCAGGGCCAGGATCAGGGTCGCCAGCGGGGTTGACAGGCGCCACTGGTATTCGGCGAGGTCCTTGCTGGCGTCCGACTGCGCGAGCGTAAGGCTCGATTCCGCCTTGCGCCGGTAGCTGGTGTCTTTTTCGACGCCGGGTATGGGAATGCTCAGTTGTTTGAACTTCATCGTGGTATCCCGGCTGCTTTTCGGATCGAGCACATAGCTGTAGCCGTCGCGGAATTCAAAACTGCGCGATGCGCCCAGACCTACCGGCGGTATGTAGCCCTGGTGGGCGTAAATGACCTGGACCTTGGCCCCCGTGTCGGTACCTTTCCCCGTTTGCACAAATACCTCGGACAGCGTTCCGGTCCTGCGGTTGACGCCACCCGCGAACAGCACGTACTGGGCGTCGTGCATTTCGATGAACTGGCCCGGTTCGATCTTGCGGATGTCGAACTCGGCCTGGGCGTCGGCCTCGATCTGGTAAGTCTGGCGATAAGCCCAGGGCCTGGCGTAAAGGGACACCATACCAACCAGAACGGCGACGAACAGCGTCAGTATTGCCACGGTACGTATCAGGTGGCCCTCGCTGTAACCCGCGGAATTCATGGCGGTCATTTCAGAATCGCGATAGAGGCGGCTGAGGGTGGAGATAATCGACAGGTACAGCGCCGTGGGCAGCAGCACCTCCATGGCAATAAGACTGTTGAGACCGATCAGCTTAATCACCAGCGGAAGTGGCAGCACGCCGCCGGCCGCCTGCGACAGTTTGATGGCAAAACTGTAGCCCGTGAACACGATAACCAGCAGGGCAATACCCAGCACCATCGGTTTGATGATTTCGGCGGTGATATGACGACTGAGGATCACGGCTATGCGTCGGTTTGCGTGTGGCCAGCGGCTGCGAGACAAGTCGGGCGGTATTGTAGCGAAAATTCTGCCCCGCCGTCGGCCGCTGCAGTGGGGCAATAAATTCTGTAAGCTCTCGATTTTTGCACAGACGTGCCGCCGCCCCGTGGACCAGCCAGGTTTCGACCGCAAAAACCCGCCGGAGGTCTGGGTCTTGACCGGCCACAAGGCCGGCGACAATGCTCAGGTCACCGCACTGGCCGCGGCGCTCGGCTGGCCTTATAGCGTCAAGCGGTTTTGCTATAAGTCCTACGAACTGCTCACCAATCGGCTGCTGGGCGTCACCCTGGCCGGCATCGACCGTCGCGCGTCAAGCGACCTCGGACCACCCTGGCCGGATCTGGTCATCACCGCGGGGCGCCGTAACGAACCGGTTGCCCGCTGGATCAAACGGCGCGCGGGGAACACCCGTCTGGTGCACGTTGGGCGGCCCTGGGCGCCGCTGGAGAGTTTTGATCTGATCGTCACGACGCCGCAGTATTTTTTGCCGGACATCCCGAGCGTGGTGCATAACCACCTGCCGTTGCACGGGGTAAACCAGGATCGCCTGTGCCAGGCGGCCCGGCAATGGCAGGGCCGCCTGGCACACCTGCCGCGGCCCTGGACCGCGTTGCTGGTCGGCGGGGACAGCGGCCCCTTCGTGTTCACACCAGAAAAAGGCCGGCGTCTCGGCCGCCTCGCCAATGAACTGGTGCAGGGCAGCGGTGGCGCCTTACTGGTGAGCAACAGTGCGCGTACCCCGCCGACGGCATTTGCCGCGCTCAAGCAGCAGATAACAGTCGCCGCGCAGCTGCATTGCTGGCAGCCGGAGCAGAGCGACAATCCGTACCTCGCCTACCTGGCGCTGGCTGACCAGTTTGTGGTCACGGGCGAAAGCATGTCGATGCTGACCGAGGCAGCGTACACCGGCAAACCGCTGTACATCTTCGACCCGGGCGATGCCGGGCCCTGGTGGCGCTTCCCGCACAATTACCGTTTCAAGCCCCTGAGCCACCACTTCGCCATGCATCTTGCACCACGCCGCATGCACCGTGACGTCGGCAACATCCAGCGGCAGCTGGTTGGTGACGGGCGCGCGGCATGGTTGGGAGAGGTATTCAACAGCAGCCAGTGCCGCTCGCTGCCCGACGATGTCGACAGGGCGACCGCCCGGGTGCGGGCACTGTTTGCAGACCGCTGAGCGGGTGGCCGCGTCGCCTCGACTGGCGCTACGCGGCTGACAGTTTCAGCGGCGGCTGGCCGGGCGGCGCCAGATCGGGTGTGCGTTCCAGGACTGCAAAGGCGTCATGGCGCACGTGGTTTTGCTGCATTTCCTCGCGCAGCATGTCTTCGCTGATGATGCCTCTCTCGAGGCATTCCTTCAGCAGCCCGAAGAACAGGTCGGTCTGATTCTTGTCCGGGTGTTCCTTGTAGTTGCCCAGCAGGGCATATTCACCAAACAGCTTGCGGCGTGCGCGCATCGCCCAGGCCACGGGCGGGAACAGGCGGAAGCGTTCGGCAGGCCGCCAGTCGATGGGCAGGCCGGCTTTCCACGGCTGGGTCTTACGCCGAGTCACGTGCAGCATCTTGGTGTTGGTCGTCAACCTGTCGAAATCGTTCCACTCGGGTTCGAAGAGGCCGATGGTGTCGCGGTCTTCCATCTTCAGGCAGACCCACCGCATGTAGTCCTGCTTGAACTCGAACATGGCGTTGAAGGTGTCCTCGACCTTCCAGTGTTTCAGCTTGGCGCAATCGAGCAGCATCACGCTGCTCGCCATGCAGCGGTCGACGAGGCCCTTGGGGCCGGAACGCATGCGGCACAGGATGGCCTTGTCCTGCATGTCACGGGCGAGCAGTTCCCAGATGTCAGCGATGGCGAATATGTCCGGGTCGATGACCACCGCGCGACCCTCGTAGCCCATCAGCTCCGGCGGCATGAAGCGCGTCGGCGTGAACGACTGCAGGTCATCGTTCAACCAGGTGCGTTTTACCCCGTCGCGCAGGTACAGCTGGCCTTCGTGGGCGGCGAAGAACGGGTAATCGCGCGTATCCATGATCTTGACGTCAAACTGATCAGCGTGTGCCGAGTTGCGTTTCAGCGCATAGTCGGCGACCAGGGCACCGACGATCTGTTTGTGGTTGGTCTGGATGAAGACGCAGTGGTTCATGGACATTCCGAGGCTGGGTAGGCGACCGTGCCGGGAGTCTAGCAGATTTTTCGGCCTGCCTTAAAGGGCAACGGTTGCGGTCTGAACAATCACCCGGCGGCTATCCCGACCAACGCCCTGATTGTATCGCTGACGGCCGTCGGTTCGACCGGTAGCGGCTGGTCCACGGCCGGGAAAGCTTCGCCGGCCCGCACGGCAAAGCCCTGGTCGATGAGTTGCTGGTGCAACACCCCCAGGTCACGGGCAAATCCGGCGACGCCGGTCGTGTACACCAGTCTGCCGAGCCAGCGACAGGCGGCATCGACCGGCCCGCTGGCCGCACTGCCGTGCAGGCGCAGTAGCAGGCGCTGCCATAGTCGCCCTTTCCAGTCCGCGGGTAGGGCGAAGATGGCGAGCGGTTTGCCGCAGTCTGCGACTTCCATCATCATGGAAACACTGTCACCGGTGACAACGAAGTAATCAGCCAGTCCAAGCAGCGCGAGGTAAGGGTTGTCGTCTCCGCCGCGGGTCCATTCGTGCAGTACGGCATTGGCGGGCAGTTGTGCGCGCAGGGTCGCGCTGACAGCCGCTGTGGTGCGGCGGCTGGTGGAGATGAACAGCGTGCCACCGTAGCGCGCCCGTACCTGTCTGCACACGCTGAGCAGCTCGGTTGTCTCGGCCGCATCGAAGCGGTAGGGTCGCGTCGGTCCTCCCACCAGGACAGCAATGAGGGGCTTCTGCAGGCTGGCGAAACGCGCGCGCCAGCTGTCGGCCGCACGGGCAATGGCGGGTCTATCGGCGCGCATCAGCGGCAGGCGCAGACGCATGACATTCGGCAGGTCTGGTACCTGGTACTGGGGCGGTGTTATGACCAGGTCGAATCTTTCGATCCAGCGGCGCGGGCGGCCCAGTAGTACGACCTTGGTTGCGGGGTGTTGGGTCTTGATCCACAGGGCCGCCATGGCATGGCGGCGGCCCACCGTGATGACCAGATCCGGCCAGGGTGGTTGCAGCGGGTCCGAGCGCTCCGTATCCAGATGCGCCAGGCCAATACGGAAGCGCGGCTTGCCGAGCACATACTGTTTTTTGGGCAGCAGACGCCTGGTTTCGTATGGCAGTCCGAGGCTGTCGGCAATGATCGTGGCCTGGGCGTTGTCGCCGAGCTTGTCTCCGATCAACAGCCAGGTGCGCACGGGGGACAGGGTCTCTGCGTGCACGGTCAACGGAAAACACCACGCCGGTAGAGGTCCCAGACCATTCCCCAGACAAATACCAGGGGGTAACGGCGCACTCGGTCGGGGACGTCGATGCGCTGCCCCGAGTGGCGCTCCAGTTTCCAGGCGATGTAGTCCAGGCCGCCTTCAAAGGTAAACAGCGCCTTGCTCAGGCGCGCCAGCGATAACAGCTTGCCTTGCAACGAGCGCAACCGCCAGCCGACGCGGTTAAACAAACGCCGCGGGCCCGGCACTGTCGCGCGGTACTCGCCGTTGTCGCAGCCGATATCACCGCCCAGCAGTGGCGCCGCCAGCCGCGTCACGCGTTCATAATAGGCCGCGTTGGTCTGCGTCAGTTCCACCGTGCGCTGCGGCGATTCCGGGCGCAGTTCCGTGGCGTAGCTGAGCGCCAGCCCCTGTTGCCAGAGCGACAGCACCGGGCCGTGTGCTGGCAGACTGGGGAGGGTCCTCTGCAGGAAGGTAACCACGGCCTGTGCCAGGCTGGTGGCGACGTTCAGCTGCGTGGCCGCATCGCACGACCAGGCGACAGCCGTTGGCTGGCTGAAACGTCCCCACAGATAAGAGTGGAACCAGCGCCGTGAGGTGCCGGCCAGCATATCGCGTTCGCTCAGAATGGCATACTTGCAACGCACCCGACGGTCGTTGAACGGGATTTCCGCGTAGAAGACGTTAGGCGGCAACAGCCGGTTGCACAAGGCCTTGAACCGGCCACTGTTGGCGCAGCGATAACCATCGACAATCAGGTACAGGTCCACCAGGCCGTCGAAGGGGTCGCCACCGCGCAGGCAGGACCCGTAGAACAGTATCGACTTGACGCACCCCGCATAGCGTGCGCGCAAGGTATCCACCAGCTGCAGCAGCGCGGGGTGCTTGGGCGGCGGCGTCAGATCCAGCAGCGCGCGGGCCAGCGGCTGCAGGGTAGCGGGCGTATTCACGGCTAGTCGTCTATGCGCAGAAAATCGAGGTTGCCACCATTGGTGATGGTCACTGGCCCCTGTTCGCGGCTGGCCCGGTGTATTTCACCGTCGAGGGTAAACAGTCCGTCCATCCACAAACTCAGGTGCTGCGCATTGTGACTGAAATAGCCGTTGTCCGGTGTGACGTAGCGATTGGGTTTGCCACGCAACACTGAGAGGAAAGCGCGCAGCACCTTGCGGGTCGGTTTCTCGATCCAGGTGCAGTGCAGGGGTCCGGCTTCCTGGCCCCAGAAAGGGTGCAGGCCCAGGAATAGTCGTTCGAGCGAGGACACGATCAGTTGGATAACCGGGCGGATGCGGGTGTCCGTCTGTCCGTCCAGCTCGATGCGGGTCGCTGTGGGGTCGGAGAAATAGGGTTCCTTGCGGGCGATGCCCCAGATGGTACGCAGCATGACCACGCCGGGGCCGAGTTCATCGCGGATTCCCAGCGTGTGGATGTTGGCCTTGCAGTAATCGATGCCGCTGATCACCGTACCCGCGCCGAAAAACATGCCGTAGGCCGGTTTGCCGTCGACGGCGCCCGCGGCGCGCAGTACCGCGCGTGTCAGCGCTTCGGCCCCGCGGTGAGTGTTGTCCGACCAGTCTGCGAGGCGCTGTGTCGCTTTTGCCAGGCTGCCGCCCATGCCCACGTCACCGGCGTTCATATTGGTAGTGCCGCCCGGGAGCAGGATGACCGCGGGGAGCTGCTGAAACGGACCCTGCTCCAGCAGTTCAGCAAACACGCGTGCCGCCGTGCCATCACCGCCGTTGATCGCCAGTACCGAGAGGCCCTTGTCGGCAAAGGCCTGGAGTGCGGGGCCGATAGCGGCGGCGGACGCCGTAATCCGATGGTCGATGCCCGGGTGATTTGCGACAATGGCCGCTATGTCTCCCACCTGAGCCCGGTTGCGGTGGCTGTTGGGATTGGTGAGCAAGCCGATTCTGCGGGGTGCTGCGGAATTGAAAGTCAAGAGCTGTGGAGTCTGAGTATCGATATCGATGGGCATCCTAAAGCAATGCGCGTGAATGAACAAATCCCCGACGCGGTCGGGCTCACCTTTGCACACCTCACTGATCCGCACCTGACCAGCCCCCAGGGCGCGCACTGGCAGCAACTGCTGAACAAGCGCGTGCTGGGCTACCTGTCATGGCGGCACAGGCGGCGTGCCGAACACCGTGGCGAAGTGCTGGAGGCGCTGCTTGAGGACCTGCAGCAACTGCGACCGCAGCACATTGTCGTGACCGGTGATCTGACCCAGGTCGGCCTGGCGGATGAATTCCGCCAGGCGCGCCGCTGGCTGGAGCGCCTGGGCGGCCATGACAAAGTGACCGTTGTGCCAGGTAATCACGATGCCTATGTGCGCATCGCCTGGGAACAAGGCTGGGGCCAGTGGGAGCCGTATATGCAGTCCGATGCGCAATACCAGTCGCCGTCCCGCGTCGGGTTCGATATGTTTCCCACCCTGCGCGTGCGCAACGGCGTCGCCCTGATCGGCCTGTGCAGTGCGCTGGCGACACCACCGTTCATGGCGACCGGTCGCATTGGCCGGCAGCAGCGCGAACGTCTTGCGCAGCTGTTGCACCGGACGGGCGAGCGGGGGCTGTTCCGGCTGGTGCTGTTACACCATCCGCCACGGGTCGAAGACGAGAAGTGGCGCAAACGGCTGACCGACGGTCGCGCCCTGTGCCGTATCCTGGGTCAGGAAGGCGCCGAGCTGGTGCTGCACGGTCACGGGCACTACACTGCCGAGTCGGCGATCCCCTTCGCTGGCGGCAGTATCCCGGTATTCGGTATTCCTTCGGCGTCTGCCATCGGCCACAAGCCGGGTCGCCGGGCGCAGTATTACCTGTATCGGGTACGCCGTTGTGCGGAGAACTGGTCGGTGCGGATCAGCGTGCGCGACTACCGGGCAGAGTCAGAAGCCTTCGCGCCGCAGCAGGAGCGCTATTTGTCGCTGCCGGTCATGCCTTCCACCAGCTGCTGATCGGCGATCGAATCCACATCGATGGCTGCCTCCGGGTAGGGCAGGTGCACCGGTGCGATGCTGACGTGCAGGCGTTGCGAGAGTTCTCCCAGTGCCTTGTGCAAAGTCAGCCAGCCCAGCAGGTAGCGCAGTACCGACCACCAGCCCAGCTGACTGATGACGCGCAGGGGGTTCTTGCGCTGCTGTTCCACCCGGCGCCAGGCGGCCGCCACCCGGTGTGAGGCCGGCGTCATGAAGGCAAACAGGTTGCAGCCGCAGTAACCGCCATCACGAAAGCGCGTCACGGTCTTCTTAGCCGCCGGGAAGCGTGCGTGAATGGAAGCGTAGTCGGTCAGACCGACGCCCAGGTCGGCGCCGGTGGCCAGCGAGCGCTGCAGAAACTCATCGACAATGTCGGCGCGCAACAGCGGATGGTCGGCGGTTGTCACCAGCACCCGGGTACTCACCGGTAGGGCCTTCATGGCCTCGTAGGCGCTGTTGCTGGGGCTTTCCTGCGGCTTTGTCCAGCGTATGTCGCCGTGTGCCAGCGCTCCGGCCAGGAACTGACTGCCGGGTAGCTGCTGTTCCTGCGCGCCGGAGATAACGATCCGGTCCACCCGGCTGCTGTCCATGAGGGCCCTGACGACGCGTTCGAGCATGGGGGTGCCGTCGATCTTCACCATGGCCTTGCAGCAGGCGCCCGAAGCATCGACCAACGGGTCGGGTGCGCCCCGGTCAGCGGCTAGAATCACGGCGGTAAAACGGTGGGCGTTCATGCAAGGGTCGGACTACAGCGCTTTTTCATACAGGCGGTAGGTCTTGTAAACCATGCCGCCCAGAGACTCGATAATGCTGCGCATGCCGGTATTGTGTTCCAGTATCCACGACATTTCCATGTCGCGGATGCCGCGCGCCAGGACCGGGTAGCGCAGGCTGTCGGTGATCATGTAGGAGAGTGCGGGCCCGAACGGCGTGTGGTGGTACTGTTTGCGCACCCCCATCAGCGGGATGCGCGCGGACTTCGGAAAACGGACTTTCAGACGCCAGAGCAGCTTGAGCCAACCCAGCGGCAGGAGTCTGCCGTGCAGGTCTTTGATGGCTTCATTGACATTCGGCAGGCAGATGATCATGGCGGCCGGTTCGCCGTCGACTTCGGCGATCTGGACAAAGTCATCGTCGATCAGCAGTGACATGACCTTGCCGACTTCCGCAAACTCGGCCGCGGTAAAGGGTACCATCCCCCAGTTTTCCGACCAGGCGTCGTTGAAAATGTCGCGCATCAGTTCCAGTTCGCTGGCCAGCTGCTTGCGGTTGAGCGGTCTTATTCGTATCCGGTCCGCAACGCGTGCAACCAGGCGTCGCATGACTTTGGGAACGGTGAAATCCGGGTGCTGGTGGTAAGCAACCAGATCAACGGCTTTTTTGAACCCCCCTGCCTCGACCGCGCGCCCATAATAAGGGCGTCCGTGCACCATCATGATGCGCGGCGGCGTATCGAAACCGTCGATTTGCAGTCCGCACTCCTCGTTGATGGACAGAGAGAAGGGCCCGGTGACGCGTGTCATGCCTTCCGCGCGCAACCAGGATTCGGCCGCGCTGAACAACGTATCGAAGACCTGCTGGTCATCTTCGGCCTCAAGGCAGCCAAAATGCCCGGTAGCGTCGTGGAATTTTTCCAGGTGCAAGGCATCGATCTGGGCACTGATGCGGCCAACCGGCCGGCCGCCACGGCTGGCGATCCAGGCGCGCCAGCGGGCATGCTGGAAAAACGGGTTTTTAGCGCTGAATCGTTCCCTCTGTTCAAAGAACAGCGGGCACACCCAGTTCGGGTCGTGCTGGTAGAGGCGCTGGGGAAAGCGGATGAAATGTTCCAGTTGTTTGCGGTCAGTCACCTCGCAAACCATAAGGTCATGCGTGCTGTGGGGCATGGGATCAGGTTTTAGCTGCTGAAGGCGGGCATCATACCCGCGCCGTCAGCCCGTCGCTACAGACACGCGGGGGCGAGGCAGGCCAGCTGCGACTGCGGTGCCGTAAGCCGCCCGGGTGGTCTGTAATTTGCTTTCAGCGAGGTGATCTTAGCGGCAAAAGCCGCTGCTCAAAGTGGCTGTCGGCGCCCGGAAAAGTGTCGGCTTTAATTGTCGTAAAAATACGACAAAATTTAGAAAGGCGTCTCAAAATGGCCGGCCGTTGGCAAAAATTTTGGAAAAAGTATTGTGTTTTTATCCAATTGAGGGAATAATGCAGGCTGTAGTAGCGGAACCAAAGGGTATGGGTCACATCGTTGGGAAAATACAACGATCCCTCCGGACAGGCCGAATTAACTGCGGTCTGGGTGCCTTGAATTCGGCTTGTATCAGCCGCTCACAGTAACTGAATTTTTTGGGGTGTTTCTGTCGCTGTACGGAAACCTGGGATATCAAACCTCAAAGGGACAAAGTCTTTTGGGCGCAGAACCGACACCAACAGTACACAAACTACCGTTTCGTGCGGCTGGTTTTGCCACGCTGGCTGATGCTCTGGACTACGCAGCCCAGGGTTGCACCGGGGCAAATTTCTACACCGGCCGGGGCGAGTTGTATGCTTCACTGCCGTACGCGGAGTTGCGGAAACAGGCGCGCATACTTGCACGCAAGTTGCTTGGCATGGGGTTGCAGAAAGGCGATCGGGTCGCCCTGGTTGCCGAAACCAATCCGGACTTTCTGCGCTTCTTTTTCGCCTGCCAGTACTCCGGTCTGATTCCGGTTTCCTTACCGGCCTCGGTGAACCTGGGCGGGCATACCGTGTATGTCACCCAGTTGCGTGGCTTGCTGGAAAGTAGCCAGGCATCGGTGGCCATGGCGCCGGCGGGTTACGCTTCGTTTCTTGAAGAGGCAGGGCGTGGGCTGAATCTGAAGCTGGTCGGTGCGCCAGCGGTCTACGATGCGCTGCCGGAAGCCGATGTCGAGTTTCAGCCCGCACAACCTGCCGATATCGCCTACATCCAGTACACCTCGGGCAGCACCAAGTTTCCGCGCGGTGTCGTCATTGAACAGCGCGCGGTGATGAGCAATCTGGCGGGTATTATCCGTCACGGCGTGAAGATCGGTCCCCAGGATCGCTGCTTCTCCTGGCTGCCGTTCTATCACGACATGGGTCTGGTCGGCCTGGTGCTGGTGCCGGTGGCCGCGCAGATTTCCGTCGATTATCTGGATACCCGCGAGTTTGCCATGCGCCCGCGTCAGTGGCTGAATCTGATGACAACCACTAAGGCAACCATCTCGTTCAGCCCGCCGTTCGGCTACGAGCTGTGCACGCGGCGTCTGCGCCCGGGAGAAGCCTCCAGGTACGACCTGAGCAACTGGCGTGTCGCCGGGGTTGGCGCGGAAATGATCCGTTCCGAAACCCTGACGCGTTTCGCCCGCGCACTGGCCCCGGCTGGCTTCAACGAGAGGGCTTTCCTGGCCTGTTATGGTATGGCGGAGTGTTCCCTTGCGATCAGTTTCTCACCGCTGTTTGAAGGCCACTCCACCGACTGTGTTGACGGTGATCACCATTCCGATCACCAGGAGGCATTGCCCATTCACTTGTCGGAGAATCCTGGACGAGCGCGCTGCTTTGTAGAGTGCGGAACACCGTTGCCGGAATACGAAGTGGAAATCCGTGACGACCAGGGCAAGGTGTTGCCCGACCGCCGCAGCGGTGGCATTTTCGTACGCGGCGACAGCGTGATGTCCGGGTATTACAACGCCCCGGAAGAAACCGCGGCCACCCTGTCCAGAGACGGCTGGTTGAACACCGGTGACATCGGCTACCGGGTGGATGGCAGTCTGATAATTACGGGCCGCAAGAAAGACCTGATTATCATCAACGGTCGCAACATCTGGCCGCAGGACCTGGAATACCTGGCGGAGCATCAGCCGGAAGTGCGTATCGGCGATGCGCTGGCGTTCTCGGTACCGGGTCCCCAGGGCGACGAGATCTGTGTGCTGGTTGTCCAGTGTCGCGAATCGGACTTCAACAAGCGCGCCAACCTGATCGATCGGATGAACCGCCTGGTACACCTGGAACTGGGTATCGATGTGTTCGTTGAGCTGGTACCGCTGCACACCCTGCCGCGCACGTCTTCGGGCAAATTGTCGCGTTCCAAGGCGCGCCAGAACTTCATCGATTCACATGACCTCGATAAGCTGGCTGAAGGCAGGGGAAACGAACTAAAGCTCAGGCAGGGTTAGGAGACTGCCGGACTTGGGGCTGATCTACTGCATCGGTGGGAGAACGCCCTATTTTCCCGATCCTTTTCGTCACAGAGCTACGGCTGTTCTCCTCAAACGTTCGAAACAATGGCCTCCCCTTCCCACCTTGCTCGCTACGATCGCCCAAGTCCGCCAGCTTCCGGGGAGCCCGTCCTCGGTCTCCCACTTTCTCGCGACGCGAAGATTACTTCGGACAGGCTCCCAGGGTCACCGGGTATGGCTATAAGATAACCGGCTTCGGCCGGTTATTTTTTGCGTCCACCAGCCTGCGCCCCCAGGGTTCCTCCTGAAAGTGTTCGAATGATGGCTAAGGAAAATACCCAGCGCACACCCATCGCCGTTACCGGCGCTACCGGTTTTATCGGCGCAGCCATCTGCCGGGTGCTGCATGAGTCCGGCTTTGCTGTCCGCATCCTGGTGCGTTGTTTACGGCGCGCGCGCGCGCTCGGCGCGTGTGTCGATGAGATAGTAGCGGGCGACCTGCACGATCGAGAGGCGCTGTGCAGGCTCGTCGACGGCGTCTATGCCGTTGTGCACTGTGCCGGTGTTGTACGTGGTGCGCGGCAAGCGGATTTCGACCGCGTCAACGTACAGGGTGTGGAAAACCTGGTTACTGTGATGTTGACTGTCCAGCCGGACAGACCAGCCCGGCTCTTGAGCCTGTCATCGCTGGCGGCCCGGGAACCGTCTTTGTCGTTCTATGCCAGCAGCAAATACAGGGGCGAGCAGATACTGGTCAGGCAGACGGGCAGCCTGCACTGGCTGGTGTTGCGCCCACCCGCTGTCTACGGGCCCGGTGATCGCGAACTGCTGCCGGTGTTTCGCCTGATGTCCAGGGGCATTGCGCCGGTGCCCGGAAGTACGGACGCCCGTTTTTCGCTGCTCTATGTCGAAGATATGGCCGCCCTTGTGCGGGCCTGGTTGCAGCAGGCCGCGCCGCCATCTGGAGTATATACTCTCGACGATGGCACCCCAGGCGGCTACAGCTGGCAGGACGTTGCGGCCATCGTGGCGCGCCTCTGTCAGCGGCCGGTGCGGATTGTGCCCGTGCCTGCGGCGCTGTTGAGCATACCCGCCTGGGCCAACCGCGGTCTGGGACGGCTGTTCGGTTATGCGCCGATGCTGACCCCGGAAAAGCTGCGCGAGTTGCGTCATCCGGACTGGGTGTGTGACAACCGGGCCGTACAGCAGGTGCTGGACTGGCGGCCTCGCTACCGGCTGGAACAGGGACTGGCGTACACGCCGGGCTGGTGTCGCACCTTACCGGGTAAGTTGGGCTGAGCGCAGCGAAGCCCAACGTATACCACTACAATGGCGGCAGTGCCTTGCCCGGGTTCAGGATGCCGTAAGGATCAAACTGGGCCTTGATGGCCCGCATCAGCTTCAGGCTGGTGTCGTCCAGTTCCTTGCCGACCCAGTCGCGCTTGACCAGGCCGACGCCGTGTTCGCCGGAGAGCGTGCCCTCCATGCGCAGCACTGCGGCAAAGACGTCCTCAAGGCACGCCTGCGCGCGCCGCTGCTGGTCGCCGTCGGATGGGTCAAACATGATATTCACGTGCAGGTTGCCGTTACCGGCGTGACCGAAATTGACGATCTGGATGCGATGCCGGTTGGAAAGTGACTCCAACTCGGAGATCAGTTCCGGGATACGCGACACCGGTACCGCCACGTCTTCGTTGATCTTCTTTGGCGCAACCCGGCGCAAGGCCGGTGACAGTGCTTTGCGGATCGACCACAAAGCCGCCACTTGCGCGGCACCGCGGGCGGCTTCGACCCCCAGCGTACCGTCGAGCGTCGCCGCCTTGACGACGCAGCTGACCAGTGCATCCAGCTGCGACTCGATTCCATCCACCTCGATCATCAACAACGCACCGGTACCCTCGGGCAGGCTGCTGCCGGCCTCCGGCCGCACCATCTGAATGGCACCGGCATCCATAAACTCCAGTGCGCAGGGTATGACCGGTTGCGCCATGATGGCCGATACGGCGCGCGCTGCACTGTGGACGTCGCGGTAAAACGCCCGCAGAGTGCGCTTTGCTGGCTGCAGGGGCGTGAGCTTCAAGGTCGCTTCGGTAATTACCGCCAGTGTGCCTTCCGAGCCGATCAGCAGGCGTGTGAGATCGTAGCCGACCACGCCCTTCGTGGTCTTGACGCCCGTGTACAGGGTTTCGCCGCGACCGGTGACCGCTCTCAGCGCCAGGGTGTTCTCGCGCGGCGTGCCGTATTTCACCGCGCGCGGGCCCGCCGAGTTGTAGGCGAGGTTGCCGCCGACGGTGCAGATCGCGGCGCTGGTTGGGTCGGGGGGCCAGAAGAAAGCGTATTCCGCCGCGGCCGTCTGCACGGCCTGGTTGGTTACACCGGGTTCAACAATCATCCAGCGATTGTCGGGGCTGATGTCCACAATGCGGTTCATGCGCTGCAGAGAGACAACCAGCGTGTGGTCGTCGCCCGGCACGGTGGCGCCGGTGGTGCCTGTGCCCTGACCACGAGGGATCAGCGTCACGCGGTGCTCGCAGCAGGCGTGTACGATGGCGACCACCTCCTGGTGGGTTTCGGGCAGGGCGACCGCTATCGGTTGTCCCTGCAGTGAGCTGTTATCGTAACCATAAGTATGACACTCAGCAGGGTCGGTCAGCAGCCGGGTGTTGCCGAGCAGATCGGACAGATGCTTGAGGAATGCCGCTGGCACGGTCGCGGGGGACAAACCGCTGGCGATCAGTCCAGGTACTCGAACAGTTTCACCACGCGCTGCACGCCGCTGACCTTGCGCGCCTGCGCAACGGCAGCGTCGGCTTCGGCGTGATAAACCAGTCCGAGCAGGTAGACCGTGCCGTTTTCAGTAACGACCTTGACGCGGCTGGGGTCGAATCCCTTGATGTTCAGGCCGAGCAGCGAGGACTTGACTTTGGTGGTGATCCAGCTGTCGCTCGATCGGGTCATCATCGAGCTGGGTGCGGCGATCGTCAGCTCGTTATACAGGCGCCGTACCTTTTCCTGCTTGCGCGCAATATCGCCGGCCCTGGCCCGAAAGGCTTCAGTGGGTGTTTCCCCGCTGAGCAGGACCCAGCCGTTGAACACAGAGACGTTGATATGTGAATTCTTTTCCAGGTCGGTATCTTCACTCAGGGCGTGAATCACTCGGGCCTTGATAGCCTTGTCTTCCACGACCGCCCCGGCGGTGCGCCGGTCGTGGGCCACCGAGGCGGTGGTCGCAGCCGCACCACCCACCACCAGCGGCGCACAGGCGCTGTTCACAAGGCAGCTGAGTAGCATTGCGGCGGAGGCCAGCAAACGCATTGTCATAACATCATCTCCAGTTCAAGCTATGTTCGTCAGGCGTTGGCCTGAAAGGCGTTGGTGATCCACGCGATCCGCATCTGTCCGGGGGCGCCTTCGATACTTACGACATCGAAACGGGCCGCTGTATTCCAGCGTCGATGCCGGGTCAGGTAGTACTGAGCGCAGCGTATCACACGGCCTTGTTTGCGCTGTGAAACCGTTTCTGCAGCGCGACCGTGGCTGGTGCGTTTGCGGTATCGTACCTCAACAAACACCAGGCTGTCGCCGTGTTGCATAATCAGGTCGATTTCGCCACCGCGACAGCAGAAGTTGCGTTGCAGTAAGCTCAGACCGCGGCTTTGCAGGTACTCGCAGGCTAGTAGTTCGGCGTCATTGCCAATGGCCTTCCGGTTCATGCTGTCCCTCCGTGGACGTGGTCAGGGGTTCCTGGATTCTCTCGGGAACGCCCTGGTTGAACCGCGCCCACTCCAGGGTGCGGTGTAACTGTTTGTCACTGTCCAAAGACAGTAATCCCGTGGCGCCCGGAAACTGCGCGAACCCGGGCAGATGCAGCGTGTCCAGCCAGGGTACAATCTGGTATGCGTCGAACCCCAGTGCAAACAGGCGCTGGTAATGCTGGCCGCGGCCGGGCCAGAGCGCGTCGACCTGGCGGCGTTGCATCGCCCAGGGGCCTTCCTGGTCGAGCGCCCAGGGGATATCGCAGAACAGCAGGCCATCCAGGTCGCGATCAATAGACGCATCGTCGCTCGCTTGGTAAACATGCGAGGTGCTGTATACCGGCAGGTCGCCGGCATGGTGAAAACGCAATTGAGGCTTGATCTGGCGTGCCTCGCGGGGAAATGCCAGCAGCAGAACGCCCTGTACATCCTGGCGACGGCGTGGCTCGAAATTGAGTCTTTCACCCAGCAGGCGCTGCAATGCCTGATAACGGTTTTCGCTGTCATCGAGATTGAGCGCGTTGCGGATCGGGCGGGTGAAGTCCGCGCCTGTGGTGTCGTAGCGTTCACTGTCCAGCAGCTCTCCGCCCAGTGTGGCGAACTGCTGCTCGAAGGCGGCGAGCACGCGCTCGCCCCAGGGGTTATCCGGCACCAGTGCTATCAAACGGTGATTACCGTCGGCGATGGCGCGCTGGGCCACCTGGCGCGCCTCGTCTTCCGGGGCGAGACCGAACTGGTACAACCGCAGGTCGCTGTCAGGCGAGACGTCTTCGGAGTGGTTGAGCGCGAGCACCGGCACCGGCAACAGCCCGGACTGTGACAGCGCCTGAATGCTTTCCTTGAGCAACGGGCCAATGACGAAGTCTGCACCATCGTTGATGGCGCGCTGGTAGACTGACCACACGAGCTGGGCGTTGCCTGCGGTGTCGTAAAAGTTCAGGTCGGGCCTGGGCGAACCACTGCGGTAGAAGGCGGCCAGCACGCCGTCGCGTACCGCCGCGGCTGCGTCTGCCGCGCCGCCGGTGAGTGGCAGCAGGACGGCGATCCGATTGGCCTCGGAGACAAACTGCCCGACCTGGTAGAGCAGGTCCGGCAACAGCGCTTCCTCAGCGGCATGCTGTGGATACCGGCTCCGCCAGCGGCTCAGTTCATCCGACCAGCGGTTGCGGTCGGCGCGGTAGGCGCGGGTGATCAGCACCAGTTCCATCCAGCCACTGAGTGCATCCGGTGGCGGCGCGGTCTTCATGCTCTCCAGCGCAGTGTCCGACAGGCCGGACAGCTGCTCCCAGATGCTGTACTGGTTTTTCAGTCTTTCCGTCGGGTCATCGAGCAGGCCATCCAGCCAGATCAATTGCCGGGCGGCCTCCAGGGGGTTGCCCGCCCCGGCGTAGGCCGTGGCGCGCAGCTGGTAGTATTGCTTGCCGCGATCAGCGAGCGTATCCGGAGATGTGACGGTCGCCAGCAGCGCCAGCGCCGATTCGAATTGTCGCTGCGCCAGCGCCAGGCGGGCGCTCAGCAACTGGTAGTCCGTGCGTTGCGACGCTTCCAGCGTGTCGCGCTGGATAGCGCTGAGCACCTGGCTCAGCTGGGCCCAGCGTTGCCCCTTGGCCAGCAGGTCGGCGGCCTGCAGCCGCAATCCGGTACGCCGATTTTCGGGTGCCGTTTTTGCCGCACTGAGATACAGTTGTGCAGCGCCGAGGTAGTCGCCCTGGTCTACCAGGGGTTGCGCGGACGCGTCCAGGGCGCTGACTGTCGGGGCAGTCGGTCGCCGTGGAGTGCCGGTACAGGCGGCGACGCCGAGGCTAATGACGAACAGCAGTGACAGAAGTCGGTACACGAAATTCAGATTGACTGGCTGGGTCGTTGTGACCGCTTATTGTAAAGAGGTCTGCCGGTGGTTGCATGTGATTTTGCCGCGCGGAATGAGCGACGATGAATGATAAAACTGTTGACGGGCCCGCCGGGGGTGTGTTGTTCGTAGTGGCCACGCCAATAGGCAACCTGGCCGATATGAGCCGGCGGGCGGTCGAGGTGTTGAACAGCGTGGACCGGATCGCCGCCGAGGATACGCGCCGTACGGGCCGCCTGCTGCAGCACTACGCCATCCACACGCCGATGGTGGCGCTGCACGAACACAACGAGCGCGAGCTGGCGCCCGAACTGGTACAACAGATTGAAGCGGGCCAGACGCTGGCGCTGGTCTCCGATGCCGGAACACCGTTGATCAGCGATCCCGGTTACAGGATGGTGCGCCTGGCGCGTGAAGCCGGAGTGGCGATTGTACCGGTGCCGGGACCCAGTGCGCTGGTAGCGGCGCTCTCAGTGTCGGGTCTGCCGACCGATCATTTCGTTTTCGAGGGTTTTCTGCCGAGCAGACAGCTGGCCCGTAAGGTGCGCCTGGAAGCCCTGCGCTCGGAGTCCCGCACGTTGATCTTTTATGAAGCCAGTCACCGCGTGCTCGACTGTCTGAAGGACATGCTGGTGGCGTTCGGGGTCGAGCGCCACGCGGTACTGGCGCGCGAGCTGACCAAGCAGTTCGAGACGATCCGCGACGGTACATTGCAGGACCTGTTGCGCTGGGCCAGTGATGACCCGAATCAGCAGAAAGGCGAGTTCGTGATACTGGTCGAGGGCGAACAGGCCGCCGAGGCACACGCCGTTGATGCGGAAGCCGAGCGCATCCTCAGCCTGTTGCTCGAAGAACTGCCGATCAAGACGGCTGCCAAGCTGACCGCGCGTATCACCGGTGTGAACAAGCGTGCCCTGTATGATCGGGCCCTGCAGATCAAGACGACGAACGCCTGACGACTCCTGGCATAACCCAATCATTGCAGGAATCTCGCTGTGGGATCGGCCTTTTATGCCTTTTAGGGTGCCTGGCTCCAAGTCGCGCCGGGGGGCGGCGTTCATGCCCGGCACGGGTGCTCCTAACAGGTGAATTGCGGAAACCTCTACCAATAGTTGCACACGCGTCGGTCGGGCGTCCTCCGGAGCATAACAGGTTCAGCTGCCGGTCAGACAACATCCCGGCTGGCCCGCGCGGGCCGCAAGTTGTCGCTTCAGCGCCTTGAGCAGCTGACGCTGGGCCGGCACTGCCTCGGCGAATACCTGCCTCGCCTTGTAGAACTCCAGCACCCGCACATCCATGATCTCCGGGCGAACGTCGATGGTGGGGCGCATACGCTTGAGTTTTTCGGCGATCAGGTTCTCCGTCAGAGCCGCGGCGGATACAGCAAGAAATTGCCGGCGCGACAGTCGGGTCATGTTTCGACCGCGCCGCTCGCCGCAGCCGGTGTCATGGCAGCGTGTTCCGGTGACGAGCTCGTGTCAGCGTCCTCCGCTGCCCGAATGTTGTCGCAGCGCCCAGGCCACGTGTTCGCGCACCAGCGCCGAGGCATGCTTACGCCGGGCCTGCAGCGCGGCGATGGCGCCAGCATGGTGCGGTCCATTCCCCAGGGCAACGGCGATGTTGCGCAGCCAGCACTCGTAGCCGATACGCCGGATCGCCGTGCCCTCGGTTCTGGCGAGAAATTCGGCCTCGTCCCAGCGAAACAGTTCCACCAGCGTGGCGTTGTCGAGGGCGTGGCGCGGCAGGAAATCTGCTTCCCCGCCCGGGCGTGCAAACCGGTTCCAGGGACATACCAGCTGGCAGTCGTCGCAGCCGTAGATGCGGTTGCCCAGCAGCGGGCGCAGTGGCTCTGGTATGGGGCCGCGCAGCTCAATGGTCAGGTAGGAAATGCAGCGGCGCGCATCGAGCTGGTAGGGCGCGACGATAGCGCCGGTCGGGCATATGTCGATGCACGCCTCGCAGGTGCCACAGTGAGCGCTGGCTGGTGGGTCAACCGGCAGCGGCAGGTCGGTGAATAGTTCGCCGAGGAAGAACCAGGACCCTCCCCTGGCGTCGATAAGGTTGGTGTGTTTGCCGATCCAGCCCAGACCGGCATTGCGGGCGAGGGCCTTCTCCAGTACTGGCGCGCTGTCGGTGAAGGCGCGGTAGCCGAAGTTACCGACTTGTGTTTCGATGCGCCGGGCGAGTTGCTGCAGCCGCTGGCGCACCAGCTTGTGGTAATCGCGGCCGAGCGCGTAGCGCGACACATAGGCGCGCGCCGGATCCTTGAGCTGCGCATCCGCAGCCGCGGCATGCGCCGGCCAGTAGTCCAGACGGGCCGAGATAATGCGCAGGGTGCCCGGCAGCAATTCCCGCGGGCGGCTGCGTTTGTGCTCATGGCGCTGCATGTATCCCATCTCGCCCTGGTAGCCTTTATCCAGCCAATTGAGCAGCCAGGCTTCGTCCTGTGACAGCTCGGTACCGGTAATGCCGACCTGTTGAAAACCCAGCTCCGTACCCCAGCGTTTGATCTGAACGGCGAGCGCCGCGACATCGATAGCGCTGCGTTCGCGTGGCGCCGGTGTGGTCTCACTGGATTTCGAGCAAAGCTTCACGGTATGGTTCTGGTCATCGAGTCCGGGTACACATTGTATGCCTGAAAGTACGGATATACCCCTATACACCGCTGAACAGGTGCGGGAACTGGACCGTATCGCCATACAGGAGCGCGGTATACCGGGCTACGAACTGATGACGCGCGCCGCTGCGGCGCTGGCGCGGGTGGTGGCATCCGACTGGCCCGGCGTCGACCCGGTGTGCATCCTCTGCGGGTCGGGCAACAACGGCGGTGACGGTTATGTGCTGGCGCGGCGATTACGGGAGGCCGGACGCAGCGTCCGGCTGGTCGCGCTGGCCGCGCGTGACCGCCTGCGGGGCGATGCGCGGCGTGCCGCCGATGATTACTGCGCCGCGGGTGGTGACAGCGAAGACTTCCGCAACGAGCTGCCGCCGTCTGCCGGCCTGCTGGTGGATGCGCTGCTGGGAACGGGGCTGGATCGCACCGTGGAAGGTCGCTATCGCGACGCCATTGACTGCCTGAACCGTCACCCCGCGCCCGTGCTGGCGGTGGATATTCCCAGCGGACTGCACGCGGACAGTGGGCGGGAGATGGGCGCAGCCGTCCATGCCCACACGACCGTGACCTTCATCGGGCGTAAACGCGGACTGTATACCGCCCGTGGCGTCCGTTGTGCGGGCCGCGTGCTTTTCGACAGTCTTGCGGTGCCGGCCGACATCTATGCCGGCTGCAAAGCGGCGGTGCGACTGATGACGCGGCCGGTACTGGGGGCGCTCTCGGCGCGGCGTGCCGCCGATGCGCACAAAGGTGATTTCGGCCACGTCCTGGTAGTCGGCGGTGCGCCAGGCACCGCGGGCGCCGCCCGTCTGGCCGCCGAAGCTGCCGCCCGCTGCGGTGCCGGCCTGGTGTCGGTGGCGACTCACGCCGCGCACGCGGCGGTCCTCAATGCGGGCCGTCCGGAACTCATGGTGCGTGCGGTCGCAGAGCGCGGCCAGCTGGCCGCGCTGCTGGCGCGGGCCAGCGTGGTCGCTGTCGGGCCCGGTCTGGGACAGGATGCCTGGTCACGGCAGCTGCTCGAGCAGGTGTTGGAAAGCGGCTTGCCCCTGGTGGTGGATGCCGATGCCCTGAACCAGCTGGCGCGCGACCCGCTGCGGCGCGACGACTGGGTGCTGACGCCGCATCCCGGTGAGGCGGCGCGCCTGCTGCAGACCGACGTTGCGGTTATACAGCAGGACCGCTTTGCTGCCGCGCGCGAACTGCAAATACGCTACGGCGGCGTGGTGGTGCTGAAGGGCCCGGGCAGCCTGGTCGCCGGCGACAGCTTAGCGCAGCGCCTGTGTGGCCTGGGCAACCCCGGCATGGCGAGCGGCGGCATGGGCGACGTGCTCACCGGCGTGGTCGCTGCATTACGGGCGCAGGGCCTCGCCGCGTTCGACGCGGCCTGTGCCGCTGTCTGCCTGCATGCGCACGCGGCGGACCTGGTTGCCGACGAACAGGGCGAACGCGGCCTGTTGGCGGCCGATCTGATCGTGGCGATGCGCCGTCTGCTGAATGGCTGTCAGTGAGGCGTTGCTGGCTGACGCCGCCGCCACCGAAGCTTTTGGTGCGCGACTGGCGGCCTGCTGCCAGGGCGGCCTGCTGGTGTTCCTGCGTGGCGAGCTGGGCACTGGCAAGACCACACTGGTGCGCGGCCTGCTGCGCGCGCTGGGGCACAGCACCGCCGTCAAGAGTCCTACCTACACCCTGGTCGAGTCCTACCAGCTGCCTGCACTGCAGGTTCATCACCTTGATTTATACCGCCTGACCAGCGCTGAAGAACTGGAGTGGCTGGGCATTCGGGATCTGCTGACCGTCGATGCCGCGTGCCTGATCGAATGGCCGGAGCGGGGCGCGGGCGTGTTACCCCCGGCTGACCTGGAGGTGACGCTAAGCTACCAGGGCGCGGGCCGGCGGGTTGCCGTCAGGGCGCTGTCTGACGCCGGCAGGCAGGTGGCGGACTGTCTGCGGGACGGGCTCGGGCCGGGTCCCGCGGCGGTGGCGCCGGCAGATCAAACTCGATAGGCGGCTCAACCGCTTACTGCAAATAACGGTGGCTTTGCACCAATTATCCGCATGGCGCGCCGATCTCTTAACTTGCTTTACTAAGTAATGGTGCTATCCTTTCGAGAACTAACGCAAATTGTTGAAATGGGCGCCGGAATGAGGTATAGATGGCGGCGCAACAAACGGTTAGGGGAGATTTGCTGTGGGACGATTGGCGTGGTTGGGCCTGCTGCTACTGCCCTGGCTGGCGAATGCGGCTGCCCTGCAGGTGCAGGGTGTGCGCCTGTGGGCCGCGCCCGACAGCACACGCGTGGTGTTCGACGTATCCGGCCCGGTAGACCATCGTCTGTTCACCCTGAAAGATCCCAATCGCCTGGTCATTGATCTGCCCAATGCGAAGATCGATTCGACGGTGAAACAGACCTTCAGCAGTGGCGGCATCGTCAGAAAACTGCGCAGCGGCCAGCGCAATGGCCACGACCTGCGGCTGGTGCTGGATCTGGACCGTCCCGCAAAACCCAAGAGCTTTGTGCTTAAACCCAATGACCAGTACGGTCACCGCCTGGTTATCGATCTCTTCGATGTGAACCGGAAACCCGCCAGCACGCGGAAAATGATTCAGCCCGCCAACGACCCGGCGAAGTTGCGCGACCTGGTGATCGCCATCGACGCTGGCCACGGCGGCGAAGACCCTGGCGCCCGTGGCAAGAAGGGTACCCGCGAAAAAGATGTGGTGTTGTCCATGGCCCGGCGGCTGGCCAAACTGGTGCAACAGGAACCGGGCATGCGGCCGGTGCTGATTCGCGACGGTGACTACTACGTGGGGCTGCGCCAGCGCATGGAAAAAGCGCGCAAGAACCGCGCTGACCTGTTTATTTCCATCCACGCGGATGCGTTCCGCGACCGGCGGGTGCAGGGTGCGTCGGTGTATGCCGTGTCACGCCGGGGTGCTTCATCGGAAATGGCGCGCTGGCTGGCCGCGCGCGAAAACGCCGCTGACCTGGTCGGCGGTGTCAGCCTGGATGACAAGGACGACCTGCTGGCAGAGGTATTGCTGGACCTGGCGCAGACCGCGACGCTGGAAGCCAGTAACGAAGTGGCCGCCGAGGTGCTGGCGGAAATGAAGCGAGTCGGTGACGTGCATAAAGGCAACGTGCAGCACGCGGGATTCGTGGTGTTGAAATCGCCGGACATCCCGTCGCTGCTGGTTGAGACGGCCTTTATCTCCAATCCCTCAGAAGAAAAACGCCTGCGCAGCGCCGCACACCAGCAGAGGATCGCCGGGGCCATCATGACCGGTGTTCGCAAGTACTTTGCCACCAATCCACCGCCCGGCACGCTGGTGGCAAAGGCCAGTCCGCGCCAGCATGTCATCCGTCGCGGCGACACACTCAGTCATATTGCCCAGCGCTACGGGGTCAGCCTGGCGTCGTTGCGGCGGCACAACCACCTGCGCGATGACAACCTGCTGGTTGGTGCGGTGCTGAAGATTCCCGCCAACGGCGGTTAGCCTGACCGGCCCCCGGCGCCGCCTTTGCGCCGCCGCTCGTGCGCGGTAACATGGCGGCATGCGCATCCATCCGCTTGATCCCCAGCTCGTCAACCAGATCGCTGCCGGCGAAGTGGTCGAGCGCCCGGCCTCGGTACTCAAGGAACTGCTGGAAAACAGCCTCGACGCCGGCGCGAACAAAATCGAAATCGATATTGAAGAGGGCGGCAAGCGCCTCATTCGGGTGCGCGACAACGGCCATGGAATCCATCGTGACGACCTGGCGCTGGCGCTGGCGCGTCACGCAACCAGCAAGATCGCCTCGCTCGAGGACCTGGAGAAAGTCGGCAGCCTTGGTTTCCGCGGTGAAGCCCTCCCGAGCATCGCCTCGGTGGCGCGGCTGCTGGTGCAGTCGCGCACCGCCGGCGACGGCAGCGGCTGGCAGGTGCAGGGCGATGGCCGTGAACAGACGCCGGCCCCCGAGCCGGTCGCCCATCCGCAGGGCACCACCGTCGAAGTACGTGATCTGTTTTTCAATGTGCCGGCGCGGCGCAAGTTCCTGCGTGCGGAAAGCACCGAGCACAAGCACCTGGAAGGCGTGTTTCAGCGCATTGCCTTAAGCCGTTGCGACGTTGAAGTGGTCGTACGTCGCCAGCGCAAGGCGCTGCACCACTTGCGCGCGGGTCGTTCGGACGCCGAACGCCTGGAGCGTCTCAAGGCCGTGCTCGGTGAGGGGTTCAGCGCGCAGGCAATCGGCCTGGATCACCGCGCCGCCGGTCTGCGCCTGTCCGGCTGGATAGGCCAGCCGGCATTCTCCCGCAGCCAGCCGGATCTGCAGTTCTTGTTCGTCAACGGGCGTGCGGTGCGCGACAAACTGCTGGGTCATGCGGTACGACAGGCATACCAGGACGTCCTGTACCACGGCCGGTACCCAGCCTTTGTGCTGTACCTGGAGCTCGACCCAGCGAGCGTCGACGTTAACGCTCACCCGGCGAAACACGAGGTGCGTTTTCGCGAGTCGCGGCTGGTGCACGATTTTGTGTTTCGCACGCTTCACCAGGTGCTGGCCGATGTCCGGCCGCAGACCGCCACCGCGCCCGCGCTGTCGCCGGGCGGCGCCGCAGCCGCCGGTGCTGGCACCGTCAGCAGCAGGTACAGCTGGCCAGGCGGACACCAGCAGGCTATGGCGCTTGCCGTCAACGAACAGCTCGGCCACTACCAGCGCCTGCACGGTAACCGCGTGGTGCCAGGGGATGAAGCGGTCCCGGCAGCGCCGGCAAGCGATGCGCAGGTCGAACCACCTCCGCTCGGTTTTGCCCTGGCACAGCTGCAGGGCGTGTATATCCTTGCGGAAAACGCTGAGGGGCTGGTGCTGGTGGACATGCACGCGGCCCACGAACGCATCACATACGAGCATCTGAAACGCGGCTATCAGGACCAGGGGATACGCTCACAGCCGCTGCTGGTGCCGCTCAGCCTGGCCGTCAGCCAGACGGATGCCGACGAGGCAGAGGCACGTCGCGACTGGTTCGCCGCGCTGGGTTTCGAGATCGACCGGCAGGGTCCGGAACAGCTGCTGATCAGGCAGGTGCCGGCACTGTTAGCCGACGTTGACATCCCGGGACTGGTCAGGGATGTGCTGGCCGATTGCCGGAGTCACGGTCGCAGCCAGCGTATCGAGGCAGCCGGCAATCAGTTGCTGTCGACCATGGCCTGTCACGGTTCGGTTCGCGCCAACCGCCAGCTCACGCTGGCGGAAATGAACGCCCTGTTGCGCGATATGGAACGCACCGAGCGTTCCGGCCAGTGCAATCACGGCCGGCCGACCTGGATACAGGTCACTATGAAACAACTGGACGCCCTGTTTATGCGCGGCCGCTGAGGGGATCACAACAACGACGGCCGCGTCCGCCGTTGGTTGGGTTGAGCCCAACAATGATAGAGGCCATCAGGCAACCCAGTGTTGGGCTTCGCAAGCTCAGCCCAACCTGCCTCAGGCCAAGCCACGGGCGTTCAGACCGGGGGCATCAGACCGGCGCGGTTTTCAGGGGTCGTCATCGGGCCGGGGCGGATTTCAAAGGCAATGGATAGACCACTGGCCATCTTCCTGATGGGGCCCACGGCCTCCGGCAAGACGGGGATCGCCGTCGAGCTGGTGCAGCGCCTGCCGCTGGAAATTGTCAGCGTCGATTCAGCGCTCATCTACCGTGGCATGGATATCGGTACCGCCAAGCCGGACGCCGCGACCCTGCGCCTGGCGCCGCATCGGCTGATCGATATTCGCGACCCCTCCGAGGTCTATTCCGCGGCCGAATTCCGCCGCGATGCCCTCGAAGCCATGGAAGCCATTCGCCGGGCCGGCAGGACACCACTGCTGGTGGGGGGGACAACCCTCTATTTCCGAGCCCTCGAACAGGGCCTCTCTAACCTGCCCTCGGCCGATCCCGAGGTGCGCGCCCAGCTCGAGGCAGAGGCCGCCGAGGTGGGGTGGCCGGCAATGCACATCCGCTTGCAGCGTGTTGACCCCGCCGCCGCGGCACGCATTCATCCCAACGATCCGCAACGCATCCAGCGTGCTCTGGAAGTCTACCAGCTCAGCGGCGTGGCGATGAGCGATCTGTTCGCCGCGGGACGGGCGCAGCCTGCCGCCTGGCAATTCCTGAAAATCGTCCTCGCGCCGCACGACCGCGCCAGCCTGCACCGGCGCATCGCACGGCGTTTTCAGGTTATGCTGGAGCAGGGCTTTGTCGACGAAGTGCGCCGGCTGCGCGCCCGGGGTGACCTGTGTGCCGACTTGCCGTCGATGCGTGCGGTGGGCTACCGTCAGGCCTGGGCGCACCTGGAAGGGAACTTGTCGGCCGATGAATGGGTCTATAGGACACTTATCGCAACCCGCCAGTATGCCAAGCGACAGATGACCTGGCTGCGTAGCGAGCGTGACTGCCAACGTGTGGATCCGCTGGCGGGGGATCCGACAGCAACTGTGCTGAATCTACTCCATCGGGCTGGCGCAGCAGCCCGTTGACTGTGTTATAGTTTTAAAGTAGGGAAAACCTTAACCGCAACCGGATGCGGCCTTAATATCCTGTGCTCACTCCCCACTCACGAAAAGACGCCGGGTAGGAGACCGAGTTTTGGTGCACGTTACGAGAAGAAGGAGAAACGACATGGCCAGAGGGCAGTCACTGCAAGAACCCTTCCTGAATACCCTGCGTAAAGAGCGTATTCCGGTGGCGATTTACCTGGTAAACGGCATTAAGTTACAGGGTCAGATCGAGTCCTTTGATCAATTTGTGGTACTTTTGAAGAACAGTGTCAGCCAGATGGTGTACAAACACGCCATATCGACCGTGGTACCGGCGCGCAACGTCCGCCTGGCGAGTGGTGATGAAGGCAACGGCAGCGACACCGGCAATTCCTGATTCAGGCCTGTCAATGCGGGGCCGGCTGCTCGTCGGCCCCGGTCAGACTGTGTATGTTTGAACGTCCGCAGCTTGGTGAGCGGGCTATTCTCGTTCACGTGGATTTCCCCGGCACAAACGATCCTGAAGACCTGCTCGAATTCGCCGACCTGGCGCGGTCGGCCGGCGCGCGTCCAGTGGCGACCGTGACTGCGGGGCGCAGTGCGCCCGACGCGCGCTACTTCATCGGCACCGGCAAGGCGGAAGAAATTCGCGCGCACCTGATCGAACACGACGCGAAACTGGTCATTTTCAACCACGAACTCAGCCCCAGCCAGGAGCGCAACCTCGAAAAGCTGTTCGCCGCGCGGGTGCTCGACCGCACCGGCCTGATTCTAGATATCTTTGCCCAGCGGGCACGCTCGTTCGAAGGCAAATTGCAGGTCGAACTGGCGCAGCTACAGCATTTGTCCACCCGGCTGGTGCGTGGCTGGACGCACCTGGAACGCCAGAAGGGCGGTATCGGCCTGCGTGGACCGGGCGAAACCCAGCTGGAAACCGACCGCCGCCTGCTCGCGCAGCGCATCAAACAGATCAACAAGCGCCTGGAAAAGGTGCGCAGCCAGCGCCAGCAGGGACGGCGCGCACGCCAGCGCGCCGAGGTGCCGACCGTGTCGCTGGTCGGTTATACCAACGCCGGGAAGTCGACACTGTTCAATCGCCTCTGCAGCGCGCACGTGTATGCCGCCGATCAGTTGTTCGCGACCCTGGATCCAACCTTGCGCCGTTTCGATCTGCCCGGCTTCGGCCCCGTGGTGCTGGCCGATACGGTGGGGTTTGTACGCAAGCTGCCGCACGAACTCGTGGCCGCTTTCCGCGCAACTCTGGAAGAGACGCTGCAGGCCGATCTGCTGCTGCACCTGGTGGACGCGCACGACCCTGAGCGTCAGACGCGCATCGAACAGGTCAACGAAGTACTCGGCGCTATTGGCGCCGGCGCTGTTCCGCAGATCCTGGTGTACAACAAGATCGATCTCAGCGCCGAACCGGCACACCTGTTACGCGATATCGACGGGCGCGTCACGCGGGTCTGGTGCTCCGCGGCCAGCGGCGACGGCATGGAACTGCTGCAACAGGCGCTGGGCGAATATTTTCTTGCCGACCAGGTGCGCGGCTGGTTATTCCTGCCGCCCGAATGCGGCCGCCTGCGGGCAGCGATTTACCAGACCGGGCAGGTGCTCCAGGAGCAGCTCGAGGAAGGCGGCGGCTGGTGGCTGGAAATCCGCATCAGCGAACGCGAGCTGGACTCCCTGTTCCGCCGCGAGAGCCGTCGATACACGCTGCACGCTGATCGCGACCCGCTGCGTATTGCGGGCGCGGCCCAAGCTCCCTAAACTCTGCAGCTTTGGAATTCGTTCCCTCTCCTAGCGGGGGAGGGCCAGGGTCAGGGGTTTCCAGATTCGGTACCCCTCGCCCGAACCATCTCCTGCCGGGAGAAGGGATATTTATCTGGAGTCATACATGGCCTGGAACGAGCCGGGAGGCGGTAGCAATAAGGATCCTTGGGGCGGTCGCGGCGATCAGGGGCCGCCCGATCTGGATGAGGTCGTAAAGAAGATGCAGGACAAGCTGGGTGGCTTGTTCGGCGGCGGTCGCAAGGGTGGTGGTGGCGCGCGTGGCGGCAGTGGTCCCGCCTTTGCCGGCTTTGGGCTGATCGTGGCGATTGTCGCGCTGGTCTGGCTGGGCTCGGGCATCTACATCGTCGACGCCGGTAAACAGGGCGTGGTCATGCGCTTCGGGGCGTTTTCGCAAGTGACCCCGCCCGGACCGCACTGGCATATTCCCTATCCCATTGAGCAGGTGGAAATTGTCGACGTAGAACAGCGCCGTTTTGTCGAAATCGGCTACCGTTCCGGCGCCGCCGGACAGGCAGGCGTGGCCGTGCCGCGCGAGGCGCTGATGCTCACCGAGGACGAAAACATCGTTAATATCCAGTTGGCAGTGCAGTATCAGGTGAGTGATCCGCAACGGTACCTGTTCGATGTACGTGACCCGGATGCTGTGCTGAAACAGGTGGCCGAGAGCGCTGTCCGCGAAGTCATCGGCAAGAGCAAGATGGACTTCGTGCTCGGGGAAGGCCGTGCGCAAGTGGTCGGCGAAACCAAGGTGCTGATGCAGAAAACCCTTGAAAGCTATAAGGCAGGCCTGCTGGTGTCAGACGTCAACCTCCAGGACGCGCAGCCGCCGGAGGAAGTCCAGGCGGCGTTTTCCGATGCCATCAAGTCGCGCGAGGACAAGGAACGGCTGAAGAACGAAGCGCAAGCCTATGCCAACGACGTTGTGCCGCGGGCACGCGGTGCCGCGGCCCGCCAGATTCAGGAAGCCGACGGCTACACGGAAGCGCTGATTGCCAAGGCCGAGGGTGAAGCCAGCCGCTTCACGCAGTTGCTCGGCGAATACCAAAAGGCGCCTGAAGTCACCCGCAAGCGTCTCTATCTCGAGACGATGGAGTCGGTGCTGGGCAAGACCAGTAAGGTTCTGGTGGACAGCAACAACGCCAATAACCTGCTGTACCTGCCGATCGATCAACTGTTGAAACAGAGTTCCGGTGTGCAGCGTTTTTCCACAGAACTTGGCAACGACGGGGATACCAGTCTCTCGGCGCCATCCCGAAGCGACACGGGTGATTCGATCCGTCCGCCGCGCAGCCAACGGGAGACACGCTGATGAGTGGCAGTAAACGTTTTCTACTCTTGGCGGTGCTCGCGCTGGTGGTGGTCGGGGCGTTTTCGATGTACCAGGTGGGTCAGTGGCAGAAAGCCCTGCTGTTCCAGCTGGGTGAGATCGTCAGCACCGATCTGCAGCCGGGACTGCACTTCAAGATCCCGTTCATCAACAACGTGCGCAAATTCGACGGTCGCCTGCTCACCCTGGATGTCGACCCGGAACGCTTCCTGACGGTGGAAAAGAAAAACGTCATCGTCGACTCCTTTGTCATGTGGCGTATTGCCGATGTCGGGCGCTATTACACTGCCGTGCTCGGCGATGAGCGGCCTGCGGGCCAACGTCTGGAACAGATCATCAAGGATGGTATGCGTGGTCAGTTCAGCAAGCGCACCATCAACGAGGTCGTCTCCGGGGTACGTGACGAGATGATGGTGCAGTTGACCGCCGACGCCAACCGGCAGGCCAAGGCCATCGGCATCGAGATCGTAGATGTGCGCGTCAAGCGTGTCGATCTGCCCGCGGAAGTCAGCAACTCCGTCTACCGGCGCATGCAGGCCGAGCGCGCCCGGGTCGCCAAGGAGTTCCGCTCCCAGGGTGCGGAGGCGGCGGAGAGAATCCGCGCCGACGCCGATCGGCAACGCCAGGTGCTTATTGCCAACGCGTATCGTGACGCGGAGCAGAAGCGCGGTCAGGGCGATGCCCGCGCGGCCGAGATCTATGCCGATGCGTATAGCAAGGACAAGGATTTCTACTCGTTCTATCGTAGTCTGCAGGCCTATAAGGAAAGCTTCAGCAGCGGCAACAACATGCTGCTGTTGCAGCCAGAGGGCGAGTTTTTCGAATATTTCAACGAGGCTAAGGGCAGGTAACTCGGAGTGCCCGGTTAAACGGCGTGAGGAGTCCGGGCGATACAGGTCGCCCGGCTTTTTTTTGGCAGCCTGGGTGTGTTCGCATGTGGACTGATTTATGGGCGGCGTTGGCGCTGATGCTGGTGCTCGAAGGTATCCTGCCCTTCCTGAGCCCGGATACGGTGCGGAGTTTGCTGGCCAGCCTGTCCCAGGTGGACAATCGCAGTATGCGGATCTCCGGACTGGTGAGCATGCTGGCGGGCGTGGGCCTGCTGTACCTGGTGCGATGACCGATTGCCAACTGTTACGCTGCGGGGCTGGAGAACATGATTACAGGTAAGAATCGCTGGTTGCTGCCGGAAGGCATCGAGGAACTGCTGCCCGCACAGGCGGCGCGCCTGGAACAGTTGCGCCGTGAAATTCTCGATCTGTATCGTGGCTGGGGCTACGAGTTGATCCTGCCGCCGTTTATCGAATACCTGGATTCGCTGCTCACCGGCACCGGACACGACCTCGATCTGCAGACCTTCAAACTGATCGATCAGTTGTCGGGCCGCCTGCTGGGCTTGCGCGCAGACATGACGCCGCAGGCAGCGCGTATCGACGCACACCGTTTGCGCCGGGCCGCGCCCACACGCCTGTGCTATCTGGGTACCGTGCTGCATACGCTGCCTGATGGTTTTGCCGGCTCACGCAGTCCTCTGCAGGTGGGTGCCGAGCTGTTTGGTCATGCCGGTCCGGAGAGTGATGTCGAGATCCTGGAACTCATGGTCGAGACGCTGCTGCTTATCGGCGTCGAGGATGTGTATATCGACCTGGGCCACGTCGGTATCTATCGGGGCCTGGTACAGGATGCCGGTCTGGATGCAGACCAGGAGAGTTTCCTGTTTGACGCCTTGCAACGCAAGGCCATGCCGGAGATCCAGGAATTCCTTGCGCAGCTCGGCCTGTCGACCGCACAGCGCGAACGGCTAGCCGGCCTGGCGACTCTCAACGGTGACGCCGAGGTATTGGAAAAGGCCGGGGCGTTGCTCGAAGGCGCCGGTGACGCGGCGCGTAGCGCACTCGACAACCTCGGCCGCATTGCCGCGCTGGCACAACGGCGTTTGCCGGCGGTGGCATTGCACTTCGATCTCGCCGAGCTGCGTGGCTACCAGTACCAGACCGGCGTGGTGTTTGCCGCTTTTGCTCCCGCCTGCGGGCAGGAGATCGCCCGCGGTGGGCGTTATGACGAAATCGGCAAGGTATTCGGCCGTGCCCGGCCGGCAACCGGCTTCAGTACCGACCTGCGCAGTTTGATGCAACTGGGCAGCCGCGAGTGGGCGGTGGTGCCCGGTGCTATCCTGGCACCGGCCGAGGAGGATCCGGCGCTGGCGGATACCGTGCGGACCCTGCGCGGCGCTGGCGAGTGCGTCATACAGCAGCTGCCGGGCCAGCAGGGCAGCTTTGCCGAAATGGGTTGCGAGCGGATATTGCGCTGGAATGGTTCAGCGTGGGCGGTCGAACCATTGGCCCCGTGAGCCTGGCGGAGCCGATTGTGGCTCGTTCTTGCAGTGACAGCGTGGTCTAACTGACAGGGTTGATAGTCGATGGGTAAGAATGTCGTAGTGATTGGCACCCAGTGGGGTGACGAAGGTAAAGGCAAGATTGTCGACCTGCTGACCGACCGCGCGTCGGCCGTGGTGCGTTTCCAGGGCGGTCATAACGCCGGTCATACGCTGGTCATAGAGGGTAAGAAAACGGTCCTGCACCTGATTCCTTCGGGGGTGTTGCGTGTTGGCGTGCGCTGCCTGGTCGGCAATGGCGTGGTGTTGTCGCCGAGCGCCCTGCTGGAGGAGATCCACATGCTGGAGGCCAGCGGTGTGCCGGCCCGTGAACGCCTCGGTATCAGCGAATCCTGTCCGTTGATTCTGCCCTATCATATTGCCCTGGATCAGGCGCGCGAACTCGCGCGCGGCAAGAAGGCCATCGGCACGACGGGTCGCGGTATCGGTCCCGCCTATGAAGACAAGGTCTCACGCCGCGGTATCCGTCTGGGCGAATTGCTCGACCCTGGCCACTTCCGGGAACGCCTGCGTGAAGTCATGGAGTATCACAACTTCGCGTTGGAACATTACTTCAAGGTCAGGTCCGTCGACTACCAGCAAGTGCTTGACGAGGCCCTCGCCCAGGGCGAACAGATTGCCCCGATGGTGGAAGACGTTCCTGGCACGCTGCACGCGCTGCGCGCCGAAGGCAAGAGCATCATGTTCGAGGGCGCGCAGGGGGCGTTGCTGGATATCGACCACGGCACTTATCCCTATGTCACCTCGTCGACCACCACCGCGGGCGGTGCCGCCAGCGGCAGCGGTGTGGGGCCGCGCGACCTGGATTACATCCTCGGTATCGTTAAAGCCTACACCACGCGTGTCGGCGCCGGTCCTTTTCCCACCGAGTTGTTCGACGAGGACGGCCGGTATCTGGGCGAGAAGGGGCACGAGTTCGGCGCTACCACCGGCCGGCAGCGCCGCTGCGGCTGGCTGGATCTCGTTGCCCTGAAACGTTCACTGCAGATCAACAGTGTCACCGGTATGTGCGTCACCAAGCTGGACGTGCTCGACGGCATGGAAACGGTCAAGATCTGTGTGGCCTACAAGCTCAACGGCCAGGAAATCACCGCGCCGCCGGTAGGTGCCGACCTGCTCGACAACTGCGAACCGGTATTTATCGAAATGCCCGGATGGACTGCTTCTACCCTGGGTGTAAAGTCTGTCGAACGCCTGCCGCAGCCAGCCCGCGATTACCTCGCCAAGGTCGAACAGTTGTGCGCGGTACCCATCGATATCATCTCGACCGGCGCGGACCGCGAAGAGACGATCATCAAGCGGCACCCGTTCGAGTAGTCAGGTCCCGGTGATACCCGCCGCCGCCCCGCCCATCGGCGTTGTGTGACGCGGCGTCATCATTTGCCCGCTAACCCAATCATTGCGTAAATGCAGGTGGGGCTTCTCCCGGCGGGTTTTTCGTGCAACCGTCGGGTTAAGCGAGCCTGTCCTTGCGCTCCAGGCGACGATGAATCGGTCGGATCGCTAAGATGCGTGGCTCGCGCGCAGGTAGTCGGTTACCTCGCCGTGGGAGGCGTGACAGCCGGCCAGCTTTTCCAGTGCGGCCAAGTTGTGAATCTGCACCTGGCGGCGTTTGACGCCGATAAGCCCTTCCTCCTGGAAGCGGGTCAGGATGCGGCTGACGGTTTCCACCGCCAGGCCCAGGTGGCTGCCGATCTCGTTGCGTTTCATGCTCAGGTTGAAACTGGTGGCGGAAAAACCGCGGGCCCGGAAACGTTCCGACAGTCCGACGAGGAAATGCGCCATCTTGGCTTCTGCGTCTTTCTTGGTGATTAATTCAATGGTGTGATGGTCGCGTACCAGCTCCAGCGACAGCAGTTTAAACAGCAGTCGATGACACCCCGGGCTTCGCTCCAGACTGGCCAGCGGAATAACGCAAAACGACGCGCGTTCCAGCACGACGGCTGAGGAACGGTGTATGCCGGTCCCTAATGCATCCAGACCCAGTACTTCGCCCGGCATATAGAAAGCCACAACCTGCTCGCTGCCATCCTCGGACATCAGGTACAGTTTCACCGTGCCGGATTTGACCACAAACAGCGCTTCGGGTTTCTCGCCTGCATGAAACAGATGTTCCCGGTAACCTAGCGTGTGGTTATGCCGCACCGACGGTGCCGCCTGATGTTCCGTCAGCGCCGTGAGCTGTGCTCCTGGGCAGCATTCGCGGGACACGCAGTCGCTGCAGGAACAGGCGGGCTGAGGGAATCTGCGCATCGGCGTATGGCCGATATTAACACCGGCAGGCAGACTATCGGGGCGGTACCTGTCTGTAGATACCGGGTGTGACATCACTATCGGGCCTGTCATGGCTTCTCCTCCGTAAACCCATGGTTGGCAACAACGTCGAGGTTGTGGCCGCCTTTTTTTTTATTGTTTGAGTCAGCAGCATGCTGTTGCTGCGGACGTTCGCCTATCGGGGATTCCCCCATAGTCCCTTGGGGGGAATTCGGGAAATCAGGGCGCAGCAGGCTACGGGGTTTTGCTTTACACTTGATCGAAGTTCACGCCCGAAATACTTAAATCCCCGGAGCAGAAGGCTTTATGACTACTACCCCCAGCGAGGAAAGACAATGCCTGGTGTTGCTGGTGGACGGTGACGCCGCCTATGGTGAGCAGATTCGCCAGGCGTTCGAGCAGTACAACCGCCAGCTCGCGGAACAAGCGTTCGCAGATGAGCGGCGGGCGCGGGCGAACTGTCTTCCCGCGGCGCGACCCGTGCAACTACTGATCGTCGACAGCCTGCGGGAGGCGCGGCGCACGCTGGAAGGTCTGACGCCGGACCTGGTGATAGCCAACCTGCAACTCGCGGACGGCGACGGCATCGAATTGCTGGCATCCAGCGGTACAGCGCCTTACCCGGTCCTGATCACCTCGGAACAAGGCGGTGAGCAGCTCGCGGTGGACGTGATCAAGGCCGGCGCCATGGACTACGTGGTCAAGTCCGCTACCACGCCGGCGGCTCTGCCGGAAATCGTGGCAGCGGTGTTCTACGAGTGGTCGATGATGCTTGATCATCGGCGTCTGCAGCTCGAAATGGTGGAAATGCCGCAGCGCGAACAGCAACGCCTGGGTCGCGATCTGCACGATGGACTTGGCCAGCAGCTTACCGGCCTGGGCTTGATGGCAAAAAGTCTGGCCAAGCGGCTGGCCGGCGCGGCAATACGCGAGCGGGAAATGGCCGAACAGCTCGCCACCGGACTGGAACAGGCGCTTACCCAGGTTCGTAGCCTGTCCCGCGGCTTGATCCCGGTTGAGACCGATGCCCGCGGCCTGGTCAGCGCCCTGGAGGAGCTGGCCGCCCGCGTCAGCGAGCAGAGTGGCGTCCGCATCGAGCTGCAGCACGAGAACCCGATTCTGATCTCGGACAACGAGACGGCCACGCACGTCTACCGCATCGTTCAGGAGGCTATCAACAACGCAGTCAAACACGCCCAGGCCGATACCATCACCCTGATCCTGGAAGCCGATGAAAACGAGGCGGTCATCGAAGTTCGCGACAACGGCCAGGGGCTGCCCGGGGACTTACACCAGCGAACCGGGCTGGGGCTGCGAACCATGTTCCACCGCTGCCAGCTGTTTGGCGGCAGCCTGGATATTTACACACACGACGAGGGCGGCACGCGGGTGCGCTGCTGCTTTCCTTTGCATCCGCAGAGTCAGGGGGCCTGAGTGAAGCGCATTCTGATCGTCGACGACCACCCGCTGGTAAGAACCGGTTTTGAACAGCTGATCTCCGATGAACCCGACCTCGAGGTGTGCGGCGAAGCTGCGGACGAAACCGACGCCCTGCAGAAGGTCGCTGCGCTCCAACCCGATCTCGTGATTATCGATCTGTCGCTGGCCGGTGGCAGTGGCCTGAACCTGATTGAACGCATCAAGGCACACTATGACCATGTCTGTATGCTGGTCGCCTCGATGCACGATGAATCGCTGTTTGCCGAACGGGTGCTGGCGGCAGGTGCACTGGGCTATCTCAACAAGCAGGAAGCACCGAGCAACATCATCAAGGCCATACGCCGGGTCCTCGAAGGCAGAGTCTATGTCAGCGACAAGCTGACCGGGCGGCTGCTGGACAGCCTGAGCGGCATGGCCAAGGTCCCCGGTCAGTCACCCATGCAACGGCTGTCGAACCGCGAGCTGGAAGTCTTCGAGCTGATCGGCCGCGGCATGACCACCGGCAAGATTGCCGACCACCTCAAGCTCAGCACCAAGACGATAGAAACGCATCGCGAGAACATCAAGAGGAAGCTGGGGCTCGCATCCGGCCAGGAATTGACGCGCCGTGCTATGCATTGGTTGATGGAGCGCGACTAGCCCTCTGTCCAGATCTGCCGGTGCCGGTTGTTGACCGGTGTCAATATGTGTCGGCAGGAAAGTAATATGCTGTCAATGTTGTGCGAAGCAGTGGGGGGCGGACATGGAATGCACTGACGAAATAAAAAGCGATGTTGTGGAAGCGCTTTCGCGCGATGGCCGCGTCCATTCCGCACGGATTACCGTCGTCGTCGAAAACGGCAGGGTCATACTGAGCGGCGATGCACCCACCCTGTACACTATACAGACGGCCATGGAAGTGGCTGCCTGCGTGCAGGGCGTGCACTCCGTGCACAGCGAGCTTCGCGTCAGCCGGCCGCCAGCCGGTCCGTCGGATGCCGCTATCAGAAATTACGCCGAACAGATACTGCGCTGGAATGCCAGTATCAGCGCCGGCAGGATCGGCGTACGCGTCGACGCGGGCGTCCTCACCCTGGAGGGGGAGGTGGATGCCTACTGGAAGCGCAGCCGCGCCGAATTACTGATGCTGGATATCGAGGGTATCGTCGGTGTTATCAATCAACTGGCGGTCGTTCCTGAGCTGGTGCCGCAGGACCAGGTGATCGCCGAAGACGTCAAGTTCGCTATCGAGCGCCGCACCTGCAGGCAACAGGACAGCATCACCGTGGAGGTGAGCCAAGGCCTGGTTACCCTCACCGGCCATGTGCCCAGCCTGTGGAGCAAACACAATACGCCCCACCTGGTCGAGTCCATCCTTGGCGTCAAGGGTGTAATCGACAACCTGGTAGTGGCGGAGCGCGACTGAGCCAGCATTGTTGCCCTGATCCCGGCCAGCTCTTACGGCTGGCAACTATAAGTACCCGGCGGACATCGGTCGGATAACCATCAGATTGCGGGTAGCACGCTTAAGTTTCTGACTGCGCCGTTACAACCACAAACGGAAGCAGCTGTTGAGCAGAATGCGTGCCAGCCCGTTAAGGTGCTGCTAAATAAGCAATTGGGTTAAGTGTCGGGACACGTGAGCGGGACGTTATCGGGCAAACAGCGCACCGCCTGGGTGCGCTCCCTGCGGTACCACCGATGGCACGGGCGTTTGTGCGGCGCGAGCCGGGGGCAGGCAGGACGGCCGTCCCTGGTCATCCTGTGCCGGTGAGCCGGCGTTGTTCGACGCCGGAAGGGATCAGGCGGCGGCTTCTCTGGCCGCGGCTTTCATGGTATCCGCGAGAATGCCGTATACCGTCGCCCAGGCATCCCGAACGTCATCAGTGAAGCCATCGCCCAGGCCCGCCTCCAGCGTCCACAGCAGCGCAGCGCCGACGGTGTCATAGTGTTTGTCCTTCACGCCGTAGGCGATATGCCGGATTCCCAGCTGCTGTACCGCCGCGGTTTTGGGGGCGTTCTGTTTGTTGACTGGCCACAGTGACTGCAGCGAATAGCTGAACTTGACGTCAGGCAGCTCCTCGGCGCGTTCGGCCACCAGTTCTGCACCGAAGCGGAACATCTGCGCCGGCAGCGCCAGGGCCTTGTCATCTTCGAAGTGTTCACTGGCGGTAATCACCTTGTCTTTCTTTACCAGCCGGTTGACGATGGTGCGCGTATAGACGCTGCGGTCCGAGTCCATTACCAGGTGCAGCGCGTCGGCCATGGTCTTGGGGCTGATGATCGGTTTGTTCATGGCATCAATATCGGCAATGGCCGTAGCCAGGCTGGCCAGCGAGGCGGCGACCCCGAGTCCGATGAGACTCTTGCGTAGCTGTTGCATATGACGTTCTCCTGTACGGTAGTCATGTCGTGTGGTCGTAGCCCGGGTCACCCCGGCGTTAAAAAACCTGGTTGTCCTCCAGTCTCTGAGTCTCTTCCAAGGCGCGTTTCTGGTCGGCTTCGGCCATGGCCATGCTTTTCACCTGCACTGCAGGCAGGCCCTGAAAGTTGTTGTCGATGAGTCTCCGGTCGGCCAGTGCATCGAGAGTGAAGCCCAGGCCATGGCAGTGCAGGCAGGCGGGACGGATCATCTTCTCGTTCGGTGACAGCGTCGCATTCTGGTTGTGGTCCACCATAATGCGGCTCATCCAGTCGCTCACGTCGAAGTCAATGCGCGGCATATGGCAACTGGCACAGGACACACCACTGCCGGCCTCGCCCACACCGCTGAGTTCTTTTTCCCACAGCTGAAAGTGCGCGGACTGTTTGTAGGCCCGGCTGTGCACATCGTCGTGGCAGCCCAGACAGGCAGCCACCGCGGCCCTGCGGGTGTCGAAGCGGTGCGCCGGGTGGCAGCTGTTGCAACCGAGTATCTGGTGCGCGGCATCCCCATGCATGGGCAGGCGTGCCTGTGCCGGACTCATGGGCGACAGCCCCACTGCGAGCCGCATGCCGTGTTTGCCGCGCTCGAAGCGCTCGACACTTCCAGCCGGTGGCACAGGCTGCACGCCTGCTGACCGGGGCGGTCGGTCCACGCCGGCGTGTCGGCGCCCGGTCGCGTCACCAGGTGGCAGGCGGTGCAGTTGACGCCCGAGCGGGCGTGTCCGGTTTCCAGCCAGTCGCTGTGACCGAGAGCCGCCAGCTGGACACCTGCGGGCAGGTCGGCGTCGCCAGCCAGCAGTTGTTTCACCGGGTAACGGTCGGCCGGATAGTCGCTGATGTCCGCCAGCACGCTGGCGAACCCGCGTGCCGGAAGCAGGGGTTTGTCCAGCAGATCGGGCTCGTGCAGGTGTTTGACCAGGAAGTCGGTGTACAGCGCACGGTTGTTGTGGAAGTTGTGGCAGCCCGCATCGTTGCAGGTATCGAAGCCCATGCCCTGGTGGCTGGGGCGGTCTTTTGCGATGTCCGCATGGCAGTGGAAACAGAAATCGCGGGGTGGGTGACACCGTTCCTGGCGGTTATGTCAGGCTGGTGCTCGACGTGACAGGTCGTGCACACCAGGGCATTGATGTTCTCCAGGCGATCGGCAGTGCGCGGGTCCTGGAACTTGCTGCGCGGGTGTGAATCGATCGGCTTTTTGCGGTCCTGGCCGTGGCAGTCGATACAGGCCTGCTGGAGCACCTCGCCGCCGCCGAGCGGCTCGGTGTGGCAGGCGCGGCAGGCAACCCCGATCTGGTGATGGCCGCCGCTCAGCGGGCCTGGCATGAAGAGCTGCTTGTTGTCGCCCGCAAGCAGGGTGTAGCTCAGCCAGGCAAACAGTCCCAGCGTGAACGTTGTCCAGACCAGCCACAGCTTGCGCTGCCTTGTTGTGTGTGCTGCCGCCATGCGTCAGAACCAGTAGGTCTTCACAATGTGGAAACCGAGCAGCGCCGGCAGCGGCCAGAGCAGAACGATGTGCAGCCATAGCGATAGCTCCCGGCCGCGTTGCGCCACACGGCGCGGCAGCGCGTGCTGCAGACCGATTGCGCCACTGGCCATCGCGCCGGCCAGCAACAGGCCGATGAAACCCAGCATCAGGTACAGGTTGAGGTGATGACCGAGGCGCAAACCGGTGCGCGCGACCAGCGTGGCGGCGCTCAGCGTGCCCAGCAGCACGTGGACAATCCGCCAGGCACTGAAGCTGCCGAAGCGCAGGCGCCCGGTACGCTTACGCACGCTGATGACACTGACCAGCACGCCAAGCCCCAGCAGGCTGAAACCGGTGACCTGCTTGAACAGGCCATCACGCCACAGCAGATCCCAGCTCACGTCCACCTGTACGCTGTGTGCATAGGGAATGCCGGGCGCCAGCAGCATGGCCAGTGCGGCCAGCAGTGACAGGGCCGCGGTCCAGATCAGCGTGCGGCTGCCGTTCTCTGCCACCCGTGGCTGGCCACCGGCGAGTTCGGCGAGCAGCGGTTTGCAGCTGCCGCAGACACTGGAAGCACCGGTCGCGGCAGACAAGGCTTTGACCGTGCCATGTCCTGCCTGCAGCGCGGCGCTCAGGGCACCGCGGGGGGTGGCAGACCACTGCACTGGCCGGCCAGTCGTTGACGTTCGCTGCACCCTGGTCGGGCCATAGGCGGCCGTGCCGTTGAAAACGCCGCAGTTGCCATGGCCAGAGCAGCCGTGCACGCTGTACGCTCTCCTGCAGGCGGCGGGCTTCATCCCAGTCACCGTAAGCGATGACACCTACCAGCCGGTTGCGCTGCAGCAGCAGCTTACGATACCGGCAGCTGTCGTGGCTGCGCCAGGACACTGTGTTCAGTCGCGAGGTGACATCGCGCTCGCCGGTACGGCCCGCACTGAAAACCGACACACCGGCCACCTTCAGGGGGGTGGTGGCCTGCGAACCCCTATAGTGCGACGTGCCCCCGGCAATATAGTGCGCCGCCACCGCCGCCTGCTCGAGGCCGGGTGCCACCAGGCCGTAAATTCTGTCGCGGTGTTCGGTGCATTCACCGATGGCGAACACGCTGCGGTCACTGGTCTGCATCCGGTCGTTGACGCGAATACCACGGCCAACGGCAAAACCGGCGTCGCGTGCCAGCGCCAGGTTGGGCCGGATGCCGGTGGCGATCAGTAGGGTGTCGCACGCGAGGCGGCGTCCCGAACGCAGCTCGACGCCGCTGATGCACGGGTCGCCATTGACACGCCTGACTGAATCACCGGGCACCACCTGCATGCCGAGCGACAGCAGTTGCTCGCGCAGCAGGTCGGCGGCTTCGTCGTCCAGCTGTTGTGCCATCAGCCGGACGGTGTGCTCGACGACGGTGACTTCGGTATGGTGTTTCTGCAGGCCCCGCGCAGCCTCCAGACCCAGCAGTCCGCCACCGAGAACAACCGCATGGCGGCTGCGGGCGCGGTGTGCCAGCAACCGCTGCGCATCGTCGAGGTTTCGGAACGTGAAGACGCCGCGCCGGTCGATACCTTCGATGCCGGGTATATGCGGGCTTGAACCGGTGGCCAGCACCAGCTGACTGTAGCCCTGGCGTCTTCCGAGGCGGTCACAGACCTGTCTGTGTGCCCGGTCGATGCTGACAATCGCGCAGTTGTGGTGTTGTATCACCTGGTGACGGCCCGGTAACTTCAGCGGGTTCTAAATACCGGCAAAGTTCAGTTCGCCGGTCAGCAGGCCGGCCAGGCGCGCCCGGTTGTAGGGTTCCCAGGGTTCGTTGCCATACAGCGTGACACGCGTATCGGGGCTGCGCTGCAGCAGCTCCTCGACGAACCGGATGCCGACCGGGCCAGTGCCCACGACGACCACGGGCGTTGCGGCCTCCGCGTCGGTGTGCAACAGATTTTCGTCCAAGACGGCTGACATAACCTTCCCGACTACACTTGGTCTTAACGCAAAAAAGCGTCCATACCGGCGAACACGCGGTTCGCGGAATGGACGCCTTTGTCCCGCGACTGCCGGCATTGGCAGTCTGAATGATTCAGTTCAGCAGTTCGGCAACTGCGATGACGTTTTGGGCGACTTCGCCGATCCGCAGGTTCTTGTCCATGGCCATCTTGCGCAAGGCATGGTAGGCCTGCGGCTCATCGCAGGCGCGCTGTTTCATCAGGATGCCCTTGGCACGCTCCACGGCCTTGCGTTCCACGAGGTTGGCGCGGGTGCTTTGCAATTCGTGGCGCAGGCGCTCGGTTTCGCTGAACCGGGCGATGGCTACATCGACTATGCTGCCGATCCGCTTGGGGTCGAGTCCGTCAACCACGCAGGCGCTGACACCCGCACGCACCGCCTCGTGGATGAGGTCGCGGCCGGCTTCGCGGGCAAACAGCACCACGGGCAGGGGACAGTGAAGTGACAGTTCCCGCAGGCGTGACAACAGTTCATCGCATGGCGTATCGCTGTCGATGACCAGCAGGTCCGGATCACTCGCCTCAACGCCGGCGAGCAGGTCCGCGTCAATCATGGTTTTGGCCGCCACTTCGTGACCGCATTCAGCAGTGACTGCATGAGTAGCGCGCGGCGTTCGAGGTCCCCGTTAAGCAGTAACACTCTGAGTTGCATAGCAGACCGTGAAAGCCGTTTAGCAGCGACTCAGCAAACGCTATGCCAGCGGTCCTAACTCCCTGAATTGCGGCCTCCGCCGCGTATTCGGGTGGTGATGGCGCACAACTATGTATCGCTGTTCAGGCATAATTCCCGTTTCTGGTGCGTGTCACCAGCGCGCGGCGCGGGTTCTTTCTCGTTCCGGGGCGGGTCGCTCAGGCGCCGGGTCCGGCACAGGCATTGCTAGGTACCGGCAGAAGATCATTTCAGGAGATTTCTACAGGTCACACACTCATGCTGGACAAGACACTGGCAATTATTCTCGCCGGCGGAATCGGATCGCGCCTGCACCCCCTGACCAACGACCGCGCCAAGCCCGCGGTCCCCTTTGGCGGCAAGTACCGCATTATCGATTTCACCCTGGCCAACTGCCTGCACTCCGATATCCGTCGCGTACTGGTGCTTACCCAGTACAAGTCGCACTCGCTGCAGAAGCACCTGCGCGACGGCTGGTCGATCTTCAACCCGGAACTGGGCGAGTACATCACGCCGGTGCCGCCGCAGATGCGCGTCGACGGCGGGTGGTATTCCGGGACGGCCAATGCCATCTATCAGAACCTTTACATGATCGAACGCAGCGACGCCGACGGGGTGCTGATTCTCTCGGGTGATCACATTTATCGCATGGACTACGCGGCGATGATCCGGGCCCACACCGAGCGCCAGGCCGATGTCACCATCGCCTGTATGGAGGTGCCGGTACAGCAGGCGGGTGCCTTCGGTGTCATGCAGGTCGACAGCGACATGCGTATCGTCGGCTTCGAGGAGAAGCCGACGCAGCTCCGGCCGCTGCCCAACGACAGCCAGCATGCGCTGGCCTCTATGGGCATCTATGTGTTCAGCAAGCAGCTGTTGCTCAGGGAACTGCGCCGCGATCACGACAATGCGGCGTCCAGCCACGATTTTGGCAGCGATATCCTGCCGTTAATGATCGCTGCGGGCAGGGCCTGCGCCTATCGCTTCGGCGGCGAGGCCGGCCGCGTGTCGCCTGACCGCTACTGGCGGGATGTCGGTACCATCGACGCCTATTACCAGGCCAACATGAGCCTGCTCGATCCGGTGCCGCCGCTGGACCTGTACCAGTCCGACTGGATGATCCGCACCTATCAGGAGCAGACCCCACCGGCACGCACCGTGCCAGGGGAATCCGGCAACGAGGGCGTGTTTGTCAACTCGATCGTCTCCGGCGGGACAGTGATCGCCGGCGGTGGTGTCAACCACTCCATCCTGTTTTCCAATGTGCGCGTGGGCGACGAGGCCATTGTCGAGGACGCCATCCTGTTCAATGCGGTTGAGGTGGGAGACGGCGCGCAGGTCAAGCAGTGCATTGTCGACAAGGGCGTGGTCATCCCGGCCGGTGAATCGATTGGCGTCGATGCGGCACGCGACCGGGAGCGCTTCCAGGTTTCCGATGGCGGTATCGTGGTCATACCGAAGGACTACCGGTTCGCCTGACGGACCGGGAAACGCCCCCGCCAACAACACCGCCGGAGGAGGCGCTCGGGGAAGTGACTCGCCAGCACCGGCTGCGGCTGGAGTTGCTCCTGCCCGCCGGCTTGCGGCGCGTTGTTTCGGCCTGTGCCGGGCCCCGGCACCAGCACGCGCTCGACGCCTGGCTGCAGCAGCAATGCGCAGGAGCCTGCTGCTGCCAGCTCCTCGAAAAAGATCACTGTTTCTGGTTCGGCGGCTGACTCGCGGTTTCCACCCCCGACAGCCGGTAGTAGCCATCGTGCGGTTTCGGCAGGGCAAAATCCTGCTGATGATAGTGCACCACCAGCACGCCGGGCAGAGTGCGATAGGGGCCGACGGGGTCGGCGGACCAGTTCAGCTGGTAACCGCCGGGTGACAGGCTGCGGGTGTGCAGCACCAGGCTGTCGTCGTCGCTGTCGATGCGCACGCGGTCAAACGGCGCGGCCAGCGGTTCGCCGATGAAGATGCCTTCGCCGGGTTGTTGCACACTCTTCCAGTAGGCTTCGATAAGGGTGCTGCCGCTGGTATAGCTGTCCATCAGGATGGCCGGGTTGGGGAACTTGCCGAGCCGGTTGCAGGGTTCCACCACAGTGCCGAAACTGCCCGTGGCGCCCGCCTGCAGCCAGCGCAGCGCGCTCATCTGGCGGGAGCCCGTCAGCCGGCCGCCGGCCGAGGTCAGGTGATCAGCAACCGCGCCGGGCCGGAACGTCAGGGTGTCCAGGCCGTTCACCCGGGCCTTGCCGGTGAAGTAGAACAGCACGTCGTGCCGGTCCCGCAGCGCGTCGGTGTCCACCACCTGGGTGTCAATCCAGCCCTGCATGGCCTCCCTGATGCGCGGAAAATAGACTGAGCGCACATTGCGCGCCTTGTCGCTGGTGCTGACCAGATAGGCGGTGCCCGGCGGTTCGGTCCCGTCGGCGGCGATGCCCCGGTCAATGAGCGCCCGCGCGTCGGCAAAGTTATCGGCGGCAATGCTCATGGCCGGGCGGATGCCGAGGTCGTGGTAAGGGTTGGCGCCCTGGTAGCCGAAATACGGGCTGCGGCGCGTGGGCGCGCAGCGCCGCGCCGAACACCAGCTCCGGTCGAAGCCGAAGGTCAGCGCCGAGGTGATCGACATACACTCCACGCGATAGGGCGCGACCCAGGTGATGGCATAAGCCTGGATGTTTGCCGGCGTCTTCTGTTCTATGGTTGTCCGCAGCCGGGTGAAATCTGCGGCGCTAATGCGCGCCTGCCCCGGCCGGAAACTGACGTGCAGCAGGTTACCGGCGGGCAGCTGTCGGGCTTTCACATAATACTTGCCGATCTGTACGCTGAGCGGGTCGGCGTCGTTGACAATAACAGCCAGTTCATCGGCCTGCAGACGGTATTTGGGCGGTGTCAGCAGCGGCGGTCCGGCCGCGAGCGTGAGCGGCAGCAGTAGCAGCAGCAGCCAGGCGCTCCCCCTGGTTATCCACCCGGAGATTGTCAGGACGACGTGGCAGTGCGGGACGTGCATGGGTGCCCATGCTACTGGGCGGCACTCGCCAGGGAAAGGGTGCTCAGCAGCTGGCGGCTTCCTGCCGGTCGCCAAGCATGAACTGTATTTTGCCGACCCTGTCCAGCTGGGCGACAAAGGCATCGAGGCATTGCGGGTCAAAATACTTACCGCGCTGCTGGTGCAGGTAGGCGAGTGCTTTTTCCATCGACCAGCGTGGCTTGTAGGGGCGTTCGGAACGTCAGCGCGTCATAGGCGTCGGCAACCGTGACGATACGCGCGGGCAGCGGTATTTCCTCGGCGCCAAGACGCTGCGGGTAGCCCGTGCCGTTGAATTTCTCGTGGTGGTTGAGCGCAATGACGGCGCCCATCTGCAGGTACTTCGACGGGCTGTCCTTGAGAATTTCATAGCCGATGAGGGTGTGCGTCTTCATGATCTCGAATTCGCAGTGACTCAGGCGGGCGGGCTTGCGCAGAATCTCGTCGGGTATACCGATCTTGCCGATGTCGTGCATGGGTGCGGCCAGTTCGATAGCATCACATTCCTCGGCTGTCAGGCCGAGCTGCCCCGCGATCAGGCGCGAATACTTGGCCATGCGGATGACGTGGTTGCCGGTTTCCTCGTCGCGGTATTCGCCAGCCCTGGCGAGGCGCAGCAGGGTCTCGTGTTCGCGTGACAGGATCTCGCTGGTGGCCTCGCTGACCTTCTGCTCCAGCCAGCGGGTGCGCTGATGAATAATGCGCTGCTGGCGGCGCTGGGTCAGCAGGTTGCTGCAGCGGGCGTGGAATTCCAGGTCGTCCACTGGCGTACCGAGCAGGTCAGTGGCACCGGCGTCCAGCACCCGCCGGCGGATGTCGTGGTCGTTCCAGGGCGTCATCATCACCAGGGGCAGGTGCCTGCCCTCCGGTAACTGGCGCAGGCGTTGAATCAGGTTAGCGGTGTCGACACCGGGAAACTGGCTGTCGGAGATCACCAGGTCGGCGCTGTGCCAGGACAGCCAGGAAAAGGCCGCGTCCGGCTTCAGGAAAGCTTCGATGTGGATGTCAGGATCGATATGCCGGCTCAGGCCGACCAGGCGATCTTTCCGGGATACATCCCGGTCCATGATGACTATCGTTGGCATACCGTGCCTCGTATCCATTATTCTTCTCAAGCAGTGGCGTTACCGCAAAGCTTCGCTGCCGACTGCATAACATGCATGTTTGTTGCGTAACACGCTGAAATAAAATGGAAAAGAGTTTCCTTCCAGCTCTGCCTGTAGCTAACGGCAAAGTTGGTAGAACCTTAAGACAGCAATTTCAATGACCTTGCGCAGAATATGGTCTAATAGATTGATGTAAGAGAATATTCACAGGAGGCTGGATGTCGCAGGAGAAACAACCGCAGCAACGTCGTCAATCGCTGGGCAGTGTGATACGCAGTGTCTCGGCGTCCATGTTCGGTGTGCAGAGCAGCAGGAAACACGCCGAAGATTTTGCCCAGGGAAACGCCAAGGCCTATATCATCGTCGGCCTGATCGCCACCATAGTGTTTGTCCTGGCCGTATGGGGCGTGGTGAAACTGGTGGTATCCGTCGCTACCCCACCGTGAAACGCATGCTTTGTTGACGCCGATCAGATCCCGTTTGCGGGCACCACCGGCATACTGCTGACAGCCAGCCGGAGCGAGTGTTTGGAAAGAACAATCAGGGCCCTGGGCCGTTCCCTGTTGAGCAGTTTGCGCGACCTGCTGCCGGTGATACTGGTGGTGGTGTTTTTCCAGCTGGCTGTCCTGCACCAGCCGCTGCCCAACCTGATACAGCTGCTGACCGGCATGCTGCTGGTCGTACTGGGACTGACATTTTTCGTCAATGGCCTGGAGCTGGGGCTGTTCCCCATCGGCGAATCACTGGCGCACGCGCTGGCGCGCAAGGGCAGCCTGTTCTGGTTGATTGTGTTCGCCTTCTCGCTGGGTTTTGGCACCACGGTAGCCGAACCGGCGCTGATCGCCGTGGCGGAAGAAGCCGCCGAGATCGCCGCCCAGGCCGGTGTTATCGCGCACAACAAAGAAGCAGAACTCCTGTACGCTGACGGCCTGCGGCTCACCGTGGCCTTCTCGGTCGGTTTGGCCATCGTGCTGGGCGTGGTGCGCATCCTCAAGGGCTGGCCCATGCACTGGATGATTGCCGGCGGCTATGTCATCGTCGTCATTATCACGGCGTTTGCGCCACGCGATATTATCGGTATCGCCTACGATTCCGGTGGCGTCACCACCTCGACCATTACCGTGCCCATGGTGACGGCATTGGGTGTCGGCCTGGCGTCCTCGATCCAGGGCCGCAATCCCATGATTGACGGTTTCGGCCTGATTGCCTTTGCTTCGCTGACGCCGATGATCTTCGTCATGATCTACGGCATGGTGATGCACTGATGCTGCTGCACGAGCTCGGACAGACACTGCTGGATACGCTCGGCGATATGCTGCCGATCGCGGCCATGGTCGTGTTCTTCCAGTTCATCGTCATTCGTCGCGAAGTGGCTCACCCGGCGCGCATCGTCATGGGTTTCGTCTATGTGCTCGTCGGTATGACGCTGTTTCTGGTCGGACTCGAGCAGGCCCTGTTTCCGCTGGGGCGGGTGATGGCCAGCCAGCTGACCCACGCGGAGTTCATTTGCGGCGCCGCGCAGGGCAACCCGCCGGCGGTCCACTGGGCAGACTTCGCCTGGGTGTATATCTTTGGCTTTGCCATCGGTTTTTCCACCACGATCGCCGAACCGGCCCTGCTGGCCGTGGCCATCAAGGCCAACCAGGTCTCCGGTGGCGCGATCGGCATCTGGGGTCTGCGTATCGCCGTGGCGCTGGGCGTGGCGGTGGGCATCGCGCTGGGCACTTTTCGTATTGTCACCGGCTTGCCGATCCACTATTTCATTATCGTGGGCTACATTCTGGTGGTGATCCAGACCACGTTCGCGCCGCGGATGATTATTCCGCTGGCGTACGATTCCGGCGGGGTGACGACCTCGACGGTGACCGTGCCGCTGGTGGCGGCACTGGGCCTGGGGCTGGCCGAGTCAGTGCCCGGGCGTAACGTGCTGATCGACGGCTTCGGGCTGATCGCCTTTGCCAGCCTCTTCCCGATGATGAGCGTCATGGCCTACGCGCAGCTCTCGGCGTTGCGCGCAGCGAAACGCCAGTGTGAACCAAGGCAGCCGGGCTCAAGCACCAAAGGGTGAATGACTATGCACTTCAAACTGATTATCGCATTGGTGGAAGACACCGTAACCGACAAGGTCATGGATGCGGCCCGCGAATCCGGTGCCACCGGGGCTACCGTCATCAGCAACGCGCGCGGCGAAGGCCTGAAGAAGAGCAGGACCTTTTTCGGCCTGTCGCTGGAAACCCAGCGCGACGTTCTGCTGTTCCTGGTGGAAGAGCACCTGAGCCGCAAGATCCTCGAGAAGGTCTGCAGTGTCGGTCGTTTCGAAGAACGTCCCGGCACGGGTATCGCATTCCAGATCGACGTCGAGGATGCCGTGGGCGTGCAACAGCAGATCGCCGAACTGGTTGGATGGGTAGAGGACGAGTTATGAACGATAGAAAGATAGTACGGGTCAGAGACGTCATGAAGTCCAGCTTCGACATGATCGACGGCAAGATGACCGTCAGTGATGCCTTGCGGACCATGAAGCACGTCGACACCAAGTCGCTGATTGTCGACAAGCGCAACGAAGACGATGAATACGGCATGGTGCTGCTGTCCGATATCGCCAAGCAGGTGCTGGCCAAGGATCGTGCGCCCGAGCGTGTAAACATCTACGAAATCATGTCCAAGCCGGTGTTTTCAGTCGAGCCGGAGATGGATATTCGCTACTGCGCACGCATGTTCGAGCGGTTCGGTCTTTCCCGGGCTCCCGTGGTCGCAAACGACAAGGTGATCGGGATCGTCAGTTTTACCGATATGGTGTTGAAGGGCGTCGCCGACCAGACGTGATTCTGAAGTGCCGCTGTTAGAGTGCAAACCAGAAGGTAGCGCCTTTGCCAGGTTCACCTTCGGCCCAGATCTTCCCGTCGTGCCGGCCGATGATGCGTGCGACGGTGGAAAGGCCGATACCGGTTCCGGCAAACTCGCTCTCCGCGTGCAGGCGCTGGAAGGGGACCAGTAACCGGTCTTGGTACGCCATATCGAAGCCGACGCCGTTGTCGCGGACATAAAACAGCGTCTGTCCGTCGCGTTCCAGCTGGCCAAATTGTATCGCTGCGTCGCGGGTCTTGCCGGTGTATTTCCAGGCGTTGCCGAGCAGGTTGGTCAGCGCTATCTTCAGCAGGCCGGCATCGCCCTCGGCCATCATCCGGTTCTGGACTGTCACTGTGAGCTTGCGGCCCGGGTCCGCGTGAGCAAGTTCGGCTATGACCTCGTTGCCCACGCTGGTCAGATCCACTGGCGCCTTGTGGAGTTCCTGCGCTGAGATCTTCGACAGCTCGAGCAGGGCGCTGATCATCTCGGCCATCTTTTGCGAGGCAGACTGGATACGTGTCAGGAAATCCAGCCCCTTTTCATCCAGCTTGTGGCGGTAGTTTTCCACCAGCACACGGGAAAACCCGTCCACGGCGCGCAACGGTGCCCGCAGATCGTGCGACACCGAGTAGCTGAATGCTTCCAGTTCGCTGTTCAGGCGGCGCAGTTGTGCGGTGCGCTGTTCCACCTGGGCTTCGAGCTGCTTGTGTTGCCGGCTCAGCTCCCGTTTTATCTTCTTCTGTGCCGTCACATCAGTCGAGATGCAGCACAAGCCGAACACCGCTCCCCTGGCATCCTTCAGTGGCACCTTGACCGAGTGGTAGCTGTGTTCGCCATCGTCCTGTTCGATGGTTTCCTCGAACTCCATGCTCTCGCCCGAGGTCAGCACGTGCAGGTCGTTGCTGTGGAAGCGGTCCGCGTATTCCTGCGGGAAGATCTCGCTGTCGGTCTTGCCGCGCACCTGGTCCTGGGTCATGCCCGATAGCTTCTCGAACCGCCTGTTGACCAGCCTGTAGGTGCCGTCACCATCCTTCATGTAGATAACGGCGTCGGTGCTGTCAATGACGGCACGCAGGCGCTGCTCGCAGTCCGAGGCCTGTTGATAGGCCCGCCGCAGGTGATCAGAGATGTACAGGCTCATGGCGATTACAAAACCGATGAACCCGTAGCCGCCGGGGAAGGTGAACGCCAGCGCGCCGATGCGCACATAGAAACCGAGGATGACCAGCAGCGTGAAGATGGCGATACTGACCAACAGCGCGAGGGCGGAGCCCTTTTCGCCCCGGCGGTACTGCTGCACGCCGCCATAGACGGCAAAGACCATCACAGCAAAGAACAGCACATAGCTCACCAGCACCCAGACGCTTACGGGGCCGACTGCCTGCACGATGGTTTCTCCCCAGGGCAGGCGCACGCTGGACAATGCCGTGATCGAGGTAAAGCTGATGGAATAGGGGGCAAAGATATTGATGACAAACAGCAGACCAAAGCCGAGCGAGAGGGCGATTACGGGATAGCGTGGCCCGCGCTGGCTGGAAAAATACCTGGCGAACCAGGGGAAGATACCCAGGAACACAGCGGCGGCGGCAGACCGCCAGCGGTGAGCGGCCACCATCTCGGCAACCGATGTACTGTGATAACTGAACAGGGTCGCAGTCTGGAATACCACAACCATTAGCGCCATCAGCGCAAACGCCAGGTGCAGCGTCCTGTCCCTGAGTATGGCAGCCATAATCAAGTGGTTAACCGTGGCAATCAGGCTGATCCCGATTATCACGGCGTCGATAAGGACCGTCAGGCTTGGCATCTCATTCGGCCCTGGGCACGTCTGTATTCCCCCCTCGCTGGCGGATTATGCTGCGCCTTATCGGCCAAAGCGCGACTGCCAAGTGCCACGCCTACGGTCATTTTCGACGTCATGGCTGGACTGCCGGCGTACGCTGCGCGGTCTCCATTGTCAGTTGTCCTTCTCGCGGTCTGTGCAACGCGCGATGATCCAGCCATAGATGGCAAGGTTTGTTGCTAACACCACTGTCCCAAGCACCACCTGCACCTCCCGGTCGAGGCCAGCCGGGTACAACACGGGTATCAGGTAGCGCTCGACAAAACCACCACCGTAGCCAGCCTGCCCCCCGGCCTGCCTCAGCTGCTGTTCCAGTGGCGTGAGCGGGCAGACCCAGTCCTCGAACTCAACCAGCGCGCCCCACACCGCGGCAGGAACGTGTATCGCGGCCACCCAGCGCCACTTCAGTACCAGCAGGCCACCGGCCACCACAAAGCATACAAATCCCAGGTGCAGGACAACAATCAGATCAGCGGCGATACGGAAATACATACGACCCACCTGGCGGCGATGCCAGGTCCCCTGACCTGTCAATCATTCAGTGCCTTCAACTTTGTCCCGCTCCTGCTTATAGGTCCGGTAGCTTTCGTCTGCCTCTTCCATGCACTTCTGGTACTCGGAGCGGGGGACCTCCTGGCAGAGGACTCTCTGTCGGTTCTGTATCGCCTCATACATTTGCCTGTTGCTGCAGGCCTGCATCGGGACCAGCGACAGGACAATGACAAGGTATCGCATGCTGATTCCCGCTATCCAGAATGATCAGCCGCCCGCCATCCAGTCGAATTTCCCGGTGGCTTCCCGGTATCGCTTGTCAAAGGGTTTGGCTTCGATCGTGATGTTCCGGGGAATAAACGCGGCGGGCAGCATCACTTCTCCCTCAACGTCCTGTTGTCCCTTAAAGCTCATTTTCAGGTATGGGCGGCTGTTCGCAGAGACGCTGTTCAGCTGCAGCCGTTTCGGTTCGCCATTGGACAGACCGTTGACGGCTATCCAGATATTTCCTGTCACCAGGTCCGAGTCTGCACCGGTGTACAGCACCGAAAAGCTGTACCGGAAGCGGTCAGCCGAATCGGTACGTTCGATGTGGACCGCCGAGAGTTGCAACCCGTTGTCGTCTGCCTGGGGGACGGGGGCGGGCTGTTCGACTTCGGGGGTACCGCCCTGCGCGGCCCCGGCTTCCTCCAGCGCCCGGATCCGGGCCCTGGCCGTCTCCAGCGCCTGTTGGCGGTTTTGATTGGCTTTCTCCAGTTCAGCGACACGCGTCTTCAGTCCCTTGCGTTCCTCTTCGAGCGCCGTGATGTGCTGAGCGGATTCGCGGTCCTGTCCGATCTCTACGGGAGTGCCGGTCTGCGCCTGCCTGCGGCCATAGTCAAAACTGTACCAGATCGCCAGTAGAAACCCGGCGACCAGCAGCATGGTCCACAGGACCTGTTGCCTGCGACTCGTCTGCATGACTACTTTAGGGGCAACAACTGTCTTGCGCCGCATGCTTCCTTTCCCTGTGTTCTGACAATATACCGGACCAATAATAGGCTCTATTGCCGCACGAAGAAACCGCTCCTGGGCGTATCGCCAGGCCGATGGCGTGTTCTCCCAATCATTGCATAAATGTAGGTTGGGCTGAGGCACGAAGCCCAACGCCGGACTGCTGATCGTTGGGCTTCGCCGTGCTCAGCGCCAACCCACGCACGCGTGCTGGATGTCACCCGATGTGAATTCCACCAACAGAGCCGTTACGCGCCAGGTGACCTGTAGACAACAGAGTTCGGTCGAATCCCGGCGCGTTTATTATGCAACCGTGACTTCTCACTGCGCTTTCCAGTACCGCGCATCGGCATACGGGCGATGACGGTAGTACTTGGGCCGCGAGTCCAGGCGAACGTGCAGCCAGTATACGCCGAGGCCGGCGGTACTCAGCCACACGGGCGCATCGCCAAGGCGCGTCTCCAGCGCCTGCGCCACCAGCTGCCAGAGCACGTCAACCTGCGACAAGGGTGCACGACGGACAAAGGTGGCGAGGTGCGTAGCGCTGTCCAGGTCGCCATGAGGACAAGGGGCAACCAGTGCGGCGTCCCCCCCGAGGTTCTCGAAGACAACGGCGTTACACCCGGGCTCCTCGCGAAAGTATGCGGCGAACGGCCCCGGGTCAGGTGCTGTCCGCGCGAGTGCCGGGCTTTCGACGAACACGCACTCAAACGGTCTGCCGAGCACATCCCGGGTCAGCGGCGGCACCTCCCAGCAGTAGGCGTCGAACGGCACGTCGCGAAGAGAGGCGCTCCAGAACGAACGAAAGGCCTTGTCGTTCCGCCACTGCCCGATGACATCGGCAAAGGGCGTCGCAGAACCGTGCGCCGACAGCGTTGCCCGCAGTTTGTCGGGTGCCAGCCGCTGCAGCTGGAAATCGTCGCTGAAACCCGCCGGGGTTGGCGTGGCCCCGGCATCAGGAGACCGTTTCATATCGTCAGCGGATGGATCCTGGCCGAAACGCTCGCGCCAGCTATAGAGAGTGTAGCGACAGCCACCGGCAACCTGAAACGTCGTGGGCCCGCGCTGCCGGGGTTTACATAGAGAACACCGTCCGATTCCTGGGACTTCGGCATATGAGAATGCCCGGAGATCACCACCCTAAATCCCGCCGCGACCGGGTCGAGGTCCAGCTCCTTGAGATTATGAATGACGTAAATCCGCTGGCCCGCCACTTCTATGACTGCGTGCCCCGGAAACGCCCTGGCCCACTCACCTCTGTCCACGTTACCGCGGATTGCTTTGACCGGGCCGAGTTCTTCAAGACCCGAAATCACCGCGGCAGAGCCGATATCGCCGGCATGGATAATGAGCTCCGAGCCCCTGAGACAGGCGACAGCCTCGTCTCTCAGCAGACCGTGCGTATCGGATATGATACCGATCCTGTGCATATCAGCCAGGCAGGGCCTGAATCAGGCCGATAGCGCCTTGGCGAGTTCTCGCAGCAATTCTCCGCCATCCCCGCGCCATGCGCTGCCGTGCATGCACGCCAGCGTTGTCGGGTTTGTTGAAGCCAGCTTCTCAAGCATGCTGCCTGCGTTCTTCGTGTGAGAGAAGTAATCCATCCTGCGGCGGAACGCTTCGCTTGGTCCGAGAATGTCCGCTTCCGTAACGGCCGGGAGATCGGCGCCGCCCTGCGTGAACAGGTCGCCACAGAGCAGCGTAGCGGTATGTTCCTCTGTCAGAAAGCCGCAATCCCAGCCGTGTGGCAGGTGTGGTGTGTCGAACCAGCGCACGGCGTGTCTGCCCAGCGAGAGCAACTCGCCATCGGCGAGCGCGCGGGGCGCCCGGTCCGCGAGGTCATCGATCGATACCATGGCTGCCACAGCGCCGCACAGCGGCACAGATTGCGGCGCCGCGGCCAGCCACTCATTCAGCGAGCCGCATTCGTCGGCTTCAACATGGGAAAAGGCAATATAGCGAAGTCTTTCCACGGGCAACACGCTCGCCACCGCCTCGCAGACGGGCGAAAACAGCTTGCGTGGACCGGTGTGGAACAGCAAGGGCTCATCATCCACAATCAGATACTGGTTGAAGGTAAACCCGCCTGCGCCTTCGAACCTGACCGGCGTGTTAATGCGATATATTCCGTCGGCGAGTTCATGCACATTTGTGCCGGATTGTGTATTCGTAACGGTCATTAGACTCAGTTTCCTATGGGTCGGGTGTCACTGCCGGACACAACAATTTTCGTCAGCAATACAAGATCGCCGGTGTACGGGTGACACGGGTGAGGTATCGCCGGACGTTTCTCCAGCACGGCATATCCAAGTCGCTGGTACAATCTGAGTGCGCCTTTATTTTGTTCAAATACTTCGACGCTGAGCAGTGTGCATCCGACGCTTGCAGCCAAATCATCAGCAATGCCCATCAGCGTTCTCCCGATGCCCTGGTTTCTGTATGTGGGGTACGTGGCCAGCATGTTGATGTAGAAACTGCCCGGTACACATTGCTCCAGTTCGATGAAGGGACGAAGGAAGCCGGGTAAGTCGTCCAGGGGTTCAGCATCTTCCTGATCGGGAAGGCGGTAAGCGAGCAGCATGCCGGCAATGTTCCCGCCGCTTACAGCCAGGTGCGCGTTGCGATAGGAAAAGTTTTCGGTATCGGAGGCCGCCTTTTCTCGACCGACATCCAGTATGTCCTGGCCGGGCCGTTGTGATTGTTCCCAGAAATAAGCCGGTATACCTTCGCCCGCCATGAGAGCCAGTTCAGCGATCGATTGGCAATCATGTTTTGTAGCGTTTCTGATTTCCAATCTGTTCACCCCCTGAAGCGACCCGCTATGCCTCTTTGTCTTGGCCCGCGGCCTGGCCGGGAAAGGACATCTCAAGGACGACGCAGCCGCAATCAGTCCTGAAGGGACCGTGCAGTTCACCGGGCGGTCTGCTGGCATAATCTCCCACCGTCAGCCACCTGTCGAAGGCGGCATCATAGAGCCTGCCTTCAATGATCAGTATCTCTTCCGGATAGTCGTGACGCTTGGGGCCAAACGCAGCAGTATCTGCCCCTGGCCTGAAACGTGTAAGCCTCGTGTAGTCTCCTGTTCGTTCATCAATAGCAAGCGTCACCTCGTCGGCAACACCTTCCATTCCGGCGACACGTTTCCAACGGTACAGGTTCGCTGGCAGCAGCGGATTCCAGTATGTTTCAGTAGTCTTTGGCATATAAGGTTCGCTGTGAGGAGCACGCGGCTGTGCTTGCCGCACATCGCTATGGCCAAATCAGCTTGTGTCGCTTGTGTGCTGGCGGGCGAGCAAATTATAGAGCCAGGCAAAAATAGCCCCCCCGATCGCCCCATCAATCAACCCGTACAGCGTGCCGGTTATGACGGAGCCGATACCGGTGCCGGGGTGGTAGCCCGGGTATATTGATGCGGTGAGTTGGAGAAAAGCCCGGCCGTAATTCGGCCAGACCGTATTTGCACAGGCAACCAGCAGGATTGCTCCGCCCCAGAGAAGTCCGGCCGTTAATGACAAGGCAGTGACGTGCAGTTTCATGTCGCGCCTCCTCCGAAATGGGGTACGGTTCAGTTGGTCGGCAGGGTTCGTATTTGTGATTCTAGCCGGTTGTTATGCCTGCGCAAAGAATGCCGGGAGACTTCCGTTCCCGGTAATCTATGAGAGAACCTGGCGGTTGCATAAGGCTATTGCTACAGGTGTCTGGAATTCACCTGCAGGAGCACCCGAGCCGGGCATAAACGCCGTCCCTCGGCGCGAATTGCGGCCAGGCACCCTCAAGGGCATAAAAGGCCGCTCCCACAGCGGGATTCCTGCAATGATTGGGAGAACTCAAGCGATTTCATACGCAATCAGTATCGCTTCGGTTGTCAACCTTCACTCCCGGCCCATGTCAGTTCTAGCGCCTTCGATTTCTCTCACAATCTCCATATACTTCTTTTCATTTGAAAATGCTGCGTACATGATTGCGACAGGCGCAATAAGTAGAACACAAACCAACATAAACATTATGGGCAGAAGCAGCGCCATCATTTCCAACGTCGAGCGTTTGACAGATCCGGATTCGAACCTTGACAAGACCTCATACGGGTTGACTAACAAAGGCGAGTTTACATACAGGAAGGCGGCAAATCCAATTATGCCAGGCAGCAGCCTCGGGCCGACATAACGCTATGATCGCAATAACTTTTGCCTTCTATTCAAATAGGTAATTTGTGCTTCGTTTAGACGCATGCGCTGATATTTCTTGCTGACCTGATCGCGCAGCCAAGGCGCGCGTGCCTGTTAGAGCATTGCCAGAAGTCTGCTTAAGCTTGTAACCACCTGGCCATGCCCTTCATGAATGTAGATTCCAAACTGGGCAATCAACGAATAGGCAACGGCGAACTGGGCCAGTGCATACGTGGCAATGGTGAACTGGCTGATACTGATAAGCCCCACACCAAACTGGGAAAGCGTAAAGATGCCACCGGCAAACTGGCCGATGGCGATGAAACCTACAGCAGGTACAGGGACGCGGTTCGGACGAAACTTGAAGGATATGTGAAGCAGGGGTAGTCCAAGAAGTGTGGCTTCTGACTTGTACTCAAAACCCCACCCGTCCCATTTCTCCTTCGCAGGGAACGGAGCCCCGCAGTGAGGGCAGGCCGCAGTCTGCTCAGATACTTCGTGCTGGCATTCTCGACAAGGTCGCATAGTTGTCCTGTCTGCTAAACCAACCCAATATTGGGGGGATTCGGAAGGAGGTGCCGTGGCTCATAAGGCCGCGATTTTCAGAAGCTGCTCCTCCAGCTGACGGATAGCAGACTGCAGCCCATCGGCCTTGGCTTTCTCCTTTTTGACCACGGCAGCAGGTGCCTTGTCAATAAAGCTCGCATTCCCCAGCTTGCTTTCAGTGCGCTCGAGCTCCCCGCGTTTCCTGTCCAGTTCCTTGCTGAGGCGCGCCTGTTCGGCGTGCTTGTCGATCAGACCGGCCATGGGAATGAGCAGCTTCATTTCCCCGATGAGTACGGTAGCGGATTCCGGTCCTTCCTGGTCGTCCAGCCATTCGATGGATGCAACCCGGCCCAGAGCGGTGATGTAGTGGCGGTTACTGTCCAGTCGCTGGCAGTCCTGTTCGCTGCCATTCTGCAGCAGCACGGGCAACGCTTTGCGCGGGTCGATGTTCATGCCGCTGCGGATTTTGCGTACACCCAGCACGAACTGCTTGACCCAGTCGATTTCCGCCAGGGCGGCTGCGTCGATGGCCTTGCGCTCGGCGGTGGGGTAGGGCTGGTGCATGATGGTTTCACCCGTGCTGCCCGCCAGCGGCGCGACGCGCTGCCAGATTTCCTCAGTGATGAAGGGCACGATGGGGTGCGCGAGGCGCAGGATGGTTTCCAGCACGCGCACCAGCGTCTGGCGGGTGCCGCGGCGTGCGGCGTCGCGGGCACGTTCGTCGTTCAGCACTGGCTTGGACAGTTCCAGGTACCAGTCGCAGTATTCGTCCCAGATAAAGGTGTAGAGGGTCTGTGCCGCGAGATCGAGACGGTAGTTGACGAAGGCGTCGACGACCTGTTGTTCGGCCTGCTGCAGCAGCGAGACGATCCAGCGGTCCGCGCTGGACAGTGCCACCTCGCCGCCGGCCTGTCCGCAGTCCTGGCCCTCGGTGTTCATCAACACGTAACGGGCGGCGTTCCACAGCTTGTTGCAGAAGTTGCGGTAACCCTCGGTGCGGTTGAGGTCGAAATTGATGTCGCGGCCCGTGGAGGCCATGGCGGCAAAGGTGAAGCGCAGCGCGTCAGTGCCGAACGAGGGGATGCCGTCGGGGAAGTCCCTGCGCGTCTGTCTGGCGATTCTTTCCGCCAGGTGCGGCTGCATCAGGCCGCCGGTGCGCTTTTCCACCAGCGCCTCCAGGTCGATGCCGTCGATCAGGTCGATGGGGTCGAGCACGTTTCCCTTGGACTTGGACATCTTGTTGCCGTGCGCGTCGCGCACCAGGCCGTGGATGTACACTTCTTTGAAGGGCGCGGCGTCCATGAACTTCAGGCCCATCATGATCATGCGTGCCACCCAGAAGAAGATAATGTCGAAGCCGGTGACCAGCACGCTGGTGGGATAGAACGTCTGCAGGCGTTCGGTCTGCTGCGGCCAGCCGAGGGTGGAGAAAGGCCACAGCGCAGAGCTGAACCAGGTATCCAGCACGTCTTCGTCCTGGCTGAGGGTGATACTGTCATCCAGCCTGTGCTGCTTGCGCACCTCGGCCTCCGAGCGGCCCACATAGACATTGCCCTGGGCATCGTACCAGGCGGGGATGCGGTGGCCCCACCAGATCTGCCGCGAGATACACCAGTCCTGGATATTGCGCATCCAGTCGTAATAGGTGTTCTTCCAGTTGTCTGGCACAAAGCGGAGACGGCCGTCCTCCACGGCCCTGATGGCGGGCCCGGCGAGCGGCTGGATCTTCACGTACCACTGGTCGGTGAGGAAGGGCTCGATCACCGAGCCGGAGCGGTCACCTCTGGGCACCACGAGTTTGTGGGCGTCGATTTTTTCCAGGAGGCCATGAGTACCCAGGTCGGCGACAATCTGTTTGCGTGCCGCGAAGCGGTCCAGGCCGGTGTAGGCGACCGGAATCAGGTCGATTTCCCCGTCCTCGGTGTCGCGGATAGTGGCGTCGGCGGTGAACACGTTGATGAGTCCGCCGTGTGGTTGTTCGGCGATGGCTTTCTCGTCGCGGTGGCGCTGCCACACGGCGTAGTCGTTGAAGTCGTGCGCGGGGGTGATCTTCACGCAGCCCGTGCCAAATTCGGGGTCGACGTAGTCATCGGCGATGATGGGGATGCGGCGGCCGGTCAGCGGCAGTTCGACGAATTCGCCCAGCAGGTGCTTGTAGCGTTGGTCGCCGGGGTGCACTGCCACGGCGCAGTCGCCCAACAGGGTTTCCGGGCGGGTGGTGGCCACCACCAGGTCGCCGGTGCCGTTGATCAGCGGGTAGCGCATGTGCCACAAGTTGCCGTTCTCTTCCTCGGAGAGCACTTCCAGGTCGGAGATCGCGGTGTGCAGTACCGGGTCCCAGTTCACCAGGCGCTTGCCGCGGTAGATCAGACCTTCTTCGTGCAAGCGCACGAACACTTCCTTCACCGCCTCGGACAGGCCCTCGTCCATGGTGAAGCGTTCGCTGGCCCAGTCCACCGAGGCGCCCATGCGCCGCAGCTGCTGGGTGATCTGGCCGCCCGAGGTTTTCTTCCATTGCCAGACACGCTCGATGAAGGCGTCACGGCCGAGGTCGTGGCGGGTTTTGTTTTCAATTTCCAGCTGGCGCTCGACCACCATCTGGGTGGCGATGCCGGCGTGGTCGGTACCGGGCTGCCACAGGGTGTTGTAGCCACGCATGCGGTAAAAACGCGTCAGCGCGTCCATCAGTGTGTCCTGAAAAGCGTGCCCCATGTGCAGGCTGCCGGTGACGTTGGGCGGCGGGATCATGATGCAGTACGGCGGCCGTGTGGTATCGCCGGCGGGCGCGAAGTAGCCGTGCTCTTCCCAGGTCTGGTACCAGCGTTGTTCGATGCTGTGCGGGTTGTAGGTCTTTTCCATGCAAATCAGCGGCGTTGTTCTGGTTCGGGAAATTGAGCCGCGATTATACCGCAGAACGCGCGGCGCGCTCTCGCGGCCAGGCTCCTGGTGCGGTGTTACTCGGGCTCGTCCGGGTTGCGTGCCAGCTCGACCATGTTGGCGAGCAGGCCGGGCAGTGCCAGCTGCAACTGGGTGCGGATGTCCGCGGCGAGTCTTGGCGCGCTTTCTTCGGCCGCCCGCTTGATCAGCAGGCTCAGTTGCTCCTTCAGCAGCTCTTCCATTTTCCACGACACCAGCTTCTGCAGATCTTCCGACATGTCGTCGAGCAGGCTCTGCACGCCCGGGTTCTCCAGCAGCCGGCCCACGATCTCCTGGTCGGTCAGGTCGGGCAGCGGCGGTTCGGGTGGGACGGCTTCGGCTTCAAGCTGCTCCAGGGTCAGCGGGTTTTCCAGCACCGGGATGTGCTGGTCATCAGGTTTAGCGCTGTCTGAGCTCATCAGTTCTTGATCTCGTGCGTGCGCAGCGCGTAGCCGCGTTCCTTGTAAAAGCTGTAACGCTGCCGGCTCTGCTGGCGGATGCTTTCCTCGCCGTTGACCAGTTCGGCCACGCGCTCAAAACGGGAAAAGAACAGCGGTACCTCGGGCGCGAAGTTGATCAATACCGCGTGGCTGGCATCCGGCTCGCTGTCGTGACCCAGCTGCACCGGCGGCCGGTTGTCGCCTTCGGCCTGGTAGACGCCGTGCGGGATGAAACTGTTCTGCTGGAAGCTCCACAGCAGGTCGTCGAGCTGCCTGGTCTGTTCCGCCGATTCCGTGTGGATGTACACACGGTGTCCCAGCCGGTAGGCCTTGTCCGTGAGCCGGCAGGCGAACCGGGCACGCGCCTGGGGATCTTTGCTTGCCAGTATGTAGAAATCGACTTCGGTCATTAGTTTGGCCTGCTTTGTTAACCGCCAAGTCGCGCCAGGTCGCGCGAAGTTCTTAAAGTTAAATACGTTTGGTTTCCAGAGAAAAAAGCACCGACACAGCAGGAATCCAAGTAGGCCGTGGCAAACTTAGCGCGACTTGGCGCGACTTAGCGGTGAAAAAAAATCCATTTTTAACCCCCCCTGCGCGCCTCAGTGGTTAACCATTCACCCGATCCATCAAATACTGCATCAACAGCGGCACCGGCCGCCCGGTCGCGCCCTTGTTCTTGCCGGTGTCCCAGGCCACACCGGCGATGTCCAGGTGCGCCCAGCGATAGTCTTTGGTAAAACGCCCCAGAAAGCAGGCGGCGGTGATGGTGCCGGCGCTGCGGCCGCCGATGTTGGCCATGTCGGCAAAATTGCTGGCCAGTGATTCGTCGTACTCTTCCCACAGCGGCAGTTGCCAGGCACGGTCGCAGGCGGTCTGGCCCGCGGCGAGCAGAGCGTCGGCCAGCGGCTGGTCGTTGCCCAGCAGCCCGGTGGCGTAGTGGCCCAGCGCGACCACGCAGGCGCCGGTCAGGGTGGCGATGTCGATAACCACCTCGGGGTTGAATTTTTTTACATAGGTGAGTGCGTCGCAGAGAATCAGGCGGCCCTCGGCATCGGTGTTGAGTATTTCGATGGTCTGGCCACTCATGCTGGTGACCACGTCACCGGGTTTGCTGGCGTTGCCGTCCGGCAGGTTTTCCGTGGCGGGAATCACGCCCACCAGGTTGATGGGCAGCTGCATCGCGGCCACTGCGGAGACGCTGCCCAGCACGCTGGCGGCGCCGCACATGTCGAACTTCATTTCATCCATGGCCGCACCGGGTTTGATGGAAATACCGCCAGAGTCGAAGGTCACGCCCTTGCCGACCAGCACCACCGGTTTTTCACTCTTTTTGCCGCCGTGGTACTGCATGACAATCAGCTTGGGTGGCTGGCGGCTGCCGCGCGCCACCGACAGCAGCGAACCCATCCCGAGCTTTTCCATATCCTTCTGATCGAGGACGTCGACCTTGAGAGCAGGGTGCGTTTTCTTCAGCGCCCTGGCCTGTTCGGCGAGGTCGCTGGGGGTGCAGCGGTTGCCCGGGCGGTTGCCGAGAGTGCGCGCCAGATCGGTGCCGTTGGCGATGGCGATGCCCCTGTCCATGCCGGCCTTGGCGGCCTCGGCGTGTTCGTGCGAACTGACGGCGATGCTGAGGCGGCGCAGCTTGCGTTTCGGTGCCTTGCTGTTGCTCTTCAGTTCGTCAAAACGGTACACGGCGTCGCGGCTCGCCATCACGATCTGCTGTGCCTTCCACGCCAGGTCGCGCTCTTCGACCTCCAGTTCGACGAGGTAGGACAGGGCGTCGGTGGCGCCGCTGTTTTTCAGCGCTCTGGTGGCGTCACCCGCCAGCTTGATAAAGCTTTTCGGCGACAGCTGCTCGTCCTTGCCACAGCCGACCACCAGGATGCGGCGCGCCTGGGTGCGCCCCTTGGGGCTGTGCACCAGCGTGGTGTCGCCGCAGTCGGTGCCGATGTCGCCGCTTTTCAGAAGTTCAGTCAACTGGCCGCGGTTCGCCTTGTCCAGGCGTTCGGCGGCGGCCGACAGGCGGCGCGGCGCAGACACGCCGACTACTACGCAACCGCTGCGCAGTTTGTCGGCATCGCCGCATTTGACGTTGAAATCCATGGTGTGCTCCTTGCTTGCTGGTATGCTTGCCAGACGTTATTCGGCCTAGTGTACTGGATGCGCTTGCGCCGCCCAAAACTTTTTGCCGGGTACCCATGTCATCGGTTCTACGCCGCTATCTCAGTTGGGAATTGCTGCAATACTGGCTGGTGTTCACGCTGGTACTGTGGCTGGTCCTGGTGACGGCGCGCTTTTCCTTGTATCTGGGTCAGGCCGCGAGCGGCCAGCTGCCCGCAGGCACAGTGCTCTACCTGCTGGGATTGAAGTCGGTGGCCTTCTTTGTCTTCCTGCTGCCGGTGACGCTGTTTCTGGCACTGCTGTGGCTGTTCGGCCGCCTCAACCGCGATTCCGAAACGCTGGCTATGGGCGCCAGCGGCATCGGGCTGCAGCAGCTGTATCGCGCCATTGCCCTGCCGGTATTACTGGCGACGCTGCTGGTGGGACTGTTGAGTCTGTTCCTGGTACCGCGCACTGCGCAACAGGGTTACCGGCTGCGGGCCGAATCACGACAACACCTGGAAGCCGACGACCTGAGCGCAGGGCGGTTCCATGTGTTGCGCAACGGGCAGTGGCTGCTGTATGCGCAACGCAGCGGTCAGCGGGCCGGCGAGCTCGACGATGTGTTCGTCCACATGCAGCAGCCCGGCCGGCCGCAGGTGCTGGTGGCGCGGCACGCGTTGCTGCGGGAGGCGGACAACGCCGCCGATCGCTACCTGGTGCTGAAGGACGGCTACCGGTACGACGGTAAGCCCGGTCGGGCCGACTACCGGGTGTTGCACTACGCCGAGTACGCCTTGCGTCTGCACCCCCGGCCGGTCACTGGCGAACGGAAATGGGACGCTGTGGAGACCGGCGAACTGTGGCCGGACGAGCGTCCCGCCGCGCGCACCGAACTGCAGATCCGGCTATCGCGTCCGCTGAGTGTGCTGGTGCTGGCCCTGATCGCCGTGCCGCTTGCCCGCTTTCGCCCGGCCACCAGTCGGTTTTACCCGCTGTGGCTGGGTGTGCTGGTGTTTGCCGTGTATTTTAACCTGCTGGCCACGGCAGAGCTGTGGCTCACGCACCAGGTGCTGCCGCTCTCGCTGGGCTTGTGGTGGGTGCACCTGCTCTTCCTGGTTGGCTTGCTGCTGGCGCTGCGTCCCTGGCGCGCGTGGCGGCGGCGCGCATCGGCATGAAGCGCCTGGACCTGTATATCGGCAAGGCCGTGGTGAACGCCACGCTACTGGCGTGGCTGGTGGTGAGCGTGCTGGATGCGCTGTTCGTGTTGCTGGGCGAGCTCGGCGACATCGGCCGGGGCGACTACAGCCTGGGCGACGCGCTGCTGTATATGCTGCTGGGCGTGCCGACGCGCGCCTGGCAGGCGTTTCCCATGGCGGCAGTGATCGGCGTGTCGCTGGGGCTGGGTAACCTCGCCGCGCAGTTCGAGCTGGATGCCTTGCGCCTCGCGGGTTGTTCGCCGCAACGTCTGGCACGGGCAGTGCTGCAGGCCGGCGCGCTGTTGTTACTGGTGGCGCTGGTGCTGGGCGAGGGCTGGGCGCCGCACAGCCAGCTGCTCGCGCGCCAGTTGCGTGGCGAAGCGATCTTTGCCGGCGTCAGCGTGCAGTCGGACGCCGGTTTCTGGGTGCGCGACGGACAACGCTTTATCCAGGTGGGGCGCAGTGCAGCCAACGGCGATCTCGCTGGTCTGGTGATTTATCAGCTTGCGCCGGGCCCGCGCCTGCAGCAGGTGACGGCTGCCGCGAGGGCCAGACCGCAGGACGGTCACTGGCTGCTGGAGGATGTCAGTGAAAGCCGCTTTCTCGCTGACCGGGTCGCACTCGAACACTGGCCGCAGTTGCAGTGGCCGACACTGATGGATGTGCGGCTGGCGAAACTGCTGACCCGTGACAGTGACTCGCTGTCGCTGGGTGAGCTTTCTGACTACATCGATTACCTGCAGCGTAACGGCAGTGACGTTGCCGCGTTGCGCATGAACTACTGGCAGCGCCTGGCGGCGCCGTTGTCGGCGCTGGTGATGCTGCTGCTTGCGGTCAGTCTGGTGCTGGGGCCACTGGGCCGGCGGCCGCTGGGGCAGCGCCTGCTGGTAGCAGTGCTCGCAGGCCTGCTGTTCCAGCTGTTGACCGGCGTGGCGAGTCACGCCGCGCTGGTCTATGGTCTGCCGCCGGCGCAGGGCGCACTGCTGCCCTCGCTGCTCGTGCTCGCCGGCATCGCCAGCGGCGTCCTGAAGTCGCGAACCCCCGGGTTCGGTAGGTTCGGTCGTAGGTTGGGCTGAGCGCAGTGAAGCCCAACGGTACTCGGCACAATGTTGGGCTTCACTGCGCTCACCCCAACCTACCACGCCGTTGCGGGTTTTCCTGCAGTTGCACCACGCTGGTCTCGGACAACCGGTCGTGCCAGCTCAAGTGTTTGCGGTCTACCAGGATCCACAGGTAACCGAGACCAAACAGCACGCCGGACGGTACGGCGGCGAGAAAACGTAACAGCAGCTGCCACCAGCTCAGCCGCCCCGGACGCAGGTTGCGCAGCTGCAGTTTCCAGGCACGCATGCCGAGCGTCTGTCCGCCGTGCATCCAGAACCAGCCATAGAAGAAAAAGGCGACAAACAAGAGGTAAGTGGTCAACAGCGGGTTGTGCGGTGCAAAGGCTTCGCCACGGTTCAGCGGCAGCACGACGGCAACAGCGACAAACCACAACGCCAGCAACAGCAGCGTATCGTAAAAAAGGGCGGCAAGACGTTTGCACAAGCCGGCGGGTCTTGCGGCGCTGCTCGGGTCGGACATGGCTGTTGCATTAAAAGTTTGTCGGCGCCACTTTACCGTTTGCCGCATTGTTTGAGCAACGGTGACAAACCGGGGGACGTGCGATGACAATCTACACCCGGACAACCTGCGCCCGGATGACCGTCATTGGTAGGTTGGGCTGAGCGCAGCGAAGCCCAACGGTGCGCCGCATGGTGTTGGGCTTCGCTCCCCTCAGCCCGACGTACGGTTTAGCCCGATGTAAAGGGCGCCGACAGACATCCATGAGCCCGGGCTCACCTGGGTAGGGGCCGGTGATGGGCATGCGAAGATGGCGCTCCGTAGGGGACTCGAACCCCTGTGGCCGCCGTGAGAGGGC
>CAWFEQ010000003.1:0-173933 GCA_963814945.1 uncultured Gammaproteobacteria bacterium
ACAATGGAAGACCTGAACGGTTAGGGTCAATCCTGTAGTTGCCCAGACGCTTACCGATGCAGAAGGCCGCGAGGGAGTACCTCAAGGACCAAAAGACGGACGACACCGCCCAGAAGCGCCTTCAGGCCGTCGAACGCGAGATCGCCAGGCCTCACCGACGCCATTGCTCAGATGGGCCTATCCGACGCCCTACGTAGGCGGCTGGTGACTGCAGAAGCCGAGAAACGTGACTTGCTGGGCCAGCTCAGAGATGTACCGAAGGACCTGCCGATGATCATCCCTCGCATAGTCGAGCGCTACAAAGCTTTGCTGAACAATTTACCGGAGGTATTCAAGGAATCTCCGCAAACCACTCGCCAGGCCCTGGCAGACCTGTTTGGCGAGGTGCGGATAGTTCAAGATGGCGAAACCATCTTTGCAGAGTGCCAGAACCTGTATGCCCAGGTTCTGGGCGTCTCTAAATGTGGTAGCGGGGGCAGGATTTGAACCTACGACCTTCGGGTTATGAGCCCGACGAGCTACCAGGCTGCTCCACCCCGCACCGGGAGCGTGCATTGTAAGGAGTTGTGACGCTGCTGGCAAGCGGTCAGCCCATGACCTGCTGGCAAAGGGTCATGAGGCTGCCCGGAAACATGCCCAGCAGCAGGATGGCCAGGCCGTTGGCGCTCAAACCAAAGCGCAGGTCGAAGTGCGGCGCCAGCGGTGCGTCGTCCTCGGCCTTGTCGAAATACATTACCTTTACCAGGCGAATATAGTAGAAGGCACCGATCACCGAGAACAACACCGCCACAGCCGCGAGCCACAGCATGTCGATGTCGACGACGGCTTCCAGCACCGAGAGCTTGGCGTAGAAGCCGACGGTCGGCGGCACGCCCGCCATGGAGAACATCAGGATCAGCATCATGAAGGCGAACCAGGAATTGCGCTGGTTGAGTCCCTTGAAATCGTCGATTTCGTCGGCTTCGAAGCCGGCGCGGCTGAGCAGGATGATCATGCCGAAGGCGCCCGCGGCCATCAGCGCGTAGGTGATGATGTAGAACATGGCTGCCGCATAGCCCTGCGGCGTACCGGAGAGGACACCGAGCAGCAGGAAGCCGACGTGAGAGATGGTCGAATAGGCCAGCATGCGCTTGAGATTGGTCTGGGCAATGGCCACGACGTTACCGATCGCCAGTGACAGAACCGCCAGGATCACCAGCATGCCCTGCCACTCCGACTGCAGCGCGCCGATGGATTCGGCCAGCAGGCGCATGACCATGGCGAACGCGGCGATCTTGGAGGCGCTGCCGATATACAGGGTCACGGGCGTGGGGGCACCCTGGTAGACGTCCGGCACCCACATGTGGAACGGCACCGCGCCCAGCTTGAAGGCCAGCCCGACCACAATAAAGGTGGTGGTAAAGATCATTGGCGCACCGATGGGCTCACGGCCCAGCGCCTGGGCGATCAGTTCGATATCCAGGGTACCGGTCAGGCCGTAGAGCATGGACATGCCGTACAGCAGCATGCCGGAAGCCAGCGCGCCCAGCACGAAGTACTTCATCGCGGCCTCGGAACAGGGATAGGCATCGCGGTTGAACGCCACCATGGCATACAATACCAGCGACAACAGCTCGAGCCCCAGATAAACAGTCAGCAGGCTGTGCGCCGACACCATGATCATCATACCCAGCATGCCGAACAGTCCGAGCACGTAGTACTCGCCCTTGAACAGGTTGCGGTCACTCAGATAGTGGCGTGAATACAGGAACGCCAGCGAGGTAACCACGTAGATCGATACCTTGAGCGCAGCCGCCATCGGGTCGGCGATATAAGTGCCGTAAAACACCAGTTCTGTCTGACCATTACTCTGTGCAAGCGTGATCACCGCGGCAAACACCAGGGTCAGCTGCGTCAGCCAGTAGCTGATCACGCGCTCGCTGTCCTCCAGGAACAGATCCAGCAGCAGGATGGCGCAGGCCATCGACAGCACAAAGATCTCGGGCATCAGCACTACAAACTCATTGGGAGCAATCGTCATGGCCATTCCCTATAGCTTGGATATCGCAACCTGGGCCACCAGGTTGTCGAGGGTGGTCTGCATGACCTCCACCAGCGGCGCCGGCCACAGGCCGAACAGCAGCACCACGAAGGCCAGACTGCCGAGGATTACCGCTTCGCGGCCGTTGACATCCTGCAACTGCGCCACCTGGGCATTGCCGACGTCGCCGAACACCACGCGCTTGACCAGCCACAGGCTGTAGCCGGCCCCCAGGACCAGGATGCTGGCGGCAAGCACGGCGAACCAGACGTTGGCCTTAAAGCTGGCGATGACCACGAGGAATTCACCGACGAAGCCCGAAGTGCCCGGCAGGCCGGAGTTGGCCAGGGCAAACAGCACCATAAAGCTCGCGAACACCGGCATGGTATTCACCACGCCGCCATAGTCGGCGATTTCACGGCTGTGCATGCGGTCATAGAGCACGCCCACACACAGGAACAGCGCGCCGGAAATAAAGCCGTGCGACACCATCTGCACCATGCCGCCCTGCATGCCCATCACTGCACCCTGCGTGCTGCCGGCGTGGGCATCCATCAACGGGAAGATCAGGAAGAATCCCAGGGTGACAAAACCCATGTGGGCGATCGACGAATAAGCAATCAGTTTCTTCATATCCTGCTGCACCAGCGCCACAAAGGCGATGTACACCACCGCTGTCAGCGACATGAAGATAATCAGCCAGTCGAGTTCGTGACTCGCGTCCGGCGTGATCGGCAGGCTGAAGCGCAGGAACCCGTAGCCACCGATCTTCAGCATGATCGCCGCCAGGATCACCGAGCCACCGGTGGGCGCCTCGACGTGGGCATCCGGCAACCAGGTGTGCACCGGCCACATGGGGACCTTCACGGCGAACGCCAGCAGGAAGGCCAGGAAAATCAGCACCTGCTCGGTCATGCCCAGCTTGAGGGTGTGGAAGTCGAGAATGGAGAAGCTGCCGGACTGGGTATACATGTAGATCAGCGCTACCAGCATGAATACCGAGCCCAGGAAGGTGTACAGGAAGAACTTGATGGTGGCGTACACGCGGCGCGGCCCGCCCCACACGCCGATAATCAGGAACATCGGGATCAGCATACCTTCCCAGAAGACGTAGAACAGCACCGCATCGAGCGCCGAGAAGACGCCGTTCATCAGGCCTTCCATAATCAGGAACGCCGCCATGTACTGCGCCGGCCGTTCCTTGATGACTTCCCAGCCCGCAAGCACCACCAGCACCGTGGTAAAGGTGGTGAGGATAATCAGCGGCATGGCGATGCCGTCGACACCCAGATAGTAAAAGACATTGAACGCGGGGACCCAGGATGCCTTCTCCCCGAACTGCATGGCGGCCGTGCCGGTGTCGAACCCGCTGTACAGCAGCAGGCTGGTGAGGAACGTGATCATGGCCACCGCCAGCGCCAGCGGACGCGGATTGACGGTGTCTTTGAGCGCCAGCAGCAGCAGGCCGCCGAAGATCGGCAGCCAGATGACGAAACTGAGGATTGGCATTTGGGTCATCGTTATAGCCTTGGTTATTAACCGCTAAGTCGCGCCAAGTCGCGCGAAGTTATCTCTTGTTTCCCTGGCGCGACTTCGCGCGACCTGGCGGTAAAGCTCATTTCGCGAACCAGATAAACCAGCTCAACAGCAGCAACAGACCGATAATCATGCTGAACGCATAGTGGTACAGGTAACCCGATTGCACCTGGCGGACGACGCCGGACAGCCAGCCCACCAGTCTGGCGCTGCCGTTGACCAGCAAACCGTCAATCACCAGCACGTCACCCAGTTTCCACAGCGTCCAGCCGGTACCGCGCGCCCCACCGGCGAAGAAGATCTCGTTGAAGCGGTCGAACCCGTACTTGTTGATCAGCACCTGGTAGACCACCCGGAAGCGGGTGGCCGCCTCCGCCGCGATCGAGGGTTTCTGCGTATACACGTACCAGGCCGTACCCAGGCCAACCATGGCGAACCAGAACGCGGGGCCCAGTATGCCGTGCAGGATGAAACGTCCTGCACCGTGATATTCCTCGGCCAGGTGACCCACCACATTGTGTTCCGGGCTGACGTAGATGGCGCTGCCGAAGTAATCGCCGAAGACAATGGGGTCAATCCAGTACCCGGCCACCAGCGAGGGAATGGCCAGCATGATCAGCGGCACCGTGACCACGGCCGGTGTCTCGTGCAGGTGCGCACGCGTGTGGTCGTCAAACCGCTCTTCGGTGTGGAACACCAGGAAGAACAGGCGGAAGCTGTACAGGGCGGTGATGAACACCCCGGACAGCACGGCCACGTACGCCAGACCTGAGCCGGCGATGTGCGAGGCGTGCACGGCTTCGATGATGCTGTCCTTGGAAAAAAACCCGGCGAAACCAGGGAAACCGATCAGCGCCAGCGAACCTATCAGGAAGGTCCAGTAGGTGATGGGCATGTACTTACGCAAACCACCCATCTTGCGGATATCCTGCTCGTGGTGCAGGGCAATGATCACCGAACCTGCGGCCAGGAACAGCAGCGCCTTGAAAAAAGCATGGGTCATCAGGTGGAAAATGCCCACCGAATAGGCCGACACACCCAGCGCCACGGTCATGTAACCCAGCTGCGACAGCGTCGAATAGGCGATCACGCGTTTGATGTCGTTCTGCACCACACCCAGGAAGCCCATGAACAGCGCGGTGATGGAACCGATCACCAGCACGAAACTGAGCGCGGTCTCCGACAGCTCGAACAGCGGCGACATGCGCGCCACCATGAAAATACCGGCGGTCACCATGGTGGCGGCATGGATCAGCGCCGAGATGGGTGTCGGGCCTTCCATCGAGTCCGGCAGCCACACGTGCAGGGGTACCTGCGCGGACTTGCCCATGGCGCCGATGAACAGCAGGATGCAGATCACGGTCATCGCCGACCACTGGGTACCCGGAAAGATCTCAATGGTCGCATCGGCCATCGACGGCGCGGCGGCGAACACCTGTGCATAGTCCAGGCTGTTGAAATACAGCACCACTGCCGCGATACCCAGCAGGAAACCGAAGTCGCCGACGCGGTTGACCAGGAAGGCCTTGAGGCTGGCGTAGATGGCCGTGGGCCGCGTGTACCAGAAGCCGATCAACAGGTAGGACACCAGGCCCACCGCCTCCCAGCCGAAGAACAGCTGCAGGAAATTGTTGGACATGACCAGCATCAGCATGGAGAAGGTGAACAGCGCGATGTAGCTGAAAAAGCGCTGGTAACCGGGATCGTCGTGCATGTAGCCGATGGTGTAGATGTGCACCATCAGCGAAACAAAGGACACCACCAGGATCATCAGGGTGGTCAGGCGGTCGACCAGGAAACCGACCTGCATCTGGATGCCGTCGGTCACCAGCCAGGTGTATACGGGGCCGTTGAACGCGTCGTGACCGTCGATCACCATGTACTTGAATACGTAGACCGACAGCACAAACGATGTCGCCACGCCCAGGATGGTGACCCAGTGCGCGCCGGAGCGGCCAATGAGTTTGCCGAACAGGCCGGCGACGATGGCGCCGAACAGGGGCGCGAGTACGATGGTCAGGTAAATGCTTTCCACGCCCTACCCCTTCATGCTGTCGAGGTCGTCGACGTTGATGGTGTGGCGGTTGCGGAACAGCACCACCAGGATCGCCAGCCCGATCGCCGACTCGGCGGCCGCCACCGTGAGGATAAAGAATACGAACACCTGCCCGGAGATATCGCCAAGAAAGTGCGAAAAGGCGACGAAGTTGGTGTTCACCGCGAGCAGCATCAGCTCGATGGCCATCAGCAGTATGATGACGTTCTTGCGGTTCAGGAATATGCCGGCAACGCTCAGCCCGAACAGCACCGCACCCAGAATTAAAAAATCTGCCAGTTCCATATTTTGTCTATTTACCGCTAAGTCGCGCTAAGTCGCGCGAAGTACTGGGGTAATTGTTCACGACTCTCTTTATACCGCCTTTCATGCTTTTTACGTTAAAGTTCAGTAAGTAGCCCAAGCTGACACCACTCAGTTTCAGATAACCCAACAGCTGACTCATATGCACCGGCAAAATACTCTCTACAGCCTTTAACTCCACAATAACGCAGCTATCCAGCAGCATATCCACGCGATAACCCGCTTCCAGTCTCATACCCCTGTAACGCACCGGAAGTGCTACCTGTGTTCTCACTTCGATACCACGCCTTCCGATCTCATACGCCAGACATGCCTCGTACGTACTCTCCAGCAGTCCTGGTCCAAGTTCACTGTGTACCTGGATAGCCGCATCGACGACGGCTCGCCCAACTTGCTCGTGCCCAACCGTCATTCATTTACTCCCTGGAATGAATCAAAAACTTCGCGCGGGTGGCGCGACTTAGCGGTTAATCCCGCTTCTCAGCCTCCATTTTCACCAGCCGCACCCGGTCCTCACGCCGCACCTTGACCTGTTCGGCGGGGTTCTGCGACTTGGTTCCCGGACGCTTGCGCATGGTCAGTACAATGGCGGCGATGATCGCCACGACCAGGATGACCGAAGCGATCTCGAAGGGATAAACGTAATCCGTGTACAGCACGCTGCCGAGTTCGTGGGTGTTGCTGTAGTCGGCCGCGTGCTCGACGGGCGCGGGCATGCTGGCGGCGTCGAAAGCCTTGCTGCGCAGAACCAGGACCATCTCGACCAGCATCAGTGCCGCCACCACCAGCCCAACCGGCAGGTTTTTTATGAAGCCTTCCCGCAGCGGTGCCAGGTTGATATCCAGCATCATCACCACGAACAGGAACAGCACCATGACGGCGCCGACGTAGACCAGTACCAGGGTAATGGCGAGAAACTCCTCTTCCAGCAGCACCCAGAGACCGGCGGAGGTGAAGAACGCCAGCACCAGGTGCAGGGCGGCGTGCACGGGGTTGCGCACGGTAATCACACGCGTTGCCGCGTAGACCAGAATCGCCGCAAACGTGTAAAAGACTAGCTTTTCAAATGACATTCGTTTTCCAGACTCTGTATATTCGTTGACCTTGCTATTGACCGCCAAGTCGCGCGAAGTCGCGCAAAGTTCTTATATTGCTTTCTTGGCGCGACTTAGCGCGACTTAGCGGTAGGCTTTTCATCGATAAGCCGCATCCGCCGCCCGGTCCGCCGCAATCTGTTTTTCATACTTGTCACCGACCGCCAGCAGCTGGTCCTTGGTCATGATGTTCTCACCACGGTTTTCAAAGTGGTATTCATACAAGCGCGTCTCGACGATGGAATCCACCGGGCAGGATTCTTCGCAAAAGCCACAGTAGATGCACTTGAACAGATCGATGTCGTAGCGCGTGGTGCGGCGGGTGCCGTCGGCGCGTGGCGCGGCCTCGATGGTGATGGCCAACGCCGGGCACACCGCCTCGCACAACTTGCAGGCAATGCAGCGTTCCTCGCCGTTGGCATAGCGGCGCAGCGCGTGCAGGCCGCGGAAGCGCGGTGACTGGGGCGTCTTCTCTTCCGGATACTGCACGGTGATCTTTCTGGAGAACAGGTGCCTGCCGGTCAGGCGCATGCCCTTGAGCAGCTCCCACAGCAGCAGGCTCTTGGCGTAGTGTTTCAAGGCCGGGATCATCAGGTCACCCTCGATCGAACCAGGGACCCAGGCCGGCGGTCACGGCCGCGCCTTCCACCACCAGCCAGACGATGGTCAGCGGTATGAAGACTTTCCAGCCCAGGCGCATGATCTGGTCATAGCGATAGCGCGGGAAAGTGGCGCGGAACCACAGGTAACAGAACAGGAACAGGCAGGCCTTGGCCGCGAGCCACACCAGCCCGGGCACCCAGTGGAACATCGGTTCCAGCACCGGAATGCCCTCGAACGGCGACAGCCAGCCGCCCATGAACAGCAGCGCCGCCAGGAAGGCGATTAGAATCATGTTGGCGTATTCGGCAAGGAAAAACACCGCGAACGCCATGCCGGAGTACTCGACGTGGAAACCCGCTACGATTTCCGATTCGCCTTCCGCCACGTCGAAGGGCGCGCGGTTGGTCTCGGCTACGCCGGAGACAAAGTAGATCACGAACAGCGGCAGCAGCGGCAGCCAGTACCAGTGCAGCAGGCCGCCACGCTGGCCCTCGACGATGTCACCCAGGTTGATACTGCCAGCGGCCATCAGCACGCCCACCAGCGCAAAGCCCATGGCGATTTCGTAGGAGACGATCTGGGCCGCACTGCGCATGGTGCTGATAAAGGCATACTTGGAGTTGGACGCCCAACCGGCGATGATGACGCCGTAGACACCCATGGAGGTCAGTGCCAGGATATACAGCAGGCTGGCATCAACATCGGCCAGCACCAGGCCGTCGCCGAAGGGTATCACCGCCCAGGCCGCCAGCGCCGGCCCGATGGCCAGCGTCGGCGCAATGATGAACAGGTAGCTGTTGGAGCGCGCCGGCACGATGACTTCTTTCATCAGCAGCTTCACCGCGTCGGCAATCGGCTGCAGCCAGCCGCGTGGCCCCACGCGGTTCGGGCCGATGCGCATCTGCATGTAGCCGATGATCTTGCGCTCGGCATAGGTGAGGTAGGCCACACCCAGCATCAGCGGCAAGACGATGAGCAGGACCTTGGCGAGAATGATGCCGCCGGTTATGATCCAGTCTATCAGGCTGCTTTCGCTCATAGTCGAGTCCTATACCTTGGTCACCGTCAGCGTACCGTTGGGTGCACCCAGTGGCAGGGTTTCCTCAATCGCCATGGACAGCAGCGCCGCGCCTGCAGCCACCGCATCGCTGACCATGACCTTCAGCTGCACCGACCCGCTCTTTTCCGATACCATCACCTTGTCGCCGTGGGCGAGCTTCAGGCGGACCGCATCGGCGCTGTTCAGGCAAAGCGCAGCGACATGCGCATCCGGTGTCTTCTGCAGCGCCGGCGCCCGGCGCACCGTGGCGTCCACCGCGTACAGTGGCAGGTAGGCGATACGCTGCAGGCCACTGCCGGGCGCTGCGGTACCGGCCGCTTCGCCGCACTGGCTGTTGTCCACCGACACCTCCCCCAGCTGGCGGCTCAGTGCGTCGCGCACCTGTTCCGACAACGTCTCATCGAAGCCTTCCAGTTTCAGCAGGTTGCCGAGCACCCGCAGCACCTTCCAGCCCGGGCGGCTGCCGCCGGGCGCGCGCGACGCAGCGACAAAGCTCTGCCAGCGGCCTTCGCAGTTGACGAAGGTGCCGGAGGTTTCCGCAAAACTGTTGATCGGCAGCAGCACGTCGGCGTAGTCGCGCATGCGCCCGGTGACAAACGGTGTCAGCGCGGCCACGAACTCGGCCTGCTGCATGGCTGCCAGCGCGGCGGCGCCGTTGGCGCAGTCGAATTCGGGTTCGATGCCCAGTAAGAGATAATTCTTGCGCGGCTGCGCCAGCATCTGCGCCGCGTCCATGCCGACGCCGGCCCGCACCGCGCCACCCACGGTGCGATGCGGCAAGACGCCCGCGAGGCAGGCGCCCGCGCTGTTGGCGCCCTCGGACAGAAAGCCCAGTCTGGCGCCACCGAGCTTTGCCACCAGCACGGCCAGTGCGCGCAGGATCGAAAAAGCCGGGTGCATGGCTGCGTTCAGGCCCAGCAGCACAGTGGCGTGCCCCGCTTCGCTGAGGCTGGTCGCCATGGCCTGCTCCGTGGCATCGGGCAGCGTCTGGTCGATGAGCGCGCGCAGATCCCGCGGTGCACGTGCTTTCTGGATCTGCAGCAGGGCCGCCGCCACACCCGCCAGCGACTGTACCAGGCGCGCGGGCGTGACGATGGCTTTGTGCGCGATCTTGAAGTGAGCGTCGAAATCCACGGAGTTAATAACCATCATGTTCGCGCCGGCCTTGGCGGCCTTGCGCAGGCGGTGGCCGATAATCGGCTGGTCCTTGCGCGGGTTGGCGCCGACCAGCAGTGCGGCGTTGACGTGCTCCAGTTCCTCGATGGTCTGGCCGAGGAACGGAAACACCGGCTGTTCGGCCTGTCCGCTGAAATCGCTCTGGCGCAGACGGTGGTCGATATTGCTCACGCCCAGCCCCTCTGCGAGCCGGTTGACCAGGCTCATTTCTTCCAGCGTGGCGTTGGGCGAGACCAGTATGCCCAGCTGGCCCAGCTGCTGGGTGCCCTGGCTGGCGACGCGCTCGCGTAGCGCCTGGGCGACTACGCGCAGCGCCTCTTCCCATTCCACGGGCCGCCAACCGTCGGCTTTCTTCACCATGGGCTGCTGCAACCGATCGCCGCTGTTGACACCCTCGTAGGCAAAGCGGTCGCGGTCCGACAGCCACACTTCGTTGATGGCCTCGTTCTCTTTCGGCACCGCGCGCAGCAGGGCGCCACCGCGGCTGTGCAGGTGGATATTGGAACCGACACAGTCGTGCGGCGCCACCGACGCCGTCTGGTCCATTTCCCAGGAACGTGCCCTGAAGCGGAACGGCCGCGAGGTCAGCGCACCCACCGGGCAAACGTCGATGATATTGCCCGACAGTTCGGACTCGATGTTGTGCTGGATATAGGTGCCAATCTCGACATTCTCGCCGCGACCCAGACCGCCCATTTCCTTGAACCCGGCGATGTGCTGCAGAAAGCGCACGCAGCGGGTGCAGTGAATGCAGCGCGTCATGTCGGAGGCAATCAGCGGGCCGAAATCCTTGTCCCTGACGACACGTTTGTTCTCGCTGAAACGCGACACACCGCTGCCGTACTCCAGCGCCAGGTCCTGCAGTTCGCATTCGCCGCCCTGGTCGCAGATCGGGCAGTCGAGCGGGTGGTTGATCAGCAGAAACTCCATCACCGCGCGCTGCGCGCTCCGCGCGAAGTCGGATGTGGTCCAGACCCTCATGCCATCAGCTACCGGTGTGGCGCAGGCCGGCAGCGGTTTCGGTGCCACGCGGCCGCCCTGCTCCACCTGGACCATGCACATGCGGCAGTTGGCCGCGATCGGCAGTTTCTTGTGGTAACAGAAGCGTGGCACGCTGATGTCGTTGTCGTCGGTGACCTCGATGATCATGGCGCCCTTGCGGGCCTGGTAGCCGACACCGTCGATTTCTATGTTCAGCAGGTCTTCAGCGGCCGCTTCCGGTTTGGCGCTCATGCCACCGCCCCCTCGCCGCTGCTGCGGTGACTGCTGGTACCCGGCATGCAGTTCTTATGCTTGACGTGATACTCGAACTCGTGGCGGAAGTGCTTGATGAAACTCTGCACCGGCCAGGCTGCGGCATCACCGAAGGCGCAGATGGTGTGCCCCTCGATCTGCCCCGCGGCGCTCCCCAGCAGGTCGATGTCCTCGATGCTGCCCTGGCCTTGTTCGATACGCTTGATTACCCGGTACATCCAGCCGCAGCCCTCGCGGCAGGGCGTGCACTGGCCGCAGGATTCCGCGTAATAGAAACGCGCAATGCGCATCAGCGTCTTCACCATGCAGGTGGAATCGTCCATCACGATCATACCGGCCGAACCCAGTGCCGATCCCGCCTTGGACAGGGAATCGTAGTCGAGATCGGTTCCCATAATCACGTCGGCGGGCATCACCGGCATGGAACAGCCGCCCGGAATCACCGCCTTGAGCTTGTGGCCGTGGCGCACGCCGCCGGCCAGCGCCAGCAGCTCCTTGAACGGTGTCCCCAGCGGGATTTCATAGTTGCCGGGTTTATTGACGTGGCCGGATACGCACCAGATCTTTTCGCCCCCGTTATTCGGACGGCCCAGTTCCAGGAACCAGTCGCCGCCGTTACGCATGATGGCGGGTACCGAGGCCAGGCTCTCGGTATTGTTGACGGTGGTGGGCTTGCCGTACAGCCCGAAGTTCGCCGGGAACGGCGGCTTGAACCGCGGCTGCCCTTTCTTGCCTTCCAGCGAATTCAGCAGTGCCGTCTCTTCGCCGCAGATATAGGCGCCCGCGCCCAGGTGCGAGTAAAGCTCGAAATCGATACCCGAACCCTGGATGTCGCGGCCCAGCAGGCCGGCCTTGTAGGCTTCCTTCAAGGCGTGCTCGAAGCGTTCCCAGGGCTCGTGGTGAAACTCGCCGCGCATATAATTGTAGCCCACGGTCGCGCCCATGGCGTACCCGCCAATGGCCATACCCTCGATCAGCGCATGCGGGTTGTAGCGCAGGATATCGCGGTCCTTGCAGGTACCCGGTTCGGACTCGTCTGAATTGCAGACGATATATTTCTGCAGCGGCGCATTGCGCGGCATGAAACTCCATTTGAGACCGGTCGGAAAGCCGGCCCCGCCACGGCCGCGCAGTCCGGATTTCTTGACCTCTTCGATGATATCTTCCCGCGGGGTTTTTTCCGCGAGGATCTTCTTCCAGGCCTTGTAGCCCCCGGTCTTGAGATAATTCTTGAGGGTCCAGGGCTGATCGAACTGCAGCGTGGTAAAACAGATCTGGTTCGTCATGCGCTACTCCAGTCCTTCCAGAATCCGGTCCACTTTTTCAATGGTCAGGTTCTCGTGGTAATGCCCGTTTACCGCCATCATCGGCGCGCCGACACAGGCCGCAAGGCATTCTTCTTCAGCCTTGAGATAGATACGCCCGTCGCTGGTGGACTGGCCCAGCCTGATACCGAGCTTGTTCTCGACGTGCTCGATCAGCTCGTCGGCGCCGCACAGCATGCAGGAAATATTATTGCAGAACGCCACCGTGTTACGTCCCACCGGTGTGGTTTCGATCATTGAATAAAACGACGCAACCTCGTACACCGACACCGGCGGCATATCCAGGTAGTCCGCCACGGCATTCATCTGCGGCACACTGACATAGCCTTCCAGGTGCTGGACGGCGTGCAATGCAGCCAGCACGGCCGACGGCTTCTGTTCGGGCGGATACTTCTTTAGCCAGCGGTCGATCTCGGTTTTGATCTTGTCCGGAATGTCGTAGGTTTCTGTTGGCATGCTGGGGCCTTGGTTATTTACCGCCAAGTCGCGCTAAGTCGCGCCAAGTCTCTACAAGCGACTGAAATGGACGATTCTCATTTGAGGCATTGACCTTCCCGCATGAATAGGACGCCTGACGAAGCGAATAAAAAAACTCAAATACTTGGCGCGACTTTGCGCGACTTGGCGGTTCAATACGCCGTTCAATACACAGTTCAATCACCTGTCCACCTCACCAAACACAATATCCTGCGTCCCGATAATCGCCACCACGTCCGCCAGCATGTGGCCACGCGACATTTCATCCAGCGCCGACAGGTGGGCGAAGCCGGCTGCGCGAATCTTTACCCGATAGGGCTTGTTGGCGCCATCAGAAACCAGGTACACCCCGAACTCACCCTTGGGGTGCTCCACCGCGGCGTAGACTTCGCCTTCCGGCACACAATAGCCTTCGGTGAACAGCTTGAAATGGTGGATCAGCGCTTCCATGTCCTGTTTCATTTCTTCGCGTGGCGGCGGCACCACTTTGCGATCGTCGCTCATCACCGGACCCGGGTTAGCGCGCAGCCAGTCGACGCACTGCTTGATGATGCGGTTCGCCTGGCGCATCTCCTCGATACGCACCAGGTAGCGGTCGTAGCAGTCACCGTTGACGCCGATGGGGATATCGAAATCCATGCGGTCATACACGTCATAAGGCTGCTTCTTGCGCAGGTCCCAGGCAATGCCCGAGCCGCGCAGCATCGGCCCGCTCATGCCAAGCTGCAGGGCACGCTCCGGTGATACCACACCGATACCCACGGTCCGCTGTTTCCAGATGCGGTTGTCGGTCAGCAGGGTTTCGTACTCGTCCACGCAGGCCGGAAAACGCCGGGTAAAGTCCTCGATGAAATCCAGCAACGAGCCCTGGCGGTTCTGATTCAGGCGATTGATGTCGTCGCTGTCGTGCCAGCGCGACTCCTGGTACTGCGGCATGCGATCGGGCAGGTCACGATAGACGCCGCCCGGCCGGTAATAGGTCGCGTGCAGGCGCGCCCCCGACACGGCTTCATAGCAGTCCATCAGGTCTTCGCGCTCGCGGAAGGTGTACAGGAACACGGTCATGGCGCCGATGTCGAGTCCGTGCGCACCCAGCCACAACAGGTGGTTGAGAATGCGGGTGATCTCGTCGAACATGACGCGGATATACTGGGCGCGTTCCGGCACCTCGATGCCCAGCAGCTTTTCGATCGCCATGACGTAGCCGTGCTCATTGCACATCATCGATACGTAATCGAGCCGGTCCATGTAACCGATGCTCTGGTTGTAGGGTTTGCTTTCGGCCAGCTTTTCCGTGGCGCGGTGCAACAGGCCGATGTGCGGATCGGCGCGCTGCACCACTTCGCCGTCCAGTTCGAGCACCAGGCGCAGCACGCCGTGGGCGGCCGGGTGCTGGGGGCCGAAGTTCAGGGTGTAGTTGCGAATTTCTGGCATTGGTAGGAGACCCGCGCTAACCGCCAAGTCGCGCCAAGTCGCGCCAAGTATCAAAGAAAACTACAGGAGCCACCTTCACCATCGAACCGTTCAGGTCAGCGGCTGAATACGCGGTCTGACCATGCAAACACCACGACAGAAAAACTTGGCGCGACTTGGCGCGACTTGGCGGTTGTACAAACCCCTTAACCATTGCCTTGCTCCGCGGTGTCGGCGTGCACGGCAACGTCGCCCTCGGCGCGGATCACACGCGGCACCAGCACGCGCGGTTCGATGCTCACCGGCTGGTAGATCACGCGCTGTTTCTCCGCGTCATAGATCACTTCCACGTTGCCACTGAGCGGGAAGTCCTTCCGGAACGGGTGCCCTATGAAGCCGTAGTCGGTGAGAATACGACGCAGGTCCGGGTGGCCGGTGAACATGATGCCGTACAGGTCGAATGCCTCGCGCTCGAACCAGTTGGCGGAGTTCCACACGTCGATAACCGACGGAATGACCGGTAACTGGTCGTCCGGCGAAAACACCTTGACGCGCAGGCGTCGGTTCCTGCTGATCGACAGCAGGTGATACACAGCCGCGAAACGCCGCTCGGTCTGCGGCGTCTCGGTAGACAGTTCCTCTTCCAGCGCCGGCAGGCGGCCGGCCGCGCGGGCTTCGACGCCGCGGCTGAAACCGGTGGTGCTGGTTTCATCCGTTGCCCATTCCGTTTCCCCGTAAGCCAGGTAGTCCACGCCGCAGACATCCATCAGTTGTTCGAACCTGAACGGCGACTCGTCGCGCAGCGCCGTCGCCGTGACAATCAGATCCTGCGGCGCGACTTCAACCGTAACCTGTCCGAAAGCCACGCCGGACGCCAGCAGGGTATCGCCAAAGCGTTCCTGCAACTGATTGAGGAGTTCACTCGCTGACATGGCTGGTCTCTTTATCGCGCAATGGTGTTGGTGCGTCGGATTTTGTTCTGCAATTGCAGGATGCCATACAGCAGGGCCTCCGCGGTCGGCGGACAACCCGGTACGTAGATGTCCACCGGCACAATGCGGTCGCAGCCGCGCACCACGGAATAGGAGTAGTGGTAGTAACCGCCACCGTTTGCGCAGGAACCCATGGAAATTACCCAGCGTGGTTCCGACATCTGGTCGTACACTTTGCGCAGCGCCGGCGCCATCTTATTGCACAGGGTACCGGCGACAATCATGACATCCGACTGGCGGGGACTGGCGCGGAACACGACACCGAAACGGTCCAGGTCGTAGCGTGACGCACCGGCCTGCATCATCTCGACCGCGCAACAGGCCAGGCCGAAGGTCATGGGCCATAGCGATCCGGTGCGCGCCCAATTGATCAGCTTGTCCGCGGACGTGGTAATGAAGCCTTCTTCGAGCAGCCCTTCGATGGCCATCAGGCAACCGCTCCGTACTCAGCTAACGCAAGCTGCGCCCGTCGGGATGGTCGTGGCACGCAGCCCTGCCGTGCGGCACTTGCCGTCATTCCCATTCCAGCGCCCCCTTCTTCCACTCATAGATAAACCCGATCACCAGGATGCCAAGAAAAATCATCATTGCGACGTAACCGAACCAGCCGATCTCGTCGAGCACCACTGCCCAGGGAAACAGGAACGCAATCTCCAGGTCGAAAATGATGAACAGGATGGCCACCAGGTAATAGCGCACGTCAAAGCGCATGCGCGTATCCTCGAACGCTTCAAAGCCGCACTCGTAGGGGGAATTCTTTTCGCTGTCGGGGTTGCGCGGCGCCAGCAGAAAACCGGCCGCGACCGGAACCAGCCCGAAGGCAATGCCGACGGCCATGAATATCAGTACTGGCAGATAATTCTCCAGCATACGACCCTCTTCCGACGCGTCCGGCGGTCAGCCGCGTTGTTGTTGTGTGAAGTGCAACTGCGAAGCGTGCCAGTCTAGGCCAGCTGGTTTACAAGTGTCAAGCATGAGTGATGAATGTTTTTAATAGCAAATCAAGTAGTTAAGCTGTGTTTTTAGGGGCATAAAAAAACTGCTAAAAAGACCCCCCACACCCTATAACTGCTTGATTAAAACGGGCCGCACCGGTAGTCTGCACGCCGTCTCTTGCAGCGGTCTATCCATGTCATACCTGCTTTCCTCGGCGCCTCAGGCCCTTCGTTCCCTGTGGAAGAAAACCAGCCGACTGCTGCTGCGGGCGTCCATGCCCTTCGCCAGCGAGGCCGACAAGCTCAGGGCGGAACGCAGACTGCGCGGACGCGAACAGTTCCGCACGCTGCAGCAGGCCGACATCGTGGTGGTGTCATTCGGCAAGAGCGGGCGCACCTGGCTGCGCGTCATGCTGTCGCGTCTGTATCAGCAGATCTACGCTCTTCCGCCGCGCGCGCTGATGAGTTTCGACAATTTCCACAACGTCAACGCTGAGATTCCGCGGATATTCTTTACCCACGACAACTACGTCCGCGATTACACCGGACATACCGACTCCAAGGTGGATTTCTACGCTAAGAAGGTCATCCTGCTGGCGCGCGACCCGCGCGATGTCGCCGTGTCGCAGTTCTTCCAGTGGAAGTACCGGATGAAGACCAGCAAGAAAGCCATCAACCAGTACCCGGAGCACGGCGCCGACGTAGACATCTTCGACTTCGTCATGGATCCGAATGCGGGCCTTTTGAAGAACATCGAATTCCTCAACCTGTGGGGCCGGGAAGCACCGCGCATGCAGGACTTCTTCCTGCTGCGCTACGAGGATCTGAAAGCCGAGCCCGCGGAAACCCTGGAAAAGCTCGCGGCTTTTCTCGGCGCGCCCGCCAGCCCCGCGCAGATCCGTGACGCTGTCGAGTTCTCTTCCTACGAGAACATGAAAAAAATGGAAGAGAAGAAAACCTTCTGGCTCAGCGGCGGGCGCATGCTGCCCAAGGACCGCTCCAACCCTAACAGCTACAAGGTACGGCGCGCCAAGGTCGGTGGTTACCGGGATTACTTCGATGACCGGCAGGTGGCAGAAATCGAGGCGCTCACAGCAGCGAAGCTGGAGCCCTTCTTCGGCTACACGCCAGGCGTCGGCCAGCGGGAATCACAGGCCGGCGCAAGCTGAAGGCGGACAGACGGTCCGCCGAGACCGCATCGCCGGCCGGAACAACCCCAAGGCTGGGCTGAGCGGCAGGCTGGACTGCGCCGCATGTTCGGTTGACCCTACGTTGAGCTGAGCCAAACGTTCGCCTTGAACCGTGCGTTCAGCTTGAACCGCGGGTTCGGCTTGAACCGTAGGTTGGGCTTGAACCGTAGGTTGAAGGCTTGAACCGTAGGTCTCAGGGCTTGAACCTAGGTTGGGCTTCGTTCCTCAGCCCAACCTACGGGGTGTCAGCACAACCTTCGGGGTGTCACCCCGACACTAGGAGGCTGTCGGATTTGGGGGATCGTAGCGAGCAAGGTGGGAGGGCGAGGCCATTTTTTCGATCGTTTGAGGAGAATAGCCGTAGCTATTTGACGAAAAGGATCGGGAAAATGGGGCGCTCTCCCACCGGCGCAGTAGATCAGTTCCAAATCCGACAGCCTCTCATCAAACAAAACGTAACCTATTGGAGTTATTGGCAAAGAATTTGGCTGTTTGCTGCGCGACAGCGCGCCGCCTGCGGGGCGGGTACTCCTAGGTGTCAGATCAACCAGCCGGAGCTTTAATCAGGCGGCCAGCGGCGGTGTGCGCTGCAGCACTTCGAAGGCGTCGTGACGGATATGATTGCGCGCCATTTCCTCGCGCAGCATCTCCTCGGTGAGGATGCCCTTGTCGAGGCACTCTTTCAGCAGACCAAAAAAGAAGTTGACCTGGTTGGGATCCGGGTGCTCATGGTATTTGCCCGCGAGCCCATAGTCACCGAACAGCGCGCGGCGTGCCCGCCGCATCCAGTGCCTGGGTGGAAACAGACGGAAGGTGTCGGCGGCGCGAAAGTCGACCGGAAGACCGGTTTTCCACGGCTGGTGCCGGCGCTTGGTGTTGTGCAGCATCTTGGTGTTTTCGGTCAGGTGATCGAAGTCGTTCCATTCCGGTTCAAAGAAACCGATCGTTTCGGGGTCTTCATACTTGAGACACACCCACTGCATGTAGTCGCGCTTGAATTCAAACATGGCATTGAACTGCTCTTCGACCTTCCAGTGGGTCAGGCTGGCGTTGTCGAGCAACATGACGCTGGTCGCCAGGCAACCGCGGCGTCCCTTGGAGCCCGACTTGGGACGGCAGAGGATGGAATAGCCCTGCATGTCGTGCGACAGCAGCTCCCAGATATCGGCACGCGCAAACACATCGGGGTCGATGACCACCGCCCGTCCCTCGTAGTTCATCAGCTGCGGCGGCAGAAAACGGGTGGGCGTGAAGGATTGCAGGTCGTCGCGCACCCACAGGCGCTTGCCGCCGTCGCGCAGGTAATACTGACCTTCCCGTGCTTTCAGAAACGGAAAGTCATCGTAGTTCATCACCCGGATGTCAAACTTGTCGTTGTTCTGCGAGTTGCGCCGCAGCGCGTACTGGGCAATCACTGCACCTAAGTGCTGTTTGTCGTTGGACTGAATAAAGACGCAGTAATCCACTGCCGGCACCCTCCGATGAATGGCGCGATTATATTAGACCCGCCCGCATCTTCATACCCGCCCGGGTCAAGACCGCCATCTGGTCATGGCCGGCGCCATCCCGCAGAATAGTGGCCCCCGCCGTTGCGGGTGGATGATTGACTACGGATAGCGACGCCTTGGCAAAACTCATTCTCGGCGACAAACACAAGACCCACTCCCCACGCCTGCTGCGCCTGCTCTGGGCACTGGAGGCGGGCATAGTCGGCCTGCTCGGTGCGATCAGCCGCTTGCTTCCAGCGGACACCGCGTCGCGAATCGCGGCCCGGCTGGCGCGCCGCATCGGCCCGAGGCTGGACAAAACGCGCCTCATCCGGCGCAATCTCAAGCTGGCTTTTCCAGAAAAAACCCCCGCAGAACTCGATCAACTCGTCCGCGGTGTCTGGGGTACGCTGGGCTCGATTGTGTCGGAATACCCCCACCTGCCGACGATCTGCGGCTCCCAGGCGGACCAGCGCCTGGAAATTGTGATGCCGGACAAGTTGCCGGTCTTCGACCTCGCCGGAAAACCCGCCGTCTTTGTAACCGCACATCTCGGCAATTGGGAAATCGGTGCGGGCAGCATTGCGCACCTGGGCGTACCGCTGACAGTCGTCTATACCGCGCTGCAGAATCCGCGTATGGACCGGATGTTGCGCAACGCCCGGGAAGCCCTGGGCTATCGGATGATAGAACGCGGCAACGCCGCCCGGGAACTGGTGCGACGCCTCAAGTCGGGCACCTCGGTCGGTCTGATCGTCGATCAGCGTGTGGATTCCGGCGCACCGGTTCCCCTCTTCGGTCACGACATGCTGACCTCCGTCACGCCCGCGCAGCTGGCATTGCACTTCGACTGTGACCTGATTCCGGTCCAGGTCCAACGCCTTGACGGTGCCCGCTTTCGGGTGATTTTTCACTCCCCCGTCACGGCTGACGACGCGACCGCGCCGAACGATCAGAAGATCCTGCAAATGACGCGCAAGACCAACGCCTTGTTCGAATCCTGGATCCGCGAACGCCCGCACGAGTGGATGTGCACCAAGCGCCGCTGGCCGAAGCACCTGATGAAGCCGAACTGGCAGGGCAAGGTGGACGGAAGTCTGTCCGGGTAGCCCGCGCATGGCCATGCACGGGTGGCGGATCGGACATGAAGGCATCTCAATGCGAAGAACGCGAATGCGCCCACGACGCCCAAGACGCAGCACTTCGAGATGATGGGCGACCGCGCCATCTACCACGACGGCTGCATCGCGAGCACCAAGGTCATGCGGCCGCCCTGGGATGTGCTGGCACCGACGAGCGACGATCCCGCCGGCTTCCCCTGGGAGCGGTATGACGTCACGAATGACTGGACGCAGTTCGAGGACGTCGCCGCCAAGTACCCGGCGAAGCTGAAGGAGATGGAGAACCTCTTCTGGCATGAGGCGGAGAAGTACCAGGTGCTGCCGCTGAACGCGACAGTCGCGACGCGGCTCATCGTGCCGCGACCCAGTCCCACGGGTGTCACGGCCGCGCGATTTAGATCTCGTACGTTGGGCTGAGCCCGCGAAGCCCAACACACCGCGGTAGAGGCCCAACGGACCGCGGTATCGGCCACAACCGTTTCCCCGTTGGGCTTCACTGCGTTCAGCCCAACCTGCGGCTCGTCAGCCCATGCTCGCGCGGGGAAAAGCCGGCTTTTGCGGCGCTACCGATAAAAGCGGGTATAATAGCGGCCTTCGTCTATAGGCCCAGTACGCATTCCATGCCCCTTCTCAGCGATAACGCCCGCAAAGCCCTGATCATCGGTCCCACCGCCCTCCTGCCGCGCCCGCTGCGCGTGGCCGCGCGCAAACGCTGGCTGGGCAACCTGGAGGTGGCTATCGCCCGGCGTTCGCAGCTGATCATCATCGCGCACCCGAAAAGTGGCAACACCTGGCTCAAGGTGATGCTGACGCGACTCTACAGTCTGCGCCACGGCATCGCCGCCGAGGATTTCTCCAAGTACCCGTCGCTGGCCGATCGCAACCCGGCAATTCCGCGCTTTGCCGCCACCAACGGCTGGTACAGCTACGAACGCGCCATCGGCGACAAACTGCAGCCCGACGCGCCGGAGTCCGAACTGAAACACAAGCCAGTGGTGCTGCTGGCGCGCAATCCGCTGGACATCGCCGTGTCCTGGTTTTTCCAGTTCACCAAGCGCCAGTCGACGCACAAGCAGGAGCTGATCAACGCAGATCTCAGGCATCCCGTCGACCGCACTAACATCGACATGTGGGAGTTCGTGCGCAACAGTGATATCGGCCTGCCCTCGCTGATCGATTTTCTTAATTACTGGGAAAAGGCGCTGGCCAGCCTGGACAACACGCTGGTCACCAGTTACGAAGCGCTGCGCGCCGACCCGGGCAGCGTGCTCAAACATATCACCCTGCTGATGGGCGACAGCTTCAGCGATGGGGAAATTCAGCAGGCGGTTGACTTCGGCGCCTTCGACAACCTGCGCAAACTGGAAAGCGAAGGCTTTTTCCGCGCGGGAGGCCTGACCCTGCGTAACGCCGCCGACCCGGAAAGCTTCAAGGTGCGGCGCGCCAAGGTTGGCGGTTATCGTGACTATTTCACCCCTGAGCAGGCCGACGAACTGGAAGCGCTGGTCCGCGAACGCCTGTCACCCTCGCTGGGCTATACCGACAGCGGTTCGCTTTCCGGCGCGGCACCCACTGACAGTGTCGCCGTCTGAGCCGCAACCGCGCATCTGGCTGGTACTGGGCAACAAGAAAGGCGACAACGGCCAGGTAGAGACCATCGCCGACGCGCTGCGCTCGCAGTTCGGGTGGCACTGCGAGCACAAGAACATCCAGGTGCGTGAACCCTTTCTGTTCGGCAAGCCCAGGGTTGGCCCGACCCTCTATCACATTGAACGGGAGCGGTCAGATCCGCTGGAGACCCCCTGGCCGGATCTCATCATCACCGTTGGGCGCAGTCCTGCAAACGTTGCCCTGTGGGTCAAGGAGCAGTCCGGCGACCACAGCAAGCTGGTGCTGGTCGGCAAGCCTTCCGGCTACATGGAGCGTTTCGACCTGATCATCACCAGTGCGGAAACCCTGCCCGCGCCCTATCCCAACGTGTTGCGTATCACTCTGCCGCTGATGCGCATCAACCAGGCGGCCATCGATCAGGCGGCCCGCGACTGGGCGGAACGTTTTGCGCGCTTACCGCGGCCGCTGGTCGCCGTCATGGTGGGCGGGCCGACCAATCCCTTTGTGTTTGACCCGTCAGTGACGCAGCAGTTGCTCGAGGAAGCCGAACGCGTTGTTCGTGAGGGCGGGACGCCCTATTTTACGACCTCACGCCGCACACCGGTGAACATCACTGCACAGCTGAAACAGCGCCTGCCGGCGCAGGCGGTGCTTTATGACTGGAACGACACGCGTGCCGACAATCCCTACAGGGGACTGCTGGGCCTGGCCGACCGCTTTGTGGTCACCGGCGACAGTATCTCGATGATGGTGGAGGTCATTCACCTGCACAAACCGCTGCAGATTCTGGCACTGCCGACGGGGCTGCTCGGTGGCCTGGACCAGGCGCGCCGCTCGCTGGCGCGGTGGCTGTATCAACCTGCAGATGGCAGCCTCGCGGCGGGTCTGCGCATCAGCCTGGCGCACCTGTTGTATCGCGGCTGGCTGCTGCGCCACACCCGCCACTACCCGGGCTTTCACCAGTTGCTGGTGGACCTCGGCCTGGCCACCTGGCTGGGGCAGCCCGCCAGCCCGCCCAGCGGACAGCTGCCCGACGACATTCCCGCCGTGCTGGCGCGCATCCGCACTGTCGCCGGCTTCTGAGGGAACCCAGGCGTCATGCAGGCGTCTCATGCCCTGCAGAGCGTTAGCGCGGCCCGATTGGATCAGCCCGGGCAGCTGTGAAATAATGCGCAGCACCTCGGCACACGCTGACCGCAACCAACATACGAACCCTGCGCATGGCTCTTCTGAATCTCGCCGCCTTCGAAACCACCCCGCTGCAACGCGATCCGTTCCATTTTCTGATCGCGCACGGCGTCATATCGCCGCAAACCCTGGCTCAGCTCAACCAGGACTACCCGGCTATCGATATCCCGGCGAACTTCAAACCACAGGACCTGCAATACGGCCCCGCCTTCCAGCAATTGCTGGACGAACTCGACAGCCCGGAGTTCCAGGCTGCCGTCGAACGCAAGTTTGGCGTGAGCCTGGCGAACACCGAAAAAACCATCACCGTCCGCAAGTATTCAGAAATGAGTGACGGCAATATCCACACCGATCACTGGAGCAAAGTCATCACCGTACTGGTGTACTTCCACCCGGAGTGGACCCAGGAAGGCGGTAAACTGCGGCTGCTGCGCAGCAAGACCGACATCGAGGATTTCGCCGCCGAAGCCACCCCCATTGGCGGCACCCTGCTCGCCTTCCGCCGCAGCAACAACTCTTTCCACGGCTACAAGCGTTTCGAAGGTGAACGCCGCATGGTGCAGGTCAACTGGGTAAGGGCCGGCCGCATCGCCTGGTATGCGCAGCAACTGGCGCGTCTCAGCACCCACACCGGCAAGCGCCTGCTGCGCCTCGCACAGGGTTCATAATCACCTGCAGTCCGTCACGCGGCATAGCCGCGACACACAGCACACTGCCCGTGACACGCCTCGACACGGACCAGCTGGAGAACACCGCCCGGTGGATTGGGCTGAACCTGTGAACTTTCTTGAAATTATTGAAACTACGGGACGTCACCGGCACCGCTTCCCCGCGCCCGCCCTGAGCCGTCAGGATAGTTGCGCGCCGCTCGCCCCCTGGGTCACCGACTCATCAACGCGGCCATAACCGAACAGCGGGTCCAGTTGCTGCTCCACCATCCCATCAATGCTTTCCAGCTGGACGTCCTCAAAGTAGTCCCGGTAACCGCCAACCTTGCCCCGGCGCACTTTGAACGAATTCGGATTACGCTTGTCGCCCGGCCTGACCCGCGCACCACTGCCCTTGAACAGGCTTTTTTCTTCCAGTTGTTTCATATTGTCATAGGAAGCGAACTCGACGGCTTTGGCGATTTCCTCGGGCGTGCCGGGCGTATCGACAAACCGCAGCACCTCGGTCATGACGGCCGCGGGATCCTTGCGCATGTCCTCGTAGCGGATGACGAGCAGGTTGTCCTTGAGATCCGGCAAGGCTCTGGCCCAACCGTTGAAGAAATCGACAATACGTGGCACGCCGCAATCGGGATTGGTGACAAACTCCCAGACACCGATGTCGGCGCCGTGCGGCGGGTAGTTGTTCAATAGCTTCTTGTGCGAGCGCATGCGGTATTTCCACTGGAAAAACTGCGACACCGCCACGTCCCGCGGGTCCCGCACCAGCAGCACAATTTTCTTCCCGAGAAAGTGATCTACCTTATCCATAGAATTAAGATAGTAACGCATGTAATTGTTATGACTAAATAACACTCTTGGAACCCGCGACTGCATCCGGTGCAGATTGTCGAACTCCAGGAGCCGGTTAACGGGTAGGCCGTGTTTGATCTGATAGAACCGCGATAACATCACCCGGAACCAGGTGCGGCCGCTCTTGCCCCAGGACATCAACACCCAGTCCGCGAGCTGCAGTTTGCGGTACTCCTCCTTGCCACGCAGGCGCCGTTCGATGGCGATGCGCCGTGATTGCGGCAGAAAGAACAATGCGCTGACAATCAGGTGTCGCGTGACAACAGCCCAGATTTCGTGCATAGGGGTATGCGATTCCTGTGATGGCGTGCGATGTGGCTGACTACTGAAGTAATTGTACCGCCAAGCGTGACCGCCCGCACCCGCTAACCGACCTCAGCGCGCCGCCTGCGGGGCGGGCCCTCCTAGAGGGCATACAAGGCCGCTCCTACAGGAGGATTTTCGATGGATTGGGTTAACGTTCAGACCAGGGCTTGAACGGATACTCCACGCGGCTTTCCTGCAGCGATTTGGGCAACACCAGCAGGCGATAGCCGTTCTGCACCTGCATCACGTAGGTGAACTTGGCGATCTGTCTACCGGTTGCGTCCACCTGATAGCGACCCAGTATGGACTGGAACTTCATCTGGCTGAGTTGCGTGCGGATGGCGTCCTTATCGAGCGAACCGGCCAGGCGCACCGCGGCTTCGAGCACCTGTGCGCCACCGTAACCGAGTGCCGCCACGTAACTGGGGTTGTGCCCGAACTTCTCTTTATAGCGGTAAGCAAGATCCATGGCCATGGGCATAGCTGCGGTGCGCATCCAGGCCACGACGCCCAGCATGCCGTTGGCATCCTTACCCAGTTTGTCAACGAATGCCTTGTAGGCCGGACCGACGGTAAAGGCAAACGCCTTGGGAGAAAAATCGGCCGCCTTGGCGGCCCGCACCAGGGCCATCGAATCGTCCAGGTAGGTGCCGCCGATCACCAGGTCGGGCCGGGTAGCTTTCATCGCCTGGACCAGGGCTGCGTAGTCCGCGGTATCCGGGTGATACTCGCCCTCGAACACGATCTGCATGTCGCGCAGGGCGGCCTGCACCCGCACCCCGTCCGCCACATGGCGCGGAAAATCGCTATCGCCATACACCAGGGCGATGGTCGTCAGGCCCGCGCTGGCGGCCGACTCGATGAGCAGGTCCATGTAGTGGTCAGCCTCGGCATCCACCCCGAAAATGTTACGGTAACCGCGCGCCCAGATATCACCACTGGCCGCACCGGTGGCTACCATGGGGAAGTTGTGCTGTTCGGCGACCGTACTGGCCGCCATGGTGATATTCGAACCGTAGGGACCCAGCAACAGATCGACCTTGTCCTGGGTGATCAGGCGCTCATACAGCCTGGCACTGGTAGCCGGATCCGACTGGTCGTCGTAATACACCAGTTCGACGCGGTGCCCGAGCAAGGCGCCCCGCTGGTTGATATCGTGCACCCACATCTGGATGCCTTCCAGCTCCAGCTTTCCCGATACTGCGTACTCGCCCGAAAGCGACACGGTGACGCCAACGCGAATCGGCGGTTCCTGCGTGGTCATGGCCTGTCCATCGAGCGCCAGCAGCAGGAGCAGCAGATAGCCGAGTGAGCGCACCAGCTTTGCACTGAGAATCTGATTCATGCCCATACCTTAACGCTCGACATCCAGTTGACGCTTGGTGATGTACAACATGCGCACCATGTCATATTCAAACGGCGACCCGGTTTCGTAGTAGCGGAAAGCGATATGCGCCCGGGTGTCGATGGACCAGAGGATATCGCGGATCCACTCCTGGTAAGTCTCCAGATCGGTAGCGCGCCGCCACAGTTCCCGACGAATACCCCAGTCCACGCCGTAGCCGACGCCGTCACGCAGGCTGGAAGGCCCCAGAATCGGCAACACGAGGTAGGGGCCGTTACCGACGCCCCAGTAACCCAGCGTCTGGCCGAAGTCTTCGTCCTTGCGCGGCACGTCGCTGGCCACGTTGATAAACCCGAGCAGGCCGACCGTCGAATTGACGGCCAGACGCGTGGTGGTGTTCATGGTCTTTTCCAGGTTCAGCTGCAGGATCGAGTTGATCAACGTGGAAATGTCCTGGAGGTTGTTAAAGAAATTGTGAATACCTTTTTCCAGCGGATCGGGCGTCACGTACTGGTACGCCGCTACCGCAGGCAGAAACACGTAACGGTCAAAGTGGTAATTGAAACGATAGATCGTGCGGTTCAGACCTTCCAGGGGATCCCAGACCTTGTCGGCCTCGTACTTGACATCCTTGCCCAGCACGCGGTCGGCCGGGAATATCGGTTCTTCGATCGGCTCGCCCACCTTGACAGGCGCGGTGCTGCACCCCCCCAGCAACCAGGAAAAACACAGGGCAATCAACCCGCCGTACAGATTTGTTCTGTGTTGTTTCAGCACAGGACTAGCAGCCAGCCAGATAGACATCACCATTGCGGCAGACTCCCCATGACCCGCAGCATGTGCTTAACGTTATCGACATACTGCATGTTGCCGCAGTGGCCGCCATAGGGATAAATTCTGGCGCGGTCGCCGAACACGCGCGAGATGAAGCCTATCTCGCCTGCTTCAAGAATCAGGTCGTCCTGGTTGTGCATGACATAAATCTTGTTGCTGTTATGCAGGTAGTCCTCGATGCTCTCCAGACTCATCCTCTTGATCATCTCAGCCCGGCTGATGGGCTTCTCCAGTCTGGCGTTGTAATAGGGGTAAAAGAACCGGTGGAAGTAATCGGTAAAGCCCAGGCGCATGGCGACCTTGCCGTAAACTCCCGGAGAACTGTTTCGGCCCAGCGTTACATTCTTGGGCTTGATGAAGCCATAATCGGTCATCAGGTCGGAAGTGAAGGCGAGGTTCGCAGAGGAAAACCGGAACGACAGCCCAACCAGGGCGGCAAGTTCCTCGTCGCGGGGTTTCACTTCCTCGAAAACCTTGTAGAGAAACTCTTCACCCAGCACCAGATGTTGTTCGCGCGAGTAGACCTTGCCGAAGGCCTTGACCATCTTGTCGTAGAAGATGTTGAAGTTGTCCGGCCCACCGGGAATATTTTCCAGCATGCGATCGAGCATGGAAATCGAGTTATACAGCCTGACGGGTGGATTGATCAGCAGCGCGGCCTTGAAGTTGAATACCTTGCGCTGCTCGTCCAGCCAGGTCACGAAAGCGGTGTTGAAACCGCCCAGGCTGTAACCGGTTACGAAGAAGTTGGTGACCTCGATGTCGTCCTTGAACTTGTTCCAGATAATCTCCATGACATTGTAGAGATCCTCGGCGTCGTGCACCGCGTGACCGGGAACACCGGTCTTCGAGGCAGAAACAATGAAGTTGGGCAAGGTTGGGGACGACAGTGTTACGACGTGAAACCCGGCATTATAAAACGCCCGGCCCATGGCAACGTTCTTCTGCCCGTCGTAAGAACCACCGGTGCCGGCGATGAGGAATATCAGCGGCGCGGGTTTTTTCTGGAATGCATAGCCATAACGCAACTCCGACTCGTACCACAGGTACTCCGGGACCTTGCGATCCGGAAACACGGTCAGCCGATCGACCTTAACCGGAATCGGCGGGAAAAGTTTTTGATCGGCCTCTGGCGTGCCGACCACCGTGGCCATGAAGTTGTCCGTGACAGGAAAACCGTAAGGGGAATCGTCCGTCGACAGCCCGGTGCTCGCCCAGGCGGTACTCAGCCAGGCCAGGGCGGCCAGGCAAAGACCCAGTTTTCTTAACATTCCATGCATCCGCAGATACTCGTTGTCATTCATTCGCGCCAGTGTCGGCAAAACTCGCGAAGTCTACTGTTACTGTTTGCCAACCGCAAGTCCTGGTCACCGGACGCACCGGCAGCGTGCAAGAATGGGCCGTCATGACGCAAAATGCTCCACCCCGGCACCCCTTCCGCAGGCTGAATACCGCTGGCACCTGGCGTTGATGCCGGTCAATATGACGATGGCGCGCACAGTGCTAGTATTCTGTACGTTCGTCTGCGTGCACAGCGCCCCCCCGTCGGAGCATACTGCGTGCAACCATCCTTACCCAGTATCAGAGGAACCCTGCTCGCTGATGGCTAGCGCGACATCCATGCCAAGTCTCCCGCCCCTCTCCTGGCGCCACTACGCGCTGGTGTTCGGGGTGTCGTTGTTACTCTGGGTGCTGCTGGTCGGCAACCTGCAGCGCGATGAGCTGTTGACGGGCACCGTCGTCGCCTTTCTGATTACCCTGCTGTTCGGTCCGCGTTTCCGTATTTTCACCGGCTTCCGCTTCCGCTGGCTGGCGCCGGTCTATATCGGCGTCTACCTGGCCCATTTTCTCGTTGCCCTGGTACGCGCCAATCTCGATCTGGCGCGGCGCGTGCTGTCGCCATCCTTGCCGATCCGCCCGCAGCTGGTCGAAGTCAGGACCGGCTTACAGTCGCCGCTGGGTAAAATGCTGCTGGCCAACACCATAACGCTGACACCGGGAACGCTGACCGTGGACATCGTGAACGACCGGTTGCTGGTGCACTGGGTCTACTGCCCGCCAGGCATGGATACGCAACAGGCTACCGACCGCATCGCCGCCGGTTTCGAAGCCAACCTGCGCAGGTTCCTGCTATGAGCGGACTGACCTGGCTGCAGCTGGCCGCAGCGGCACTGGTGCTGATACCCGGGGTGGGACTCAGCACCTTGCGGCTGTTCCTCGGTCCGACCACGCCGGACCGGGTCGCGGCTGCGGATACCCTGGGGGTGATCACCACTGCGGGTCTCGTCGGACTGGCCGTCGTGTTTGATAACCCGATCTACCTGGATATCGCGCTGGTGTACGGCACGCTGGCCTTTGTCGGCACCGTCGCCATCGCCCGCGCTATCGAGGGCAACCGCAAATGACCGGGCTCATCGGCGACATCCTGCTCCTCATCGGCGGTATTTTCATCGCCCTGGGCAGCCTCGGCCTGCTGCGCATGCCCGATGTCTACAACCGGCTGCAGGCCGGCACCAAAGCCGCCACGCTGGGCACCCTGGCTGTCCTGCTGGGTGTCGGTTTTCATTACCCCCACTGGTGGGCCAAGCTGCTGGTGATTGCCGGATTTGTCCTGTTCACAAACCCGGTGGGTTCATCCAGCATCGCACGCGCCGCGCACATGGCGGGCATTGAACCCTGGCGCGCCCGGCGTGACGAGCAGGGCGGATCCTGAGGCAGGTGCCGCGATGGATATCCTGATTCTCATCACCGTCATCGTCATGCTGGCGAGCGCTGTCGGGGTGTTGCTGCTGCCGGAGTTCCTGTCTGCGCTGGCGGCGTTTTCCGTGGTTTCGCTGGGCCTGTCGGTGCTGTTTGTCATCCTGCGGGCACCCGATGTGGCCATGACCGAAGCCGCCATTGGCGCGGGCCTCGGCAGCCTCCTGTTTGCGCTGGCGCTGCGCCGCCTGGGCCTCTGGCACATCAAAAAGAAGTAGTCCAGTCATGCGGCGCATCACATCCACTCTGTTTCTGATCGGCCTGGGCGTGCTGATTGCAGCCATCTACCGGGATATGGACTTTGCTGACACAGCGCTTATCGGCCAGGCCATCAATGCCGCGGCAGCCGACCAGGTAGGCGCTGCAAACTTTGTCACCGCGGTGGTACTCGGTTATCGCGGTGTCGACACGCTGCTCGAGCTGACCATCCTGTTCACTGCAGCCACGGCCGGCGGACTGGTGCTCGGCAGACCGCGACCGGGCGCGCCGCACGACCCGGACGCTGGCCCCATCCTGCTGGCGGGCGCCGACCTGTTTTTTCCGCTGTTCCTGATGGTCGGCCTGTACATCATCCTGCACGGCCACCTTACGCCCGGCGGTGGCTTCCAGGGGGGCGTGATTCTCGCCTCGGCGTTCTTCCTACCCCTGCTCGCGCGGCCCGGGACATCGCTCGACGAATGCGTTGTCAGCGTCATCGAGGGTCTAGCGGGGGCCACCTTCATACTCGTCGGCCTGCTGGCCATGCTGGAGGGCAAGCCTTTCCTCACGCCACTGCTTGACGCGGGTGAACTGGGCACGCTGCTGTCGGCTGGTACATTACCGCTGCTCTACCTGGCGGTCGGTCTCAAGGTCGGTTCCGAACTCGCGGGCCTGCTGGCGCGTCTTGCCGACACGGAGGCCAGCGATTAACACGGCCGCAATAAACCACCGCCTTGCTCTCTACCCTGGCGCGAGCGCCACGCTGAGGAAGTCACTGTGGACACGGCGCTGATTCTCTACACCGGCGCGTTCGGGCTGATGGTGATCGGCATCGGCGGCATCGTGTTGTCCACCCACCTGGTACGCATCATCTTCGGCATAGCCCTGCTGGAGGCCGGCGCCAACCTGCTGCTGTTGCTCGCGACCTGGCGCGACGGCGCCGCGGCCCCCATTATCGTTGCCGGCCGCGTACCCGCCCTCATGGCAGACCCCGTGCCGCAGGCACTGGTGCTGACCGCCATTGTGATCGGCGTCGGCGTGCTCGCGCTGGCGCTGAGCCTGGCGCTGCGCGTGCACCGCGCGTACGGCACCCTGGACATTCGCGAAATGCGCCAGCGCATGGAGCAGGCCATCGCCGCCGAGGCCGGCGTGGCGCTGCCCGTCAGCCAGGACGCGCCCACCGCGGGTGCGGCGTTAACGGCCAAACGGGGGGGCCAGGCATGAACAGGCTGGTGTTGCTGGTCGCCCTGCCGCTGCTTACCGCGTTTCTGCTGCCGGTGATCCACCGCGTGTCCGCGTTCGCCGGGCGTTGGGTCGGGCCACTGACGCTGGCGTATACCAGTGCACTGGGAATATTCCTCTGGAGCCAGCTGGGTGACGGTGCGGTCGCCATCGACCTGGGCGGCTTCCGCGCGCCTCTGGGCATTACGCTGTACGCCGACCAGCTAGCCATCCTGTTCGCCGTCGCCATCACCCTGGGCACCCTGCTGCTGTGGCCCGGTCTGGGGCACGACAGCGTGCGCCGGTCGACCCTCGCCCTGATCCTTGCGGCCGCCGGCAGCGGCCTGGCGTTGTCCGGCGATCTGTTCAATATCTACGTCTTCTACGAGCTGATGGCGGTGGTGTCCTACGGCCTGATTGCCAGCAGCGGTACGCCACAAGCTCACGCGGCCACGCTGCGCTATCTGGTGATCAGCGCCTTCGGCGCCGCCCTGGCGCTCATCGGTATTGCCCTGGTGTACCAGGCCACCGGCACCCTGAATCTGGCGCAACTCGCAGAGCTTGCACCACAAAGACTGAATAATCTGCAGGGGCTGGCCGCATTCGTGCTGCTGCTGATCGGTCTCGGCGTCAAGGCCGAGCTGTTCCCGGTGAATACCTGGGTGCCGGAAGTCTATGCCACGGCGCCCAAGCGGGTGTCGGGTCTGCTCGCGGGCGTGGTCTCCAAACTGGCGCTGCTGGTGATCGTACGCCTGCTGGTGTTGATTTTTCACCAGCCGGAGGCCCTGCACATCATGCTGGTGCTGGGTATTCTGGGCGTACTCAGCGGCGAGCTTGCGGCCTGGCGGGCGCGTGACCTGAACCGCATGCTGGCCTACTCGTCCATCGGGCAGCTGGGCATTATGTTCATCGCCTTTGCGATCCCCGGCGAGGCCGGCGTGTATGCCGGACTGGCCGTGGCGCTGCACCACCTGATCGTCAAGCCCGCGCTGTTCCTGCTGGCGGAGCGCTGGGGCGGCTCGATCGACCGGCTGGCCGGTGCGGCCAGCGTATCACCGCTGGGTGCCGCGCTGTTTACGCTGCTGGCATTGTCCCTCATCGGCGTGCCGCCACTGCCCGGTTTCTGGGCCAAACTGCTGGTAATGATTCAGCTCGTGCAGCAGGACAGCAACCTCTACCTGCTGGGCGCCGCGGCAATCCTGGCGGGCGCCGCCCTGGAAGTGAATTACCTGTTCCGTGTTGCGGCGTCGCTGTACCAGCGCAAAGCCGCCACCCCTGCACCGGCGTCACACCACAGCGCTGATATCGTGGTCGCCAGTCTGCTCGGCACCGCGCTGGTGACGGGCACGTTCGTGATCACACCGCTCGGTAACGGGCTCGAACAGATCGCCAGTCAGGCGGCAGACAGCAGTCGCTACATTCAGGTCGTCAAACCGGGTGAAGCGCGATGACGGCACTCGACCACCTGCTGCTGATTTCTGCGTTCACGGTGGTGTTTGCGCTGTGGTCGGGCAACCGCCCCACCGGTGGTTCCAATCTCACCGTGCTGTATGCCGGCCAGGGCCTGGCACTGGCGCTGATGTCCGGGCTGGGCTACGGCAACAGCCAGAGTATCGAGTCTTCCCTCAGCTTCGCGATCCTCGGCCATGCCTTGCACTGGCGTTTTGACGGCCTGTCCTGGTTCTTCGCGGTGATCACCGTCGGCGCCGCGCTGTTCAGCAGCTGGTTCGCCAGCGGCGAGTGGGCGCAACGCTTTCGCGCCCAGGGCGGCAGCTTGCGGCTGTTTAACGCGACGCTGGCGATCAATGTCGTCAGCATGCTGTTGCTGCTCGCCAGCGGGGACCTCCTCAGCCTGTTCATCGGCTGGGAACTGGTCAGCTGGGCGAGCTTCCTGCTGATGGCGCTGGCCGGTGGCGCGGCGATTCGTTATGCGCTGCGTTACCTCACCTATGCGTTCGCGGGTGCCATGGCGGTGCTGATGGGTCTGGTGCTGATCTATGCGCACACCGGCAGTTTCGAATTCCAGGCACTGCACGACGCGGCTGGCGGTATGGACCGGGCGATGCTGTGGTGGTTGTTGCTGCTATTGGGCGCGGGCTTCGGCATCAAGATGGCGCTGCTGCCCTTCCACCTCTGGCAGGCCAAGGCCTACGCCGAGACACCCGGCCCGGGTTCGGCTTTCCTCGGGGCCATCTCTTCGCGCATGGGCCTGTTCGCCATCCTGGTGGTGTTCGTGCAGTTGATCGGTATTGCCCGGCTGGTGGACATGCCGGTACCGTTCAGCTTCCTGAGCGCACGTGACCTGCTCACCTGGATCGCCGCGTTCACCATTATCTTCCCCACCTTCACCGCGCTGCGCCAGCACGACGCGCGCCGCCTGCTGGCCTGGCACGGCATCGGCCAGGGTGGCTACATGCTGCTGGGCGTGCTGATGGCCGACGATCTGGGTTCTGCGGGCGGCCTGATGCATGTATTCAACCACGCCACCTACCAGGCCATGCTGTTCATGTCGGTCACCGCCGTCATGCACCGCACCGGCACCTCCGACCTGAACAAACTCGGCGGGCTGGTGGCGCGCATGCCGCTGTCGTTCCTCGCCATGCTGGTCGGTATCATCGGCCTGGCCGGTCTGCCACCGATGAACGGCTTCGTCTCCAAATGGCTGATCTACCGTGGACTGATCATCGAGGCCAGCCCGCTGTTGTTCGTCGCCGCGGTGATCGGCACGCTGGGTACGATTCTCAGCGTCTACAAGCTGATCCACAACACCTTCCTCGGCCAGCTGCGGCTGGAGCACGTCGACGTCGAGGAAGCGCCGCTGAGCATGCTGCTGCCGATGATGCTCCTGGCGGTCATCGTGTTCGTCACCGGCTACTTCCCGGGCCTGGTGCTCGACTGGGTGGCCGCCGCGCAGGCCGCCGCGGGCCTGCCGGTACTGGCTCACCACCTGGGCGGCGTGGCCAGCGACAAGGGCGGCCTGGACATGATCTGGGTGGTTTCCGTGCTGCTCGCCGGGTTCGGCGTCGGCGCGCTGGTGTTGTTCGCCGGCAACCCTAGCAAACGGGTGCATCAGCTGGACAACTACGCGGGCGGCCACTTCCTCACCGCCGACACGCGTTACCAGTACAGTGACAATTTCTACCCGGGGCTGATGCACCTCATCGGTCCCTGGTACCGCAAGAGCTTCCGCTGGCTGGAACGCGGTTTAATCTCCGCGGTCGACACACTGTCGCTGGGTACGCAGGGCCTGTACGGCGCGGCCCACCCGTCGTTCTACCTGCTGGCGGTGGTTGTGCTGGTGCTGTCCTGGGTAGTGCTGTGATGAACCTCAGCGAGCTGCTCGCCGAACTCGTGCTCATGCCGCTGGTGGCGTTTGTGGTTGGTCTGGCCATGGTGCTGATGATGCGCAAGATCGGTGCGCGCCTGCAGCGGCGTATCGGCCCGCCCCTGCTGCAGCCGCTGTATGACATCATCAAGTTGTACAGCAAACAGACACAGATTTCCCACGGCCTGATTCACGAAATCGGTGTCATCATGGCGGTCGGCGGCTACGTCGCCGCGGAAACGCTGCTGCCGGTGCCGGGCATGAACGGCCTCGCCGACAAGGGCGGCGCCATCACCCTCGCCTACCTCATGATGATACCGTCGCTCGGCCTGGCGCTGGGCGTCGGCCAGTGCGCCAACCCCAACGGATCTATTGGTATCTCCCGCGCGCTGACGGCGATGGCGGCCTATGACATTCCCTTTATCATCGTGGTGTTTGGCGCGGCGTACGTCTATGGCACCACCAATCTCGCCGACATCATCGCCATCCAGCAGCAACAGGGCGTGGCGGGCTGGGGTGTTGCGCGTATGCCCCTGCTGGCCGTCGCCGGGCTCATCGCCGTGCAGGGCATGCTGGGCAAGCATCCCTTCGAGATCTATGTGGCACCGCATGAAATTGCCACAGGTCCCATGGTGGAAATGAGCGGCAAGTTTCTCGGCGGACTGTTTGTCATGCAGTGTTTCCAGATCTACACTATCGGTGTGCTGTACAGCACATTGTTTCTTGGGGGCGGCGCAAGCTGGCTGAGCTTCCTGCCCAAGATCTTTGCGGTAGTTGCCATCCCCATGAGTATTGCCTTTGTGTTTCCGCGCTACCGCACCGAAGACGTGCTGCGGCTGATGTGGAAGTGGCCGGTGGTGATCGGCCTGATGGGACTGGCGATCGTCATGAAATAATCGGGAGTCGCTTATGAGTACCCTGGATCAGATACCTGTTCGTCATGAAGCCCAGCCCGCGGCGGCGCAGGCAAAAGGCCGCAATCCGTTTGTCAATGTATTCGATGAACTGGTGAACTTCTGCCGCTCGCGCTCCATGTTTCTGCTGCACTACTGCACCGGTTGCGGCGCCATTGAGCTGCCGCCCGCGATGACCTCGCGCTTTGACATGGAGCGCCTGGGGATACAACCCATGGTGACACCACGCCAGGCCGACATCCTGCTGATCACCGGTTATGTGTCGATCAAGACATTAAAGCGCGTCATCCTCACCTATGAACAGATGCCGTCGCCCAAGTATGTGATCGGCATTTGCTCCTGCACCGTCAACGGCGGTATGTACTGGCAGAGTTACGCCACCGCCAAGGTGCTCAGGGACTATATGCCGGTGGACATGTACATTGCCGGTTGCATGCCGCGCCCCGAAGCCATCATCACCGGGCTGCGCAAGCTGATGGATGACATCAAGTCGGGCCGCGCCGACTCCTGGAAGCGGTATTACCAGCAGTACGACTACTATCTGGGCAATCAGCAGCGTCTGTTCGGCGACACCTGGCAGACGCCCACCGACGTCATCGCCGAGGCCAGACACTACAACCTCATGTCCGACCAGACCCTGGGCAAACACACGGCACTCCTGGAGCAGCACCAGCGACCGCTGGAGCCGCTGGAAATGCGGCTGAAACAGAGCGAAAAAGTGCTACCGTGAGCACCGCACTGGAGGTCAAGCTCGATCAGCTGCTCGACCGCTTCGAAGGTGCCCGGGTAACGCGCAAGAGCCGTCGTCGGCTGCGTGTCGACGTGGCCTCCGATGCCCTGCCCGCACTGTTGGAACTGCTGCAGGGGCACGCCAGTTATGTACACCTCTCGGCCATCAGCTGCGTCGACTGGATAGAGGCGCAACAGTTCGAGCTGGTGTATCACGTCTGGTCCTATGAGACCCGCACGCTGGTCTCGGCACACACGCGCATTGCGCGCGAGCCCGGCGTCTACCTGTCGGTGTACGACCTGTACAAGCCGGCGGCCTTTTTCGAACGTGACATCCACGAGATGTTCGGCGTGTATTTTGAAGGCAGTCCCGACATGGAGAAGTTTGTGCTCACCGAATGGGACGGCCCGCCGCCGATGCGCAAGGACTTCGATTCCGAAGCCTTCGTCAACCGGACGTTCCACTGGGAAGAGTACCACCCGCAGTGGCTGAAGGACCTCGAGGAGGAAGGCGGCGGCATCACCACTCGTCCTGAGGACATCCGTCAATGAGACCGGAAAACTACCAGGCGATCAGCCAGCCGCCGAGCAACGAGTTCGAGCTCAACATCGGGCCGAACCACCCCGGCATCGAGGGCAACTACGCCATCAAGCTGAAACTCAACGGCGACCGGATTCTGGAAGCGCGCGCCGACGGCGGCTACCTGCACCGCGGTTTCGAAAAACTGATGGAAGGCCGCCTGTGGATCCAGAACATCACGCTGGTGCCGCGTATCTGTGTACCCGACCCCGTACCCATGGAAGTCTGCTACTCGCTCGCGGTCGAGGAACTCGGCGGGCTGGACGTGCCCGAGCGCGCCAAGTGGATCCGCGTGATGCAACTGGAGATGTCGCGCCTCGCCGCGCACCTGTTTACCTTTGGCGGCCACGCTGCCACCACCGGGCAATACAGCACCATGTACTGGGGCATAGCCGACCGCGACCTGATACTGGATCGCTTCGAGGAGCTCAGCGGCGGCCGCGTCTACCACATGTTCAACATTCCCGGTGGCGTGCGCCGCGACCTGCCGGACGGTTTTCTCGACCGCCTGAGCAGCCTGCTGGACTACCTGGAATCGCGCCTGCCCGATTACGACAACCTGTTTTTCACCAACCAGGTGTTTATCCAGCGCAGTCGCGACACCGGTACCATGACGCAGAAGCAGGCGCTGGAGTGGGGCGTCACCGGTCCCAACCTGCGCGCCACGGGACTGGCCTTCGACGTGCGCCGTGACGATCCCTACCTGGTCTACGATCAGCTGGAGTTCGACATCCCCACCGAGCAGGCCGGTGACGCGCTGGCGCGCAACCTGGTACGCCGCGCGGAACTCAAACAGAGCATCCGTATCCTGCGCCAGGTCATCGACCGGCTGCCGTCCATCGGCGGGCCGATCCGCTGCCCGATCCCCAATCCGCTGGCCTGGAACGTGCCCGCCGGTGAATCCTACACGCGCGTGGAGTCTTCCAAGGGCGAGCTGGCCTACTACGTGGTGTCCAACGGTGGCGACAAGCCCTACCGGGTACATGTGCGCGGGCCATCGAGCATGCACGCGGTTCAGGTGCTGGAAAACCTGGTCACCGGCGCGCGCATCGAGGACGTCGGCCAGATCATGTTTTCCCTGGACGCCTGTCCGCCGGAGGTCGACCGCTGATGGGCGACCTCGCGCACAAGGACAAGGGCAGCATACTCAACCCGCTCAAGACGCTGGCCTTCTTCGGCCGCAAGCCGGTGACGGTCACACTGGAACCGCGCCCGGCCGCCGACAACTATCGTGGCTTTCACCTCAACGACTGGGAACTGTGTATCGGCTGCAGCACCTGCCAGAAAGTCTGCGACAACGCCGCCATCACCATGGTGAAGATTCCCGGTCTGCGGGAAGATCCGTTGCAGGGTGTGCGCAACGAACGCCCCGCCATCGACTATGGCCGCTGCTGCTGGTGCGGGCTGTGCGTGGATATCTGCCCCACCGGTTCCATATCGCTGAGCCGCGAGTACGTGCACACCTGCCGGGAAAACGAGATCGACAGTTATTTTGTGCTGCCGGACCCCAATGGCGTGCACGGCAAAGCGTTTGACAAGGGTTGGGCGAAGAGTTCGGATTCGGACCTGGTCGACCTCAAGCGTCAACCCATGAACGAACGGGAGCCGGCCGAACGTATCAACGCCTTCGAGGAAATCGTCGCCGGCTTCACCGCGCAACAGGCGATTGTGGAAGCGTCGCGCTGCGTGCAGTGTGGCATGTGCCACGACGCCTGCCCGACACATATGCACGCACCGGAATATATCCGCGCCATCTGGGAAGGCCGGGTGGAAGACGCTGTGCGCGAAATCTACCGCACCAACCCGTTCTCCCACGTCTGCGGCCGGGTATGCACGCACTGCTGCGAACTCGCCTGTTCCGTGGGCCGGCGCGGGGAGCCGGTGGCCATCCGCTGGCTGAAGCGCTATGCCATGGATGCAGTGCCGGATGCACGCATCCGCGAAATCGCCGCCGAGGGCAAGGTGGACTATATCAGCGGCAAACAGGTCGCCATCATCGGCGCGGGCCCTGCGGGGCTGACGACAGCGTTTGACCTGGTCAAAAAAGGCCACGAAGTCACAGTGTTCGAAGCACTCGACCAGCCCGGCGGCATGACCCGCTACGGCATTCCCGAATACCGCTTACCGTACGACCGTCTCGATGCCGACGTGGGCGTGATCACCTCGCTGGGCGTGAAGATCCAGTACGGCACGCGTGTCGGGCAGGATGTCAGCATGGACAAACTGCACCGCGACTATGACGCCGTGGTGGTCGCCGTCGGCATGCAACAGGGGCGCTCGACGCGTATTCCCGGCAGCGACCACCCGGACGTCGGCAAAGCCGTGTCGCTGTTGCGCAAGATCGCCCTGGGCGAACCGTTCTACATTGCGAAATCCGCCGTAGTCATCGGCGGCGGTAACGTGGCCATGGATATCGCCCGTAGCCTCGCCCGCCTGCAAAAACAGCTGCACGGCGCGGTCAACGTCACCGCCTGCGCGCTGGAAGACTTTGACCACTTCCTCGCCGACGCCGACGAAGTCCGGGACGCCCGCGACGAAGGCGTGCGGATCTTCGACAGCCGTGGGCCCAAGCAGGTGGTGATCGACGAGAACGGCTACATCACCGGCCTGGTGACACTCGGCGTCATTTCCATTTTCGATGACGCCGGTCGCTTTGCACCGCGCTATGACGACAGCGACGAGCAACTGCACCACGGCACCATGGTGATCGAAGCCATCGGCCAGATGAGCAACGTCTCGCTGTTCGGCGACACGCTCACCGAACGACTGGAATGGGACCGCGGCCGCCTGCGGATCGACGCCGACGGGCGTACCAGCGAACCCTGGCTGTGGTCGGCGGGCGACATGGTCAGCGGACCCGACGTCGTACATGCGGTGGCCGACGGACACCGCGTAGCCGCCAGCATCGAATGGTATTTGGCCAGCCCAGGGAGGTGATATGAGCGAACACCAGGAGGGACACAGTGCCGCCTACGAGCGCATCCGCTCACAGACAACCATCGAGGAAATCCTCACTGTCGCCACGTCCTTCGAAAAAGCCGCACGGGATTTTTACACCGCGCTGATTCCGCAAGTGAGCAAGAATCTGCGCTACCTGGTCGAGCAGCTGGCCGCCGAAGAGCAGGGCCACTTTGACTTGTTCAGCGAACTGGCGAACAATCCGGCTATCCGTGAACAGGTTCAGCAGCAGATTCGTACGCCGGTGGAAGACAACCGCTTCTCCGACTACATACAGGTGCCGGACCTTGGCGAGCAGCCCGACGACCAGACCATTCTGCAATATGCGCTGGGCCGCGAAGACGCGGCGATGAAACAGTACCGCGAACTGGCGGACAGCACGCCGGCGGGTCCCATTCAGGAGCTGTTCGCCTACCTGGCCAACGAAGAGACCAAGCACAAACGCGAACTGGAAAAGCTGTACTACGAAATCGTCTACAGCGGCGGGCCGGGAAACAACTAGACTGTCCTGGTAGGTTGGGCTAGCCTGAAGGGCGTAACCCAACGTAACGGCGCCCGCTACGATTGCGTATTGCAACAACGACGAGCAACGCTGGTTGGGCCGGGCGCGACCGCGTTCTAACCCAACCTACGAAGTTCAGCATTTTTTGCGGACAGAACAGGCGCGGCGCGATCCGTTCGACAGGGAAAGGATATTATGCAACTGGGCATGCTGGGTCTGGGCCGCATGGGCGGCAACATCGTCCGGCGGCTGATGAAAGCCGGCCACGAGTGCGTGGTCTACGATACCCGGCCGGAAGCCGTTGCGACGCTGGCCAGCGAGGGCGCCACCGGTGCCACGGACCTGGCCGATTTCGTCAGCCGGCTGGCACCGCCGCGTGCCGTGTGGATCATGGTGCCGGCGGCTGTCGTCGATTCGCTGGTCGATGAACTGGCCGCTCACCTGCAGGCCGACGATATCATCATCGACGGTGGCAACTCCTATTACCAGGACGATGTGGCGCGCGCCGCGAGGCTCCAGGACCGCCGTGTCCACTACGTGGACGTCGGCACCAGTGGCGGTGTCTGGGGCCTGGAGCGCGGTTACTGCCTGATGATCGGGGGCGAAGACCAGGTCGTCGCCCGCCTTGACCCGCTGTTCAGGACGATCGCCCCCGGCATCGGCAACAGCGAGCGCACGCCGGGGCGCAGTGGCGAACCCGCGCCCGCTGAACTGGGGTACCTGCACTGTGGACCGAACGGCGCCGGCCACTTCGTGAAGATGGTCCATAACGGCATCGAGTACGGCATTATGGCGGCCTATGCCGAAGGCATGAACATCCTGAAGCACGCGAATGTCGGCAGGCACGCGCAGGCCACGGATGCCGAGACAGCACCGCTGCGCAACCCCGAGCACTACCGCTACGACATCGATATCCCCGAGGTCGCCGAGGTCTGGCGCCGCGGCAGCGTCATCGCTTCCTGGCTGCTGGACCTGAGCGCCACTGCGCTGCGGGAGAACCCGGAGCTCGAGGATTTCGCCGGCGAGATAGCCGATTCCGGCGAGGGCCGCTGGACCAATATGGCCGCGATCGAAACCGGAACCCCTGCCCAGGTGCTGAGCGCCGCCCTGTTCAAACGCTTCATGTCCCGTGGCGAAGCGGACTTCGCCAACCGTCTGGTGTCGGCGATGCGCTTCCAGTTCGGTGGCCACCACGAGAAAGACCAGGGCTGATGCGCCATGTGCGGCTCAAAGCAGCCAGGCAAAACGTCGCCCCGTCGCGGACAGCACCGACCCCAGCGATGAAAACCTACACCACCCGGGCCGGCACCCGCTATCCCGCCGGCGCCAAGCACGGCGCGGACGGCTTCAACTTCTCGATTTTCAGCCACCACGCCACGCAGGTAGAGCTGCTGCTGTTTGCCCAGGCAGACAGCCCGCAACCGTTCCAGGTGATTCGTCTTGATCCCGCGGTCAACAAGAGCATTTTTGCCTGGCATGTGTATGTCGAGGCACTGCCGGTCGGCACCTGGTACGCCTGGCGTATCGACGGACCGAACGACACCGCGCAATCGGGCCTGCGCTTCGACCCTGGCAAAGCGCTGCTCGATCCGCATGCGCGGGCCGTCAACCAGATGCTGTGGGACAGAAAAGCCGCCTGTGAACCCGGCGACAACAGTGCGCACTGCATGCGCGGCATGGTGTTGGACACCGACTATGACTGGGAAGGCGACCAGCCGCTGGCGCGCCCCCTGCAAACAGCCATCATCTACGAACTGCACGTTGGCGGCTTCACCCGCCATGCGTCGTCCGGCGTGCAGCATGCGGGCAAATTTTCGGGTCTGATCGAAAAGATTCCTTACCTGCAGGCACTGGGTATTACCCACGTGGAGCTGCTGCCGATCATGGCCTTCGACGAGCAGGATGTACCGCTGGGTACGGCAGGGCTAGGACTGAATAACTACTGGGGCTACAGCACCCACAGCTTCTTCTCGCCGCACCCGGGGTATTGTGTCAGCTCTGAACAGGGCACGCACCAGCACGAATTCCGCGACCTCGTCAAGGCATTGCACCGCGCCGGCATCGGCGTCATCCTCGACGTGGTCTTCAATCACACCGCCGAAGGCGGCGCGGGCGGCCCCATTATCAACTTCAAGGGCCTGGAAAACGGCGTTTTCTACCACCTCGACGCCCAGGACAAGCGCATCTACCGCGACTACACCGGCTGCGGCAACACGGTCAATTGCAACCATCCCATCGTCGCCAGCTTTATCCTCAACTGCCTGGAATACTGGGTGCGTGAAATGCACGTGGACGGGTTTCGCTTCGACCTGGCCAGCGCCATGGCGCGTGGTGAAGACGGCCACCCGCTGCACGACGCGCCGCTTATCTGGGGCATCGAGCTGTCCGAACAACTCGCGGCCACCAAGCTGATCGCCGAAGCCTGGGATGCCGCGGGCCTCTACCAGCTCGGCAATTTCCCGGGTTCGCGCTGGGCGGAGTGGAACGGCCGCTACCGGGACGTTATACGCGGCTTCGTGCGCGGCGACCCGGGCCTAATTGGCGAAGTCGCCACCCGCATCAGTGGCAGCCCGGATTTCTACCAGCCGCAACACCGCCTGCCCATTAACAGCATCAACTTCGTGACCTGTCACGACGGCTTCACCCTGTATGACCTGTTCAGTTACGCACGCAAGCATAATGAAGCCAACGGCGAGGACAACCGCGACGGGCACAACGAGAATCTCAGCACCAATTGCGGTGTCGAGGGTGATACCCGGCGGGCAAAGGTCCTCGCCTTGCGCCGGCAGCTGGCCAGGAATGCGGTCGCCATTCTGCTGCTCAGTCAGGGCGTGCCGATGTTACTCGCCGGCGACGAGGTGCTGCGCAGCCAGCGCGGTAACAACAACAGTTACTGCCAGGACAATGAACTGGCCTGGTTCGACTGGAACCTGCCCCACACCAACGCCGACATGTTCCGCTTCGTACAGCAGATGATCGCCTTACGCCAGCGCCACCCGGCACTGATGCGCCGGCGCTTCCTCACCGGCAACCCCGTCGGTGCGCGCGGCACGCCGGATATCGCCTGGTACGGAGCAGACGGTGGACCACCGGACTGGTACGACGACCAGGCCCGGGTACTCGGGTTTACCCTTGCCGGTCTCAGCGCGCAGGAAGCCGACCTGCACGTCATACTGAACATGGGGAAAACACCGCTGCAGAGTGTTTTGCCGCCCGTCGTCGACCGCCGCTGGCAGCTCGCCGTCAATACCGGTGGCGAGCCGCCGAACGACATCATTCCGCGGCAACAGCAGCGACCGCTGAAACAGGCGACTCTCGCGGTCGCGGCCCGCAGCGTGGTGGTCCTGGAAAACGTCTGAAACCGGTCTGTGGCACAGAATCTCTACATAACCGGCGCCGAACGGGGCAGCGGCAAGTCGGTCATTGTCCTGGCCATGATGGAAACCCTCTCCGGACACGGTGGCCAGGTGGGTTTCTTCAGGCCTGTCGTTCACCCCGACGCGCGCGACCCGTTGATTCAACTGGTCGCTGAGCGCTACCAGCTCGACTGTGCCTACGCAGACATGTACGGGTGCAGCAGCGACAACGCCCGCGAACTGATTACCAAGGACCGTTACGACGAACTGCTGCAGCGCATCCTCGGCAAGTACCGCGAGCTGCAGGCACGTTGCGACCGCGTGCTGTGCGCCGGCACCGATTACCGCAACGCCCACACAGCGCTGGAGTTCGACTTTAACGCCGACATCGCCAATAACCTCGGCTGCTTTATTCTGCCGGTGGTGCCCGGTCGCGGCCGCAGCGAGACCGACATCCAGGACGCGACCGGGGCTTTCATCACATCACTGAAGGAGCGCGACTGCGATATTCTTGCTGCCATCGTCAACGGCGTTGCCGCCGACCGCTTCGACGCGCTGAAAGCGGATTTCGACAGCCGGCCAGCCGGCGACATAACGGTGTATGTGGTGCCGGAAAACCCGGCACTGTCGAAACCGACCCTGGGTAATATCGCCACTGATCTGCACGCCGAACTGCTGTACGGCGATGTCACCCACCTGAACCGCACGGCGCAGGCTAACAAGATCGCGGCCATGCACATTCCGGATTTTCTCGATTACCTCGAAGATGACAGCCTGATCATCACGCCTGGCGATCGCGCGGATATCATCCTGGCCAGTGTGATGGCCCACCGTTCGAGCGGCTACCCGCGGGTGGCCGGCCTGCTGCTGAGCGGTAACCAGAAACCTGCACCGCAACTGCTCAGGCTGCTCGACGGGGTTGGCCAGCCACCGTTTGCGGTGCTGGGCGTCGCGGGCGACACGTTCAGCACGGCGATGGCAGTCAGCCGCGTCAGCGCCGCGCTGACAGCGGAGAACGCCCACATGATCGCCGCGGCACTCGGCACCGTGGAAGCCCACGTGGACCTGAATGCCCTCGAGCAGTCGCTGGCGACGGGACACAGCACGCGCGTCACCCCGCTGATGTTCGAATACGACCTCGTGCAACGCGCGCGGCGCAGCAGACAGCACATCGTGCTGCCCGAGGGAAGCGACGAGCGCATTCTGCGCGCCGCGGAAATACTCAGCCTGCGCGGCGTAGCGAAACTGACGTTGCTCGGCAATGTCGATGAGATCCGTCAGAAGATGGACGACCTGGGCCTGCATCAGCTGGACGTCGATATTGTCGACCCCCAGCAGTCGTCGTGGCGCCAGGACTTTGCGGACACTTATTTCGAGCTTCGCCGGCACAAGGGCATCTCGCCGCAAATGGCTTTCGACACGCTGGCCGACGTCAGCTACTTCGGCACACTCATGGTTTACGCGGGCAAGGCCGATGGCATGGTGTCTGGCGCCGTGCACACCACCCAGCACACCATCCGCCCGGCGTTCGAAGTCATCAAGACACGTCCGGGCACAGCAATCGTCTCCAGCGTCTTCCTGATGTGCCTGGCCGACCGCGTGCTGGTGTACGGTGATTGCGCGATCAACCCGGAGCCGGACGCACAGCAGCTCGCCGATATCGCCATCGCCTCGGCGGACACCGCGCAGATGTTCGGCATTGAGCCGCGCGTGGCGATGCTCTCGTATTCCACCGGCACTTCAGGCAAGGGCCAGGCGGTGGACAAGGTGCGGGCAGCCACCGCACTGGCGCAGTCGCTGCGGCCGTCACTGAAAATCGAGGGCCCGATCCAGTACGACGCCGCGGTAGACGTCGGTGTCGCCCGGACCAAGCGGCTGGACAGCGAAGTGGCCGGCACCGCCACGGTGTTCGTGTTCCCCGACCTGAACACCGGCAACAATACTTACAAAGCGGTACAGCGATCGGCAGGGGCGGTTGCCATCGGTCCGGTACTGCAGGGGCTGAACAAACCGGTCAACGACCTCAGCCGCGGCTGCACAGTCACCGATATCGTCAACACCGTGGTCATCACCGCCATTCAAGCCCAGGCCGGTTCGAGGGCGGCATGATAGTGCTGGTCATCAATTGCGGCAGCTCGTCCATCAAGTACCGGCTGTTTACCATACCGGCGGGCGAGGTGCTCGCGGCCGGTCGGGTGGAACGTATCGGTGAACCTGAGGGCTGCCAGCGGCACAGCAACGCCGGCGACACCGTACCGCAGAGCGACACACTGTGTGTCTCCGATCACCGCGAAGCCCTGGCGCACATCATGGCCACATTGACCACTTCCGGCGCCGTCGGCGACCTGTCCGAGCTGGCGGCGATCGGCCATCGCGTGGTCCACGGCGGCGAGCTGTTCCGCCGGCCGACACGGATTGATGACGCGGTTCTCGCGCAGATCCGTGAGCTGGTGCCGCTGGCCCCGTTGCACAACCCCGCGGGTCTCGCCGGCATCGAGATCAGCCTGGAGGCGGCACCCGGCGTGCCGCAAATCGCGGTGTTCGATACCGCGTTCCATCACACCATCCCGGAGTTTGCCTGTCACTATGCCTTGCCCCGGCGCTTCTATGCCGACTACCGGGTACGACGTTACGGTTTTCACGGGATTTCGTACAGCTATGTCGCAAACCGGGCGGCGCGCTTTCTGCAGCGGCCGTTGTCAGAGCTGAATCTCATCGCGCTGCACCTCGGCAACGGCGCCAGCGCCACAGCGATCGCGGGCGGCCGCAGCGTGGATACCTCCATGGGGATGACGCCACTCGAAGGCCTGATTATGGGCACCCGCAGCGGCGACATTGACCCGGCCATCCCCTTCTACCTGGGCCGCGAAGCCGGCCTGAGTCCCGATGCCGTGGAGGACCTGCTCAACCGGGACAGCGGGCTGAAAGGGCTGTGTGGCAGCAACGATATGCGTGAAGTCCACACGCTGGCCGAAGCCGGCGACGGACCTGCCCGGCTGGCACTGGAGATGGTGTGCCACCGTTTGAAAAAGTACATCGGCGCTTACACGGCCGTGCTGGGCCACCTGGACGCCCTGGTCTTCACCGGCGGCATTGGCGAGAACGACAGCTGGCTGCGGGCGCACGCCTGCGCGGGGCTGGAGGCACTGGGCATGCGTATCGACGCAGAGAAGAATGCCCGTGCGAATTCCGGCGACTGCGCTATTCACCGCGACGACAGCCCGGTTGCGGTACTGGTCATTCCCACTAACGAAGAACTCGAAATCGCCCGGCAGGCGGCGGAATGCCTGGAGGCACCCTGAGAGTGTCACTACAGGGTCACGAACGACGTTGGGGTTCGCCTTGTTGGGCTTCGCAAGCTCAGCCCAGCCTACCTTCTGTCGCCAAAGCACGTCAGGTGTCACCTCGTTGGGCTTCGCTGCGTAGGTTGGGCTGAGGTACGAAGCCCAACGGGGGAGAGGGAACTCGAGACGGCGGTGGTGTCGGGCGCGCTACGTTGGGCTTCGCAAGCTCAGCCCAACCTGCCGCCTAACCTCGCCGCTGGACAGCCTGTCAATTGCATCGCCGCGGCCAGAAGGTAGAATGCCGCTCCGGACCCATAACAGAACCGTGCCAAGAATGAGGATTGCAGATGATCAGTCTGGCGGGACGCGCCTGGAAGCAGTTCGCACATCCTGTTTTCGTACTATTGACCTTTACCCAGTGTGTACAGGTCGCCGCCGCCGACGAAATCATCATGCGCGATGGCTCCCGCCTGCTGGGCACGGTGATCAAACGCGAGAACGACACACTGGATTTCGATACGAGCTACGCGGGTGTTATCAAGATCCAGTGGAAGGAGGTCGCGGAGGTGAAGACCGAAAAGCCGATGGAGCTGCTGCTGCAGGACGACACCATCGTGTCGGGGACCCATGTGATTAGTGACGTGAATGACCTGGTGGTCGAGGGTGAATCCGGCCTGCCGCCGCAAACCCTGGGACAGGACGTGGTCGCCCTCATCAACCCGGAACCCTGGCGCAAGGGGAAAGGCTACAAGCTCTCTGGCCGCGTCAACTTTGCGTTTCAGAAACAACGCGGCAATACTGACCAGGACGACATCGATCTCGATGGCGATCTCAACTGGCGGCGCAAGAAGGACCGCTTTCTCGCCTTCGGCGAACTGCAACGTGAAAAGACCGACAACAAAAAGACCACGGACAAGTGGCGACTGGAAGGCTCCTATAATTACTTCCTCACCAGGAAATGGTTCTGGGGTGGCTTCGGACGCCTGCAGCACGACCAGTTCGCCGACCTGGAACTGCGCACCTCGGTCGGCCCCCTGATTGGTTATCAGTGGTTCGAGAGCAAGAAAATGAACCTGAGGACCGCGATCGGTATCGGCTATGTCAACGAGAACTTTATCAGCCAGCCCGACGATAACTATGTCGCCTTTCCCTGGAACATCGATTTCGACCGTTTCCTGTTCGGTGAGTTCATGCAGTTCTATCACAAGCAGACGGGCTTCTGGAACCTGCAGGATACCGCCAACGTCACCTGGGATACCTGGACCGGCCTGCGCTTCCCGCTGGTTCTGGGTCTGGTGGCCAGCACCGAGATAAAGATCGAGTACGACAGCGGTGCCGCCGAGGGCGCGAAAGACCTGGATACCACCTACTCCCTCAAGCTGGGTTACCAGTGGTAATGGCCGGCTGAACAAACATGCATCGACCTGGAGTTAACAGCTACTGTATAGCATTGATCCTGTACCTGGTCGGAGTCACCGCCTGGGCGGCCCCGCCCGTTGCGGTGCCCAGCGGTTCGCAGTCGCTGTCGCGCTCCGTCGTGGAAACACGCCTGGCGGAAGTCAAGGCGTCGTCCGACTACAACGAACAAACGAAAACCACCCTCAGCGACCTCTACCACAAGGTGCTGACTAACCTCGAGGCGGCGGAATCCAACAGTTCCGCAGCGAAAACATTCAGCCAGGCACGCGAATCCGCACCCGCCGAGGCGAAGCAGGTGCGTGCCGCCCTGGAGAAAGCCGAAAAGGACAATCAGCCGGTAACGGTCAAGGTATCCGCAACGACACCGCTGGCCAACGTCGAGCAACTGCTGCTCAAGGAAAAGGCCGATCAGGCCGCGGTCGACGCCAAACTCACCAGCCTGGAAGAGCAGCTGGACCAGGAGGACGGCCGCCCCGAGCTGGCCAGGCAGCGCCTCAGCCAGGCGCGCCAGCAACTGGATGATCTGAACGCCAGACTCAAACAGGCGCCAGCAGCCGATGAACCGGCCATCCTGAGCGAGGCCCGGCGCTGGAACCGGCAGGCCCAGATCAGGGCATTGAACGCCGAAGTCAACATGCTTGACCAGGAACTGCTGAGTCAGCCCATGCGCCTCGACCTCCTCAAGGCGCGGCGCGACACCACCAGCCGCAACCTGAAACGTATCGGTGAGCGCATCAAGCTGCTCGAGGACGCGCTCAACCAGAAACGTCGCAGCCAGGTCGAGGCGGCGCGCGCGGAAGTCGAATCCGCGCAGGGCGAAACCCGGGGCAAACCGGAACTGGTGCAGAAATTCGCCGCCGGGAATGCCGCTCTCAGCGACCAGCTGACCCGGCTCACCAGCCAGCTGGAACAGGTGGCCTCCGGTGGGCAGATCACCACTGATCGCGTCAAGCTGATCGAGGACGAGTACCGGAGGACCGAGCAAAAACTGGATGTCGCGGGCTTAAACCAGGCGCTCGGCCAGATCCTGGTGGAACAGCGCCGCCTGCTGCCGGACGTGAGGGAGATTCGCAAAGCCGCCCGGATACGGGAACAACAGATCGCGAAGACCGCTCTCAACCAGATTCAGCACAACGAAGAGCTGCGCAAACTGCAGGACCTGGATGAGTACATCGATGGACTGATTGCCGGACTGAGCAGCGAAGAAGCCGCTGCCGTGCGCGTCGATCTGCGGGAACTCGCCCGCACCCGGCGCAACCTGCTGGAAAAGATCGTTGCCACCGGTGACAGCTATCTGCGCGCGCTGGGTGAACTGGACTACGCCCAGACACGGCTGCTGGAAACCGTTACCGCCTACGATGACTTTCTCGCCGAACGCCTGCTGTGGGTGCGCAGTTCGCCCGCGCCGAGCCTTGACCTGCTGTTGAATACCCCGACCCAGGTGGTCGAACTGCTGTCGCCTGCGAGGTGGCTCGGTGCCGCCGATACCTTGCTGGACCAGCTGCTAAGTACACCGCTGCCAATTCCCGTGCTGCTGGTGGCGACTGTGCTGCTGGCAAAGAAGCGCGCCATGCGGCAGGCGCTGCGGGAAACGGGTAAGCATCTCATCAAAGTGCGATCGGATAAATTCCGCTACAGCGTGGAGGCCCTGGTCTGGACGCTGCTGCTGGTGGTGTCCTGGCCATTACTGCTGTGGACCGCGGGCTGGATGCTGACGACGTCGCTGGACGCCACTCAGTTCGACCGCGCGCTGGCCAGGGGCCTGATCGTGCTGAGCCCGGCCTTCTTCTACCTGAGTGCATTCCGCAGTCTGTGTCGTCCCGGCGGGCTCGCCACGGCCCACTTCCGATGGCCGGAGGCCAGCGCCCACACCTTGCGCAGGCAGATCGGCCTGCTCATGGTGGTGTTTCTGCCCGCGGCACTGGTTGCCGTGATGACCGCCCGCAATACGACCCTGGTGGAAGGGGCTCTGGCGCGCATTGCCTTCGTCGTCGCCATCAGCGCACTCGCATGGTTCTTCTACCGTCTGTTCGGGCCCAACGAGCCGGTGCTGGCCGCGGAGTTCAAGCGCTTCCCCCACAGCCCGCTGGTACGTTACCGTTATCTGTGGCTGGCGCTCGCCCTGACCATCCCCGTCCTGCTGATCGTACTGGCGGTCATCGGCTTTCTCTACACCGCCGGCACACTCACCAGCAGCCTCATCGATACCCTCTGGCTGGTTCTGGGCGCTCTCGTTGTGCACCAGATGGCACTGCGCTGGCTGTTGCTGGTGAGGCGCAAACTGGCATTTGATGCGGCCGTCGAACGCCGCCGCGTTGTCCTGGCTGAACAGCAGCAGGCCGAAGTGCGGCCAGCCGAATCGCCCCGCGACGAAACCGAGCTGGAGCAACCCGAGATCGACCTGGCCGCGCTCAACCAGGAAAGCCTGAAACTGTTGAACAGCGCCATCGTCGTCGGGGCGATCCTTGGCCTGTGGTTTATCTGGTCGGAACGTCCTGCCCGCTTTCGGCTGGCTGGATCACATTGACCTGTGGCACTACACGGGGACGGTCAACGGCAGCGAAGCCCAGATCGCCGTCACCCTGGGGGATGTGCTGCTGGCACTGCTGATCACGGCGGTCACACTTATCGCGGCGCGGCGTTTTCCTGCACTGCTGGAAATCGTGTTATTGAAACGGGTGTCGGTCACAGGCGGCGGCCGTTACACGGCGACCACGCTGTCGCGCTACCTGATCGCCGGGGTGGGCACTCTGCTGGTGCTGAATACCATGGGCGCGCGCTGGTCGCAGATTCAGTGGATGGCGGCGGCGCTCAGTGTCGGCATCGGCTTTGGCCTGCAGGAGATCGTCGCCAACTTCATCAGCGGTCTGATCATTCTGTTTGAACGCCCTATCCGCGTGGGCGACGTGGTAACCGTGGGTGACTCCGACGGCGTGGTGACGCGTATCCAGATCCGCGCCACCACTATTCGCACCTGGGATCGGCAGGAGCTGCTGGTGCCCAACAAGGAATTTATCACCGGGCGCCTGCTGAACTGGTCTTTGTCGGACCAGATCACCCGCATCCACGTGCCCGTCGGGGTCGCTTACGGCAGCAACGTCCAGAAAGCCATGGCGCTGATGCGCGAAGCCGCGGAACACAACAAGCTGGTGCTGGATGACCCGAAGCCCTATGTGATATTCACCCAGTTCGGCGACAACACGCTGAACCTGGAACTGCGCTGTTTCGTCGGTAACCAGGACGATCGCCTGCCGGCGGTCTCGCAGCTGCACGAGGCGATAAACGATGTCTTCAACGAAAACAGCATCGTGATTGCTTTCCCGCAGCGGGACGTACACCTGGACACCAGCCAGCCGCTGGATGTACGGATTCACCCGGAAACCTGAACAGCGCGGGTGTATTCTGAGCGGCGCCCGACGTACTATTCACACCCGCTCATCGACGAGGAGATAACACCATGCAACACCTGAATCGGATGTTCCTGATACTGCTGCTTACGGCTGTCCCCTTCGCCGGTGCCTGGGCCGACGAATACGCAGATACCATAGAGATCTTCAAACAGGCCGGTGAAAGCGGGACATTCTTCGACAAGAGTTATGGATACGCCGTATTCCCGACCATCGGCAAAGGCGGCATCGGTATCGGCGGCGCGTATGGCAAGGGACGTGTCTATGAACAGGGTAACTATGTCGGCGACACGTCGATGACCCAGGTCAGCATCGGTCTGCAACTGGGCGGTCAGGCCTACAGCCAGATCATCTTTTTTGAGGACAAACGGGCCCTTAATGAATTTACCAGTGGTAATTTCGAGTTTGGCGCCGAAGCTTCGGCCGTGGCCATCACCGCCGGCGCATCCGCCCGCGCGACGACAGCCGGCAGCTCGGCGGGCGCGAGCGGCGGCCAGCACGATGCCACCACCAGGGGCAGCAGGTTCAACAAGGGCATGGCCATCTTCACGGTGGCCAAGGGCGGGCTGATGTACGAAGCCAGCGTCACTGGACAGAAGTTCAGCTATACGCCGAAGTGAGGTGCAACACACTTCGAACAGGACAAAGACGGGCTACAAGAAAATCGGTGGCCGAGCGGCCGCCGACCGGGCTGCTGCGGCTGGCGCCACGTCGGATGTTCCAGGCTCTGGTCCCGCAAGACGCTGCGTCTGAAGGAGACGTTCGTCACCTGCCGGCCAGGGAACGCGGCAGTTTCGGCGTATGCTGGCAGCGACAGCACCGCAGTCTTCCCGCACTGGCAGGTCCGTGCACTGGTCTACGGGCCGCAGCCTCCTAGGCAGCGTTTGTGTATATCAGAGTGCTGCAGAGTCGCTAACGGTACAACTCACCCGAAGCCGAGGCGCGAACGCTGGCCGCGTTAAATCGCTCGCTGCAGCGCAAACAATGCACGCTGAACAGCTGTTGATCGTCGGTCCACACCTGTTCAGCGACAAAGCCACTCTGCGAGGCCAGCTTCTGGAACTCATCGATACTGTATTTGTAGGAATTTTCGGTATGCAGTGATTCGCCAGCGACAAAGTCGATGCGTCGACCGGCGACGTTTACCTGCTGATCAATTCTGCTTACCAGGTGCATTTCTATGCGCCCGGCCTGCTGATTGAAGAAGGCCCGGTGCTCAAACCGGTCAAGATCGAAATCGGCATCCAGCTCGCGGTTAATGCGCTCCAGCAGATTCAGGTTGAACGCCGCGGTAAGCTGCTGGTCGTCATTGTAAGCAGCGTGCAGGATAGCATTATCCTTTTTCAGGTCTACGCCGATCAGCAACTTGCCGTCACCGCCCAGGTACCGACCGACGCGCGCCAGCAGACCGCGTGCGTCGTCGGGTTCGAAGTTGCCGATACTCGAGCCGGGGAAGAACGCCACCCGCGCCAGGTGCTGCGGCAGGTCGGGCAGTTCAAAATCGTCACTGTAGTCGGTGCAGGCCGCATGCACCTGCAGTTCGGGATAATCTCGCGCCAGCGCCCGGGCTGAGTCGAGCAGGTGATCCCTGGAAATATCCAGGGGCACATAGGCGGCCGGCCGCAGTGCGTCCAGCAGCACGCGAATCTTGCGGCTGCTGCCGCTGCCCAGTTCCAGCAGCATGGAGTCGCTGCCCAGAAATTCCGCGATCTGCCGCCCGTTGGTTTCCAGGATCTCGAGTTCAGTGCGGGTCGGATAGTACTCGGGCAGTTCGGTAATGGCGTCAAAGAGCTGCGAGCCCCGCTGGTCGTAGAAATACTTTGGCGCAATCTGTTTGGGTCGTCTGCTCAAACCGTCGAGCACCTCGGCCCTGATATCCGCAACCGCCGGATGATAGTCGTAGAAGTGTATGCGTCCGTTCATGATTACAGGCATGTAGCACCAGTTGAAGCACCACACGCGGCTGTACCTTACGCGCCCGCGTCGCGCACTGTCAATCGCGGTGGAATGACCGTTCGATCAAAATCGCTGAATATTCTTGCCGATCAGCCTGTCACGGACTTTCCAGAACAGCTTGTTGGGGTTGACTACCACGATGAAAATCCTGCGCATCTGTCCCTCGGGGCAAGTCAGCGCACGCACCCCATGCCAACCGCGATCGCTGCGTTCGAGGATCGCACTGACATTACCCGTAGATTTGCAGGTATATGTGTTCTGGAAATCCCCGAAGTCCGGCGCCGAATTGGGATCCAGGCGCCCACCGTCGTCCAGCACCAGCGTTTCGCCGCCCCAGGAGGGGTCCCAATCCTCGCTGTTGAAATAAAACAGGTGGGAACCGTGCTCGCGCTTGGCATCGCAGTGTGGCGACACGGAGCAACCGGCGGGCGCGTAGTGCCAGTGAAAGCGGAATTCGGGTTTGCGGGCGTTGAACAGCCGGCCGATGGCATTCCGATAGCGGTCGCTGCGCAGTTCGGCGATGAAGTCAATCCATGGCTGTGGCACTGCTATGCCCTCTTCGTATTCAAGGGAATAGCGGTCATGTGGTTGCTGTCCGGCACGGCGCTGGTAGCCGAACTTTTGGCTGAACAGCGAAACATCCGGCATGTTCTGGCGCAAGGCTTCGTAACCGGCCTCGGTCAGCAGGTTTTCGGGATTGGTCCACGGATAGGGCTTGCGCTGGCGGAACGCCTGCACGTCGATGGCTTCTAATGTATCAAAATCGATGTAACGCATGGTGACTTCAGTTTCCTCTATGCTGGGAGCGGTGGCGTACGCTCCATGACCTGCAGAGCATCATGGCGCACGTGATTCTTGTGCATCTCATCACGCAACAACGCCTCGCTGACGATGCCTTTCTCCAGACACTCTTTCAGCAGACCGAAGAAAAAACGCTCCTGCTTCTTGTCTGGGTGTTCGTGATAACGCCCGAGGAAGGCGTACTCGCCGAACAGGCGCCCGCGCAGTCGATTAAGCGATGCCAGCAGGGGATACTTTCTAAGCTTGTCGGCCGGCGTGAAATCCACAGGCAGCCCGGTCTTCCATGGCTGTGTGCGGCGCTTGGTATTGTGCAGCATCCTGGTCTTGTCGGTCAGGCGGTCGAAATCATTCCACTCATCTTCCAGATAGCCAATATTTTCCGGCGGCTCGTCGCGCAGGCACATCCATTCCTTGTAGTCGCGTTCGAAGCGGAACAGCTCCTCGAACTCCTTTTCCGCATCCCAGTGCCTGAGGCGGCTGCAGTCCATGAGCATGACGCTGGTGGCGACACACTGGCCCTTTTCGCGATTCTTTGAGCGGCGGCGGCCCATCACCGCCTTGTCCTGCATATCGCGTTCGAACAGCTCATTGATATCGCCGACGGCAAAGATATCCGGATCGATGACGATCGCCCGTCCCTCGTAACCCATAAGTTTGGGCGGCAGAAAACGCAATGGTGTAAATGACTGCAGGTCGTCCAGGCGCCAGATACGGGTAGTGCCACCGCGCAGAAAGGGTTGCCCCTCCTTACGCCTGAGAAAGTCGAAATCCTTGACCTGCAAATATTCTACATCGAACGCGTCGGGATTGGTCGAATTGCGCTTCAGCGCATAGCCAGCGACCAGTGCGCCAACCCACTGCTTCTCATTGGTGTGAATGTAGACGCGCTTTTTCATGCCTCCAGGCTCCTGACACGGCCGGGCCCGCCTCCTGCTCGAACGACGATGGGTTCCCTACACGCCAGCGACGGACCCAAACACTTGTAAACCGTCGCCGGAAAGCACCCATTTTTCCGTTTGTCCAGCGACACCCATGGTGTAGTATTTTACCCTTTAAGTGTCGCCCAGGAAAAGTGTGGTGGCCTAGCGGAGCACTGAATGAACAATAAAGGCGCTGTCTCTGATCCTGTAGCCAGGACACTGATAGTCACCTACGGACTCTTTCTCAGCGGTTATTTTTTTCTCCCGCAACGAGGGCCATTATACCTGTTTTATTACTTCGCCGTACTACTGCCTTTTTTGCCGGTGGCCTGGAGCAACCGGCAAGTTCTATTGAGCAGCCGACTCGTGGTCGCTGCGCTCATCCTGACAGGCTACTTGACAGGTTCAGCGCTTTGGAGCGCGACGTTTACGCCGGCCTGCCTGGGTTTTCTGTTGGCGTGCAGCCTGCTTACCGTTTCTTTTATGCTGGTTACCACGTATCTTTCCTGGCAACTTCCCGCAGCGTTTCATACCCTGCTCCAGACTGTCACTCTGAGCGCAGCGTTCTTCGGGCTGGTGTCGATTGTGGTTTTCTACAGCCAAAACCCGTTTCCTGCAGCACGTATGGTGTCCTTTGCCCAAATTGACAACGCCAACACCATGGGCGTTGTCTATGGCCTGTTCACATTGCTGGCGGTGCATTTTTTTTTGTCTGCCAACGTTCTCAGGGAGCGCGTTGTATTTGCGGCCGCAGCGGGTCTACTGATCAGCGTCGTCATGCTGACACAGAGCAGGAACGCATTTCTCGGCAGTGTCGCTGGCCTGCTGGCCTTGGCCAGCCCACGCCATGGGTACCGCAGCCTGCTGGTCGGCGTGCTATTGCTCGCGATGCTGGCCGCGCTGTACAACACGCCACTGGCGCAGCGCTTCATTGGTGAGGACGTGAGCATGACGCTGCGACTGGGTATCTGGAAATCTGCGCTGACTCAGATCAGCCAGGCGCCGCTTCTGGGACATGGACAGTGCAGCGCCATGCAGCTGCCGGCCGGGAAGACGATGTTCTCACATCCACACAGCGTGTATCTCGCCACCACCTGGTATGGCGGACTAACCGGCCTGGTACTGCTCCTCTGGGTCCTGTTGGCGGCGGTCAGACAGACGCTGGCCTGGAGAAAGCAGCACCACAACACGCTTTACCTGGCCCTGCTGATTTTTACGACAGCCACGATCAGCGTTGATTTCAGTAGTATTCTCACCCGCCCCAGAGAACCCTGGCTTTACTTCTGGCTGCCACTGGCCCTGTCAGCCGGCCTTTCGCTTCGGCACCGCAATACCAACAGCGACACACGAGGCCGTGCGGCGTGAAGCTGGTGAAATATGCAAGAAAGTGCTGGATGTATCTGTACTACTTCTGGCTGAAGATCTGGCTCACGTTCACGCCTCCCGCTGGCGGTCCCAGAGCCATTCGTATCCCTGATATCGAGGGACACGTGCCCGCTGAACTGAACACGCCACTGCTGTTTTTTGCCGCCGCAGACAGTCGCTACTTCGAGAAATACGGCCGTTCGTTCCTTGGTTCGCTGATCGAGCACCAGACCTTGCCCAGCGTGCATATCCACCTGTTCAATCCACAACCCGATCAACTCGGCTACCTGCAGCGCCTGGCCGGTTCCAATCACCGCCTTCACCTGAGCTTTACCTGGGAGCAGGTCGACTTGCAGCCACTGCCAGAGGCGCGCCGCGGCCGTTACTACTACTCGGTGCGGTTTGTGCGCATGGCGCATATCGCACGGGCGGCCGCCGCCAACTGCCTGTGCCTGGACATCGACGTACTTCTGGTACGCCCCGTCGCGCAGCTTCTGGCTGCGCTGCACGACTGTGACGTTGCTTTCTACCCGCGCTTCGAACGCTTCGGTATCGATACAAAAATGCTCGCCGGGACGTTGTTCATTCGCCATGCACCCACTCCCGACCGGCTGCTGTCCGATATAGCCAGCCGTATAAGCCGCTTCGTGAGCAGCGGGCATATACTGAACAAGCTCGATCAGATCGTCATCTACGACGAGTTCGTGAAGTTATGCAAACAGGGATCAGACCTGCGCTTCAAAGCGCTTGACGAACAGGTCATAGACACGCAATTCACCGACACGGGAATTATCTGGTATCCCAAAGGACAATCGAAAAACAACAGCCTGTACGAAGACGAACGCCGACGTTACAGCACACTTGCCGAGTAGACGCGCCCTGGTCATGCCCGGCGTTTTTTCAGCTCGAATATGCCGCAACCAAAGCGGCAGTCAAAGCTGGTCCTGGCATTCGCCGAGTACGGATCGATGTCTTGATGCAGGTCCCCCTCGTCATCCACGAAGGCAAACGCTACCACCTCGAACGTGCTTTGACAAAGCTCCAGTACGCTGTCGACGGCAAACACACGGTGAGCATCGAAATTGATGCGCTGCTGTCTGCCTATGGGCACAGACAGATACAGCGTGCCGCCTGGCCTGAGGATACGTGCCAGGCTCTTGAAACCGGTTACGTAGCCTTCATAATCGACTGCATCACCGTAGCGTCCCAGTCCCAGGTGTTCCAGCGTGTGCAGACAGGACAGGGAATCGGTATAGTCGGCATATGCATCCGGGACAGCCATGAGATCCAGTTGCTTAAAGAGAATATTTTCCACCTTGTTTTCCAGCTGGCGAAGATCGAACACTTCGATACGGCGAAATGTCGCAACGTGGGCGACAAAGCCATCCACCCTGGACCCGATATCAACATGTCGAGACGGATTCGCTGCAAAGATCTTCTGAGCCACCAGCAGATCCTGGTGAAAATAGTGTCCCTTGGCGACGCCGGACCCCGCATAGCGGTCCGTCAGACAAGGGTAGGCGTCGGCAAACGGAAACTCGAGCGAACTGCGCGCTGACTGGCGCTTGATGCGCCGGTAGTTTCGCAGAAATGCCGGCAACCCTCGGGCCGCACGCACCGACTTTTTTGTGTCGATCCCGAATTCCTTCAGTATAATCTTGTGCAGCTTCATTACTTCGTGCTTTCCATGAGTTGACGCACCGTGCAAGCATACCGAAAAGCCGCCTGCCGCCACCCGGCGATTCTATGGCGCGAGTTTACATGATAATGCTCAATCTGCGCGGTCAGACCGGAAACAACATGTTTCAGTACGCGGCCGGCAAAACACTCGCCGACAACAAAGGCTTTCGCTTCTGTTTCCGCACGCGTTTCGACGCGCCTTTCAAGGGCAAGCGCACCGGTCATCTGTACAAGTATTTCATGCTGAGCGGCGAAACGCCGTGGCAACTGGTTTTCTGGCGCAGCATCTATGCCTTGACGCCGGGCAGAAAAAGCCGACGCTACAGAAACCGGGTGAAGGCGTACGCGGAAAGCAAGACGGACGAAGTCTACGACACCCGATTCTACGCCATACCGGATGGCACTACGATTCAGGGCGCATTCCAGTCCGAACGCTACTTCCGCGACAATCGCGAGAACGTTCTCAACTGGTTCACGCCACGCCGCCGCTATTTGCGGCGTGTCGATGCAGTGGAGCAACGCATACCGGTGCCGCGCGACAGGCGATGCTGTGTCCATATCCGGCAGAGTGACTACCAGCGCATGCTGGATAAGGACAACGCGGTGGGCTGGCTGTTACCCGTCGCGTACTACAAGCTGGCGCTGCAAGACCTCCCGCCAGACCTGTTTTATGTTATCGTCACCGACGCGCCAGGGTTCGCTGCCAAGGTGTTCGAAGGCCTGCCGCACAAATGGATCACTGAACGCAACCCCGCCGTGGTCGATCTGTATCTTTTTACCCGCTGCAAATACAACGTCATCGCCAACAGCACGTTCTCCTGGTGGGGTGCCTGGCTGAACCAGATGGCGGACAAAGTCATCATCGCACCGCAATACCACCTTGGCTGGAAACAGAGTCTGTGGTTTCCGGACGCCATCGAGGTCAGGGGCTGGCGTTACGTCAACGTGCTTAGCGCACTGGAGAAATATGGTGACATTGACCGCCTTTGACAGTTTGCCGAGCAGGGCTACGACCGCCACGCGAACGAAAGTTTAGCCCCTGGATTTGCATGACAGAACAGGTTGACAAGCCCAACACAGCAGACCTGCCAAGCGTCTGCATTGTGGTACTGCACTGGCGCGGCATCGAGCGCACGCGCGACTGCCTGCAGTCATTGCGAGCGCTCTCCTATCTTCGGTTCGAGGTGCTGCTGGTCGACAACGGCTCGCCGGACCGCGATGGCGAGCGATTGCGACAGAAGTTCTCCGAGATCTCCCTGCTGCGATTGCCGGACAACTTCGGTTTTTCGGGCGGTTGCAACGCCGGTATCGATTACGGTCTGGACAAGCGGGCCGATTTCATCTGGCTGTTGAATAACGATGCCGTGGTATTTCCGGACACACTGACGGCGCTGGTCAATGCGGCTAGCGCAGACCGCACGGCCGGCGGAATCGGCGCGGTCATCATCGAAGACGACGACGCTGACGCCACGGCCAACGGCAAAGGCTGCGGGGTCATCGATTTCCGTCACGCCAAAAGCCACCTTGAACCGCCCACATCGGCGGCTGTCACTGCCTGCGACTGGCTCTCGGGTTCGAGTCTGCTGCTGCGCGCCGCCGCGCTCAGGGACGTGGGAAAACTGAACGACCGGTATTTTCTGTATTTCGAAGACGTGGAATTGTGCTATCGACTGCGACAGCACGGCTGGCACTGCCTGCTGGCACCGCGAGCCCGCGTTCGGCACGCCGGCTACGCCTCTACCTCAGGCGAGCGGGTACTGTGGCGCTACTACTATGGCGCGCGCAACCGCCTGTATTTTTTTCACCAATACGCCACGGGTCTGACCTGGCTGAACTGTATGGCACGGCTGTTTTGGCGCCTGCTGCGGCACATGCTGAGTTCGCCGTTCCTCAGCAAAGAAAAACGCATCAAGCTCAAGGGTGAATACCTGGGAACCCGGGATTTTGTTGCCGGCAGATATGGTAAAGCGGACTTTCTGTAAGCCCCTCGCCTTTAGGCAACGGATGCGGGCAAACTGGTGTGGACGCAGGTTGGTGACGCCGGGCAGGCTGGCGCTGAGCGCAGCGAAGCCCAATACCATTCCCCCAGAAACGACTTGCGCCGAGGTGCCGGATCCGCGGGTGAGCCTTAGGCAAGGTGTCAGAGTTATCCGGTGACGCCGTTGGGCTTCGCAGTTTGTAGGTTGGGCTGAGCTTGCGAAGCCCAACGGTGATAAAGGCCACCAGGAACCTCAATGTTGGGCTTCGCTGTGCTCAGCCCAACCTACGGTATGACACGAACGCACCGGCTTTAGCCGATGGCGTATTCTCACAGATCGGGACTTATACAGAATGAATGCCCCGGTTTCTGCCGACACCCGTTTCAACGAAAACCCCGTCTTTTCGATTTGCACGCTGGTTACAGACCCGGAGCAGTGCCGGCTTAACGACAGAACATGACCTGGCAATAAGAATTACCGACCCCTACGGGCACAATACGAAACAGGGTCATCTGCCTGCCAGGGTGACCGGACTGGATGAAAATTTCCTGGTGTTCAACTCCGAATGCGGGCAACCGCTGTCCAACGGCATTGGTGGATTTCACTTGTATGTAATCGATATCTGTTTCGTTGCCAACATGCTCGGGTACAATGCTTATGTGATTGACGTTCGTGCACGGCATGTCGGTGGGCGATCAATTGAGACCATGAACTTTGCGTTACGGCGGGAGCTTGACGCGAGCAGGTCACGTCTTATCGCAGCCTGTGCGAGGAGAATGAAATCGCGGCGGGTTGGAAATACTTCTGCCCAGTTCTTCATCAGCGGATCCAGGTTGTCAGCGCCTGCGATGAACAGCAAGATCGCATGAAGGGAGCTGAAGCGGTTGCGTCTGCCGAACGATTAGCGTCCTTTTACGGTGGAAATATGCAAATGAGTGACAACAACGATGACTATTATGCGCGCGGGCGTCAAGACATCCTCCCCTTCATCCCCAACGATGCCCGCGTGTTTCTCAACGTCGGTTGCGGCAGCGGTAACTTTGGTGCCATGCTGAAGAAGTGCTTCACCGGCGCAACCGTCTGGGGCAGCGAACTCAACAGCCGCATCGCTGCACAGGCCGGCGAGAAACTTGACAAAGTGATAGCCGGCGATATCACCGCGGTCCTCGCTGAACTGCCGGATAAGTTTTTCGACTGCATCACATTCAACGACTCGCTGGAACACCTTGCCGATCCTTTCAGCCTGCTGGCACAAATCAAATCGAAGTTGAGCGACCGGGGCGTTGTGGTCAGCTCGATCCCGAATGTGAGGTACTTCGATAACCTGCGCGAGCTGATTTTCAAGAAGCAGTGGAAATATGTCGACGCCGGTGTGCTGGACCGTACTCACCTGAGGTTCTTCACGGAACAGAGCATCATCGATATGTACCAGCAGCTGGGCTACCGGATCGAGGCCATGGCGGGCATAAACAGGACGGGCAACAAAAAGGCACGGGCGCTCGCCCGGCTCACCTTTGGCTGGCTCGACGACATCCTATACCTGCAATTCGCGACACGCGCCAGACCGGCTTAAACAACCCGGCCGCACCGGTTTCGCCATCTAGGAGGCTGTCGGACTTGGGCGATCGTAGCGAGCAAGGTGGGAGGGCGAGGCCATTTTTTCGATCGTTTGAGGAGAATAGCCGTAGCCATTTGACGAAAAGGATCGGAAAAATGGGGCGCTCTCCCACCGGCGCAGTAGATCAGCCCCAAGTCCGACAGCCTCCTAGCGGTAGTAATCGTAGCGCACACCAAACAACCCGGCGAATTGGCCGCTACCTTTGGCGATTTGCACCAGGCCGTCGTGAAAGCGATCCGGTCCGGACGTCTGCGGCAGCCAGAAACCGGCCACCCGAAGGCAGCCGACACACACATCCCGGAGCGCCTTGACTGCCTGGATAACCACAAATGACGTCACCTTGACCGGTTTGCCACGGTATGCGGCGAGGCGCACGTGTTTGCGCAGACGATTGTTGCCGTTTCGATAGCTGAGCCGAAGCAATGCCTTCAGCGTGGTGCGCTCCTGCGGAATGTATTCCTCCACCGTCGCCGCTGCCGCATAGGCGATGCGGCAGCCACGTGCGTGCAGTTTATCGAAGAACACGGTGTCTTCGCCGCCGCTCAATGCCAGCCCGGGATCGAAGCGAATGTTCCAGTGACGTACGGCATCCATTTTCACCAGGGTATTCCCGGTGGAGGCCGACGTCATGCTCTGCCCGTCGTTATAGGCCAACTCGTCACGGGGCCAGCCAAAGTACCCGCCATGCACTACCCACGCCGGCGCCGTGTCGTTATAGACAGCGATCACCGGCCCACGCACGACCTCGGCAGCCGTGCTTCGCTGGGCGACCAAAAGGCTGTCGAGCCAGCCGGCGGAGGGATATTCGTCGTCATCGATCATCGCCAGATAATCGCAGTGGGGCGGAACACGGTCGAGCAGCGTATTGCGTGCCTGGGAAATGCCGCGTCGGGGTTCGACGATGTAGGTCAGGGGCATGGCGGGAGTGGCCGTGCGAAACGCCGCGCAGATGCGTTCAGCCTCGGAGCTGCCCTCGTTGTCGATGATCAGTATCTCCAGTACAGGGGTACCCTGTCCGCTGAATGTCTGGCTGGCAAGACCGTGCAGCAAGCGCTGCAGCCCCTGCGGGCGGCGGTACGTGCAGATACCGATTACGACGGATGGCTGGTGCTGGTCCTGAGGCGCCATTTCTGCTTACACGACATAGCTGATAGCGTTATGTAGCGATCCACCCATCCGCAGGCGCATAGACATACCGGCCATCACCCTGAAGCCGGTCAAACCAGGGAGCATGGTCGGGCGAGCGGCGCCATTGGCGCGAGTGCTTCAGGCAACGGCTTGCTTCGCCCCCCCCATGATGAAATTGCGCAGCACCTTGACCGGCCGCGCCCGCCGAATGACCACGATAAATACCTTCCGTAGCCTGCCCTCGGGACAGTTTATGGCTTTCACACCATGCCACGAATGCGGCGTCCGCTGGAAGATCAGGCTGCGGTTGCCGATGGCCTCGGCGGTCTTTGAATCGTCAAAAGCGTCGAACGTGGGAGCCGATTTGCAATCCAGACGATTATGGTCGTTGAGGATCAACGTCTGTCCTCCCCATTCGGCCTTCCAGTCCTCGTCGGTGTTGAGATAAAAGATATGCGAACCGATCTTGCCTCTGCTGTCACAGTGTGGCGAAACGGCGCAACTGGTGGGCGTGTAATGCCAGTGAAAAGCCAGCTGCATCGGGCGAAAGCCATAAAGCCTGCGCAGAAAGCTGCGGTAAGCCGGTGCCTTCAGCTCGGCGACAAACTCGTGCCAGCTGGGATCGATGTCGAGATTTTCGTTATATTCGAGCGAGTATCTGTCGTGGTCTTTCTGGCCGTGGTCGCGCTCATAACCGAAATTCTTGTCGAATAGCCCGACGTTGGGAAGGCGCTGCAGCAACAGTCGGTAGGCATCACCACGCAACAGGTTTTCGGGATTGGCCCACGGATAGGGCTTGCCATTGCGGAAATCCCGCGTCCTGATGTTGTCAAGCTGGTCGTAGTCCAAGTACTTCATAGCGGTAATAATCCGTGCCGGAACAACAAAAGATGGAGGAGTATACCATGGATCCCCGGACTACGGCCGGAATGCTGCAAAATCCGACTTAGATGGGTAGGGCGGCGTTCGGTAAAACGAAAGCAGATAAGCTCAAATCGCGCGTTCGTCCGCAGAAGCATAGTGCGGAGACACCGAAGAAACCGTATTCCACGCAGAGAACCGATCGAGATACCTGGATTGAAATCCCGGTGCCGCCACTCGTTAGCGAAGAACTTTTCCAGGCGGTTCAACACCAGTTGGATGAAAACCGGAAACGGGCTCGTATTGGGAGTCGGGGTGCCTGTTACCTGCTGCAAGGACTCACCGTATGCGGGCACTGTCACTATGCCTACTATGGCAAGAAAATCAGTCCTTCAACCGCGAAGGGAAAACGTCAATATGCGTATTATCGCTGCATTGGCACTGATGCTCATCGCTTTGGCGGTGAGCGTATTTGTGATAACAAGCAAGTGCGCACAGAGAGATTGGATGATGTGGTTTGGGCACAGGTGCTCACTGCAATTAAGCATCCCAAGCGCCTAAAAAACGAATACGAAAATCGACTCAACAGGATGGAAGGCGATACCCGGGATGTATTCGACACGACAGCGTTGACGAAACAGCAAGCGCTCCTGGAAAAGGGTAAATCTCGTTTGGTCGATAGCTATGCCAGCAGCATTATCGACAAAGACGAATTCGAGCCAAAATTAAAAAACCTGAAAATAAGGCTGCTTAGAAAAATTTGTGGGCAGTATACGGTACAGGTAAAGCGCCAAGCGCATGATATAAGGCGACTTCACAAGCACGATAGGTTTTAAACCCATAAGATTTTCTGATGGAAGTGCGCAACCCTGCGACGGTCATGGGCGAGCACCACCAAGACGATCAAGACCTTGAATCTCACAGTTGGCATCACGAAGAAATCGATCGATACCAAGTCTTTGACATGATTATTCAGAAATGCTTTCCACGTTGGAGCCGGTGCCTGATTGGACCACACCCGGTACTTTTCCACGGTGGATTTGGCGACATCGATGCCGACTTTGCGCAACTCTCCGACAACCCGAGGCGCCCCCCAACTGGGATTGGCTGTCGATATCTTGCGGATCAGTACCTGGATTTCTTTGGATACCGGCGGCCTGCCCTGCTTACTCAATTTGGCCCAATGATCGCGAAAGCGCTTGCGCTGCCAGGCGATCACGGTCTCGGGCTGAACAAACACAAGTGCGCTCCGCCAGCCAGACCAGCAACGCGAGAACCAGGACCAGAACATACGGTCTGCCGGGTGAATCCGGGGACGCAGGGTGGTTCGCCGATAGACCCCGAGCTGATGTCGCAGTGCGACGATTTCGAGCTGCAGCGTAACCCGAGGCTGAAACAAGGTGGACAGAAATGCGAACAGCACACTGATAATCGTTTTCATGCCTCTGGATTCACTTCGGCACCATGATGACCCGGAATTCCCGATTGACGACTTCTCCGAAAAAGGTCGAGAATATCAAGCCGTACGCATTTTCGGGAAGGACAGGCTTAACCCATGACACTCTGTTACCCGCGATCATTATGACCGCCAGGGAACTCGCCGCCGGCGTCACCGACCTGTTGTCGTTCTCGACGGTGTACTTCCGCGTCAAGGAACTACTGCAGGACCCGCGATCGAGTGCGCAAGACCTCGGTGTGGTCATCTCCCACGAGCCTGGCCTGGCTACCCGCTTACTGAAGATTGTCAACAGCGCCTATTATGGATTTCCTCGCAACATTGACACGCTGTCACGTGCTGTGACCATCGTCGGCATCAGGGAACTCGAGGCTTTAGTGCTGGCCACGGTGGCCGTCGACGCCTTCAACAGGATTTCCACCAAACTGGTGGACATGTCTACCTTCTGGCACCACAGCGTCTACTGCGCGCTTGTCGCACGGCTGCTCGCGCGTGGCTCCCGGGTGCTGCAGCCCGAGCGTCTGTTTGTCGCCGGCCTGTTGCACGACGTCGGCCAGCTCGTCATCTATCACCAGATGCCTGAACTGGCACGCCAGGCATTGGCGGCTGCCGAACCGAGCGACGACGGCCTGTACCGGGCCGAGCGAGACCTGCTCGGTTTCACCCACGGCGACGTCGCGGCAGAACTGTTTGAAATCTGGGGGCTACCGGCAAGCATCAAAGAGGCAGCGGCCTTCCACCATGAACCCGGCCGGGCACAAGAGTTCCCCCTGGAAACGGCCCTGGTGCACCTCGCTAATTCCGTGGCCAATAGCGTGGAGCCGGGCCGCAATATTCTGGACTGCCGCCCGACGCGCGATGCGCAGGCGTGGCAATTAACGGGCTTGTCGGAAGACGATCTCGAGCGCGCCCTGGCGGACGCCAAGGATCAGTTCCTGGATGTGATTCGTATCATTTCACCCGACGAACCCTTGTTATGAAAGTGGGCGGGGCGTGTTGCCCGGGCGTATGAGCCCAACAATCGTCAGGTTTTTATACACGCCGGGCCGTGACTGCTCGACACCTCTAACTGCTAGAATAATAAGGAAGTATGAGCCAATATGAGGCTTACTCAGGAGCAATCAAACTGAAAGCGGCGTCAGATAGGACGGCAGATAACGGCTGCAGCATAGCTGCAGAGCCGTGGCGCCATTCACCGCAGGGCTGTTCGTCAACATATTCTACAGGTTGGCTATGCTCGTACCCGGGGCGTTATAAGCTGTGTTGAATGGCGACAGAAGTCCTGCCAAATCGAGTGCCTTTGCGTTGTTGAAGTGGACGACATTCTGACGGCTAACTGCGCTGCCGCCCCGGCGTGGCCACAGCCGCCGCGTCTGGGGTATGTAGTTGCCGTAAGAGCCGCTGGCATTGTCGAACACTCAACTCGACATCAAAGCGCCTCTGAATATGGGCCGCGAGCAGTTTGCCGTTCCAAACGGGCTCATCATAAGCAAACGCACTGGGTGCCTGGCACAGGTCGCGTTGCAAGGCTCTGATCTGCACGATATGAAGCTTGGCCGGGGGCCCGGTCTGCTGATCATATAGTCCCTGGATACCGAATTTCCTGTAGTACCGCACCCACCGCGCCACCGAACTCGGATCATCACCGAACCAGTCGGCGACCTGAATCCTATTGTGTCCCCGGCTAACGAGCAGAACGGAGTGCAAGCGGTGCAGAAATCGCACCTCAGGCGACAGTTTCAGCTGCGCCTTGAGCACATCCAGAAGTGCCATGCTGTTTTCCGTCTCTCCCTCCGGCATGTTGCGCCTCCCTCGATGAAAGTCCCTGGTTTTCAATCAGGTCACTCAGCAGTAAGTGTGGTCAGATCCACGATAATTTGCAAGATTTTTGTCACTCCGGGTTGTGCTGCGTGCGTGGCACAATGATCACTGATTAGGTAGTGGAGGCGATGCAGAAAACGGGCTTACGCTGACGACCATAGGCAAAATAAACGCCCTTTTCATCACTTGTCAACGGATCATCGACGGGCAATGAAGGGATCTGCGCTCTGCCACCGCCCCGAAATCCCGCCCCAATCCGCACTCACTACCCAACCCTCCGCCCTCGCCCGTATCCCTTACACCGCTACCCCGGGGCATCAGGCCAACCGGAATCCTGGCTCCCCCTTTTGGGTCATTGCCATTGGAATGGGGTGAAGGACTTGATGGTGTCAGCCAAACAGGTCAGCCGGTGGCGCCCGGCTTGCCGGCCCCAGACTTGCTAGAGCCGACGTAAGCTTTTCCTGCAGATGGGTCAGTATCTTCTCGAGCACCACCATATACGGGTCCTCAATGCAGGCAATCACCTTGACAGGGCCACCGTATTCACCGCAGGTTTCGATATCGATATTAAACACCCGCTTGAGACGTTGCGCCCAGTTCATCGATGCCCGTCGCTCGGCGGTTTGCTCCTGGCCCTCGTCTGTGGCTTTGGGTTTGTTGCCCCTACCCCGTTTGGCCGGTGTCACCAACGCACCGTGTTTGCTATTGGGGGCAAATACACCGCGGAAGCGTGTCAGGTTGACCCGCGGCTCGGGCACCAGGGCGGCTAGGCGAGCGATGAAATCCAGCGGCTCGAAGATGACGTGCGTGGTGCCATCGCGGTGCGGTGTCTTGAGCTGGTAACGAACATCGCCATTCGGCGTGAGCGACAGCCGCTGTTCCGAGACCGCCGGACGACTGATGTAGCGGCACAGCCGTTCCAGCTTCCTGTGTTCATGGGCCTTGGCCGCCACCCCGGCATGCAGCGAGAACCCGGCTACCTTGCCCACCCCGTCATTAAACGGCTCGTCGCACGCCGGCAGCGTCTGCAGGGTGACCACCTTGCGGCCCTGTTGTGGGCCGACAGCGATGCATTACGTGATCTCGATGAACCCAGGAGCTGATCCATCGGCCCGACCTCGAGGCCCTCGGCGGCCAGATAGCTGTTCTCAGCGTCACGTTCCAGTACGTAGTTGCCGTCCAGGCTTTCTGGCTGAATGGCGGGAGTGGGTCGACTCCTGCCTTTTAGTGTTTTCTGTTTTCTTATCTGGCAATCAGACTTGCCCGACAGATGCCTATCAAGCACACCAATCAGCCGCCGAGCGATCCGCTCCAGCCGTTGCGCTTGGTCGGCATCAACCCGGAGCCTGGCCCGCTCGATTTCGGCGATCGCTTCCCACAGCACCTGAAGCGGTTCGGTTCGCATGTCCATGGCGGCTGCATGGCGGGCGGAATGATCTGGTCTATGGGACGCGCTTGAGCACGATTCCGGATCAGCGTCTTCGGTCCGGTGCGCAGTTCTTCAAAGTCGCGACGCAGCGTGGCCACCTCATCGTCTACATTAGCCATAGTGTCATTCTCCATCGATGGGGTTGACGATCGTACGCCATGTCACTTGAGAGATGCGCGAAATATTGCGGTTCCACATCAACTTGTAAGGCGGAACCGGCAAAGAACTTACTTAACTGGCGTAACATACCTACCGCAAAGCGGGTTTGATCAGCATTGAAAAATCGCAATCAAACACGTTTTGCTCTAGATCGCGATAGAGACTTGCATCGCGGATTACTTTCAGTCATTGAAAAAGCTCAATGCAGGGGATACGAATGCCTTATAGCGTTTAAGCCTATGCAAACATTAACCGGCCATTCGTGCGCGGCCTGCAGCTTGCCGCAGTCAGGGAACCCCGTCTGTTTGAACCGATCAAACAGACTGAGTCCGCATTACCCACGACCGCAGGTGCAAATAGCAGTACGGCCCTGCGACAGTCACGCTGACTGATATGCGTCCCGCACATTAAGAATAACTGGAGCTGCAGATGAACCCGAAGCCATGCCACACAGACAATTCGCGCCCTCCACAACAGGCATTACCGATAGGCGACTACGCCCTGATCAGCGATTGTCACGCTGCGGCGCTGGTGTCGCGTCGCGGCTCGATCGACTGGTGCTGCATGCCGCGCTTCGATTCCGAACCCTGTTTCGGTCGTCTGCTGGACTGGGAGCGCGCCGGCTATTGCAGCATTGCACCGGCAGAAGGCAGGTTCGATTGCGCTCGCCGCTACCTGGAAGATACCATGGTGTTATGCACCCGTTTCGACACCGAAACCGGTAGCGCACAGGTGTTTGATCTGCTGGTGCTGACGGACACGGACAAGGCGCGTTCGGACCGCCAGCTGTTGCGTATCGTCGAAGGCCTGGAAGGGCAGGTCGAGTTCGATGTCGACGTTGCGCCACGCTTCGGCTTCGGCGATGTCAGACCCTGGCTGCGTCAACACGACGCGGATGTCTTCATCGCAGTCGGGGGAAACAACGGACTGGTGATCTGCGGTGATCTGGGGTTGAAGTTCTGCGACAAGTATACCCTCGGCGCTAGGGTCACGATCGGCAAGGGAGAGCGCAGGCGTCTTTCTGTGCAGTTCTCGCCCCCGGAATTCCTGGATGACGGTCCGGACACGGTGCCCGATATGCAGCAACACGACCAGTGTCTCGAGCGCACCGCGCAATGGTGGCGGCGCTGGAGCAGCAGGATCAACGCGGATGACACGGGTTTTCATCCTGGTATCCGGCGTTCGGCGATTACGCTCAAGGCGCTGAGTTACGCGCCCACCGGCGCGATCATCGCTGCTCCTACGACCTCGCTGCCCGAAGGCCTGGAGGGGACCCGAACCTGGGACTACCGCTTCAGCTGGGTGCGCGACGCCGCCTTCACAGCGACTGCCCTGGTGGAACTGGGCTGCGAGGACGAGGCCTATCAGTTTCGCCGTTTCATTGAACGCAGTTCCGCCGGCAGCGCCGCACAGTTCCGTACCCTGTACGGCGTCGACGGTGGACGCCGCCAGCAGGAAATTGAGCTCGATCATCTCGAGGGCTATCGTGGCGCCACACCGGTACGCATCGGCAATCATGCCTCGCGCCAGATCCAGCTCGACGTGTTCGGCGAAACCCTGGAGCTGTCCTGGCTGTGGCACCGGCGTGGCCACGCTCCTTCGAACACCTACTGGGAGTTCCTGGTGGATCTCGTCGATCGGGTCTGTGCACACTGGCACGATCCGGACCATGGCATCTGGGAGATGCGCGGCGAGCCCGGTAACTATGTTCACTCGAAAGTGATGTGCTGGAGTGCGCTGAACCGCGGCATTGCACTGGCCGACGAGCTTGGCCGCAACGCTCCCATCGAGCGCTGGCAGCAGGCGCGTAATCAGGTACGCGAGGCGGTCGAAGAATACGGTTACGATCGAACGCGCGGCATATTCGTCCAGTCGTTCGAAAACAGCTACCTCGACGCCGCCCTGCTGCGAATGCCCAGTGTCGGTTTCATCGACTATCGGGACGAGCGCATGCTGCGCACTACCGCCGCGATCCGGTCCGGGCTGGCCGTGGACGGCCTGCTGCGACGTTATGACTCGCCGGATGGTTTGCCGGGAACAGAAGGTGCGTTTCTTGCCTGTTCGTTCTGGCTCGCCGAATGTCTTGCCCGCCAGCACTGTCACACCGAAGCGCGGGCGATATTTGAGCGCGCGGCACAGACAGCCAATGATCTTGGGTTGTTCGCCGAGCAATACGATCTGCAGCGCCAGCTGTTGTGGTCGAATTTTCCGCAGGGGCTGACCCATCTTTCCTACATCACCGCGGCATTGGCGCTGCAGCAGACCGAAGTCATCACCCATGGCGCGGAGATGTCGACGACGAGTTTGTGAACCGCATTTGCGAATTTACGCAACAGGAGGTTTCGTCATGAGTGAAACGACAGCGGATTTTCTACTCCAGCGGCTCAAGGACTGGGGTGTCGAACGCATCTACGGTTACCCCGGCGACGGCATCAACGGGATCATGGGCGCCTTTGAGCGTGCCGAGGGCGAGGACCTGAGCTTCATACAGGCGCGGCACGAGGAGATGGCCGCCTTCATGGCCTGCGCGCACGCCAAGTTCACGGGCGAGGTCGGCGTCTGTCTCGCGACATCGGGCCCGGGGGCCATCCACCTGCTCAACGGGCTGTACGATGCCAAGCTCGACCACCAGCCGGTGGTCGCCATCGTCGGCCAGCAGTCCCGGGCGGCGCTGGGCGGTCATTACCAGCAGGAGGTCGATCTGGTCTCCCTGTTCAAGGACGTGGCCAACGAGTACGTGCAGATGGTATACACGCCGGCGCAGATGCGGCACATAGTCGACCGCGCGGTGCGCATCGCCCGCGCCATGCGCACCGTGACCTGTATCATCATTCCCAATGACGTGCAGGAAATGGACGCGGTGCCGGTACCGCCGCGTGCCCATGGCACCGTGCACTCGGGCGTTGCTTACAGCTCGCCAAGGGTTGTGCCCACCGAGGCGGATCTGGATCGTGCGGCGGAAATCCTCAATGCGGGCGAGCGGGTGGCCATGCTGGTCGGAGCCGGGGCGCTGCACGCCACCGACGAAGTGATCGAGGTCGCAGAGCTGCTCGGCGCAGGCGTGGCCAAGGCCCTGCTCGGCAAAGCCGCCGTGCCGGACGATCTGCCGTTCGTCACCGGTTCCATCGGCTTGCTGGGTACCGAGCCCAGCTATGATCTGATGAACCAGTGCGACACCCTGCTGATGGTGGGTTCGAGCTTCCCCTATTCGGAATTCCTGCCAGAGGAAGGCCAGGCGCGCGGCGTGCAGATTGATCTGGACGGGCGCATGCTCAGCATCCGTTATCCGATGGAGGTCAGTCTGGTCGGTGATAGTGCCGAGACACTGCGCGCACTGATTCCGAAGCTGCAGCGCAAGAGTGATCGCGACTGGCGTGAAAAGATCGAAAAGAAGGTCAGCCAATGGTGGCAGGTGCTGGAGGGCCGAGCCCACCAGGGTGCCAGCCCGATCAATCCGCAGCGACTGTTCTGGGAACTGTCGTCGCGTTTGCCCGACAACTGTATCCTGGCCTCTGACTCGGGTTCCGCCGCGAACTGGTATGCCCGCGACCTGAAGATCCGCCGTGGTATGATGGCGTCGCTGTCGGGAAACCTCGCCACGATGGGGCCCGGCGTGCCGTACGCGATCGCAGCCAAGTTCGCCTTTCCGGAACGGTCCGTCATCGCCCTGGTCGGGGACGGCGCCATGCAGATGAACGGCAACAACGAGCTCATCACCGTCGCCAAGTACTGGCAGCAGTGGCAGCAACCGCATCTCATTATTGCCGTGCTCAACAACCGCGACCTCAACCAGGTGACCTGGGAGCAGCGGGTGATGGGCGGCGACCCGAAATGGGAGTCGTCGCAAAACCTGCCCGACTTTCCTTATGCGAGCTACGCGGAGATGATCGGCCTGAAGGGTATCCGGGTGGACGAGCCGGAGCAGATCGGCGGCGCCTGGGAGCGCGCCCTGCAGGCCGACCGGCCCGTGGTGCTCGAGGCCTATACCGACCCCAACGTGCCGCCGTTGCCGCCACACATCACGTTCGATCAGGCCAGGGCCTATCTCAGCTCGCTGCTCAAGGGCGATGTGGATGCCAGGGGCATCGTGTCACATTCGGTGCGCGAATTCGCCGAAGCGCTGGTACCGCATAAGGACTGAGTCATGGATACCCGTAGGCAGGACAGCACAGCGAGCATCGCGAAGGTCGGGGTGAGTACCTATACGATTCCGACCGATGCGCCGGAGTCCGACGGTACGCTGGCGTGGGATGCGACCACCCTGGTGCTGGTGGAAATCGACGCCGGCGGCTGTACCGGCATCGGTTTCACGTACGCCGACGCCAGCGCCGCGCAGCTGATACGCGCTACCCTTGCCGCACAGATACAGGGCAGAGACGCGCTGGACATTCCGGCCTGCTGGTGGGCGATGATCGACGCCATCCGGAACCTGGGCCGGCCTGGCATCTGTTCGATGGCGATCTCGGCCGTGGATATCGCCCTCTGGGATCTCAAAGGCAAATTGCTCGCGCAACCCCTGGTGAAGCTGCTCGGCGCCGTGCGCGAGCGGGTACCTGCCTATGGTAGTGGCGGCTTTACCTCCTATTCCCTGGAGCAACTGGAGGGGCAGCTTGGGGGCTGGGCAGCACAGGGCTTCCGGCGGGTCAAGATGAAAATCGCCCGGCACCCGGACCAGGACGCCGAACGCATCCGCCGGGCGCGCAGCGCGATCGGCACTGGCGTCGAACTGTTCGTGGATGCCAACGGCGGCTACCGGCGCAAGCAGGCGCTGGGCTGGATGCCGCTGATGCATGAGCAGGGCGTGACCTGGTTCGAGGAGCCCGTCTCGTCGGACGATCTCGATGGCTTGAGATTTCTGCGTGACCACAGCCCGGGCGATATCCAGATTACTGCCGGCGAGTACGGTTACCATCTTCCGTATTTCCGGCAGATGCTCCAGGCCGGAGCGGTGGACGTCATGCAGGCCGACGCCACCCGCTGCAGTGGTATCACCGGCCTGCTGGAGGTCGCCGCGCTGTGCGAGGGGTTTCAGGTGCCTTTGTCCACGCATACCGCACCCGACGTCCATGCGCATGCGGCCTGTGCCCTCAGGCGGGTGCGCCATATCGAGTGGTTCCACGATCATGTGCGTATCGAGCATATGCTGTTCGACGGCGCCCTGGACGCAGTGGACGGCTATGTACAGCCGGATGTGTCGCGCCCCGGCCTGGGACTGATCTTCAAACGCAGGGAGGCCCAACGTTATGCCCAATGAAACGCTGTCCTGGGGCCGCACCCGGCCCGTCAGCCGCGAACAGAGCACGGCCAGCCGCCGCACAGACACCGACGCGCTGGCGCAGAGCCTGCAGCAGGCGCTGCGCGGCGAGGTGTATTTCGACGCCGGCACGCGTGCACTGTATGCCACCGATGCGTCCAACTACCGCCAGGTGCCCATCGGTGTGGTGGTGCCGCGCGATGCCGAGGACGTCGTTGCCACCGTGACCGGCTGCCGGCGCCACGGCGTGCCCGTGCTGTCGCGGGGCGGCGGAACCAGTCTCGCCGGCCAGTGCTGCAACGTGGCTGTGGTCATGGATATGTCCAAATACATGAACCGCATCCTCGAGATCGATCCGCAGCGGCGGCTGGCGCGGGTGCAGCCCGGGGTCGTACTGGACGACCTCCGCAACGCGGCGGAGGCGCATGGACTGACCTTTGCGCCGGATCCTTCCACCCATGACCACAACACCCTGGGCGGCATGATCGGCAATAACTCCTGCGGCGTGCATTCGGTCATGGGCGGGCGCACGTCCGACAATATTTATGAACTCGATGTCCTGCTCTATGACGGCACCCGTCTGCGTGTTGCGGAGACCGATGGGGAGAGCCTGGCGGCGATCATCGCCGAGGGCGGCCGGCGCGGCGAGATCTATGCGGGGTTGAAGTCACTGCGCGACCGCTACGCCGACGAGATAAGGCAGCGCTATCCGGACATTCCGCGGCGGGTATCCGGTTACAACCTCGACGACCTGTTGCCGGAACAGGGCTTTCATGTTGCCCGCGCTCTGGTGGGTTCGGAATCCACCTGCGTGACGGTGCTCGAAGCGACGGTGCGCCTGGTCCCCAGTCCCCCCGAGCGGGTCCTGCTGGTGCTCGGCTACCCGGATATCTACAGCGCCGGGGATCACGTCAGCGAGATCATGCGGCACGATCCCATCGGTCTGGAAGGCATCGACATCGGGCTGGTCCGTGACATGCAGCAGGTCAATCTGCACACCGATGATCTGAATTGCCTTCCCGATGGCGAGGGCTGGCTGGTGGTGGAGTTCGGCGGCCCGACGACCGAGGAGGCCGAGCAGCGTGCCCGCAGCGCCATGCAGGCGCTGGAGCGGGACGACAAGCCACCCAGCATGCGCCTGTTTACCGACCGGCCACAGCAGCAGCGTATCTGGGAAGTCAGGGAGTCCGCACTCGGTGCCACCGCCCACATCCCCAATGCAGCGCTGACCTGGCCAGGCTGGGAAGATGCCGCGGTGCCGCCGGAACGGGTCGGAGCCTATCTGCGCGACCTGCGCAAGCTGCTGGACCGGTTTGGCTACGCTTGTGACCTCTACGGACACTTCGGGCAGGGCTGCATTCATACCCGCATCGACTTCGAGCTCGATACCGCGGAAGGGATCCGCCATTACCGTGACTTCATCGAAGCGGCCGCCGATCTGGTGCTGGCCTATGGCGGCTCGCTGTCGGGTGAGCACGGCGACGGTCAGGCCCGCGGCGAGCTGCTGCCGCGCATGTACGGCGAACGGCTGATGCAGGCATTTCGCGAGTTCAAAGCCATCTGGGACCCGGATGGCAGGATGAACCCCGGCAAGGTGGTCGACGCCGACCCGGCCGACCGGCATCTGCGGCTTGGCAAACACTATGATTCGCCGGCGCTGGAGACGGTGTTCCGCTTTCCACAGGATGGAAACAGTTTTCCGCGCGCCATGCTGCGCTGTGTCGGTGTGGGCAAATGTCGACGCCACGCCGGCGGCACCATGTGTCCCAGTTACCGGGTCACCCGCGACGAGCGCCATTCCACCCGGGGCCGGGCGCGGCTGCTGTTCGAGATGTTGCGGGGTGATGTCATCACCGACGGCTGGCAGAGCGATGCGGTGCGCGAGGCGCTGGACCTGTGCCTGGCCTGCAAGGGCTGCAAGGGTGACTGCCCGGTGGACGTGGACATGGCTACCTACAAGGCGGAGTTCCTGCACCATTACTACCAGGGCCAGCGTCGGCCCCGTCAGGCCTATGCGTTTGGTCTGATCGATCGGTGGGCACGCTACGCCGCTTATGCGCCCCGACTGGTCAATCTGGTGACGCAGGCGCCGGTACTGGGCAGCCTCGCCAAGGCCATTGGCGGTATGCCGCAACAGCGCAGGATACCGCCATTCGCCCCGCGGACCTTCAAGCAGTGGTTTTTCGCGCGCGAACCCCGGCGCTCAACGGGCCGGCCCGTGATTCTCTGGGCGGACACCTTCACCAACCACTTCCATCCGCATATCCCCCGTGCCGCGGTACGGGTGCTGGAGGCGGCCGGTTGCGAGGTGCGTGTGGCCCGCGAGCATCTGTGTTGCGGTCGTCCGCTGTATGACTTTGGCATGCTGGACCGCGCGCGGGCGCGCCTGCAGCAGATCATGGACACATTACGTGATCAGATCGATGAAGGCGTGCCGATTGTCGGCCTGGAGCCGAGCTGCGTCTCGGTGTTTCGCGACGAGCTGCCGAATCTGTTTCCCGACAGCGAACTGGCTCATCGGCTCAGGGTACAGAGCTACACCCTGGCCGAGTTTCTCGACCGGGAGGAGGTGCACTGGCAGCCGCCCAGGCTGCAGCGCAAGGCGCTGGTGCACACCCATTGCCACCATAAATCCGTGCTGGGTACGCAGGCCGATCGCCATCTGCTCGATCAACTGGGACTGGACTATCACTGGCTGGATTCCGGCTGCTGTGGTCTGGCGGGTTCATTCGGTTTCGAACGCGACAAGTATCAGCTCAGCGTGGCGGTGGGCGAACAGGTGCTGCTCCCGGCGGTGCGCGGGGCGGATGCCGACACGCTGCTGATCACGGACGGTTTCAGCTGCCGTGAGCAGATCGCACAGACAACCGACCGCAAGGCCATGCACCTCGCCGAGGTCATGGCGCTGGCGCTGGAGCGGACCGATGCCGGCAACTGAATCGCAGCAGGAGGTCATTATGAACAGGACCCGGCCGGAGGTGGTGGTGATTACCGGGGCTTCGGCCGGGGTGGGTCGGGCCACCGCGCGCGAGTTTGCCCGACGGGGCGCCCGTATCGGTCTGCTGGCCCGCGGGCAGGAAGGTCTGGACGCGGCGCGCGCCGAAGTGGAGTCGCTGGGCGGTGAGGCACTCGTGGTGCCGACCGATGTTGCCGATCAGCCCCAGGTCGAACGCGCCGCCGCGGCGGTGGAGCAGGCCTTCGGCCCGATCGATATCTGGATCAACAACGCCATGGCCACCGTATTCTCGCCGGTCAGCGACATACAGCCGGACGAATTCAAACGCGCGACCGAGGTGACCTATCTGGGTGCGGTGTGGGGAACGATGGCTGCTCTGCGGCGCATGCGGGAACGCAATTGCGGCGTCATTGTCCAGGTCAGCTCGGCGCTGGCGTATCGCGCCATCCCATTACAGGCCGCCTATTGCGGAGCCAAGCATGCGCTCAGAGGATTCACGACCTCGCTGCGCAGCGAGCTGCTGCACGCGGGCAGCCGCATCCATATCACCATGGTGCACATGCCCGCGCTGAACACGCCGCAATTCGACTGGGGCCGCACCCATCTGTCGCATCAGCCGCAGCCGGTACCACCGATCTTCCAGCCGGAGGTGGCCGCGGAAGCGATTTACTGGTCGGCTCACCACCGGCGTCGCGACCTGTTCGTGGGCGCCTCGTCGCTCAAGGCCGTCTGGGGGAACCGGATCGCGCCGGCCATCATCGACTGGTACCTGGCCCGTACCGGTTTCAGCTCGCAACAAACCGATGAACCCGTCAGCCCTGATCGTGCCGACAATCTGTGGACGCCGGTTGGGGGTGATCATGGCGCCCATGGGCGGTTCAGCAATTCCGCCCGGGATCACAGCCCGCAGCTCTGGCTCAGCCAGAATCGTGGCTGGGTCGCGCTCGTGGGCGCCGTCGGCGGCGCGCTTCTGGGTCGCTGGATCTGGAGGCGCACGCACCGCAGACCGTGATTGCCCGGCCGCCCGCAGGGCTGACAGTGTTCCCGGGCAGCAACTGTAACTTATCATCGCAAGGAGTTGGCTTATGCAGGAGATTGGCGCGAGATGCTGGACCATTGCAGAAGGCTACATCCCGGGCTGGAGCAATGGCCCGGAGCCGCAGATGACCAGCCACGAAACCGTTTGCATCCTCAATACCAGCGAAAGCGACGCCCACGTCGAGATCATGCTGTATTTTTCCGACTGTGACCCGGTAGGGCCCTACAGGGTCAGCGTACCGGCCCGTCGGACCCGGCATATCCGCTTCAATGATCTGCACGATCCGCAGCCTGTGCCGCGCGACACCGACTATGCCAGTGTGATCACGGCGGATGTGCCCGTTGTCGTCCAGCATACCCGGCTGGACTCGCGGCAGGCGGAACTGGCGCTGCTGAGCACCCTGGCCTACCCACAGAACCAGCCGGATTGAGATTTGTCAATGCGTTGCAGACAAGGCCAGCCCGGCGAAATATAAAGCATATCAGGGAGCACCAATGATCGGGAAGGACGGGTCAAGTTGCCGAGGGATATTGCTTGCCCAGTGGCGCCGCTTCGATGTAGATCCGCCCCACCATCGGGTGCTGTCGCCGGATCGCTTTTTCCAGATCGTCAATTGCCGTGACGATGGCATCCGAAGAAATTCCACGGCGAAAGCGCAGTTCGAGATTGAGCAGAATTTCGTCGGGTCCCAGATGCATGGTGAGAACATGGTTTACGTCGGACACGTTCCCCGTCTTCGCGGCGATCTGACGAATGTCTTTGACGACGGATGGATCCGCACTCTCGCCAATCAGTAAGCCGCGGCTTTCTTTCACCAGCAACACCGCCACCGTGGCCAGGATCAGACCGATGATAACCGATGCGGCGGCGTCGATATAAGGATTGTTCAACATGTGACTGATCAAGACACCGGCAAAGGCGACCAGCAAACCGCTCAGGGCGGCAGTATCCTCATACAACACAACAAACACGGAAGGATCCTTGCTCGAGCGGATCCTGGACCAGAGCCCTTTGCCGTCACGGCGATGTAAAAAAACCTTTAACGCTCGGCTCCAGGAATAACCTTCAAAAACGGCCGACGCGCCAATAACCGTATACGCCCAGAACGCGCTCTCCAGGGGACGGGGATGAAGCGCATGTGAAATACCTTCGTACATGGCCATACCACCGCCGATGCCGAACAACACCACAGCGACAATCAGGCTCCAGAAATACAGTTCCTTGCCGTATCCAAACGGGTGCTGGCTGTCAGGTGGTTTCTGGCTCCGTTTCATACCTAACAGGAGAAGCAGCTGGTTGCCAGTGTCCACCACTGAGTGGATCCCTTCGGAAAGCATCGCGGAACTGCCGGAAATAAAAGCGGCGATAAATTTGGTAACGGCCACGGCAAGATTTGCGGCGATGGCCGCAAAAACAACTTTTTTGGATTCCTGATTCGCCAAGCAGCCTCCTGAGTAGACCTGCCTGCCTTGCTTAGCCTGTTGCGCACCAACGCCGTAACCGCGATTTGCACAATCCTTGCCAGTTTAGTATCGCCCGCCTGAACAGACCAACGTTTCGCCAGGCATATATCTCGTGCAGAACCGACCCGCACAGGAATTCCGGTAGTTCCCGGCACGGTTCTCCGGAGAGCTCGAGTGATGGTGGAAATCAGGGCGGCCCGGGGCATATCACCCGATTCTCATCCCGCCAGCATACGCCACTGCGATGAAACCGCTACAGCCGGGCGGGCACAAAAGATGCTGCAGCTTATCAGACAGACCGGTATGCCTCACACAGCTGTGGCCGCGTGTCCGTCTCCTCCGGAGTAGCAGCAATGAGATCGACGAAAACAGTGGGTGCGACCAGCATCATTCTCAGCCCGGCTCTGGCAGTCCGGGCGGTTGCGGGGCAGCAAACATCCTCGCCGGACGAGCGGCGACCGCTGACAGAAGTCGAACAGTCCGCCAACGGGATGACCCCGGACCCTGCGTTCAGTGCACTGGATTCGAACGGCGACGGCCATTTAAGTCCGCAAGAGGCCGGACAGAGCTCAAAGTTGGCCAAGCAGTGGCATCGCGGTGACAGCAACCAGGACGACCAGATCGACCAGATCGAGTTCTCCGCCTTCGAAGCGGCTCGTACCGGGCCTTCTGGGCAGCAAAACGGACCTGCCGAATGCCCGACCACCACCCGGCAGCATAACCAGCCTGGGCAGAGCGGGCGCGGTATGCTCCGGTGAAGAAGCGCAGAAAGACGACAAGCATTTACCTGGGCACCTTGCTGGCACTCCTCGCAATCCTGACCGTGCCGGTTGTGCTTCTGTTCACGGCGCCTATGATTTATTCTGGCTTGGTTGAGCGCACCATACATGCCACGACAGGGCTGGAGGTGAGATTCGACGAACTTGCGGTTAATCTGTTCCCGCGGCGGATTACGACGGGACACCTTAAGGTCTTCAACCCGAGTACAGCTTACGACAAACCCATACTCGCCCTCGACCATTTGTCCTTGACGGTTGATGCCAGCCGGTTTTTTGGCGAAACGCCCGACTGGTGGTCCGCTCAGGCGTCAGGCGTGGTGCTCAGGTCCGGGCAGGATGATAGTGGGCAAAGCCTCTGGCGCCGTCCCGCCGATAAAACTGACGGGTCGGATCTGCAGCAGCAGGACGATAGCCAGAGCCCGCTGTTCAGCTTTGACTCCATACAGATCGCCGATCTCGATTACTTCCGCGTTTCCGGCGACAACGCCCCGCCCCTCCATGTGTCACAGCTGTCTCTTACACATGAGTCGAACGAACGCCTGCGACTTGATCTCGACGCGAGTTATCAGGATCAACCACTGACCGCCTCTGGAACCCTGGCGCTCCCCAGTCCGGAGCACGCGCAGAAAGTCAATTTACGTGCCTCGATGTTCGGCAGCGATCTGCATCTGGAGGCGACGCTGGGGCCTCACGGAAACACCGTTGGCGACGCCAGAATCTCTGCGAACGCGCAGGATCTGTCAACGCTGGGTCGGCTGGTGGGCAAGGACCTCAGCGGCTTCGCGCCCGTCGTACTCAAGGTAGACGCTCAGGCGCCGAAGTCTGGCAGCTGGACGATAAGCGCCCGAGGCGAAGTCGGTGGCGACAGGATCGATTTGCACACCACAGCGAAGACCACCGGGAAAGCCTGGGAGCTGGACGATCTGACAGCGCAGCTCGGCGATGCACACCTCTCGGCAGACAGCGTCCTGAATCTATCCGACAAGAAGGTCAAAGCGACGGTTTCGGCCCGGCATCTCGACCTCGACCAGTTGCCGTTCACCGGAAACGATTCAGGCGTGAAGTCGGGAGATAATAGAGGCCCGCTATCGGTATCCTATAAACCGGCCAAGCTGGATCTGTTAAAGCAGTGGACCATCGATGCGGATCTGACGGTAACCGAGCTGCTTTATCAGGACTATCGGGTGAAGGGTCTGAAGCTGGATGCCAACACCAGCGCCGATAAGCTGATTATTAAAGCCAGCACTGACGGGATTACGGCGAGGCGTGACGGCACCATTGCATGGCAACTTTCCAAACCCCTTCACATTGACGGCACCCTTTCTTTGCCGACGGAAGGAAAATCCGGCGCCGGATGGCTTTCGGTTCAGTACCGCAGCAAAGGTCTTACGGGTGAAGTCGAAGCGACCTTACCCGCCAAGGCGCGTGAACCCCTGCAGATCACGCTGCAGACGGGCCTTGACAATTTTTCGGCCTTGCGCGGCGTCGACACCCAGAAATGGAACGCGCTTCTCCCACTTGAAGTTTCCATGCAAGCCAGGACTGCAGGCAAAAAGGTTGAAATAGATCCTGTAAAGATCAGCGTGAACGGCAATGATATAGACGGTCAGCTGCAGATTGACCGTTCGAAAGCGCCATTACGCATCAGCGGGGATCTGCATGCCGGGACATTCGATATAAATCGGATCTCTACTACTTCCGCAGCTAACCCCGGAGCTGCAAAAAAAAACAGCGACAAGAATTCGGGTAAGGTCTTCGACAACCGGCCTATCGACTGGTCATGGATCGAAGCGGCGAGCGTGGACCTTGGCATCCATCTGGATGAGCTCAGCTTCAACCAGACCAACTTTCACAACGTTCGTATCAAAATAGGATTGCGCGATGATCAGCTCCGCATCGATCCAATCGCTGCCGACCTGGCAAAGGGCGGCGTCCGAGGACATGTTGACATCCGGGAAGAGGGCCCGGGGGCCGATATTGATACACGTCTCATCGTCACCGAGCTGGTCCCTGCCGACCTGGGCCAACCGGACAAGGGCATAATCGACGGCGGGGAAACAGATCTTTTCATCGATTTGCATACAAGCGGAGCAACACCGCACGAACTTGCCGCGGCCCTGAGCGGCGAACTCGCGCTGGAAATTCAGCGCGCGACGATTCGTAATGATGTCTTTGAACGCATCGGCTCCGATATCCTCATGCAGACCCTTAACCTGGTCAATCCTTTTGCAAAACATGACGACCGCACAGAGCTTGAATGCGCGGCAGCCAATTTCAACGTCGTCGACGGGATAATGACCAGCCCGGATCAGATCGCAATCGAAACGTCCAAAATGAAAATTCGAGGCGGCGGCGATATTAATCTAGGCAAGGAGACATTGCAGATCGATCTTGTACCATCCGCACGAAGAGGGCTGGGTATCGGTGCTGGCGACCTCGCCAGACTTGTTCGCCTCGGAGGCACGCTCCGCCATCCGCATCCAGTGGCAGACCCTCAGGGCATTCTGAAATCCGGCGCGACGATCGGTGCGGCCATCGCCACGGGGGGTGTTTCTCTGCTCGCAGAGGGATTGTTCAACAAAGCGCGCAACGCCGGCTCCAGCTGTGGCAAGATTTTTGAACAGAGCAGCCGAGATACCTCAGGCAATAAGAACGTCGGATCCGGCCAATGGCGCAGAGAAGTGACTTGACGGAGAAAGGGGAAGGTTGTCGGGTTGCCAGCCTGGCTTCGGTTTCCTTAAGCTAGGAGTACCCGCCCCGCAGGCGGCGCGCTGTCGCGCAGCAAACAGCGAAATGCGCTGCCAATAAATTCAATAGGTTAGGTTTTGTTTGATGAGAGGCTGTCAGACTTGGGCGATCGTAGCGAGCAAGGTGGGAGAGCGGGGCCATTTTCCCGATCGTTTGAGGAGAATAGTCGTAGCTATTTGACGAAAAGGATCGGGAAAATGGGGCGTTCTCCCACCGGCGCAGTAGATCAGTCCCAAGTCCGACAGCCTCCTAGATGTCAAGCGATCTTATGCGATCCACTATCTCGGCGCTGGCCCTTTCGCCATCGGCCGCCGAAACGATAAATTCATTGCCACATTTTGGACAGGCTGTCGCTCGCCCCGGCACCATCTCTGTTATCGATAAGCTGATCGGTTGCCTACACACAGGACAATCGATATCCGTTTCCAGGCTCATTCGAATGCATCCCGCTATGTCTGAGTAGATAACATAGTATAGCTCACCCTAATCGCGGTGCGCCGATCGATCGCCCGTTTCGCCTAGACTTAAGAATCTCGCTGTGGGTGCGGATTCCGGGCCGCGATTCGCACCGCGGAACGGCGCTCCTACAGGCAAACGGGAACCTCGCTCTGGCTAAATTCCACGAAAATGCGACAACGGCTGGTACGTTTATGTTCCACAAATCGGTATGCAGACCGAACGTTATGCAACGCCCAGGTCGACATAGCCTGCATTATTAGATCACTAAGAGGCATAATGCCTGCCCACTGTTTGTGTGGGAATTCCTGAGATGTCGTTGCAAGAATTCCACGTATCCAGGCGGAAACCTGCTTGAAAGTTTTTCACGGGCGGGTACACTGGCCACTACCTTAACGCGACGCGGGTATTTGCACCTAAGCCATTGACTTGGCAGCCCGTCAACCCGCACCAACGTCCAACGCATTGCTGCGCTGGTTTTTTGACGTACAACCCTTTGGAGGATAAATGCGATCTGTGACGCTGCTCCCGCTGCTGAGCCTCGTTTTCGGGGCCGGTTCCGCACCGGCTTCTCTGGCTGCTGAAGCCCAAACGCGTGTGGCCATGACACAGTACCCCGCCGACACCTTTTACGTTGCCGCCAATATTGCCGGGTTCGGCGCAACTGAGCTAATGGTGGATACCGGCTCCGGGTATGTCGCCATCAATGAAGTCACACTGGCGGCACTCGAACGTTCCGGCCATGCCCGCTATCTCAAGCAACTCCTGGGGGTTCTCGCCGATGGTACGGAAATGAAAGTACCGGTGTATGTCATCTCGGGCATGAGCATCGGGCAGCAGTGCTGGCTGTCTGATATTGAAGCAGCCGTGTTTCCGGGTAGCTCCCGCCAGATTCTGGGACTCAGCGCCCTGCGCAAGACCGCTCCCTTTGTGTTCTCGGTCGATCCACCGGAACTTCTACTCAGCCAGTGCGCACAAACCCCGCGGCCGCCTGAACCGGATCCTCTACCGGCAGGTTGAGCCTCAGAGCACGCCTACAACCTTATCGCTCACGCGCTCCAGCACATCCTTGACCCTGAGGTCTTGCTCCAGGTTGCGAACCTCGATCAGGAGTAGCCACCGTTCGTTGCTGGCGCCCTCGATCCAGGTAGCTAGCCAGTCCCTGTCGGGCCTCAGCGACGCCAGGCCGCCAAGGAGCAGGCCTCCGATCGTCCCGGAAAGTCCGACTATCAGCAACGTATAGTACGGGTTGCCGGTAAACGGGTCGCCGGCAAGGAGAATGAGCAGCAGGCTGATAACCACCCCGAACAGCAGACCGGCTACACCGAGAATGCTCTTACTCTGCAGCAGCATTCCAGCAATGCCGCTGCCCTTGGGTTCCTGCTGGCGCACTGCCGCCGGATCGCCGGGCTCGACGATGCGGATCTGCCGGGCGCTGACGCCGATGCGGCTGATCAGCTGCTCCACGGCCTTGTGCACGTCCGCTTCGTCAGCGAACACGGCGCCCACTTGGGCGCGGAGCGCTTGGTCCGATAACGCTGAGCTAGTCACCATCAGCCTCCTTCCGACCGGCGCGCGTGAAGCCGTAATCGTGTTGGGCTTCGGGGTGCTCAGCCCAACCGACCGGTCGGAAACAGTATACCCTGCCACTCAAAATTGTTGCGAACCCTGGCGCCAACGAATGGAAAGAACGGATAGTTCATTGAAGTTGCGCGTGCGCCGCCCCAGATTCGCAGCCGTAACCACACGCGGCGGCAGGCAGTGCGGTGCGCAGGTTGTACTTCTGGATACGATAGCGCAGGGTTTCGCGAGTCGTCCCTAACGCATTCGCCGTGGCTGTGACGTTATAGTGATTGCGTTCCAGCGTGGTCTGGATTATGTAGCTGTCCATCTCGTCCAGTGCCATGGATCCATCCAGCGGGATGATCACGCGATCGCCATCGACCTCGGCCCGGCCCTTGTTCTGGTTGTGCATAGTTTCCAGCTGTAGCCAGCGTTCTTCGAGCTCATCGCCCTCCGAAAGCAGGACAGCACGCTCAAGTACATTGCGCAATTCCCGGATATTGCCGGGCCAGTGATAGCGGGACAGCGCAGAATAGATCCGGTCGCCAATGCGGTCGATACCCTTGTTGGCCTTGCCGTTGAACTCCTCAACGATGCGTGGCACCAGATCCTGCAAGTCTTCGATGCGCTCGCGCAAGGGCGGTAAGGTGATCTGAAACACACTGAGACGGTGGAACAGGTCGCTGCGAAAGCGCCGCTCGCGCACCTGTCGCTCGAGCTTCCGGTTACTGGCGGCTTTGACCTCGACATTGATCTCGAACGTCTTCTCGCCACCGACGCGCCGTATGCGACGGTCCTCGATGGCGGTCAACAGCTTGGCCTGCAGGTCCATATCCAGTTCGCCAATCTCGTCGAGGAACAAGGTGCCACCGTCCGCCTGTTCGAGATAACCCCGGTGGCGACCCTTAGCCCCGGTGAAAGACCCGGCCTCGTGACCGAACAATTCCGACTCCGCAAGGTCGCGCGGAAGGGCGGCGCAGTTAACCTCGATTAGGGGTCCGTCGGCACGCGGTCCCGAGTGATGCAGGATCCTGGCGATCAACCCCTTTCCCGTACCGGTCTCCCCACCGATTATCAATGCGCTTATAGGGACCTCGACTAACCGCTGCACGAGTTCGCGTACTTCCGCTGCCCGTGCGCTCCTTCCCAGGAAGGTCTCCGGCCTGTACCTGACTGATTCTTCGGCACCGTCCCGGCCCACCCGGTTTGAGCCTCGGCGCGCATCCTCAGGGACAGAACTGAGGTGCGCACTCTCTTCGTCGTCGATAAAGAACGGGTTATCAGGCATTGCAGTTCTCCATAGACAGGCTGAGGTTGCTAAGGGGGCTCCGCGAGTCCTGGTTCTGTACCGATCCGGATCATGAAAAAGCAGCCGAAAAGTCACAGGTTTCGTTCCACCCGGCACAAGCACCCTACCCACGATCTGAAGTCTGGAACAGGCGGGTTTGTGGGAATATCGGATGGAGCTGATAGCCCTGTAGTCGACGGCCTACGCCCTCCTATGTTAAGGCGGCGCCTGCAACAGGCCAGGTGCTGGCCGGCGGTGTTTATGCACCCGTGTACTCTTGCACCGGGTACCCGCGGCTCGGCGCATGCACGGTCGCTCGATCAGGTTGCTGGTTGCCTGTAACTCCTCGACCGCGGGCCCACGGCACGGAACCTGCTACGCCAGCATTACCCCATCAGTCATCAGCCGGAGTCCGTCATGCCTAAAACCGCCATAGACCTGTTGAAGGACGACCATCGCAAAGTGCAGGATTTACTGGAACAGCTTGTTGATACCACGGAGCGTGCACAAAAAAAGCGACGGGAGCTGCTGCAGAAGCTCGAACATGAACTAAGTGTACACACGACAATTGAGGAAGAAGTGTTCTATCCGGCATTCAAGGATGCCGACGGGAAGGCCCACGCGAAAATGTTTTTCGAGGCTCGGGAAGAACATCGCGCGGTGGAAAAGCTCGTACTCCCGGACCTGAAGAAGACCGATCCAACCAGTGAACAATTCGCCGGGCGCGCCAAAGTATTGCAGGAACTGGTGCAGCATCACATCAACGACGAGGAACACGATATGTTTCCGCAGGCCGAAAAGTCGATCGACCGCGAAACGCTGGCAGAGCTGGGCCGCCAGATGGAAGTCCGCAAAAAACAACTCAGGCATTAGCGCCGGTCACTGCCAAGGCGAAAGCTTCTCGCGCAGCGCGCTGTCGCTCTGCAGCATACTGCCAGGAGCCTGTTTGAGTTAGCTGCGCGTAGCGTGAACCTGGGAGAGTGCTCCATTTTTTTGCCAAACCGCTGCCGAAGAATGGACCGCTGTCCCGCTTTACAGTAGCAGAATGCTCGCCCAGGCTCCCAGGTGAAAAGCGCCCATCCTGGTTGATATCCACCGTGCGTATTGCCGTAGCCCCGGCGATCGAACCCGCCGTCCGGCTGACCGGGCAACTTCGGTGACCGCGTCCACCGGGGTACAGAAAGCGCGGCGACAACGCCGAGGATCGGCGTCGCTTCAGCAAATCGCGTGTGGCACAGCTCGTGCAAAATGATCGTGGCGAAACGCCGCAGCGCTATCGCATAACCCCTTAAGTGACGCACCCAGGAGAACCACCATGAACGACACGAACCAGTCATCAGTCGACGATCTCGACGAATCTCGAGCGAACAGCGAAAGCGAACGCGTTGCGCAGGTCCTTCACGACGCCCTTGACCGTTTCGCTCAACACGCGGCTCAGGCCGAACAGCGCCTGAAGGACGTCGCAGCAGAGGCGCGACACAAGGTCGCGTCGTCCCAGAACACGGCCCGGGTGAAGAGTGAAGAGGTCGCCAGTGCCGTTGAGGACTACGTCGACGGTCACCCCTGGGCATCCCTGGGCATTGCCTTCGGGGCAGGGGTCGTCATTGCATCCCTGCTGCGGCGATGACGGAAACCGCCAGCCTGCTGTCCGAAGCAGACCGCGTCATAGTCGTCGCGACGACGAGGACGATGCGATTTGCTGCCACCGACCCAGTGGCTACCCGCCTGGCGCGCATCATAGGGGAGCATCGTCAGTGCCCATAAGAGCCCGCGATGCTGCGTCGACTCGAAGCGTCGCCACCCCGACGGGAACCGGGCAACGGAACGTCCACAACGTGCGGCCATCCGCAACGCCGCGCTGGCTGCTCGTCAGGTTCGTCACAGACACCTGGGGCGGCTTGTGCGACCAGCTCGGTTCGATAGCGACAAGACACTGGTTGCGCTGGGCCGCTGGACTGGCCTCGGGATTTGCCGCATGTGCGCTGTTCATGTTCGTCATCACTGAGGCCGCGCGTGCCTGGGACACTCTGGCCGCGGTCGACGAGCGGGCGCTCCGATGGCTGGTCGCAGTCGCGCCAATGGCCTTCGCAGACGCAATCATGTATGAATCTCCGGGCAACCTGCTATATCTTGGACCGCTTACCCTGCTGGTGGTCGTATGGTCGGTCCGACGAGGTCGGGCCCTGATGGGCGTGAGCCTGGTGGCCGGTTATGTGCTGCAGCGTCCGCTGGTGCTGCTCGGATGGATGTGGTGGGATCGGGCGCGACCCGAGCTGATCGCAGGCGGTGTCGCCTCGCCCGGTTTCCACTCGTTTCCCTCCGGGCATGCAGCACTGGCCACCTTTGTCTATGGCTTCCTCGCCTACCTCTGGAGTCGTTCGACGCAGAGCTGGACCGAACGCGCCTTTGCTGTACTGTGTGCCGCCGCCTGGATAGCGATGGTCATCGTCGGCCGCCTGCGGCTGGGAGCTCACTGGCCCAGTGACATGGTCGCCGGCATTCTGATCTCACTACCCTGGTTGACCATCGTCATTATTCTGTACCGCTACCTGGAGGCCCATCGTTGAAGCGCTGCGTTTTGACTGCAGTTCGCGAGCCTTTAGAGTCCCCATAAAAAATCTGTAAACCCCTCGCGGAGCGTCGTGGCGCTTACTCAGGAGGGTCACGGTGACCCCAAAGGTGCCGCGGCCCTCGCGGGCATCAAAACAGACCGTAACCGACCGCGACGAAGGTGCTGATCGTGATAACCAGTCCGACCAGTGCCAGCAGCCCGTCGTGAGCGATGAGCGCCAGCCCGAACAGCGTCAGAGCAGCGCCTGCGCCGTTGGCGCTGAAGGGCACGAACTCCATGGGCGGCAGTGCCGCGGCGATGGCGATACAGGCGAGAGCGACACTGTAGGCGCCAGCGCCCTGAGTCACAGCGCTGAGCCGCGGCCGGGAAATCCGGTCAAGGACGCGGGCGACGGGGCGCAGCCATCCAATCACCCGGCATGCCTTGTCCCGGGCGACGGACCGCCTGAGCATCCACTGCGGCAGCCAGAAGTAATGTCGCCCGAAGACCAGCTGCACGGAAACCAGCAGCACCAGCACACCCATGACAGTAGGTACGCCGGGGATGTCGCCGATCACCGGCGCGAGTATCACCAGGCCGGGCACCAGCAGCAGTGCCCCGAAGGAGCGCCGCCCGACCGCATCCACGACCACACCGGCAGAGAGCTGCTGTTCGCCGTCCGCGGCCTGTTCGACGCGGTTGAGCAGACACATCAGGTCCGTCGGCTCGTTCTGTTTCCCTGCGCTCATCGTTCAGTGTCTCTCTTGGCCACCTGACCGGTTCACAGTTTCGAACCATGGTTGGGCCGGGCTACTCCCGGTGCAGCGCTCTGCCACCAAGCCCGGACAGAACGGCTCAATGATCGCGCAGCGCGTGGATCAACTGCCGTTTCGACATCCTGGAACGCCCGGAAATTCCCACCTTGCGGGCCTGTTGATAGAGGTCGGCTTTGCGCCAGTCTTCATAGGGGGATGCCTTGCCACCCCGCTCAGCTGTCCTGGAGCGACTGGTGTTGGCGATGCGCGCAGCCTTTTCCTTGCTCTCGCCCTGCTTACGCAAAGCTTCGTACTGTTCCTCGTCCTTAATCGAATTTACACGTCGTTTTCCGGGCATGGTGCACTCCTGAAGCGGGAAACCTGCAGGTTTACAGCAAGCACACATCGTGCCCTTTTGTCTCCGCAGCAGGATCGACGCAGAAATCATATTGGCTTGTGCCCACGGTGGATAAACCCCGTGGCGGTTCATATCCCCCAAGGAGCTCGCGGCCGGCGGCATCGTCTGCCCGACGTTGCAGAACCGCGCTGTGTACAGCCGCTGCGCGCATCTTCGGCGTCGGGTCCGCTTCTTGCCTGAGTTCGCAGCAGGTCATCACAACCCGAGCCCATGCCGCGCGGACCGGATGATGCCGGCGTGTCGATCGTGGTACAGCACGCACGCCTCGAGTCGCGACAGCCGACGCTCGCGCTGCTGTCGACCCGGGTCTTCGCCAACGACCAGGGTGGCCGCCACGCCGCGGGGGATGGGAACTGACCCGCTTGCCAGCTCGCAGCACCGTTTGTGCAGATGGCGGCCGGGTCCTGCTGTAAGGAGAAGGCTATGCTGCGCGCGCTCGGATGGATTTTCGGCACCCTGATTGCCCTGATCGGTGCGGCGCTTGTAGCGCTAATGCTGATCGACTGGAACGCCTTACGGGACGAGGTCGCAGAGCTGGGGAGCGACGTTCTCGGGCGCAAGGTGGAACTCGGTGCGCTCGATATCGAGCCGGGCTGGACCACCCGCGTCCACGTCGGTCATCTCAAAGTGGGCAACACACAATGGGGGCACGCCAAGGCGCTGCTTACCCTTGAAGAGGGCGAGATCGCAGTCCGGGTGCTGCCGCTGCTCACCGGTCACCGGGAGATTCCCGAACTCGTACTTCACAAGCCCGTGGTTGCGCTCGAGACAGACAGCAACGGACGGGCGAACTGGCGTCTCTTTGGCGCCGGAAAGCAGGCGAAGCCGCAGGGACAGGCCGGACTACCGCGGCATGTCCGCATCGAGGATGGTACACTGAGCTACCGGGACGCCCGGCGAGACCTGGATGTGCACGGCAAGATCACGACCGGCAGGATCGATGCCGCAACGGGCAAACCGCTCTCAGTCGCTCTTCAAGGGTCCCTGGAAGACAGGCCACTGAGGCTGGACATAACCGGTGTATCCCCACTCAGCCCCGGTCATACCAGGGACCGTTACCCGGTCCAGGTCGATCTCAGATTTGCAAAGACCTCGGTGCAGGCCCATGGCACCGTCCTGGATCCGGCACGCCCCGCATTCAGCCTCGACCTCACAGTTGAGGGACCGAGCCTGGCCGACGTGTTACCGGTGCTTGGCTTTAAGGTTCCCGATACGCCCGACTACCGGCTGTCGGGCACGCTCCAATATCAGGAAAAGCTGTGGCGCTTGAGCGGGCTTGAGCTCAAGCTTGGCGACAGTGACCTCTCCGGTTCGGTTACCCTGGACCAGCGGAGAGACAAACCCTACCTGAAGGCGGACCTGACGTCGCAGCAACTCGATCTGGACAAGCTCGACGGGCTCGGCGCTGCTGCTCCAGGCGCGAAGCCGTCGAAGTCCGGGACGGACCTGTTTCCCGCCATTGCCATCCCCGACCGGCACCTGCACACCGTGAACATGGACATCACCTTCAACGGTGGACAGCTGATCGCACACGGGCTACCGATTGATGAGCCGCAACTCCATGTGCGACTCGTTGATGGCCGAGCGGAAGCCGATTCGCTCAGCCTCAAAGTCGGCGGCGGAACGGTTGCCGGTCAACTCGCGCTGAACGCCCGTGAGAAAGTTCCTTCGGCGGATGCCGATCTGACGCTGTCAGCCATCGATCTGAAGCCGTTGTTCCAAGATACCCGCTTCGTGCAGGAAATGGGCGGACGCTTCTCCGGCCGCCTCTACATCCTCGGTGTCGGCGAATCACTGCACGCCATGTTGGCGAGCGCACGCGGCGAGGGATCCGTTGCAATGCGAGGCGGCAGCATCAGCGGTCTGATGGTCGAGGCCCTCGGCCTCAACGTCGCCGAAGCACTGGGCCTGGCGATCGGCCACGATGTGCGTGTCGGCATCCGTTGCGGCCGTGCCGATGTCGATCTCGACCACGGCAAAGCGGCGCTGACCAGGTTTCTGCTCGATACCACCGATTCGCTGCTGGTCGCCACAGGGTCCGCCGATCTGGGCAAGGAGACGCTGGATGTTCAGGTGGAAACACGGGCAAAGGACTTCAGCCTGATTGACGCCACCGCACCCGTCAAAGTGAAAGGAACGTTTTCCAAGCCCCAGGTCGAAATCGGCGACATCGATTCTTTTCCTTTCTTCGACCCGGGTGACCAGGAAGATCTCGACTGTCGAACACTGCTCGGCAACGTGACCGAGCCCGCCCATCGCGATGCCGACAGCAATTGACGTGAGCGGGTGCGTTAAACGGCACTTTTCGGCGGGTGGAACGGAGTTTGCCTCGGATTATTGACAAAGCCACCCGTTTCTTGATCGAGGTCCCACTGCCATGGACTACCCGTTGGCAATCCCCACGGCTCATCGACTGCTTGTAGCGCTGGCGCTGGTCGCCGTGGTCATAGGCCTGATCCTGCTGCTTCGGTCCGCGCGCGACATCCTGCTGCTGGTCTGGCTGGGCATTGTGTTCGGCGTTTTCCTGGAGGCCTCAGGGCGCGGCGTTCACAGAGTGCTGCGCCTGCCGCGTGGCTGGGCGGTCGGCACCGCCTTGCTGCTGTTGCTGGCTGCCGCCGCCGTGCTCCTGGTCTGGCTGCTCCCGCAGATCGCCACACAGGCGATGCAGCTGGCCGAACGCCTGCCCCAGGCACTGGCGCATCTTGAAGACCAGCTGCAGGCCTCGGAATGGGGGCATGCGATCATCGTCAAGCTCTCGAACATGGGACAGCACGCGCAACTGACTCAGGAAACCGCCCGGCGTTTTCTCGGCATATTCTCCTCAACCCTCGGCATCTTCACCGGTGGCCTGATCATTCTCATCCTCGGCGCCTACCTGGCCTTCGAACCAGATACCTATACGCGCGGTCTGCTGTCTCTTGTCCCGCACGGCATGCGGCCACGCACGCAAGAACTGCTTGCGGAGCTCGGTCACGCGCTGCGCTGGTGGCTCGCGGGCCGCCTGCTCTCCATGCTGGTGGTATTCCTGCTGACGTGGCTTGGACTCGGCCTGCTCGATATCCCACTTCCCTTCCTGCTTGCGCTGATCGCCGGGCTGCTGTCCTTCATCCCGAATATCGGCCCTGTCATTTCAGCAGTGCCGGCGGTGGTGCTGGCTCTGGGACAGGGGCCCGCTGATGCCGTTCACGTCGTCCTGCTGTACATCGCGATACAGACGGTGGAGAGCTTCACGATCACACCGCTGATTCAGCGCCGGGCCGTGGCCCTGCCGCCTGCCCTGCTGCTCGCCTTCCAGCTGGTTCTGGGTGTCCTGGCCGGCTTTCTCGGTCTGTTCGCCGCGACGCCCTTACTGGTGGCCATCGTCGTTTCGATTAAGATGCTGTACGTTCAGGACCGGCTGGGGGACCGCGTCTCGCTTCCCTGATATGGCAATGAGTGGGATCAATCAGAACGCTGTTTAGGTTCATCCGGGAGATGGTCAGCGACATAGGCGCCACGTTTACCGCGCGGCTGCCTGCCAGGATAGGTAGTATCACAACCGGTCTGCCGCTCCATCTCGGCATTGACCTGGGCGCCCAGCATCACTGCGAAGCCGGAAATGAACAGCCACATCAGCAGCACAACCACCGCGCCCACCGAACCGTAGGTGGCGTTGTAGTTGCCGAACTCGGAAACATAGAGGGAAAACAGCCCCGAGGCCAGCAGCCACAGCACGACCGCGAAGACCGAACCCCAGGAGACCCACTGCCAGCGGGCTTCGCGCCTGGAAGGCGCATAACGGTAGATGATCGCGAGAGCGACCAGGACCAGCGCCGCGAGTGCCGGCCAGCGCAGCCAGCGGGTCAGTGCCTCGGCGATGGCACCGAGCCCCACATACTGAAGTGCAATGGGCAGCGCCACGATCAGTCCGACAACCACCACGGAGAGCACGATCAGAAACAGCGTCATGCCAAACGCCAGCAGGTTCAGGCGCACCAGACCGCGTCGCTCGTCCTCATCGTAGGCGATATTGAGTGCCGTGATCAGCGACTTGGTTCCCTTGGTGGCGCTCCACACCGACAGCAGGATCGCGCCGGCAAGCCCGGCCCCGAGGGCGCCTGCGGGACGTGACGCGAGGTCCCGCATCTGGCCGTCGACCAGCGCATAGACCTCGCCAGGCAGCATCGAATGCATGGCGGCAAACTGCTGAGCAACCTGGTCGGGGTCGGCCAACAGGCCGTACACGGAGATCAGCGCCGCAATGCCCGGGAACAGCGCCAGCAGCCCGTAGAAGGCCAGGCCCGCCGCAACCAGCCCCAGGTTGTCCTCGGACGCTCGTCGCCACACCCGGACGAGGATCTTCTTCCAGCCCGCCAGGGGCAGCTGGCGCGGTGTCTGCGCCGAACGGCCTTCATCGACTTTCGACCCTTCTGCGCCGCAGTCCTCGTGAACGGCACCGTTCATAACCCGCCTCCTCTGTCGGCTCAGCCACGACCCCGTGTCAAAGCGTGCCCAGCCGGTTCAGCTCCTTCTTATCCTGGCGCCCGGCTTATCGGCGGGTGTCGTTTCGCCAACCGGATCTCCCGCCGTGAATAGCGCCGTCCCGGACCTGGGGTCGGTTCAAGAACTGTGCCACGGACGGCGAGGCGACGCAGTCACCGCGCACAGGTGCGAAATCCGCTGTGAGCGCGAGTGTCGGTGGGCCATATAAACCGCGACGGGCTGTAACACACCATGATCCGCCCGGTCCGGTCAGGGCGCATGCTTTATTCTGCGGAACGCCGCTTCGAGGAAGCTGTATACTCCGAAGGCCATCAGTCCGAGCGCCATGACGCCGAGCAGCCAGGGACCGTAAGACTGGTGATGCAGCGTCCTGAGTGCGCCCGGCAGGCCGCGCGCTGCGTCGGGGTCGAAGGTATAGGCGACAACCAGCAGGAACCACCCGATCATGAGGAACACAACGCCGCGCGCCGCCAGTCCCGCCTGACTGATCGGCGTCACCCAGCGCGCCGATGTCTCGCTCACGAGCATGTAATTCAGGAACGTCTTGCGCCAGGCTCTGAAGAAATGCGCCAGGCCGGCGCCGATCGCCACGACGCCGATTCCAGCGACCAGCCAGCGCCCTGCGGGCTGGGCCAGCAGCCAGGCCGACCAGTCGGCGTACTCCTGATCGTCCGACCGCAGATCCGTGCCAATACCGAAAATAATGCTGCCAGCGGCCGCTGCCAGCGACAGGTGCATGAAGCTGCTGCCCAGGAACCCGAGCCTGATCATCAATCCCTTCAGCGATCTGCCATGGCCGTCGAAGTCGGAGATTGCCTGGACCGCCCGCCACAGCGCAAACGCGACGAAACCCACAGCGACTACGCCCAGCATCAGGTCGCCGAAGCGCTGATAAGCGATGATTTGCAGCGCCTGCTCGGAATCGGCCGTCTGTCCGCCGTTGCCCAGAGCGAAGGACAGGGCGAGCCAGCCAATGATGAGATAGATCGCGCCCCGGCTCGCATAGCCCAGGCGGGAAAACCACTGGAACTTACTCTGTCTGCGATCGACTCCCGCTACTGCGACACTGGTGTCCACGACGGTCATCCTCCGACGCCATCAACACCCCCTGCAATGCAGGACAAGTGCCAGGACCCGGTCTGAGTCTTGTCGTCAGCGTCTCGATCGTGGTACACAGCATCTGCGCGGGCTCGTTGGCCCGAGGCGAATCCGAATCCGGCACACGCCGACGAGCGCTCCGAGATGAGTTGATGACAGTCGAACTGTTTGGCTACGCGCTGGATCTGGGCTTTTTGCGCGAACTGACGATCACCTACGCGCTGGCGCTGCCGATCGCCTTTGATCGAGAACGCAACAACCGCAGCGCCGGTCTGCGCACCTTCCCGATTGTCAGCCTCGCGAGCTGCAGCTTCCTGCTGGTCGCCCGGGACGTGTTTGACGATGATCCACAGGCCATGGCGCGGGTCGTCTACGGCCTGATGACCGGCATCGGGTTCATCGGCGGCGGCGCCATTGTCAAGCAGGCGGGTACCGCGCACGGTACCGCCACGGCCGCGAGCATCTGGAGCACCGGGGCGATCGGCGCGGCGGTCGCTTTCGACCGCTTCGGCATCGCCCTGGCAATCGCCCTGTTCACCTTCTTCACCCTGTTCGTGTTCAAACCCATCAAGCAGGCAATCGACGGCAGCTCGCCGACCCATGCAGCAGGCCGGGGTGGCGACGAGGACGACTCGAGCTGAACTAGGAGGTTGTCGGATTTGGGCGATCGTAGCCCACGGCACCTGAAGGGCTGCTTCATCGAATCGCATAAATTTCGCTTTCGGTTTCTTCCTTCGAACGGTTTGTGCAGGGCCGCGAACAGTTGCTGTGCCGGCCTGTCCGCGAGGTTTGGTTGCTATCCACCATGCGCCGCGCGATATACCCCACGCGGCGAACGGACTGCGGCATGCAGGTCGCGCTTTCCACCGCTCGCGGCCCGTCGGTGACCCGAACCGAACCTGAGCGCGAACGTCGCAGTCACCGGGGAACCGCCACCGCCAGCGCGCCCGGCAGCACTTCGAAGCGTGCGGGCGTCCGGGCGAGTATCTCGCCATCGGCAGAGACGGCCAGCGGACGCGAGGTGGAGACCTCGATCGTCCTGCCATGCAGCGAACACACGTCATTGACCTCGCGATGCCGACCGCGTTTCAGCCAGGGCGCCACCAGCAGCAGACGCCAAAGGGGCAGCGGTGACAGACTGAACAGATCAAGCCGATGATCATCGATCGCCGCGTCCTCGAACACGGTGGCGCCGCCGCCGTAATGGCGACCGTTGCCGATGGCAAGATGGAGCGAGCGCAGTCGGCGTTCAGGGAAGTCGTCTACGGTGATGCGGCAGCGAAACGGTCTGCTCTCCCGATACGCGTTCAATAACGCCATGGGATAACCCAGTATACCCAGCTGTTGTTTCAGTCCGGCCGACAACTTTTCGGTGACCTTTGGACCGAGTCCGATGCTTGCCACGTTGGCGAACAGCCTGCCATTGACCCGGCCGAGATCGATTCTGACCACGGGGCCGTGCAGCGCCGTCTCTATCGCGGCGGGCACCTCATCCGGCACTCCCAGCGTACGCGCTAGGTCGTTTGCCGTGCCCAGCGGCAGGATGCCGAGTGGCAGCGACGCCTCCACCAGATAGGGCAGCAGGCGGTTGATTGTCCCATCGCCGCCACCCACCAGGATCCGGTCAGATGACGGGTACAGGGTTGAGCGCTGCCTGCGCAGCACCTCGGGCAGAGCATCGGTGGCGATGGGACTGTCACCGATCAGGGTTACTCCCGCCTTCAGCACCGCCGCGACCGCTTCGTCCGTGTGGCCGTCACCGTCGCGGCTGCGGGGGTTCAGTACCAGCAGGCAGCGCTCGGTGACCTCTGCGTTCCGCCCCCATTCGCCATTGCCGGGCCGATCCGCCGCGCCGCCGCTGTTCGGCTGTCCGTCTGCTCGCACGAGATTCACGGTGCAGTGCCCACTGCGCTCGGGCGCTCGGCGATGCGTCCTTTCAACCGCTCCCGGGCGAAAACCACCACGCTGGCCGCGGGGCGGGCGCCCGCTGCGCCTGCCGTTGAGGCCGTTGAGAAAGGTGCTTTGACTCGCGGCATGCGCGCGCTCCCTGGATGACTCAGACCTGCAATGCAAGACAGGTGCCGGAGGAAACTGGCCCGCGACTTGCTGACATTCCGTGTGGGCGCGCTGGAGTCGTGTGTATCACACGCCGCACTTACAGCGGAGCCGCAGTCCGCGACCAGTGTGGATCGCGGGGATTTGAGACAACCAGCAAAGAGAGGTGACACATGCTTTCGTGGGCATTGGTATTCCTGGTCGTGGCAATTATCGCCGGGATATTCGGTTTCACGGGCGTTGCCGGAGTCGCAACCAACATCGCCTGGGTCCTGTTCGTCATCGGCCTCATCGTCGCGCTCATCCTGTTCATTTCCGGACGACGCGCGGTGTGACCTATCCGCCCAGTCTTCAGACCGGGCCGCTCTGAGCCCGGTCCGGGGCTGGCGGGGCGGCTAAGCAAAGTGGCTGCCGGGCAGGCGAAGGGGCCCGGCGCCAGAGACTGCGCGGTGGTCGGCACTATCGGCCGGCAGAATGCGCCGTCGCGGCTCGAGCTAATCGAGGATCCGTGCCAGCGGCTGGAGCACGTCTACGCGCTCGAGAACCACCTTGACGCAGACCAGGGCCGGAACCGTCAGCAGCGCGCCGACGACGCCCCACATAGCGAACCAGAACAGTAGAGAAAGCATGATCAACAGGGGATTCAACGTAAATCGGTGCCCCACCGCCATCGGCGTGATGATATAACCTTCGACCGAAGTGATGAGCAGAAAGGCTCCGGGGACCAGCAACGCCTCGCTGATAGTGGGGTAAGACAGCAGCGCGACGAAAGCCAGCACCACTGCGGTGATCGCAGGACCCAGATACGGCACGTAGTTGTTCACGCCCGCGAGGACCCCCCAGAGCATGGGGTTGGGCATATCCAACAGGTACATCACGCCGCCCACTACCGCGCCCAGCACCAGGTTTATCGTCGTAATGGTGGCCAGATACGCCGTGATGGCGCTTTCCACCTCCTGCGCGATAATTACCGCCCGGCGCTGCTCCCGAAAACGCGGCAGGGCGTTGACCACGTTGCGGTACAGCCGGTCGCCCCAGCCGAGAATAAAGAACAGTAGAACGAGAGTCGTAAAGATCCCTGCTGCCGCCTGCTGGGTCTGGATGAGCAGCTGGTTGTCCAGTTTGGAGTCCGTCACGACGACCTCTTTGGATTTGTCAGCGGGGTTGCTCCCCAGCTTGGCCATCTCTTCGGTGGCCGCCTGGACCTGGGTAATCGACTGTTTCAGGGTGCTCATGCGACGTTCCAGCTGGTGAAGCGACCGCGGCGCCTCTTCGAGCCATTGCTCGGCCGGATCCTTGAGGCTGTAGATCCCGAAAGCAAAGGCGCCGCCGAGTATTCCCACCAGGAGCAGGGCACTGACGGGTAACGGGATGAACAGACGGTGAAGAGCCCGAGCGACCGGGCGCAGCACGAAGCTCAGCAGGAAAGCGGTGGCCAGCGGTAACAGCACCGGGCGACCCACGTACAGGGCCCCCAACAGCGCGAGTGCCAGCAGGCCGCCGGTTGCCGTGGCGATGCCCATCAGGCGTGTCTTCGACGAGCGCAACGCCTCCGTGTCTGGCACTGGGTCAGGCACAGACGGGGTGATTTCAGACGTGTGGACAGGGCTCTCCATGATATTGCTGCAGCGGTCGGGAACAACGATGAAGGAAGCACAACGCGTGCCGCCGCTGTGCGGCCGGGCCCGCTGGGCAGCTGCCACCCACCGGGTCGGGGCAAATCCCCCCGAGAGAAGCCAAAACCACCGACACGGCTCCCCGGATCAGCCTGGGAAGCCTCTGACTACGCCGCTGGCGAACCTGGCACGAGTTTCGCGAGGTCGGCACCACCCGGACTTATGCCGGGAGCCCGGATCGGGTTAAACGGAAACACAACAGGAGGTTTTCCATGCGCAGTTCACTGCACTCAAGAATCGGCTTCATCGTCGTCGGGGCGACCCTGGCAACAGCATCCGCTACGGCTCAACAGAGTTACCCCGCTCCGCAGCCCTATCCACCGAACAGACCAATGGCGCCGCCGCCGATGATGCAGCCGCCCATGGCGCCGCCCCGCGCCCCGCAGTCCACGGGCGCCGAGGGCGCCGTCCAGATGCAGGGCGGCGCCGCGGCGGGCGGCCAGGCGACAGGCCCCGGAGAAGATCCGCAGCGCCAGGGTGCCGCCGGCGCGCAGGCCGGGATGGGCACTGACATCGGTGGCTCCGCGCCGCCCCCCGCGGCCCCACCGCCGATGAGCGCCCCCCCCCAGGCGAGTGGCGGCCAGATGGCGCCGCCCCGCGCCCCGCAGGCCGCGGGCGGCGAGGGCGCCGTTCAGATGCAGGGCGGCGGCGCGGTGGGCGGTCAGGCGTCGGGCCCCGCGAAGGCCCGCAACGACGGGCCACCGGCGGCGTGCAGGCCGGGATGGGCGCTGACATGGGTGGCTCCGTGCCGCCTCCCATGGCCCCACCGCCGGTGAGTGCACCGTCCCAGGCGGGTCGCGGCCAGACGCAGGCAGGCGGGTCCGCTGCTGTCACCGTGGAGGAACAGCCGGCCAGAATCACCGTCGAGAAACAGCAGCCGCACGTGGTCGTCGAACAGCCCACACCGACGGTTTCGGTTGAGCAGCCCAAGCCCGAGGTCTCCGTTCAACAGACGCAGCCGCGGGTGAACGTGCGCAAGGCAGAGCCCGAGGTGTCGGTGCAGGAGCAAGGACACCCGCGCGTGGAGGTCCGCAAGACCGGAACACCCGCGGTCACGGAACAGCAGACCGGGCAACGCGAACAGCAGGGCCAGCAGCAGGCGGAGCAGACAATGCAGCGGCAGCCCGTGCAGTCGGAAACCGGCGCCACCTCGGGCGCCAATCCGCTCTATGACAAGACAGCGGGCGAACTGCAGGGCAAGAAGATCGTCGACGTCAGTGGCAAAGACCTGGGGAAAGTCGACAAGGTCGTGCTGGACCGGGCCACCGGGCAGCCGCACGTGGTACTAGCTGTGGGCGGCTTCCTCGGACTTGGTGACGAAACGATCACCCTGCCCTTGTCTGACATGACCCTCAGAGACGACAAGCTGGTCATCCCCGGCCGGCGCGACGAGGACCAGCTTAAACAACGCCCGCGCTACCAGCCGGCGGACTACGTGGAGCTGCAGGAGAACATGACCATCGCCCGGCAGATGAATGCATCCGGAAACGGGCACGTTTCTGCTGCATTCGAGCAGTTGGACCGCAACCACGACGGTTATCTCAGTCCCGCGGAGTTCAGCGCCTTTGAAAGGGGTGGCTCAGAGTGAGTGTTCAGAACTGACGCAATCCTTGCGTTTCCAGTTGCGCCGGCAGCGCGCTGCCGGCGCTTTTCTTTGCAAGTTCCCGAACGGGGATCCAGGCCCCTCGCCTTCAGGCGAGGGCTGCCGGCAGGTTGGCGCTGAGCGCAGCGAAGCCCACACAAATCCGGTGGAAACGGGTAGTGTAGAGGCGTCGAATGGGGCGGGTAGCTGAGCAGTCCGAGTGATCAGGTTTCGCTGTTGGGCTGCGCTCAGCACCAACCTACGCGGTCTTAATCGGCCGAATGACGGATCGATCCGGCTTTCAGCCGTAACCGCAAGCCACCGGCTTGAGCCGGTGGAGATTCACCTGGCCGCGACACACCGGACCCGTCACTGCTAAAACGGGAGTGAAGCACGTCGCTCATTGGGCGCTCTGCGCTGTGGCGTCCACTCAGGCCCGTTTTGCAGGAAGGCGCCTGCCAAATCAAGAGCGCTGGGCGGAGCGGGCGTCCGATCGCGATGCGTTCCACAGCACCAGCAAACCGGCGGTGCCGGCAGCGACTGATCCAACCAGGATCGCGAGTTTCGCCGATGCCGTCTCACCCTCGGAGACGAGCGCGAGGTTGGCTATGAAGGTCGACATGGTGAAGCCGATGCCGCCCACCAGCCCCAGGCCAAGCAGGTGCCGCCAGCCGATGCCCGCAGGCAGTCCCGCCACGCCGAGCCGGGTCGCCAGGAAGAACGCACCCAGAATGCCCATAGGTTTGCCCGCGACCAGACCAGCCATGATGCCCAGGGCTACCGGGTCCACCGCCAGTTTTCGCAACGCGTCGGCATCGATCGATAGACCACTGTTAAGGAATACGAAGGCCGGCAGAATAAACAGCGCGACTGGAAGGTCCAGAGCGTCCTCCCAACGCCGCAGGGGCGTCGTGGCGCGCCGGGCGTGGCGTTCGACGGCGGCGACCTCGGCGTGCCGGGCCGCATCCGCCAACACGTCGCTGCGCCCTGCCCGTCCGCGCAGACGCCGATGGAAGCGCCGCAGCGATCGCGCGAATCGTCCGAGTTCCAGGCGCGGCCTGGCCGGCACCGTGAATGCGGTAAGGACGCCCGCAATGCTGGCGTGAATACCAGCGTCGTGAACGCTGAGCCACAGCACCACACCGCCGATCAGGTAGAGCAGCGGATGACGTAGCCCGGCATAGTTGGCTACCATCAGGACAAGGAACGCGACCGTCGCGACGCCGAGCGCCGGCCACGCCACAGTTGCGGTGTAGAAACACGCGATGACCAGCACCGCCCCGATGTCATCGACGATGGCGAGGCCGACGAGCAGACCCGTAAGTCCCGGCGGCACGCGACTTCGCAGCAGGGCCAGCACGCCAATGGCGAGCGCCGTGTCGGTTGCCATGGGTATGCCCCATCCGCGCGGAATACCCTGCCCGGACACAGCGTTGATGACGGCGTATAGGACGGCGGGCACCGCCATGCCGCCGAGCGCGGTGGCGATCAGCAACCGGCGGCGCGCTTTGTCCTGCAATGCCCCGGCGATGAGCTCCCGTTTGATCTCCAGCCCGATGAGAAAGAAAAACAGCGCTATCAGGCCGTCATCGACCCAACCGAGCAGATTGCCGGACAGCTGATAGGAACCGAGCTGCACCGCCACCGTCAACTGCTGTATCTCCCGGTAGGTGTCGGTCCAGCCGGCATTCACCATGAACAGGGCAGCGAGCAGCGCCGACAGCAGCAGGCCACTGGCGACTCTCTGGGTGCGCAGAAACTGCCGGAACGGTTCGCGCAGGCGATCGACATAGTGTTCGAGTGCGGATTTGGCTACCTCATGCATGGCTCGGTTAACCTGTCAGGTCATCACCGGCAGCCGCGCAGCGGCCTGCCTGCGCGTCAGGCAGTCTCGGAACCACGGTCGTCGGCCTTCTCCAGCTGCGCTGCATCCGCCTCGCCCTCGACCATCCGCCGTTGCTGCATACGCTGAAACAGCAGCCAGCAGAACACGGCCCATGCGGCACCCGCGGTCCAGCCCGCCAGCACATCGGTGGGCCAGTGGACGCCGAGGTAAACCCGGCTGACACCGACCAGTGCGGTAATCACAATCGCGGTGGTAATCAGGTAGACCTTGACCGCCCGGCCGCGGTGCGCCTGCGCGAGGATGGAAGCCAGAGTCAGGTAGACGATGGCGGAATTCATAGAGTGGCCGCTGGGGAAACTGGCGGTATACACCTCCTGGCCGTGCGGCAGGAAGTCGGGCCGCGGTCGGTGGAAGCCCGCCTTCAGGGCAAGGCTGAGCAACAGTCCCCCTACCACCGCGAACACCAGGAAACCGATGGTGCGAGGTTTGCGTTCGATCACTAGAAAACCGATGACCGCGACGCTGATCAGCGTCAGTATGGCCGTGCCGCCGAGGGCGGTGACGTCGCGCACACCCTGCTCAAACCATACAGGCCCCAACGGGTCGGAAAGGTCGCCCGGTGTGCGCAGGGCCTCCAGAATCTTGCGGTCGAATCCGAGGCTGTCGCCTTCAATCACCTCGCCCGCGATTCCGATGAAGGCCCAGACGCTCAGGGCGATGATGAGGAAAAACAGGAGATAGCGCAGCCCGTTGTTGCTCAACCGGCGTTGGGAAAACAGATGTTGGAAACGATTTGTCAGCGTTTGCCCGGCCATGGCGTCATCCTCAAACCTGTGCGGTGGTTATCCGTGCAAGGCGGCTTTCGAAGGCGTGTCACCTCGCCGCATTCGGGCGTCAGCGGCCGTGACACTGCACGGGTCAGCGCCGCCGGCGCTGCCAGATCAGCCCGGCCAGCGCCAGGCTGCCGCGTCAACGGCGCGGGTGTCCGAGACATCGCGCTACCGCAAGCGCCTCGCCCCGGCTTCCCTGACCTCCTCGGTGGCCGCCTCCATCCGCTCCTGGCCGCGGGCCAGCAGCGCAACCCTCGCACCGCTCTGAGCAAAAGCGTCCGGCGGTTGCTTCCCCAATGCCCGCGGAGACGCCGGTGACGACGACCACTTCCTGTCCTGTTGAAATCATTGTTCCTCCCGAATGTGTCCAAGGCGCGGTCGGCATGGAAAACGGGGCGGCACCCGTCCGGTACCCCGACCGCGCAATCGCGCCGTTACTCTGCGGGCGCCCTTAACGGCCTGTCGGCGGGTTCTCCGAATAAGACAGCAAGCGGCATACCAGGACTGTCTGGGAACATTGCAGCCCAGACCGCCTTCGTCAGGGCGGCAGCTCTCTTTCACCGCGGAGCGAACCTCGACATGCCGCCGCCGAAAATATACTCAACAGAACACCCCCGCCTCCGTTCCAGGCCATGTGCTGCTCGCCCCATCCGGTCCGCAGTCGTCATTTCCTGTCTTCGGCCGGAAGCAAAACCGACGCACCGGTGGAGCAAAAGCACCAGCTCCGGGTGAGATGCACCACGGCCCGCCCGTCCGGCGAACGTGGCATAAAGTTCCGCCAGAGCCGCGGCCGGCCAGTGAGACAATATAGCGCTGCACCCATCAAACAGTAAACTTGGCGCGACTTAGCGGTTAACATCTTTAAGAGCTCATTCCTTTGTGCGCCTCCGTGGGCCTCTGTGGTTAAACGAGCAGTCCACCGAGGCTTCGCCAGCTCAGCCCATCAACCTACGACCCCAACGGCACCTCCTGCAATTGACGTTTGAAAATCGCCATGCAGGTGGAGTGTCGCCGCTGCGTTTCCTTCAGGTCGTCGTTTTCTGGAAAAGACGCCTGGGCACTCTGGTAGATGAGGTCCGCGTGGCGGCGCAACACGTCCAGATAGGTCTTCTTGCAGCTGACCCGCATGACCGCGGCGATGGCTTCCAGTAGCCTGATAATCACCATTTCGTTTTCCCTGGCGTTCTGCCTGAGCGGGTTGAACATGGCATCGGCGGCGCCGGCGAAGTCAAAGCCGTGAACTTTCAGGCGCACGGTACCGTCGGCGTCTGTCAGGTAATCCGGGTGAAAGCACCGCGCGGCCATGCTGGCCAGCGCGGCACTCAGCCAGTCGATACAGGCGATGGCGGTGAGCGAGTCGTTGATGCCTGGCGACAGAGCCCGTTGCGCTATCTGTAGCAGCTGCATGATGGCGTATTCGAGATCTTGTACGGTTGTGCGTTGCGCGCCCAGCGATATCTGTTTGTTGACGTCCGCCACGCTCACGGCGTCAGCGGCGCCCAGCGCATGAATGGTTGCCACCGGGTTGCCCTTGACGACAAAGGCTCCCGGTCTGATACCGATTTCGATTGCGCACTGAGACCGGCATGCCATGTTAAGCAGGGCCTCATAGTCGATATATTCGACGTAGCCGCTGCTCTCGGCGCACACGGGCACGCCGACATCGCCATGCACCGCCACCGCCCACTTTTCCTTGATCAGTGCCATGTCCGCTTCGGCGTCACCGGGGGGGGAGAGTGTGTTGGCGATGGTGGTACTCAGATCCCTGCCGATGACGGCTATCAGTCTGTCGGCCTGTATGGATGTGGATATATTGTGGATGAAATAGATCAGTCCGGCGATGGAGAGCAACGTCAATATGAGGCTGACCATGAAAGCCAGCGTTGGTACATGTTCGCCGCTGTCCGAATCGATTGATGCCAGTACGATCAGCCCGTAAACGAAGCTGCCAACAAACAGCCCCAGCACGGCTTTGTTGCGCGAGTCGCTGAGGTAGTTGCGTAACAGTTTGGCGCCAAACTGGTTGGCGGCGAGTGTGAGGGTGACAACCGAGATCGAGAATACGACTCCGGTAATCGTCATCGTGGCGCCGGTGGTAACCGCCAACACCTGGCGCACCCCCGCAGTGCCGATCTTGAAGACCTTCAACCACGCCCAGTCGCTGGTGTCGATGCGCAGATCGAGATTGACCAGCAGCATGGCAACAACGAGCCCCGCCAATGCGAGTACGGCGGGGATAAACCAGATGGTGGTTTGCAGTCTGTCCCAGAGGAGTCTGAACATCAGTGGCCCTCCTGTTGCCCCCCTTACCGCGAGTTGCCGGGGAATACCTTTAGGATCCCGCAGGACTCATATCGTGTCTCAAGTCGGGAAGCTCCGCTCGAAGCCGTGGTCCATTTTATCGACCTCGCCGCGCCCGATTATGCTCTTAAAATAGGGTTTTCCCCTATCAATTTATGGCTTCCCGACTCCGGTCAGGCGCAGCACGAGGGTCCGACAGGTAGAAAGACCGGCGCATGGGCGAGATCAGCGGCCTCTGACTTTCATGTAGGCGGTTTCCGACTATACTTTACCGCACTGCCGGTGCAGGCGTAGTCCTACATGCTGATCCGGGTGATCTGACAGGACTCTTTCCGCTTAGAGGGTAGATTCTGTAGTGGTCACTCGAACAACAGCAAAAGGAGCTCAATTATGACCTACGATCGCCTGATTCTGGCAACCACCCTGGCAGCGCTCGTGTTTCTCACCGGGTGCGACAGAAATGACGGGCCGGCTGAGAAGGCCGGTGCCAAGATAGACCATGCCGTCGACCAGGCAGGGGAAAAGATTGAGGATGCGGGCGACAAGATCCAGGACGAAGCCAACCCCTGATTACGACCCGCCCGCACCAGGCGTCACCGGTCAGGCCAGCCGCGGCTGTAGGGACGGCCAACGATGACCCGGGCAGCGACACAAACGCGGCCGGTTCGCCGGCGACACCGGTGCGGTGATATCTGGAGCCGGCGGAAAGGCCTGTTCCGGCAGCGGAAAACAGGCGGTGTATGGTGCAGGACGGACGGGGTACATGTTGCGCATAGGGATTGTTGACGACCACGGTATTGTCCGGGCCGGCTTCCGGGAAATGCTTGAAAGTTACGGCGGCATGGAAGTGGCGTTCGAAGCCGGCAGCGGAGAAGCGGCGCTCGATGCTCTCAGGAATGTGGACTGTGACGTATTGCTCCTCGATATCGCACTGCCTGGAAAAAGCGGCATCGAAGTGCTGCGACAGGTACGGGAGCACTACGAGAACCTGCGCGTACTGATCCTCAGCGGTTACCCCGAAGACCGGTATGCCTCGGCACTGATCCGTCATGGCGCGCACGGTTACCTGTGCAAAGACTGCGACGGAAAACAACTGGTGCACGCCATTCGCACCGTGGCCACTGGTAAGCGTTATCTGTCGACCAGAACCGCTCAGATTCTGGCGGACGAGGTAACCGGAGACGGGGGGCGGCAGCCTCATCAGTCACTGTCCGAGCGTGAGCTGCAGGTGTTCCTGCGCCTCGCGCAGGGTGACAGCGTGACGCAAATAGCCCAGGCACTGAACCTGAGCATCAAGACGGTCAGTACGTATCGGACCCGTCTGCTGGAAAAAATCGGCGTGAGCAGTAACGCCGAACTCGCTGGTTATGCGGTGCGTCACAGTCTGATCGATAGTTAGCGTCCGGGACCTGGATGGGTGTGTAGTTAATCCCCTGATTGAAAAACACCCGGCTGTAAGAGCGGCCTCCTGGCTGCGATCCGCGCCGGCGGACGGCACTCCTAAAGTCAGTCGGTCGGGCTGCGCCTGCGAAGCCAAACGATCATAACGACGATCAGGCGCCTCATGTGGGGCGTCGCAGGCTCAACCCAACCTACGGTTCAACGACTACACGTCTATCAGACAATTCCTACAGGCGCGCGCCTGGCAAACCATTATTATCATAATAACCTGTGTGACTTCAGGAAACAGCCGCCACCGCCTTGTCATGGCGCTAAGGTTCACGAAATGGAGGCCAGGCATGAGAAGACGCAGCAAGCTAGAGCAGAAAGATCGTGCGGCATTCCGCCGGCTGGAACTGGAGGCCGCACCAGGCGATATTGTCCGCGTATGGTTGAAACCAGATGTATCCGACCCCCGCCGTTGCTTCTCTATACTGGGTAAACTTCTGCACTACCGCACAGCGGGCAGAAACCGTGCTGCAGCCCGCTACCGCTTTCTCGGGGCCTACAGAGACCGCGAGACCGGTCTCGATTATCTGTGTATGTCTTTTTGCCTCGTCCGCAACCCGCCAACTTGCACCCGGCAAGCTGTCGAGACCGTGCGTTCATCATAGACTCGCGGTCGCGGCAACGGGTCTTCTCACGGTGAGCCTCCTCACCCATCGCGGGGCCTCGTTAACCTGTAGGAGCGCCGTCCTCCGGCGCGATCGCGGCCCGGAGGCCGCTGCCGCAGCGACATTTTTGCAATGACTGGGGTTCGCTCATGCCCGCACCTGACCAGCCACCAAGGTGCGTAGTCCGGCGGGAGGCCCGCTCGCACTGAAACATCTCTGACCCTCGAAAAAATATTCCTGAGCTTCAGCAGGCGCCGATCAGCGGGTAGGACGCGACCGACAGCGCCTAAGTATCCGCTTACATACCAGCGGGCACTCCGCCGACTGTTGTCCGCTGGTGCTGCGCTTAAGCTGGTTCCTCAGCGGCAGGTTCAAGCCGCACGGTGACGCTCCGGAGTTTCTCACGGAAGCCGAGCCTAGAAGTGACCTGTATCCGCAAACAGTCTGCAGAGAGGGTCGTTTAGCCAGGGCGGCGAACGTCGCAGCGATGAACGGTGGCGGCAATTGCCGTAAACACGAGTGTATATGAAGGAGACGGTTATGAACAAACACATCATTGAAGGTGACTGGAAGCAGCTGTCAGGCAAAGTCAAGGCACAGTGGGGCAAACTTACTGACGATGATCTCGACATCGTCAACGGGCGTGCCACTGAACTCGCCGGGAAGATCCAGGAACGGTACGGCGTTACCCGCGATGAGGCGGAGCGCCAGGTGGATGAATGGCAGAACTCCCTGGATTCCTGAGACCGAGCGTTCTTCGCGGCGTTCGCCCGGAACGGGCTGTCCGATGTTGTATTACGCACTGGTTTATTTTGTTGTTGCGTTGATAGCGGCGGCTTTCGGCTTCAGTGGCCTGACACCCAGCGCCGCGGAGATCGCCCGAATACTGTGTGTCCTGTTTCTGGTTATGGCAATCGTCAGCTTCGTCATTCATCTGAGCGGGCGCCGGTAGCACGCCCCGGCGGGCGCATCGCTCTGATTCATCGGAGCATTCGACCAACTGTGAGGAGAAACCCACTATGCGTACCAAAACATACCTGACTTGTGCGATGCTCGCCAGCCTGACGCCGGCATCGTTTGTGCAAGCCGCCCCCGCCGCGGGCGATCGCGAGATCACCATCCAGGGCACCGGCACCAGCAGTAATGACCTGGACAACAACTTCTTTTCTGCGAGCGGCAGCTTTGGCTGGTTTCTCACGGATCAGAGTGAGTGGGGTATCCGGCAGTCCGTGGGTGTATCGGACACCAGCAACACCAGTTCCCGGTGGAACGGCGCGACCCTCCTGTTCTATGACTGGCACTATGATGCCGACCGGTGGCAGCCGTATCTGGGCGCCAGTCTGGGGTATATCTACGGCGAGGATACTCATGAAACGTTCGGCGCCGGACCGGAAATCGGCGTCAAATACTATGTCAAGGACAAGACCTTTGTCGGTGTGTCGGCGCAATATCAGTTCCTGTTCAAAGACTCCAACGATATCGACAACACCTACGACAACGGTGCAATCTTTTACGGTCTCGGTGTAGGCTTTGATTTCTAGGAGTACCCGCCCCGCAGGCGGCGCGCTGTCGCGCAGCAAACAGCCAAATGCTTTGCCGATAACTCCAATAGGTTACGTTTAGTTTGATGAGAGGCTGTAGGAGTTGGTTTTCGCCCACCAACAACACGATAACATCTGTAGGAGTTGCCGTCCCACGGTGCGAATCGCGGCCAGGCGGCCGCTCCTACAGGATGCTGGGGGTTCCACTCATGGGCAGGAGCGCCGTTTCCGGCGCGCATCGCCACCCGGAGGCTGCCCAAAAACAGGCTTCCCGAGGGTGGATAGCCTCAGGGCTTCCGCTGCCCGCATGGTTCAGTGGCGGCTTCCGGAAATTGTCGATGCGCGGGACAAGCCGTGACCAACGGGTGGGGGCCACCCCGCGATCAGGCGGCTCTGTAGGACACGGCTGACGGGATAACGCGGCCATCTCCTACCGGATGAACTGGCAGCAGCGCCGCAAGAAGTACTAAACTAACAATGAGGCGGCAGCCTCCGAAAAACCTAGCGATTGTTCACCGTCGGGTCATGGCCAGCTCAGAGTCACAGGCGCGGTGGGTGTTGACCGCAGGCGTCTGTCCGACACCGGAAGGGAGCATTCAGCCATGCCGCGTTCCAGCGTTTTCAGCCCCATAAGAATCGCCATCGTCGATGACCATGAAATCGTGCGCCGCGGGTTCAAGGAGTTGCTGGCCGACGAATCCGGTTTCGAAGTGGTGCTGGAAACATCGTCCGGGGATGTCCTGATGGAGGCGCTCAGGAACGACGGCTGCGACCTCGTGCTGCTTGATATTTCCTTGCCTGACGAAAGCGGCGTGGATATATTGCGAGCGATCCGACAGCGCTTTGACAATGTCGGTGTACTGATTCTGAGCGGCTTTCCCGAAGACCGGTACGCCCTGCCCATGATCAGGAACGGTGCGAACGGCTATCTGTGCAAGGACTGCGAACCGGAAGAACTGATTGCGGCCCTGCGCAGCGTGGCGCGCGGAGGGCGCTACATTTCGGCAAGAACGGCAGAACTGCTGGCCAACGAGGTCATCGGCGAGCACGAATCTGAACCGCACCAGGAATTATCGGAGCGGGAGCTGCAAGTGTTCCTGCGCCTGGCGCAAGGCTGGACCGTGTCGGCGATCGCCGAATCGCTGCACCTGAGCACCAAGACCATCAGTACCTATCGCTCGCGCCTGATGGAAAAAATGGAACTTGGCAGTAACGCCGAGCTGGCAGCTTACGCGGTTCGACACGGACTGGTATCGATGGCAGATACCTGTGCAGGACAAATCGAGTAACACGGTGGTGGATGGGGAGAAATCAGTTTTGGACGTGGTCATTATTGAAGACTCCAGACTGTTGCGGGAAATGCTGGCCGATGTGTTGTCGAGCGTGGATTACATCGCCGTGGTGGCGGAGGCTGAAGATCAGGAGACTGGTTTGAGACTGATAGAAGATCACCAGCCGGATGTAGTGATTGTTGATCTCGAACTATCCGCCGGCAGCGGCATTGGCGTTCTGAGCGCGCTGAATGACGCTCGCGGCAGATACGGCGACCCCAAGGCTGTGGTATTCACCAATCACGGCTCCAAGGTCCTGCGTCGGCGCTGTGAAGACCTGGGCATAGAGGGATTTTTCGACAAATCCTACCAGTTGGACGACTTGATCGACTACATTCAGTCCGAGCGCGACGCACACCTGCACTAAGTTACACCCCGGTTGAGGCGTGTACCGGAATGCGCGCCTCGACCAGGGTCCCCTGACCGGGCTTCGATGTGACCTGCAAGTCGCCGCCGAACATCTGGGCCCGGTGTTGCATACCGGATATACCGTGACCGGTGCTTTTGAGACGTTCGGCATCGAAACCCTGGCCGTCATCAGCGATACGAATACAGATGTCTGCATCCACTTCGCGAATGCTCACCGTGATATGCCGGGCGCGGGCGTACTTGCGGATGTTGGTCAACGATTCCTGAGTGATGCGAAACACGGCCAGCGTCTTCTCGTCGTCCATTTCCGGCAGCTGGTCGGGAAAGTCTATAGTCACCTTGTAGCTATCGTCCGCGGCAAGGTCTTCCACCATGGCTCGCAGCGATTCGATCAGTCCGAGTTCCTGCAGCAAAGGCGGTTTGAGATCGGTTGTTATCTTTCGTTTCAGGCGTATGGCTGCGTCCAGCGACTCCGAAAGCCGGCTGAGTCGTCTGGCGTATTTCTCCTTAAGCGTGGGCTCCAGGTCACGAATGATCCAGGTAGTATCCATTCTGGCGGCGGTCAGGAGCGCACCCATTTCGTCGTGAAGTTCCTGGGCGATATGGCGTTTTTCCGCTTCGTTGATCCGGGTCAGGTAGGTGGCCAGGTCGTTCAGTTCTACGGTTCGCTGTTTGACCAGGCCTTCCAGCCGCTCTTTCTCGCTGTTCAACAGCGAAGTGATCCTGCGGCGCAATCTGACCTGCTTCTGCATGAGCACAAACAGACCCAGCAACAGGATAAAAGCGCCGCTGAACAGCGCAACCATCGCCCAGCGCGACTTGTCGAGAAAGTTCAGCGAGCCGACAAGGTGTGTGGCGTTATCGGCCGAAAGGCGGGCCTCCAGCCTGTTCAGGCTGTCACGTATTTCATCCATAGTGCGCTTGCCGCGGTCCATCACCGCCTCCGGCGGGTCCAGGTTCTTCTGCCGGATATCGATCGCCTCGGATAAGGCTGCCAGTTCGGCATTGATAACACGTTTCAGGTGGGCGTACTCCTTCGCGTTCAGCCGCGGTTGCTCCGGGTGCTTGTCGATATCGCTGAGTATGGCGTTCATGGTCATCACGCTTCCCCGGAAAGGATCGAGGTAGTCCGCGTCACCGGTGACCAGAAACCCCCTGGCACCGGTTTCCGCGTTCAGCAGTTCGATGCGTAGAGCATCGATTTTGGCGGCCTGCCAGCTATACTCCTGCAGTTCCATCAGCAGCTGGCTCGCCGAGTTGGCATAGAAAAGCATCGCCACCAGCAGCGCCAGCAGCAGCGCGCTGACAATGCCGAGTACCACGTGTGGCCACCACTCGGTGGTTGTGGGTGATTCGGCGACATCCGGTGGTGCGGTCTGCTCCATCAACAGGTCTCCTGTGGGGCGGTGTCTTAAACGTAGAGCGTACCAGGGGCCAAAGCAAGAAAAAGCCAGAAAGCCGCCGGGATTCGGCCGAACCCTGTTGTCGTTTAAGGGTTACACGGCGGGTAACGGCCCTGACGCTGGAATTCGCATCGGGTGAACTTCAAGACTCGTGCGTAGGCGCTGAGCAGCACAGAAAAACCCTTAGAATGGTCATCTGGTTAGCGCCCTTGTGCCGTTACGGGGGCGCCTGGCTGATCCACTGTGCCGGAGGACGGTCACGACGCCATCTGGGCATCCACGTTGATATCGCCATCGTCAGCGTTGCGGTTGTCGATCAGCGCCATTTTCAGCTTGGCTGTGATCCGGCCGTCGCTGACCTGCTGGCGGGATTCACGCCACTTTTTCATCAAGATCTTTTCGCTATTTGAGCGTTTCAGTGCCGCACGGGTGCTTTTACCCCGGGCGGGGCCCTGTGTGGCAGCCATGCGAAACACCCGGCCTTACAGCCGGGTGTTCGTCTCCTGTCGCCCGTACATACACTGGGGCGGTACAGGCTTTTGCGTCGTCGGCAGCCTTGCTAGTAGTTGGAGCCCGGCTTCTTCTCGGAACCCTGCGAATCCTGTTTTTCGAATGCCGAAAACTCTGCGCGATCGACCTGACCGTCTTTGTTCTCGTCAATTTTGCTCCAGTTTTCGGTCAGATTTGGGCGGCTGGCTGCTTCGTTGGGGCTGATCGCGCCGTTTTGGTCCCTATCGAGCTGACTGAAGTCAGGTGCCTGAGCGCCGGATGTTGTTCCAGCGCCGGATGTTGTTCCCATGTCGTTGCTCATTTGCCCCTGGCTTCCGGTGTCTGCGGCAAGGGCGGAAACGGAAAGAAGGATAGCTGCGACTGCAGTGGTTGCAAGCGGTGTCTTCATGATGGATCTCCTCAAGTGTGAATAACGCACGGATGTGCTCGATGTAGCTGGAGCAACAGGCGTGCCAATTCCATAGTTCATTCATAGTGCGACAAAACCATCCATTGGCCGCCTGTCGCAGCGTGCTTATGGTTGAAAGGTCCCGGATGCTGGTGCAATACACCCACCACGCCAGACGAATCTGTCCCGCCATCTCACCTGCAGGACAGAGTACAAACCCAATCACTGCCTACCTGTAGGTTGGGCTGAGGCACGAGGCCCAACGTTGGACCTTTGATCGTTGGGCTTCGCTGTGCTCAGGATCAACCTGCGCACGCACCTGGAATTTCACCCGCGCACATTCCACCAATTGGCCGTCGCATGCCCTGTAGCCCGTAGGCGAAAGGTCTCCCCAAAATCCCGGCGGGCTTCGTTTCGTATGCAACTGTCATGCAGGCGCCAGGCAATTGGTTCCGGCGCATTTTTAACTGAGTTCATGTGCGGTCTCTCCAAGCTGTGCCAGCAGCTTGCGCAGCTGTATACTCTTTGCTTGTTGACGGCCTGCCCCGCGCCAGCGGCACCCCCGGGAGATATCATGACATCCATCCCATTGCAGTCTATATCGGACGGCGGTCCGTTCGTTCCCCATGGTCATGGCTATCTCTGGACTACCGATCTGGTCTTGTTGCACGCCGGGTCGGACGTGTTGAGCGCCCTTGCCTGCTTCTCTATTCCGCTCGCACTGCTGTATATTAAGCGCCGCCGCAAGGACATTGATCTGCGACTGATGGTCAGTCTCTTCGCTGCCTTCATCCTTGGGTGTGGCATCACCTACCTGTTTGATGTCTGGACTATCTGGCGGGCCGACTACTGGGTAGCAGGCGGGGTAAAGGCGATCACGGCCGTGGTGTCTGTCACCACCGCCGTGATGCTTTGGTGGAAAATGCCCTTGATACTCGAATGGCCCAGTCCCACGCAACTGCGCAGCAGCAACGAGGAATTGCATCGCGAAGTTGCGCGCCGTCGTCAGATGTACACCTCATTGCAGGAAAACGCGGCGCAGCTGCGGGAAGCCTTCGATCATGCGCCGATCGGCAAAGCGCTGGTTGATCTTCATGGACACTGGTCGAAAGTCAACCCGGCACTCTGCGCGATCCTGGGTTATAACGCGCAGGAGCTCACGGCCAGAGATTTTCAGTCTATCACTCATGCGGACGACCTGGCCGAGGATCTGTGCCAGATGCGGCTGTTGCTGGCGGGGGAGATCGGCACCTACCAGATGGAAAAGCGCTATGTACACAAACAAGGGCATCTTGTCTGGGTGCTCCTGTCGGTGACCCTGGTGCGCTCAGAGGGAGGTGAGCCCCGATACTTTATTGCGCAGATCATCGACATCAGTGAACGCAAGCGCATGGAAGACGATTTGCGCCAGATGAAGGACGAGCTGGAAGCGCGCGTGGAGGCGCGCACCAGAGAACTGGCCACGGTGAACCGCCAGCTTAACGAATCCAATCAGCGCCTGCACGTAATGGCACGTATCGACCCCCTGACGGGACTGCACAATCGCTGGGAACTGATGGGGACGCTGGAGCGGCAGCTGCATGAGTCACAGCGCTACGCTACCGACTGGTGCCTGATGCTTATCGATATAGATCATTTTAAAGAACTCAATGATCGGCACGGCCATGTGATAGGCGATCGGGCGCTGGAAACATTCGGTAAGGCCATACACGAGCATACGCGTGACACGGACTTTGCAGCCCGTTATGGCGGTGACGAGTTCTGTGTCCTTGTACCCCATGCCGACACATATCATACCGGTCAGTTGGCGGCAAAACTGCGCGAGACACTGGCAGCGATGGAGTTGTATGACACTGCGGGGACCCGGGTCAAGCTGACGTGCAGCATCGGAATCGTTCAATGGAGCCCGCATCTGGATACTGTAGAGAAACTGATTGACTCGGCCGACGCCCAACTTTATCGGGCCAAAGGCGCTGGGCGGAACCGGGTCGAAGGCATCGAGGTAATTGACGCCGGCACGGGTTGATGCCTGCTACGCTTGAGCCGGACGATCCGCCTTACTTCCCAGCAGCATCGTTCAAACTTACAAAACACTACGTTGACAAAGCCCCATGTCTGTCGGTGGGTGTCGGCCGCAGGAATGCGGCCGTCAAGCCTAAAGGGATGTGTGTACGGCGCCCCGCTGAGAGGCATGGGGCTTTGTCAACGTATGCCGTAGTAACATCACTGCAAGCGTCTTACTGTGGGAGCGGCTTCCTGGCCGCGATTCGCGCCGGCGGACGGCGCTCCTACGGGTTAAGCTGTACAGAGACCCGTTCCGGACGTGACCAGGTACCGGACACTCCAGGGCGCAGGACGCAAGCAGCTTCTTCGCGGGTGTAGAATTGGCCATCGCGGACAAATCCGGCGATGACCGAGCTTTTTACCGCGAGGGTATTTCCCTCTGGACCCCGCTCCACGATCCACTCGTCCGGCAGGCCGTCGATCAAATGGAACGGAGCGGGTGACCCGCCGACAAAACGGGACAACTCAGTACGTCCGGTTTCTCGGTCATGGAACGCCGGGGCAAATCCCACGCACCGGTTGTTCTGGCTCACACCCAGGCTGTTTCTGTAGCGCTGGTTTTCCGTGTTTAATCTCTCGCGTGTCATCGGTGTGTTCATAGCGACTGCCCATTCAGCGTATGTTCCCTGTGTTCCTCAAACCTTGGAAGAACTGTCCGCGTTCTCACACCTTCTCGCTGCGCGAAGCTTTCCCGGACAGACTCGTGGCCGTTTTCTCTGGTACGGTAGTAAGTGTAAGTTCGAGAAGCCGGAAAAGAGATCGGCCCAGTCTGACAGTGCTGTAGGATGTAACCGATTCTGTTCGATTCAATCATGCAGGTTGGACCGAGGCACGAAACCCTACGTCGGACGGATGATCATCGGGCTTCGCCGTACTCAGCGCCACGCGGCATACAAGGGTTGAATTTCACCCGATGTGCATTCCGCGAAGAGGGCCGTTACCCGCCGTGTAACCCAAAAGGGTTCGGCCGGATCGCCGCGGGGTTCTCTTATGCACGTGGCAGGTCGATACTGCCGGTGCAGGGGTATGCCTACCGGCTGTCCCACCGATGGTGGAGTCGTGATTAACCTGTAGGAGCGCCGTCCCCTGGCGGGAATCGCGGCCAGGAGGCCGCTCCTACAGTGCAATTTTTTCAATCATTGATATTCGTAGCCCGGCGGCCGGGATCAATGGTGTCTGCACAGCTCCGGTGGATGCAGATGAGCTGACGACAAACGCCTTTGGTAGCCGGGTAGCCGATCAGCTGTGCGCCTGCCCTCGCAGGCCCGCTGGTGCGCATTACGGATCGGCGCGGGCGCTCATGGGCGAGTTCTCAGATATTCGAGACGACTCCCGTCTTACACCGGGTACGGCAGCGCTTTTCCGATCCGGTGGATGTGCAGCGCTCAACGATTGCGCTCATCCTCTGCCCGTGCGGCGTCGCGGGCCGCAGCTGCTACCCGTTCGACTTTCTCCCTGGCCCGGTCAAGCTCTTCGTGCGCGCCCTCCGGGGTGAACCCTTGACGCTCGGCCTCGTCGCGAGCCGCTCCGGCCACCTTGTCGGCTTTGTCCCGCAGCTCGCCGATCTCCTGCCGCACTCCGTCCGCGCTCAGCCCCTGCGCTCTGGCCTCGTCCATGGTTGCATCTCGGGCGGCCGTGGCCACCTGCCGTGCGCGCTGGACCTGCCGGTTCAATGCACTGCGGGCTTGTGCCTTTATCGCATCGCCTGCCTCACCCATAATCCGGTCTTCGCGACCGGTCTCCGGAAGTGCCGTGCCCAGCGCGGCACCGGCGGCCACACCCACCGCAATCATTGACAGCGGATAGCGCTGCACGATATCGCTGGTGGCGTCTATGGCCCTGCGTGCCTGCGCGGTAGCCGCCGACTTCGCCTGCTGCGCGCGGTGCCAGGCGATTTCACGTGCGCGGCGAGTGCGCTCGCGTACCTCCGCACTCCTCGCCGCCATGCGCTCCCGCGCACTGTCGATGCGCGCCCGCGTTTCCTCGCTCACCCTGGCAGCGCCGGAGCGTACACTGTCGGACCAATCACTAGCCTTGTTGCCCGCGCGATCCGTGGCGGCACCGACCTGGCCTTTCCATTGCCCTTTAGCGCGCAGCCCGGCGCCGCCCTTCGTGCGCGTGCGGTAGGTATCGAACGCCTGGGCGCCGAGTTCGTCATAAATAATGCAGTCAACCTCGTCCGCTGCGAAAGGATATTCCTGTACCAGGTACTCGGCGTAAAGACCGGTGACATCGTCCTGATCGTGCTGCGACGGCGCTGCTCCGGTTGGCCCCGATGTCCCTGTATGGCTGTTGCCTGCATTACGCTGTCCGAGCATCAGCCAGGCCAGTCCGACGCCCGTCAGCACCATGGGCAGCGGGTTGTGTTTCGCGGTCTGCGCCAGGCTGGCAAAAAACTCGCCCGGTCCGCTTTTCATGTAACGCAGCCCCTCGTCGAGCAATTCACCAGGAGACAGCTTGTTGCCGAGCGCCGACAGCGTACGGTCCAGGTTGTCCCGATGCCGCTGAATGTCCTGCTGCAGCTTCTGCGGGCTGCGTTCGCCATCGCCGCGTGCGTCGCCGTTGCCACGCTGCGGCCGGTAGTCAGTTTCGTGCTCTCTCATGACATTTTCTCCTTGATCAGGCGATGGTCGCGCCGCGCCTCTTCCAGGGTCCGCTGCGGCTTCAGAGTGTGCGTCCTGACCTTGCCGCGCCCACCCACCAGCATCAGCGCGCCGATGATCAACACTACACCGCCGACAATAAGGGGCGCCAGCCAGGGCTGTCCGGGCGGCAGCACCAGCAGCAGCCCCGCCACTGCTGCGTCCAGAAGCACCAGCAGGCCGGCAAAAAACACCAGCGCGCCCAGCCCGAACCAGCTGAGGCCCTTGCCCAGTTGCGAAATATTGTCGGACACCTCGCGCTTGGCAAGGTCGACCTCGTCGCGTACCAGCGCGGTGATCTCGTAAGCAAAGTCCCTGATTAATTGCGGAATCGAACGGCCTTCCCTGCTGAAGGCACGCTCATCATCAAAATTGGCTGCCATGGTTCATCCTCCATAAGAATCCGAAGTACCGGTCGTCGGCGTCGTCGCAGCCGGAGCGCTCGCCCGCTCCCGCGGCGCCGGCGGCTCAAACTCGCGCGCTGCGGCGTACCCCTCCGGCTGCGTAGCGGAACTCTTCAGCAACCGCGCCAGCAGGAAACCCGCGACCATGGCGCCGCCGAAGCTGACCGCCGGTTGACGCCGTGCGTAGGTTTGGGCCTGCTGCCAGAGATCGCCGGCGGACTTGTCCTCCAGCCATTGTGCCACCTCCTGCGCCCCGGCGGCGCCGCGCCGCCACAAGGCCGCCACCGTGTCGCGGCCCTGTGAGTCCAACGTGTCACCGCTGCTGTATAACGCACTGGCGATCGCGCGCACCGTGTCGGCGGCCGCGGCACGCTGCTCATCGGCATACTCGCGTGCCCCCCGCCTGACCGTGGTCTGGGTTTCATGCGCTGCGTGCGCGACCTCTTCGCGCAGCTGGTCATACTCTTCCCTGACCGTGCCGGCCACCTTGCCGGCCGCCTCGCGCAACTCTTCACCTGACGGCAAGCCTGTGCTGCCCGAGCCGCCTGGCCCTGACTGGGTGTAATCATCCTGCATGGTAACCTCCAAACGTTCGTGCGGTTAAGCGTTTGCCAATCAAGAACCGTGCCGAGCAGTTCAGGCAGGAAGGCTGCACACCGCAGCTCCTGCACTTGTGCACAACAAAGTGCAGACTGGCGGGAATGGAGCATCCAGGGTAACGCAAAAAAGGTACCGGCAGCCGCCATCGCATGGAATCCGCCCGGTCGGAAAGCCCCGACGCGCCGTCGTCATATCACCCGCCTATGGTGGAAATGCACCCGATGGCTGTATGAGTTAAGCGCTTCAATGACCAGCGGGGTCTTTCTTCTGCTCCTGTTCATGAACATCTTTCTGTTCGTTAACCGCGGCCTGATGATCCATATCGCCTTCGCGGTTGCGGCGCCGCTGGTCCAGGCGCCCGAGCGCCGATGTGCGCCCGTATACCACCATCGTGTCGTATTCATGGATGGTTGTATCGCCTTCCGGCGTGCCAATAAAGGTACCGTCGGTACGTTCTACGCCCAGCACCAGCACGCCTTCGTGACGAAGATCCACTTCCAGCAGAGGCTTATCCACCAACCAGTCGCCGGGCTGAATTTGCAGCTCTGAGACGCGATACTCACCCGAGAGATGCAACAGGCTCGCATAGTCCTTCACTTCCAGGCTGGTGTAGCGCTTAAGCAGCTTTTCGATGAAGCGACTCATGTGTCGGTCCACCCAGCGACTGGATGCAAAGGTCCACACTACCGCAATGCCTCCTGCGATGGCGACGATTTTATAGGTGAGTGAGGCACCCTGATCCTGTTGCACGAAGGTGAGCATTAATGATGACATGGCAGTGATGATACCGGCGTTACCCAACAGCATGAGTAACAACAGGATGCGCCGCCGGACGGGGTGATTAACCAGTTTCTCCGATTCCTGAGTGGTAAATCCGACGCCGGTGAAGGCCGAGCGCGCCTGAAAGCGCGCGGTTTCCTGCGCCAGCCCGGTATGGATAAGCGCGACACTGGCAATGCGCGTCACAAGTACCGAAAGCGTCAGCACCATGAACAGGGACAGAATGGAAATCATGGGGCCGCACCTTTGCTGGTGTGGTTAGCGTGGACTCCCAGAAGGTCTGGTGGGCGCCGCGTGTGCAGTCCGTTCAGACAGCGTTGCCTGAAAAGTTGGTGGAAACGTTTTGTTGGTATTTCGCTGCTCATGCTGTCACCTCATAGCAGAGCCGTCGTCAATCGCGCCAGGCGGCTCTTGATGGCGTCTCCTCCACGCAGGCGGGCTTTGCTGGCCGTAACTTCGTCGGCGTGGTCGAGGTCCGCCATGAATGTCCGCTCGAGCTCCTCCGCCACGCTTTCGTCACGAATGATGAGCGCGACCTCATCGTTGAGTTTAACCGAGCGGTTATCGAAATTCAGAGTTCCGACGGTGGCCCAGCAGCCGTCCGCGACGAAGCTCTTGGCGTGCATCATCGATGGGCGGTATTCATAGATCCGTACCCCGGCCTTGATCAGTCCCGGGTACAGCGCGCGTGCTGCGTGCCAGGTCAGGCACTGATCGGTATTGACGCCGGGTGTGAGCACTCGCACGTCCACGCCACGGTCTGCAGCGTTCATCAGCAGCCACCGGAGGTCCCGTGTCGGCACGAAATAGGCATTGGCAATGTAGATCCGCTCGCGCGCCGAGGCGATAGCGAGAAAAAAGAACCGCTCGGCGCTGGTTACGCCCAGGGTTGGAGAGCATTTCATAATGCCGGCAGCCTGCGACTCTGTGGGTGGTGGCACCTGTGCATATGGCGTGATGGCTTCTCCGACCAGCAGATCGCCGGTGGCCTCCGCCCAGTTGATCGAGAACGCTACCTGAAGTTGCATTGCCACCGGACCTTCAATGCGCACACTGGTGTCCCGCCACTGCCCAGGATGCCGCCCGTCACCCAGCCACTGGTCGGCGATACCAAATCCGCCGGTGAAGCCGATCTTGCCATCGATGATCACGGCGCGCATGTGCATGCGCTGCTGGAACTTGTAGAGTGTGGCGAAGCGCAGCGGGCGATAGTACGCGACCTTGGCACCGGCGGTGCGCAGGCGCTGGACATAGTGCTTCGGAATACGGCTGGCACCGACGGCATCGAGCAAGACAAATACCTCCACCCCGGCCTGGGCACGTTCGCTCAGCACCTGCAGCAACCTGTCGGCGGTTTCGCCCGGTTCAAACACGTAGACGTGCAGACAGATCACCGACCGGGCTTTCGCGAGCGTCTCCCAGAGGCGCCCGAAGGTCCCGTCGCCGTTGAGCAGCAATTCCACCTGATTGCCGCCGGTAATCTGCGCCCCCGTCAGCAGATTGAGATGGGCGTTAAAGCTGTCCGAGCGCGCATCCGGCGGCGTTTTATGGCTACCCACGACCTGAAGGCGCCGCACCGAGGTGGCGCGCGTCAGGTAGGCGATCAGCATCGCGAGCAGAAACGCCAGAATGGCTGTCAGCACGAACGTCAATGTTTCCCTCCCGGTCAGGCGCTGGCCACCCTCACAGGCGCGGATGCTTCGTCAGCTCAGGCCTGCCCGGTGATGAGCCGGGCATGGACTTCTGCCAGATGTTTGCCCGATATCCAGCCACGTTGTGCGGCGTCGATGGCCATTGCCTCACTGTTGTCAGCGACTACCATCGGCACCCCGAGCCGCGACATGACCGCCTGCATGGCACCCAGCTCGACCGTGCGCCGCCGTGCCAGTCGAAGGTCCCGCACGTAGATAGCAGCAATTCGTCCCGGGTGTCGGTTCGCCATGGCAACGTAGAGTTCCGGGTCGCGTTGTCCGCTGTCGCCGACCAGCACCAGCGGCAGATCCGGGTAGACGGCGAGCACGCGGTCCACCTGTTCCTGCTTGTGGCTCCGGGCGCGTCGCGGGAAAGGATGGCGCAGCGTGATGCCCCAGTCGCGCAGCTGCAGCACCGGGCCAATGGGGATGTGGTGCAGCTGGAAGAACTCCTCGAGCACCGGGTAAATGCTCCAGGGGCTGCGCGAGACGTAGATCATGGGATTCTGCTCCGACCCCTGACCGCCGTGGAGGCCGCGATAGAGGGCGGCGATACCGGCAAACGGCACACGGTCCTCGGCGCCGTGGTCGAACAGCCGCCACAGCATCCGGAGCTTGTTCGATACACCCGTGAAGATAACGGTATCGTCGATGTCACTGACAATGACACGCTGCGCCGCGGGCGTGCGCGACAGTATTTCACCGCGGCCCGAGACTGTCTCATCACCTTGCGGATCGACGAGCTCGACCATGTACTCGCGCCACAGCGGCGCAATCTCCTCGTGCGCAATCTCCAGGCAGCTGGTGAAATACCCGTGCCCATCGGCCACGAGTTCGCGCACCACGCCGGCGCAGTGTATCCGTAGCCGCGCGCCCGGGACCTGGGGACTGATGGCCAGGCGCAGCGCATCGGCCAGGCGATGCCACAGCCGACGCCGCGTGTCGGGATCACGGAGGCGCTGCATGCGGCTGCCCGCGCCAAACATGACTTGCCCGGCGACGCAGACAATGCGGCCATTGCCGAAGCCGCGGTAGGGCTGGATGGATACACGTATGTCGAACATTCAGCGACTCCGGTCACCTCGGGTCAGACGCGGGCGTGCCATACAGCAATGAGGCATCCCCTGCCTCGACAGCGCCCGCACACCGCGGGCGCCACCAGCCCGCATGCACAGTCTCGATCAGGCAGGCGTGCGCGGGTATCGGCGGACGCTGAGCCCCTTGTAGTCAACGACCTACAAAAGCCGTCGACACACCGGTGGCGCAGGACCATGGCGACCGTGAGCGCGTCGAATGCTCACGCACCGCATGCGCTGGTGTTTATCCCCCGCGCCCTGGGCATAAACACCACCCAGCGGGTTGCGTCGCGAGGTCTCGGCCGCGCTGTGCTGAGCGGGACCGAGCGGAAGCGACTGGCGACGCTGGCTTCGCGATGGTCGACGGGTCAGCGGTGCAATGGCATGGCGGTTGCTTGGGTTCGTTGAAGTGGTTTCCGGGACGACCGGACTCCGCGCAACGCTAACTCTAGTATCCAACTACCCACGGAGGTCAGTCATGAAGAAACGGATCAACACGATCACTACCCTGTTTTGCACGAGCGTTCTGTGTTTTACCGGCGTAGCGCCGGTGATCGCAGACGAGATGCAGACGAAAGACGCCGCCACCAGCGCATACAGTTCTGAGGAAATGAAAGACGCAAAAGACACGGTCCAGGAGGCCGCCAGAGTTGTTGAGCAGCTCAAAGCGGATCAAGCAACCAGAGAGGTGCTCAACCGGGCCAAGGCGGTGTTCATCGTACCGACTTACGCGAGAGCTTCGCTCGGTGTCGGTGGCGCCGGTGGAGAGGGCGTTCTGGTAGCCAACAATGGGGGCAACTGGTCCGGGCCCGCATTCTACAATACGGGCAGCATTAACCTCGGTTTAGAGGCGGGCGTGGAAGCCGGCTCGCTCGCCTTTTTGGTGATGAGTGACAAGGCAATGGACGGCTTTCGGCAAGAGAACAACTTCTCGCTCAACGCAGATGCGGGTCTCACCATCGTCAACTTTTCCAAGCGAGGCCAGATATCTGCCGGCAAGGGCGCGGACGTCATTGTCTGGGCCGACACCAAGGGTCTGTATGGAAGCCTCGCGGTCAGCGTGACGGACATCGCCTGGGACGACGAGGAGAATCGGGCCTATTATCAAGAGTCAGTAGATGCCAGCGACATCATCAACGGCACGGCCAAGGAACCGATGCCTGCCGGTCCGCTCAAGTCCGAGTTCAGTGCACTGGAAACCGGCGGTAAATCGACCGATGCCCCCGGCGTCAACCCGCCCGCCGAACAACCGGAAGGCAACAGATACTGAGTGCATCGGTGTTTCACAACTTGCTGCAGACAGGGCGCGCCCAGCGCCCTGTTTCTTGTTTAGCCGAGCCGACCGACAGTAACGCCCGCGAGCGGCAGCGCGCGGCACTGCGGCGACTTGCCCACGTGCTCGACAGCGCCATCGCATTGCCCGGCGGTCTGCGCATTGGTCTGGACGGCATCATCGGCCTGATTCCCGGATTCGGCGACCTTGTGGGTACGGCGCTGTCTTCCTACATCATCGCGCAGGCCGAACGCCTCGGCGTATCACGCGCCGTGCTTCTGCACATGATCGGCAATATCGCCCTCGACACCCTCCTCGGCGCGGTCCCGGTTGTCGGCGACCTGTTCGATTTTGCCTGGAAAGCCAATCGCCGCAACGTCGAGCTTCTCGACCGTGCACTCGCGCAACCGCGGCGGACGCAGCGTCGCAGCGGTCTGACCGTCGCCGCGCTGATCGTCGGGTTGCTCGCACTCGCCGTGGCCATCACCGTTGCTATGGTGGCCCTGATGCGCTGGATCTGGATGGCCCTCGGCGGTTGAATTCACTGCGCGTGGTCATGCGCCAGGGCAAAACCTTCGGACATGCAAAGCACGTTCGCTCTGAGAGCAGCAAAGCACGGCGCTCCCCCTTCAAAGCATTAAGGGCGTGTTTCCGGCCGGTACCCGCCCGTGGTCTTAAGACCGTATTTCTGAATCCGGTAACGCAGGGTTTCCCGCGTGGTACCGAGTGCCCTGGCAGTCGCCACAACGTTGTAACCATTACGGTCCAGTGCGGTCTGGATTATGTAGCCGCCCATGTCGTCCAGCGCCATGGACCCGTCGAGCGGTATGCTCACGCGGTCGCTGTCGGCCTCGAGCCCGTTGTCGACGCCGCTCAGGCCTTGACCGAGATGCAGCCAGCGCTCGGGAAAGACCTCGCCGTCGGCCAGCGACACGCAACGTTCGATGACGTTCTGCAGCTCGCGCACGTTGCCCGGCCATCGGTAGTTCTGCATAAGTGCGTACACGCTGTCGGGGATTTTTCGCACCTGCCGGCCCGCGCGGGCATTGAACTCCGCGACCATTGCCGGCACCAGGTCTTCCAGATCCTCGAGGCGATCCCGCAACGGCGGCAAGTCCAGCTGAGCGGTGCTGAGCCGGTGATAGAGATCACGGTGGAACCTGCCGTTGCGCACCCGTGCCTCGAGATTACACTGGGTGGCCACCAGGACCTGTACGTCGACGCCGAAAGTCTTTTCACCACCTACCCGCCGGATGCAATGGTCTTCCAGGGCCGTCAGCAGTCGGGGCTGCAGAGCGGCGTCCATTTCCGCAACCTCGTCAACGAACAGGACACCGCCGTCGGCCTGCTCCAGGCAGCCCCGGTGCAGCATACCGGCGCCGGCGCCCGCTTCATGGCCGAAAATCTCGGATTCCTGCCTGTCTTTCGGCAGCAGCGCACAGTTCACCTCGACCAGCGGCCCGCGCGCGCGCGGCCCCGAATGATGCAGGATGCGGGCGACCAGATCCTTGCCCGTGCCCGTTTCGCCGCAGATAACGAGTCCGTCGAAAAGCGTTTCCAGCAGCTGCGTGATGGTGTCGCGTACCCGCCGCGCCGGCGCGCTGCGTCCCTGGAACGCCGGCGGCCGGTAACGGCGGCCGCCCGCCCTGGATGGCAGACCCAGTCGGCGTTGCGCCAGTGCGCTGCGCCGTGCAGCGTTGAGCACCGCGACCAGCCGCCCGGTGCTGCACGGCTTTTCGAGAAAACCCACGACGCCCAGTCGCAACGCCCCCCGAAAATCCGGAGCGCTGCCGCGGGCTGTCAGCAGTACCCATTCCGCCGACTTACCAGCGACGTACATGCGTTCGAGTAAGTCGAGCGCACTGCCGTCCGGCAGCCGCACATCCGCCAGCACCACCAGGGGTTCCGCGGTTTGCTCGAACAACAGAACGTCGCGCCTCGGCAAGCGATCCTGCCAGTTCGACATCCCAGCCGTTGGCCGCGAGGTGACGGCTCAGATCGCTGACCGGCGGCTTGACACCGTCGATGATCAGGAGAGAATCACTCATCATGTCGCCTCGTACGCTGGTGTGCACGATTGCGCTGGGTGTGTTGTCTGCAAGTCGCGTGCCCTGGACATTGAGAGCGCGCACCGACGACCGCCGGGAAAAGACAGCGCCGCCGCACGCCTCGCCAGGACGCCGGACTCCAGCCCCCGTGCAGCTTATGTGCAAAGTCGCTACCCTCCCCCGCGGGTGGAAATCCCCCGCCACCAGGGTATATCCACCGCCGTGGCAGCAACGGGGGGGAGGCACGCAGCGCCGTTCCCACTTAACGGGAAAACATCCCGATAAGCGAACGGTCACCGGTCAGACCGGGCTCGGCTGGCGTCCAGCGACCGCAGGGTATCGCGCAGGTGCGACGCGAGACGTTCGATCAACTCGGCTTGTTCGGCGGACCAGTCGAGCGCCAGCGCCTGCTCCACATCATCCAGCCAATGGCGGTCGGCCTTGAACAGCCGCTCGGCCAGCGCCTTGTCGGTGCCGAGCGTCCGGCTGAGGGTATCGCCGATTTCACCAAGGGTCGCGCGTTCGATGTTACCGGCCTGGGGTAAGTCATCGGTGGCGCGTTCAAGCCCGGCCAGCACCGCGACCAGCGGTTTGCGCTGTGCCGCGATCCGCGCGACAGTCTCACGCAGCCGGTCGTCAAGATCCGCGTAATCCGCGGCCGCCTCGTATCGCTGCAGCAGCTCAGTGCCGCGCGCATGCAGCGCAGCCAGCGTCGCCTGATGTTCGTTCCTCAACAGGCTCATCCGTCTTTCCTCTCCACATCCGCGGCCCGCGGCACTGGCAGCCAGAAGGCGCACACGTCATACCAGGCGGGCGGGATCATCTGGATCGCAACCACCGGCGCATGACGATCACGGCGACAATAATCACGGCGGCAAAAGCGCTCACCGCCAAAATACTTTTCCAGGAAGGATCGCGCAGCGCCGACCACAGGCTGTCGGAAAAAAGTGTCAGTGCGCCGATCCCGGGCGTGAGGCCGAGCACCGAGCCCAACAGGAACTGCCGAAACTTCAACTGCGAAGCGCCCGCCACGAGGTTGAACACGGTAAAAGGCGCCACGGGGATCAGACGCAGCACGGCGACCGCGAGCACCCCGCGGTCGGTGAGTCGTCGACTGATCCGGGCCAGACGACGGCCGCTCAGGCGGTTCACGGCGTCCTGGCTCAGCGAGCGTCCGATGGTAAACACCAGCGCCGCGCTTCCCAGGGCCGACGCCAGCACATAGGCAAAGCCGTCGAAACCACCGAAGGCCATACCCCCCAGGACGGCGAGCAGGGTCAAGGGAACCATCAGCACGGAGGCGACGAAGAATGCGCCGACCGCCACCAGTCCCCGCGTCAGTGGACTGTCGAACAGACTCAGCCAGGCGCGCATCTGATCGGGTGACAGCCACTCATTGAGCGGCGTCCAGCGCCACGCGGCCGCCAGTGCCAGGAGTGCAAGGATCAGCGCCACGAACAGTTTGATGCGCTGCCGGCCATGACGCCGGTCTGGTCTCGACATGTATTCCCCGACAACATAGTCCGGGTTGAGCGGTTCGGGTGGATCCACGAGTCCCGAGTCAGGCAGCAACTCGTCGATCGACGCATCGCAAACCGGGTCGAGCTCGCGCATGCTGCGGCCATCCGAGCGCAGCGACTCGATGGCGGCGATCAAGCCGCCGGCGCCGGCCTCCGCCTCGGCCACGCGCTCCAGCGTGACGTCAAGGTGTTCGGCCAGCAGACCCCGGCGCAGCCTGCGGATGGCCGTAGCCGTTGCATCATCGCTGGAAGCGGTGGCCACGGCCAGATCGCACTCGGTGTCCACCCCCATCGAGCGGCTGCTGGTATTCGAGGAGCCGATGCGCAGCAGCCTGTCATCCATGATCATTAACTTCGCATGGACGCTGATACAGGCCTCGCCGAGTCCCGGCTGATGGGGATAGTAGACCCGCAAACGATGATAGCGATCGGCGGCGCGCAGCCTGTCCATGACGCGCACCCGCACCACGTCCATGGTGTACTGCTCCAGCCAGCCACCGGTTTTCTGCGGCAGAACCAGCACAATGTCAGGGCCAGTTTCCTGTTCGAGTCGCGCGCTGATCGCCGCGGCGAGGGCGGACGCCGTGAAGTACTGGTTTTCGATATAGATAAAGTCCTTCGCCGTGCTGATGGCGTCCAGATATAGCGCCTGCACCTCCTGCGTCGCCGCGCGGCCGGCGTAGCGCGGTTCGGTCCGCGCAATGGCGACATCAACATCGCGCAGCAGCACTGGCGCGTCCCGCGGCCATAGATCCGCTGCGCTAGCCGGTGCTGCTGCCGGCGTGAGCGGCCGCCCGCGGGCACGGCGCCAGCGCGTGCGTGCGAGATCGCCCAGGCGCCTCGCGGCCTCACCTTCGACCATCATCATCAGGTCGTGAAACGGCGGGTAAGACTTGCCATCGGGATCCACGCGACGCGGGTCATCGGGCGCGTGTTCGCAGGTGTCCCATCGCCACCGACTGAGGTCGATGCCGCCGACGAACGCCAGGCGGTCATCGATGACAACGACTTTCTGATGATGGCAGGCGCCTGCAGGGTGGTGCGCATCAAGCTTGAAATGCAGCCGCCTCGGGCTTTTCAACCGCAACCGCAGCGCCGGCGCCAGTTCGCGCTCTGTAGCGTAGAGCATGTTGAAATCCCATGACAGGAGGTAGACGTGCAGGTCCGGCCGCCGCCGCACCAGCGCAGCAAGAAATTCGCCGACAGGCCACGGCAGGTCGTCCGGCCCGTGTTCACGGAACAACGGCTCGCGGCGGTCGAAGTCCCAGCCGAGTATCAGAATCTGATGACGCGCGCGCTGACAGGCGTCGGCGAACAGCCTGAAATAGTCGCAGGCCTCGATAATCACGCCCAGGCGCGACGCCCTCGCCTGCTGCCAGCAGTTGCGACCCGGTATAAAAAAAGGAGGCTCGGGGCCGCCATCCCGCGGGCCTTGAAGCGGCTCAGGCCCCCTGTCTTGAGTTGCCGCACTCACCATGTTCTTCCTCGCTTCGCCTTCCGCTCTGTTGTCCTGTTTCGTGCTGCGGATACACGAACGTCACACCGCGCCGGACGCCCAACGGATCAACAGCCCCGGTACCGGCAATAGCCGCATCAGGAGCTTCCGGAAGACCTGCGAGCCGCTACCGGTGCCACAGGCGTGCCCGGCCCTGCTGCCAGGATCAGAGGCTCGCGGCAGTCGGCAGTGCGGTGCGCAGGTTGTACTTCTGAATGCGGTAGCGCAGAGTTTCCCTTGTTGTACTCAAGGCCCGCGCCGTGGCGGTCACGTTATAGCGGTGGCGGTGCAACGCGGCCTGGATGATATAGCTGTCCATGTCGTTCAACGCCATACTGCCGTCCAGGGGTATGATCACCCGGTCGCCGTCAAGCTCGGCCCGTCCGGCGTGCCGGCCGGCGTCGTGATCGAGCTGCAGCCACCGTTCTTCAAGCTCGTGTCCTTCTGAAAGCATGACGGCGCGCTCGACCACATTACGCAGCTCCCGGATGTTCCCGGGCCAGTGATAGCGCGACAACGCGCGATAGATGTGGTCACCGACGCGACAATGACGCCTGTTGGAGATTGCGCTGAATTCCTCGACGAACCTCGGAACCAGCTCTTTTATGTCTTCGATACGCTCGCGCAAAGGCGGCAGATCGATGCGAAATACACTGAGACGGTGGAACAGGTCGCTACGGAAGCGCCGCTCGCGTATCTGGCGCTCGAGATTTCGATTGCTGGCGGCTATGATCTGCACGTTGACGTCGCACCCGCGTTCACCGCCGACGCGCCGCACCCTGCGGTCCTCGATCGCGGTCAACAGCTTGGCCTGCAAATCCGGATCCAGCTCGCCGATCTCGTCGAGGAACAAGGTACCGCCGTCCGCCTGTTCGAGATACCCGCGATGGCGGCCCCTGGCCCCGGTAAAGGATCCGGCTTCGTGACCGAACAACTCGGACTCGGCAAGCTCGCGCGGCAGCGCGGCGCAGTTGACCTCGATCAACGGGCCGTCGGCGCGCAGCCCCGAGTGATGCAGTATCCTGGCGATAAGCCCCTTACCGGTACCGGTGTCGCCACTGATGATCAACGCGCTGAGGGGAACGCCGGCCAGGCGCTGCACAAGCCCGCGCACTTCCGAGGCCCTGGTGCTGCTGCCGAGGTAATCAGCCGGCCGGTAACGCCGCTCAGTTTCGGTGCACCGGCGCGATTCCTGGTCGTCCGTGATAATGACGGATGCATTAGACATAACGCAAGTCTAATGAAACTGAACTTATCGCGGCTATGCGGATTCGTCCGATGATTCTGTAGGCGCTTGCTGACACGTACCCTCCCACCCCGATGCCAGGCGCCTGTCCAGAGCTTCTGCCACCCCGCCGGCCGGGCCACGCATCCGGCCTCAAGCCAGCCCGGCCCTCACTGCCGGTCGCGGATCGCGTCGATCAGTTGCTCGCGGGTCATGCTGCTGCGTCCCCGGATACCCAGCGCCCTGGCGCGTTCGTAGAGTGCGGTTTTGGAGCGATCCGCCAGCGGGGTCGGTTTGCCCCCGCCGCGCCTGCGGCCTTGCGGCGCGCCCCGCCCGGGCGATTTGCCGAGACTTTGCTTTAGTATCTGCATCAGGTCTACCACCTCCGCACTCTCCTGTTCCTGCGGCTCCCCTGCATCCGGCGCCGCGACAATGTCGGTGCCGGATTCGAGCTTGTGCTCGATGAGCGTCGCCAACTGCTGGCGGTGAACGTCCGACAACGCCTCGCGGTCCAGCTCTTCCGCCGACAGCGCGCGTATTTCCTTTTCCATGGCCTTTACTCCCGCGGCCTCGGCTTTGCTCGCCGTCGGCAGCCCCACATCGTGCGGGCTGCGCAACTCGCTATGAAAGCGCAGCGTTTCGGCGCGCAACAGTCCCTGCTGCCCGATGATGGCCACCAGGTATTCCTTACCGCGCATGACGAAGGTGGCGATGCCGGCGCGACCGACCTCCTCCAGGGTGCGCGCCAGCAGCCGGTAGGCTTTCATCGCACCCTTGTCCGGTGCCAGAAAATAGCCACGTTCGAACCAGATGGGATCGATCCGATCCAGGGGCACGAAGCGCTGCAGATCGATCTCCCGCGACTTCTCGGGTGCCAGTGCTTCGAGCTCCTCGTCTTCCACGATCACGTAGTGGTCCTGTTCCACTTCATAACCGCGCACAATGTCGTCCGCCTCGAGCGGCTGTGAATCCTTGCTGCAGAAGTAGGCCCGCCGCAAGGGTGTACCGTCTGCGTCGACCATGCGCAGCGCGATACCCCCGGCGCGATTGGCCACATACAGGCTCACCGGGATGCTCACCAGCCCGAAGGCGACGGTGCCCGACCAGAAAGGGCGCGGGCGCCCTGACGCGGCCTTGTCTTCAGGCACGTTTGCGTTCCCCCTTCAGGCTCGCCTGCAGGGCTCGGGTCAGGTCCTCAGTCGCTCTCGGCCTCGCGGCCGGCGGCGCCTGCACACGGCCGCCACGGCGCTTGTTTTCAATCATCTTCTCCACCCGCGCACGGTAGTCATCGTGATACTCAGCGGGTTCGTAGTCGGCTGCCAGCATGCTGATGAGCTGCTGCGCCATGGCCAGTTCCTTGTCGTCCAGCGCGGGTCCAGCCGGCACGTCGAGGCTCTCGATCGACACCACTTCTTCGGCGTGACGCAGCGAGATCAACATCAGGTAGCCGGCCTGCAGACGCAACGCGCCGGCGTACGCCTTCCTGCGCATCACCCAGCGCGCCAGACCTTCCCGGCCACTGCGTGCCAGCGCCTCGGCCAGTGCGAAATACGCGCCGGTTGCGCCGTCGTCCGGGCCCAGATAATAGGGACGCAGATACCAGCGATGATCGATGGCCGGCGGCGGCAGAAATTGCACGACGCGGATCTCGCGCGACGCCCGCGGCTCCGCTGCGGCGAGCTCTTCGTCGGTGAGCATCACGAGGTCGCCGTCCCCGGTGGCAAAGGCGCGGTGCGCGTCCTGGTAAGACACCACTTCGCCGGTTTCCGATTTCACCAGTCCCTGCCTCACGGGGGCATTGTCGGCGGCGTGCAGCAGGCGGAAGTGCACGCTGCGGTCTTCGATCGCTGCATACAGCTTGACCGGCACACGCAGCTCGCCGAGGTGCAGCGCCGCCTTCCACATCGCGCGGGCTGTCATCCGTCCTCGCCTCCCGCCGCGCATGCCGGACACAGCACGGCGTGCCGCTCGCGCACCACCACCACGCACAGCGGACACACCGGCGCGTCGCAGTCAACGCAGTAGTAGCCGGCTTCGGCGTGGTAGACGTGCAGGCAGAACTCGCAGGTATCGGGCCCGGCTTCGAGCCACCACGGCGTGTGGCGCAGCAGCTGGAGTGTGCGGCGGCTCATGCGCGCCTCCCGTCGTTTGCGCCGACGGCTTCCAACAGGCGGCGATCGAGCGGACGCCGCGCCTCGTCGAAACCTTCCCAGGGATCGGCGCGCAGCGCCGACAGCCGCCGCCGCAGGTTGCCGATGGTGTAGCGCTCGCTGGTCAGCGCCGGGTGCAACTCGTCCCAGCGCACGGGTACCGCGACCGGCGCGCCTTCGCGCGCGCGGGTGGAATAGGACGCAATGGCGGTGGCGCCGCGGCCGTTGCGCAGGTAGTCGAGAAAAATGCGCCCCTGGCGTTTGGCCTTTGCCATGTTGACCGTGAGGCGCCGGCGATCGTCACGCGCCTGGGCATGCGCCACACCGCGCGCGAAGGCCTTTGCTTCTGCCCAGCCGGCGCACGGCACCAGCGGCACCACCAGGTGCAGACCCTTGCCGCCGGTTGTCCGGGCGAAACTCTCCAGCCGCAGTGCTGCCAGGCGCTCGCGCAGCGCGGCCGCGGTGCGCAGCACTTCGCTCCAGGCTACGTCCGGCGCAGGATCGAGATCGAACACCAGGCTGTCCGGCCGTTCCACGTCGTCGACACGGCTGCCCCACACGTGCAGTTCGAGGGTGCCAACCTGCACGAGCGCCACAAGATCCGCCAGGGTGCGCACGTACAGATAGGTCGCCGGTCCGTCGTTTGCCGTAATTTCGACGCGTGGGATGTTGCCCGCGAGAGCCTCCTGCGGGTGCTTCTGGAAGAAGCACTGCTTCTGCCGGCCCTGGGGGCAGCGCAGCAGCGACAGCGGCCGACCGGCCAGCTGCGGGAGAATCCAGTCGGCGATGTCCGCGTAAAATTGCGCCAGGGCGAACTTGGTAACGCCCTGCTGCGGATACAGAACTCGGTTGGGATGGCTGAGGCGCACGCCCGCCACGCTGGCTGTGTCACGGGCGCGGCGGATCATTGGCGCGGTCGCGGCTGCCGGATCCCGCTGCGCCGCTGCTTCGCGCGGCAGGCGGATCTCCGCCGCATCGCGATCCTCGCGCAGGCCGCGGTACGTGGGATGACGCAGTACGCCGTCACCTGTCCACTGGGAGAACCTGACTTCGGCGATCAACTCCGGCCGCACCCAGTGCAGCCCCTTGCCTGTCGGCGGAGGGTCAAACGGGGACGTTTTCACGGCGCGCTTTTTCAGCTGCGCGAGCAGACTGTGCAGCTCGCGCTCACTGAACCCTGTGCCGACCTTGCCCACGTATACCAGCCGGTCGTCGCGCCAGCCGCCCAGCAGCAGCGCCCCGAAGCCGGTGCGTAACCCGCCGGGGTCAGTATAGCCGCCCACCAGCAGTTCCTGGTGCCGGGTGCATTTCACTTTGAGCCAGTCCCGGCTGCGCGCGGCGCGGTACTTCGCCGCGACGCGCTTCGAAATAATGCCCTCGAGGCCCAGGCGGCAGGCATGGTCGAAAAACGCCTGACCGCTTGCGGCGATGTGATCGGTAAAGCGGATGCGGGCGCTGCCGGTGTCCGCGGCCTCCAGCAGCCGGTCCAGCGCGGTTTTGCGCTCCACGAGCGCAACGTCGGTCAGGTCGAAGCCGTTCAGATGCAGCAGGTCGAAAACCTGGTACACCAGCCGTGAGCTGCGGGCCGCGCGCAACGCTTCCTGCAGCAGGCGAAAGCTGCTGATGCCGTCCGGACCGAGCGCCACCACTTCGCCGTCCAGCAACGCGTCGTGCACAGGCAGTTCCTCGAGTAGCCCTGCGATTTCCGGGAAACGATTCGTCCAATCGAGACCGTTGCGGCTGATGAGCCGCACCTGCCCGTTCTCGATCCTGGCCAGGATGCGGTAGCCGTCGAACTTGATTTCATGAATCCAGTCGGCGCCTTCCGGGGCGACCTCCGCCGGCGTGGCGAGCTGCGGCTGCGGGTACCGCGGCATCGGCTGGCGACGCGTCGCGATGAGGTTGCCCGGATCCGGCGTCCGCGGCGCGCTGCGCGCCTCACCTCCTGTGGCCCCCGTGTGGGTGCGCTGGGCGGCGATCTGCTCCATGGTGCGCCCGGTGGCGACACTGATGTCATCCCCCGATGGCGCAGTGCGTTGCTCGTCCTCATTGCGACCCGCCGCGGGTTCGCGGCGCTTGATCAGCAGCCAGTTGTCGCCGTCTTTGGCAGCGTGCCCGCTCACGCGCACCAGGGACCAGGCGCCGCGCAGCTTCTGTCCCTCCAGAGCGAAATCCAGGCGATCGCTGTCGTGTCGTTTGGCGATCCAGCGACCACGATCCCACAGCATGACCGTACCGGCCCCGTACTCGCCGCGCGGAATCACGCCTTCGAATTCGCCGTACTCCAGTGGGTGATCCTCGACACGCACTGCGAGGCGTTTCTCGCCAGGCCGCAGACCGGGACCTTTCGGCACCGCCCAGCTCTGCAGCACGCCGTCGTGTTCCAGGCGCAGATCGTAGTGCAGACGGCTCGCTGCGTGCTTGTGCACCACGAATAGTCCGCCTTCACCATGACCGGCGAACGATTCACCTGCCGGTTCCGGAGTACGCCGGAAATTACGCTTCCTACGGTAGTCGTCAAGATCTGCCATCGGTCAATATCAACGCATCACATGCGCTCCTTGACGCCCCTGCGGATCAGCCACCAGTTAACCGGGTAGCTGGTCAGGAAACCCGCGATCATGGCGATCTGCATCATGAACCAGAACACCGGGCTGGTCTTGGCCGGCTCGGGGTCGAAGAGCACGAACAGCACGACGGCCATCCAGCCGTACATCCCGATTTGCCACGCAGTCAGAGAGAGCGCGTCCGCTTTCAAGGCCGCCTTCAGCCCGTCTGTCAGCGAAAGATCTTGGGCCGGCTTGATGGTGAAATACTGGAATGCGATCCCGAAGAGGAAGGCCAGCAGATAATCCAGCGCCCACGTGCCCGCGACATGGCTGCCGAACAGCGTTACCGGCAGGAAGAAGACGGTCCATTCAGCCACGATATCCCCCAGCGTACAGCCACTGCCACAATGGGTAGCACCGACGGCCACGCTCTGCCAGAACGGTTTGCGCCTGTGCGGCGGCGTTTCGTTGCGTGCCTGAGCGGCCTTAACCCGCTCTTGCGATGCCTGCCGACCAAGGCGCAGATAGAACCAGGCTCCCAGCGGACCCGCATACAGGGCACTCAGTGGCCAGACGATGTTCATGATCCACATGTGCTGCGGATGGCGCCTGAGATCCAGTGCGACGGCCACAGCAGAAACGGCCGCGAGTGTCAGCGACAGCCAGGCTACAGTCACGAGCCACTCAGACATAGTGACGACTTCCAGTCCGATACCAGAGTTTGCCCTGTAAACCTTAACCCACTCACTGCAAACATCTCGCTGTAGAAGCGGCCTCCGGGCCGCGATTCGCACCGGGGGACGGCGGCCCTACAGATTAAGCAGAACCCCATGCATTCCATAAGCTCGTAGCACGTTCCATGTTTCATCCAGGTGACATCGGTATGCACACCGAAACGTATGTAGCTACCAACTTGAAGCAATATCCAGACCGTGAACGACCCGCATGCTCCGCGGGGCCAGGGCGCAACCAACTGGTTGATAGCACCCGTTGGCGGGGAAATGCCCCGACGGCAGGGAGTTACAGCCCAGGTCCTGCCGGGTACGGGGCGTAAGAAACCGCTTACACAGCATTCCGCTACCTCCGACAGCCCGTACCCAGAGGGAATAGTAGTGTCGACTTATCGACCTTCCTCTCAACCAGCCTGGAGGTATTACATGTCAACGCCCGCCGAACTGAACGACCCACTCTATCCGCGGCCGCGACCAGTCGCGGGCGTCGCTAACCTGATCAGTCGAGCGGAAATCGTGGCGGCGATGGGAGACGACGCACCAACGCCCGTACAGATTCTGCTATCCCGGGCTCACCGCGCCTGCTACAAGCAGCAGGACGTGCTGTATCACCAGGGCGACGACAGCAGTTCCGTGTTTTTCATTACCGGCGGTTTACTGAAACTCGTGGCTTACCTGCCCAGCGGTCGCGCGAGAATTGTACGCCTGCACCGCCCGGGTTCTGTACTCGGACTCGGAGGCCTGCGGGGGTTCTGCCACGAACATACGGCCGTGGCCGTCACGCCGGTCTCCGCTTTGCGTTTACCCCTCGGTGCGCTGCAACGCCTGCGCAGCGACGATCCGGCAACCTATATCACCCTCGCCGAGCGCTGGCACGACTATTTGCAGGACGCCGACCGGTGGATCACCCAGTTCTCCACCGGTCCCATACGCGGACGCGTCGCGCGTTTGCTGGCGTTCCTTGCGAGTTTCAAACCAGCCGGGAGAGACGGCAAGCTGCAGCTGCTCACCTGCGACGAGATGGCATCAATACTCGGCGTCACCATCGAGAGCGTCAGCCGCACGCTGGCGCAGTTCAAGCGCCTGCATATCCTCAACTGTGACGACCGCAAGTCGACTGAGTTCTACGATACCGATATCCCGCGGCTGCGCTCGATCGCCGAAGACCTGTGACCAGTCGACAGCGGCCTGCCGGGCCTGCGCCAGGCGGGTCAGTGGCTGATAGCAGCGCACCCAAGAAGCCAGGCACGCACATCGACAGATATTAGAAAAACGGCGACACACCTGGCAGAGCTTCGGCGGCCTTGAGTGCCTTTGAGGCAGCCTGCAGCGCGCTCATGTCTTTCAGGTCGATATGGTCCTTTGGTCCAATAGCTGCGATGGGCCGGCCGTCCTCACCACGCTGAACCTTCCCGTCCGCATTGCGAACGATACGGTAACGATAAACATCCGGCGGGCCCGAGGCCAGCCTTGCTCGTGCCTTTTCAGTGAGTCTGGCGGCGAACGCAGGAGACCAGACGGCCACAACCACTTCGCTGTTGGTGGCCATACTCAATGGCGAAAGATTGTAGGTGCCGACAAGACTCAGGGTGTTGTCGAATGTTGCCAGTTTAGCGTGAATCATCTGCTTTTCAGCGTTGGCATACAGGCGCATGCTCGGAATGCGCGCCAGCAGATAGGGCCATTGTTCGAGAAAAAACGCCTGGCTGGTGATACTGTCGGCAGATGCCGGACTGTTGGTGAACACAATGACCGGGACACCGCGCCAAGACGCTGTAGCGAAGAGGTTAACAGCCTCGTCAGGTACCACAATATACGGATTCTGGATAAAGATCTCCTTGCGCGCCGTCTTGACCAGGCGCGTCGCCGCCCGCGAGATTGTATCGTTGGGTGCCTTGAAGCGGGTTGTACTATCCAGCACACGTGTTTCCGCTCTCAGGTAGGGCGGCAGCGTCTTCTCCAGTCTACCTTTCAGATGGCTCATTCGGGTCAATTCGTTCGTCAGACTACCCGGCAGGCTGGTTGTCAGCTTGTTCGCCAAGGTGTGACCGTGCAACCAGCCATTCATCGCCTCGTACGCCCGGCCGAGGTTACGGTCCTGTGATTCGATATTCACCCGTTCGCCGCCAACCGGCACCGCGCTGTCGGAATCGAATTGCACCTCGAAGGCTTTGATCAGCGCTGCCGCGCAGTGCCGGCCCACAATTTCGACTTCCATATCCCGGAACGGCTCAGCAAAGTCGTCCGGATGTGCAAAGTATTCGATAGCGATGTTTCGGCCACCCGTTATTGCCCGTTCACCATCGACAACCAGTATCTTGTCGTGTTCACTGGCCACCGCGACTGCGAGACTCATATGTGCCACGCCCTGGGCGACGCGGTCCACAAGAGGGCGATACATACGGACCTCGACGTTGCCGGTATTGACGAGTGCATCCAGGTAATCGTTGCCCTGCGGGTCCCACGACAATCTCGACCCGAATGCATCAAGCAGTATACGTACCTTGACTCCCTCCTCCGCCTTCTTCAATAAGTGGCTCAGAAAGGTCACCCCGAACAAATCCTCTTTCAGAATGAAGTAGCTCAGATCGATGCTGTGTCTGGCTTTGTCCAGAAGATCCCAGCGAGCCGCCCAGGCCAGGTTGTTGTCTCGCAACAAACGCAGCTCAGCTTCTCCGGCACCGTATTCCGGGAATGACTCAAACACCTCTCTGAGACTCATACCCTCGTGGTAAGGCCCGAGCTGCATCCGGGCATCCAGCTCGTCAGCGGGATAAGGAAGGATATAGCCTACGGCCTTGAAAACGATCCATACGGTGACTACAGCGGTAAGGCCAACCATTGAAAGCTTGCGTTTGGTCACGGGATCTCACAGGTTAGTTCGCGCGGGCCGGGTATCAAATAGAAGCCCCTCCGCCCGTACCTGCATCCTGAGCTGCAGTATTGCTGATAGCGAAAGCGAGAAGAACAGGAGCTCCAGTGCGATGGAGACATACACCATTGCGTTCGCACCACTGTCAAAGACCAGGCCGACAAGACGTCCCAGGGCAATAGAGCCAAGAACAGATACCAGAGCGGTAACCCCCGGCGGAATCCAGGACCTGCGCAGCGCGCAGGTAGCGAAAAACACGCCCATGCCCAGCATCGCACCGTAAGTGGCACGCATATCAATTATTGCGCTCGCCGTAAGGGGTGCAGCTCCGATCAACAGACGGGCGGAAAACTCCGGGATCATAATGAACGCGATGCCGAAGATCACAAACAGCATGCCATTCAGAAGCAGTAAGATCCTTGCCAGTTTCATGTCAGCACCTCGCGCCAGCGATCGCAGCATCTAACTTTTTGCACCATCCCGGTGGTTCGGTTCCGGACATAACCGAGCATCCCCGAGACTGAATGGTGCAGGGTGCGGGCGGCTTCTTCGCGGGTATAGAATTGGCCGTCACGGACAAACCCCGCAATCACAGAACCTTTCACCCCACGCTTGTTTCCATCGGGACCGCGCTCGAGAACCCACTCGTCGGGTAGTCCGTCGATGAGATGAAACGGCGCCGGCGACCCGCTGGCAAAGCGCGACAACTCAGTACGCCCCGTATCGCGATCGTGGAACGCCGGGGCAAATCCCGCGCAGCCGTTGTTCTGACTCACACCCCAGCTGTGTCGGTAGCGCTGGTTTTCCACGTTCAGTTTATCGCGCGTCATCAGTCTGTTCATAGCGACTACCTCAGCGCTCCATCACGAGTGATCCATTCAGCCATTCTTGTGCCGGGCCAGCGGCGCCTGTAACTCGCCGTTTCATTGAGAAGTGTAGTCCTGGTGACACCGGCACACCGCAGGTGCTGGCCTAACGGTTGTGTAGGATATTTCCGATTATCCTTATCTGACACGGCCAATGTAGGGGGCGTCCTACCCGCTGAACCGGGTCATCTGACAGGACTTTTACCGCTCACTGGATAAACTTCCGTCATCGTGGCTTGCACAACAGCAAAAGGAGCGCAATCATGGCTTACGATCATCTGATTCTGGCGGCGTTCATAGCAACGGTTGTGTTTATCACCGGGTGTGGCAGTTACGACGCGCCGACTGAGAAAGCCGGTGCCAGGATAGATGGTGCCGTCGTCGACCGTGCAGGAACAATCGAGGTGCAAACGGGCGGCGCAGCAGGACGGGCGGGCGTTCCTGCCAGCTCGCACCCGGGATGGTGCACTGCGAACGTTCTAAGCTTCGCGTTTACCCTGCCCTATCCTGATGTCCACGATTCGAAAGGAGAATCGACATGAACACTGAACTTCGATCCGCAGTGGCAATCCTGTCATTGTGGGTGCTGCTTGGTGGTACGGTTGGCGGGTGCGCCAGTACGTCGGAACACGAGAGCACCGGACAGTATATTGACGACGCCGCTATCTCGACCAAAGTCAAGGCAAAACTGCTTCATGACTCACTCACCGAGGGACTCAAAGTGGACGTTAATACCAACAGTGGCGTGGTCCAGCTCAGCGGGTTTGTCGATAGCAACGATCAGCGAGAGCGCGCAGACGCACTGGCCCACAGCGTCGGCGGGGTCAGATCGGTACGCAACGATTTGATCGTCAGATAAGCTGGCGCTACACCGCTACCGGCTGTTTCAGCCGCGAGGGCGTGTATAAGAGGAGGCGACTAAGATGAGGCGACTTACGGTTTTGACAGTTTTGTTGTCGACAGCGCTGCTCGTCACGGGTATCGCCAGCGGCGCTGCAGATTCTGCACGGGTGCTGGTGATGAATGTGTCGAAGCAGTTAATCCAGGCTCTCCACAAAGAACCGGACCTCGCGCAGCGCGATCCGACGTATATTTACCACCTGTTGAATCGAACTGTAGTTCCGCACTTCGATTTCGACGCCATGGCGAAACTGGTGCTGGGCCATCACTGGCGCGATGCAAGCCCGGAACAACAGCAACGCTTCATTGACGCGTTCCGCACATATCTGGTACGCGTCTACGCTGTATCGCTGGTCAAATATGAAGATCCGAAGATCGACTATAAACCCCTTCATGGGCCCGAGGCGGCCCAAAAGGTGCTGGTCCAAACCGAGGTGCAACCGGACGGCGGGCAACCTATATCCATCGACTACCGTATGCATCTCGACGGCGGCGACTGGAAAGTCTACGATGTGATAATCGATGGCGTCAGTCTGGTAGCCAGCAACCGTAGCAGCTTTGCGGCCGAGATTCGCCAGGGCGGTATTGATGAACTTATCGCCCGGCTGGCGCAGCGCAACCGCCACAACGGTGGCCAGAAGTGAACACCAGGGATAAACGGATAATGGGTCAGATATCCCTGGTAGTGGCTGTAGCAGCATCCTCCCCCGGCGCGAGTCGATGATCAGGATATGACAGGCTTCAAGGACTATGGAAGACAAGCCAATCCACAGGTTGCTAAGCAAATTCAGCTGTCTACAGGACAGCGATATCTGTACGCTTGACAACCTGCTCGCCCTTTCTTCGCCACTGGCCACCCGTCCCAATACAATCACGATCAGAGAAGGTGATCGTTTGGAAGACATTTATGTCATCGACACAGGCTGGGCGGTTCGTTACAAGACGCTGCCGGACGGTCGCAGGCAGATCCTTAACTTTCTCCTGCCCGGCGATATATTCGGCCTGTTCGGGTCCCTGTTCACACATTCAGAGTTTGCCGTGGAGACGCTGACAAGCCTGGAGGCGAGCACATTTTCGTTTGCACAGATGCTCGAGGCGTTTCACGAGTCGCCACGACTGGCCCTGGCACTGACATGGCTGGCCGGGCAGGATGAACGTCAGCTGGATGAACAAATTATCCGCATTGGCCGACGCGACGCCAGCGAGCGAATGGCGCATCTGTTCATGGAACTGCATCACCGCCTGATCGACGCCGGTCTAAACGGCGAGACGGCACGGCACTTTCCGCTCAAACAGACCGTGCTGGCAGACACCCTGGGTATGAGCCACGTGCACGCCAATCGCAGTTTTCACACTCTGGCCCGAATCGGGCTGGTGACACTGCACAACAGCGGTATTCTCCTGCTGGATACCCGCGGCCTCGCCGAACTGGCCGGTTTCGATGCAAGCTACCTGGAGGAAGTGGAGGTGCCGGGGCAGACCCAGCGCGATTTCAACCGGGTGAGCAAGTCCTCCTCTGATCACAAGCTGAGGCCTGCAGTAGGACCGTATAAGATACCGTAATCGCTGTTCTGTCGATTTGATCGGAAGCCTGATCGGAATCGTCGAACAGACTCCGACATGATGCCTGTTGCACTCACTGCAGTTTCAAGTGCCCCCGACCTGAAGAGAAATTTCGCGACCGCCGGCTGCGCGGACACCCTGGACCGATTGCCGGCGGTGTCACGCGCGCCAGCAGCCCGCACACACCGGGTACTGCGAAAGCGGGAGAGCGGCACATTGTTTTTCGCGGCTCGTGCTCACATAGTCAACTGCCATGTTCCTAAAAGCTGCGAAGCACTGTCCTCGCTCTCCTGCCTTCTCCGTATGAAAGACTCTGCGGACAGACTTTTAAGAATCCATGGACGCCTGCCACTCCTCCACCTGCCGTTCCGCTTCGTCGCGGTCGATGCCGTAACGCTCCTGGATCTTTCCTGCCAGCTCCTCGGTTCGTCCGCTTATAACGTCGAGGTCGTCGTCGGTCAGTTTGCCCCATTGGGCCTTGACTTTGCCTGACAGCTGCTTCCAGTTTCCTTCAATGGTATCTCTGTTCATAACGTTCTCCAGTGGGTAATGCCGCATCGAAATCCTGCGGCGTTCAGTATGTACTGCTACTGGCTTTCCTTGCCATGACCGCCATGCGCGCGCGCGCGCCCTTCGGCTTCGGCTTCCTCGAGTTCCCGCTGCTCTTCGACATCTTTCGGAGCCGCGTCGCGGGCCGCTTTCTTCACCTTTCCGCTGTTGACAAAGTCGCGCACGTCTTCGTCGTAGCGTTCAGCAGCATCGTAATTACCTTCTCCCTGCAGTTCGTCGGCAGGTTTGCTGGCTTTTGACATGTGTCATCTCCTCAGGTCACTCCGGCCCAGTGCCGGGTTTCCACGCAAAAACCTATAGTGATGACGTGCCAGACACAGTCGGCGGACTGCCTGTGTGCATGTAGGCGGACGCCGAAGGGGTGTAGGCGGTCTCCCACCGGGACCGAAAAAACGCAGGACGTTTATCAAAAGTTAAAGCTTTCAGCCGCCGTGAACCCATAACATACATCCGACAATCGTTTGCTGGCCGCTCGCAGATCACGAGTGGCCCTGCGGATGCGAGTGCTTCTTTGTTGCCACCAGGACCTTATGAATGAGCGATCTCTACATGCTGATATACACCAGCCTGCTGGCGTTGGATGCCAGCCCATCGTGCGTCACCGACATAGTGCGCAAATCACGCATCAATAACGAGCGTGACGAGATAACCGGTATACTGATTTTCGACGGCATGGCTTTCTGCCAGTACCTGGAGGGCAGCGCTGCCGCAGTGGGCGCGCTGATGAAGAGGATTCTGGCAGACTGCCGCCATACGGACCTCACCATTCTCCTGGAAGGCTCCGCCCGGCTGCCGCGACGATTCGACGGCTGGAGCATGGCGTATGGCCTGGCCAGGATCGAAATCCTGACCAACATCGCCGCCTCCGGTCAACAGGCGACACCCTTGCAGAGGTTCGAACAATTATTGTTGTCGGTCGATCGCGAACCCTCCGCCTGATCCGCTGGGGTTGCCGCGGTCGTTCTCCACACAGAAGAAAAAAAACAGGTGCGAGCGGCTGCGATTGCATGTGATGGCACAGCATTGATCCAGAGCACGCTGCCGGGCGGTTCAGGATACCGCTGATAGTTCACGAAGCAACCCACGCCTTATAATGTCCAATGTCTTATTCTCGTGGTCGAGTAAGATCAAACCAGCGCCATCAAAGTCAAGACGGACTACCCCGGCAAACAGCCTGCAGCCACAGCGCTCGCCACCACGGACCAGAAAGTTCAATTCCACGATATCGTTTGGCTCCAGGTCGGTCATTTGCATTTCGATGAAGGCGCCTTCCGGGTCGACATCGCGGGTCTCGAAACGACCTATGAATCGGCCTTGCTTGTATACCATAACCGGGAGACGCAGTCGCGTGCGTACAAAACACCGGTGATTCATACTGACCCTCCTGCTTTCCTCGGCGGACTCATTAATCGGTCCGGTTTCGGTACCTGTTCTACCTCTCGCTTGTGATAGCGCAATCCCATTGCATTGTGGCGTAATTCCAGTTCACCAGCTGCCAGAATACGGCCATGTAATCAGCTGGCGCATTCTCGCATTCAACGTAGCAACTGTATTCCTCAAGATCGCAACCTAACAACACAGCCTTGCCGCGCCGCAAGAGCGTATCGGCATTTTGCGTAGCCTCTATCTCAAGAGTGCCGGCCCTGGTTGCCGATAAACACACCCAGCCGGAACCCCGCTGTCCCATTGTCGCCTCATTGAACTTCGTCTGAAACCTGAGATACGAACCAAAGTCTCTATCGATCGCTTCTGCGAGTGTCCCTTCCGGCCGGCCGCCGCCATAGAGACTCAGCGAATTCCAGTAAACACGTTGTTTCCAGACCTGCACAGCGCATTCCAAAATCTTGCCTTCGGCTTCACAGACAATTTCATCCAGCGACTTGTCTGCAAATTCGGTATCACGAATGAGCGTGTTGAGTTTCCTCACGCTGGAGTTGTAATGGCCGACATCATGAAAGGGTGGATCTCCGTCGGGAACCCGCCCTTCGAACGTTTCCACCACGTAGGGAATGCCACCTAGTTCATGCACCATAACATGGCCCTCCATTCACCCGATTATCCTGTTTCTTTGCGGACGCCACGCCGGCTTCCGGACAGGCGTCAATAAACCACCTGACGCTCGTTTGGAGCATAATGAAAGCAAACCACACTCCGGTATCAGGGAAAACCGGATATCCATTCTGCCGCTCGCCAGGCAGGGCAAACACGGGAATCCCGCATTCATTGGCCGTTAAACCCCGGCATCACCGAAACCACAGGTGTAATAGGCGATCGCTAAGGTTTCAGTTGCAGGCAAGGGCTGAATTCGCGATCATGCGATCTTATCGTCAGGAAATTGTGAACGGGTGTCAATATATCCCTCGCTTGACAATGAGCGGACTACGAGGGGGAGCAGTGAATACTCTTCCAAAATTCGGCATTCTGATTGTCGATGATCACGAATTGATCCGCCGGGGGTTGAACCATCTCATTAAGGGTACGGCCGATCTGCAGGTGTACAGCGAAGCTGCCTCAATTGCCGAGGCCCGGCGCTGCCTGGAACGAGGGCCAATGCCGGACCTGGCGATCATAGACCTCGCTCTGCCGGACGGCAGCGGCGTCGAACTGATCAAACGACTGCATATCAAGTACCCGGGCATACGGCTGCTGGTATCCTCCATGCACGATGAAGAGCTGTTTGCCGAGCGCGTCCTGGCGGCCGGCGCCATGGGCTATATCAACAAACAGGAAACTGCTGAACGGGTTCTGGATGCCATACGGCAGATAATGCGAGGCGAGATATACCTGAGCTCGCGTATGTCAAAGCGGCTGTTACAAACGACTGCCCAGGACAAGCTGAAGACCACCGCCTCGCCGGTAGAACGGCTCTCCGACCGCGAACTGGAGGTCTACGAACTCATCGGTCGCGGCAACCGAACCGTGGAAATCGCCGAATTCCTGCACCTGAGCGTCAAAACCGTAGAAACCTACCGTTCCCACATCAAACGGAAACTCAACCTGACCTCCAGCGCCGCGCTGACCCGCAGCGCGGTGCAGTGGACCCTGGAGCACCGATAGGTCAGGCCGACCTGCGTCAGCTGTCTGCGCTTGGCAAATGGCCGATCGTCGGCGTTATCATAAGCATTCAACACGGGGCGGGACATGGCCAATTCACCTCGGAAGAAACCACGCCTGGTGGTCGGTATCGGTGCTTCGGCCGGCGGGCTGGAAGCGTTTAAATCGTTATTTTCCACTATGCCTGCAGACACAGGCATCGCCTTTGTGCTGCTGCCCCACCTCGACCCCGATCACCGGAGTCTGATGGTCGACCTGCTGACCAGGCAAACCGCGATACCGGTCTGTGAAGCGCTGGACGGCCAATCGGTCGAGGCCAACACTATTTATGTTCTGCCGCCAGCAACAACCCTGACGATCAGCAGCAGCAAGCTGCATGTGTCAGCGGTCAAGGAACCACGCCAGACCTGGGCCGCCATCGATCACTTCCTCCGTGCCCTGGCCCGAGACCAGGGAGCGCGCGCCGTGGGCATTATTCTGTCCGGTACCGGCAGCCATGGCACGCTGGGTTTGAAAGAGATCAAGCTCGCCGGCGGTATTGTGGTGGCGCAGGGTCCAGAAACCGCCAGGTATGCGCAAATGCCCTGCAATGCTATCGCCTCGGGGCTGGTTGACCTGGTGCTGCCACCGGCGGATATGCCAGCGGCGCTGCTCGAGTACGCTAAACACCCCTATCTGCAACATCCCCGCTCGGAACAGAACCTGCCGAGCGAGCACATAGATGGCATCCTGGCGATTCTGCGTACCCACACCCAGTACGACTTCCGCGGCTACCGGCGCAATATGCTGGCGCGGCGTATCCAGCGGCGCATGAGTCTGCGCCATATCGACACAACGGGAGACTATCACCGGTTTCTGCGGGAAAATTCGGCCGAGGTCACGGCACTGTACAAAGATCTGCTGATAGGCGTGACGGCGTTCTTCCGCGAACCGGAAGCCTTTCATGTGGTTCAGCAACGGGTCATACCCGAGTTGGTCGCGCACAGTAGCGAATCGAACCCGATTCGTGTCTGGGTCCCCGCCTGTGCCACCGGCGAAGAAGCCTATTCGCTGGCCATGCTGTTTCTGGAGGCATTCGAGCATGCCGAAAAGTCGCCGGCTATGCAGATCTTCGCTACCGATATCGATGAAGAGGCACTGGAAGTGGCGCGCCGGGGTGTCTACCCCAGATCCATTGTGACCGACGTGTCAGCGCAGCGGTTAAGGCATTTCTTCACCGCCCTGGGCGATGACAAATACCAGGTCAGCAAACAATTACGCGATGGCCTGGTATTTGCCGTGCAGAACCTTATCAGCGATGCGCCGTTTTCGCGTCTGGATCTCATCAGCTGCCGCAATCTGCTCATCTACCTACAGCCGGATCTGCAGGCCAAGGTTATCCAGCTGTTTCATTTTGCGCTGAAAGACAACGGTTACCTGCTGCTTGGCCCATCGGAGTCGATAGGACGCCAGGCCGCGCTGTTTGAGGCCGCGTCCAAGAAATGGCGCGTTTTCCAGCGCATTGGTCCGACGCGCCGCGATAGTGTCAATATCCCGATTAACAGCGCCAGTCTGTCGCTCCCGGTAGCCGGGGATACGGCGGCCCGGGTCTATACCAGGCCGCAAAAAGCCGGCGGTTTCGCCGAGCTGACCCAGAATACCCTGCTGAGTGCCTATGCACCGGCCTCGGTGCTGATCAACCGGGGCTGCGAGATCCTGCATTTCTTCGGCCCAACCATCGACTTTCTGCAGCTGCCGAGCGGCGAACCGACCCGCAATCTGGTCAACATGGCCCGCGAAGGACTGGCCCCGAGCATCCGTGCCACCGTGCAAAGTGCCCTGCTGAAAGACATGACCGTGGTCGACGGCGACGCACGCCTCAAGCGCGACGGCCGGTATGTCCCCTGCATGATCACGGCGCGGCCGGTGCACGACAGGAACAATGCCGATGAGCTGATCCTGGTCAGCTTCGAAGAGGGCGACACGATCAGAGCCTTACCCGTCGAACCGGGTGCCGAAGCGGTCACCCAGGCCAGCAGCGATGAGCACAACATCATCCAGCAGCTGGAACACGAACTCAAGGCCATGCGCGAGGATCTGCAGAGCTCCATTGAGGAACTGGATAGTTCCAACGAAGAGCTCAAGGCATCGAACGAAGAAGTCATGTCGATGAACGAGGAGCTGCAGTCGGCCAACGAGGAGCTGGAGAGTTCCAAGGAGGAGCTGCAGTCGATGAACGAAGAGCTCAACACCGTCAACAGCCAGCTGCAGCACCAGGTCGACGAACTGGGGAAAAGCCACGACGATATCGAAAATCTGCTTGCCAGCAGCGATATCGCCACGCTGTTCCTCGACCGCGATATGCACATCCAGCTGTTCAGTCCGCCGGCCGCGCGGCTGCTGAAACTGCGCGACGGCGATATCGGCCGCACGATCAGCGATTTCTCCGCTAAGGCAGCCAATGAGAATCTGGTGCTGGAGGCAGAGCAGGTGCTCGACACCCTGATCCCGGTCGAAAAGGATGTCTGGTCCGGCGGTGCGCGGGAGCAGGGCCGTTGCTACCTGCGGCGTATTGCGCCTTACCGGTCGTCCGATACGCGCATCCGTGGCGTGGTGATCACCTTCATTGATATCACCGAGCGGCACCGGGTGGAAGAGCGGCTGGAAGCCTGCGTCAGCGAACGTACCAGCGCTCTGCACGAACGCGAACAACGCCTGCAGGCCATTATGAACGCCGTGGTCGACGCCATTATTATCATTTCCACGGATGGCCTGATCCAGTCTGTCAATCCGGCCGCGACGCGGATTTTCGGTTATGCCGAAGATGAATTGACGGGCCGCAATGTGAATCTGCTCCTCCCCTCCCAGTACGACGATGAACGTGACCTTCCGATTGTCACCCGCTACCTCAAGACCCCGAAAAAAGGAATGGGGTTCGGCAGACGGCGGGAATTCACGGGGTGTCGAAAGGATGGTTCGAGCTTTCCCCTGGAACTGACCATCACCGAAATCGATGATCTCGATCTGTTCGCCGTTGTCGTCCGTGATCTCAGCGAAAAACGCCAGCTGGAACGCGAAGTCGCCAATGTCAGTGCACACGAACAGGAACGTATCGGCCGCGACATCCACGACGGCATCGGCCAGCAATTGACCGGACTCAATATTCTGGCGGTCAGTCTGAGGAACGACCTAGCCGCCTCCGGTTACGAGGCGAACCCTACCCTGGAAGACATGATCACCAATCTCGTTTCGCTGATCGGTGACACCCGCAACCTCTCGCGTGGATTGGCGCCGGTTGGGGTCGGACCGCTGGGCCTGGTCGGGGCCTTGAAAGCACTCTCAGACCAGATCACCCAGACGACGGGTGTCGCCTGCAGCTTCCAGCACAACCGTGCCCGCATCAAATTTCAGGAGGAAAGCGCCGCCGCCCAGCTTTATCGTATCGCCCAGGAAGCGGCAAATAACGCCCTGAAGCATGCGAACGCCACCAGCATTGCCGTCAAACTCAAGCTCAGGAACGGCGTCCTTGAGCTGGCGATCAGCGACGACGGTCAGGGCTTCGATCTCGAAGCAGCAAGACACTCCACCGGGATAGGGTTACGGATTATGCACTATCGTGCCGACCTACTCGGCGGCCAGCTGGATATAAAGACGGCACCGGGCAAAAGCACGCTCGTCCGTTTCCGCATACCGCATCTGGGATGACGGGGTAAGGTGGCGTGACAGCCGGTCGTTTAAAGGTGCCGATGGTTACGCAATGTGCCTGGCCGGTTCGCCCTTCATAAGGTCTTCCAGCGTATCAAAAAAGACCGTATCCTCACTCACGAAAGCCACTACAAATCCGTCGCCCGCTTTGCGTATGATAACGCCCTTGCGCCTGAACTTACGCCAGCTACCGGTTTCGACCCGAAAATCGACTTCGATAATACTGTGCAGCTCCAGCCCGGAATCGGGCGCCTCTATGAAGACGGCATGCTCGTCGATATCGCGGGTACGGTAACAACCCAGATTTACGCCGTTGTGGCGCAAATCCACACTGATATTCAGCAGCGTGCGATAGGCAAATCTTTGCTTCATGAATAACCCCCAATCTCTCAGTATTATTCAGAGCCAGACCCGGTCCACCCAAACACATTTGGCCCTCGGCTCAGACGCGAGCGGACGAGCAGCATGGCATAACCAGCGATTTTTGCTATCGGGGTTTTCCCGCAACATAAATGGCGGAGCAAAGCGTGGACTGGCCAATGTTTTCCGGTGAAACCCGACGCGGGCCAGGCCGGGCGGCGACGAATTTGTCATTCTGGCCGAGACCAGCCGCCCGAACACGGGCCTCGGCCCCCGGTGCAGGACACATCCTACGTGCCGATCCGACTACTCCGACATAATGCTCGACTCTACCCGCGTACATATTTGTCATTAGTACTTGCATGACAGAAACGGGAGTTCAGTTATGACTTTCGACCACCTGATTCTGGCGGCCACGACAGCGACGTTTGTCTTTCTCACCGGGTATAGCCATCACCACCAACGGGCTGAACGGGCCGAGACCACCGTAAACCAGGCCGTCGAGCCGGCAGACCGGGTAGGAAAAGTGTCTCCAGGCGCAAATCCGATAGCGATCTGTCGTGCCCATCCCCAACATTCTGCCAAGGAGGTTCGTTATGACTACCGATATTCGAACCGCAGTAGCCACACCCTATCGTTGTGTGTGATACCGGTCGGCCCACTCTATGGCTGCGACACCCGTGTAACGACGGGGATCCGTCAGACATCAGGATGGCCTGGCAGGGCTGGTAACGACAGCCTATGACCCGTATGCCGCGAGACCGATGGCCCGACAGCACCTTGCTCCTGCTGCATGACCCTTATCGGTTCATTTCCAAACGCTGCCATGCCCACCACAGCAGCCTATTTGAGACAGGTCTCATGCTCGAGAAGACCATCTGCATGTCGGGCCGTGAGGCCACGGAGTTGTTCTACGACAGCGGGCATTTCGTCCGCCGCGGAGCCATGCCGGCGGCGGTGATAAAGACTCTGTTCGGACGGGGCGGCGTTCAGGGGCTCGACGATCAAGCCCATCGTCAGCGCAAGGAAATGTTCATGGCGCTGATGTCTCCGCGCGCTATTACACGCTTATCGGAAACGCTCTCTAAATACCTGAGCGCCTACGCTCGCATCTGGTCCTCGATGGACGAGGTGGTTATCTATGATCAGCTGCAGGAAGTACTGAGCCACGCCGCATGCGAATGGGCCGGCATTCCGGTATCGAAGGACGACATGCCACTTCGAACGCGCCAGCTGACGGCATTGTTCGATCATGCTGGATCCAAAGGGTTCAAACACTTTGGCGCGCGGCTTGCGCGACACAGAAGCGACGCGTGGGTCGCGGCCCTGGTTGGGGATATACGTGATGGGCGTCTGGAACCTCGCCCCAAGAGCGTTGCTGCCACTATTGCCCGGTACAGGGATGCAGATGGTCGTCTGTTGGACACGCACACCGCAGCCGTGGAGCTGCTTAACATACTGCGCCCCATCGTCGCGGTCTCCGTGTACATCACGTTTCTCGCCCTGGCGCTGCATTCATACCCGGAGTGCCGGATCAAGCTGCTCGCCGGCGACACCGAATACGCGCACCGCTTTGTACAGGAGGTGCGGCGTTACTACCCGTTCTTTCCGATGGTCGCCGCCCGGGTTCGGGAGGAATTCGTCTGGCACGGCTACACCTTCCCGCAAGGCCGCCGGGTTCTGCTGGATCTTTTCGGCACCAATCACGATGCGCGCTATTGGGGTGATCCCGAGGTCTTCCGGCCGGAGCGGTTTTCCCAGTGGCAGCATGACCCGTTCGCGTTCATTCCTCAGGGCGGAGGTGACTATTATGGCAATCACCGCTGTCCGGGCGAATGGATCGTAATAAGCCTGATGGAGCAGGCCGTGGAGTTCTTCGCTCGGCGCGTGCAATACCAGGTCCCTGCGCAGGACCTGCGAATAAATTACCGACGGATGCCGGCGCTACCACGCAGCCGCTTCGTTATCAGTGATCTTCAGGTGCTCACGACGCGACTGGTGAAATCTGAGACCACCCATTGAAGGTCGCGCTACCGCCGACCAAGTAACCGAAAGGAGACTGCTCATGGCGACGGAAAGGCAACGCAGGACAGCCCGGAGGAACATCAAAAAGGCCCAGGCGACGTGGCAGGGCATGTCGTCCAGGGCCCGATCGCGGTCGCAGCCTGAAGGCCGCAGACGCAGGAAACCGGGCACCACCGGCGAGGGTAATTACTACCATGTCGAAGTCCGCTCAAAGACGGGATTCGTCACCTTTCGTACCCACGATATCGGCGACGTGGGGCATCTCCAGAGAGTGGCGGGCAAACGAGAGAGCGGCGCCTGGTCCACCGTAAAGTGGTTGATCGGCAAGGATGACGCCCACATTGAACGAGGCAGACTTGTTGCTGATTCGGAAGCGGCAAGAAACCTCTTCAGAAAACTGGGAACGGTGCCAGTGCGCGTCAAAGGCGATCGCTTCAAAGCGCAAGACCGGCCCAATATCCCGGAGAAAGACAAGCCGACTGCCGCGCAACGCCGGGCTCGCGGGGAAAACATAAAAAAGGCGCAGGCGGCCCGCACCCGCGACACGAAGGACGGTATCTGACATATCGAAACGGTCCGGACAGCATCACCGTGCGATACACTGAAACGTCAGGGTCTTGGTCCCGTCCGGGTTCGTCACCACGTTCGACACGTGAAGTCGCTACCGGAGCGGCCGTGGGCGGCGCCGCCTATGAATACTCTAACAAACGCGCCATGGACGAGCTGACGGACGACTACAAGTCGGGACGCATTACCAGTAAAGAGTATGAAAGACGTAAGAAGGAGATAGAGGACCGTTCACTGGTCTATTGATGGCTGCGTATACGAGGCAACCTAATTGAAACTCACCGCTGCGGCCGTATGGACGAGGAAGGACCTGACCCCAATAGGGTTGTTCTGCAGAAACGGTACGATTCTCGTCATCGAGGTCCGGGCCAGTATGGGTACCCCGAGCAGGGAAAGGATACCGGCGCTCTCCTATAAGCAGCCGATCAGGCCATGTATCCCGCCAAAATACATCGAGGTGGCACCTTCTGCTTCTTCGACGAACTCTACGGCTACGTCGCACCGTCCAGCTTACGGCACGCGATCGCCCTGGCACGTAACTTGTAACGTAAACATTCGATTGATCGCTCGTGTGCGGTCGCACTTCTGAATATGCTTGCAAGAGGTAATCTGTCATGTGCAGAAAATATTTACTATTGGCAATCACTGCGGCGTTTGCATTGTCTGTGCCCTTGATGGCCTGGTCGGATCAGGCGCAGTCGGAATCGCACTACTCCTCCGGCACTGAATCCGGTACGGCTACGCAGGGCGGGGTCCAGTCGCAGAAGCCGGCATCCGGGACGCCGCTCGTCGGCCCTTCCGCAGCGGGTCGCGCCTCAGATACTGAAGCGGCTCGAAGCCAGAGTGCCATCAATCCGGAACAATACCTTCATAAGGACGTCGTTAATACAAACGGTGAGAACGTGGGGCAGGTCGACACGCTCGTGACGTATGACCGAACCGGCTCCATCGAAGCGGTTATCGATGTCGGCGGATTTATGGGTATTGGAGCGAAAAAGATTGTGGTTCCCCTCGACCAGCTCCAGCTGAAAGCTGACAAAGTCGTACTGAATGCCAGCCTCACAAAGGATCAGCTAAAGCAGGGCACTCCGTACAATCGTTCGGAGTTCAGTGCCTTTGAGCCTGAACCGCAAAACGATCGATCCACCGATAGACAGAAAGATCAATAAATAAGGGTCGACCCGGAATGGGTGGCACACCTGCGTCAGGGCGACCCGTTTGAGTCTTGCGCTCCATCTTGCGAAGCGATCGAATCAGTGCTTTGTGATCCGGGGAACCGCGGCTGAAATCGCACGGGACACGGTGGAAAACAACCAGAAACAGTCTCCCACCCACAGTTCTGCCCATGCCAGTGGCCGGCCCGGCGCCGGGCGTGCCTGGTATGAATCGTGCTGTAGATGCAGCAGATTCGGCACAGTTAACCCTGGGAGGAACCGCCATGCACAATCTGTTACCGCGACTGAGTGCGACGGCCCTGTTCGCACTGCCGCTGATGAGTGTTCAGGCGGTCTGCGCCCAGAACCAGAACCTGTTGCTCGGCGAGCAGTGGGATACGGTGACCGCAAACATGTCGCCCGAGGAATACCACTACGCATACCGCCACAATCAGCACCTGCTGCGTGATAAGGCGGAATCGTACTCCATCGACGCTCTGCGATCGGCGGGCGTCTCGGAAACGGGCATCCAGATGATGGGCCTCGCCGCTGGTCTGGCGGCGAAGGGTGACGCCCGCGTGTACTTGACGAGGAGCGGCAGCAAGGGTCTGGCATTAGAGTTCAGAGACCTGACTAATGGCGATCGCAGCGCGGTGTTGGGAATCCATTTGCAATGGTAGCGCCGGTTGTGCAACGAGAGACAACACGTGTAGGCCATTCTGACGGAGGTAGTCAGACAGCCTGAACGCCTCATGGATGTGGATGTACCCTTACGGCCGCGGTCAGATGCCACATACCGGTCAGTTTTGGTAGCGGGCGCGCATTGGTGCACTCGACCGAGGCGGAACGAGAAGCCGGATACTGTCCGGCGATCGAGATGGCTTCTGTTCGATTGGCGCACTGCTGCAATTGTTACTGCGGCGCCTCCTGGACCACCCACTGCTGAGCACGCCGCGCCATCTGCAGATGCTCCTTGAGGACAGGAAGTGTCGTTTCCATATACTGCTTGACCTGGACATCCGTGACTTCCTTGCTCATCTTCTCGTATGTCTTCACATCCTTTTCGTGGTCCTTGACCATCTCGGCGATGTACTTCCTGTCGAACCCACCGTCCGAAAGCGCACGGTACCGACCCTTTATCCGGTTACATGAATGTAAGTGGACCCTTACAGTTCGCCTCATTTACACCTACATTGCGTATCGGCATTGACTGCTCCGGCTCTTCCGCCTTCAGGGGTATAGTTAGCCAATGATCGAGGCGATGCGTTTCTTTTATCTTGGACTCGAGAGGGTTTTGGCCAACCGAAACCATTGGAGTCTATATCCGGTAACAGTGGCTGCAATCGCTACAGCAAGGGTGTGCCGGCGCGAGCAACTGGTTCGAGCGCCCGGCCGCCGGATGCGGAATTTGCGAGGTAACTGGGTAACTGCGCACCGCAGGACGCAGATCTGTGGATAACACGAGTGTTGCGCTGTCCAACGTTCAATCAACTGACTCATTCAGGAGGGTAAGACAATGGGTAAATATTTTCTTGGCTGGTTATTGGGCGTGCCGGTTTTTGTGCTCGTTATTATTTATCTACTATTTCATTGACCTTTAACGGTAGCAGGAATGTATTACGACAACCATGGAGCAAGAGCGGTGTTTTCAAGGGCTATTCACCGACACATAAGGCCGTCAATCCATGGCCCCCGGAGGTCATACTTGCGTTCATGTCCGCCGAGGTTTCTATTTCCTAACTTCGTAAAGGACGCCCTGCTACGGATCTGCACCTGCTTCCGTTATTAAATGATGACAACAAAACTTCGAACCGCCGCATTCACAGGAGCCCCAGATTCATGCAGACGATAGTAATCCGGTGACACCCGCTTAAGCGGGTCCTCGTCTCAGCAGCGCAGCTCTGATACCAGGTACCCGCGCTGTTTAGCCCTGTCGTGGGCCGCATCGCCAGCGGAAAACCCTCCCCCCTCATTATCCGCTGGCTTTTTTATTACCTCATCACTTTTTCAGAACCCCCGATAGGGGATCCGTAAGCCCCGGCCACGGATACGGGCAGGGTGGTGCGGACGTAGGTGCTGAGCGCAGCGAAGCCCAGCACGAATCCGGTGGAAACGACCGGTGTGGCATTGCCCCCGAGCTGCGGGGCCTGCTGATCCGGTTGTTTACCAGGGCGCCGGCACCCGGTGGCGGGTTAAGAAGTCCGCGAGGCTGAGCCCGAACAGGAACATCAACCACACCAGTCCGACCGCGGAAAACAGTCGCACCAGGGCAGAAGCACGCCTCAGGTGCATGAAGAACACCACCACCAGCATCATCTTGCAGACCGCCACGCTCAGGTTGGCCACCACGTTGAAGGCGCCCATCTTTATGTAAGCACTGCCCAGCGAGGTGAACAGGAGCACCAGCAGACCCACCCATACCAGCAGATAGCTCTTGACCGAGGGGACCTTCTGCCCGTTCATGCGCGCGATACCAGATACAGCAAGGGGTAGAGAAAAACCCACACGATATCGACGAAATGCCAGTACAGCCCGGTGACCTCCACCGGCGTGTAATAGCGGGCGGAGAAACGTCCGCGCGCCGACAGCGCCGTCATAACCGACAGGGTGAGCACGCCCAGCGTGACATGGATGGCGTGCAGACCGGTCATGAGGAAATACAGAATAAAGAACAGCTCGACCTGCGCGGCCCGCGGACCGTCATAAGTGAAATTTAGGGCCGGTATTAAGTGATGATGGTAGTCCTCGTAGTACTCGTATCCCTTGACACCCAGAAACGCGAGGCCTATGCCGACCGTGACCAGCAGGAAGATCACCAGCGCACGGCGACGACCCAGCCGGGCGGCGCGCACCGCCAGCGCCATGCTGAGGCTGCTGGTCAGCAGCACGGCGGTGTTGAGGGTACCGAGAAATACGTCTGTTTCCCGGCTCGCGTCGGCAAAGGCGTCGGGGTGCAGCAGCCGGCCGATAAGATAGCTGGTGAACAACACGCCGAAAAACAGCACCTCTGTGGCGAGGAACACCCACATGCCGAGGGTCGCGGCTTCTTCCTGCTGCTCGGGCGCCTGGAACTGCTCGGCGAGAAAGGCGGGATGCTCAGACATCACTGGGCTCGCGGGTCGTAGGCATAGGCTTCTTCGGTGACCACCGGAATGTCGTTGAAATTATCCGGCGGTGGCGGCGACGGTGTGGTCCACTCCAGCCCTTTGGCGTGCCAGGGGTTCGGACCCGCGAGGGCGCCGTGACGCAACGACCAGAAGAGGTACAGCAGCGGCAACAGGTAAGCCACGGCGAGGATCGAGGCGCCCGCCGAAGACAACACGTTGAGCACTTCGAACTGCGGCGGATAGCTGTGATAACGCCGTGGCATGCCTTCGAATCCCAGCAGGTACTGCGGGAAAAACGTCAGATTGAAGCCGATGAACATCATGATGGCCGAGAATCTGGCCAGCGGTTCCGAATACAGGCGTCCGGTTATCTTCGGCCACCAGTAATGGATGCCGCCCAGGAACGCCATGACGGTGCCGCCGACCATGATGTAGTGGAAATGGGCCACCACGAAATAGGTGTCGGTGAGGTGCACATCGAGCGCCAGCGCCGCCAGAAACAGTCCGGTGATACCGCCGAGCATGAACAGGCCAATGAATCCCAGCGCGTACAGCATCGGTGCTTCGAAACTGATGGACCCACCGTACAGCGTCGCGGTCCAATTGAAGACCTTGATGGCCGACGGTATCGCGACCAGGAAGCTCAGCATGGAAAACACCATGCCGGCATAGATCGACTGGCCGCTGACGAACATGTGGTGACCCCACACCAGGAAGCCCACACCGGCGATGCCGAGGATGGCGAAGGCCATGGCCTTGTAGCCGAATATCCGCTGGCGCGAAAAACAGGCGATGATTTCGCTCACCACCCCCATGGCAGGTAACACCATGATGTAGACCGCGGGATGCGAATAGAACCAGAACAGGTGCTGGAACAGCAGCGGATCGCCGCCGAGTGCCGGGTCGAAAATGCCGATTTTCATCAGCCGTTCCATCGCCACCAGCGACAGGGTCATGGCCAGCACCGGTGTGGCCAGCACCATGATGACGGAAGTCGCGTAGTTCGCCCAGACGAACAGCGGCAGCCGGAACCAGTACATGCCGGGCGCGCGCAGCTTGTGCACGGTGACGATGAAATTCATACCCGTGAAGATCGACGAGAAGCCGACCACGAAGACCCCCACCACTACCATGATCACGTGGCTGTTGGAGAACATGGTGCTGAACGGCGTGTAGAATGTCCAGCCTGTGTCGACACCGCCGAGCAGCATGGTGAGCACCGTGAAGATGCCGCCTATGGTGTACAGGTACCAGCTGGCGAGATTCAGGCGCGGAAATGCAACGTCTTTGGCGCCGATCATCATCGGGATCAGAAAGTTCCCGAGCGTGGCGGGAATGGACGGGATCAGGAAAAACCATACCATCACCACGCCGTGCATGCTGAAGAGCTTGTTGTACGTATCGGAGCTGACCAGGTCTCCGGCGGGAGTCAGAAGTTCGAGGCGGATGAGTGCCGCGGCCAGTCCGCCGATGAAAAAGAATACCGTGATCGATGCCAGGTACAGCAGGCCAATACGCTTGTGATCGTGGGTGACCAGCCACGAACCCAGGGTGTGCCGGGTGTTGAAGTAATTCACGGGAGCGGCCGAAACGATTGCATTCATGGCTGGTTTCCTTCCTGATCGCCAAGAGACTTGATATAGGCGATGAGCTGCGCCAGCTGCTCTTCTCCGATCTGTCCCTTGAACGAGGGCATTATCGGCGCATAGCCGGCCACCACCTGTCGCCGCGGCTGCAGCACCGAGTCGCGGATGTAACGTTCGTCGGCGAGCACCGTCTCGCCGCTCTGCAGATGCACCAGTTTGCCGAACACCCCTTCCAGCGGCGGCGCGTGCACGGTGGAGTTGGCGCCATGACAACCGCTGCAGCCGAATTCGTGGAAACGACGCGCACCGTCGGCGGCCATGCCCTGCTGAGCCGGTTGCTCCTGCAGCCACTGCTGGTAGTCCGCGGGTTCCATGACCACCACCTGTCCGCGCATCTTTGAATGATCGGTTCCACAATACTCGGCGCAGAACAGTTCGAAGCGCCCGTCCTGCGTGGCCTCGAACCACAGCGTGGTATACCTGCCCGGCAATACGTCCTGCTTGACCCGGAACGCCGGCACAAAAAAGCTGTGGATTACATCCTGTGAAGTCATGATCAGCTTGACCGGCTGGCCGCGCGGCACGTGCAGTTGATTGATCTCGCGCTGTCCGCCCGGGTGCTGCACTTTCCACATCCACTGCTTGGCCACGACGTAGACCGGCAGCGCGTCCGCTGGTGGCGAATACAGGTCGAAGTACAGCTTGCCCGCCCAGGCAAAGATGCCGAGAAACATTGCCAACGGCAGCAGCGTCCAGGCGAGCTCCCATTTCGGCCGCCGGGTGACGTTTTTGCGTTCCGCCCGGGAACCCCTTCGGTAGCGCACTGAGAACAGTACCAGGAAGAATGAGATGCCGGCTATGACCAGCACGCTCAACGCCAGCAGGGAGTAGAACAGCACATCAATCGAACCGGCGATCGACGACGCCTCTGCGGGCACGAGTGAAAAGCTCATGATGAGGCTCCTGCCGAGTTGACGTCATCGCGGCGGCGTTCGCGCCGCACCGAGACGAAAACGAATCCGGCCAGCGCCAGCACCAGCGCACCACCGGCGAGCCGCAGCACGTTCATGATCGCCACGCCGTAGCTGCCGGTTTGCGGATCGTAGTGAGAGCACAGCAACAGCAGCTTGTCGGCCAGCGGACCCACTTTGTTGCCCGACGCCTCGACCAGCGCCAGGCGCAGATCTTCGGGTTTGAACTGCATGCCGAACAGGTAGCGCGACACCACGCCCGTGGGCGTCGCCACCAGCAGGCCGGCCGCGTGCGCAAACTGGTCAAGCTGCGCGTCGTACACATAACGGAACCCCGCCATGCCGGCCACCGCATCGATAGCGGGGCGGTCGCCGGTAAGAAAATGGGCGTGCAGACGTCCGCCGGCGAAGGGGAAGTGCTGCAGCTCGGTGGTCTTTTTGTCGCCTGCATCGGCGGGTGTTTCGCGGGGATCGATACCGATAACCACCAGCTCGAAGTCCTTGCCGCCGCGGTAGCCTGTCCTCGCGAGGCCGCTGAACGCGGCCGCGAGCACCGAGTCGCACAGGTTGGGGCAATGGTAATAGGCGAACACCAGCACCACCGGACGTGCGTCGCGGAAATAGTCCCCGACCCGCACCGCCTGGCCGCGCTCGTCCCGGAACGCCGCCTGCAGCGGCAGCCGGGCGCCGAGGCGTTGGTCAAAACCGGCCTTTAGCAGCCGCTCCGCCGCCGGGTCCGACACCGCGGGTAGGCTTAATACGAGCGCCAGCAGCACCAGCAACGCCCTGCTCATGGTCCCTCCCGCCGCTGCTCGGCGCGCTGCGCCATCAGGTCCATGGCGCGCTCGATGGAAATGCGCACGGTGCCGTCTTTGCGGTCGATCCAGGCATAACCGGTCAGCAGGCGCAGTTTGGCCGCGCGGTGTCTGGCCAGATCCAGTTGCGGCTGCGGCTGCAGGTGGGGTTGCGGCGCCGCAACCGGCGCCGGCGTCGCGCCGCGATCCGCGCCCGGTGTGATCCGGCTGAACCAGCCGGTCAGCCACCAGGCCACGGTGACCACGACCAGCAGGCTTATCAACACCGTCGCGGCAATGCCGAGCAGCGTGCGCACCTGCAGATCGTCGGGTTCGTAGCCCGCCCCGATGTCGGTGTGGTCAGTTTCCGGCATGCACCTGTTCTCCTGCCATGCTGCGGGGTTTGCGCTCGTGGCGATCGAGCTGAATCAAAAATACGGCCATCCAGATGCCACCCAGCGCAAGCGGCGCAATCCAGTCGAGCCAGTTCAGGAATTCGCCCGCCCGGCGCAGAGACGGCATGACCAGCCAGTAGACATTCAACAGACTGCCCGCCAGTACCATGAGCGCCAGCATGCGCAGGCGCCCGGCATGGCGTTTGATGGCGCGAAACAGCAACAACGCGAACGGCAGCGCGAACTGCAGTACCCAGACGGCCACGCCCAGTGCTTGCCACGGCGCCGCCGATCGCTGCCGGTACCATTCGGTTTCGTGGGGAAGGTCCGCTATCCATATCGTCAGGAAATCGCTATAGGCGAGGTACGCCCATAACAAGGTGAACATGAGCATCAGGTTACCGAGGTCGTTCCAGTCTCCGGGGCCTTGCTGTGTCGACACCGGCGGTGGTTTCAGTCCGACACACAAGACGACGACCGCGCTCGCGGCCAGCATTTGCACAGCCAGCACCTGCGCCCCGAATACAGTCGAGTACCACGCCGGCATTAGCGACATGAGCCAGTCGACCGCCGCCAGTGTGCCGGTGATCGCGTACAACAGCAGACCGCCAGCGCTCAGCTGCCGCAACTTCTGCCAGTCCCGCGGCGCATCGCTGTATTCGGCCTCACGCAGCCAGGCGCTGAAACCCAGTGCCAGCGCAATCCAGATGGCAAAGTACACAACGGCACGCGTGACGAAGAACGCTTCGTTCAGGTAAGGTTCCTTGTGGCTGAGCAGGTGCTGCGGAGCACCTGCACCGCTGGCCCAGGGATACAGCTGGTGGAGCCCGAACAGCACCGGCGCGAACAGGACGGCTAGCAGCGGCAAGGTGCCGGCGGCCGCTGCGGCGGGTCGGCGCACCAGCATGGCCCAGCGCCCGCCGGTCAGCTGTGCGAGCATGCCCAGCGCCAGGCTGCCCAGCGACAGGCCAAGCCAGAACAGCCAGGCGTACAGCCAGGCCTGGAGAAAGTGCTGCCGTTCGGCGATCGCACCCGCTGCCAGCACCAGCCCGGCCAGCACGCCAATGATCCACGCGACGCGTGTCATCAGCTGCAGCCGGGTCTGCGTCATGGTGCAGCCTCCAGTTGCCGGCGCTGCGCCGCGGGAACATCATCGAGCGTCGCGTGCTGGCTCAGCTGCAAGGCGCGAATATAGGCAATAATGGCCCACCGGTCCGGTGGCGACACGCGCGCGGCATAGGGATACATGACACCATAACCGTGGCTGATGACGTTGTAGAAGTGCCGGTCCGGCATGTCGCGCAGGCGCTGGTGATGGAATGACGGCGGGTGCGGGAAGCCGCGCGCCGGCACCATGCCCTCCCCGTCTCCCGCGAGACTGTGGCAGGGTGCACAATAGATGTTGAAGCGTTCGCGGCCGCGCTCGAGCAACGGTCGATCAATCGCCGGCATGCCATGCGACCCTTCCAGGTCTTCCCGGGCGATAGTACCCTCGGGTGTCGGACGCGCCGAGCTGTCGTCGCTCCACAGTTCACTGCGTTCGAAGGTTTCGTACTTGGGCTGATCGTACATATTCTGCATGACCTTCTCGCAGCCGCTCAACGCCAGCACGGCAAGCAGCGCGGTGCCGGACAGGGAAAAGGTGCGCCCGATCACGGCGCCACCTCGGTCACCCGCTGGCCGCCCAGATCCGCCAGCAGGCGGCGGACCTGCTCGGCGTCGAAGCGCTCATCGTCGGCGCGGATGCACAGGAAGAAGGCGTCGCGGCTGGCATACTCGAAACGCGGCACGCTGAAGACCGGGTGGTACAGTTTCGGCAAGCGGTCGGCGATCAGCATCGCCAGGGTGGTGGCGGCAACCGCACCGAGGATGGTGAATTCGATACTGACCGGCAGGAAAGCCGGCCAGCTGTGCAGCGGGCGGCCGCCGATGTTCACCGGATAGTTGATCACCGCCGAATAATACTGGATGAAATAGGACAGCGCGGCGCCCGCGATACCGCCCAGCAAGGTCGACAACGGCAACCAGTCGCGCTTGTGGCCGAGCAAGCCCGCCAGGCCCTCGACGGGGAATGGCGTGTAGGCTTCCAGCCGGCGGAAGCCGCGCTGATGCAGCGCTTCGAGCGCAGCGCGCAGCGCTTCGGGCGAATCGAACTCCGCGATCAGGCCGTAGAGCTGCGATCCGCCGTTCATGACGCGGCCCTGTTTGCGGTGATGAGTTTGCGCACCTCGTGCATGGATACCACCGGCAGCAGGCGCAGATACAGCAGGAACAGCAGCAGAAACAGCCCCATCGAGCCGATCAGGGTGCTCCAGTCCCATGGCGTCGGATAGAACATATGCCACTGCGAGGGCACGAATTCGCGGTGCAGGCTGATGACGGTGATGACGAAGCGTTCCAGCCACATGCCCACGAGCACCACCAGGCTGACGGCAAACAGCGCCTTGAGGTTCAGCCGCACGCGGCGCAACCACAACAGCTGCGGCACCAGCACATTGCAGGCGATGGTCGACCAGTAGACCGGCGCGTAGGGGCCCGCGAAGCGGTTCAGTTCGAGGTAGATTTCATACTTGTTGCCGCTGTACCAGGCAATGAAGACTTCGACGAGGTAGCTGTAGGCGACGATCAGGCCGCACGCCAGCATCGCCTTGGCCATGCTTTCGAGATGCCGATGCGTAATCAGGTCGTACAGGCCATAGCCCGCGCGCAGCGGAATGGAAATCACCAGGACCAGCGCAAAGCCCGAGTACAGGGCCCCGGCGACGAAGAACGGCGGAAAGATCGTCGAGTGCCAGCCGGGCGTGTCGCCAATGGAAAAATCCAGCGCCACCATGCTGTGCACCGAGAACACCAGCGGCACGGCGAGACCCGCCAGCAGCTTGAGAAACAGTTCGTGGCGGTGCCAGTGCAGCGCATCGCCGCGCCAGCCCAGCGCGAACAGGCCATACAGGCGCTGCCGGCGGCGAGTCGTTGCGCGGTCGCGCGCGCTCGCCAGATCCGGCAGCAGACCGAAGTACCAGAATAACAGCGATACCGTGAGGTAGACGGCGATCGCCGTGAAGTCCCAGGTCAGGGAGCTGCGCCAGTTCGGCCAGACGTTCATGGTATCGGGATAGGCCGCGATCCAGTAGGCGAACCAGAAGCGGCCGAGGTGAAACACCGGGAACAAACCGGCGATAGCCACCGCGAATACCGTCATGGTTTCCGCCGCGCGATTGATCGCGGTGCGCCATTGCTGGCGCAGCAGCAGCAAGGCTGCAGAAATGAAGGTTCCAGCCATGCCGATACCGATCCACCAGACGTAGTTGGTAATGGCGAATCCCCAGGCCACGGGAATGTTGATGCCCCAGATACCCACACCGGCGATCACCAGATAGCCAATTGAAACCAGGAACACCGCGACCAGCAGCAGCGACACCAGCAGACCCCACACCCAGGCGCGGCCCGCTTTACGATCCTGGAACACGCCGCACACCTGGTCGGTGACCGAGCCATAGCTCAGCTCGCCGCGTGTGAGGGGAAACTCCTTTGCCGTGCCGGCGCGCCTGGCTGGGTCGGCCATGTTCAGCTCCTCTTGCGCAGCACGGGGTTCGGATTGCGCAGTTTCGCGGTGTAGCTGGTGCGCGGTCGGGTATTCAGCTCCTCGAGCATGGTGTAATCCAGTGGCGACGCTTTCGCCTTGCGCACTTCGCTTTGCGGGTCGTTGATGTCGCCGAACACGATGGCCTGCGTCGGGCACACCTGCTGGCAGGCAGTTTTGACATCACCGTCGCGCAGCGGTCTTTGCTCGCGTTGCGCGGCGATTCGTTCACGTTCGATGCGCTGCACGCAGTAGGTGCATTTTTCCATGACGCCACGCATGCGCACCGTCACTTCCGGATTGCGCTGCGCCTTGATGGCCGGCGTGTCACGGTCTGCATATTGCAGGAAGTTGAAACGACGCACCTTGTACGGGCAGTTGTTTGAGCAGAAACGGGTGCCGATACAGCGGTTGTAGACCTGGACGTTGAGCCCCTCGGCGTCGTGCATGGTGGCGCCGACAGGACACACCAGCTCGCAGGGCGCGTGTTCGCAGTGCATGCAGGGCACGGGCTGGAAACAGGTCTCGGGTTCCTCGATCGGTCCCTTGTAGTAGCGATCGACCCGGATCCAGTGCATTTCCCGGCTGACGAGCACCTGCTGCTTGCCGACGACCGGAATATTGTTCTCGGCCTGACAGGCGATGGTGCAGGCCCCGCACCCGATGCAGGTGTTGAGGTTCACCGACATACCCCAGGCGTGACCCGCGTAGGAATATGGAGGATACAGCGACGGCTTCGGCCCTGACACGGAACGCCTGGCGAAATGCGGATTTCGACGGAACTGCTCGACCCCGGCTTCGCGCACCAGGTGCCGGTCGTGCATGCGGTGGTGCACCTGGGTGGTCGCGAGGCTGTAACGCTCGCCGGTGATACCGATCTCCAGGCCCTGGTCGAACCAGGGTGCGCTGGAGACGCGCAGTCGATTGGCATCGAAACCCCGCCCGGCGGCGACCCGGCCGCCGGCGCGACACCCGTAGCCGAGGCTCAGGGTGACGGCACCATCGGCGTGACCGGGTGAGATCCAGGCCGGCATGCGCAGCACCTGTCCGCCGTAGCGCAGTTCCAGTACCTGCTCGTTCTCGATGCCCAGCCGCTTTGCCGTAGCGGGGCTGAGCTGCGCCGCGTTGTCCCAGGTGAGCTGAGTCATGGGCTTGGGCAGTTCCTGCAGCCAGGCGTTGTTGGCGTAGCGCCCGTCCCATACCGTGGCATCCGCTGCGAAGCCGATTTCCAGCGCGTCGGCCGGCGGCTCCGCTTCGGGCAGGCGTTCGAACAAGGTTGCCTGCACGCCTGGGTTCTTCGTGTCGCTGGCGCTGTCGGCCACCAGGCCGGTGCGCAGCGCGCGCTGCCAGCGGGTTTCGAACTGCTCGTTCCACTCGCCGCGCCAGTAGGCCCGCACCAGTTCATAGGTCGAGGATGCGACGTCCTCATTGGCGACCGCCAGCAGCTCGTGCGCCGAGCGACCGCGATACAGGGGCGCCATCAGCGGCTGTTGAATGCTGAGCGTACCGTCCGGGCTACGCGCGTCACCCCAGCTTTCCAATTCATGCGCGGCCGGCACATGCCAGTGACAACGCGCGGCGGTTTCATCGGCGTACAGACCCAGGTGCACCGACATCGGCACGCGGTCCAGGGCGGTCGCGAAATCGAGGTCGACCGGCGCCGAATACACCGGATTTGCGTTGATGATCAGCAGCGTGTCGACGCGACCTGCCTGCATGGCCTGCACCAGTGCGCGCAGCGATTTCATGTGCTCGCCCGCCGGCGTCACTGGCGAGTGATAGGCCACCGTGCTGCCGGCGGCACCGAGGTGCTGGTTGATCCAGTGCGCCAAAGCATGCACCGCCGGTGGCTGGCGGCGGCCCGCGATCACCAGTGCCGCCTCGGCGGCGGTCCTTAGATCGTCGATCATCGCGTTCAACCAGTCGTCGGGCACGGCAATACGCGTTGGCCCCTCGATGGGCGCACCGAACCGGTGGGCGATGGCACGCGCGACCTGCTCGACGTCACGCGCCCGCACCGCCTTGCGGTGGTCGGCAGCGGCCCCGGTCAGGCTGGGATAAGTCTCAACTGTATACAGGCGCAGCATCGGTCCACCGTGCTCCGCGCTGCGCCGCGCCTTCGCGAACTGTCGGGCATTGCGCACCTGCTCCGGTCCGGCGCCGAGCAGGTCGCAATCCAGGGTCAGCACGCAACGGGCCCGGTGCAGATTCAAGCGACACCGCAACGGCTCGCCGAACGCGAGCTCCGCCCCCGCGAGCGCATTATCGTCGCACACCGGCTCGTACTGGTGCCACTGGACGTGCGGGAACTTCTTCTGCAGGGTCTGCAACTGGCCGAGCAGACTCGGCGAGCTGACGTTCCCGGTGAGCACATGCAGGCCGGCCCCACGCGCTGTGCGCAATGCTTGCAGCCGCGGAGTCAGCGTTGCAAGCAACTGATCCCAGTCGGCGCCTACGCCCTCGCGCAGCAGCAGGGCCGAGCGGTCCGGATCCCACAACTGCAGTATCGCTGCCTGGGTAAAAATGTCGGTACCGCCGTTACTCGCGGGATGTTGCGGGTTGCCTTCAAGTTTGACCGGCCGGCCCATGTAACTGGTGGCGATCACGCCGCTGGCGTAGCCATTCAGGGTCACCGCGGTTGCGTAGTGACGGGCCTCGCCCTGGGTGCCCTGCTGCGGCGGCTGCACGTACGGGACAATGTCTTCATCCGCCGGCTGACCGCAGCCAGTGACGCCCGCCAGCGCCATCGAGGCGCCCATCAGTTTCATGAACTCGCGCCGACTGATGCCCAGCTCGCCGAGCGGCGAAACCGTCGCGGGCTGCGGCGCCGTTTGATCGTCCGGGGTGGTGTTCAGGTAGTCTTCCACGCTCCGCCACCAGGCGTCTTGCGGCGTTGCTGCCGATAACGTCGGTTCCAGATGCTGTGTGTGCTTGCCGTTCATGGCATCGCTCAACGGTGGCAGACCGAGCAGTCGGTGAGTCGCGCGGTCGCCACCTGGTACTCGTCCATCAGCTTGCGACCCAGCGCACGCCGGTCGCCGGCGGGTTGCCAGGCCAGGTCGAACACATGCTCGCGCGGGCGCAGATGCGGCGCCGGATCGCGATGGCAGCTCAGACACCACTGCATGGTCAGCGGCTTCACGCGACGGGTCAGCGGCATTTCGTCCACACGCCCGTGGCAGGACACGCAGCCGACGCCTTTGTGAATGTGTATGCTGTGATTGAAATAAACAAAGTCCGGTAGATCGTGGACGCGCTTCCAGTGGATGGGTTTGTCGCGCTCAAAGCTTTCGATCACGGGGCGCAACATCGGTTGATCGGTGAACAGGCGCGAATGGCAGGTCATACAGGTCTGCGTAGGCGGCATGCCTGCAAATGCAGAGTCCTCCACGGAGGTATGACAGTAGCGACAGTCCAGGCCGTCGTCGGACACGTGGTGTTTGTGACTGAACGGCACCGGTTGCTCGATCGGTTCCTGCAGCGGCGGAACGAAGGCCACGGCGATGCGCCACACCAGCACCGCAGCGCCGGCGAACAACACCACAGCGATGATTGCGACCTTGAGCCAGAAGACCTGGGCACGACTGAATACCTGTGCCATTTTCGAGCGCTCCTCACAGCGTTCTTTAACCGCACGCGCTACCGCTGTCGGTTTCAAAACTTGTGCTCAGCACCACGCTGCCATCACACGCTGCCATCAAGATAGTCGCGGGTGCCGTGGTACTCGGACGCCAGCGGCGCAATGCTGCAGTTGCCGCCGCAACGCCCGCCCAGCAGGCGACCGAAGCAAGGTTGCGAATCGAACCGCGGCGTTGCTCCTGCCAGTGCTTGGAAAGATGCTTGCAGCGACGTTGTTTGTCATGATCAAATCTCCTTGACTATGCTTCCCGACTGTAGTAGTTGGTAAGCGTTAATAGATCAGACGTTCCCTAAGAAAGGAGCGCCAACCGCGGCAGTCGCGGGTACGCCGCCAGGCTGCTGTCCGCGTCCGCTTACTCTTTTACCGATGGTGGCCGCGGGACCGATGCGGCGGCTTATTCCGTCGCTTCCTGCCCTATTTGCCGCCCGGACATTGATGAAACGCAATGCAGTAGCAGCCACGTTGATTATCATTCGAAGAACGCTGTCAGGCGAGCCGTATGACCGGCCACGGCATCGATATCTGACAGTCCACCCGCGAGCCGCGCGTGCCGGGAAGTAGAGAATCACCCTCGATACTTCATTGCCAGAGTAGGAACCCCATGAGCCGTTCACCGGGACATCAGAAATGGCCGGATCACCGGGTCATTGAAGAGCATCCGAACCAACGGGTGAAAGTAACCTTCGGCGGAACGAAAACCGCCGAGTCCACGAATGCGATGAAAGTCAGGGTCCTAGCCGCGAGCCCGCCGCCCTGGCACCGCGCTTTCTGGGCCTGCGCCTGATCCTGGCAAAGAGTATTGCGCGCATTCATTGGCGGAACCTCGCCAATTTCGGCATCATCCCGTTGACCTTCGCGCGCCCGGAAGACTATGACAGGATGGCCCGCGACGATGTACTGGCGATCGAAGACGTGGCGGAGTCGCTGAGCGGCAGCCGCAACTTGAAGATCTACAACGAAACCGGAGCTTGGACCATCGACGCCAGACACCGGCTAAGCTGAAACGGCTGATCGCCTGAAGTCTGATCAGGGTGCAGACCGCAGCTGACTTTGTCAATCACTGACGCCAGTTCTGTGCCCTTAGAACACACTGCGGGCCTTGCGCAGAGGACAGAGCTTGGAAAACGTTACCCCACGACGGACCGCAACGCCATGAGTCTATTTGACCTCACCGCCATTGTACTGTCGCTGACTGCGATATTCGGCTATGTGAATTACCGCTTCCTTGGGTTGCCGACCAGCATCGGTGTCGTGCTCATCTCACTGCTGTTTTCTCTCGGGCTCATCGCGGTGCAGCACCTCGGGTTTGATCTTGCTACACAGGCGCGCCGGATCATTGAACGCATCGATTTCAACAAGGCCCTTATGCAGGGGATGCTCGGTTTTCTGCTGTTTGCCGGAGCGCTCAACGTCGACCTCAAAGATCTCCTTAGCCACAAGTGGAGCATCGCCCTGTTCGTCGGCATCGGGGTTATCGGTTCGACGTTCATTATTGGGCTGTTGATGTGGGCGGGGCTTGGGGTGATGGGGATCGATCTGCCGTTGCTGTATTGTCTGCTCTTCGGCGCCCTCATCTCTCCCACCGATCCCATCGCCGTGCTGGCGCTACTTAAGCAACTGCGCGCACCAAAGGCGCTTGAGACTAAAATCGCAGGCGAGGCACTGTTCAATGATGGTGTCGGCGTGGTGGTGTTCCTGACGCTCTACGGGCTGGTTACCAGCGGTGGCGAGCCGTCCTGGACGCAGGTCGGCGGACTCTTTCTGGTGGAGTCGGTCGGAGGGATCACACTTGGGCTGGTGTTCGGCTGGGTGACATATGTGCTGCTGAGAAGCATCGACAATTACGAGCTGGAAGTGCTCCTGACACTGGCGCTGGTCACGGGCGTCTATGCCCTGGCCGAGACGCTGCACACCTCCGGCTTGCTGGCGATTGTCGCCGCCGGCCTCCTGATCGGCAATCAGGGGCGCCATCTTGCCATGTCGGACCTTACGCGGCAAAGGCTTGACCAGTTCTGGGAGATGCTCGACTCCATCCTCAACATGGCCTTGTTCGTCATGATTGGACTGGAGATGGTCCTCCTCAGCTTCGATGAATCCCACTGGCTGGCTGCCGGTCTTGCCATACCGGTCGTGCTGACGGCACGCCTCGTGAGTGTATCGGTTCCGGCCACGGTTCTGCGCACTCGGGGAGGCGCCACGCCGCACCTGGTCAAGATCATGACCTGGGGCGGGCTGCGCGGCGGCATATCGGTCGCGCTCGCGCTGTCGTTGCCCCCCGGCGCGGAGCGAGAGTTGATCCTGACCATGACTTACGCCGTCGTCGTCTTCTCCCTTCTGGTGCAGGGGCTCAGCGTATCGCCCCTCATCCGGTATGCGATCAAAGAGCGCTGAGCTCAAGACAACGTGGTCTGCCCCAAATGCCGCTCACCCAACCCAGATCGAGCGAAACACCCACGGGCTCCATGGCAATTTTTTTCAGTTAACGTTCGGTGCGGCTATCCGCGTGCTTCCGTAGCAATGGGGGCGGGAACTGTCGCCGCGGGTCCCGCGCTTTAACCGGCCGGAACTTGACAAACCGGTGGCTGTATTGCGTTTCCGGACTGCTCCTGCGATCGATGAACCAAGAGACCGCCGTCACAGTTGCCACACCGGACCCGAACTCCGCTCGATTACCCCGCCAGGAAAAGCAGTGCGGCGCGCGGCACGCTCATGTCTGTCATTGCGAGGACCGAGAAGGTATTAAGCGCGGCATGTGTCATGATGGCCGGCCACAGAGTCGTCCAGGGCATCCTGGACGCCGCAAAAATGGCGCCGGTGAGGGTCGTCTGCGAAACGCCGACCCATCCCTGGTAGACGTGGCCTAAAGCGAAGAGCACCGATGAAACCACCACGGGCGCCCACACGCCGTTACATCGGCAAAATACAGGCCGACGCCGAATATCATGGTGCCCAGGAGGTTGGCTGTAAGCACCACGCCCCACAGGCGCAACGCATCCACCAACACGCCGAGCCGGCGCTCCCGCAACAACATGAATCATGGGGGCCAGGGTGTTCTCCGTGAACAGCTGCTGGCGTCCAAGGATGACGATCATGAAGCCGATCGAATAACCGAATTTGGAAACCAGCGGACGCCAGGAGGTATCCGTAAGCGCGGACTGGAGCAGTGCCTCGGCGATGAAGGAAAATTCCATGGACAGCCCCACCGCCAGGCCCGACCAGAACAAGGCGTCATTGTGGCGCGCCAGCTCCTCGACGGCTTCGTGCCGAATCGCCTCGAACACCACAACGGCCCGTGGTGCCGCACGGCGCTCGGCATCCGCTTCTTCCTTCCCGGACAGGTGACCCCGGGTCTCTGGTGTCGTCATCGCCCCGCTCCTGTCCGCGCCTGCACCGGCCGGTGATACACCGGTCAGCGAGCCGCCGCATTGCGGTTTCGCAATGGTTGCTCGTTGTCCAGGACGGCGTTCCGCCCGCCGCCATATCAGCGCCGGCAGGCGAGCGCATCCCATCGGCTGTGACTGTCTCACTAGTCCTCACAGCATTGATATTTTTCAATGCCGCGCGCAGTGCGCCTTGCCACAATGCCGCTCGTGATACATGAAACCGCTTAGCATGAAGATGGGTAAGCCGGAATCTGCACAAGTCGGATGCGGATCGCCGTGTCGCGACTCTGTCCGGACAAACCAGACGAGTAAGCGGGGTGCCTCTGGTGCGCCCCAGCGACGTTACGCCGGCGAGCCGCCGGTGCCGGGCAAGCCACCCGCGCAGCCCCCTGTCGAGCCGCCAACTCCAGGCGAGCCACCCGTGGATCCGCCCCGTCCGGGCCAGCCGCCCGTCGAACCGCCGGACCCGGGCAGACCGCCGCTGAAACCACCGGGACCCACAGATCCGCCGTGGCGGTATTTAAGCAGGGAAACCCGGCGTGAGCTCGCATCGGAGCAAGGGGCAGCCGGCTATTCGTTGAACGCAATCACTTCAGGGCACGCAGCCAGCGATTCATTACTCAAACAAGGCAGGTTACCATGACAGAACACAAACTCCCCAAGCTTCCCTATGCCAAGGACGCCCTCGAACCGCACATCTCGGCCGAGACGCTCGAGTACCACTATGGCAAACACCACGCGACCTACGTCAAAAAGCTGAACAAGCTGATCCCGGGCACTGAATTTGAAGAGGCACCGCTCGAGGAGATTATCAGGAAGGCTTCGGATGGCATCTTCAACAATGCGGCGCAGGTGTGGAATCATACCTTTTACTGGAACTGCCTGAGTCCCGATGGCGGCGGCAAGCCCCATGGCGCCCTGGCCGGCGCCATCAATGAGGCGTTCGGCAGCGTTGCAGACTTCAAAGACCGCTTTTCAGACGCGGCGGCCACGAACTTCGGCTCCGGCTGGACCTGGCTGGTGAAAAAGCCCGACGGGGGGCTGGAGATCGTGAATACCAGCAACGCGGGCAATCCCATGACCGATAACCGGCAGCCCCTGCTAATCTGCGACATCTGGGAGCACGCGTACTACCTAGACTACCGTAACGCCCGCCCGAAATATGTTGCGGCATTCTGGAAGCTGGTTAACTGGCCTTTCGTGGCGCAGAACCTGGGCGAATGAAAAAGACAGCAGCGCGTCGCATGGGGCGTTGGAAGATCTTGGCGCCGCGCCCCAGAGCCTGGTATTCGAGCGCTGAGCAAGCTTAAACAGCTGTAAGGGGCCCATGACAATGGCAAATGAAAGGTTGCACGAAGCCAAAGAAGACCTGAGCAAACAGACGCGGGATATGCACCGGGCGCTGATTTCCCTGCAGGAAGAACTCGAAGCCATCGACTGGTACTGCCAGCGCGCCGACGCCTGCCGCAATACGCAGCTCAAGGCCATCCTGTTACACAACATGCGCGAAGAGATGGAGCATTCGGCAATGCTCATCGAATGGCTGCGTCGCAACGACAGCGATCTTGACGGTCATCTGCGTACCTATCTGTTTACCGAGGCGGCCATTACCGGGCTGGAAGAAACCACCACCGAGCAACTGCAGACCGATACGGCCAAGGCGCGGACCATCGGCGCATTGAAGGAGTGAGCACTATGGACCACAACGCCAGCGGTCGCAAGGAAGTGAAAGGTGGTGACTGGTCGAATCTCGACACGGCCTTGAACAACGTACCCGCCGCGATCACCACCCCGCGATCACCACCCTGGACAACGCCAACTATCACGGACCCTATGCGCTCGCCCTGCCGTCGGCACAGTACAATAACCTTTTTCGTCACTACGAACATACCGACCTGCTGCAGATCGAACACCTCAAGTCCCTGTGCACCCACGGCGTCTACAAAGCCGCGGTCGACAGACCCGTCGTGGTCGACCATCACGCAGGCGCAGTGGTTCTCGGGCAGGACCTGCGCGTCGGTTACGCGGGCAGCGACGGCATACACTATCAGTTGTTCGTCTGTGAAAGCATGGTGCTGCGCCTCGACGAACCCGAAGCCGTCTGCGTACTGACCGACTGAGCGCAGGTCCGAAGCAGTGATCACGAGGCCGTGCTGCCAAACCGTCCCCCGTCCTCTTGCTATGATGCATTGATATTTTTCAATGTCGCGCAGTATCATCCATGGCAGTTTGCTCGGCATGGTAAATCATCTGCTGGAGCAATCCATTGCGCGACTACGACAACATGCCCATTCTGGACTGGAACGCCGCCAAGGCTCCACAACTGGCGAAGGCTCAGATCCTGCACCGGGAGCCGGTTATCCTGCAGATGCCGGATACTTTCGATATCGTTGAGCTGCCGCGCCCCCTGCAGCACACCACCCCCCTTGCGCTGGGCAGCCTCGGGGACGTGGCGACTTACGAGCGGTTCCTGGCCGAAGCAGGGTCGTGAACGTCCGCCTGGCCTCCCTGACCTCGCGGTTTCTCTACGCGGATGCGGTCGGCATCCTTCCTCCGGCTCGCCCCAACGCCTGGCTGCTGCTCGACATCTTGGAGGGGAACCAGACCCTCGTCACCTGGAAAGACTGGATCGATCAGCCCTGGTCGATCGTGAACGCGGGCGTCGCCCGACCGGACCGGCGCCCTCCGGCGGGATTTCCGAACTACGCCTGGGGTCCACGGGACGCCACGGCGCTTCTGGTGCGTGACGGGCGGCGCTGGAAGTCTGGTTGATCGCGCCTGCGATGGAACAAGAGCCGTCCAATCCCGAGACAACCGGGGGTCGTCTGGTCTATTTTGCCGCGGAACGGACCCTCATGGCCTGGGTCCGAACGGCACTGGGGCTGATGGCGCTGGGTTTCGTGATTGACCGTTTCGGCCTGATTTTGCGGCGGGTGATTCCGGATGCCGGGGAGCAGCTGCATCCGAAGGCCTTTTCCTTCTGGGCGGGCACCCTCCTGGTGATCTTGGGGGCGGTGATGGCGTTTGTGGCCGCGGCGCGGTACCTGCACTTCGAGGTTTCCTACCATCGCGAGGGGAATACCCGCCCGCGACACGGCATTTTGCTAGGCGTGATCTTCGCCGTGACCATTGGCGTGTGTGGACTGGTAATCGCCGCATTCCTGTTTGCAGCGACCTGAAACGAAAAGGGGGACAGACCCCTTTTTTCC
>CAWFEQ010000004.1:0-76330 GCA_963814945.1 uncultured Gammaproteobacteria bacterium
GTGCCGTACTTTGCCGTACCCCGCTGCGGAAGGGAGATGGGGCGTTCGCTGTCATGGACGGCAGGTTTGCGGCCGGAACAGGTCCTACTGGCTTTACTAATATTCGATTTCTCTAACAGGCAATAGTCGACGCAGTTCCGCCGTTCAGCCAAAAAGCTTGGATGGCAACAACGTACCGTAAACCGTCGTTCCCGGGCTGGACGTTGCTCGGTAACTTTCAGGTCCTGCCCTCCAATGATGGACACCCTGAAGAGGCCGCAACGCGTCACTTTGGCTCTGGCGCTGCCGCAGAAACCGAGCTGAACCCGGGTGGGACCTTCTGCCACGGGAAGCCCTTCAACGCCATGTCGTATCCCACGTCGTAGAGCGCGCGCATGTACGCATTGTCGAACTCCTCGGGGTGCGGCGCGTTGAAGCTTGCCGGGATGAACCCGAGGTTGAAGTCGACACCGTCGCGCTGGGCGGCGGCGTAAATGCGGTAGATATCGCCGATACCTTGGGTGTGGATCAGCGAGGCGACTGCGCGCCCGGCGATGCTCATGGTGCTGCGGCTGACCTGTGCCCAGTCCGGATCGAGCCGGGCGTTGCGTATGATATAGAGCGTGCGATCACGGGTCGTTCCGGTTGCATCGGCCATATTCTTCGCCGAGAGCCCGATCGGATAGGCGAACACCTGCGCCATGGTGCCGCCGTCCACGTGCATCTCCTGGTAGTGCTTGCCGTCGGCTTCCACATCAATCATCACCGGCGGGAGTCCCCCCGGAATGGAAGCCGAAGCGATCATTACGCTGATGAACAGCTCCAGCGCTTGCGGAGTCCCATAGGTCGCGATTTTTCCCATGTCCCAGATGATCGGGCGCCGCGCATCGATGTCAGCTGTGGCGACCAGCAGAAAGCGGCCCTTCGCATATTCCGCGGCGACCGCCTTCAGCAGATCCGCATTCACTGTCTTGCGGGTGAGCTCCCACAGCGGGGCGTTGTCCGCCATCCCGTCGCTAAAGACGCCCGAGATGAAGTTGCGCGGCTTGATCACATCCTTCGGCGAGATGGTGGTATAGACCTCCTTCAGCGTCGCGTCGTACTTCGGCCCGAGAAAGGCAAATGGCGCGATTAGCGCGCCGGTGCTGATCCCGGTGACGAGCTTGAACTCGGGTCGTGTTCCTTTCTCGGTCCATCCGTTGAGTAGTCCCGCGGTAAACGCGCCGTTGTCGCCGCCGCCCGAGATCGCTAGATAAACTGCCGGCGGCAGCGGTCCTTTGTAACCTTGGCCCGCGAGGAATTCCTGTTCCTTGCGCAGTCCTTCGACGCTGATCTTGAGCAGGTCCGTCATATCCCCGCCTGCGACGTAACGCACTCCCGGCATGCCCGGGATCTCCGCCTTCGCCGTCAACGAGTGAGGCACCGCGTTCAGCCGCGGCGGCACCGTCACGCAGCCCTGAATCAGCAGTAACAGCACTGCGATCAGCAGCGCATTCATGGGGGTGAATCTGTCCAAGTCGTTGACTCCGTTTGAGATGAAATTCATTCTCACGAACCAGTTGGGAGGTGAGCAGCGTGCAGAAGCATAAACACCCATTCCCCCAGAGTCCACGGGCAAGTGGATACCCTTCCGAAACCCCGCCGGTACAGTCACTTGCAAAATTACGTCACCCGCACCGGATGATACTCTCGCGTTACCTTGATGTTCATGCGATTTCCAGTCCTCGGTCCGATCGATCCAGTGCCGCTTCCGCTAGGTGCAGCGACATGAGGTAAACGTCCAGCTTACTGCGGGTTAGCCGATCAGGCTCACTTGTGGCGACCGTCTGCTGCGCAGCCGGACAGTCCGCTAAACAGGGGATTGGTTTTCATGCCGACACCTAAGGTCTGCTTTTGCATAGTTGCCCTTCGTTGGTCATCCGGATAGGGCAGGAACTGGACGAACTTCCCCGTACGCAACTGAGCCAGGAAGTAGTTTCGTCCCAGCCACGAACGGCAAGTTTACCGACCGAACCGCGTACTACATGTAACTCTTAATATACAATTTCGCTAACCGGCAAGAGTCGACCCAAACGCGACATCCCACATGTTCCAGAGTATGTCTCGAATCTACTGAAACTAGACATCAAAATTCTGATATTGAGCCGACTCGGGTATGGGCATGTGACCCGTTTTGCCACAGCACAGTTAAATGCTTATATGCTGATTAAGTAGTTCTCCGAATACCCGTCATTGTGAGCAGGGTGTATAGGTGTTGCGGGGTGGGCAAAAGCAGTTTGTCAGGATAATGGACCTGCCGCCTCACAAGCAAATTCCGGTTCATCTCGAAAAACAGGGAGGCTGTTATGACTAAATACACGTCGTTTCTTATCGCCGCCATCACGTTGGGCGCCGGACCTGTACTTGCCCAGGATAAGGAGTTCGTTGGGGTAACGTCCACCGCGACACCAGCAAACATCGGGATACTTGACATGCATGAGATGTGTGCTGCGGAGTTCAAAGGCGGACGTGTGTGTTCGTCTGCTGATATCTTAGCCAACGGGGGTGTTGGCGTTCCCATTAATTTCGGTCCACTGGCTTGGCTACAACCTACTTTGGTCGCTGGTGACTCCGCAGGGTACAAATTGGATGCGAGCGGAGTGGGTACTCATGCGGTGTCGGGGCCGCAGCAATCGTTATCTTGCTTTAACTGGAGCGTTAACTTTGCGAACGTGGGCGGTCTTGTTTTATCACCAGGCCGAATCACCGCCTCTAGCTGTGATAATGTGTACCCGGTGGCGTGCTGTAGGAAGATTAAATGATGCTTCCTGTGCCGCGCTAGGGCAGGGCAGGGTCGCGTCGATTTGCCCTGGGTAGAGAGGCAGACGGGTTGCGGCACAGGTGGTCGGTGATAATGATGTTGCACAAGCCGACCTGTCCCCCGATGGGGAGGGAAGGCGGACAGGACTGATTGACCTAGCAGGAAGAAAGAAAGCGGATTAACTATAGAGCCTGCGCATAAATCAAAATGTCCTGGATCAGGCCTCAAAAAATAATCGACCTGAAACCGGCGGTGTTGTCGATTGAGCAGTGCTGATAAAAATAGCATAGTTTATTTGGTTAAGAGTGCGCGGATCCAAGCAATAGTCGATTTTTGGACGAACCTATCCTTGGTCACTAGTTGTTTTGTGCTTACAATCGCCTTCAGTGAAGATGTCGTATGAGCATGTGATAGCTGATCATCGTTTTGTCCAAGTAAGCCTGGAACGATTCATTGCCTCGTTTGCTGAGACGATCATCTCCAAGGTCACACTTTAAACGCTTGATCATCCGCTCCACTGAGGGGCGGCGGCTCATGATCGCTTTAAACCGTTTGGCCATGGGCGGATCGTTCGGATCGATATGCGCCAATGTATCGAACGAAACCGTTAAGGTCCGCCCGGACTGGGTGGTGCGCTTACAACAATTTGCTCGCTCATGACAGTTGACACACACGGATGTCCCATCCCCCTGTCGCGGCGCTTCGTAGATGAACTTCTCGCTCTCGTATCGGATACCTTTGTAGTCCATTTCATGGCCCGCCAGGCAAACGGGTACACCATAGGGGGTGATCTTCTCGAGCCCTCGCGGTAAATCTTTCGTGATGGCTTTGGAACGTCGCGGGTTAAAGGATGCCTTGAGCTCGACGCCCAGTTGGTCACTGAAGCGCGCTTTGAGTTCAACATCATCACAGGCGCTATCGTAGAGCACCCGTTCGATTGAGGTGGCCAGCTCCGGGTATTGTTCAAACACGTTCTCCACATGCGGGAAAAAGGTCTGGCCATCATGCGTGGCACCATCCCTGAGTGCTACGGCGTCGATGGCGATGCCCTGTTTGGGCAGCCCGATAACGCTCGCTTTATGCCCCCAGAACATCTTGGTCCTGGATTTCACCACGGTTCCAGCGCCATCATCGCTCAACTCCCAGGCGTGGGAACACCTGGACCAGTCCTCGCAACGACACCTTTTGGTGGGCTTCGATTGGGATTTCTTCTTGATTTCCCCTTTTTCGTCTTCGTAGCTTACGGTTTCAAAACCCGAGTAGGCGTGATAGTGCGTCGTATCGCCAACCAGCTCTTTTTCATCTTTGATGACACCGGACTGGAGGTTGGTTTTGATTTCGGACACCTTGATCTGCTCCCAGACCCCCGCCCGCCTCATGACTTGGTCAAACTGTTCGAGTTTGCGCAAACTCGGGACTTGGCGGTAGTGGTAGGGTTCCGACCTGCCTTTCTCTTTGGGCGAAAAACCGCAAACCCGCGCAAAACTGGGATTACTCTTGAGCAGCAAGTGCACCTGCTCAGGCTCTGCAGGAAATCCCATCAATGCCGTGCCGATGAAACTCTTGAGTAAACCGAAAAAACACTTCGGCTTGCGACCGACTAGGCGCAGCGGGACCACTCCGGGGGCAAGACCCAGCGGATCCACCTCGGGGGCTTTGAATTCCACAACGTTACCGTGATAGAGAATCTGCGGAGGCGGCCCTTGTGGCGCGTGCATCGTTGCGCGATCGAACAATAGGCGCTGCCTGGCTCGCTCCTTCGTCTCCAGCGGGGGTGCGTTATCGCCCACTGAGGTTTGACCGTCGCTGAGATTAAATTCGTAGAGTGCGTCGTAATAGGCCGCCGCGTGGTGGCGGTAATCCTCCCAGGGAAAATCGTGCAAGATCTCAAACCATTCACCATCAATGGTATTGAGGAGATACTGATCGTCCGCATGAACCTCATGGATGAGCGGGACTTGATGGTCTTCTGCAGCGTGGGCTGTTAGCATTCAGGTGTTCCCTTTTTTTGCGGTTCCTGGAAGATTTTGTCGTCTCCGTAATGGTAAAGGAAGGGAACACTTTTTTGTAAAAACTTACAGTTACCTATCGCACTTTCTCCTCAAAAAGCTGGAAAACTGGATGCTCGGGCCTCCTGCATACTTCTTCCATCACCGATGGTTACAACTTCGTACTGTTGACGTCGACAGTAACGCTTTGATGTAACACTGCTTCGTTGATTTATGCGCAGGCTCTATAACTAATATGGAAAATGAGTTGGCGAAGGTAATCGAGCCGACTCTGGCTGTCTCCCTTCCTGAGAAAGCAAGTCTGAACCCATCCGAATACATACATAACGGGTAGTTATTTTGAGGTCGCTATCGCCAGTCATTCTTTGTCTATTGACTAGACTGTAACTTGCCTATGGTCATAACACGGCGGCATTGTACCTCGATGCGTCCAATGTACAGCGAGAGGGTGCGAGCCATGACAACACGTATACAACATTTCATGATGGGAGTCACAATCAGTGTTGGCGTGGCATACCTGTCACCAGTATATGCCGAAGACTCAATTGTGACGTACAAAATGTTGACACCGGAGCTTGCCCTTGAGGTGGCGCAAGCAACATTGAAGGCTTGTCGTCAAGGTGACTACCAGATTTCAGTGGCTATAGTTGATCGCTCAGGGACCGTGCAAGTCATGCTGCGCGATCAATTGGCGGGACCTCATACATTAGAGACGGCCCGCCGCAAGGCCTGGACAGCCGCTAGCTTTAAAGGAAACACTAGTTCGCTTGCTGAAGCAACACGGCCTGGGAGCGGGCAATCCGGCGCCAGATTCGTAACTGAGGCTATTATGGTCGGAGGCGGGGTACCGCTCTATGCTGAGGGAACGCTTGTTGGAGCTGTTGGCGTTTCTGGTACACCAAGCGCTGAGGAGGACGAAAAGTGTGCACAGAAAGGCGCGGACGCCTTGGTAGAAAAGTTGCTATTCTAATGAGATGGGCATCATGGTAACCACTGAGTCGCTGTTATCTTGTGTGGATACGTTCGAGTCCGGCCGGTTGTAACCATTTGACAGCCGCGCATCAGCTGTTTTTCTGATTTTCGGGATGGCTAGTTCTTGGCCGGTTCCCGTCCTACAGGGTTTTCTTATATAACATTTTGTTAAAAGACGGGAGACGTTAAGGGTTGTAGGATGCCTGCCCTCAAGCACAGGCCGGTCAGATACGCACGTACTTACCGGGCAGGCGTCTTACAAGCCTTAACGAACTTCCCCGTACCCAGATTCGCCCGAGGGGTGGGTCGTTCGTTATCGCGAGCGGCGGGTTAGTGCTTGAAACCGGTATTAAAGGAAACCCTTATATGAGATCTCTCTAAAGGGCGGGACGAGTTCCCGAGCGCAACTTTCCGGTCACAGGATAGATCCACGGTTTCCGCGCCTGGCAGGGGCCACCCCTGCTGTCACCCGGGCGGCAAAATGGTCAATCTTGGGCTATACGTAAGAGTTAGAATATATGATGCGGAGGAATTCTAATGACCGAATTTGACTGGCGTATTCGTGGACCCGAAATCTCCACCTGCAACTGCAACTGGGGCTGTCCCTGCCAATTCAACTCGATACCTACCCACGGCCATTGCAGGGCTGGCGTGGCCATGCATATCGATGAGGGCCACTTCGATGGCACTACGCTCGATGGCCTGCGTTGGGCAGCCATGTTCGCCTGGCCGAAGGCCATCCACGAGGGCAACGGCGAAGCCCTGCTGATCCTCGATGAGCGGGCCGATGAGCCACAGCGCGAGGCCCTGCTGGGCATCCTCTCCGGCCAGACCTCCGTCCCGGGTGCAACCGTATTCAGTGTCTTCGCTTCGACACTCAGCACGCTGCACGATCCGGTGACTGCCCATATCGAGTTCGAGCTGGATCGCGACAACTGGGCGGGGCATTTCTCTGTGCCCGGCTATCTCGATGCCCATGCCGCGCCCATCATCAACCCTGTCTCCGGCGAATCTCACCGCGCCAAAGTGATGTTGCCGGATGGCTTTGAATACCACGAAGCAGAGTTCGTGAGCAGCCGCACCCGGGGCGAGGGCCCGATCCCGCTGGACTGGACCGACGGTCACGGTCATATCTGCATGCTCCACATGACGCCCAACGGGCCAGTGGACTGACCGTCACGGCACGGCCGGAAGGCTCATGGAGCGGGAACAGGAGATGGTCGGCGGCATACTGGAAGCGGCCGCGCGACACGACCGACTCGTGATTGCCGGCGCGCTGGGCGTCATCACGCTGCTTGCCTGGGCCTGGCTGCTGTCCGGTGGTGGCATGGACATGCCGTCTTCCATGGACATGAACATGGTAATGCCCATGGACTGGACACCGCTTTATGCCCTCGTGGTCTTGGTGATGTGGTGGGTCATGATGATCGCCATGATGCTGCCGAGCGCCGCCCCCATGATCCTGTTGTTCGCCCTGGTCAACGGACGCAGCCGCGCGCTGGGCGCACCCTACGTGCCGACGGCTGTGTTCGCCTCAGGCTACCTGGTCGCCTGGGGCGGGTTCAGCCTGGCGGCGACCCTGGTGCAGTGGTGGCTGGAGCACGCTGGCTGGCTGACCATGGAAATGGCCAGCGCCAACCGGTGGCTTAGCGGCGTTCTATTAGTCGCGGCCGGCTTCTACCAGCTCACCCCACTCAAGCACACGTGCCTGCGTCATTGTCGCGGGCCGGTCGAGTTCATCACGCGCCAGTGGCGCCCGGGCTACGCCGGCGCATTGCGCATGGGCCTGGTTCACGGGGCCTATTGTGTCGGCTGCTGCTGGGTGGTGATGGGGCTGCTGTTCTATGGTGGCGTCATGAATATCTACTGGATCGCCGGTTTGGCGCTACTGGTCCTGCTGGAGAAGCTACTCTCTACCGGCCCACGTTTCGGCAGCATCAGCGGCGCGGGTTTCCTTGCCTGGGGCGCCTGGATTCTGGTTTAGCTGGCCTGGCCACGCCATGGCCGTGCCGTAAGAAAAGAACATCTGGGAGGCTGTCGGACTTGGGCGATCGTAGCGAGCAAGGTGGGAGAGCGAGGCCATTTTTTCGATCGTTTGAGAAGAATAGCCGTAGCTATTTGACGAAAAGGATCGGGAAAATGGGGCGCTCTCCCACCGGCGCAGTAGATCAGCCCCAAGTCCGACAGCCTCCTAGCGTTGTATAATCAGGCCAGTTATGGATACCGCGGATACAGCACCGGAGCAGACCGGGTGCCGGCTGCTCGACCGCGACGAGCCGCCCCCGGTCAGCATCCTGAACGAAACCGGCTCGGCACAGGTGCTGCTGGTCGGCGACCATGTCAGCAATCGCGTGCCCAGGGCGCTGGACTCCCTCGGGCTGGCCACCCCGGTGCTGGGAAAACACTTGGCATACGATATCGGCACCCGCAAGCTGATCACCTACCTCAGCCAGCACCTTGATGCCCCCGCGGTGCTGGCTGGTTACTCGCGCCTGGTCGTGGACCTGAACCGCAGCCTGGAGGATCCCACCGTGATTCCGGAGGTGAGCGACGGCATCCCGATCCCCGGCAACCGGGGCCTGTCGCGCGCGCAGCGGGCGCAGCGGATCCACTGCTTCTACACCCCGTACCGCACGGCGATCGACCACATGCTGCACCGCATCCGCGCGCGCGGCATAGTGCCGGCCTTCATCTCCATCCACAGTTTCGCCCGGCAGCTGGCGGCTGACCGGCGCCACCGCCCCTGGCAGATCGGACTGATGTGGGACAAGGACCCGCGCATCCCCGTGCCCCTGCTCGAGCGCCTGCGGGCCCATCCCGACAACCTAACCGTGGGAGACAACGAGCCGTACTCGGGCAAACATGCCGCCGATTACACCATCGACCACCACGCCGAGGCCACCGGCCTGCCGCACGTATCGATCGAAACCCGCCAGGACCTGGTCGATACCGAGGACGGCGCCGAGCGTTGGGCGGTCATCCTCGAGGAGTCTCTGCGCGACATCCTCGCCGATCCCGGTCTCTATACGCTCTGGGAAGACTGATGGCCGCGGCCGCACCCTCCTTCACGGTCGGCATTGAAGAAGAATATCTGCTGGTGGACCGCGCGACCCGCAATGTCGCCCTCGAACCGCCGCAAGAAATCCTCGAGCGGTGCCAGACCATTGCCGGCGCGGGCCTGGTGGAGCCGGAACTGCTGCGTTCCCAGATCGAGGTAGAGACCCGTGTCTGCAAGACGGTGGCCGAGGCGCGCCGGGACCTGGCGCGGCTGCGGCGCGTAATCAGCGAGGTCGCGGGCGGCTACGGGCTGGCGCCGATCGCCGCCTCGACCCATCCGTTCGCCGAGTGGCACGAGCAGCGCAAGACGCACAAGGCGCGCTACGACCTGCTGTTCCGCGACATGCAGTCGCTGGCCCGGCGTCTGCTGATCTGCGGCATGCACGTGCACGTCGGGATCGAGGACGACGAGCTGCGGGTGCTGCTGCTCAACCGCTTTGCCGGGTATCTCCCCCTGCTACTGTCACTGAGCACCTCCTCGCCGTTCTGGCAGGGCGAGGACACCGGCCTGAAATCCTTCCGCCTGACGGTGGTTCGACAACTTCCCGCGCAGCGGACTGCCGGAACAGTTCGAGGATTTCGGCGACTACACGCGCCACATCGACATCCTGAGACAGGCGGGCGTGCTGCAGGATGCCACCTTCATCTGGTGGGACCTTCGCATCAGCGCGCGCTACCCGACGCTCGAGACCCGCGTCGCGGACATGTGCACCGCGCTGGAGGATGCCGCGAGCATCGCGGCGCTCACGCAGTAGCTCCGGCATTATCTGTACCGCAGTTATCGCGACCGCAGGCGCGCGCCGGTCTATTCGCGCTTCCTGATCGATCAGAACCGCTAGGAGGCTGTCGGATTTGGGACTGATCTACTGCGCCGGTGGGAGAGTGTCCCATTTTCCCGATCCTTTTCGTCAAATAGCTACGGCTATTCTCCTCAAACGATCGAAAAAATGGCCTCGCCCTCCCACCTTGCTCGCTACGATCGCCCAAATCCGACAGCCTCCGAGCGGGCGATGCGCTACGGCTACGACGAGGGGCTGGTGGACTTCGCCACCGCGAGCGTGGTGCGTATCGATGAGCTGCTGGCGGACCTAGTCGAGCGCGTCCTGCCGGATGCCGATGAACTGGGCTGCAGCCGGGAACTCGAGCGCGTGCTGGAAATTCCGCGGCGCGGTACCAGCGCCCACCGGCAGCTCGCGATTTATCATGCGGCCCTCGGTGAGGGGCTGGAGCCCGGGGCCGCGCTGGAGCGCGTCGTCGACTGGCTGATTGCAGAGACTGTCACGGACCTGTAACCGAATCCGTTCGCGCGCAAGCTCGCGCGGGGCAGGTATTGGGTTTCGTCTACCGATGCATCTTCGCGCACCTGGTCAAGCAGACAGGGTTTTCCTGCAAGACGGCCCAGACAGGGGCGGTCACCTTGATCCAGTGCTTTGGCAGACCCTTGAACCTCAACATCCACCGGTCGGTTAGTAGAACAACTAGAAGAAAACAACTGACTGGTGCCGGGGCTGAACAACTACCGACTGAACACCTTTGGCCAAACGGACGACCTTGATGGCGACGGTATCGCCGATACCATCGATGCCTGTCCAGCTACCGTGCTACCTGAGAATGTCCCTACAGTAAAGCTAGGGACCAATCGCTTCGCTGATATAGACGGTGACGGTGTGTTCGACACAACGATACCAATTGGAAATGGACCACAGAAATCCTTCACTATAGAGGACACGCTCGGTTGCCCCTGTGAGCAGATTATCGCGGCCCAGTGGTTGGGCCGTGGACACACCAAGTTCGGCTGCTGCATCAGTGCTATGGAGGAGTGGATTTCGTCAGTGCATCCATAACCAAGATAACGCGTCCAGACTCGCTTTCGGCACGGAGTAACGGGAGGCCCCGCTGCCGCGGACTTGCCGGGACTTCCTGGCAGGTCACCGCTTACAACAAGGATAAATCAGCCAGGTCCTCACGAACGACCCGCTATCGTGTCGCTACAGTACGTGCTGCATTTCGGGAAGAACAGCTCTTTGTATGTTTGAGGTCGCAGAGACTGATGAGCAGTGGCCGTTTAAAGCTGGTGGCTTTGGGTGACTACCGCCAAGAGCGGGATCGATCGGCCATGCGACCGATTGTGACCGTAGGTTGGGCTGAGCACGGCGAAGCCCAACAGCGCCGGCCGCTCACCCTCAGAGCTTGATTAGCCCCGCGTCCGGTGCTTCCACAGTCGTCTGTGTAGCCGCAGTTGTGTTGGGCTTCGCTATGCTCAGCACCAAGCTACTCATATCAGCCGCCTAAAGGCGGGGGTTTACGGATTCCCGAGCGGGGACTCTGAAAGCCCCTGAACAGGAAGTCGATCGCATCCATGACCTGATCCCGTTGTACCTCAAGCGTCAGCAGCATTTCACCTAAGGCGCGTTTCGGAATGCCGGCGATCTGTTCGGTGACCATGACCACCTGAACCCCTTCGATCTCGAACACGGGGTTGAGGTACTTGGCCGGTTCACCGCGTTCGGACAGCAGGGCGAGAGGAGCCACGACGCGCGTGCTGACGGGTTCCAACAGGTCCGACTGGACTTCCAGTAGATAAGGAGCGGCGGGGGCGCCGTCGGCGTTAGGATTCAGGCAGACATCGAACCGGGCCATCAGAACTGACGCAGTCCATCGCTGAATACACCGTGCTTCTCGACAAAGGCGTTGTAGTCGTCCAAAGCGGGGCGGTTCTCGTCCAGCCACTGCGCGCGGCGCTTCCGTCTGATCAGATGAGCGAGTTGGTCTTCAAGGGTGGCGGACAGATTAATCTTCAGGACTTTGGCATGCTGCAACAGGTCGCTGTTGATGCTGACATTCACGGCTTTTTTGGGGCATTGGTGTTGTAGCAATCATTCATCAGATGCATAGACCACTATTAGTTTCGTATAGAGTATGCGTGGACGATGTGTGCATACGATATGTGCGTCAATATCAAAGGATGATAGTGCAGTGCCGGGAGTTGTGACTACAACTTATTGATATATTATTAAAATCTTTAATGCTTTTGTGGTTGCGTGTAACCGGGGGATAAGGTCGACTCCCCGCTCGTAGGCCACGTCTTCTACTCGGCAGCCCCGACCTCGAGCTGTTGCCATGACCCGATTGCCATCATGCTGGCCGCATGGACAAGGAGTTTCTGCAATCCGTGCTCGTGCTGGACGACGACGACTACTACTACCTGTGCGGACCGGCCGGATTCATGCAGGCGATGTATGACACGCTGCGCGAACTGGGGGCGCGCGACCACCGGATATTCGCAGAGAGTTTCCGCCCGGCTTCGCTGCAGCGGCGTCCCGATGCTGACGCAATGGCTGTAGCACGGCTCGAGCAGGCCACCGATGCCGTTGTTGAATTCAACGACTCGGCGTTTAAACAACCCTGGACCTCCGAGTCAGGCACACTGCTCGAGCTGGCCGAGGCGCACGGGTTGTCGCCGCCTTACGGTTGCCGGAACGGCGAATGCGGCGCCTGCACGACGCGGCTGGTTTAGCGGAAAGTTACCTGCCGGCACGCACCGCGGGCCGATCGCGCGGAAGACGAAGTGTTGCTGTGTTGCGCGGTTCCCGCCGCAGCGGAGGATGGTGCAGTTCCGCGGGTGGTGCTGGCGCTTTGCACACTGCGGGTAGGCAGGGCGGCGTTGCGAGCACCTTCACGCTGATGCGGGCCCTTTCAACTCGATACAGTTACCTTCCGGATCGTTGATATAGATCGACGGACCACTCCCCGCGGCGCCATAGCGACTGACGACATCACCTGTCCTGACATTATGCAGTTGCAGATGCTGCTGGATGGCAGCGACATCCCAGGGCTGAACCTGCAGGCATACGTGATCCATGTTGGGCGCTTTGTGATCGGGAAGGTCACCGCCTTTCTGGCCGATAGGTCCGTTCGCATCAACCAGGTCGATCAGCGACTGCCCAGCGCGGAGCTGGGCGAGTCCGAGCTCACCCGGGCCTCTTTCCAGCTTGCAGCCGAGGACGTCACAGTAGAACTCGATCATCCGTTCCAGGTCGCTGACACGAATCACGACGTGATCGATGAGGCGGATGTTGATGGGATTGGGTTGACGCATGGGCGTGTCTCCTTGCAGCGGCTGTTCGTCTTCGACGAACACTGAAGAAAAGTCTAGGAGGCTGTCGGACTTGGGGCTGAACTACTGCGCTCGCTACGATCACCCAAGTCCGACAGCCTCCTGATATGTATTGACCTGTCAACTACTGGTGCCACCTATTCGATCTTCTGTGTTTAATTCTCCATACAGCAAGCCCTTTGATATGTATTGACCTGTCAACTACTGGTGCCACCTATTCGATCTTCTGTGTTTAATTCTCCATACAGCAAGCCCTTTGGGCAGGGCACGAGCAGCAATCAACGACGGTAGATCACTCTGATATGCGCGGGTCGGAACCGCCTGACTTCTCTTCGTCGTGGAGCTGCCTCGCTCTAGGGTCGAGGGTCGTCCCGTTGTTCTGGGCGCCTCATAGGAGGCTCGAGGGTTCTCCAACCGGCTCCTCATGCCCTGACCCAAAGACTCGCTGTCTGTTCCTGTAGCCATTGTTTCGATTGATTCTGTTAGTTCGTTTTTAACCTGCGTGCTCGATCGGTTTGTTCATCACTTCGCACGCAATAGCCCAGATGAACCCAACCAGTTCACGCGCAACCGCTGTGCATACCTGCACCTTCAGTTTGCCCCGTTCGAGCAGATGCGTGTAACGCCCGCACAAGCGTTTCTGTGCCTTCCAGGCAATCGCCTGTACCGTGTCTGAACACTTTTCCGCCCGCCGTTGAAGATGGGCCGTTTTGCGAGCCGAAAAGCGATAACACCAGCCCGCTTCCACCAGCACTCGCCTGACATGTCCGTTCCCTGTCTTGGTGATGCCGCCTCGGCGGCGCGTTAGGCCACTTGAGGCTTCACTTGGAACCAGCCCCAAAAAACTCATCAGTTGGCGTGGCGAATCAAATCGGGTGATATCCCCAAGCTCCGCCATCACCGTCATCGCCGTAATCAGCTTGATGCCACGCAATGCCATCAGGGCTTCAACCACCGGCGCCAACACCCAGTGCTCCAGCGCCTTCTCCATCTCCTTTTCCAATCCGGCAACCCGGACTTCGGCTTGCTTGACCGCATCCACGTATTCCTGGAAAACAATCTGCTGTACCGCTATGTCGAATTTGAGCCCTTCCAGCCAGCGAAAGTGGGCCTGGGTCCAGCGGCTTTTTCCGCTTTCGTACAGTCGGCCATGACGAAGCAGAAAAGCATTCAGGCGTTGTTTGCTCATTCGTTCCAAGCCTTTCATGTCTTCGCGAGCCCGGGTGAGATCACGCATGGCTTCCTGCTCCTGATCGGGCACCCAGACCGGTGTGAGTTCGCCTGCTCTATCCAACCGGCAGAGCTTTTCACTATCACGTCGATCCGTCTTCACCCGCTCGCCAGGCTTCACCGGAATCAGTGAAGGGGCTACTACACTGCAATGGTGGCCAAGCTGGCTGATCTGCCGGTATATCTCATAACCACAGGGCCCTGCCTCATAACAAAACGAGATAACCTCTCCATCGGGACATAAGTTCTTGACCAGCTTTCGTATCGCCTCTGGGGTATTGGCTATCTCACCGTAATATCGCGCTTTTCCTCCCAAGGCATCGGCGACCGCAACCGCTATCGTTTCCTTGTGTGTATCTAATCCAACGTACTTGCTAAACTCTTTCATGACCTGTCCTCCTCAATTGTGGCTCTGAACCACGGGGTGTATTGTTCCAACCTCAGCTTAACCCACGTCGCTTGAGGTTGGGCAGGTCAATACATGATGTCTAGAACGTTTATCCCTTTGAATGTGTGCTTGTGACCGGTGCTCGACGTTTGCCGGCAGGTCGCACCCCCGAGGGTCTACGTCATTAACGGAACGCCGGGATACCACCCCGAGCGGCCATTCCCGGGTACGTCAGCCGGGACGGTCGTGCGCGGATGCCAGTAGCGGGCCGCGTTCTTGCCTCGCAGGCAAGGGGGTGGCTCCGGTGGCAGATTCCGCGGATGCGGAGCCGATCATGCTCCGGCGGCGCGCCTTAAGCGGGCCTCGACCCGTGCGGCGGCCAGAAGGCCCCTGTCGACCACCTCGGGGTACAGGCGGTAGAACCGTTCCACGTCGAACACGTGATCGCGTGCGGCCCGCTCCAGCCGCTGTCTCACCGACTGGGATAGGCCCTGCATCATCAGCAGCCGCGGCGCGAGCCGCCGGATGTAAAGATCGCAGAGCCGCTGTCGCTCCTCGTTCTCCCAGTCCTCCCTGATCAGGCAGGGCGGGAAGTCGTCCGTCGCCGGGCCGCGGCGTTCGAACCAGGCCGCCCGGGGCTTCCCGCCGGCGCGCGCCTCGACCAGTTTCTGCAGGCGATAGTTTACCGGGGGCACGTAGGCATCCTGAACCGCCTCCGGAGCGGGCACGTCGAGCTGCGCCGCCGGCATGGCGATCCATACCGGGCGCGGGGATTGCAGGGCCATATCTTCCTCGTCGACGCAGGAATGCAGCAGGGCGATGGGGTTCTCGTCGGTGCTGTCCAGCAGCCAGTACTCGTACCGGTCGGCCGCGGCGTACGGCAGGCGGGCGGTGGTCACCGCCTCGAAAAGACGGTTTATGGCCGAGCGGACGTCTTCCGGATCGAGAAAGGGATGCACGGCATGCGTCTTCAACTCGCCGTGCTCGATGGTCGCCACCAGGGAATAGTTCACGTTCGGATTGGCGACGGGCGGCCTGTTGCGGAATCGCCCATCCTCGGCCGGGGAGTACTGAATCGCCCAGTTTCTGCCGTCCAGGCTCAAGGCCCGTGCTCTTGCGATCTCGGCGACCTGGACCAGTCCGACGAGTGGCGACAGCAGTCTTTTGGAGTACAGTCTGATCAAGTCGGATGCCTGTGGGTATCGAATTCGTAATTAAGCCGCGATAGGCAGCTGGACGATTCCGCGGCAATGCGCTTCCCAGCGGTAATGCTCCAGTCCATCACCACCAGCAGCCAATGGCTCTTGAGCGTCATGGACTCGCAACGGAACAGATCCATACTGCAAAGGCTATCCTTCATATGACCCAGGAAAGTGAGCCACGAAGGGCCACCGCCACCGGATTCTGGATGATAGTGTTTGGCCAACACGCGTCCAACGATGTGCTTGTCGATTTCGATGCCGAAGGTCTTTGAGATGATCAGTGCGATCCGCGGACAGCCAAAGCGCCGATTGCGGCATTTTAGTTCAACAATGGCACGAATGATTGGCTCGGATGGGCCTTTAGGTCCCGGCTTCGTTCTTTTCTCGGAGAGAACAGCCTACGGTACTTGCGCTGCACCAGGCATTGACGAAATCTCAACAACGTCGATGGCCGAACGCTCACAGCGACCTTGGCGATGCGCCCCGGCACGAGGAAAAGCGACCAGAAGCCCATTAGGAATCGGTCAGCTGTCGAAAGATCTGGCGCCCGTCGCCGTGAACGCGTGACAACCAGTAGCTGCTGCTTGAGGAGGAGGTTCTCGGCAAGAACGGCCTTCGTGCCACCGGGGCCAAGGAGTTGGGCGACGGTAGTCAGCAGGTGAGCCAGGCGAATGAATGTGTCCTTCATTCTGGCGGAGTTTAGAGTCAGCTGGCAGCGAGCAGCAAGATTGCGCAACGACCCGTTTCAATGGCAGAGTCATGAATTCGAGATGCACAGGTTAGACCGGACAGGGCCGGGCCGCTCACCAGCCGACCACGCGCTGGTGCATCCGTGCACCGCTCGGGTATGATTAAGAGACCCAGATCCGTGCATTTCAGGGAGGTTTTCATGACACGGCTGCTCACCCTTATCCTGTCCCTGCTGCTCGCCGCCGCCACTGTCACGACGCTGCAGGCCGCCTCTGTCGAAGAAACCCGAAAGAGCGCCGAGCAGGGGGACAGCGCGAGTCAGTTCAGCCTGGCGCAGCGGTACGAAGCGGGGAAGGGTGCCGAGCGGGATCCGGCCCAGGCCGCAGCCTGGTACCGCAAGGCCGCCCTGCAGGGGCACGCCCGGGCACAGACCAACCTGGGTAACCTGTACCGCACCGGCCGGGGTGTCAGCCGCGACTACGGTGAAGCGCTAATCTGGTACCGCAAGGCCGCCGCACAGGGCGATACCAAGGCCCAGATCAATATCGCCATGATGTACGCCGGTGGCATGGGCGTGGAACAGGACAGCAGCGAGGGCCTCAACTGGATGCTGCGCGCCGCCGAAGCGGGCGACACCCAGGCCATGGTCCACCTCGGCACCATGTACCGGGCCGGCAAGGGTGTCGACAAGGACTACGCGAAGTCAACCCAGTGGTTCCGCAACGCGGCGGAGAAAGGGGATGCGGTCGCGCAACAGAACCTGGGGCTGAGCTATTTCAACGGCACCGGCGTCGCGCGCGATTACGCCCAGTCGGTCAAATGGCACCGCCGGGCTGCCGAGAAGGGATACCCACCCGCCGAGTACAGCATGGCGCTGCGCTATGCCAAGGGCAAGGGCGTCAGGCAGGACTACGGTGCAGCGGCGGACTGGTATCGCAAGGCGGCCAAACACGGTCACCCCGACGCACAGAACAACCTCGGTCTGATGTACCGTAAGGGCCAGGGTGTGCGCCAGGATTACGGCGAAGCACTGGCGTGGTTTCAAAAGGCTGCCGAGCGCGGCCACCCGCTGGCCCAGTACAATTTGGGCAACATGTACCTGAAGGGGCAGGGTACCCAACAGGATCCTGACGCGGCCAGGAAATGGTTCAGCAAAGCGAGCAAGTCCGGGCACAAGGGCGCGCGGAAGGCGCTCGAATCGATGCAGGGCGGGGGATGAGCAGAGCATGAATGATGTCGGTAGCATCCTTAAAGAAGCCGGTCTGGATTTCTCAGCTATTAAAGGCGAAAGAAGGCGTTTTCCACTCGTTGAACAAGCAAAAAGCACGGGGGCCCGTACCTCGCCCGCCGCCACACTATGCCTCGGTTTCAGCTATAGCGAACGAGATACTTTGCCTGCTACTGGGAGCCTGTCCGAGTAATCATTCTGCTACCGCGAAAGCGGGAGGGCGGGGACAATCTCCTGGAGAAGGTTGCGTTCAGGGACAAGACTGGCTACAGGATTTCAGGTGACGACCACGAATTCGCCACCCACAAGCTGGGCAAGGTGGGCGGTTGCTCGCTGCGCGCCGGCGTGGCGGTCAAATCGCGCGAACCGCACGACCTGGAAAGGCTGTGCCGCGGCATCGCCCGTCCGGCGGTCTTAGGGGTGCCGGTTTCGCTTAGACCAACTTCCGGGTTTAGCGGGTTCCCGGACATCTGTCGGATCGCGGCGAATGGCGCCGCTCCTACGGTTGTCCAATCGGCTCGGTGAAGCCTAACCCTTTCTTAATTATCACTTGGGTTCTTGTTTACGACCCGTACATTGCAAAAATCCTGCTGTGGGAGCGGCCTTTTATACCCTTTCGGGTGCCTGGCCGCGATTCGCGCCGAGGGACAGCGTTTATGCCCGGCACGGGTGCTCCTCTAGCGGTGAATTCCAGAAACCTGTAGCAAAAGCCGGTGCGTTCTATGTCTCACAAGGTGAAATCGGTATGCAGACGGCAGCTTATGCAACTGGCAGGTTAAGAGTCAGCTTGTCCGAAGCCAGCGCTTTGCCAGCCAGGCGACAGAGATCAGCACAATACCGAGAACCACCGCAAGAGCAACGGTTCCCAGCGACGGTGCAGTGAGCGCCTCCCAAAGCGAATTCGAAAACAGAGTGATCGCACCAAGACCTGGCGCGAGACCGATGAGTGATCCTACCAGAAACTGCCGCGCACCCAGGTGGGAACTGCCCGCAATGAGATTGAAGATAGCGAACGGAGCGACAGGAACCAGTCGTAGTATGGCCACTGCAACTGTCCCGCGTTTCGCAAGACGCTTGCTCAATTGTTCGGCGCGCGAACCACTCAGTCGCTCCAGCAAACCGTGCCCAAGTAACCTGCCGCCGAAAAAGCCGATCGCCGATGCCCCCATAGCGCCAGCGAGAACGTAGGCGAAGGCCTGCCAACCGCCGAACACAATGCCGCCAACGACGGCCAGCAGGGTGACAGGCACCATCAGCAGGCTGGCGATGATGAATCCGCCTATGGCGACCGCAGCGCGACCCTCGAACGAGGATATCGAGGCGAGATACTGTCCGATGTGTTCAGGAGACAGTAATTCCTGCAAGGGCGTCCAGCGCCATGCGGCAGCGAGTCCCAGCAACACGGCAACGATCGCGGCGAACAAGAACAAGCGCCGCCGGCCCCCCGATTTGCCGGATTTCGGCACGTATGCTTCGACGAAATAGTCGGCACTGAAAGGTTCGGATGGATCGATGAGGCAGGAGTCCGGAACCATCTTGTCAACGTCTGAAGGAACCGCGCAGTCCAGCGGGCGCAAGCTTCGCTGGTCGCTGCGCAGGCTTTCAATCGCCTTGATCACGCTGCCCTGCTGCTGTACTGCCCGGGTGACATCCTCTTGCTCACAGGCGAGATGCTCGGCCAGCAGACGGGATCGCAGTCCATTGATGTAGCGGGCGATCTTATCGTCCGGCTGTCTCGACTGGAGCGCCAGATCACACTCCGTATCCAGCCCCATCGAGCGATTGCTGGTATTGGACGAGCCGATGCGCAGCAGGCGATCGTCGATGATCAGCAGCTTGGCATGTACGCTGATGCAGGCATCGCCCAGCCCCGGTTGATGCGGGAAGTAGATCCTCAGGCGGTCATGCCTGTCCGCATTACGCAGCCGGTCCGCAATGCGTCCGCGCACGACATCCATGGTGACCTGCTCCAGCCAACCCCCCGTTTTCTCGGGGAGCACCAGGATCACTTCCGGTCCATTTTCTTCGGCGAGGCGCTCGACCAGGGCGTCAGCCAGAGAGTGGGCGGTGAAATATTGATTTTCGATGTAGACGGTCTCCCGAGCCGCGGCAATGGCATCGATGTAGAGACGCTCGACTTCATTTACCGCGTCGCGACCACGGTAGGCGGGTTCGGTTCTGGCGATAGCGATATCCGCGCCTGCCAGTTCGACGGCAACACTGTTTGGCCATGGAGAATGTTGTACGTCTGTCGGGGGTTTGATTTGCCAGCCACGCGCCCGCCGCCACCGCTCACGCGCCAGTTCGCCCAGGCGGCCGGCCACCGCGCCTTCGACCAGCATCATGATGTCGTGAAAGGGCGGGTAAGACTTGCCGTCGGGATCGGTGCGACGCGGATCATCGGGCTGGTGTTGCGGGGTATCCCAACGCCAGCGACTCAGGTCAATGCCGCCGACGAAGGCGATACGATCGTCGACGACAACCATTTTCTGGTGATGCGAGGCGCCGCTGGGATGCCCGTCGTCAAGCCGGAAATGGAAGCGGGATGGGGCCTGCAGCCGCAGCCGCAAAGCCGGCAGAAGCTCGCGTTCCGCAGCGTAGATCATGTTGAAGTCCCACAACAACAGGTAGATGTTCAAGTCCGGTTTTTGCTTCACCAGAGCGACGAGAAAGGCGCCGAGTTCATCGGGAAACTCGCCCTCCCGGTCGGCGCGGTGCAGCCGCTCCCGTCGGTCAAAGTCCCAGCCGAGAATCAGGATCTGACGCTCGGCGGCGTGACAGGCCTCGGCGAATGCGGAAAAGTAATCCGCAGTATCGATGAGTGTGGCAATGCGGGAAGCGTTCTCGCGTTTCCAGCAATTGCGTCCCGGAGCGAGAACCGGAGTTTCATCTGATCGGTCTCGGGCTCTATCCGTTGCTGCCTCGGTCATTGCCGGCCTCCAGTTAATAGCTTCCAAAGCACGATCGCTCATTACCGGTCACCGCGTGCATGCTGCAATTAACGCTCATCAAGTACTATGTGTTTGTCTCGCACGCGACCAGAAGCGCAACACCACGAACCCGATCACGGCGGCGATTGCTGATGACACGACGATTGCCAATTTGGCCGACGCCAGCGTCGTGCTTTGCGGTTCCAGGGCGAGGTGCGCGATAAACGTCGACATGGTGAAGCCGATACCTGCCAGAAGGCCCACCCCGAGAAGTTTGCGATGGGTGAGTTCTTCCGGGCGTTTCGCGATGCCGAGCGCCTCACCGAGCCAGACACCGACCAGAATGCCGACGGGTTTGCCTATCACCAGACCGGCCACGATGCCGAGTGCTACAGGATCCAGCAGCAGGCCTTTCAGCGCCGAACCATCGATTACAACGCCGGCATTCAGGAAGGCGAACAGTGGCAAAACGACCAGCATAACCGGTAGTTGCAGGCTGTCTTCCCAACGCCGCAGCGGCGTGGTGGTTATCTGCGCAAGATTTTCGACTTCGGTTATTTTCTGGTGGGTTTTCGCTTCACCAAGCACGTCTATGTGATCAGTGCCGGCGGCGACGTCGGAGAGAGCGGCCCCGACTTTCTGCTGGAGTTCGCCCGGATGCATGCTCGGTCGCGCAGGAACAGTGGCTGCCACGATCACGCCAGCGATGCTCGCATGTATGCCGGATTGCACGATTGCCAACCACAATCCAATGCCGACCAGCGCATAAACGTACGGATGGCGAAATCCGGCGCAGTTCAGAAGCAACAGCAGCAGTAGCAGCAGCCCTGCAATCGCCAGGGCGTTCCAGGCCAACTGTTCGGTATAGACGAAGGCAATCACCAGGATTGCGCCGATGTCGTCGATGATGGCGACACCGACCAGGAAGGCCACCACGCTCTTTGGCACGCGGGAGGCCAGCGCAGCGAGCACGCCCATGGCGATTGCCGTGTCTGTCGCCATGGGGATACCCCAGCCACTGACGACCCCGCCGGGAAAACCCGTGTTCAACGCCAGGTAAAGGCCTGCCGGTATGCCCATGCCGCCGACGGCGGCGCTAATCAGAAGGCCTACGCGATTGCTATCCTGGAGTTCTCCGGCGATCAGTTCGCGTTTGACTTCGAGGCCGATGAGGAAGAAAAACAGAGCGATGAGGCCGTCGTTTACCAGGTGCAGCAATGGCCACTGGATCGTCTGCTGGCCAAACACAATCCCGAGCGAAAAATGCTGGATCGCCTCAAGGTCGTTGGCATATGGGGAGTTTGCTGCAACCAGGGCGGCGAACAGCGCGATCATCAGGAATGCACTGGCTGTTGTCTGCGCCCCGATAAACGCAGCAAACGGTTCGCGCAGACCGTCGACCTGTTTCTCCAGCCCGGATTTCAGATCGTCCACGTCAGTCTGCCCGCCGGCTGAACCGCGCGGCTACACCAATGGCGTGCCCTGCCAGGGTGCCGGCCTCGCTACTCTGCAAGTGCTGCATGATTGAGCAAGTCTTCCTTGTGGGTCACTCGTCTTTCTTCCTGGACCTGTTCGTGGAAATGGCGATCCGGTTCCACATCAAGCGATGCGCCCCGACCGGGGGTGGGGTGGCTCCGGTTCCGTGATTGGCGCGTTGTCCGCAACCGGTAGCGTAGCGGGAAGGGCAGGGCGCCACAATGGTTACGTGGACTTGCCTGCCGTTGTCCCTGAATACCCCCCCCCTGGCATCGCAAATTCCGCGCACTTTCGCGCGATTTCCAGATCGTGCGGGAAATCCAGTGCCTTCTCTGCCCGCGCCAGTGCCAGGCGGGCATGTTGTATGGCAAGGTCCCGCATAATGGCATCTCCAGTCGTTGCGAGCGACGCGAACGCTTTCTGAAGCCGCACTACGACTTCAATGGTACCCGCACCGTCGCGGGCAATCGGCCTGAAGGCATCCTCGAACATATCCTGCAAAGATACTTCGGGTATGGCAACGCGATCACATTCGGCCGGTTGCGTGTCGTGTTCCTCATCAGGTTCGCTCCAGCGTGCAAAAAGTCGCACGAAAGTGCCGATCACAGCGATTGCCGTGCCGGGATCGTTCAGACCCGGGGACAAGGCGCGACTTGCGATTTCAGCAAGCGCGATGAGTCCGAACCTGGGATCCTCGTCGAACGTCCGGTCATCACCGATCAGAAATGCCTGCGCTATCCGGCCTGTATCGATATCAGTCGAACTTTCGGAGTCGGTTGCCACGTAGGCTAGCGCGCGTCCCGGTGCCGCGAAAGTGCCGGGTAATGCAGCGACCTCCACGTGCGCCCGCGATTGTTCCGCAAACGTCTGCAACGCCGTGACATCGACTCGCTGCACATAGCCGATTGAAGCGCCATAAACCGTCTTCACACCAGCTTGGCGCGATGCCAAAGATACACCGCCAGGGTTCGCTGCCCGCCGGCGTCGGTTCAAGGCAGCGGCGGTTGCCGCTTCCACCTTATCGATGGTCGTTCCCAGGCGTCCAAGCCGTGCTACACGATCGACCCAGCGTACGAACGTGACTATCACGATAGCAAAGATCGTTAACGTCATTACAAATAAGGTAAATCGGCCGGCTTTATCGTAATAGCTGTTTTCAACAGCGATTAGTGCGACGATGCTGAAGATGAAGGCGCCAATAAAAGCGGAGAGAGCATTCTGGGAAACGTCGTCGGCTATAACTAAACAAAATGAGCGAGGCGTGGCCGTGCTGCTCGCCGACGCATAGGCGGAGACCATCGATGCGACAGAGAAAGTGGCTATCACCAGCATGCTTGAAGCAATAACAGAGAGCAGAGTGTTGACTGACTGTGAGGTAATGTCAGGCACAAACCTGCCCAGGCTGGTATAGTCTGCAGTTCGGGCAATGAATGCTCCAGTAATTGACAGCAAACACATCGCCAGCGGCTTAACCCACAGCCGCTCGTTAATTCGATTCATCACAAAACTTATGCGACCGGCCATCACGTCGTCTCCGTTAGTGGTTCATTTCCCACGCGCGCTTTGAAGTCTTCCCAGGCATCTTCTCTGGCGTCTTTCAGCTGCAGCATTTCCTGCGCCGCCCCCGCTTCGAGCGCAAATTCTCGATCTGCTCGTGATGCTCTTGCTGCACATCGGCTTGTGCCATGTCCACCACGCTACCGATTCCGTGCACAGTGCGCTCGGGTTAGGGGAGTGGGCGCCCCCTCGCTCCTTCACCCCGCTGCCGAATCTACCGGCGTGTCGCCAGTCACGGGGGCTGCGTTGACGTCCGACTCCATGCGCTCGTTGGCCTCGCGAACGCCGGCGGCGTATTCGGGATGCACCCGCTCCAGCACCGCATACCAGCGCTCTTTGACCCCTTTCGAGCACGGTCCCATCGCCGCGGCATAGTTGGCATAGAGCCGTGACTTCTGCGCCGTGTCGAACAGGTTGTACAAAGCGCGTGGCTGCAGGTAATCGGCATCGCTGTCTTCCTGCATGTAGCGGTCGGCATCACCCGAGATGGAAAGCGTCGGTTCTTCTAAGCTGGCGCCGGCCACCGGCCCGCCGTACTGGTTGGGCTCGTAGTACGCATCCGGGTTACCGAAGTCGTTGCTGAAGAAACGCATCGCGCCGTCCTTGTGATAGTGCTGGACGCTCGCAGCTTTCGGCGCATTCGCGGGCTGGGCCTCGTAGTGCGTGCCCAGGCGGTAGCGGTGCGTATCGGCGTATGACCAGACGCGGGCCTGTAACATCTTGTCAGGCGAGAATCCGATCCCCGTGACGACGTTCGATGGTGAATAAGCCGCGTTCTCGACCATCTGAAAATAGTTTTCCGGATTCCGGTTCATCGCCAGTTCGCCGACCTGGATCAGTGGGTAGTCGCCATGCGGCCACACCTTGGTCAGATCGAAAGGGTTATAAGGTGTCTTCTCAGCGTCCTTCTCAGGCATGATCTGGACGAACAGCGTCCATTTCGGGAAATTTCCCTGTTCGATAGCGTTGAAGAGATCTTCCTGATAGGCCTCGCGGGTCTTGCCGATCAGCGCTTCGGCTTCCGCATTGGTGTAGTGTTTGTGGCCCTGCTGAGTCTTGAAGTGGAACTTGACCCAGAAGCGTTCGCCCTTGGTGTTCCAGAAGCTGAAGGTGTGCGAGCCGTAGCCATTCATGTGCATCGGGTTCACCGGGATACCGCGGTCCGACATCAGTATGGTGACTTGGTGCACGGATTCGGGCTGCGCCGCCCAGAAATCGAACATGCCTCGGGGGAACGCAGGTTGGTCCTGGGGTGTCGCTTCTGCGTGCGGATGAAGTCGGGGAACTTGCAAGCGTCACGGACGAAAAAGACAGGGGTGTTGTTGCCTACCATGTCCCAGTTGCCGTCCTCGGTGTAGAACTTCAGCGAAAAGCCGCGTACGTCGCGCTCGGTATCTGCGGCGCCCAGCTCGCCGGCCACCGTGGACCAGCGCGCGCGCACTTCGGTCTGCGTTCCGACCTCGGCGAACAGCTTTGCGCAAGTGTAGCGGGTGATGTCGTGCGTCACCGTGAAGGTGCCCTGCGCACCCCAGCCCTTGGCATGAACAACCCGCTCGGGAATGCGCTCGCGGTTCTGGTGCGCGAGCTTTTCGATGAGTTGATAATCCTCAAGCAGTAATGGGCCGCGCGGACCAGCGGTCCTGGAGGTGTCGTTACTGACTACCGGGGCTCCGGCTGTCGTTGTGAGTCGTGTCTTGTCGGCCATTGCTGCACTCCTTCGGTGATCGTATCCGCTGAAAGTATGGTCAATGCTGCAGCGTTAAGGAAATTGTTTATTTATCGTGTCGCGATAGGCGCAGGCTATCAGTCGGCCTAACGGTAATGCCTCTAATTACGGCGGCCTCTCTTGTAAGACCACCATGCCCATAGAATCAGTATTGGAATGAAGAAGACGCTTTGATGGACCATTTTGCTCCAGTCAAGTCCACCCTCAAGAAAACCCAACATCCAGCGCGCAAGCACAACGTATGCAGCAGTAATGGCTATGGCGGTTCGTGTGCTTGGTGTCATTGGCGTACTGCTCCAGTGATAACCGTCATAAGCTGATGGAGAGGCTGGCGTACCAGCGGCCTAGGTGGCACCGGTAAGCAAGGTCTGAAAGTTCTGTGCGAAATTATGTTACATGGTGACTATCACCCGAATCGGCCTAAACAGGCAGCTCAGGTAGTTGCCAATCAGCGGCAGGCCATAAGCTGGCCGATAATCGGTACGTTTGCGAGTCTGCAGCGAAAGACGACCCCGCATACGGTATACCCAGTGGTGGTTCAGTCGGTATCGTGGAAAATTCCGTAATGGTAGGCACCCTCGATGACGCCGCTGGTGTAGAAACCGTTAAGGCCCTTGAAGCCGCCTTTCGCAAAATAAACCCTCAGCCCAGGATGGGTGTCAATTGCCCGCCTGACGCTGGCGACGAGCTGGTCGTCCGCGTTTCGCACGAGGACGCCGGAAAAGCCCGCTGTAAGCGGGAAGACGTCGTTGCCGCTGTCGCCACAGAAAACAACGTCCGATTTGGTGGCGCCAAGTTCCTCGGCGATGTATTCGAGCGCTGTCTGTTTGGTGGCGCTTTGCGGGAGAAAGTCAAGCAGGCCCTTGCCGGATTGGGAGTCGAAGCTGTAAACGATGACCTCGTCGAACCTGCCCTTGACCTTTTCATCGACTGCCTGCAGAAGGGCCTCGTTCCTGTCATGCTCAACGTAGTAACTTTGTTTGAACGGACCGCAATGCTCGCTCTCCTGCTCGGTCAGACCGCTCACGTCGGCTACGGCGCTGCGGACCGCGTCCGCATCCCACCTGGGACTGGTCCGCTTTACATGCGTATCCCAGCCGCCGTGGGGCTTCCAGCCGTCCTGCCCGTACTTTCGGATCGAGGTGCCAACGTCGCCGATAAGTACATCGGGATAACGGATACCGAACTCCCTGATCGCCTTCTCGGTCAGGTCAAGGTTCCTTCCCGTCACATAGACGACCAGCACGTCATGCTTTTGTGTGAGTTCATTGAAGAGATCGATGGCGCCGGGGTCCGGTGGCCAGCTTCCGTTCGGGAGTAATGTCCGGTCCAGATCGGTCGCAAGGATTCTCATTTTCGTGCTCCGTAACAGTCTGTCGAGCTTCAGCCCGGGTTGATAACCTGGGACCTGATACTACTCGAAGGACATAAAGATCTCATCGTCCGTACCGTCGCCCCGGTAAACCGTGAAGCTGTGCGTGCGCAGATCGGCTTTCAGGGTTGCTGTGGCTTCCGGGTGTTGCCAGGAGATGTGTAACAGGTGGGGCTCGGTCTCGAAAATCCTCATCTCGCCGGAAAACGCCGGTGAGACGTTGCGCAGCCGGATCAGGTCGAGCTGCTCCAGCACGATGGGGCGTTTCAGTCCGGTCTCGATGTCAATGAGCCTTAACGTAGTGCGGTTAATCTCCTTGTGTCCCGCGGTACGTCCCCTCTGCGCTGCCGCGTAATCGTTGGTACCGGCAAATAGGTCCAGGTACCACACCTGCGGGACACCGGGCATGAACATCTGGATGGCACGGGCCAGACGCAGCATCCGCTCGTCCTCTCCCAGGGCGCTGAAGAACGTCGCGTTGACCTGATAATAATCGATCTTCCTGCCGTCGGTGCCGTACAGGTTCTTGGTCATGCCGCCCCGTTCAACAATACGCGCCATGGTGGCGTTGATGTGCTGGTCGTTCAGCAGGCCCGGCCGGTAGATACCGTTTACCCGCTTGCCGCGCAGGTCCAGCACCGGGATGCCGTCATGACAGCCGAGCATATTAATAGTCTGGAGTCCTTTGGCTCTGATATCCGCTATCCAGTGTAACAGGGCCTCATTGCTGCCCCGGTCCAGGGCGTCGATCAGGAGTCCGGGAAAGAAGAAGTCGTAGATCGGGTACCCCTCCTGCGCGATCTCCTCGTGGATACCGGAACCGTATTCAGCATGTATTTCGGGGAAGATGGTCAGGTCATATTTCTGCGCAATGCTCCGCAAGCGCTTCAGGTAATCCCAGGTGCCTGGCCGGTTGAAGAAATTCGGCTGCCCGGGTTCCTTGTGCAGGTAGGCGAAAGCATCGAGGCGGATAATCCTGGCGCCGTATTCGCTGAGTTTGCGCAGTGTCTCGTCGTAGAATTCCCAGACCAGTTCCGAACGGGCGTTGAGGTCCATCTGGCCCAGGTACTCACGCTTACCACAGATGGCGCCTATAATTTCGTCCTTCAGATGGGCAATGTGCTCAAAGTCCCTGGTTGTCAGGCAGCCTTTATCCTTGATGACGATCTTGATGTGGTCGGCGATGGCCTGTGCCTCTTTCGGATCGAGCCCTTTGATGTCGGCGAAGTCCCGGGCCGTGATCTCATCGAAGTCCACTTTCTGGTAAAAGGTATTCCAGTACGTCTTGAGGGCACCATCCGGAAAGCGCACCCTCAGTACCGGCAGACCGGGCTTTCTCAGGAAGAGCTTTGCCAGATGCTCTGGATTCGGTATGACATAGTCGTCCAGTCCCATGGTACCTTGGCCGTCCCAGAACTCGTCCCAGTCGATGAAGAAGTCCCGGTAGAGCGAATCCTTGCCGTTTTTCAACAGATCCTGGAACTGCGGCGAGCGCACAGACAAATGATTGAGCACCAGGTCGAGCTTGATCTGTATACTAAGCTTGTTGAGCTCATCCAGGTCTTTCGGGCTCACAAGCTCTTCATTGATGTTGTAATCGATGATGGAAAAGCCGCGATCCAGGTCGCTGTTGAAAAAGGTGGGAAGGATATAGAACAGCGAGAAGGCATCCTTGAGCTCGGGCCTTTTGAGAAATTCCACAGTGTCTGCCAGATTTTTACCAATACTGTCAGGGTAGGCGTTCAGCATTACCCCTCTGGGCAGGGTCTGTGCCTTGGACTCTCGATCACTTTTCATGATGTATCTTTACTTATTTATTTCGTTTACAGCCGTATCCGCGGGCCTGGTGTTCGTAGGCTGACACCGTCAAGGGAGTATTCTCACTACAGCAGAGTCTGACAGGCTGTCAGTCTAATCCAGAATAAGTGTAAAGCATAACGGGCGTAAGAGCGGGTGGACCCGCGAGGAATTTATCGCCAAGCGTCTAAATCTGCGGAAATTCGGCTGCTCAAAGCAGCAACAATAGAGTGATGTAAGAACAAGCTTGGATAGGCCCGAAAGCGACCGTTCACCGTTCCCTAATATTAGCAGCCGCTAATGGTTTAACCCGCCACCCAAAACGGGCGTTCAGCTGTCGCCAGAATTCCGGGTAGACCACAAGCTGGCGGACAACCTGTGTCTGGCGAATTGTTGATCAGGCTGCGACGGGCACCTGACAGAGCCCAGGGCAATAGGAGTTCCACCGGGATTGGTTGAGATCAGCGCGGCGGATGATGGCAAGCGAAAGCCTTCTCACTTATCGTTTTCAGCTAATAATTACCAGTTCACCACGGGACATGGTGCGACGCGGTTGAGCCGCCAACTCTCGCCATATCGACACCATCTGTCATGTATTAACTGAGTCTCAATAACCCATCGTGCCCAGCGGTTCGGTGCCTCGCGGTCTTCGGCCTGATCCGCCCCGCGCCATCACTCATTGATGTTGATGTATGTCTCACTGCGTAAGACCCGAATCGGGTACAACTCTCCGTCGTGGTGTAATCAGCGGGTCAGTCCCATTGACTTGTATGCCATCAGGGCTGCTGTGGCCGTCTGTACCGCATGGCGCGTGCGATTGGCGCGAAGGGTTTTCTGCTCGCCCCAGGTGCCGTCCGCACGTTGGTTTTCCACCAGGAACTCCACACCGGCACGTAACTCCCCTGTTAAGGGCAAGTCGAGCATGTGGTTGCACAGCAGCAGTTCTGCCAGCAGGTCAACGCAATCTGTCATCATGGCTCGCCGCGCACCCTCCTGGAGGATTCGGTTGACCTGGCTTCTGCGATCCATCAACCAGGCAGATGCTGGAAGGCGGCCAAAATCCGTCAGGGCGGCGACCTCATGCACCAAGGCGTAATAACCAAAAGTGTGTTGGAACGGCGGCACCCCCAGCGATTGCCCAGGCCAGGGCGATGCACCCAGTGCCGCCACGTAATTGATGAGGCTGGTCTCCAGCAGGCCTTCCACCCGGATCCGCGGCGTTGCCCCAAGGTGCTGGAGCAACAGAGCGACAGTGAGTCTTATGGTCGGATTCTCGAAATCGCTTTCTGTCAGCGCACCCTGGGCCTGCTTGACCACAGCGTCTCGACCGGGCGTCGGCCTTCCAGCGATCTGCAGAAGATGGGTGGCCAACAAGAGATGGTAGTGTTCAATCAACGTCTTGTTGGGCTTTTCCAGCCATTGATCGAACTCGCGCGATGTCGCGAGCCGGGATACGCTGTCCTCAGCCGCCTGCCCGTAGCGCACGTCCTGCTGCCCATCGGAGGTCAGGCGCTCGATCGTGAGGTAGAACAGCACCTCATCGATCATATCGAGGAAGCCACCATCTTCGCTCGAGGCGGGGTTTTCCATGATCCAGGTTTGGCCCCGGTCGATCGTCGCCTCTATTTCGCCCTGCTTTGCAGCAAACCCGGAAATGCAGCAGAACAAGCAGCACCAAAACGCCCAATAGGCATGAATACGTATCCTGCTTCTCGTCATGCTGTTTTGCCCTGCCGTGCCGCAATCTCTTGAAGGCCGGTTATCTGCTGCTGCAAAAATACTGCCTTTCAACGACCCAACTCGGTCGGTCAGCTGCGATACGGGGATTTCCGACCCGAAGGCGACGTTCAGCGCAGTGTGTTTCCGTCTACGGATTCTCGTTTTGATATACGGGCAAGCAAAGTCTATTTGCTTGCCTTAACCAGAGCATACTGCAATATTTCACTGGATACTAATTCATACTGAATGCAAAGACGTTATGCGCATTAAACAAATAGGGGGAATCCTATGAATCAGGGATCACTGTATGAGCGTCTTGGTGGTTATAACGGTATTACAGCTTTTGCAAGTGACTTGTTGCCACGTGTACAAACAGATTCTCAATTGGGCCGTTTTTGGCAGAATCGTGGAGACGATGGTGTTGCCAGAGATAAGCAAATGCTGACTGATTATTTGTGCTCAAGCGCTGGTGGCCCGATGTACACACTGGTCGAGATATGAAGACATCATAATAGACGCGGCCGAAAACGCCAATCGCGAGACACTGGCGGGAAAGTCGGTGGTTGATGAGGCGCGGAATAAGCTGCTGCAGCTCGCTGATCAGATCGAAAAGGCGGCAGACACCATTCACGCGCTGGAGCAGGATAGTGTGGGGATTACCTCGATCCTGGATGTGATCAGGGGCGTAGCCGAGCAGACCAACCTGCTGGCGCTGAATGCAGCGATCGAGGCGGCAGGAGCAGGCGAACAGGGACGCGGATTTGCCGTGGTGGCGGACGAAGTACGTACCCTGGCCAGTCGCACCCAGCAGTCGACCCAGGAAATCAACAGAAGGAATCAAAGAGTCCTGTAGTGTCCAGGACAACAGTCCAATTTTTCATTGCCGTCGAGGACATGTAATATACGAAACATAGTGTATCTGGTGGGAAAGATCCATCCTCCCTGCCGGTTGCACAACCAGTTCACAACCGATGGGAAGGCATGACTGAGCAGCCCCGCAGTACGCCGAGCCAATACCGGATCGGCGCCGTGTCAAGATTGACCGGTATTTCACCGGATGCATTGCGCATCTGGGAGCGCCGTTACGCGGCGGTGTCCCCACAGCGCTCACCCGGCGGCGGGCGCTTATACAGCGCCCAGGATGTGGCGCGCCTGCGCCTGATGAAACAACTGGTGGACGCCGGTGATGCGATCGGTGAGGTCGCGACCCTCGACTTCGAGACGCTGCAAGGCCGCACCGTGGAGGCGCAACACGTGCCGCGCCCCCAGGGCGTGGTGACCGAAGCACCCTGTCGCGTAATGCTGGTGGGAGAGTCGCTGGCAAGGGCGATCCAGGCCGGCGGCGACAGCCTGACCGGCATCACGCCCGTCGCCCGGTATGCTGACATCGCCGACTTTGAGGCCCGTGCGGTTGAGGCCGAAGCTGACGTGCTGGTGATAGAACAAACAACACTGCACGAGGATACCGCCACCCGCGTGGTCGATTGGCTGACCGGAGCCAAAGCAGCGCACGTGGTGGTGGTGTATCGCTATGCATCGACGGAGGCGCTGCGGCGACTGCCAGCTGCGAAATGTTCGGCCTTGCGCGCCCCGATCGATGCGTGCACCCTGCAGGCACACTGCTCGTCGATGATGCATGTGCCGGCGGCGACGGAAGGCGCCGCGATGACGCAGCCCGCGTCGCCGCGGCGTTACGACGATGAGACACTTGCACAGCTGGCCGCGCTGTCTTCGACAGTCAAGTGCGAATGTCCCCGCCATCTCGCCGAGCTGATTGCCAGTCTCTCCGGCTTCGAGCGCTACAGTGCCGAGTGCGAAAGCCGCAGTCCCCGCGATGCGGCGCTGCATGCCTACTTGCACGCGACTGCCTCACACGCGCGCCACATGATCGAGGATGCGCTCGATCACGTGATCGAAATCGAAAACATCAAGCTTTGAAGTGGGAAGGTGCGATTGATAGCTGGGATGCTCCGGCGCGCGTGAACTGCCTTTCCGTGCCTTTGCATCGCTACGATGCGCATGGCCTTGATTCTCTGGAGCTGGTGGTGGTTGAAGCAGAGGGTATCGGCATTGGTGGCGTCGCGGCATGGGCTCGAGATCCGCCTTTCTGGCAGCGTTAAGATGTCTCCTCCCAGTCAAAACCGCTGTGCACGCTGATACACCCTTTGTGTTTGCGCGGCGTGCAGGGATGCGCGCCGCTGTTCCTCACGAGTTTGGCAACATAACATTGCCGATGACGTGGATGATGCCGTTGGCAGTCTCGATGTCAGCACTGACCACATCGAGCGCACCAATCGAGAGTGTCTGCCCCTGCACGGTCTTGAACTCGCGCTGCTGCAAAAGATCCGCCGCCGTCAGCCGTCCTGGGACAACGTGGTAGCTCAGTACGGCAACGAGCCTGTCCTTGTCAGCTAATAGCCCGTCGAGCGTCCCGTCGGGCAGCTTCGCAAAGGCGGCATCCGTTGGCGCGAACAGGGTGAATGACCCCTCTCCGCGCAGCGTGTCGTAAAGATCGGCCGCGACAACCGCTTTGATCAGAGTATTGAAATTACCGGCCGCTGTTGCTGTTTCGAACGTCCGGTTCATGTGCGGGCAGTTGTGCCGTATCCGACGAAGCTGGAGTGTCTTGCTGTCGCCTGGCCTGGTCGGCGTGCCGACTGGGGGTCTCTTGATACGCTGGTGCGCGGTAGGTCTGCTCGGGGTATCCGTATGGCCGCATCGGGCCGGAATACCCCTGCATGCCATATGGCAGCATCGGTGCCATATAGCCTTGGCCATACGGCTTTTTCATGCAGACGTGTGCGTTTGTGACGCGACTGAACGCACCGAGCGCCAGTGCGCATGTGCTGAAGAACAGGCCTCGCTTGATCCCTTGGGTTGGTTGGGTCATCCTGGGTTCCTCATGTTGTGGATTAAACGCTACTATCAGATGATGGTGTTCGGGTGTGTTCGCACAGTCTGTATACACTTCATACAGCATCCCGCTTATGCACAAGCATGGGATGCTGCCGAAACAGTAAAGTTCATAGCAAATACCAGAAAAAAGTGTATGAAATATTCGACCCGCTCTACCTCACTGTTTAAGCATGATGAAAACTGGTCACCCGTCAGCAAAGCGTGGCAAATTCGCAGCCATAATACTTTGGGGGTGTGCGCAAACGAAAAACACCGTTACGGCATGTTGTCTCTAATCGGTAATTACGCCATAAGCGGGAGCCGGACGAGTGCACCGCAACTCTGCGTCAATCGCAAACCGGAAACCGGGTTCTTGATTGAAGTCGACACTGCTACACTCCAGAAATCCGACATGGATTCATGACCGAATCCCAGATCGGCGTGTCACCGATCCTTGGCGGAGGGTGCCATGGCACAAACAAGGGAATGGACAAGAATGCAATGAAAAAGCCCGACAAACCGCTTTTCGATAAGGACGACATCAGGGATAGTCCAGGGGCAACAGTTGACCCGGCTGTTCGGGAGCACATCCAGCATTTGGTCGCCAAACAGCCCTATGCGGTGCTGTGCGTTCAGGGTCAGGGCCAGCCGTATGGAGCACTGGTGGCTTTTGCGTTTTCGGAAGATCTACGGCATGCGGTTTTTGTCACGCCGGTTGCAACCCGCAAGTACCGCCTGCTCAGTGACTGCGATCATGTCGCACTGGTCATCGACAACCGGGCAAACAAGGCAGATGAACTGATGGAAATCGAAGCCGTAACCGTCACGGGTCGTTCGCAAATGATCGAACGCGGGGGCGAGTTTGACCGGTGGGCCGAGTTGCTGGTCGCTCGCCATCCGTATCTGAAATCGTTCGTGCAAGCCCCAACCTGTGCGTTGTTTCGCGTCGATGTGGTGCGTTTTCTGCATGTCGCGCGATTCCAGGAGGTCAGCCAATGGATTCCGAGCGACTGCTCCTGATCTCACTCGATGCGGCCGGAGAAGGGGACGAACAGCTTGTCTGTGGCAAGGCGGCGAAGCTGGCACAAATCGCGCGCGCCGAATTCGAAGTGCCGAGGGGATTCTGCCTGACGACCCGGGCTTACCAAGCGTTTGTGACAGACGCCAGGATTACCGCGGCGATTCGCATGGAACGAGGCGCGTCCCAGCGGCGCGCATGTCGAGCCGATAGTTCGAGCCCTGCGCGAACCATCGTTCGGCCCAATCACGCTTGAACCCATCGCTAAAGTACCCGCAACGCAGTTATATTGCGCGCCGCCGGGAGAGACCCCACGTCAATTGATCGGCCAACCAGCGTCGCCAGGTACCGCCACCGGCGCGGTGCGCTGCATTCAGGGGCGCGGCGACCTCGGCAAGTCCCGACAGGGTGAAGTCCTCGTCTGCGATGCGATTCAGCCTGCGATGACAGACCTGGTTCCGCTTGCGAGCGCCATCGCCGAACGCCGCGGCGGAATGCTGATCCACAGCGCGATCATCGCGCGGGAACTCGGCATCCCCTGTGTCAACGGTGTCCGCAACGCCACTGAGATCCTGAAAAACGGTGACCTGGTGACTGTCGACGGTCATTGGGGAATCGTAACGGTCGGGCTGCCGAGTTCGACCTGGAACTGGGCGGCGAACAGTCCTAATCCGGCGCAAGACCAGACAGGCGAGGGGTCCGGCGGCCAGTCGGGCTGCCCCTCAAACCGTTGCCGTTGTTAAATTCCGCTGTTGGCGATCCAGCTACGGTTGTTTGCTATACATTTCCACTAGTTGTTCAGATATATCGGGATTCAATGGTCTAAATAAGCAGTTGACATAACTGATACAAAGATTATACATTTTTCACACGATATCCGGTGGCGCATTCCTGAGGAAGCTCGATGACAAAGCAAATGACAGTGTTCTATGAGGGAGCGTGTCCTCTGTGCCGACGGGAAGTGGATCACTATCGCCGACTCGATCCCGGCGCACCCACCAGCCGTCAAGGTAAGCCCGCAGGGCTTCTGCGTTTGCGCCGTTCTCGAGCATAGCCAGCAGTGTATCTGTGTGTTGTGCCCGATAGGCCAACCACGAAGCGCTCATATCAGGGGTGTGCTCCAGGGCATGCTTGATTTGCTGCTGCTGCTGCAGGGTACCTGTTCTGCCAGGTCGTGCACCTGCAGCACCCACTAGGAGGCTGTCGGATTTGGGCGCTCTCCCACCGGCGCAGTAGATCAGTCCCAAATCCGACAGCCTCTCATCAAACAAAACCTAACCTATTGAATTTATCAGCAACGCATTTGGCTGTTTGCTGCGCGACAGCGCGCCGCCTGCGGGGCGGGTACTCCTAGGGTCCTGCCATGTCGATGACTGACGTGCTTCCGTCTTGGGAACGCCAAATTTATCCAAGGGTTACAGGATATTTTCATTGTCGCAGCGAATGCGGATAGTTTCCGGGCAACCGGGCCGATTATCAGGGGCGGGTCCATACCCCGGCGCCTGGCGGGTAACGAATCGTCCAAGCGGACGGGGTCGCTCCTGGGCTCCGCGAGAGGCAGCATACGGGTTTATACTAATTGACCGCTCGGCTGGCAGCCCATAGCGTAAACGTGCGGTAGCCGCCGCCCCTGAATTTGAATTGCAGACCGGAGCCCAAGCCTGGAGATTGTCTCGATGAACGCCTTCCACCTCACTGTCGTCATTATCGCCATCGGCGTCATGGTCGTCGCTTGCGTCAGCGGCATCTGCGCGCTGGTTCTGGCGAAGCGCAAAAAGTAGTCGTTCGTATTGACCGGGTTGTCAGTGCCGGGATAGATAGCAATCCCGCGTCCTCCTGTTACGAGCAAGATAGAGCTACCCGCTTATGGCAAATGCCTTAGCTCAGTTCATTGTGGAAACGCCCGCACCTTACATGGGTGACGTTATGGGCAAACTGAATGGCCTCGGTGCGTGGTTTGATGATGTAGAGAACCACTGTGGAGCCATCAGGTTAGCCTTCCGCGCGCCACAAGCGAGTATGCGCGAATTCGAGATGTGGTTGAGTCGCGCGACGGACGGCGCTGGCAAGGTTCACAGGAACGTCTAACAAGTCATTCGTTGGGGCCTCTACCGCGTGCGGCTGACGTCATACAGTTCAGTCGCCGAATAAAGAAGCCCCGCTGGTGCGGGGCAATATCAACGGTAAAATTCTGACGAACTTTACACAGCAACAGGTCCTCGTGCCTGAGCCTCCTTGAGCAGCTGCTCATGCGCCCGATTGGCCTCGTCCGGCTGCTACAGCGATGAGCCACATGCAAACTGGATATTACAGTTTAAATTACCCCCAGCCGGGAGCACCCTGCGGAGTAACCTCGCCCGAACCCGAGGTTTATCATTCCGCGTATTAGCAACGCTAACAGACAACTCGCGACCCAACCCGATCGTTCAGTCATGGCTAACATAAACAACCACTTAACGGGGACTGTGAACCCAATGCTGCCATTGGCCAAACAGGTGTCTGCTGGCAGATTATCCGCCGCCACAACAGACCTGAGCTCGCATGCCGGTACTTTTATTTGACGTCGTGACCGGCGAGTGGGGTAGGGGGGTCTGGAGACAGGACAGTGCCTCGTTTGGCCAGAGGTGATTGCTTTCAATATTCGGAGGAACAGAAACAATTCAAAACAAGGAAAGAACAGTCAGGGTGGCATTTGTGGCGATCAGCCTATGGCTTGCCAACACGGCCTATGCGTTCGACATGGGCAATATGATGAATCCCTCGAAGTGGATGGGCGGCAATCGTGATAACGATCGCTACGATGACTATCGCGGTGGGCCTGGCTACGGCTACGGCGGCTATCCCGGCTATGGCTCCACGCCTACGATCGTTGTACCGGGAGGCGGCTCCAGCAATTCAGAAATGCAGCAATTGAAAGATCGCATCAGGCAGCTCGAAGGGGAGGTGAGGTAGGCCTGTACCACATGTCAGTCAATACGGCAGTCGGTGGCAAGTGTCTGCACATTGCCACCGACCTCTTCAGAGCCGCACCCAATCTCTACCAGCCGCTCGCGAGATTTATCCCGTAGCCGATAACGAAACCAGCGGCGCATGTTTGTCCTTCACCTGATGGCACTGGCAACATTGCTCGATCGGCAGGACTCGAGTCTAAGCAAACGTCTGGAATCGACCCAGACTGTGTAAAAACCTCGAGCAGCAGCGTCGCCGCCGGTGCTGCCCCGCCACGGAAATCGACCAGCCCTTCGCGCCAGTAGCGCAGGAAGGCCAACAGCGTGTTCAAGCCATTCAGCAGCAGGCCGACGGCATAACTCCCTCGCGCCGTTCGTACCAGCCGCGCGAGGCATTGATCACCTTGACGGCGGCAAGCATCACCGGCACCTCGATCAGCACACCGACAACCGTTGCCAGCGCCGCGCCGGACTCGAAACCAAACAGGGCGATGGCCGTGGCGACAGCCAGCTCGAAGAAGTTGCTGGCCCCGATCAGGGCCGACGGCCCGGCGACACAATGCGGCGAGCGGACCGCACGGTTGAGCAGATAGGCGAGGCCCGAGTTGAAGAAGACCTGAATCAGGATCGGCACCGCCAGCAGCAGAATGATCAGCGGCTGCGCGAGGATCTGTTCACCCTGGAAGCCGAACAGCAGCACCAGTGTGGCCAGCAGCGCCAGCAGCGAGAAGGGGTGCAGGCCCTTGATCAGCGCAGCAAGCTGCGCAGGCCCCTGCGCGTGCTTGAGCATGAGACCGCGTATGACATTGGCGATAACCAGCGGCACGACAATGTAGAGCAGCACCGATAACAGTAGGGTATCCCAGGGCACAGTGATCGACGATAACCCCAGCAGCAGCGCCACGATAGGCGCGAAGGCAAACACCATGATGACGTCGTTCAACGCCACCTGCGAGAGCGTGAAATGCGGCTCGCCCTCGCAGAGATTGCTCCAGACAAACACCATCGCCGTGCACGGTGCGGCGGCCAGCAGAATCAGGCCCGCAATGTAGGAATCAATCTGCGCGGCGGGTAACCACGGCTTGAGCAGATGACCGATAAAAACCCAGCCGAGCAAGGCCATCGAAAAGGGTTTCACGCCCCAGTTCACGAACAAGGTGACGGCCACTCCGCGCCAGTGCGCCGTGACACCCTTCAGCGCCTTCAGGTCGATCTTGAGAAGCATCGGGATGATCATCAGCCAGATGAGTATTGCCACCGGCAGATTGATCTGCGCGATTTCCAATCGGCCCAGCGTCTGGAAAGCATGCGGCAGCAGATGGCCCAAGCCGATGCCCGCGACAATGCAGGCGAACACCCAGACGGTCAGGTAGCGTTCGAAAACCCCCATTGCAGAGCCTGACGCGCGCTTCACCGTGGTCTCGCATTGCGCGCTCATACCGGGCGAGCCCCACTCTCGACTCTTTCTGACTTCAAGCGCGCAATCAGACTTTCTACACGCTGCCGGATCTCATCGCGGCTGGTGCGGAACACGGTTATGATCTCTGTGTCGTTACCCGTTGCCTTGGCCGGATCATTCAAAGGCCAATGTTCCTTGCGGGTGCCCGGTGGCAATACCGGGCAGTGTTCATCGGCGTGTCCGCAAACCGTCACCACCAGCTCGGCCCAGTTCAGCATGTCATCGGTCAAGCGGGTGCTCTCCTGACCAGAAATGTCGAGGCCCGCTTCCTGCATCACTTGCAGGGCCCGGCGATTCTTGCCATGCGCCTCAATGCCTGCTGACTGGAATTCCAATCCGTCACCGCCAAGTGCCCGTGCCCAGCCTTCCGCCATTTGAGAGCGGCAGGAATTACCCGTACATAGAAACAATACGCGCAAACTCGTTTCCTAACAGCAGCTGGAAAGTTTCGGTGCGCAACAGACGGATCCAGATTCCACAGGCGCCGATTCGCTGAATAGCGCGGCCTCACCCAGGGTATGAAATGCCTCCCAGGCCATCCCCTGCGGATCCATGGTCCAGTATTTATCCGATTTGGCGTAACAGCAGGTGGTGCCGGTCTGCGCTTCACCGGGCAGGTTCGCCTCCCGGAGGCGGGCTTCGATCGCAGCCAACTCATCGGCGCTGTCCGCCTGAATACCGGCATGATCGAGACCCGGTTTACCGCCACGCGACGAAATGGCGAAGTTCACCTTGGGATCTTCAAGTTGCCATTTGGCATAGTCTGCCTTCACCACAGTAGGTGTTACGCCGAACAGCACTGAATAGAAATCAATATTATGGTGCAGATCATCGACAGCGATATGGAGGTGTAAACGTGACATGGCGGTCTCCGGAAGGGTCTGTGGGGTTGATCAGGCGCAGCATTTCGTGCCGGGACGGTTGGGCATTCTGTGCAAGGCAGCGCGGTCCCTGGCGAAGGGCTTGGCCTCCACCACGCCTTTCGCCGTGGCAGCAATCACCTTTTTCATCCATCGCGGCATGTCGGGATGCAGGCGGTAGTAGACCCACTGGCCGTGCCGCCGGTCGGCGACAAGGCCGGCTTCCCTGAGGTGCGCCAGGTGGCGCGAAATCATGGGCTGAGTGGTATCGATTGCATGTGTCAACTCACACACGCACAACTCACCCTCCTCAGCCATGAGCATCAGGCACCGCAAGCGTGTCTGATCCGCCAACGCCTTGAAAAGAATGTCAGAGGATATATTCACTTTTATACATATACGCGATTCCATATATTATGTCAACCGAATATGATGTCCTCAAATCTTAACGCCCAACGCCTTAACCTCCGGAAAGAGCTGGCGCTGTAATTCTGAACGGCACCGTCGTGCGCTTAGGTAAACCAGGCAGTCTGTGTACAGGGCCGTGAATGTCCGATCATCGAAGCTCGCGTATGACCGGTTTTGACTGGAGGTGCTCGTTTAGTCGTGGTGGGTTCAACGGATCGATGCAACACGTGCCTGGCCCTGGACCATGGTTATGTGTCACTCACTCTCGGGAGATGGAACCCGAATACCGCGCCGTTAGGGCGCCGTGGGTCTGCCCATAGCTTTCCTCCATGGGCCTCGATGATCGAGCGGCTGATGGATAATCCCATACCCATCCCTGATGCTTTATTTGAGTGGAATGGGTGGAATAGTTTGTCAACCATGTCAGCATTAATACCAGGTCCATTATCAGCTACAGTTACTTCGATAGAGTCGTTTGGCAACAGGCGGGTCTGCAAGACGATTTTCCCAGCGGTTATTTCGCCAATTGTTATTGCTTCCAGGCTGTTGCGGACCAAGTTGATCAAGACCTGCTCAATCTGAACTTTATTCGCAAGTACCTTGCACCTGTCTCCGCAAAGATGTTTTTCTATCTTCACGTTGACATGTCTGAGGTCTGCATCAATCAGGCTGTCGATTGCTTGAACGATTTGATCAATCACCAGAAGCTCTCTTTGGTTGTCCCCTTTGCTGACGAATTCACGAAGGTTCCGAATAATCGCGCTGGCCCGGTGTGCCTCCTTCTTCGCTCGTTCCAGTATATCGCCCAGTTGTGTTGATTCTGACGGCAGTGAGGCCACCATCGACGCCGCTGTGCCGCAATAACTGATCAATGCAGTTAATGGCTGGTTTAATTCGTGCGCCATACCTGAGGCCATTTCCCCGATGGTGTTGAGTCGCATGACGTGTGCTATTTCCTGCCGGTGACGCTGTAGCTCTTCTTCAGCGCGCGCTTTATCGGTGACATCCCGCTGAATGATCAAAAAGGAGGTGAAACAGCCGCTCTCATCAGGCACACTGGTTGCCCCGCATTGTAGTTTAAGGATACGGCCGTCCTTGCAGACGAACTCGAGGTCTGCCCGATTGTGGCCTCGTTTCCTGAGGCCGAGAAAATTACTATCCCAGACACCTTGCGACTCCCTGGTAAAGAACTGCCTGATTTGTTTCCCGACAATTTCATGTTCGCCATAGCCTGAGTGTTCACAGGCATAGCGGTTGGTTTGTGTAATCGTGCCGTTTTGATCAATAACAAAGATAAGGTCAGCTGCCGAATTGAATAATGTCGCGAAACGCATTTCGGTCTTCTTTAGGTCTGATGCCCGCTGCTTGGATTCAGTGATGTCATCGGAAATGCCTAGTAAGTAAATCGGCTGACCTGTTTCATCGAGTATTGGCACTTTCCTGGTGTGCAACCACCGCTTTCCTAAAGCCACCGTGTCGATGTCTTCTTCCGGGATATTCAGCTCGGTTCCCGATGCCAGCACTTCACGGTCTTTACGGCTAAAAAACGCCGCCTGCGACTCTGGAAAGACATCATGATCATCTTTGCCGATGAGTTCTTGGTTTGTTAACCCCAACAACTGTTCCCCGGTGTGATTGACGCGCACAAAGCGTAAGTCTACAGCATCTTTGATAAAGATCATGCTGGGAATGTTATCGATAACGGTATTAAGAAATCTTTCTGCTGTCTTTACGCGCTGGCTATTTTCACGTTCGCGTCGCAGCAAAACTTGTACATAGATAGCGAAGGCGACAGCCAGAAACAGTACGCAAATTCTCATCCACGTCTCGTGGTAGGTAGGGTTCAGAAACTGTTGTAACAAGGTCCCGTTATGGAATACAAACACGTCAATGATTATATCCGCGGCATAGAACCCAAGCCCTACGAGTAATCCTATACAGATAACGGTGTATCGCGCCGAGTGAGTATGAGTTTCGCTGGCCAATGGATTAATCGTCCGTTACTGTGTAAGCGATAGGCAGAGAGTGCATCGGAAGACAGCGGCGTGGCGGAATAGTCCCGGATTCAGGCAAAAAACCAGCCGATGGTGAATGACCGAGTCGGAATACGCATGTTAGCATTGGCCAGTTAATCGAAGTGCAAAACTTCCGAGTCCTTCGACCCAAGTGAGCCGTTCGTGACAGCGAATGACTGCTTCACAATTACGCCTGCCTGTAAGTATTGTGTAAGGCATTAAAGGAAACTGTCTTGCATCTTTATACAGTATTGATGAGCAAGTTTAATGAGTAAATACCCGTACGTGCGCGTTAGCCCAATCATTGCATAGATCCTACTGTCGGAGCGGCCTTTTATGCCCTTTAGGGTGCCTGGCCGTGATCGCGCGGGAGGGATGGTGTTTATGCCCGGCACGGGTGCTCCTGCAGGTTGTAGGGGCGGCCTCCTGGCCGCGATTCGCGCCGCGGGACGGCGCTCCTACACAGGTGAATTCCTGAATCAATACACTAGGAGGCTGTCGGATTTGGGCGATCGTAGCGAGCAAGGTGGGAGGGCGAGGCATTTTTTCGATCGTTTGAGGAGAATAGCCGTAGCTATTTGACGAAAAGGATCGGGAAAATGGGACGCTCTCCCACCGGCGCAGTAGATCAGTCCCAAATCCGACAGCCTCTCCTAGGATGCATTTCATTTTGTAAGTCACCTGTCGAAACCTGATTACCGCCCCGGCTTTATGCAACTATCCGGTTCATGTTACGTGATTAAGGTCAAGCTACTAAGTCGGCATCAGATCTTTCTTATGTAGTGCCACCGGATGACGGTCTTTGGCGTGACAGTCACCAGGGCATCTTTCCATGCGCAACCGTGTGAGAGTAGCACCAGCATCAATCGCGTGATGTTAATGAGAAGGGCGGTGCCGATAACTTATCCGAGAAAGCGATTCATTGCAGCGTTTCCTCAGTTGGTCATGCGCGGGTTTGCGAAGGCCGTGGTCATTTGGACTGAGCAGCGGTGACGGTACCTTCCGATCCGAAGTACTCATCGTAGCAGGCCTTGGCCCGGTCGCCGAACAGGATCTTGCAGGCCTCCATCAGCCCCTCGGCATGCTTGATATCGTTGCGGCGGATCACCAGCGCGATCTTGGAACGACGCCGCAGGAAATCTTCCAGCTTGATGATCATCTCCTGGCGCCGCGCCAGTCGAATCTCACAGCGCAGATAGTCTGTGCCCTTGATCAGCACTTCTGCCCGAAGCGGGTCTTCACGGATTTCCTCGAGGAGTTCGAAGGCCTGCTGCCCGTAACGCCGCCACAGCCGGCTGGAGAGCTTTTCGATGGACTCCGGCGAGGTGTAGCTGTCCAGATCCATGAGCCGCGCCTGGTGCATGTACTCTTCGTACACCGAGCGATGCGGCTCGCCATACCACTTGTAGGCCGGGTACGGCAGCTCGACGCCGAGTCCAGCCACTAGTTCGGACACTTCGTTGCCGACATTGACGCAGTCGGTGAGCTTGCCGCCAAAGATGGATAAATGGGCATTTGCGCGGTCCAGATCGATCTCATGTTTGCGCGACAGTTGCATCCAGTCCCGGTCGCGACTCTCGCCCTGCGTCTTGATGACCAGCGGGCGCACGCCGCAGCGCTCGGCGATAATGTCTTCGCGCGTCAAGGGGCGATCCAGTTTCAGCCGCCTGTTGATGTTCTCGAGCACAAAGTCGCGATCCTCGTCCGTGACCTCGGTAAAGGGGCTGTCCACCGGGGTATCCGTGGTGCCGATGCAGGTGCGCACGCCCATCGGAATCACGAAAAACAACCGCCCGTCGTCGGCAAAGAAGGACAGGACGCGCTGGTTCGGCGTGATCTGTGGCACGATCAGGTGAATTCCCTTGGAGAACAGGTGCCGGTGCTCCGTCTGTTCGCCGGTCCTGGCGTTGTGCTGGTCGACGAAAGGCCCGGCGGCGTTGATCAGCACCCGCGAGCGAATCTCGAAGGTGCGCCCGCTCTCGGTATCGCGCGCCTTGGTGATCCAGACGCCGTCTTCGCGACGGGCGCCCAGCGACTCCACATAGTTGGCGGCGATACAACCGCGGTCCATGGCAGAACGCACGAACTGGAACACAAAGCGCGAGTCGTTATCGTAGAGGTAAGCGTCTGAATACTCGAAGCCACCGAGGGCCTTGTCGATAGACACCGCTGGTTCTTGGTGTCGGATGTCAGCCTTGCTCAACAGCCGCGGTGGACGGGTGTACCCGTTGCCGAACACCCAATAGACCCAGGTACCAAGCCACAGAAACCAGGGGTGGAAGCGGAACCCCCTGTCGATCGTGGCGAAGAAGCGGATCTCCTTCACCCGGCTCGGGTAATTACGGAGCAGATGATTGCGGCTCAAGCACAGTTTGCGAACCAGAGCGAAGTCGCCGCTCTCCAGGTACTTTATACCGCCCCATGCAAGGTTCGAGGACTGCTGGCTCGTAAAGCCGGCGAAGTCGCGCTGGTCGATGAGGGCCGCACGCGCTCCCTTGCCGGAGAGGGCCGCGGCGGACACCGCGCCGTTGACGCCACCTCCGATGATGAGTGCGTCGAAAGTGCCAAGCGGCAGTTTTTCGATGTTGCTCTCTCGAAGTTTCATCGACTTGTTAATATCCACCCGTTGGAAATGGCCCGTCCCACCGGCTTGCCGGTGTTGCGCTCCCAAAGCACAACTGTTTCACGCTGGTTGGTGATTCTGATGCCCTGGATGTCATCGGCATGGATGTCTCCGGCACACAGCGCACCTGAGAATTATCCTTGGGTGGCTCCGGTTGTTTGTCCATGGCTGCCGCTAGACCCGTTTGCGGAACAGCTGCTCCTGCGTGCGTCGGATTTCGCCTGGCGATCTGTACGAGGAGAATAGGGTGTCGCCGTTTGATGTCAAGCTCAGAGATTGTGCTGCCTCAATTATATTCAGGCTGTTTCAGCTGGTATTGTCACTGACTTGCGGGACAGTGTCTGTGCTTGCGTGCAAGCACGACATGAGTTGCGATGCCGGTCACGCTGCCTTCCGGCGACTCACCCAGTTGGGCGAACACCTCGGTGACAACAATATGAAGTCGCCTGGCTCGCAGGATGATACGGTGCAGACTGACGATGATCGCCTGACCTTAGCATCATCGGCGCCCCTGGAGCTTTGCACACGGGCATACGCTCAAGCCACCGGTGCCCATGGCGGCCACCCGGGCAACAGTCGGCGTCATGATGCCCATGGGCTTCGAGTACGGCTTCTCGCCGGGGGGCTGGACGCGGTGCGCACCACCCCTGCGGCCGGATGGACTTGGGGAAAGGGCGTCTATTTCACATATAATCGAGGGCGCGGATCAGGCGCGGCCCCAGGTCGCGGGCGGGGTTGATCGCGTACGCGCGGCCTGCGATCCGCTGAAACCGTGATGCAGAACAACACAACAGGAGGAGATATGAGCAAGCGACGCTACCGGACACTCGGCCTCGCAGTCGTATGCAGCTTCACCCTGGTGGCGGGAGCGTGGGGGGCGAGTGTGTCGATCTCCTGCGGTGCCGTGGGCATTGAGCTTACGGTGTGCAAGTCGGGCGCCGAAGCGTGGGCCAAGAAGACCGGTAATGAGGTGAGCATCGTATCGACCCCCAACTCCACGACGGACCGTCTGGCCCTGTATCAGCAGCTGCTGGCCGCCCGCTCCGGCGACATCGACGTGTTCCAGATAGATGTCATCTGGCCGGGAATTCTCCACAACCACCTGGTGGATCTCAGGCCCTATGTCGAGCAAGCGACGCTGGATGCGCAGTTCAAGACCGCGGTGGACAACAACGTCGTGGATGGCAAGCTGGTGGCGCTCCCCTGGTTCACCGACGCCGGGATCCTCTATTACCGCAAGGATCTGCTGGACAAGTACGGAAAGTCTGTTCCCACGACATGGCAGGAGCTGACCCAGATGGCCAGCGAGATCCAGGACAAGGAGCGCGCCGCGGGCAATACCAGCTTGTGGGGTTATGTCTGGCAGGGTCGCGCCTACGAGGGTCTGACCTGCGATGCCCTCGAGTGGGTGGACAGCTTCGGCGGTGGGACCATCGTCGCGCCCGACGGCAAGGCCACTATCGACAACCCCCAGGCTGCCGAGGCGCTGACCATGGCCCGGTCGTGGATTGGCAAGATCACGCCGATCGGAGTGTTGAACTATGACGAGGAGCAGTCCCGGGGCGTGTTTCAGTCGGGCAACGCCGTGTTCATGCGCAACTGGCCCTATGCCTGGGCGCTGGCCAACAGCGAGGGCAGCCCTGTCAAGGGAAAGGTGGCTGTTGCCGCTTTGCCCAAAGGTGGGCCCCAGGGCAAGCATACCGGCACCCTGGGCGGCTGGCAGCTGGCCGTCTCGAGGTACTCCAAGGTCAAGGACGAAGCCGTCGACCTGGTTAAGTACCTGACCAGCGAGGCTGAGCAGAAACGTCGCGCCATCGCAGGCGGCTACAACCCCACCTACCGGGCTCTCTACCAGGATCCGGAAGTGCTGGCCGCCAGCCCCATCTTTAGCGAGCTTGTGGAGACTTTCACCAATGCCGTAGCCCGCCCGTCGCGGGTCACTGGAACTCGATACAACCAGGTGTCCAACGAGTTCTGGAACGCCGTCCATGCCACGCTGTCCGGAGAGGGCGACGCCCAGAGCAACCTGTCGCAGCTCTCCGCAACACTCAACCGGCTGAGCCGGGGAGGGCGCCGCTGGTAGCGGGAAGTGTGATGACGTCTGTAGAAAAAATTCTGCCGCCCACCACCACGGGGCCGCGGCGCGCGTCGGCCCTGACCCGCCAGCGGGTGCGTGCTGCTTATCTGTTCCTGTTGCCGATGCTCGCGGTGCTGGCGCTGGTGGCCGGATGGCCCCTGCTGCGCACGTTCTACTTCTCGCTGACCGACGCGAACCTGTCTAACCTCGGCGACCATCAGTTCGTCGGGCTGGACAACTTCCTTTATCTGGTTCAGGACCCGGTGTGGTGGCAGTCGGTGTGGAACACTCTGGTGTTTGCACTGAGCTCGGTGACTCTGGAGGTGATTCTGGGTATGGGGATCGCCCTCATCCTCAACGCCAACATGCCGGCGAGAGGTTTGCTGCGGGCTGCCGTGCTCATTCCCTGGGCCATCCCCACCATCGTTTCGGCCAAGATGTGGGGCTGGATGTACAACGACCTCTACGGGGTGATCAATCACCTGCTCCTGGCGCTGGGACTCGTTGATCAGCCGCTGGCCTGGACCGCCGACCCCGGCCTGGCCATGGGCGCCGTAGTGGCGGTGGATGTCTGGAAGACCACGCCTTTCGTCGCGCTGCTCGCCCTGGCCGCGCTGCAGCTGTTGCCCGGGGAGGTGTACGAGGCAGCCAAAGTCGATGGGATCCATCCGGTGCGGGTTTTCTTCAAGATAACCCTGCCGTTGATCGCGCCGGGGCTGATGGTCGCCATCATTTTCCGGTTGCTGGATGCGCTGCGCATCTTCGACCTCATCTACGTGCTGACCTCCAACAGTCGCGACACCATGTCCATGTCCGTGTACGCCCGGCAGCAGCTGGTGGATTTCCAGGACGTGGGCTACGGGTCGGCGGCCTCCACCTTGCTGTTCCTCATCATCGCGCTGGCCACTGCGATCTTCGTCACGGTGAGCCGCGTGCGCTTCGACTAGGGGGGCGCCATGCCACGGTCGGTGAAACGCTTTCTGGGCCGCGCGGCGTTCTATCTGGTCGTCGCGCTGTTGCTCATCTACACGGTGTTTCCGTTCTACTGGGCCATCGTCTCCTCGCTCAAGACCGGCAGCGAGTTGTTTCGTGTAGACTTCTGGCCGCCCCATCCCGCCTGGGGCAACTACCTGTCAGTGTTCCGCGAGCAGCCCTTCGGACGCAATATCCTGAACTCGGTGTTCGTGGCGCTCTCTACCGTAACGATCTCTCTGGTGCTGGCGGTCACGGCGTCCTACGCCTTGGGCCGGGTGCAGTTCCGGGGTCGTTTGACGTTGCTCATGGTTGTCCTGGGAGTCTCCATGTTTCCCCAGGTGGCAGTGCTCTCCGGCATGTTCGAGTTGATTCGCGCCCTGGGGCTGTACAACAACCTCCTGGGGCTCACCCTCTCTTACCTGATCATGACGTTGCCGTTCACCGTGTGGGTGCTCACGACTTTCATGCGCCAGCTGCCCAGGGAGCTGGAAGAGGCGGCGCTGGTTGACGGGGCGACGCCGTGGGTGGTGATTACCCAGGTGTTCATGCCGCTGATGGGACCGGCCCTCGCTACCACGGGCCTGCTGGCGTTCATCGCGGCGTGGAACGAGTTTCTGTTCGCCCTGACCTTCACCCTGTCCAACGAGATGCGCACGGTGCCGGTGGCCATCGCGCTGATGAGCGGCGCAAGCAGCTACGAGCTGCCCTGGGCCAACATCATGGCCGCCAGCGTGATCGTGACCGTGCCTCTGATCGTCCTGGTGATGATCTTCCAGCGCAGGATCGTCTCGGGTCTGACGGCCGGGGCCGTGAAAGGTTGACCCGTGGGCCGGGGGTAGAGGGTTTCTGGCATCGGGCGCCGTGGGGCTGCCCGCCGCCTGGTGCGTTGCTGGAGAAATGAACTATGGCAGATGTGACTCTACAGGACGTGCGCAAGGCATTCGACGGCACCGAGATCATCAAGGGTGTCGATCTCGACATCAAGGACAACGAGTTCACCGTGTTCGTCGGCCCTTCCGGCTGTGGGAAGTCGACGCTGCTGCGCCTGATCGCCGGTCTCGAGGACATCACTCAGGGCGATATCCTCATCGATGGCCAGGTGGTGAGTGACCTGCCCCCCGCCAAGCGGGGCATTGCCATGGTCTTTCAGTCCTATGCGTTGTACCCCCACATGACGGTGTACGACAACATGGCGTTCGGCCTCAAGCTCGCCAAGAACAGCAAGCAGCAGATCGCCGAGCGGGTTGCGCAGGTCGCGCAGATCCTGCAGATCGAGCACCTGCTGCGGCGCAAACCCAGGGAGCTCTCTGGTGGTCAGCGCCAGCGCGTGGCCATCGGCCGGGCCATCGTGCGCGAGCCCAAGGTCTTCCTGTTCGACGAACCCCTGTCGAACCTGGACGCCGCCCTGCGAGTTCAGATGCGCATCGAGCTGGCGAAGCTCAGGAACGACCTCAACGCCACCATGATCTACGTGACCCATGACCAGGTGGAGGCCATGACCCTGGCCGACAAGATCGTGGTGCTCAACACCGGCCTTGTGGAGCAGGTGGGCTCTCCTCTGGAGCTTTATCACCACCCGCGCAATCTGTTTGTGGCGGGCTTCCTCGGCTCACCCAGGATGAACTTTCTGAAAACCGTGGTCACCGCCGTGGCAGAGGGCGTGGTCACGGTGGCCCTGCCGGGGGACATCCATTTCGCTGTGCCGGTAAAGACGCAGGGCACTCATGTGGGCGATCAGGTGACCCTGGGCGTGCGCCCTGAGCACATCCTGGAGGGCGGAGGTGGCGACCAGGATCTGATGGGAACCGTGCTGGTGGTCGAGCACCTGGGGGGGGAGACCTACCTGTACGTCAGCCTGAACGAGGGGCACCAGGTCGTTATCAAGGCCGCGGGCGAGAGCAAGACCCGCGTAGGGGACCAGGCCAGGATCGGTATTCCCGCGCGTGAGTCGCACCTCTTCGACAAGGCGGGCAGGTCCCTGGAACGCGCGCGCGCCCAGCGGGAATCTGCACCGGCCGTGGCTTCCCCGGCCTAGCCGCAGGCGCCGCGCCGAGCCTCACGCGCCGCCTCTTTCAGGCAGGCGCCGCCGGGAGGCTGCGGATGGTGAGAACCTCGTGGTTCAGCCCATCGTCGTCCCAGCTCACCCGTGCCGCGTGAATTGCGGCGTCCCATTCCCACTCGCCGGTCGCGACGCCATCGACCAGCACTTGTGCCGGCATGTCGGGCAGGTGAACCTGCACGCGCAGCGTTCGCGGGGGTGGGCGGAAGCTGCCCTGGCGGACGTTGATCCTCACCAGGACCTCGTTGGCCCGCTCTTCGGCCTCGAAGGTGGTCGCTGCCACGACGCCATCCAGGTAGTCCGTGGACTCGCCGTCGTCCTCCAGCAGGGTCCAGTGACCGGCAGCTGCCGGGTACACTGCCACGGTGAGTTCGGCCAATGGCTCGCCAGTGGACTGGCGCACGTTCCCCAGGGTCAGCAGCGCGCCGCCCCGGACAAACACCGGAGGTCTTCCCAGCGGGGCCGCCTGGATGAGGGATTCCTGCATCACCCTCCGGCCGGTCCAGAAATCGTACCAGGGCCCCCCAGGAAGCTCGACCATGCGCTGCCGTGCGCCGGGACGGCACACCGGCGCGACCATGAGCAGCGGGCCTACCATCAGTTGGTCCTCGATGGCATGGCAGTCGACCTGCTCCGGGAAATCATAGAATGGTGGGCGCAGCACAGGCGCCCCGGTGCGGTGGGCGAGGTGCGCGAGCGTGTAGAGATAGGGCAGCAGGCGGTAGCGCAGCTCGATGGACTGCCTCGCGATCGCCTCGATCTCCGGGCCGAAGCTCCAGGGTTCCTGGGGGCGTGTGTTGAGGGCCGTGTGGGCGCGCATGAAGGGATAGAAGGTCCCGATCTCAATCCACCGTGCGTACAGCTCGCCGTGACAGTTCTCGTAGAAGCCGCCGATGTCCACGCCCACGTGGGGGTTGCCGCACAGTCCCATGCTGGCCAGTTCAGGCAAGCTCATCTCCAGGTGCTCCCACCAGGAACTGTTGTCGCCCATCCAGCTCACGGCGTAGCGCTGAATGCCGGTGTAGGCGCTACGGGTGAGCAACCATGGGCGCCGGCCCGGGTTCAGTTTGCTGAGTCCCTCGGCGGTGGCGCGCGCCATGAGGAACCCGTAGAGGTTGTGCACCTCCGCGTGGCAGGTGCGCTCGTGGAGCTCTCCCTGGGGCGCCTCGGCGGGAATCTCCACCAGCTGCACCCCGTCCCCGCCGAAAGGCCGGTCGAAGAGGGCGGGTTCGTTCATGTCGTTCCAGACGCCCGCCACACCCGCTTCGAGGAATTCGCGGTGCAAGGCGCCCCACCAGGACCGCACCTTGCGACGCGTAAAATCGGGCAACAGGACCGCGCCGGGCCAGCAGCAGGCAGTGAACCAGGTCCCGTCCGGGTTCCTGATGTAGGCGTTGCGCATCAGGCCATCGTCGGCCGGCGCATAGCCGCCGCCCAGATCCTTCTTCACGCCCGGATCAACAATGACTACGGTGCGAATCCCCTGTCCCCGCAGCCGGTGAATCATTCGACGCGGCTCCGGGAAGCGCTGCGGGTCCCAGGTGAAGACGCGAAAGCCTCGCATGTAGTCGATGTCGAGGTGGATGGCGTCGAGCGGTATACGCCGCGCGCGGAACCCCTGCGCGACCGCCTCGACCTCTTCTCCACTCATGTAGCTCCAGCGCGACTGATGGAACCCCAGCGCCCACAGAGGCGGAAGCAGGGGCCGGCCGGTCAGGCGGGTGAATTGCTCCACCACCGCGGCCGGTGTCGGGCCGGCGAACAGGTAGTAGTCCAGCTCGCCGCCCAGAGTCCACACTTGAAGGATGTCCTCCCGCTCTGCTCCGACGTCGAACTGGCTGTACCAGGTGGAGTTCAGGAACAGTCCCCAGGCGAAGCCCGGGCGCAGTGCGAGGAAGAACGGGTGGGCCTGATAAAGGTTGTTGCTGGCACGGGACTGGCCGGGAGGCAGCACATCGGTGGTCCAGTTGACGAGTCGCCGGAAGCGGCGGTTCAGCTTGCCGGTGCGTTGACCGAAGCCGTAGTACCCCTCAACCCCGGGCATGGTTTTGTCCAGCTGCACCGCGATCCGCGCGGGCACCTGCGCGACGGCGCCCGGCGGTAAATGTGCCGCGTCAGCGCCGAGAACCTGCCAGCGGGGCGCGGTTGCGTCTTCAGCAAACACGTGGCCCGACCGGTGGCGAAAGTGGAGTGTTCCCGCCATGACATCGAGGCGCGCCTCGCAAGCGGAGGTCGCCAGGATGACAGCCCCCGGTGCCTCGCTGAGGGCCGCCGAACCCGCCGCCGATCGGGCTTGTTCCAGGGGTGCAGCCCACGAGCGTCGCGAGGAAAATCTTCCCTGCGGGGTAAATCGGACGCGGAAGATATCCGCTGCGCAGGCTTCGACCCGGGTCTGACCCTGGGGGTGCGTGATCAGCAACGCACCGTCCTGGTCCTTCCAGGTACGGATTTGTCCATGTGCATCACCGGCGGAAAGTGGCTGCGTGTCCACGGTGGACCCTGTTGTCAGCGGGGTGGAGTCCGGCACCAGAAATTGCCGGGTTGGTTACAGTTGGGGAGTATAGCAACCTGACTGAATGCAATCGTTGCAGTGGAGCATGAATGCTGCTGCCTGGCGACGCTGATGACCGCGGGCGGGTCCATCGATCAAAGCAAGAGAGGGTGTATGCCGCCTGTGCTCATGAGGACACACTCGCTGCCGTTTTCGGACGTTCCAGAAACGAGAGCTCCGGTTCTCTGATGAATGCCTCGAATGCCGCCGGCGCCAACGGTCGGCTGAACAGGTAACCCTGTATCGCATCGCAGCCCTGCTCGCTGAGAAAAGCCAGTTGTTGGTCCGTTTCCACGCCTTCGGCGATGACCCGCATGTTGAGCTTGTGCGACATTGATATGATGGCGGCGGTGATTTCAACGTCGTCCCTGTCGTCGGGTATTTCTTTCACAAAGGACCGGTCCGCCTTGATCATCGAAATGGGGAAGCGTTTGAGGTAGGTCAACGAGGAATAACCGGTACCGAAGTCGTCGATGGAAAATCCGACACCGATAGCACAGAGCCGCTGGATACCGCTCAGCAGGCGTGCATCGGTACGCACCAACAGGCTTTCGGTGATCTCCAGATCCAGGCAACCCGGCGCCAGCCGGTACTTCTGCACCAGCTGTTCGACCCGTTCGATAAAATTCGCGTTATTGAACTGTCGGGCCGACACGTTTACCGATATGCGGGGCAGGCGCAGGCCCTGGTCTCGCCAGCGCGTGAATTGCCGGGACGCCTCATGCAGCACCCATTCGCCGATTGCTTCGATGATTCCGGTATCCTCTGCCAATGGGATGAATTCGATCGGGCTGATCATGCCCAGCTCCGGGTGTTCCCAGCGAATCAGCGCTTCCGCGCCACACACGCTACGGGTAGCGAGATCGAGCTGCGGCTGGTAGACGAGCGAAAACTGGTTCTCGTCGATGGCACGCCGCAGACCACTGCTCAGTTGCAGGCGGCGATGCGACTGCTCGTTCATGGTTTCCGAGTAAGCGCTCCAGTTATTGCGACCTTCTTTCTTGACGTGATACATGGCCGAGTCGGCGTTGCGTAACAGGACCTCCGGGTTCCGGCCGTCCTCTGGGTAGAGACTGATGCCCATACTTGCTGTGATATACAGCTCGTAACCGTCGAGGTTGACGGGGGCACCGAGCGCGTTCCTGAGTTTGGTCACTACTTCTGATATCGCGCCCGGACTGGCAACATTGTCCAGAACGATGACGAATTCGTCCCCACCCAGCCGGGCGATAGTATCGCTCTCCCGCACACAATGGAGCAGGCGTTTTCCGACTTCCGCCAGCAGACGATCGCCGGTACTGTGGCCGAGGCTGTCGTTCACCTCCTTGAAATGATCCAGGTCGATGAAGATTACCGCCAGCGTCCAGCGGTTGCGGTGAGCCAGACTCAGCGCCTGTTCGAGACGAGCGATGAGAAGACCGCGGTTGGGCAGGCCGGTCAGCGTGTCATAGTGGGCGAGATGTTCGAGTCGTTTCTGGGTCGCCTTGAACTCGGAAAGGTCACGAAAACTGGCAACATAATGGCTGAGCCTGCCCTGGGCATCCTTAATGGTGGTCACGTTCATCCACTTGGGGTAGACCTCGCCGCTCTTCTTGCGGTCGTGGATCTCACCTTCCCAGCTGCCGGTTCGTAGCAGCTGTTCCCAGAACGCGCGGTAGAACTCCGCATCGTGTTCCCCGGAACTGAGCAGTCTCGGGTCTTCCCCGAGCACCTCATCCCGGCTATACCCCGTCGTCCATTCGAACGCGGGATTGACGTCGACGATGCGGTTCTCGGCATCCGTCACCAGTATGGCATCCTGAGTGTGCTGCAGCACGGCGCCAGCCAGCGACAGCCTCTGACGGGCCTGCTCCCGCCGGTTAAGATTGACCTGCGCAAACATTCCGAAAAACAGGATTCCGATGACCACCATGCATCGCATCCACAACTCTTTGGGGTCATTGGGCCAGAGTTCGTTGAAGTAGCCGGTATTTTCGAAGAAGACGCCGTCAAGTGCGCTGTCGCCCACCCAGAACAGTGCCGCCAGGCCACTGGCTGCCAATAGTACCCTGTACTGCTTCGCGAATTTCAGCGCACTCATCGCTACCTTCTGCGGGGCCGTCGACGCAGCGTGACTTTGTGGTTCAGCGCCTGGATCAGTCGCGGCGGCGCCCGTTAGTTACCGGTACCCCGTTATTTACCGGTACAGATAGTAGTGAAATAAGCCCCGTGGAGTCAAAGCCTGATAGCAGCTGAGCGCCACTGCGCCATGGTCGGCAGACACCTGCATTGAAATCACGTTTCCAAAAAACACTGGAATTTTATTATTGCGGTGCACAGCCAGAGCCTATTTGGCCGCGCCGCCAGCCGGTTTGTAGAAGACAAGCTCGCCGACCTCGACCGTCCTGATATATTCCTTGGACCAATTGGGTGCCAGTTTCCGATTGTGGAAATACAGGGCCCCACCGGTTCGGTCCTTGAGTCGGCCGTTAAGGGCCTTGCGGGCGATTTCCTTGGCCTGCGAGTAGGGCTCTTCCTCCGTTGCAACATCCGAATGGCCATCACACCACCACGAAAACTGGCAGGCACCCTGCTCGTGGCCTTGCTTGACGACTCCACAGATGGTGTTTGGAAAGCCCTCGTGGCCGATCCGGTTCATAATGACATTGGCGATGGCCTCCATGCCGGCATCACCCTCACCCCTGGCCTCCCAGTAGACGCTGCGGGCAAGACAGGTGATCGCATGGTCCAAGGGGTCTTCGCCGATCGGATCGACCGCCTGCGCTTGGGGCTCAGTGATGATCTGGGCGGGAGTCGGTAGCACCTTGCTGCCCTGGGGCGCGGCTTTTTCCTCCTGCACCCACAATAGCAATGTGGGGGAAGAACTGGCCCCGTTTGTCTGAACAGCTCTGCCCGGGTTGTTAAGTAGAACTGGTCGGGCGTCATCCGGTCAAGGTTCGAATGCGGTCGGCGCGTGGTGTAGAAAGTGAAGTGGCGTTGCGTTTCTTCCGTTCCGCCAGTTGACGGGAAGGACTGAAAACGCGTCGTTTTGGCTCGTTGGGGATCCTGTGAGTCTATTGCTATTCCTCATGCTATTCCTCACCCTCTGGCTCAGGTGCCGTAATTCTGTCTTTGTACAGGTCGGCCAACGGAAGCCAAACTTCCTGGAACAGTAGATTCTCTTTGTCATAATCTGTATCAGTAGACTCGATAATATCGATAGCCCGCCGGTACAAGTATTCTTCCTGTTCCAGTTTGTTAGCCATTTGAATGCTCCTCCCTCAATAGGTGTTTGTATTATACGCCATCCATTTGCCTGAATTGGCCAGACCATCTGCGTGCTACTGAAGCGTCTCAAGCAAGAAGAGACGCTCCAATCATTGCATAAATCCTCCTGCTCTGCATGTGCGGATCCCGCTGCAGCCTGCTTGCCCCTGTCCAACTGGACGAATACATGCGGCCGACGACTATGCAATGTTATGGCTGCGCAAAAACCGGATCATTTGCTCTGCCACCTCTGTACCGGCATCTTCCTGCAGGAAGTGACCCGCATGATGAACAAGGTAGAACTGACCATCCGGTACAAGTTGCGCGATGCGTGCGCCTTCGTCCGGTTTCCACGCCATGTCGCCATCCGACCAGATCACCTGTACCGGTACGTCCCACTGCTCCAGCTCCTTGCGGATCTGATCGACATAGGCTGCATTCGGATGGTCCTCCCGGTTCGGTATCATCTTTGGAAAGGTGGCCAGGCCGGCACGTTGCGCAGGCTTATCGTGAATCATGAGATAGTTTTCCATCGCCCGGGGATCCACCGGCCGACGAAAACCCGCGCCGAGTAATCTGGAGGGATTACCGGTCCGCCACTTCATCCAGACAAACTTTCGGAACACGTCGAGGTGCCTGATCAGAAAACTCGAATAGGCGCCCCCCTTGAACAGAAAGGAGAATCCGGGCGGCAAGGGGCCGGTAATGATGCCGAGTTTCTTTCGCTCCTTCTCATTGACGGGAAAGCGTTCGATAAAGGTATTGGGTATCACCAGTGCACGGACATTGCGCTTGTGTTCGATGGCATAGCGCAATGAAATCGGACCGCCCCAGTCCTGTCCCACGACAACCATATCACGCAGACCCAGCTGCTGGATCAGCCCGGACATCAGGGAAACGTGTTTCTGCAGACTGTACACGGATTCGTCTTCAGGGGTGTCCGACAATCCGAAACCCATCAGGTCAGGGACAAAGCACCGGTAACCGGCTTTGACCAGCAGAGGAATCATTTTCCGGTACAGGTAGCTCCAGGACGTATTACCGTGCATCAACCAGATCACCGGCCCCTGGCCTTCATCCAGGTAGTGAATCCGTACGCCGTCGACGGTCGCGTAGTGGCTCTGAAAGGGGTATTCAAACCGTTGTGTCATGGACAGGCCCCTGACCCTGACACGTGAAGGTACGGGTCGCCGGGCACGAACATGCCCGGGTTCCACGATCTCGCGAAATGATCAGTGGCACGTCTGGGTGTCGATTACGACTGGCACAGCATCGGCCAGGGGTAGCCTTCCTGCTTCAGGTCGGCGAGGTGCTCATCGACAGCCAGCCGCCAGGCTTTCTGCGGGACATACCCCAGCTTTTTCTCCGCGTAATCGTTGGGGCAGACCCAGTCCTCACACAAGCGCACGATGGAACGCGTCAAAAAAGGCGAAGACCCGGGCAGAACCGGTTTGAGTGTCTCCGTCAGCCAGCCAAAGGCATAACCGGCCGGGTAGGGCACGTCGTAGAGTGGTTTTGGCACCCCTGCCTGCCTGGCAACATAGGTAACCACTTCGCGCAGTGTCGGAAAATCCTGACCGCAGATATTGAACGACTCGTAGTCATCCAGGTTTTCCGCCAGGGCGGCGAGCTCAAAAGCGCGGCCCAGATCGCTGTCCGCGACCAATGGCAGATGTTTTCTTCCGCTGCCCAGCCAGGGCACCAGGAAAGTTTTCAGCCGGGGTATGATCGCCGGCAGCATGCCCAAGCGGTTGCCGGCCCCGACGAAATGACCGAGTCGCAGGGTGACCATTTGCGTGCCGCGATGACTGTTGTCACGCATGTAATCGTCGATGTCCATCAGGTAGTCCAGGTGCGGCCAGAACCCGGTGTGCTTCTTGGGTGAGAAATCATCGTGCGGTTTGCCGTCCTTCGATACCGCGCCAATGACGACGGTGCTGGCCAGTACGAAGCGCTTTACGCCCTGGTCGATCGCCTGGTCGATCAGGTCGCGGGTCGGCGCGAAAAAGCGCTCGCGCTCGAGGTGCTTGTGATTCCACATCGACGCCCAGGTGCCGGCGTGGCAGATGACGTCGATACCCGCGACGAGCTCGCGCCGGTACGCCGGGTTCAGCAGATCCCCGACGCGCGCTTCGGCGGAAAACTGTCTGGGCAGTTTGCTGCGATTCCGGCAGGCGGCAATGCATGCAATCCGGGGGTTGCTCGCCGTGGCCTTGACGATATTACCACCGAGGAAACCGGTGGCCCCGGTGACCAGGACCCGGGTGATAGGCTGTTCGGGCATACTTCCCTCCTTGACGTTATTCGTTGTTATACATGGATAATTCGTGTGGATTCGGCGATATATATACCGATTGGTATTTAAAGTACCGATCGGTATAATAAATGTCAAGCAGTTGTTGACACGATAATGAGGAATACCGGTGGAACGGGGACGGCCTCGTACCTTTGATGAAGAACGGGCGTTGGATGCGGCGCTCGGAGTGTTTTGGCGCAGTGGTTACCAGGGCGCGTCGCTGGCGGACCTGACGCACGCGATGGGCATCAGCAAACCCAGCCTGTATGCGGCGTTCGGCAACAAAGAACACCTGTATCTCGCGGCACTGGAACGCTACCGCGAGCAACAGTTGACCAAACATGTCGAAGCGCTGGCCGCCGAGCCGGATCTGAAGAAAGCCATCAGAGCGTTTCTGCGTTCCGTCGCGACCATGCTGACTGCACCGGAGCTGCCCGGTGGTTGTATGGTAGTCAACAGCGCAACGGCCTGTGATATTTCGGCCTTACCCCAGGGTGTAGTGGCCGCCATCAGCAAGACTGTCGACCAGTCATCCTTCAGTTTGTTGAGAGAGAGACTTCGGGAAGAGCTGCAACACCGGAACTTGCCCGAACATACCGCTATTGAACAACTGGCGGATTACTTCACAGCCATCATGTGCGGGATGGCCGTCATGGCGAAAGTGGGAGTAACAGAGCAGCGCCTGTTTGACGCCATCGAACATGCGCTGTGTGTGTTGCCGGATTCCCGGGATAATGCCTAGGAGTACCCGCCCCGCAGGCGGCGCGCTGTCGCGCAGCAAACAGCCAAATGCGTTGCCAATACATTCAGTAGGTTAGGTTTTGTTTCATGAGAGGCTGTCGGACTTGGGGCTGATCTACTGCGCCGGTGGGAGAGCGCCCCATTTTCCCGATCCTTTTCGTCAAATAGCTACGGCTATTCTTCTCAAACGATCGAAAAAATGGCCTCGCTCTCCCACCTTGCTCGCTACGATCGCCCAAGTCCGACAGCCTCCTAGTCCGATACCAGTGTGCATGTGTGTACGCGGGAATCAGGCGTGAGTTTTGCGCGGATGAATCCCGCACAGGCCTGCTTTGTCATTCAGATTACGTAATCAGCCTCGCGTCAAGTTACTCAAGAAGGTCCTGGACGTGGCGTCTTCGGTACTGAAAATGCCGCAGTCGGGTCTTGGGGTACGGAAGCGCCAGCTGCTGCGCGACGGCGACCGTCTGTGCGCCGAAGGACAGACGCTGGATGTTTTCCACAGCCCGGTCCACACTCTCTGTTCAGTGCATACCGATGCCAGGACCGCCTGTTAACCTGCCTGGCACAGCGGTGTTCCTACAAGATTCAGTAACCACGGAGTGACATGACTATGAAGGCAACCCTGAAACACATCGCGTTCCTGCTGCTGTCCTGCAGCCCTGTGGCCGCTCTGGCGGCGGGTGATGACAGCACTGCGCGTGAGCAGGCCGCACGCAGCGCTGTCGGCGATTTTGCCAAGCGGCTGGGCGGCGAGCTGAAGAAGACCATGGGCGCCGAAGGGCCGGCTGCGGCCATTTCCGTGTGCCGCGACGTGGCGCCGAAGATCGCCGGTGAATTGTCGCGCAGTAACGGCTGGCGCGTGACGCGCGTGAGTACTAAACCGCGCAACCCGATGCTGGGTATGGCGGACGCCTGGGAACTGAAGGTGCTGGCACAGTTCGCAAGGCGCGCGGACAGGGGCGAACCCTTGCAGAAAATGCGTTTCTCGGAAGTCGTAAGCGAAAGTGGACAGAAATATTTCCGTTACATGCAGGCCATCGGTATACAGCCCATCTGCCTGACCTGCCACGGCGCGGCGGGGCAATTGCCGGAGAGTATCAAGACCGCACTGAAGGCGGATTACCCCTATGATCTGGCAACCGGCTACCAGGCCGGGGAACTGCGCGGCGCTTTCAGCATCAAGCAAGCTGTAGACCTGCCGTTGCGCCATGCCGGTGACACCCAGGCCGGTGCGGCGGCTTCAGCCGAGGAATCTGCCGCCACGCTCCGCTAGGACATTGTGGTGCGGGCCCGCTGCGCACGCACGAGCCTCGATGGCGTCTCGACCGCTGCTGACGGCGCCCCCAGGGCGGTCAGTGTCGTTGCTCTCACGGTGACGTAGTACCAGGGAAAAATTTGTCGGATGAAAGCGCCGGCGTAACGATTTGCCGTCATACCCTTGCAGCAGGGATATACAAGTATTGTAGAAACGTACAATTGTTGTATAACTAATGCCGGAGCGCGGGTGTGATTTTCATCCTTCCATTAAGGGCCGTGTGGACGTCCCGGCTAGAGGCAAGGACAACTGAGGTGCTGACCCAGCTGCAGGCGAGGCTCCATGTGCACGGCAACACAGCCGGTCAAGCAGTTACAGGATCAGGATCCGGCGGGCCGGTTTATTCGCCAATAGCTGTCGGAGCTGGCGCGGGTCGACGACCGCTGGATCCACACACCCTGGCAGCTGGACAAGGACACCCAGTGCAACTGCGGCTGCGTCATTGGCCGTGATTATGCGCCACCCATCGTCTACCGCGCGTCAAAAGCGGCGCTCAACATGTGCCTCAAAACACTCGCCATAGAGTGGCGGAGAACCATGCCCAATGTTGCGGTAGCCGCCTTGCATCGGGGTACCACAGACACTGCCTTATCGAAACCGTTTCAGCGCAACGTGCCGCGGCAACAGTTGTTTACGCCCGCGCAAAGTTCCAACTACCTGCTGCATGTTCTCGACGGCCTGAAACCGGAGCAATCAGGACAGTTCATGGCTTTTGATGGTGGGCGCCTACCCTGGTAAGAGCGCGCGGGAAGCGAGCGCCATGATGAGCTGTGGTGTCGTCCCTGGGACTGGCGTGCCATGGGAACCCGTACGATGCTATATGGTCGTAGCAGACGCACATGCACAGTGGGCCTCAACATGAAACTCCTCAGAAAACTCCCGAATTTCGTCCGCGAGGCTCCTGGCCTGGAGTGGGTGGTCTTGAAAAAGCTGCCACTCACCCTGCTGCTCGGGACGCTGTTCCCGCTGGTCATAAGTCTGGCCAATCGGGGTTTCCCGCCGGAAGGGACGCCCGCTCAAATCGCCAAACACGTCAAGATCGTCGATATCATATCCATCGCAACCGCAGTGACGGTCTGGACCGCCGTCTTGACGGTCGCTATCGCTTGTTTCGTCGTGGTCGTGATGAAGGGACCCGCATACGTCGCTGATGCCTATGATCTTGTGGATTCGGAGAGCCCCAGGCGCCGATGCCGGCGGGCCACCCGTCATTAATGACCGGTCACGAGCTCTCGCAGGGGTTAAGCGTGTTACGATATCCTGAACGACCCGCATCTGGACAATAGCGCCTTCCTGAAACCACATGACTGAATTGCCTCAAGACAGTGACTCGCCCATTCGCGTCGCGACCAGCAGTTGTCTGCTCGGTGCAGAGGTACGTTTTGATGGCGGGCACAAGCACAACGGCTACATCACCAAGACCCTGGCCCGCTATTTTGAAATGATACCGTTCTGCCCCGAGGTGGCGATTGGGCTGGGTGTGCCTCGCCCGCCTATTCGCCTGATGTCCGATGGCGGGCAAGTACGCGTGGTCGGTGTTGCTGATCCCGATCTCGACGTTACTGAGGACTTGTTGGAGTATGGGCGCACCGTCGCTGCCCAGCTGAGCGATGCGAGTGGGTACATCTTCAAGCGCGGATCACCCAGTTGTGGCATGGAGCGGGTCAAGATCTATTCTGACAAGGGCATGCCCGTGGATTCGGGTGCGGGAATCTATGCGCAGACGATTATGCATGAGCTGCCCTTGCTGCCAGTGGAGGAAGAGGGGCGCCTCATGGACCCCGTGCTGCGCGAAAACTTCATCGAGCGGGTCTTTGTCTATCATCGCTTGCAGTCACTCTGCAGGTCGCAATTGACGCCGGCCAAGCTGATCGAGTTTCATACCAACCATAAGTTCAGCGTCCTGGCACATGACGAGGCAGCCTATCGCGAGCTTGGGCAGATCGTGGCTGCGGCCGGTAGTGCCGATCTACCCCAACTGGCGGAACGCTACGCGACACTGCTGATGACGGCAATGAAGAAGCGTGCAACGCGCAAGCTGCACAGCAACGTGTTGACCCACATCATGGGTTTTCTCAAGGACCACATCGATAGTGGTGACAAGGCGGAGCTGCTCGAGGTCATCGACAAATATCGCCATGAACAGATTCCCCTTATCGTACCGGTGACGCTCCTGAAACATCACCTGAGACGTTACCCTGATCCCTACATCGCGCGCCAGTATTACCTCAATCCGCACCCGGAGGAGCTCATGTTGCGCAATAGCCTGTGATAACAATCGAGACGGACGAGCGTCCCGCAACGTGACCTGATTTTCCGTGCTTGATGCGCCGCTTATCTGTGCGCTGAATGCAGCATTTCAGCGTGTTGACCGATTTCGATAACCGGTGATATTCAACGCGAATAGTCGAGAAGCCGCTCTCGGCTTCGGTCTTGCATTTTGCGTTGCGAACACCTCGTTTCGATGCTGTTTTTATCATTCGGTCAGTGCTGAGCGCATCGCTGACATGTTGAGATAACGTGGTTCGAAGATGTTCAAGGGCAACTCACTGCCCGGCATTACGATCGCTCCAGACAGTGGAAAGATCCGCAGTGTTTCGGGTAATTGGTGATATGGCACGATGAACGGATTGTAACTCATGGACTGCCTCCTGGGCACCTATGCCCTTCTCGACACCAACTTGGCAGGTTCGACGGCGCGAAACGGTGTCGCCGGCGGGACGGCGGAGATTCAAACCAGCACCCGAATCAGAACCGTGAGCACCGCCAGCCACTGGAGAGCATTGATGACGACACTCATCAGGTGCAGTCGCCTGAAGCGACGGGCGGCACCGAATCTGCCATCCATCTCCGCGCCACGTGCCCCGTTGATCAGCGGCATGAGCACCTCTCGCGCAAACGCGAATCCTGCCAGGACGAATGTCGCCAAAGCTACTTCCCATGTCGCGCTGCCACCCGCACCCAGGATCAATGCCGTCAGAGCGATCAGGATGGTCGCTCCCATGGTGAGGTAATACCAGGGAAAGACTTGCCGGATAAAGGGGCCGGCGATCTTCAGGGGCAATTTAGAAAACACCAGCGGTGCCATGACCGCAGAGAAGAAAGTCATTCCGCCAAAGGTCAGCGCAAGGGCCAGTCCGACAACGAGTTGACTGATAGGATACTGTTCCATGACCTGAGATCTCTGAACACGCTGCAGCAGCTGATATCAACAATCCTCAGACACCACATCGTGGCGACGGTTCCAACGTGACAGTACTTGTTGCCATTCAAGGCGATTTTCCACGTCACCAGCTATTTGGATGGCAACGATCTGTATCCCTATCGACCGTGTGGGTGGCGAATTCCTAAACCACGCGGCAACCGGTAGGTTGGTGCTGAGCGCAGCGAAGCACAACGTATCTCCGCCTCACGAGTGACGAACCCGGTCTTGGCGGTAGTATTGCCTGATGTCCGCGAGCTTTCTCTCCAGGTCAACAGCAGTCCAGAAGAACATATGGTCAGGGCGAGGACGCGTCTGACGAGGTGCGTGTCGATATCGATCCCGAAAGTGCTGGCGGCGTGCTGATCGATTGGAAAAACGAATTCGGCGTTCTGGTTTATTGTTTCGATCTATGCATTCCAACTGCAAGTTTGGCAGTCAGTATCTGAAATCAGCTGGCCGCACCGGTAACCGTTATTACCAGATACACGTTGTAGGCGAAATAGGCCGTTAACAGCAGCAAACCTTCGGGGCGATTGATACGTCCTTCGGCACGAAAGCCATAGGCCATAACAAACAGTGCGAAGATCATGCCCATCATGGTGGGCCAGTCGCGGGACAGCACCTCGGCGGATATTGAGTTCATGGGTGCAATCACACCGGCGATACCGACCACGGCGAGCAGATTGAACATGTTGGAGCCGACGACATTGCCGATGGCGATGTCGTGTTCGCCTTTCCGCGCGGCGATGACCGACGCGGCCAATTCCGGCAACGAGGTGCCGAGCGCGACGATAGTCAGGCCGATGACCAGATCGCTGACGCCGAGCGCCTCTGCAATCGTCACGGCCCCCCACACCAGGATACGGGAACTCGCAATCAGTAACATCAGTCCGGCGACCAGCCAGAAGATAGCCCGTCCCAGGGGCATGGTATGGGCGTCCAGTTCCTGTCTCATCTCGTTTTCCAGCGCATCCCCGCGGCCGCGCAGCGCCGACAGGATGCTCCAGCCGACCAGGGCGAAAAAGCCGCTCAGCAACACCAGTGACTCGAAGCGTGTGAGGGCGTTGTCCCAGAGCAGTGCCCCGGCCAGTGCGCCGATCAGCAACAGCAACGGCAGCTCCTTGCGGACGATCTTTGAGTGCACGGCAATCGGCGCTACCAGCGCAGTGATCCCCAGAATCAGACTGGTATTGACGATGTTAGAACCCAGGGCGTTGCCCAGAGCCAGACCGGGATTGCCATCCGCTGCCGCCATGGCCGATACCACCATCTCGGGGGCAGAGGTGCCGAAGCCCACGATAAGCATGCCGATGAGCAGCGAGGGCATGCCTGCATGGGTCGCTGTCGCCGCGGCCCCTTCCACAAAGCGGTCGGCACTCAAGACCAGCAGAGCAAAGCCGCCGAGAATCGCGATTGCGGCAAGCGTCATGTGCGCTCCTTATTTCAACAACAGCAGATAAATCACCAGTGCCAGCCCCAGGCTATAGACAACGTAGGGCCACACGCCAGGACGGTTGGGCCATTTCAGAACATAGTGAATGGCCGACAAAAAGGAACAACGCGCCACCGCCTCTCGGTTCCGACCCCGCAGCATGCCGGGGGAGACAGTGGTCTCGGTAGGTTGTTACCCATACCGCAAAAATAAACAAAGTTTTGAATCGAACACAGTTAACAACCGTTTAGCGGTCATCCAGGTGATGCAACGGCGACTACCCTGTATTGGAACCTGTTTCCGTCTCGTCGGTGGCGCCGTGTAGCCGTTCGTCCAGCCATTCGCGCCACACCGCCAGCATCACGGTCAGGACAATGGGTCCGAGGAACAACCCCACCAGCCCGAACGCCCGCAGACCACCCAACACGCCGAGCAGTACCAGAAAAAACGGTATGCGGGCGGTGTTACTGATTGCCAGTGGCCGAATGATGTTGTCAACCAGACTGACTATCAGAGCGCCCCAGACGAGCAAGCCGGCACCTGCCCAGACCTCGCCTGTCGCGAGAAGCCATAGTCCAGTCGGTGCCCAGACCGCTGGCGCGCCGAACGGTACCAGTGCCAGCAGTGCGGTCAGCGTGCCGAGCAACACGGCGGTTCCGATGCCTGCGACCCAATAGCCCAGGCCGGCAAGCACGCCCTGAGCCAGTGCGGTCAATACCAACCCATAGACTACGCCTTGTGTGGTCACGGTCACCGCCGACCAATAGGTTTCAACACGAGTGCCGAGAAAATGCTGCAAGACCGCGCGCGTCTCAGTGATTAACCGTTCGCCATCGCGATACAGGAAGAACAGTGCGAGCAAGCTAATGCCCAGTTTGAAGGTATTGCGGCCGATGCTAGCCAGAATCTGGCGAACTTCATCGAGCCACTGGGGACCCTGTTCGGTCAGCCAGGCATGGATGACGGCCGGATCGCTGCTGGAGCGTTTCACCAGGGCCTGCAGCCGTTCCCCCAGCCACGGGATATCGGCCAGCGATTGGGGCAATGTTAGCGGTCCTGCGGCCAGCCGGCTCTGCGCCGCACGGTAGACGTCAGCCAGCTCATCGCCCAGCATCGCGGTTATTCCGATCACGGGTATGACGATTGCCGTCGCGAGCAACAGTGTCATGAGCAGGGCGGTAACGTTGACCCGCTTGCCGAGCCGGCGGCTTAGCCGCTGGTGCAGTGGCCAGGAGATGTATACCAGGATGGCGGACCACACCAGGGGCACCAGAAAGTCGCGCAGGACCATATAACTCAAGCTCAGCAGCGCGGCCAGAAACAGCACCACCGCCAATGAGCCGACGGAAAATGCCGACGCTGGTGTGTGGCGTGGCGTGGGCGCTTCCGGCTGGGATTGTTTAAGGATCTCGTTCATGTTGGTGCATCTTAACTGATGTCCAGGAGAAGATTGCACTGCTTATTAGCCCCTACGTAAGAACTGGACCAGTCTAAAATGGAAAATCCTGTGATACGAAAAGATTCAGGCAGCCTTAGTTGCCAGTTGATATTCGCCATGTAATCCACCCAGGACAGAGAGAATTACAACCGTACACATAGTCCGCTTCGCTTTCACGGTAGACGAGGGCGTCCCCCAGCGGCGGTGTGAGTTTCCTGATGGTCGGGGCCAAGACCCAGAACTCGCTCCGCAACACTGCACCCAAGTGGTCCCCACCATATGGATTGCCGCATACTGGGACTCGGAACTGCTACCGGCAGATCATCCAGGCTGGTTACCCCGTTAGTCTCGGGATGTGTAGTTCTGAGACCGTCTAGCGGACGAAGAGGGGTCTACTTGACGATCACCGCATAGTATGGGTAGTATTTTGCTGCCCCCGCAGGATGAGCACAAATGGGGGAACCACCAACCTTGATCAACGGAGATGGTCAGCAATTTTCCTTTCTTCAGTCCGTTGATGTGCGCAGGGAACAGGCCTGTGCGCATCGCCGCATGACTTTTCCATTGGTCAGGGCTTGTTGTGAGTAACTTGTTTGTCACACAAAGGAGAATGTCATGAAAACACTACCAATATCTGCAGCTATTCTTGCATCCGCCATGTTTGCCAGCAGCGCATCCTATGCCGCTTGTAATGAGTGGGGCGCCGTAAACTATGTGTATAAGTCCAACACCGGAGTTCTCGCCATTATTGGAGGTACAGCCTGCTGGGTAAGTGTAACGGGCAGCAATGCCACTGCAGTTGCCGCAGTTCTATCAACTGCGAATGCCAACGACAAAGAAGGGTATCTGACCACAACCGGTGAAGTCGCTATCGAGTATCAATAACGATCTTGTCGTGACTGAGTGGCGGCACTACTTCGTGTAGTGCCGTTTCACCAATACAGGAGCGCAGGGTATGGACAAAGTGTTTTTCGGAATGATGGCAGGAGTCACGCTGACGCTGACCGCTATACATGTATTGCAGGCAGAAAAACCACCGTCACAAAACAAGCTTTCGCAAGCACAGACTCGGACGACTGCTAATCTTGAGGGGGCGGTGGTAGATATTGCAAGTGAACTTGCACTGCTACAGGCTGCTGTCGATGGGCTTAATGCAAAAATCGATGATTATGTCGCAGCTGCTCGGAGCGAGCCTGACAATCTGGCGCAGGCCGGCCCTGTGGCGGGCTCGGTGAACATGACCGGCGAGCACGATGATAGCAACGTAGACCCACAAGTGCTGGCGTCGCAGAAGCAGGACGTGCTGAACCGACTGGTGGATCCGGGGATAACACTGCCGGATTTTGTGGCGTCCGCTGAACTCGCTGAGCTCCCGTCCGAGGCACAGGACGAAGTCATGCAGGAATTTGTGCGGCGTTTCAATAGCGGGGAAATCGACCGTCAGCAATTCGTTCCAGGATACAAGTACTGAACCCGATAACTGAAATACTCTCACGCCGATATTGCAGCAATATGCTACTAAGGATCAGAAGTCGACCATTGCGAAGAAGTCAACTAAAGAGAACACTCCCGCTGTCAGGGGTCGAGCGGCCCAAATGGAGAGTAGAGTAAGGAAAGATATCAACAGTCGGGCAGGGCCCGTAACGGGGACGCGTACGCTGGTACTGTGGTCTTTTTCTGGCGGGCCATTTGTTCCGCAGGCAAAGGGGTGAGGGAGATGATGAATCATGAATGAATGTTTCAACGGTTTCCTGATAGATACAATAGCGATCGCGGTGGCGTTCTTTGGTCCCGCCATTGCGCTTTGGCGTTCAGTGGCTGGTGTCACAGAATCGCTTAAAATTCCTCGCGGTTCGTCTATTGGCGTGCATGGCCGGCAATCGAGCGGTTTGCCGGTCGTTGCTGCGCTACCCGACTAGCGGCGTTGTCGCCCAGGCGGAAACCGCGCTGCCTGGGAAGGGCAGTCCCAGTCTATGAATCGGCCAGCAGTTGCTCTAAACTTATTCAGAACGTCTCAAAAAAAGGGAGAGCAGCATGGCCAGTGTTTTAGTGATCGTTGTTTTAGTCCTTCTGATTGTTTTTCTGGCAAAGCGCATATAGAGGCTTCTGGATCCCGTCCCTGAGGTCATTGGGTGACGGGACCGGCCGGAGAATCCGGCGCGACACGTTTCATCATAAACTCGAATCTTCCATGCAGCTTGAGGTTCATCACCTTTCCAAAGTCTATAAAGCAAATAGAGGGCTCCTTGACACCGGCTTTAACGTCGAAAAAGGTGAGCTGATCGCGGTGGTGGGACACAATGGCGCCGGGAAATCGACCCTATTAAAACTGCTGGGTGGCTGGTCGGTTCCCGACTCTGGTGAGGTCCGGGTCGATGGGATCGATCTCAACAACAGACGGGCTATCGTCAGGAAGATCGGATTCGTTCCCGAAACGCCGAATCTCTTCGATTTCTTTTCGGTCGAATACAACCTCAGGCTTTTTGCCCGCCTGTTTCAAATTCCTTTCTCGCGAATCGAAGAGACGTTGGAGGAGTTTAGCCTCCTCCCGTTTCGTCATAATAAGGTTCAGGTGTTGTCGAAAGGGTTGAAGCAGCGGGTCAGCATCGGACGCTCGCTGCTTGCGGACCCACCGCTCCTTCTCTTTGATGAGCCGACTTCGGGGCTCGATTTTGAAATGACCAAGGAAATTCACCTTCTGCTGAAAGAAATTCATACGTTGGGAAAGACGATACTGTTTACGTCGCATCGGCCCGAAGAAATCAGAACCCTCGCCACACGGATCATGGTTCTCCATCAAGGAATTCTCGTCTTCGACGGCTCGCCGGCGGAATATTTTGAGTCGCACATTCATGAGAATCTCTACGCATGATCAGAAACGTCGTGATATTGACCTTCAATGATCTGGCGATTGCGTTTAAGAACAAGACCCTCTACCTGATCCTCTTTGTCCCGCTGTTTGTATTCGTGTCGTTGGAGCTGGTCGACGGGAACGAACCGAATGTCCGGAAGATGAGGATCGGACTACTTGAAAAGGGGCGCTATCCGGCCGGGATGGTTCAAACTCTCCAATCGGCCGATCAGGCTTTTGCGCTTTCCTGGCTTCCGAACGAAGAAGCAGGGAAGCGGTGGTTGAAAGATAGGAACGGGGACGGCATTCTGGTTCCATCCAGGAGAGCGGCGCAAGGCTGCGCCCTGATCGTTTTAGAAAGAACCTCCTTCCAGACCTTGGCCATCGTCGAAAGTGTCTCCGAACTGCAGCGGGCGCTTGAGGGGAAGAGCAAGAGCTGGATCGCGGAAGTCCTCTCCCTTCAGGAGGGCGTGATTCAAAGACAGATGCTGCCGACCTGGATTTTAATGCTGGTGCTGCTGGTCGGGTTCATCGTGCTGCCGACGCAGGTGGCCGAAGAAAAAGAAAAGAAGCTGCTCCTCGGGTTGTTACAAACGCCAATCCGTGAGGTGGAGTGGTTGCTCGCCAAGGTATGTTTGGGCATGATCTTAATAGCCGTCGCGGCGCTCTTTCTTCATCTGCTGATGGCGGTTGACCTTGATCCCGGCAGCCGCTCGAGCTATGTCGCCTTTCTGATGGCGGGCGGATTCTGTTTCAGCTCGTTCGGAATCTTCGTCGGCTTTTTATGCCGAACCCAGGCGAGTGCGAGAACATTGGGAGTGCTCTTTTATCTGCCGCACCTCCTTCCTTCCGCACTCGCCGATTTTTCGGAAAGATTAAACAGCGTGGCGCCGTTGCTTCCCTCTTTCCAGTTTTACCGACCGATCAAGTCGATCCTTCTGGAGGCGGGCGGTCTCCCCGATTTTCCTCTGCAGTTGCTCGCGCTTTTCGGGGTTGGACTCTTGACCTCTTTCCTGTCGTATCAGTTAATGAAAAAACGGTGGCTGATGTAACAGGGAGCCGTCCCGCGCGACGATGGGGCGCAGCGCGTCGTTAATCACCAGATCAGCATTACGCCGACGCCGGTGGGACGCAACGAGCATATCGACCTTGAAGGTAACCGGGTGAGCGAGGTGTGGTTCGAAGCTGAGACGGACTGCTTTGAAATCGATGTGAACATGCAGGTCGAGACCCTGCGCAGGAATGCATTCGATTTCATCCTGGCACCAGAGTCGGTGGTGCTGGCTATCCGTCACGCGCAGGACGTCGCCTGTGCGCAGAGCTATCTGCCGGGCGCCGGCTCGCGCGGTTTCGATCCCACGCATGGTGAGGCCGTGGCCGATACCCACGTCACTGTCGCCGCCGCGGCGCACCCGCGGGACACAATGCCGGTAACGGGTAGCTTCCGTGGGGAGCGAGTGACCAGCTCGCTCGATTTCACAGTCGAAGTTCACGTGTCGGGTGGTTTAGTTCGTGCTGCCTGATCGTCTCGATGTCTCTCAGGACTGAGGTCGGTCCGTCGTCCTCGGCCATCGGGCCGGCTGCAAGCGGCTAAACACAGCGCCAGCGTCTGGGAACAGAGAATCACTCTGATCACCCCCTGCGCTTCGGTGAGCTATCCGAAGTGCAGTCGGTAAGCTTCCTTTTGTTCATACATCCAGACTTTTGCCGGCGGCACGTTGCGCCAGACCTGGGCGACACAGTGGGATACCAGGCCCAGTTCTTTTTCGACGGTCTTCTTAAGTGGCGAAGTCAGGCTGTAACTGAACTGGATAAATGGCCCTTTTCCCCGGGTGAGATACATTGACTGTTCCAGTAATTGTGTTTGCGTGGCCGCATTCATCGACAAGAGTGGCAGTCCGGATACCACGGCACACGTCGCCATTTTCGCAGACAGACCCTCAACCAACAACGTCAAATGAAGCGCGTCGCCGCAAACCACGTTGATACCGGGAAAGCGTTTTTGCAGGTAGCGATGAAAGTGGGGGTCGCGTTCGATTACGACAAGGTGATCGGGCCTGACACCCGCTTCCAGCAGGGCGTGGGTAATGGGGCCAGTGCCGCCACCAAGCTCGATGACCAGCCCGTCGTTGTCGGGCAGGCTGGAGGCCATGGCCCTGGCCAGCTGCGTGCTGCTTGGCGTCACCGAGGCTACGCTCAGCGGCGATTTCAGCCATTTTGAAAAAAACACGAATTCGGCGTTCTTGTTCATCTTTTCGATCTCTGCATTCCAACTATCTGTTTGACCATTACTCACCGTGCGAAGGTCGTGCTGTTTATTCGCACTGAATATTGAACCACTTCCGCAGCGGAATCTGCCCCGCTCATTGAATTCTGTCTGCCTGTATATATGGCGTAACTCTTGACTTGAGGGGGGATCCACATAAAGATGCAAATTTGGGTCAAGCAAGCACGCAAATCAACAGAAAGTGCAGGCTACACATTCATAGTCGCGCTCGGCATCCATGTTCTGATGCGGTATACCAATAATATCGATCCCTTCCTGGGTGATTTTGTAGAAGATCAGCTGCATGCCTTCCGGGAAGCAATAATAGCCGGGTCTTATATCCGTGCGCTGTTTGCCCAGCCGCGGGTTTGCTGCTAGCCAGGTCAAACGCGAGAACAGTGGCCGCAGGTATTGGTCGGCCTGTTCAGGTCCCCATTCCTGATAACGGTATAACCAAATAGATTCAAGATCGGCTGCGGCCTGTTGGCGGAGTGAATAGGCAGTAATCACGGTATGTGTTTATTGTGCAGCGTAGCGATGAATTGTTCACCATCAAAATCTGCCGCTACCAGGCCATCCTCGCCTGCTTGTAGCCTTGCTCGTAACGCTTGGAGTCTAACTTCATCGGCTTCGAGTTTGCGCAGGCCCGCACGAACCACTTCACTGACTGACTGGTAGCGGCCTTGTTGCAATATTTCAGCGACGAATTGCTCGAAATGGTCGCCAAGGGTGACAGAGGTGTTGCGGGGCATCGGTTATCCTCACGGCTTATGTATTAAATAGTAATACAAGTTTCGTCGGTCAGCAACGAGCCGATAACCAGGACTCCAGCAGGGCGCTGACAACGTCGCACTGCGCTTCATGCTGGCAGACAAGCGCTACTAGAATATGCATAAGCTATTGTAGTGTAATAATAAATTAAGACCTGCGAGGATTTTCTTCAGCGGGGACAAGTTCGACTCCCGTTGGGGACGCCGTATTGGCTTGTACGGTGAGCGGCCGATCATGCATCACCGCGGCGAGGGCGTCGCTGCGCGACACCCTCTGGCTTGCAGTCAATCTCATGCACCGCAGACCTGCCGCGCACATGATACCGACGACTCGTCAAAGCCCGGTATCTCAAGTTCGAACCAGAATTATTCTCAATTTTGCATGGTTTCGAACCTGTCCAGTCTGGCGAAGAAGGTGTGATGATCGATGTAATGGGTCCCATCGCAGGAGAACGACATGTTAATCATGCCATTGATGATATTCACTGCCGCGTTGCGCAGGTATATCGTCTGGTCGGTAAGCCGCAGGCGCTTGAACTCGGCAAACAGGCGTTGAATGTCGTTGGTGTCCAGTACGGGTACACGGCCGGCGTGGTCAGTATCCGGGAAGCGGTCGAGAAAGCCCTCTTCGAGCACCTCCTCGCGCACGAATTTTTCGTAACAAAACGGATCGCGCGCAAACCAGCAGGTCAGCTGGCTGGACGAGTAGTGGATCTTTGTGTGAAACACACCTTTCTGCGCGAGTAGGACTGACACGATTTCATGAAGTCGGTCGATCGACGTATCGAACATGCTCTCGATGCGCCGCTGTTCGAACAGAAATGCGCGCACCGAAGGATCACCCTTGATTTGTAACCATCGTTCGGGCATGTGGTTTCTCCTATAATAACTGGCCTTCAAGCTCTGCGTCGTGCCAGTGCCAGACCGATTTTGCATCTGCCCGGTTACGCCGTACTCCGCGCTGAGGACGTATGCCCTGAAAGCAACTTCCGGCTTTAGAGTGTATCGCTACTGTTTCTGGCTGTCTGCCGCTCCGAGCCCGGCGAAAAACCGACCAGGATACCCCCTATCAGCAATCGCCCCAGAAGCTGGAATCGTTTGTCTGTTTCGATAAGCGGTTAGACAGACTGGTCCGAGTCCCACGCCAGCCGGCGTTTGTGTGTGTGCAGAGTCTGCTTACGACCAATCTTGCGCATCACGGTGCGTCCGGCACGGTCGGCCGCACGGTCGATCGCGAAATAAAGGTCAGCCTCAATATCTTCCACCACCACTTCGGGCAGACCGGAAAGCACCACCTGCAAGTGACACCGCTTGTCTTCCCCGCCTCTTGGGCCGTTGATGTCGGATAGCCGCACAACGACCCGCTGCACGTGGTTGTCAGCGCAGGTGAGGGAAAAACGCAGCCGGCGTTCGGCATAGCTGCGCAGCGCACTGGTCAGGTGAAAATTGCGTGTCTGTATGTCAATCTGCATCAGGGCTCTCCGCTGCAATGCTCTTTCTCATGTTTCTGACCGTATCGTAGACAGGTCATGAAAACAAGAAAAGTCGATTATTTATGTTAAAAGGTTCGTAATGTACGAAGTATTGTGACGTCCCGGTCGAGTTGCCGGCATCTGCAGCGCTTTCGAGCGGGTGGGATACCGAGAGTACGGAAAACTGCAGGTTGCTACGGAGGTCTTTATGGTTGCGAACGCTCATCGGGCAATGCGTGCTGCGACCCGGTAATGGTTTTGTGTTGCCCTGTCTCCGGGCGGTTGTGCGCGCTTGCCCGGCAGAGTCAGATGAATAACTCGTTGCGGGCGGTCTCGGTAATCGCCGAGACCGCCGGGTGTTTTATGCGGCGCTCGGCAGAGATGGCATAAAAGCGTTCTTTGATCTCGGCAGTACGCCCGATGACGCGCACACCGTATTTCCTGACAACATCGTCCTCAACGGCGGTGGGTGAGGTAAAGATGCCGGTTCCTGCTTCGCCAAACGCTTTCATTAGTGCGCGGTCCTCGAACTCGGCAACCACCACCGGTCGTATTTGCTCACGCTCGAACCATTGTTCCAGCACGCGTCTCAGGGCGCTGCTGGCGGTGGGCATCAGCATCGGCTCGCCATCCATGGAGCGCGGAAAACGGGCCACATACTTGCGCGCCGCTGGTCGGGCCATGAAAAAGCTGATGCCGGATTCACCGAGCAGATGATTATAGGCGCGGATGCTCATCGTTGGACTCATTGGACTGTCAGCCAGCACGAGATCGAGCTTGTGAACCGACAGATCAGCAAGCAAATCGACCAGCGGTGCTTCCTGGCAAACCAGTCGCACGGTTTCCTGCATCGCCAGCACGGGCTCGAGCACGCGATAGGCGAGCAGCTTGGGCACTACCATTGCGACGCCAACGTTCAGTGTCAGCGCCGCGCCCGGTATACGTCCCGCGAGGACATCCTGCAGTTCGTTGCCCAGGCGAAACATCTCATCGGCATAGGAAAACACGACACGGCCGGTATCCGTAAGCACCAGATTGCGGCCGCTCTTCTGAAACAATTTTGCACTCAGCTGCTCTTCGAGTTCGTGAAGCTGGCCGCTGATGGTCTGGGGGGTGACGTGCAGAATCTCCGCGGCGCGGGCGATGGTGCCGTTCGCGGCCACCGCCCAGAAGTAACGCAGGTGTTTGAGATTCAGGCTGGGCATGACGGTTGGTAGCGCTCTCCTCGACGCGGTTAGGACACTATAGGTGAATGTGGCACCAACGCATAGGCCGGCCGGCCCGCAGCGAATCCAGGCCTGCTGCTGTACTGGCCGGGTGCGGCGATCCGGTCACTATCTTACCGGTCAGAATTCCGGCGGCCGTCGATGTCGCGAGCTGTCCCGTGTGAGCCGATCCCTACAAGGCGAAGTAACGCTCAGGAGCGCAAGGCCGGTTTGCGGTGTCTGACCGCAGTCGAGGCTTGTGCGAGCTTGCGCTCACGGACCTGCTCCGAAAACCCGCACATCGCCAGAAGACGGCGGCGACAAGCAATGCGAGGTTCCCGATGATGAACGCCGCTACCATGCCGGACAACAGTGATTTAAAATTGTCATTTGATGTTTCTCCCCTGCACAGAACCCGAACCCGAGGGGTCAGGCTGCATTCAGACTCCCGCATGCACAGTTGGCGCACACGGCAACGTCCATCAGTTTCGGGTCGTCGAGCTCAAGCCCGTTCATCAGTTTGATATAGGCCTGCTTGCCACTGACCTGCAGACGCGGATTGTGACGCCTCTCCTCACCGATGCTGCTTGACGTCATGCCGTTGTAATCATGCGCGGGGTACACCAGTGTGTCCTCGGGGAGCGTCAACAGCGTGCCGAACAGGCTGTCATACTGGGCAGCTGGATCACCGTTCTGAAAGTCGGTGCGCCCCGTACCGCGGATCAGCAGGGTGTCACCGGTGAATACGCGATCGGGAAGCACAAAACTGTAGGAGTCGTCCGTGTGTCCCGGTGTGTAGAGAACGTCGAGATGCAGGTTGTCTACGCAAAGCTTCTCGCCCTCGTGGAAATGCACTGAAACACATTCGGCCTGGGTCATGAGCTCCATGGCACTGGCGCAGCCCGTCTGGCTACGTAACGCTCCCAGCGCGGTGACGTGGTCGGCATGGATGTGGGTATCCACAGCCATTACCAGTTTCAGATCCAGTTCTTCGATATGGCGGACATACTGACCGGCGTTTTCCAACACTGGGTCGATCAGCAGCGCTTCGCCACCGTGGCGCGCGGCCAAAAGATAGGTATAGGTGTGTGATTTGTGGTCGAACAGTTGACGGAAGATCATCGTGTTGTCTCCTTTGAGTCTGTCGAACGGTCGGGCGTTCAGCTGCTTGCTGGGCGCGAGACCCTGCTTGACAGGTGATGGACAAGGTTTCCTCGGGCTTAAGACCCGGGCGTTTGAACCGCCTCGCCACGGCCTCAGGCGCAACTTGTTCTACGGGAATCAGTGCCGCGGCCGGAATGTGTCCGGCGCGGTACGTCGCCGCTGCGCGCACACCCAGCACCGGACGGTAACGGTGCCCGTGCTGTGCGGCATGCAGCTGTTGGTGTGTGATCGTTGCTATCGACGTTGACATCGTTCGCTAACTGGTCAAATCGGCAAGACCCAGTTGAACCTGGTGATATCCTAGCGTCGAAGCCTGTAACTGAAAATACGAATAGAAGACATCAAAGCATCTGAAAAACAGATGTAACGTGGAGCGCCAAAGCGATCTTGCTGCTGGCTCCACGTCTTGAGTCAGGCACAAACACCGTGATCAAGAAATGGCCGACCGATTCCAGTGAATGTCAGACCCGCTCGATGTCCGGCTATAAGATGCCTGTCGCACTGTGGGAACAACTGCGATCTATATGTAAATCTCCTGGTTGCATAAGTTTCGGTCTGCATACCGATTTTGCCTTGTGAAACCCAGAACGTACCGGCTGTTGCCGCAGGTCTCTGGAATTGACCTGTAGGAGCATGCGTACCGGACATAAACGCCGTCCTTCGGCGCGAATCACGGCCAGGAGGTCTTGGACGCGTTCGCGTTTGTTCCAAAGGCCTCGGTGTCGAATTGCATTGAACTTTGAACACGCAGGTGGCCGGTTCGGCGGAGCAACAGAGCAATGTGGCTGT
>CAWFEQ010000005.1:0-68363 GCA_963814945.1 uncultured Gammaproteobacteria bacterium
GTGAATGATCACCACTATGGAGCCATTCCGGGATCGCCTTAATGGCGCCACTTCAGGATCGGCCTAATGGCGCCACGCCAGGATCGCCCTAAAGGCGCCACCTGAAGATCGCTCTATTGGTGCCACCCGGTGCCGGTTTCACGTTTCAGACTTTCTGCTCTTTTGCCTTATCGTTGTGGATTTTCAGCGGAGAAAGGCATGACCAACAGGAGGTTTGAGATGTATCACTACCGTCAGGCTCTGGTGCGGATGCGCCAGGGCGAGTCAGACCGGCAGATTCAGGCCACGGGGCTCATGGGTCGGCGTACTCTAGGGGCATTGCGTAAGCAGGCCGATGAGCGAGGCTGGCTCGACCCGGCGCGATCACTGCCACCGGACCATGAACTGGCTGCCGTCCTTCAGCGGCCCAAGCCGACGCATACCCACGCACTATCGAGCCTCGAACCTTACCGGAGTCTGGTCGAACAGTGGTGGTCAGAGGGCATCGACGGCACCACCATCGACGCTGCTCTCAAGCGCCGCCACGGGTACACCGGCAGCTACTCATCGGTGCGTCGGTTTCTGCAGTCTCTGGCAGAGAAAAAGCCCCGAGTCACTACAGTGCTTGAGTTCGCACCTGGCGATGCAGCGCAAGTCGATTTCGGCAAGGGTCCACAGATCATTGATGTCCATACCGGTGAAGTATTCAAAACCTGGGTGTTCGTTATGGTGCTCGCGTGGAGCCGGCATCAGTACGCCGAACTGGTGCGTGATCAAAGCATCGAGACGTGGCTCGGTTGTCACCGCCGCTCGTTCGAACACTTCAACGGTGTGCCATCGAAAGTAATTATCGATAATCCAAAGTGCGCGATCACCAAAGCGTGCTACCGCGATCCACAGGTGCAGCGCTCTTACGCTGACTATGCCGAAGGGTATGGGTTCCTGATTTCACCCTGTCCGGTTGCCGATCCGCAAAAAAAAGGCCGCGTGGAATCGGGTGTCAAGTACGTCAAGAACAACTTCATGCCACTACGCGAGTTCCGCGATCTCCCTGACGCCAATGAGCAGTTGATGAACTGGGTGATGCAAGACGCGGGTAACCGTATTCACGGCACCACACGCATGCCACCACTGAAACGCTTTGTTGAGACCGAACAGGCAATGCTCAAGCCACTTCCCAACAGTGTGCCAGAGTGTGCCCGTTGGGTAACCGCAAAACTGCACGGCGACTGCCACCTTCAAGTGGAAAAGCGTCGCTACTCTGCACCGTGGCGTCTTGTCGGTCAGACGCTCGATGTGCGCATCACTGAGACCACCGTGCGCATCTACCATCAGCACGAACTCAAGGCATTGCATCCACGCCTCACGCATGACGGTCAACGCCATACCATTGATGAACATCTACCGCCGCAGCATGTTGCCTACAAGATGCGTGACCCGCAGTGGTGCCTGAAACAATCAGAGGCCATCGGACCGTACTGTCACCTGTTCATACAACGCCTGTTCGAAAACCGTGTCCTCGACCGCCTACGTGCAGCACAAGGGGTTGTCGGCCTTGCCAAGCGTTATGGCGCTATACGCTTGGAAGCGGCCTGTCAGCGTGCACTCCACTTCGACAACATCCAGTACCGCGCCGTGCGCGTGATTCTCGAGAAGTCACTCGATCAACAGACCGATCCCCAGCAATGCTTTGATGAGATGTCGGATGCCTATACGGGTGCCGCTCGCTTCGGTCGCGATACCCGCAAGCTGTTCACCAAGCACTGATCATGTGCCATCCATTTTCCGCCCCATCGATACTTCTCGATGGTTCTTTCATCAACCCACAACATCACATTCAAACCAGAAGGAACTATGCAATGAAAATCACACCATTACCCGAGCTGACACCCATACTCAAACAGCTTCGCCTGTCCGGGCTACTCGATAGCCTCGACGCACGTAACCGGGAGGCGATCGAGAAAAAACTCACCTACCCAGAGTTCCTGGCCCTGGTCATTCAGGACGAAGCCGGGCGCCGTGAACAGAAAAAGTACGGCATGCGTCTGCGTCGTGCCGGCTTCCGCGGTGACAAGACACTGGAAGGCTTCGATTTTGATTTTAATCCGGGGATCAACCAACAGCTCATCAACGACCTCGCTCAGTGCCGGTTCATCGAAGAGAAAGTCGCCGTTCTGATCGCCGGCCCCTGCGGAACTGGCAAGAGCCATATCGCGCAAGCCATTGGCCACTGCGCGGTTCGACTGGGCTACGATGTGTTGTTCACCTCGCAGTCCAGCCTGCTCTCGCAGATCAATGCCGCTCGTGCTACTGGCGCCATCGAGCGAAAAATGCAGGCGCTGATCCGCGTCCCGCTGATCATCATCGACGACTTCGGTCTCAAGCCTCTCAAGCCCGGTCAAGATGAAGACTTCCACGACCTCATCGCCGAACGCTACGAACGCACCGCAACTGTCATCACCAGCAATCTCGACTTCACTGAATGGGGTGAGGCGTTTCCGAACAAACTACTCGGGGCCTCGACGCTCGACCGGATTCGTCATGCTGCTTACCGACTGGTGCTCGACGGCAAAAGCTACCGCACGCCACGTGGTGAGGCTGAAGCCGAAAAATCAGTGGTTGCAAAGGCACCCAAAAGCGCGAAATAATCACCCCGTTTGAAGCGCTGAAATCGCGCTCCGCTGTGGCGCTTTTAGGGCGAACATCGGTGGCTCCATTAGCTGATCAGTGACACACTTCTGTTCCTCCCCGCACCATGCGTAATACCAAATCGGTGATCTCTTGCGCAACGCGGGGGCGACCCGGTCCATTCCTGGCATAGGTCCACTTCTGCGCGATGAGCTTACGGTGCCAGGCAAGAAGCGTATCGGGTGTTACAAGCGTCTCGAGCTCATCAAGTAACCGGCGGCCAAGGACCTTGGCTTTCACGGCCAGCCGTATCCGCTGTTCGTCGGTGAAGCGAAGCCGCTTTCCTTCGAGTTGCTCCTTGAGAACACGGTTCTCTTCGATGAGATAGTCGATGACCTCCTGTTGGTGCCGGTTGAGCCAGCCGGCCAGGGCGATTACCAGCAGATGAAATGGTTGTATGACGTTGCTCATTGCCCGAAAAGATTATCCGTAATATTGCCTGATAACAATATCATACGGCTCGTTCGAATATTTGCACCATACGGGCTGAACAGCGATTGATACACCACCAAGCCCGCGAATGAGGTTAGTCGCTGGCCTTCAAATTTGATCTCGGGAATGCGGTGGGTCTTGCGATGGATGGCGGCTTTGCTAAACTTCATATAAACGGTCTCTTTTGGTTGAGTTGCTGGATTGGCGTTCACAATTCTACCAAGCCAGAGACCGTTTTTTTATGGCGGAAGACCATTTTTTCGCATCAATTTCTATGTGTTCTGAATCTCACTTTTGGTGAAGTCCAGCGATAGCGTCGCTATAGGGGGTAGAGCCTATAAATAACCTGTTTTCTGCATAAACACCGACATAGTTCTGCAACTACAGGGTTTACCCACCCGATCTGGGGAAGACCCTAAAATTTAAGCAGCACGCCAACCCTCTTCGGTTTCCATAAATTCAAAGCGGCGCTCGTTTCTCTCTATCCGGTCAAGCTCGTTTAATCTCTCAATCATCTCTTTAATTTGAACGTTACCGTTCAAGCTCTCGCTATAAATGGCCCTCAAGAGCATATCCGCCATCTTTGGCAGGTCACCTTTCTCCTTTTCCCAAAGGGCAATTGTTTGTGCATCCCGGCCCAACAGGTTTCCAAGCTTGTCCTGGGATAGCGCCAGTTCTTTCCTTAAGAAGCGAAATTCCGGACCACTTAGAGTAGGTTCCTTGTTTATGATTTCAAACCCGATAGCGCGATGTAACCCTTCGAGATCATCAATAGATACAGACTTCCCATATGGCGTATCAAATTCATTGAAACCGTTAGACAAGTATATGTTTGGTAAACCACACCCTAGATATTCAATCATCTCGATCTCCTGGTATCTCGTTAAAGTGAGATACAACTGTTACTAAACTCATTCTTTCGATATTCTCCTGACTACCAAAATCCTGTTCTGTTTGTCGTTGTATTGAACAGCAACATCCACGTGTACGTCCTGGCCTGCGCAGAAGAAATACATCTCACACTCAACATAACCTTCCATCGTTTTCTTCGGCTCGGTTATAACCTCACCCTTCTTCAGACAGGAGAAAACCTGCAGCCTGTTGATAACAAGGTCTTTCTCTTGCATAGAACTGTCATCGGTAAAGAAGACCTTTGAACTATCCGCTACGATCAGCCGGATGATCCGGGTAAGCTGCTCATTGGTAACACCTAACTGAGTAACGTTGTCCTCCATCAAACGACGGGCTCCTGAAACCATTCTATACCTAACCTATAATTATTATAGGTTTTCGACTGAAGTCAATAATATCTTTAGCAAGAATCATGACATCGCGCCCGTGTTCTAATGCCAATGCTGGCCACAATATTGCCTTTATATACAACTAGTTACAATATTTCTTCTGTCTTTTCTACCGAATTTAGAGGGGCAGAGCACAATTAGTACTAATATCAGGGTAAATCATGCCTTGACCCTGGCCTTCCCGAAAACTCATATCACACTCAATCAAGCTGCTAATCGTTCATACAAGCTCGGAAGGGTCGAGGACTGGCACGGTAATCCACTAGGTGAACCCTTGTCTGTATCCGGAGTTTCCTCCTTCGTGCCCGTGTAGGGTTCACTGTCCTGGTCCACCGAATCCTTCGGCTCATCGACGAATCGTAAGATTCTGAATCGGTGACTCTTATTCCATCCTTCAATCAGGAACTCTCAAGACTTCCTTTTCGGAGGCTACGATGTTAACCAAACCGGAGGAACCCCAGGGGATCCATCCTCCCAAGGGCTGGTAGGACGGCGTTAAATCGGCGGTACTCCATGCGATTGCACTAGCCCACTACGCTATCGTATACGCGCGGGCCTGGGCTGCCGATAGCATCAATGCACGAGTGCAACTCGCGGCGGAGAATGATCGGCTCCCCGAAGAATGTGCCCTCCTTCGCGAAGAGCTACTTATCAAGGACAACCGAATGGTGCAGATCACGCCTCAGCGGCGGCCGCATTATAGGCCCTATGAGCGCATGGCGATCCTCGAGCTTCGTGCCGCGCGAGGCTGGTCTATCAAACAAACAGCCGACACATTCCTCGTCACGCCAGCCGCCGTTACATCTTGGCTGAAACGCATTAACGAAAAAGGTCCCGATGCACTGCTGCAATTGCGCGAGCCGGTGAACAAGTTCCCTGACCTTGTCCGCTACATCGTGCAACGTCTGAGAACCCTAAGCCCCAGCATGGGCAAGGTGGCAAGGTCAAAATCACCGAGACACTGTGCCGGGCAGGGTCGCATCTGGGTAAAACGACAGTTGGGCGGATCTTGAAAGAGGAACCTCAGTCTACCCCTGCAGATCCGGCACCGTGCACTCGTATCGTGACCGCCAAATGCCCAACCATATCTGGCATGTTGATCTTACGGCGGTTCCTACATCAGTGGTCTTCTGGGCACCGTGGTTGCCGTTCGCATTACCGCAGTACTGGCCGTTTTGTTGGTGGGTAGCGGTGATCATCGACCACTACTCACGACATGTCATGGGCGTTGCCGCGTTCAAGAACCTGCCAACGTCACGATCAGTTCAGCACGTTCTCGAATACGCCATGGACAACGCAGATGTCAACCCGAAATATATCATCTGCGACAAGGACCAGCAGTTCTGGTGTGGCGTATTCAAGGATTGGTGGATAGACAAGGGATCACGCCCCGCTTTGGCGCCGTTGTCCAGCACGGCAGTATCGCACTCATTGAACGATTCATCCTGAGTCTCAAGTACGAATGTACGCGGAAGATCTTCGTGCCACTTCGCAGTCAGACGTTCCACTGGGAACTCACGCTTTATGCGAACTAGTTCAATCAGGCTCGCCCTCACTCGTCGCTCAATGGCAAGACGCCTGATGAGGTCTATCATGATGTGTTGCCGGCGTATGAGCTTCCTCGATTCGAACCGCGCACACGATGGCCGCGCACTGCGGCCTGCGCATCTCCGCATGCACCGGTCGCGCGCCATTGTGGCGCTCCCGTTCGCCTTGATCTGCGCTATTATTGGGTGTGGAAACACCTGCCAATCGTTGAGTTGAGACGCGCGGCGTAGTCCGTGCGTTTTGGGGTATTGCGGCATCGGTGGTATTCAAGGCGTCGACTGCTTTCATTGTGTCCCGATGTCCGTCAGGTGGGCCTTTTGAAGCAACCGCGCTGTGAAGATGCCGGTTCACAGAGGCATTGTCAAATTAATTGCCATGCAAGCATGGCAGTAAACTTTCGCTGGACCAGCACACCATCCATAAAGCTGCGATTCGTGCAGGCCCAGTTCCTTGGCTGCCGCCGGCACCGCAAGCCTCTCCGCCAGCGCTAGCGCCTCATCCTTGAATTCCTTGTGAGTGCCGTTTCCAGATCGTCTTCTTTGCTTGGATTCGTCTTGTCATAGTTCACCTCTGTCGCGTATTGTACGCGCTTAACAGGGTGTCCGTCGTTGGCGGGCAGGATCACCCTCGCAACGTCGGGTTTTATTGGACATTCCTAGGACAAGCGAGCAACTATGGCGAGAAGGCGGATCGGCTGGCAAGTTCTCGAGCCTGCACTTCGCAAGCTGAGAAAGGACGACCTATTACAGGTCCTTCATGATGCGTACCAGGAGCTACCTGCATCTCGCGTTGTATCAGTCTTCGGCGTGTACGTGGACCTGCTGGCGCTCGAGTCCCCACTCACCAGTGCAAAAGGTGTTGCACCAGGCCGTTTGGTCAAGGCTGTTGAAAGGTTTCACACGGATAGTCTGGCAGGCCGATACTACGAGTCTTTCAATGTCAACTCGAAGAACTTCATGGATACATCAGAGGGCACCGACCTTTGGATCAGCGAGTGCAACCACCTCTTCGATGAATGTGTTCAGCTTAGTGCCAAAGGGTATCATGCTGAAGCTCGCTCAGCCATGGATTTACTCTTCGAGCTGCTAGCGGAGATCGACACAGGCAGCGATGCGATTATTTTCTTCGCGGATGAGGGGGGCTCCTGGCAGGTGGGTTTGGATGAAAAGAAAGTCATGCCTGCTTATTTTTGTAGTCTTGCCGCGACAGCTACGCCTGAGGAGTATGCTAACAATGTGAGAAATCTAATAGAGGGACGTGGCACCTACAACCGCGATAAGTTTCTCAAGTCTGCGCGAAAAGTCGCGGACCCAGCACAGAGAAAGGCGCTTAAGACTGAATTCCACCAACAGTGACGTGAGGCACGAGCAAAGACATGAGCTCCGTGCACGACGGGGGTTTTCTTGGCCTACGGCGGAGCACTGTGCAAAAGGCATAGACGACGTTTGTGTCCAGCGTGGGTGCCTTTTTTCCAAAAAGAGCTGCAGAGGAAAGACATGCTTGTCGAGAAAGACGCTGACTATGAACGCTACACACGGCTCCGTGCTGTTAGCAAGAAACTCAACGAAGAACTGACTCGCCGACTCCAGAAGAAGGAAATCTACCGGTGTGGAAAGGACTTAGGCCTCCTGAGAAAGAAGACCTTGGTTTTCAGCAGCGAAAATGATCTGGGTGTCCTGATGGATTATTGTATCAACAAGTCATCCGGGAAAAAGTCCTGCATTGGTCTTTATATTGAGCAGTCATCATTTGAACAAGTATCCGATGAGATGATGATGCTCAAGGCCCTTCGTGAATCGTTTTTCTCAATTTGTCAGGTGCACAGAACCGAGAAAGGTTATCTTTGTTACGCCGAAGATATCCTCCGGCAACAAAGCGTCGCACTGACAGACGTGGGCCTTGGTTCATCAGCCGTACCCGGCGCACTGATTGCCGCACGGCTGATGAAGATGCCCGCCAGCAACTATTACATGACCACTGGCGCTCCGGTGCCAATTCGGGAGAAATGGGCTATAGATGCGGTAGGAACGATCCTGACAAAATTCACTCACCCAATCGAAAGCGGGAACTTATCCAACACCCAAGCGAACTCTCTAGGCAAACAGGTCATTCGTTTGCTCCTGCGACAGGACAACGAAAATACGAGGTTTGCCGCCCCTGAAGAGCATGATCAAGCTTTACGCTAATCCCATTTCGGGCACTGATTGTGAATCAGGAGGGTATTGTCAACTTAACGATATCCATACTGCACAACCGATCGACGGTTACACCCTTTAGGATTAGGTCATAATTGGGGCACGCGTAACCTCGCGCCATTCAGAAAAAACCTTCGAACGAAAATCGCGATAGTACACCGCTCGGGCCAAGTGCCGACCCAGTCGGAACAGATTGCCTACCGAGCTATAGACTGTAAGGAATCGCTGCGCCTGTCCAGCTGACTTGAACCTACGCATCGGTCGTTCGCGTTGGCGAGTCAGTTCATGGATACTTCAGCTCGGTTGTTTTCATACTGTTCAGTACCGCCGTGATTTTCGAGCAGCCCCAATTACGTAGCTTAGTGTTTTACGTTGGACCCGCAATGGCAATTCGAGCAACTCGTTCCACATCCGGCGGTCTAAGAAGCTCTGGACAATATCAGAATACCTACTACACTCATTTGCCATTCATGCACAGTCGTTCGGCATGAGCAATTAGGACTATAACCAGATAGGAAGATAGTAAAATATTAAACCACCAAACAAAGGAGGCATGTAATGAATCAGGCGGTTAAAGTACTCAAGAATGAGCCCAGCAAGACGGTTGAGGTTGTCGTGCATGTAAATGAAGAACTCGATGAAGACCAACGCGACAGTCTGACATCCGTATTAAAAAGTACGGCCGGAGTCACCGACGTGGAATTTTGCCCATCGCGTTGCCACCTCATGTTGGTGACATATGATCGGGATGTGTATTCGTCGCAGGCGGTGCTCAGAAGGATTAACTCACAACAGGTGCATGCCCAGTTGGTAGGACCTGTGTAATGAGCTGGTCGCAGGACGGACTTTCCAAAGCGTTCGATGCCGGTGCTTGACTGAACTCTGTGCGGCTTCGTTCTGTGCTTTTTGTGACGCGGCTCCTTCGGGAGCCGTGTTTTACTTTCGCCACTCAAGGGTCCTGTCTGAGTTGACAGCACCCGCCTGCGCACGATTTTCTGACACACGTGTCCCTGCAGGCCTGCATAACAACAAGTGCTATCATTTCTCACACCCTCGATTTCTCATCATTTCTGACCGATGCGAAAATCGATGCGACTTATAATCGCACCCCATTCGAACCGAAACCCTGGTTTTCCGTGGACAAACCCAACCCAAAACTTTATAACTGACTGTAATTATTATTGAAAGCACGGGTAACCCATTGACTCACAAGGCAAGGGAAAGGTTTGGTCAAGACCGCTCACCTGCTTTGATTCCTTGCGTTATTCCGTGAGTTATACGGCGGGGTGATTGGATCGATGCCACTTTTAGCGACAATTGTTGGACACCAGCGGTATTTTTTGTCCTGGCGTTGCTGCGAAAGTCGCTGCACTTGATCGGCTGCGGGTCTCTGGCGGAAGTGGAGGGTGCGATCCAAACACTGATGTATGACGCGTTAAACGAAATTAGCCAATGTGACGTTGGCCGGCTCTGGGGCGGCTGAATAGCAGCAAACCGGGTCCACAATCCTGAGGGCTAGCATTTCGAGGAGTCTGACGGCTTAGGGATAGTCGGGGAAGACCTGGAAAAGGTTTCTGCGCGGACTATACTCCAGTGAAACGCGTTTATGTCGCGAGTCCTCCCCACGAGCAGGAAGATGGAGTTGGGATTCTGTGTCGAGTTAGAGGGCAGATCCGGGAGGGATCCGTCATGGAGGAATTAGTGATGGTGAACCATCGTCGGACCAAGCGGAACCGCCGACACACGATCTTGGTCGTACTCTCCCTTGCATTTACTGCGACCGTGGCGGGTGATGAGCCTACGCAATCGGCCGAGGACGAGTTTCTACACTCTCATTATGCTGAGCTGTTTAGTCGTCCTGAGGTAATCGAGCTTCCACTACCGAATGGAAACGTCATATGGTTTATCGCCGATCGCGATAAGCGCGGTGGACTCTCCGTTCATGGGGTTGCAGAGTTACGAAGGGCAAAGAACCGCGGAATTGGTTCAATTCCCGAATTGCGCGGCGCCGGACCGAGAGCGATCTTTCACGCGCTGAGTGAACCAAACACTCCGATGCCCAACATTTTGAGGCGCATGTCGTGCGCATCGTCGCAAACGCACTGCGGACCAAACGCGAAGCGACCGCAAGGTTGGGCGCGTGAACAGATATTGACTGGTAACCCACCGAGTGGTGGTGGCCGGGGGAATGGCCCTGAGTGTCATGAGGACGTCCCTTCATGGGATCGCTTTAGAGAAACGTCGAAGCCTGGGGATATTTCCTAACATTCTTAAGTGAAGACGATGGCCCGCAAACCAAGCACGATCACTGGACGCCCGTCTACTCGCTCGGGAGTATCAATTCTTACAGGCTTCGGGGCGGCGTGGGCGACGCAACTGCCTTCTACAGCTCCGTTGTCTATTGCCATCAAGATCAGGGGGACACTTGGGATAGGACTCCCACAGTAACCATTTCGCGTCGCGGCCTGAGCGGCGAACTATGGCCTGTGGCAGACGGAGAGTTGGAAGACCCGGGCGATGAACTGTCCTATTTCACCTCGGACGTATCGATCGGTGTGGAGGCTGACTACCGGCTGGGCATCACTGGCGTAGTCGGTAGCGACACGTTTTACATCGGGGCCACTTGGCAAAAACCATTTGGAACCCTAGCTCAACCATGATGCTTGTTGAACGCGCTTAGCTCAATGAACGCAGATCTCTTGCGGCAAAAATATGCGGCACTAAGCAACTTCACAAAGATTGCTTTTCTGACCACGATCATGGGGGCTAGCTGGCTGGCTGCGGAAGCCCTGTTGTTGATGCCATATTTGCTTATTCATTCTCAGGGACAGGAGGCGATATGAATTCTAACAAAATCAAGGGATTTATCCTGGTCGGTTTGCTGATCGGCATCGCGGGATGCACCATCATGGGCAATACTGATTCGGGTAAAATAAGTAACGCTGAATATCAGGTTCGGCGTGACCGCATTATTGATTATTTTAATAAACGTCAAAAACGCTACGAAGTTGTTGCCACGACAACCACCGGGTCCGGGCAGATCATCGACTGGATAAGGCCCGAAACCCAGGTGCCAGGCGGTAGACTGGCTACGCCGCCTACTGAAGGCGCTATGGAAGTCAGAAAAGACAAGACAACGCGCGATAATCCATACCTGAATACGGATTTGCCAAAACAACTCAAGGCGCTGAAACGTTATGAAGTTCAGGCAAAGACTGAATTGCAACTTGATAAAGCAGCCAGGGGGCCCAAAGGGACGGTGCCGGTTGTTCGCTTTGATATTGACGCTTATCTAAAAGAACATCCGGATTATTTGCCCAAAGACCCGCGTGAACTCATAAGCAAGATCCCGCCACCTGCCCCTGCATCCAATGACCGATATTATGCGGTGTGGCAGCGATTTGCAGATAACTATGGCAGTTTGGGCCGCATCAATATCTGGAACACAAGTGGACCGGTAGATGGTGAAACTTCAATCGCGCAGGTGGCGGTCATCCGTGGTACACCCATGCAGGCCATTGAAGCAGGTAAAATTGAATATTCTGCGCTTGCATCTTCCAAACGACCGGCATTCTTTACCTACTTTCGCACCAATGGTACCGCCAGTGGCGACTGGGTAGCAGGATACAATAACCTGGTCGATGGCTGGATCCAGGTATCAGGCAGTGTTGCACCCGGCATGTCGCTGATCCCGTGGGAAAGCGCGACCGATGGGTCACAATACAGCCTCGATGTGGAAGTCCGGCTGTGGCAGGGAAACTGGTGGATAAGGGCGGCAGGTGAATGGGCGGGCTACTATCCCTATTGTAAGGGCGCTGATGCACCACCCTGTGCGCAAGGCACCTTGTTTTCGACTGCAGGTATTCGCGACAAGGCCAACCGTCTGGACTGGTACGGTGAAATTTATGATTCGAGTGCACCGGCCGCAACCAGTACGGATATGGGCAGCGGTGCCTTCGCCAATCAACGCTGGGGCAGGGCAGCATATTTTCGTAACCTATTATACATGTGGTCAGAACGATACGCCTGGTGGTGGAATTCCGGTTCCATTTCGACGACAGACGCGGCCTGCTACAGTGCTGATGGCCCCTACTATAGTTCTGATCCTAATTATCGAAACTGGTTTTACTATGGTGGTCCGGGTAAAGAAGCGGCGGGATGTAACTAGACACATTGTATGGCTCCTGGCGCTATGTGTTGTGCCGGGTTGTAGTGGGTTTGCTGCAAGCGGTGCCGGTGTCGTTGGTACCGCTTGCGAGGCAGACGGTAACTGTCAATCCGGGTTTTGTGACCTGGGTACCTGCCAGGAAATGCGGGGGCAATATGGAGCTGGCTGCTCACCGGCGCCACGAACGGCGGAGGGCTATCGTGACGGGAAATTAAATATTTGCGGTGCCTATATTTGTGAGGACCGCCGGTGTCGTTCATGCCGATCGGATGCACAATGCCAGCAGGAATACGGCGCCAGTTCTTGTCAACGTCACGCTTATCGTCCAGGGCAACGTTGTGGCAACTAATTCGCCGGGCCTGAATAACCCGGTTTTCACATTGTCTTGCACTACGACATTGCTTGTCCCTGGCGAAACGCCGATTATCGTTTGATCATAGACACTTAGCCAGATTTGTCCCGGATGACAACCTTCCCCACTCTACTCACCCATGAAGAACCTGCTGCTGATTGTCGCACACTTGTTGACTACTCTCGCTAAGCTCCTGGGACCTGGCGGCGCCAAGGCGATCGTCGCCGATAGCCTTCTCATGAAACAGCAACTCCTGATCATTAATCGATCTCGTCGACGTGCACCCAATCTGACTGCGACTGACCGACTGCTGCTCGGTTTCTGGCCCTTGTTTCTGAAGCCACACGGCATTCGGCGGGCGGCCGTCATTCTCAAACCATCAACTCTCTTGAAATTTCACGACATGCTCAAGAGACGAAAGTATCGCCTACTGTATACCGCGGGCAGAAAACGAAAACCAGAGCCCAAGGGTCCTTCACAGGAACTGATAGACGCCATCGTAGAATTGAAAAGGCGTAATCCACGGATTGGCTGCCCTCGGATCGCGCAGCAGATCAACAAAGCGTTCGGAATCAGCATCGATAAGGATGTCGTCCGACGCGTGCTTGCCAGGCACTATCGGCCGGGGCCCGATTCCAGTCAAGGACCTTCCTGGGTGACTTTTATCGGCCATCTAAAAGACAGTTTATGGAGTATTGATATGTTTCGTTGCGAATCCATCTTATTACGCAGCCACTGGGTACTCGTTGTCATGGATCAGTTTACGCGTCGAATCATTGGTTTTGGTGTCCATGCTGGCGATGTGGACGGTGTCGCCCTCTGTCGAATATTCAACAAGGCCATCTCAATCATGGGTGCTCCAACGCATCTAAGCTCGGACAACGATCCACTGTTCCAGTATCAACAATGGCAAGCCAATCTTAGCAATATGGATACTGATGAACTCAAAAGCGCTCCATATACACCGCGCTCACATCCCTTCGTTGAGCGACTCATCGGAACCCTTCGCCGGGAACATCTCGCCATACATTATTTTGGAATGCCGTTGACCTGGAGCGCAAGTTGGAGCTTTTCAAAGATTACTACAACCGGTCCCGTACGCATGCGTCTCTAGACGGCAACACGCCTGCCGAAATCAGCGGTGACAGAGTTACCCAACCTGTTCCGCTGCACAGTTACGCCTGGCAAAAGTATTGTGGCGGCCTATTCCAACTCCCGGTTGCTGCTTGAGTAGCATTTCGCCATGCACACCCCGCTAACACCCCCGGTCGTCGAGCGCCTGACTGGAATCATTCGCAGCAAATTTGTTGGTTATGCGCCGTTCTGGATTGCCGTTGATTTGGAGAGAAAGCTTGCGGACTTAAAACTCTAGCGCGACCATAATCGCACCCATAACTCACTCAGCGATGATACACCGGCTGAAGTAGCTGGAGGCACTTCCAAACTGCAAACAAAGTTGAATTACTTCCGTTGGCAGACTCACTGCCGCGGGCTCTATCAGCTTCCCGCAGCAGCTTGACTATGAACTCGCCATGCACAGGCATTATAGACAAAGACCGGCAACAAAAAGCGATCATCGCCTTTTGTCACCAGTTCCGCTTTGCTTTTCTTATATTGAGCCTACTATTGGACCAGGGGGTCGTCGAGCGGACCACCAGGCTCGTAGAGCGGACCACCAGGCGAATAGGGATAACCTGGTTCATTAGACATTGGGATTTCGGGTACTAACGCCATGTACTTAGCTATCATCCCCTCGACACTTCCAGGATGAGGTTCGCCTACAGCGATGCCGCCTTGTATACGGCTAAGGGCTTCTTTATCGAGTGACTTACACTCGGTCAGGTCTTTGATACATATCTTAGTCATGTCATACCTCCAGTTGGGTTCAATTTTACAGTCAATCAATCACAAACAGCCGGCTTCAGGTCCATGACTGCCGGGAGCGTGCGATCTTCCTCATACACCGAGTGGCATATCTTGTACCAATAATGAGCTAGTCCATCTCTTACGAGCCAAGAAATTGATATCTATGCAAGTATTCACTTAAATGTTCGATCAACCGTTTTTTCTGCAGCATTAGCCGGGCGAGAATGTATGCTAAAACCCAACGTTATGATGAACATGGTTGGCGTATATACAACTGAGATAGATGGGAAGATTGACACTGTAAATAGAGGTATCCTGGTCCACCGAATCTTTCGGTTCACCGTGCGGACCGTAAGATTCTGAACCGGCAGCTCTTATTGTATCCTTCAACCGGAGACTCACAAGAACTCGTTTTCGAAGGCCACGATGCGCATCAAACTGTGCCCGCCACGCATCCTCCTTCCCAAGAGCTAGCAGGGCTAGCGTTAAGTCGTTACAGACGTTTCTTCCCACAATCTGAGAAAGATATTGGCCACTCGCCTACTGAGCAGGGGTGCTGCCATTACTGATGTTCAATATCTGCTCGGTCACGCTTCTGTCAAGACGACAGAGAAGGCTTATGCTGCATTCGTGAAGAATGAGCGGTTCAAGCAGACGATCGATCTGTTGGATGAGCCGGTGGTGCCGAGGTTGACGGTTGTTAAGTAATGCCTCAGCTAGATTTTACAAATTTGAGATTATGCTAATCCCTACGGACAATCTAGGCGACTGCGAAAAAAGTGCCTGAATCGCTGGAATTGCTACAGCTAAGTGATCGTTCCCATTTCCCTCTCAATTGTACATGCGTTTAATTCGTTCTTGGCGTCCCTGTAGTGTGTAAGTCTACTGTTCAAGGGGTGTAAGAGGAATAAATACCTCTTTTCCTGAAATCCGTAGATATTAGCCAGCCGTTCCCCTTATAGTTAGCCATCTCGAGCCGTCTTTCGTCGCAAAGTCTTGGCACCAACCGGTATCCCAGCCGAACAATATTGAACGACACAGGGCTAATTCCTCGACTCGTCCAATTAATCTAACACGCTCAAATGATACAATTCACCCGGCATTCAATTCTTTATCATTTTTGACCGATGCGAAATAGATGCGACTTGTAATCGCACCTCATGTCCAAATACCATAAGAAGCAGCCATGCGTATCTTACTAATCGGGGCGACCGGTCAAATTGGTTATAGTCTGCCCAGCGTGCTATCCCGAACGGCGCACCACATTACGGTCCTAGTCAGAGACCAGACAAAGCACTCCTTTCCGGAGCACTATCGGGTTTTGGAATCTCGTTCGTTTAACCGGCAAGCCTTTCGCCAAGCCTTGATCGGTATCGACCATGTTATCTATAGTGCCGGGTTGCCGGAACAATACCTGCCTGACACAACAGTGTTTGATCAGGTGAACCTGGGTCTGCTTAAGGCCTTTCTGGCCGCCGTCTATGGCGGGTTGAACACGGGCGAAGGTGTGGGTCTCGAATTCGTAATTTTCTCTTGAAAAAGGCACGGTACGCAATCTTGACGCGGACCATCAGCTAACCCTACTCTGCGCCAACATGAAGGACATAGTCATTCTATTGGTCCACCTGCTGACCACCGCCGCGAAACTACTCGGCCCGGGTGGCGCGAGGGCCATCATTGCCGAAAACCTCCTGCTCAAGCAGCAATTGCTGGTTGTCACACGCTCCCGACGACGGGCGCCAAATCTTACCACGGCCGACCGATTCATCATGGGTTTCTGGTCGCTTTTCCTTCGACCGGGGCGCATAGCCAAGAACGCGTTGAGTGTTCGACCATCCACCTTACTGAATTTCCACGAATGCCTGGTACACCGCAGGTACCGCAGGCTCTTCTCACCGAAGAAGAGAACAAAACCGGGACCTAAAGGTCCTTCCGATGCACTTATTCGTGCCATCGTGGAGCTCAAGCGCCGCAATACCGGCTTCGGTTGTCCACGTATCGCGCTGATCATATCCAAGACATTTGGCATCCAGATCGACAAACATATCGTTCGACGCGTCCTCGTCAAACACTATCGACCAGAATCCGGTGGCGGTGGCCCTTCCTGGCTCACTTTCATTGGCCACATGAAAGACAGTCTTTGGAGTGTCGATTTGTTCCGATGTGAATCGATTCGCCTTAAAAGCCATTGGGTGCTGGTGGTGATGGATCAATTCACCCGCCGTCTCATCGGTTTCGGTGTTCATGCCGGTGATGTCGATGGCGCCGCGCTTTGCCGCATGTTTAACCAGGTCATCTCGGGACAGAAGCCACCAAGCTATCTAAGCTCTGACCACGATCCACTTTTCGAATATCACCGATGGCAGGCGAACCTGCGTATTCTTGAGATTGAACCCATCAAAAGCGTTCCCTATACCCCGACATCACACCCATTCGTCGAACGCCTGATCGGGACCATTCGTCGAGAGTTTCTTGACAAGACGTTGTTCTGGAACGCGGTCGATTTGCAGAGAAAGCTTGACGCGTTCCAGGATTACTACAACCACAACCGTTTTCACGCTTCGCTCGGAGGCGATACGCCGGCACAAGTCAGCGGTGAATCGAAAATCAGACAAGCCAATCTCGAAAGTTACCGCTGGGAACCGCATTGCCGTGGACTTGTCCAGCTGCCGATGGCTGCTTAACTGCGAATTCGAGACCCACAGGTCGTTGGGTAGACAATGTGTTTGTGGAGCGCCTGTGGCGTAGCCTGAAATATGAGGAGGTATATCTCAAGGCCTACGATACGGTTGCCGAAGCACGGTTGGGTATTGGGAACTACTTCCGGTTTTACAATCGTGAACGCAGGCACCAGAGCCTGGAGCGGCAGACGCCGGATCAGGTCTACGAAGGTCGTGTAATGTGGCCGGTTGCAGCATGATCAGGCCGCATGATGTGTGGGCAGAATACACTTAAGCGGCTGTCCAAAATCCGGGGTCCATTTCTTTTGTCATTAGTAACAAATCCGCCCTTTATAACTTTCGCGGTAACCAACCGAACACCACTATCAGTTTTTGGAGGTGTCTTTCCACGGTAGTCAATCAATGTATCAGTAACATCATTGATACTTTTTGTTGGAAAGACCGTCATGCAGATCCCTCTAATACAGCCGCCACGTTCTCCGCGATTCTTTCTTCCAGCCTACCCGCTTCACTGTTGAGCACCTCCAGTTCTTCGTTCAGCTCCTCTAGCCGCTCGAAGAAATCGAAGTCATCCTCTTCTCTCGCCGCCACACCTACATAACGACCTGGATTGAGGCTCCAGCCCTGGTCCTCGATCTCCTCTATGGTCGCCATCTTGCATAGGCCAGGGTCATCTTGATAGCTACCATTCGGAAATTTCTCATCCAGCATCGCGGCGCTGTCGTGCTGATTCTCTGGTTCCTCGTCACGATATAGCCTGACAATGTTGGATAGGAATTCAATCTGCTGCGGCGTGAAGTCACGGTGGGCTCGATCAACCTGGTGGTAGATGTGACGGGCATCAATGAAGAGTACCGTATCTTCAAGATCCGTTCCGCGTTTACCCCGATCTAGGAACCACAAGGTACAGGGCAACGTGACGGTGTAGAAGAAATTGGATCCCACAGCCACCATCACATCTACTGCCTTGGCTTCGATAAGCTGCTTGCGGATCTCCATCTCAGAGCCACGGGCATCTGAGGCAGAGTTGGCCATAACGAACCCTGCCCGACCTTTGTCATTCAGTGCACTGTAGAAGTTTTGAATCCATAGGTAATTGGCGTTATCTGTCCGGGGCATACCAAATGGGAAGCGGGGATCGTCCTTCAGCCGGTCCTTGTCCACACGGTCCACGTTGAAGGGGGGATTCGCCATGACGAAATCAAACCGAGCCACGCTGTTGTGAAGGTCCTCGTAATACATATTACCCTGACGTACATCCCCCGCCAGTCCATGCACCGCCAGGTTCATCTTATTCAACCGGACAGTCTCGGCAACGCGCTCCTGACCAAACACACTGAGTTCAGATCCAGGATTTTTCTTGTGCTCTGTAACGAAGCGTGCACTCTGGACGAACATACCGCCCGAGCCACAAGCGGGGTCGAATATACGTCCATGGTACGGCTCGATGATCTCAACGATCAACTTGACGATAGCAGTCGGGGTGAAGAACTCACCGCCTTTCTGACCCTCGCTCATAGCGAAGTACCCTAGGAAATACTCGTAGATCTTGCCGAAGGCATCCCCCTCGATGTCCATGGGGATGGAAGCCATAAGCTTGAGCAGCTCCACCAGAGTGGCATTCTCCAGCCGGTTATAGGTCTTGGGCAGAACGTCCTTGAGATCTGGGTTCTCACCCTCAATTGCCCGCATGGCATCGTTGATGGCTTGCCCGATGTTCTCTCCCTCGGGGAGCTGCAGTAGGTTCTGAAAACGCGCAACCTCCGGCAGATAGAGCACGCCCTTCGCCTGGTAGTGTTCCTTGCCTGGCTTGCTGCGTCGACCACTACTGCTTGCACCAGCCAACTCCTCCTCGGCATGGCTGAACTTTTGATCTGCATAGCGCAGGAAGATCAGCCCCAACACCGGGATCGAGTATTCTGAGGCCTTCAGCCTGGAATTGGCTCGCAGCTCATCGGCAGCACTCCAGAGACGTTTCTCTAGTTCCGCTAGGCCATTATCAGATGATGTTGCCGGTTCTTTTGCTTTGTCCACGCGCTTCCTTTGCACCTTTTTCGGAGTAACTGGTTGAGACGTACTGGATACTTTCTGTTGCCTGACTGCTGTGACTTTTCGCCTGACAGCTTTCACCCGTATGGTCTGTGGCGGGGAATTTGCACCAAGAAGTCTTGCTATTAATTCTTCTTTCTTGGCTGGCGAGTCATCAAGACCCACCTGCAAACAGGCATTCAGCAACTCATCCCGTCTCATCTTCTGGACGAGTTCCCGGTCACTGAAACTTTTATCAGACTCAAGCTCCACCATCATATCGTCATACGACAAACGGGAGAGCCCCGACACACCGAACTGGCCTGCTATTGCCAACAGCCGCTTGCGCGTCAAACCGAGCATAATTTGCCAGCGTTTGGCTTTTTTCATTCTCTATCCTTATTTTTCGGTTATGCTTCCGATGCTTAGCGCCAATTTATCCGACAATAGTACAGAACAGATCAAATCTTACCAAGCACATATCGCAAAGTGGCCATGTAATGACCCAGCTCCAACAAGACCTACAACTGGGAATCAAATAAGGAGATTTCAGTCGACCCTTCAGCCTTATGCGTTCATTTTCCTTCAGCATTCAGCCTTAGGTCGAAACTGAGGCACATGGTATGCAACATAAGGTATACGCCTGCCTCTATATTGCAGACATAAAGAAGATAGTTAGACGAGATTTGCATGATCAAGCCACTACGCACAGGTGATATCATTCAGCCCGCAATAGATTCCTTCGAACAATCGACCGATGCGAATATCGATGCGAGTTATCATCGCACCCTGCATGGTTCTAACCGGGTGACTTGCGTGGGTTAATCCATTTCCACGCTTTATAACTGACTGTTAACAATGACTGAAAGATTACCAGGATAACCCCATTGACTCACCAGTCCCAGGAAAAGGTTTGGCCAAAATTTTCTGCACGACCCGGTGGTGATCGAGCGCATCGTCCAGTGCATAAGCCCGCAACCAGGCCAGCGACTGGTTGAAATCGGCCCTGGCCAGGGGGCCATTACGCTGCCGTTGCTGCGGGCCTGCGGACGACTCAACGTCGTGGAACTGGATCGTGACCTTGTCGATCCTTTGGCACAGAAGACCATTGGGCTCGGGACACTGGTCATTCACCAGACCGACGCCTTGCGTTTTGACTTTGCGACGCTGGCACTCGGCGGCAAACTGCGTGTGGTCGGCAACCTGCCCTACAATATTTCCACGCCGTTGCTGTTTCACCTGCTCGTCCAGTCAAGCTATATTCAGGACATGCACTTCATGCTGCAAAAGGAAGTAGTCGAACGACTGGCGGCTGAACCCGGCAGCCGCGACTATGGGCGGCTTTCGGTGATCATCCAGTACCACTGTAAAGTAGAGCACCTCTTTCGCATCGGCCCCGGCGCATTCAGTCCAGCGCCCAAGGTAGACTCTGCGTTTGTCCGGCTTACGCCCTGGGTGCAGCCACCCGCCAGCGTTGATAATTACGCCTGCCTCAACAGACTGGTCAGACAGGCTTTTGCGCAACGCCGTAAGACGCTGCGCAACACCCTGAAAGGCCTGCTGACGGAGGCCGAGATTCGTGCCAGCGGCAGCGACCCTTCGGCCCGGCCGGAAACCATTTCACTGCAACAATACGCCGCCCTGGCCAACCGGCTGGCGCAACAAAACTGAGGGAGAAAACACGCATGTCGACCTACACCCATCTGCTCCTTGCCGTCGACTTTTCCAAAAGCACCGATGACGTCGTCAGCAAGGCTCTGGCGCTGGCCAGAGCGTTCGAGACACGCATCAGCCTGATCCATGTGGTCGAATTTGCCCAGGTTGATTTGTCAAACGAAATGGTGATGCCACAGGAACTGGAACTGGATCAGGAGTTGCTTGCCCTGGCAGAAGGCCGGCTGGAGGCACTGGCCGAAAAGCACGGGCTGGCGGACAGCGACCGTTTCGTACGCCAGGGCGCCACCAAGCGCGAAATCCTCAATATTGCGGAACAGGAGGGCGTCGATCTGATCGTTATCGGCAGTCATGGGCGGTCGGGCCTGCACCTGCTGCTGGGATCGACTGCCAACGCCGTGCTGCATGGCGCACCCTGCGACGTACTGGCCGTTCGGGTGAAGGACTGATCTACCAGAGTTTCTGCAGAAACACGAACACGTCAGTGTCGGTACCCAGGGCACTTATCCGGCTGTCACCACCTGCACGCAGGCTATTCTGCACAGAATCCGGCAAAGACGAGGAACACTGAATAGTCGGGCCGGATTTGCCAAACGGGCGGGCCAGATTAAAACCCTCGGCGTCGGTCTGGTAGGTGACCTTCGGGCGCCATTGCTTGAGCTTGCCGGCCAGGTCCAGGCCCCAGATCGACTGCCACCGGTTCTCCCCACGGGCGGTGTCACGGGCTTGATGAGCGGAGTGGATGGCGTCGCTCTGCTGACCCGCTTGCACCGGACCCGCCGGCAGCACGCCGACCTCTACAAAGAGGGCCAACAGCATGAGCAAATTCGATCTGCGATGAGATGTCGTTTTAATAGTCATAGTCACACCGCCTTCAATGTTCCGCACCCCAGGTACGGTCGATTCTTGTTCACACGAAGCGGAGTTACTGTTACCCAGTTCACAAATTGGGCGTTTCCTGAAGATTACTCAATCCACATTACGCTTCCCCAGTGATGGGTAAGCGGCGGGCCGGAAGAAAACTTTAGGATCAGTTGGTGCCCGCCCCCAACACCCCCGGAAAATCCCTGCAATCATTTGTTCTTACTAAAAACCACGCTGACAAAGCCTCATGTCTGTCGGCGGGTGACGGCCGCAGGGATGTATTCAAGGCGTCTCGCTGAGAGACATGAGGCTTTGGCAACGCGTGCCTCAGTAAGATCCTACATCAAGGAAATACCGTCCCCGTGGTGGCCGGAAACGGTCTGGCGGCGGAAACGCCACAGAAAACAACTGCGCCGGGGCAGACAACCGCAGCGACCGGCGGCAACCTCAGCGCAGACTTAGCCGAACGCTACCGCCACCTGTCGGGCGTGACCGCCCGGCGAAGGACAAAACAGCCACCCGGCAGACAAGAGACGCACAGACTTGACGGCGGTCAGTCAGCGGCTCTGGTCCGGTAGTCGGGATCCACCCAACAGCGCGGCAATCCTTCGCCCGAGGGAAACTCAAGATCGCTCTTGGCAAATTGGGCGGCGTCCTGCAACTCCTCGCCGGCATGGAATTGCCCTTCCACGTGCGCTACGAAGGGATCAACAACGGCGGCGATATCGAGTACTTCAACCAGGTCGCCACTCAGTTTGTCGCGCAGGTACATGACCGTCTCCTTATTTCCTATGCTCTCGGTAGAAATAAATATACACCTATTCGAGCAGGGCCGCCTCCCCGCAGCTCGCGCGGCTAAGCTATACCTGCCCGCGAAAACCTCGTATCCTACACCACTTATCCGGAGTCCAATGCATGTCCAGTAAGACTTACAGCATCGAGGTCGAAGTCGAAACCCAGTACATTGCGGAGCAGTCCCTGCCGGAACAGGATCACTTCGTCTTTGCCTACACGATTACCATTTACAATAGTGGCGAAATTCCCGCCCAGCTACTGCGTCGTCACTGGGTGATTACCGACGCAAACAACAAAGTGCAGGAAGTCAAAGGCGAAGGGGTCGTCGGCGAGCAACCGCATCTGAAACCCGGTGAGAGCTACCGTTACACCAGTGGCACCATGCTCGAAACCCCGGTCGGCACCATGCGCGGCAGTTACCTCATGGTTGCTGATGACGGTGTCGAATTCGAAGCCGATATCCCACAGTTCACGCTGTCGATGCCCCGAATTCTGCATTGAACCAGTCGCATGGCCGTCTATGCCATCGGTGACATCCAGGGCTGCTTCGATGAACTGCAAGCCCTGCTCGCACTGATCGATTTCAATCCACAGCAGGACCAGCTGTGGTTCGCCGGGGATATCGTCAACCGCGGCCCAAAATCCCTGGAGGCTTTGCGTTTTGTCCGTTCCCTGAATGCTGTTACGGTACTCGGCAATCATGACCTTCACCTGCTGGCGTCTGCCTGTATTCCCGACCGGCGCAGGCGCAAGGACACGCTGCAGAGCATCATCGACGCCCCCGAGGCGGACGACATGCTCGACTGGCTGCGCCATCGGCCACTGCTCCATCACGACGCGACTCTGGGCTATACGCTGATTCACGCCGGCCTGCCGCCGCAGTGGGACCTGGAGACGGCCAAGGCGTGCGCCGCCGAGGTCGAGCAGGTGCTGCGCAGCGATAACTACACGACATTTCTTGCTGCCATGTACGGCAACCATCCCGATCTCTGGGACCCGGCACTGACGGGCCGGGACCGGCTGCGCTTCATCACCAACTGTTTTACCCGCTTACGTTACTGCGACCGTAGTGGCCGGCTCGCGCTGGAAGAGAAAGGCCCGCCGGGCAGCCAGCCGCAACAGCTTAGACCCTGGTTCGAATGGCAAGAGCGCAAGAGTCTTGATCTGAAGATTCTGTTTGGTCACTGGTCAACGCTGGGCGCCTATGACGCCCCGGGGATACATGCCCTGGACACGGGCTGTTTATGGGGTGGGCAGTTGACTGCCGTCAGACTGGATGGGAACCAGCCGGCGCGTGTGGAGTACCCTTGCCCGGGCGCCCGCACATCAACGCTGAAGGGAAGATCCGCTTAGTTCGCAGCACGGCAATCCAGCACCACGAAATCATAATCGTAGCCATTGCTTTCGTCGGCACGGTGGCGCTCACGCTCCACCTCGATCCAGTCTTCCCGGGCGATGTCGGGAAACCAGCTATCCCCCTCTACATGCGCTCTGACTTCTGTCAGGTACAGACGGTCGGCCCGCGGCAGCGCCTGCGCGTAAAGGTCGGCCCCACCAATTATCATGACTTCGTCGGCGCCGGCGGCGGCGTCCAGTGCCTGTTCGATGCTGTGCACCACCACGCAGCCTTCTGCCTGGAATGTGGTATCGCGGCTCACCACGATATTCATCCGCCCTGGCAAGGGCTTGCCGATGGATTCCCAGGTCTTGCGCCCCATGACCAGAGGCTTGCCCATGGTCACACGTTTGAAGTGCCGCAGGTCAGCGGGCAACCGCCAGGGCAGGCGGTTCTTATTGCCGATAACCCGGTTGTCGGCAAGTGCCGCAATCAGAGAAATACGCATTATACCGCTACCGGCGCTTTGATGTGCGGGTGCGGATCATAGTTTGACAGTTCGAAATCGGCGAATTTGAAAGCAAACAGATCCCTGACGTCCGGATTGAGTTGCATAGTCGGCAGGCGGCGCGGCTGGCGCTGCAACTGCATGCGCGCCTGCTCCAGGTGGTTGACGTACAGGTGGGCATCACCCAGGGTGTGAACAAAGTCTCCCGGCTGGAGATTGGTGGCCTGAGCCATCATCATGGTCAATAGCGCATAGGAAGCGACATTGAACGGCACACCGAGAAAAACATCGGCGCTGCGCTGGTACAACTGGCAGGACAGCCTGCCGTTGGCGACATAAAACTGGAAGAAGGCATGACAGGGCGGCAACGCCATGTGGTCGATTTCGCCGACGTTCCAGGCGCTGACGATGATGCGTCGCGAATCAGGATTATGCCGGATCTGATCGATGACGCGGGAGATCTGATCTATGTGCCGTCCCCCGGCAGCCGGCCAGGAGCGCCACTGGTAGCCGTACACCGGTCCGAGGTCACCATTCTCGTCGGCCCACTCATCCCAGATGGTTACACCGTTTTCACGCAAATAACCGATATTGGTATCGCCCTTCAGGAACCACAGCAACTCATGAACGATAGAACGCAAGTGCAGCTTCTTGGTGGTGAGCGCGGGGAATCCGTCAGCGAGGTCGAACCGCATCTGGTAGCCGAACACGCTGAGCGTGCCGGTACCCGTCCGGTCTTCCTTGCGCACGCCGTTGTCGAGCACGTGTTGCATCAAAGCCAGATATTGCTTCACTGAGCCCCCTTGTTTCGCGGTGCCGGCGGACAACTCTGCACACCGCCGTCTTCCCTGGATCGATAGGCTGCAATCAGCAGATAGATGCCAAACAGAATCATCGGCGCCGACAGGACCTGCCCCTCGGTCAGCCAGCCGAAGGCCAGGAAACCGATATGCGCGTCCGGCTGGCGCACGAATTCAACGGCAAAGCGGAACACCCCATAGCCCAGCATGAACATACCCGATACAGCGCGCACTGGCCGCGGTCTGGCCGAATATACCCAGAGGATGACAAACAGGACCAGGCCCTCGAGGAACGCCTCGTAGAGCATTGAAGGGTGACGCGGCTGGTTGTCGACGAAAGGAAACACCATTCCCCAGGGGAGATCCGTGGGGCGCCCCCACAACTCACCGTTGATGAAATTGCCAATACGCCCCGCCCCCAGACCGATTGGCACAAACGGGGCCATGAAGTCTGTTACCTGGAAAAAGCTGCGGCCCGTCTTACGCCCATACAGCCACATGGCAATGAATACACCCAGCATACCACCGTGGAACGACATACCGCCCTGCCAGATGCGCAACAACACCAGCGGGTCGTCAAGCAACAAGTCGAAGTGATAGAAGAACATGTAGCCGATGCGCCCGCCGAGTATCACGCCCAGCGCACCGTAGAACAGCATGTCGGCGATTTCTTCGGGTTCCCAGCCCGAACCCGGTTGGCGTGCGCGGATGCGTCCCAGCACCCACACGGCGACAAAGCCAAGCAGGTAGGTAAGCCCGTACCAGTGGATGGCGACCGGACCCAGGGAAATCGCCACCGGGCTGATGTCAGGATAAGTCAGCATCGGCTATTGGTTCTCTGATTGGGAAATTCGGACACAAGGTTGGCGTCTCTGTAAATGTTCATTGCCATGGATGAGGTCCTAACTGGGCAGCACGCGACAAAAAAAGGCTTTCAGATAGGCGGTTTCCGGAATCGCCGGGTGCAGTGGATGATCGGGTGCCTGGTGACCGCGCTCGAGCACCTGCAGGCTGCGATCGAGGTGCCGAGACGACTGCAGCAGGATGGTCTGCAGCTGCGACTCGGCGAGATGCTGGGAGCAGGATGCCGAGACCAGCACGCCATCCCTGGCGAGCAGCTGCATACCCTGTTGATTGAGGCGGTGATAGGCCTGCTCACCGGCTTTGGCGTCCTTTTTCCGTTTGATGAACGCCGGCGGATCCAGCACCACCACGTCGAATTTCTGCTGGGCGACGCGCAGCTCGCTGAGCACTTCGAAGGCATCGCCCTGAATAGTGGAGACCCCCGCAGCGACGCCGTTGGCCGCGGCGTTCGCATGAATCCGGTCCACCGCCGCTGCCGACGCCTCGACACACACCACTTCTTTAGCGCCAGCGGCCGCGGCCTGCACACCCCAGGCGCCGACGTAGCTGAACACGTCCAGAACGCGCTGGCCGGCGACATAACTGTGCAGGCGAGCCCGGTTCATGCGCTGATCGTAGAACCAGCCGGTTTTCTGGCCCGCGCGCAGCGACACGCGAAACCTGACCCCGTGCTCGACGAGCTCGATGTGTACAGGCAGCTCCCCGTGCACCTCGCGGTAACTGTCAAGACCCTCGAGCTGGCGCACGGCGCTGTCTGCACGCCAGAGTACGCCGCGCGGATGCAGCACCTTGTCCAGCGCTTCCAGGACCTCTGCCTTGACCGCCTCCATGCCCGCCGTCGTGCACTGCACCACACAGACCTCGCCGTAACGGTCGATCACCAGGCCCGGCAGCTGGTCGGCCTCGCCATACACCAGCCGATAGAACGGCGCCTCGAAAAGACGCTCACGCAGCGCCAGGGCGACATTCAAGCGGTGCACGATCAGGGAACGATCCAGCAGGTAGCTGGCGTCGCGGCTCACCAGCCGCGCGCAGATCAACGAGTTGGGGTTGACATAGGCAGTGCCCAGGCTCTTGGCATTGTGCGCCAGCAGCTGCACCTGCTGACCCGGCGCAAAGGCTTTGAGCGGCGTCGCAGCGGTATCGACCTCGTTGCTGTACACCCACAGGTGGCCTGCGCGCAGGCGACGCTCTTGATTTTTCTTCAGCCGCAGCGGTGCGAGCCGCTCGGTCGCTGGAACTGTATTCATGAAGAATCCGATGGGGACTGCAGGGGGTGAAGCTTACGCGTTCCCCGCCAACGCGTCGAGTTGCTGCGGGTCCTGCAGCAAGCTGCTTGCGGGCCACAGCACCAGGCTGCCGCTGCGATACAGCTGAACCGGAATCGATGCGGGCACGTCCGGCCGGGCTGCGGGGTAGCGGACCAGCAGATACCCCTGCGGGTGGGCCGCCAGCCAGTCGCGCAAAGCGCGCCTGTCCGCCAGCGCCTCGATGCGCTGCTGCAGACGCCCGAGAAACTGGAACTGGCCATGGTATTTCCCCAGCCAGGCGATCTCGTGCCCGGTCTGCTGCAGCGTGGCCAGCCGCACGGCCAGCGGTCGCAGCTGCACCTGTGGGGCCATCAGGTCCACGATCCCCAGGTACAGCGTCGCGGTGCCCAGCCACACAGCCAGGGTCGTGGCGCGGACGGCCGCCGCGCGCGGCACGCGCCAGCGAAACAACGGGATGGAGCAGAGCAGCAGTCCGGGCCCCCACAGCGCCTGCACGTCTGTCAGCCAGTCCGGCCCCCGCGGCCACCAGCGCACGGCTGTCAGCGCGACACCGAGGATCGCCAGCAGCCCGCCGGCCAGGCGCAACCGGTAGCGGGTGTGTGCGGCGGCGTCGTTCGTGAGCGCGCGTGCGGTCAGCAGCGCCAACAGGGGCAGCAGGGGCAGCAGGTATTTGCCCTGCTTCCCGCTGATCAGGCTGAACAGCAGGAGCGCCGGCAGCAGCGCAGCCAGACAGAAACGCACCCCCGGATCCTGCAGTGACAGGCGCCGCAAACCGCGCACCACCGGCGGCCACACCAGCCAGGGCAACCACAACAGCGGCAACCACAGCAGGTAGCTCCACCAGGGACCACTGTGCGCGAAAGAGGCCACCATGCGCCCCGCCGATTGCCCCCAGAAGATCGCCTGCCGGTAGGTGTCGCCGCCCGCCAGACCCGCGGGGATTGCCCACGCGCAGGCGATGGCGGCACCCAGCAGCAACGCAGTGAATCCGCCGAGATACCACGGCCACCAGCTGGCGGGGCGGGTAGCACACCACCACCAGGGCGCCAACAGCATGACCGGCAGCACCGCCACGAGGATCACCGGGCCCTTGGCAAGCACACCCAGGCCGATCGCCAGGGCCACCAGCGCCCAGCCCGTCCCGGGGCGCTGCCGGGCGCGCCAGGTGCCCAGCCAGGCACCCAGTGCCGCCAGTGCCAGCAACAGGTCGAACTGGACCAGGGTGTAGAAATTCATCCAGAAGACGCTGCCAAACAGCAGCCAGGGAACCAGCGCTCTGACCTCGGCCGCCCGGGCCGGCCACAACTGCCCGGCAAGCAGCGCCGACCACCACAGTGCCAGCAGACTCAGCGCGACCGGGATCAGGCGGGCGGACAATTCCGATACGCCGAATACAGCCCACAGGCCGTGGATCATCCAGAACAACAGCGGCGGTTTGTGACTGTAGGCCTCTCCATTGAGCCAGGGCAGGAGGAAATCGCCGCGCGACCACATTTCCCAGGCGACGCTGAGATAGCGGGTTTCATCGACGGGCAGGAGTGGGCGCAGCCACAGCTGCAGCGCCGCCAGCAGCACCGCGCTGGCAATCAATAACGGCCAACCTGTGCGAACCTCAGACATCATTGCTGCACACGCCGGCTGCCAGCGACAGGCTGAGCCCGCCCTGTCGATCCTGTTTGCGCGGGACCTGCGGCATTATCCGCCAGGAGCCTGTCCGCGTAATCATGCTGCTAATGCGAATCTGGGAGAACGCGGACAGAGGCTGTCGGACTTGGGTGATCGTAGCGAGCAAGGTGGGAGAGCGCCTCACTCTGCCCCGGCCAGTTGCCTGCGCTCCTTGTGAATAAAATACAGGTTGCGGCTGTAGATCAGGACACCCAGCGATTGCCCCAGGATAAACACCGGATCGCCGATATGCAGCGCATAAGTAAACAGTGTCGCGCCGCCCGCGAGACTGAAGTACCAGAAAGCAAGCGGGATGACCGACTGCTTGCGCCGCTCACTGTGCACCCACTGCACCAGGAAGCGCGCCGAAAACAACGCCTGGCCGGCGAATCCCAGCAGCAGCCAGCTTACCGGCTGATCAAACATCGAGCACCTCCTCCGCGGCCACATGGCACGGCCGCCGCTGCAACCAGGCCACGCCGAGACCGTCAGCGAGACGCGTCGGAACGCCCTGCGCGCTGACAGCGACGCCAAGGCGCCGACGCTGCAGCCACATGACGCCGACCATGTCCACCAGCCCCACCCACAGGCGGTTATGCACACCGTACTTGGAGACCCCTTGCCGCCGCACCCGGTGATGGACAGGGACGGAGACCACCTGCACACCCTGACGCTGCATCAGTGCGGGCAGAAAACGGTGCATATGGTCGAACGCCGGCAGTGCCAGGAACGCCTCGCGCCCGAACAGTTTAATGCCGCATCCGGTATCCGGCGTGGCATCCTTCAACAGGGCGCTGCGCACGGCATTGGCGATCCGTGAGGACCAGCGTTTGACAAAACTGTCGCAGCGGTGGATACGCCGACCTGCCAGCATCAACGCATCCGGGGCCGTGTCTTCAATCGTTAAACGTTCGATCAGCACCGGTATATCGCCCGGGTCGTTCTGGCCATCGCCGTCCAGGGTGATGATCCGCGCCGCCTGCGCCGCCAGGACACCGGTCAGCAGCGCGCTGCTCTGACCGCAGCGGCGGGGGTGGCGCACAACCCGCAGTGCGGGATACTCCGCCAGCGCTGCGGCGAGTTCGGCACGGCTGCCGTCAACACTGCCGTCATCGACATAAATCACTTCCCAGTCACGCCGTCCCGCCATCGCCCGACCGATTTCCTCCAGCAGCGGCCGCACGTTACCCGCTTCGTTGTAAACCGGCACGACAATGGAAAACTCCATGAATACCCTCATCTTTTTCCGGATAAGTCGAACGACAGGGCGCGTCGGTTCAGCTATAGTGGGACGGCAAACCCCAGCAAGCCGCAGACCCATGACGATTTCCAGCAACTATACCAACCACCTCAGCCGCGAAACCAGCCCGTACCTGCTGCAGCACGCCAACAACCCGGTGGACTGGTACCCCTGGAGCCCCGAAGCGCTGCAAAAGGCGCGCCGCGAGCATAAGCCGATCCTGCTGTCGATCGGCTATTCGGCCTGCCACTGGTGTCACGTCATGGCGCACGAATCCTTCGAAGACCCGGCGACCGCCGCGGTAATGAATGAACTGTTCGTCAACATCAAGGTCGACCGCGAGGAGCGTCCGGATCTGGACAAGATCTACCAGACCGCGCATGCGCTGCTCACCCAGCGCAACGGCGGCTGGCCGCTGACGATGTTTCTGACTGCCGATGAACAGATTCCCTTCTTTGGCGGCACTTATTTCCCCGACCAACCGCGGCACGGCATGCCGGCTTTTACCGACCTCTGCCGGCGCGTCGCGGGGTTCTACCGCGATCACCGGGATGAACTCGACAAGCAGAACCAGTCACTGATCGAGTTCATGAGCGACATGAACCGCGTGGCAACACAGACGGGCGGCCCGCTCAGCCCCATGCCGCTGGACGTCGCCCGGCAGCAGCTCGAACAGCAGTTCGACGCAACCCACGGTGGCTTCGGCGGGGCACCAAAATTCCCCCACCCCACCAGCCTGGAACGGCTGCTGCGACACTGGGCCGGCAGCCGTGACACCAGTCAACCCGATCAACACGCCTTGCACATGGCCCTGTTCACTCTGGACCGCATGGCGCTCGGCGGTATGTACGACCAGATCGGCGGCGGTTTCTGCCGCTACTCGGTGGACGAACACTGGATGATCCCGCACTTCGAAAAAATGCTCTACGACAATGGCCAGCTGCTGTCCCTGTACAGCGAAGCCTGGGCGGCCACCGGCAACCCGCTGTACCGGCGCATCGTGCAGGAGACTGCCGACTGGGTCACGCGCGAAATGCAGGCGCCCGAGGGCGGCTATTATTCCAGCCTCGACGCCGACAGCGAGGGTGTGGAGGGCAAGTTCTACGTCTGGTCACGCGAAGAAGTGCAGGCGCTGTTGGACACCGACGAATACAACATCGTGGCTGCGCGTCTCGGCTTTGACCGCGAGCCGAATTTCGAAGGCCGGTGGAACCCGCACGTCTATGCCGGTATCGATACGCTTGCCGAGCGCTTCGGCATGCCGGACGATGCCATCGAGGCGCACATCCGCTCGGCGCGCGCAAAGCTGTTCGCCGCGCGCGCGCAGCGCGTCCACCCGGGACGCGACGACAAAGTGCTGGTCTCCTGGAACGCCCTGATGGTGAAGGGCATGGCACAGGCGGCGCGCGCTTTCGACACGCCCGCCTATCTGGAATCCGCCACACACGCACTGGACTTTATCCGCGACCGGATGTGGCACGAACAACGCCTGTTCGCCACCTGCAAAGCGGGTCGCGCGCACCTGGCCGCGTACCTGGACGACTATGTGTTTCTCATCGACGCCATTCTCGAACGCTTGCAGGCACGCTGGGACAGCGACGACCTGGATTTCGCCCTGCAACTCGCCGAGGTGGTGCTGAACCACTTCGCCGACCCCGACGGCGGCTTCTTCTTCACCGCCGACGACCATGAGACCCTCATCCAACGACCTAAACCGCTGAGCGACGACGCCCTGCCCGCGGGCAACGCCATCGCCGCGAAGGTCTTTGGCCGTCTCGGCCATCTGCTGGGCGAAAACCGCTACCTTGACGCGGCCGAAAACGCCCTCAAGGCGGCCTGGGATCCGCTGCAGCAGAGTCCCTATGGACATACCGGCCTGTTAGTGGCGCTGGAAGAAGCCCTGTATCCGCCCGAGACCGTTATTATCCGTGGCGAGGGTGCGCTGTCGGAATGGCACAGCGCGGTCGGCCGCGGCTATACCCCACGACGCATGGTCTTTGCCATACCGGACCGCTGCCAGCCACTCCCCGGGCTGCTCGCTGAGCGCAAGGCTGCGCCGGGCGGGATCGCTTACATCTGCGCGGGAACCAGCTGCCAGCCCCCGGTCACCTCACTGGAGCAACTCAGATCGCAGCTCTGCCTAGGAGGCCGCTCCCACAACCGGTAGGAGCACCCGTGCCGGGAGTAAAAGGCCGCTCCTGCAGCGAGGCTCTTGCAATGATTGGGTTAAGGCCGCAGTGCCCAAGACACGCGCCAGTGACGCAGCACCGCCTGCTTTGCCTGCTTGCCATCCCTGGCCGCGCTCAAATGGCCTTCAGACTTTCCGCAAACGCAGTCCGGTAACGGTCGCGGAACTCATCCAGAGTGAAGCTGTGATTCTGGGTGCCGTGTCGCTCGATCTTTATAGCGCCCATGAGGGCGGCGATGCGGCCGGTCACGTCCCAGTCCAGACCATTCATCAGGCCGTACAGCAGACCGCCACGAAAAGCGTCGCCGCAACCCGTGGGATCGACGATCGCGCTGACGGGCGCCGCGGGAATATCAATGCGCTTGTCATGATGGTAGATGCAGGCACCTTTACCACCGCGGGTGACGATCAGCGCCTCAACCTTGCCGGCGATGTCGTGCGGCGACCAGCCGCTGCGGTCCTGCAGTACCTGCGATTCATAGTCGTTGACGCATACCCAGGTGGCCTGCTGTATAAACAACCTGAAGTCGTCCCCAGTGAACAGCGGTATGGCCTGGCCCGGGTCGAACACAAACGGGATACCGGCTTCGACGAACTGTTCAGCATGGTCGATCATGCCCTGACGACCGTCTGGAGAGACCATACCGATGGTCACGCCGTCGGCATCACCGACACGGACGTTGTGAGCAAAATCCATGGCACCGGGGTGGAACGCGGTGATCTGGTTGTCATCCTGGTCGGTGGTGATGAAGGCCTGCGCTGTGTAGGTGCTGTCGATCTGTTTGATGTAATCCCGTGGTATACCGAGCTCATCCAGCCACTCGGCGTATGGCCCGAAGTCCCTGCCAACCGTACCCATGGGCAGCGCCTTGCCACCCAGAAGGTTGAGGTTATAGGCAATATTGGCAGCGCAACCGCCGAACTCGCGACGCAGTTCCGGCACATGAAAGGCGACATTCAGCATGTGCACCTTGTCCGGCAGGATATGATTCTTGAAACGGTCCTGGAACACCATAATGGTGTCATAGGCAAAGGAGCCGCAGATCAACGCCGACATAAAGTCTCCTCATCTCAGGTAAACAATAACACGGCCCATACCGCCGAAGCATTGGTAAAGGCGAGAAAAACCGCCGCCGAACCGACATCCTTCGCGCGCCCCGCCAGTGGATGGTGCTCGTCGCTGATTCGGTCTACAACGGCTTCTATACCGGAGTTCAACAATTCCACTGTCGGCACCATCAGCCACACACCGATCATGACGGCACGCTCGAGGGCATTTTCACCCAGCCAGAAGGCAAGCGGCAACAGCACCACGGTCAGCGCCAGTTCCTGGCGGAAAGCTGCCTCGTTCCTGTAACAGGCTCTGAACCCTTTCCAGGAGTAAACCCCTGCGCGGATGATACGGATGACGCCGGTATTGCCTGCTTTACCCATGAGAGCTCAGCCGTCTTTACTCCAGCGCAAGTCCGGTTCGCGCGCCGCGCGCACCTCGTCGAGCCGGCGTACCGGCTGGGTGTGCGGCGCTTCGTGCAACAGGTCCGGACATGTCTGGGCCTCTTCCTGAATCTTCTTCATAGCCTCGACAAAGCCATCCAGTTCTTCACGCGCTTCGGTTTCGGTCGGTTCGATCAACAGGCATTCAGGCACGAGCAGGGGAAAATAGGTAGTCGGCGCATGATAACCGAAATCCAGCAGGCGCTTGGCAAAATCCATGGCTGTGACGTCCTGCTCCCGGGCCTGGCGGCTGAGAGTGACGATAAACTCGTGGGTTGCGCGGCGATTCGGATAGGCCAGATCAAATCCGGCGTTCTGCAGCTGTTTCATCAGGTAGTTGGCATTCAGCGTGGCGAACTCGGCGACACGCCGCATGCCGTCACGCCCGAGTAAACGCGCGTAAACGTAGGCGCGCAGCAACACACCGGCATTGCCCATGAAGGCCGACAGCCGGCCGATGCTTTGCGGACGCTGCGCCTGCGTGACCCAGCTGTATTCGTCGCCATCATAGGCGACCAGCGGCACCGGCAGAAATGGCTGCAGCCGTTCACTGACACCCACGGGTCCCGCGCCCGGTCCACCGCCGCCGTGTGGTGTGGAGAAGGTCTTGTGCAGATTCATGTGGATCACGTCAAAGCCCATGTCACCGGGACGCACCTTGCCGAGGATGGCATTGAGGTTGGCGCCGTCGTAGTAGAGCAGGCCACCGGCCTCGTGCACAATGCTGGCGATGTCCTTGATGTGCCGTTCGAACACCCCCAGCGTCGACGGGTTGGTGAGCATGATGCCGGCGGTGTGCGGACTCACCGCGGCGCGCAGCGCCTCGATGTCGATATCACCGTTCCTGTCGGTGGGAATTTCGCGAACCTGGTAACCACACATGGTCGCCGTTGCCGGATTGGTGCCGTGGGCAGCGTCCGGCACCAGGATCTCGTTGCGCGCCTTGTCAGCGCGCGCATCGTGGTAAGCACGAATCATGGCGACACCGGCAAATTCACCCTGCGCTCCGGCGGCCGGGGTCAGCGACACCGCCTGCATGCCGGTGACGTTTTTCAGCATCTCCTGCAGTTCGTACAGACACGCCAGCACACCCTGCCCCTGGCTGGCCGGTGCCAAGGGATGGCGCGCCAGGAACCCAGGCAGCATAGCCAGCGAGTTGCAGGCACGCGGGTTGTATTTCATGGTGCAGGAGCCCAGCGGGTAGAACTGCGTATCGATGGAGAAGTTCTTCTGCGACAGCCGGGTGTAGTGACGCACCGCCTGCAGTTCCGAAACCTCCGGCAGCGCGGCCACATCATCACGCAACAGCGCAGCCGGGATGTCGTCGGCCGTGGGTGCCTCGGAGGGTGCCTGGGCGGTCGCGCGACGACCGGGTCTTGAATGTTCGAATATCAGCATTGAGTTATCGTCCCCATTCTAACCACAAAGGCGCACGGAGTGGGTAAGCGTCAAAAGCCATTGACCGCCAAGTCGCACTAAGTTTTGCGACGTTGTCACCCAGTCAATTCGCCTTTCGCCGATCCACTGACTTCCACAGTTAATTGCCTTTAATCCTTGGGGCGACTTGGTGCGACTTGGCGGGAAGACTCTTTTCCGCCCTTTTCTCCAAATATTCCGCCGCTCTTGACACTCAAAGCGCCGCCAGCGCCGCGTCGTAATTCGGCTCCTGGCCGATTTCAGGCACCAGTTCGGTGTAGACGATCTTGTCGTTCTCGTCCACCACCACCACGGCGCGGGCGGTGATACCCGCCAGTGGGCCATCGTCGATAAGCACCCCATAGTCCTTGGCAAAATTGCGCGAACGCATCATCGATAAGGGGATCACTTTGTCGACGCCTTCGGCACCGCAGAACCTGCCCTGGGCAAAGGGCAGATCGGCCGAGATCACCAGCATGACAGTGTCGTCACGTTTGGCGGCGGCTTCATTGAACTTCTTGGTCGAGGTTGCGCACACGCCGGTGTCCAGACTGGGTACGATGTTGAACAGCTTCTTCTTGCCGGCATAGTCGGTGAGGTGTCTGTCGTTCAGTTCCCCGTCCACCAGGTGAAAATCGGGCGCCCGGGAACCGACTGCGGGCAGTTCACCGTTGGTATGAATCTCGTTGCCTTTCAGCGTAATTGTCGCCATATCCCGTCTCCTTGCGGTTGAATCGTAACCAGGAGGCTGTCGGACTTGGGGCCGACAGCCTCCTAGGCCATTTTCGGTTGTACCGGACAACCGGCCGTGGTCTGCTTGTCAATCACCCTCGCCAGGTGATCCTGGTAGAGGTTCAGATCGTCGTGAGTCTTGGTTTCAGTCGCGCACACCAGCAGGCAGTCCGCCAGTTCGGGGTAGTCATCCGCGAGCTCATAACCGGGCTGCAGGTTGTGCGCGTACAGCGGTCGCAGCAGCCGCGACAAGGGTAGTGTGCTGCTCAGGACCGCCTCGTGGAAATAGGGCCGGTTGAAACGCGGACGGATGCAGTCGTTGCTGAGTTTCGCCACCAGTGCACGGGTATTGGCGTGACAGGCCAGCGCCACACGGCGCAGGCCCTCGCCGCCGAGCAGCGCCATGTGGATGGTCGCGGCGCTCACCAGCAGGCCCTGGTTGGTACAGATGTTCGACGTCGCCTTCGAACGGCGAATGTGCTGCTCGCGCGCCTGCAGCGTAAGCGTATAACCGACGCGGCCGTCGCGATCGCGGGTACGACCGACGATACGCCCGGGCATCTGCCGCACGTACTGTTGCCGCGCACACATGAAGCCAAAGTAAGGGCCACCAGAGGACAGCGGCACGCCGAGCGGCTGTCCCTCACCGACCGCGATGTCGGCGCCCTGTTTGCCCCAGCGTCCGGGTGGCTTGAGCAACGCCATGGCAACCGGATTGACCACGGCGATAACCAGTGCACCGTTGGCGTGTGCCCAGTCGACAAGTTCGTCAACGTCTTCCAGAACGCCGAAGAAGTTCGGCTGTTGAATGACCACGGCGGCGATATCCTCGCCCTGGTAAGCTTTGAGACGCTCAATCGGCGTATGGCCGCCGGCCGGGTCGTAAGGCACATCGACCAGTTCGATCCGCTGATTGCTGACAATGGTGTGCGTGGTTCTGCGGTAGGCCGGGTGTACGTTGGTTGGCACCAGGATGCGTCCCGACTTTGACTTGCGGTTGCTGCGCACCGCCATCAGCACTGCTTCGGCCAGCGCCGACGCGCCATCGTACAGAGAGGCATTGGACACTTCCATGGCCGTCAGCGCCGTCATCATGCTCTGGAATTCGTAGATCAGCTGCAGTGTGCCCTGGCTGGCCTCGGCCTGGTACGGCGTGTAGGAGCTGTAGAACTCACCACGGGTGACAATCTGCCAGACCGCCGCCGGAATGTGGTGTTCATAGGCGCCGGCACCGATAAAGCACAGCGGCGCGCCATCGGCGCCAGCGCGCTGGCTCATGAGGCGGGTGATTTCCTGTTCACTCAACGCCGCGGGCACCTGGCTTAGTTGACCGCAGCGCAGCGCGGCGGGAATTTCATCGAACAGGTTTTCGATATCGGTGACGCCGATAACGTCCAGCATGTCGCGGACGTCCTGTTCGGTATGGGGAATAAACGGCATGACTTATTCTTCGGACTCCACGAACGCCTGGTACTCGCTGGCGTTCATCAGGGCGTTCACGCCAGCAGCATCGGCAGGCCTCAGCTTCAAGAGCCAGCCCGCGCCATAGGGGTCGCTGTTCACCACCTCGGGCGAGTCTGCCAGAGCCTCGTTGCCCGCCACCACGCTGCCGGCGATCGGCGCATACACATCCGAAGCCGCCTTGACCGACTCGACTACCGCACAGGCATCGCCCGCGGCCAGCCCGCGGTCCGCCTCCGGCACCTCGACGTACACCAGGTCGCCCAGCTGCTCCTGGGCATGGTCGGTGATGCCGACAGTGGCCGTACCGTCGGCATTGGTACGCACCCATTCGTGGCTTTTGCTGTATCTCAGGTCGTCTGGCGTCTCACTCATGCTCTATGTCCTCAGGAAATCCATGCTGAATCTGTTGAGATCGGCGATATTGGTGAACATTCGCAACCTGGGCCGAGCGGCAGGTTGGGCTGAGCCTATGCGAAGCCCAACGTTCACGCCCTGGCCCGTTGGGCTTCGTTCCTCAGCCCAACCTACGGGAGTCAGCTGTTCGTTCATGACGTTGGGCTCAATCATCAATCTCGATCTGTGGCTCGCCGTTGCGCACGAAGGGTGGTTTGACCACGCGCGCGGACAACAGTTTGCCGCGCACGTCGACCCGGCAGTGGTCAGCGGTGGCCACTGGCACACGCGCCAGTGCAATGGAGCGCCCCAGCGTTGGCGAAAAACTGCCGCTGGTGATTTCACCGGCGCCGGCGCCCTCGACCAGCACTCTCTGGTGATTGCGCAACACCCCCTTGTCTTCCAGCAGCAGGCCGACAAATCTGGCGGACGGCCCGACCTGGCGTTCCTTTTCCAGTGCACGGCGACCGATGAAGTCGCGCCCTTCGGGCTGCCAGGCCACAGTCCAGCCCAGGCCCGAAACCAGGGGCGACACCGATTCGTCCATGTCTGTGCCATAAAGATTCATACCGGCTTCAAGACGCAGCGTATCGCGCGCCCCCAGACCGCAGGGCCGGACACCGGCGTCGGCCAGCGCGTTCCAGAATGCTTCGGCTTCGGCACCCGGCAGCATGATTTCAAAACCGTCCTCGCCGGTGTAGCCGGTACGTGCCACCAGCCAGTCCTCGATTTCCAGGCCACAGAACACACCCAGAGCGGCAGCGGCATCGCGCGCCGCCGGATCCAGCAGGGGCAGCACCTTGTCTCTGGCCGCGGAGCCCTGCACGGCGATCATGGCCAGTTCCGGCTGCTCAATCACATCGACACCAAACGCTGCGGCCTGCTGCTGGATCCAGGCGAGATCCTTGTCACGCGTGGCGGAATTGACCACCAGGCGAAACCAGGTTTCCTCGAGGAAATACACAATCAGATCATCGATGACGCCACCGTCGGCGTTGAGCATGCAGCTGTAGAGCGCCTTGCCCCGCTGCTGCAGTTTGTCGACGTTATTGGCCAGCAGGTGGTGCAGAAAAGCACGCGTCCGCCCGCCGATCAGGTCGACCACCGTCATGTGCGAGACATCGAACATGCCCGCGGCACGGCGTACCGCGTGGTGCTCCTCGATCTGCGAACCGTAATGAATCGGCATGTCCCAGCCGGCGAAGTCCACCAGCCGGGCGCCCATGGCCTGGTGAGCCTGATACAGCGGGGTCTTGTTTCCCATGGTGACTCTGCGCTTCGAAGATTGCGTATTTCGCCGCCCGGCAACCCGGGGCGGCGGCCTGAAACAACCGCCGCTCCTCTGTCCGGTAACCTGAGAGTGTGGGCGACGCGCTGCCGCCTTCCCCTTCGGTGGGCCGGGTCGATGCCCCGCCGCTCTCCAGAGTCAATCCGGCTGAAAGCCTGCTGCCACGGTCCGTTTGCCTGAGCGATTCCGAGCGAGTTGCGCCTTCGGCGGCCGGCCTGGCCGGCACTCTCCCGCAGCAGCACGAGATTGAGGGGTGACTATACCCTGAGCGCCGATTCGCGCCAAGCGCCCGGCCCCCGGATTACCCCGGGAGCGTCACCGGAATCGAGCACCGCGAGCGCCGTGGCGCGGGAGTCCCGCACCATAGGTTGGGCTGTCGCGCCTCGCCGGTGTCGCCCGCGGTCGGCCGGCCCTCAGTCAAGCACTGTCACCGGATCGCCGACACGGATCACCCCGGCGCTGCGGGGAATCAGGTTCTGGCCAAAGAACACGCCCCCGTGCGGGCGGCGGCGGTAAGTACTGAGGGTGCGCAGCGGTTCCTTGTCCGGGTGCATTTCGCCACTGTCCGGGTCGATGGTGGTAAACACGCAGCGCGAGCAGTTCTTGACCCCCGCGAACTCCACGGCGCCGACCCGGATCCGTCGCCAGCTGTCCTCGGCATACGGCAGGTCGCCGTCGACAACCAGGTTGGGCCGGAAGCGGCGCATCTCCACCGGCGCGCGCAGCCGGCCGTTCAGATCTGCGAGCGAGGCCTCGCTGATCAGCAACAAGGGAAAGCCGTCGGCGAAGCTGACCTGGTCTGCGTCCTGACCATAGTCGCGGTTGACAGGGCGCACCAGGTCGTCGGTCATCTGCACCAGCCGGCACTGCAGACCGAGAAATTCCGAGAACCAGGTGTCGGCCAGGGAGCTGGCGAGAACGGCGTGCAGGGTGTCCTTCCACACCGTCACTTCGAGCATGCGCCGTTCGCCGGGGTGCAGCCGCAGACTCAACGCCGCGCGACCCGCGGCGCTGACCTGCAATTCGCCGCCAACGATGGCCGTTTGTACGGTCGCGAGCCGGGGATGCTGGCGTGCGGTGATGAACCTGCCGCTGTCATCGACCAGCATCCAGCGCCGATCCCAGGGCAACCCGCGCGGCAACACTTCGCTCCCGTCCAGGGCGATGCGCCGGGTGGATTTAATCGGGTAAATATTCAGCTCGGTGACTTGCATGCTGTCCGGTTCTGTTTAATGAGCGTTTCCACGCTGGCCAGCGGCAAGGTCCCCGGTACGTGCTTGTTGGCCCACTTCACCAGGCTCTTCAGCACCGGCATCAGGTCGCTGCCCTTGTCGGTGAGGTGGTAGGCGTAGCGGCGCGGCCTCTCCTGGTAAACCGTTTTGAAGACAATCCCTTCCGCCTGCAGCCTTTTGAGCCGCTCGGCCAGAATATTGGTCGGGATGCCCTCCGGGGACGCTTGCAGTGCGCTGTAGGTGTGCTTGCCCAGCAACAGGTCACGCACCACCAGCAACGTCCATTTGTCGCCGAGCAGGTCAAGGCTGCAGGCCACGCCGCAAACCGAACGTTTGCAGTGAGGCGGGATTGCCACTGGTCCGGCCGGTGTACGCATAGCGTCAGTCTAGCCAAAACGGCGTCACTTGTTAATTAAAAGTTACTGCGCTAGACTCGTGTCGCTTTCAAAATAAAAGTAACGAGGTGTCGCATGGATATCACGCTGTATTACACCCATCGCACACGCGCACTGCGGCCGCGCTGGGTACTCGAGGAACTGGAATTGCCGTATCGCCTGCGGCTCATTGACCTGTTCGGTGGCGACGGCCAGACGCCGGAATACCGCAAGATCCATCCTCACGGCTCGGTACCGGCCATCGACATCGATGGCCGGGTCATGATCGAATCCTGCGCCATCTGCCACTGGCTGAGCGATCAGTACCCGGAAAAACAGCTGGCACCACCAGCCGCCGATGCCGCCGCGCGCATGGATTACGAGCAGTGGACGTTTTACGTACCGGGCACGCTCGAACCCCCGGCGTTCCAGATCCTGCTGCACAGTGTCATCCTGCCCGAAGACCACCGGGTACCGGACATCGTGCCCTGGTCAACGCGGCGTTACGAGAGCAGCCTCAAAGTTCTGAACAGAGCGCTGGCGGAGCGCGACCATATCGCCGGCGACGCTTTTACCACCGCCGATATTCTGCTGGGGTCGACACTGCTGTGGCTGCCGGAGCTGTTGCACGAGCATCCGGCGCTCGGTGCCTACACAGAGCGCCTGCAACAGCGTCCGGCGTATCAACGCGCGGCTAAAGACCCATCGCCAGGCGCATAATAAGATTCTTCAGCGGCGTGGCGGCATCGACCAGATCGAGTCCGGCGTTGCGCAACCAGCGCACCGGCGGCACCCGGCTGCCAAACAGGTGCTTGAACGCATCCATCGCCAACATGGTGGCAAGGTTGTCGCCTTTACGCGCCCGTTCATAGCGCCTCAGGACCGGCAGCGCGCCGATGTCACGCCCCTGCCCGCGCGCTGCCGTCACCACGTCGGCGAGTTCACGCACGTCCTTGAAGCCCAGGTTGACGCCCTGTCCCGCCAGCGGATGGATCACGTGCGAGGCATCGCCCACCAGGGCGACGCGCGGCGCGACGTAGCGCTCGGCGTATTGACGGTGCAGCGGGAACAGCGCCCGTTCGTCGACTTTGAGGACAGCACCGAGGCGGTAACCGAACGCCTCGCCCAGCGCGCTGCAAAAGGCCTGATCGTCGAGTGCCAGCAGGCCTTGCGCCGTTTCGCTGGTCGCCGACCAGACAATCGAGCAGCGCCCGTCGCGCAAGGGCAGGAACGCCAGCGGACCGGTGGGCAGAAACCGCTGCCAGGCGGTATTGTCATGGCCGCGCTCGCAGTCGACAACCGCGACCAGGGCCTTCTGACCATAGTCCGATACGCGGGCATGAATACCCGCATAGTCGCGCACGCTGGAGTGTTTCCCGTCCGCCCCGACCAGTAGCGACGCCGCGAGCCCCCGACCGTCGTCCAGGACAACGCGCTGGCTGCCACCGGCGTCGCTGAAGGCGGTGATAGCGACCGGGCAGAAGCGTTCAACCGTGGGCACCGCACTGATGACCTGTAATAAGGCCCGTTCGATGATCCGCGACTCGACAATGTGACCGAGATTGGGCTCGCCCAGTTCGGCACTGTCGAAATGGATGTCGCCGCCACCGCCGGCGTCCCAGACGCGCATATCCGTGTAGGCGCAGGCATAGGGCCCGATCAGCGGCCAGGCGCCGATGCCCCGCAACAGATTCTCCGTCGCGCGGCTGATGGCGTAGACGCGCAGGTCGACACTCTCCTGTGTCCAGTCGAGTTGCGCCTCGCGGGCTTCCACCACAGCGACCGTGAAGCCGGTCTGCCCCAGCAAAGCTGCCAGAGACAGGCCGATCAGGCCACCACCGACAATGGCGACAGCGTAGTCGGCTTCTGCCCGGGAACTCCCTGCCGCGTTTCCGTCCGGTGTAAAAGCCCGGTTCATTGGCAGGGCAGCCCTCGCGCCAGGCGCGGCAGGCGCCCGGCCCGACCCATGGCCATACGTCCAAACCAGCGCTTGGCAGGCGGGCACAGGTCCAGCGCCAGCATGCCCGCATCGCGCAGCCAGACCACCGGCGGCAGCGACTGGCCAAACAGACGCACCATGCTGTCGGTAAACACTGCCACGCGGCGCTGATCGGACTGACGCCAGGCGGCGTAACGCTGCAGGACCTCCAGGTCACCGATGTCCTGGCCCGCACGGCGCGCCGCGAGAATCACGTCGGTCAGCGCCGCCGCGTCGCGCAAACCCAGGTTAAAGCCCTGTCCGGCGATCGGGTGCAGGGTATGCATCGCGTTGCCTAGCAGCGCCAGGCGCGGCCGCACCGATTCTCTGGCCTGCAGCAGCTGCAGTGGGAAAGCGTTGCGGGTCCCCACCTTGGTGAAGCGCCCCAGCCGGTAACCGAAGCGCTGTTGCAGGCGATCCAGAAACGCGGCGTCATCCAGCGCCATGACCGCCTCGCTCTGATCCGCATGCACTGTCCACACCAGCGCCGAGCGCCCGGCGGTCATCGGCAGCAGCGCCAGTGGACCACTGTCGGTAAAGCGTTCGTAAGCGATGTTCTGGTGCGGCTTGTCCGTCGTGACGTTGGCGATAATCGCTGTCTGCTGATAGTCGCGCCGGGTGATTGGGATACCGAGCTGCTCACGAATGGCCGACTGTGCGCCGTCGGCTGCAACCAGCAGCCGGGCAGTACAAGACTGCGACACGCCCTGGTGCTCGATATCGGCCTGCACGCCGTCGGCGTCACTATGAAAGGCGGCCAGCTGCGCAGGCGCCAGGACCTGCACATGGTCAAGCCGCTGCAGACCGTCCAGCAACACCTTGCCCAGGACCCGCGCTGGGGCGACATACCCCAGCGCGGGCACACCCTCCTGTTCGCGCTGCAGGCGCGTGAATCCGAAGTGTCCACGGTCGGAGACGTGGATTCTGTGAATGGGGCAGGCGTCCGCCTCCAGCGCCTGCCACAGGCCCAGCCCCGCAAATATGCGCTGTGAACCCTGTGCGAGGGCGATGCTGCGTTCGTCATAGCCGGGCTGCTGGTCGGCGGCAAACGGCAAGGCCTCGACCACCCGGGTGCGCACACCGGCCTGGCCCAGCGCACAGGCCAGGCTCGCGCCCACCAGCCCGCCGCCTATAATCAGTACATCCGTTTCAGTCGCCATACGCCGCTCAGGGGAATGCTGCCAGTTTGTTCAGATCGACCGCCCTGGCGTACGCCAGCAGGTCGTCGCGGTTGACGCCGTTGCCTTCAACGGTGACCAGGAAGCGGTTGTTGACCACTATCTGCAGATCACCCGATCTGCTGGCGGGATCGTACTTGACCACCGCTTTCTGCTTGCCGATGCGCTCCATGGTGCCGCCGCCCGCGGTCACAAACATGGGGTTGGAGAACATCATCATTATGCTTTGCAGCAAGGGCGAGTCGGTGACAATGCGGACCAGCAGCTGACCGGCATCTTTCGAGTAGCGCCGCTCCGCGCTGACACCGCCACCAAACATGGCAGCAGCACCGGTGGATTGTGATTCGGCAGGCTGTGCAGTCCAGCCGTCCAGGGGCCCGGGCAGCAGCGCTTCGAGTGACGCGCCCTTCTTCTGCTGAATCAACTGGACCGCGTAGTTCAGACTGGTCGTGGCTTCGGCATAATCGCCCTTCTGGTAAAATTCCATGCCCTCGTTGATCGAATTGACCACGTCGTCGTCTTCGGCACGGGCTGCACCACTCGCCGCGAAGACAAGCAGCACACAGGCGCCTGCGGTTTCTGTCAACATAGTCATCATTCCTCTGTAGGCACCCCGAGCAGCAAGCCCGCAGGCTGGGGGCGGCAGCCGCGGCGCGCGCTGCGTTTCAACCCTTGTGCACAAACCCGGCGATCAGTTCGCCATCAAAGCCTCGATCTCAGCGACGCTCTTTGGCACATTCTTGCTCAGTACATCGTAACCGTTGCGGGTCACCAGCACATCGTCCTCGATACGCACGCCGATGTTCCACCACTTGCGCGCCACGCCCTTGCTGCCGGCCGCTATATAGATACCGGGCTCGACCGTCAGCACCATACCCGGTTCCAGCACCCGCCATTCGTCGCCCACCTTGTAGTCACCCACGTCGTGCACATCCATACCGAGCCAGTGGCCGGTACGGTGCATGTAGAATTTCCGATAGGCCTGCTCCTTTATGAGCGACGGCGTGCGCCCCTTGAGCAGACCCAGCTTCACCAGGCCACGGGTGATCACCTTGACCGCGGCGTCGTGCGGTGCGTTCCAGGTGTTACCGGGATAGACTTCCTCGATAGCTGCCCGCTGCGCCTCCAGCACCAGCTCATAGACCGCGCGCTGCGCCACGCTGAACCGGCCCTTGACGGGAAAACAGCGGGTGATATCCGAAGCGTAGTACTGGTACTCGGCGCCGGCATCTATCAGCACCAGGTCGCCGCTGTTGAGTTCGGCGTTGTTTTCCGTGTAGTGCAGAATACAGGCGTTCGCGCCACCACCAACAATCGAAGGATACGCCGGCTCGCCACCGGCCTTGCGGAACTCGTGCAGGAATTCCGCCTCCAGTTCGTACTCCATCATGCCGGGTCGACAGATCTGCATGGCGCGCTTGTGGGCACCCGCGGCAATGTTGGCAGCCTGGCGCATGATTTTGATTTCGGCGCGGCTTTTGTAGAGGCGCATGTCGTGGACGAAATGCTCCAGGGAAACAAACTCGTCGGGCGCCTGCTTGCCGGCGCGCGACTGACTGCGGATCTGGTTCACCCAGCCGATCACTCGCTGATCGAAGCTGGGCGTTGCCCCCATCGTATAGAACACGCGTTCGTGGCTTTCCAGCAGCCCAGGCAGGATGTCATCAATATCGCTGATCGGAAAGGCGTCGTCGGCGCCAAAGCGTTCGACCGCACCTTCGGGTCCGGCGCGCCGACCGTTCCAGATTTCCTTTTCCTGGTCGCGGTCACGGCAGAACAGCAGGTATTCACCGTGCGGCCGGCCCGGCACCAGCACCGCCACGGCTTCCGGCTCCGGAAAACCGGTGAGATAGAAGAAATCGCTGTCCGGGCGGAAGGGGTAATCCACATCACGGTTGCGCGAACGCTCCGGATTGGTGGGCAGAATCGCAATGGCATCGTGCCCCATCATGTGCATCAGCTGCTTGCGGCGGCGGGCAAACTCTTTCTGGTCCATGGTCTCTACTGAAGTTGGGGTGGCGCGTTGCTGGGCTGCAGTTCTTCGTTGATCAACAGTACGCCCACTCGCACGTACTCGACCACCTCGGCAAAGGCGGTCTGTTCTTCCTCGCCCGCGTCGCCCAGCTCGAAGTCCACGCGGGCGATCTGCGCGAGGTCGTCGAACAGCTCGCCAACATCCTCGGGTAACTGCGACGGGTCCGAAACCCCGCCAAGGCCGAGGCCCGAGAGAAATCCACTGCACCAGCTGCCCAGTGACGCGGCGCGTTCCCGCAGGGCGTCGTCGTCATCCGGCAGCAGCAGCTCGAAGTCAAGATCGGTGCTATTCAGACGCGCCAGCGTGTCTTCGTAGAGCGCCTGCACCTGCTTCGACGCCTCGACCTGCAGGACATCGCGGGGGTCGAAGTCTGCGAACAGCTGCGCCATCCAGACGCGCGGATCGGCAAAACCGGCCGCACAGACCAGCCCCGCGAGCAGGCCGTGGCAGTCGGCGGCGTCAACGGCGGTCTGTGCCCGGGCCAGCGCGTCGCCAACTTCGTAATAGTCAAGGCGTTGATTTGCAGACATTGTGCGATTATCGCACAGCGCCGAGATTGACGCATTTTTGACCCTTCACTATAGTGGGCGCATGACAAACTCAACACCCCAATCAGTAACCGAGCAGGAACTGCACAAACTGGAAGCCCGCCTGGAGGAACTGGTGCGCAGTATCGAGCGCTTGAAGCAGGAAAACCGCTCGCTCCGCAACCAGCAGGACAGCCTGGTCACCGAACGCGCCAGCCTGATCGAGAAGAACGAGCTGGCCCGCAATCGTGTCGAGGCCATGATCAACCGCCTGAAGGCCATGGAGCAGGGCGCATGAACCGCATCAACAAGGATGTCAAGCCCACGCGGGTGCACATCCTGGACAAGGAATACCTGGTCGCCTGCCCGGACAACGAACGCGAGGCGTTGTATGCATCCGCCGAATTGCTGACAGAAAAAATGAAGGAAATTCGCGATACCGGCAAGGTTGTCGGTGCCGACCGTATCGCCGTGATGGCCGCACTCAATATGGCCCACGAGTTGCTTGAGCAGAAATTCACCCGCGACGAGTTCCAGCACACTATCAGCAGGCGCATCCGCGAGCTGCAGGACAAGATCGATCTGGCGTTGAACAGCGGCAACCAGCTGGAGCTGTAGTTACCCGCATAGGAGCCTGTCGGACTTGGGGCTGATCTACTGCGCCGGTGGCAGAGCGCTCCATTTTCCCGATCCTTTTCATCAAAGAGCTACGGCTATTCGCCTCAAACGATCGAAACAATGGCCTCGCCCTATCACCTTGCTCGCTACGATCGCCCAAGTCCGACAGCCTCCTGGAATCGCAGCGCAGATTGATCATCCCTTTGCGGTCTTCCGCGGACATTGGAGCGGTGAGATCCAACGTCCTCGAACGATTAACCGCGCAGGTTGGGCTGAGGAACGAAGCCCAACGATGCCAACCTGTTGGGCTTCACTGGCGTTCAACCCAACCTACGACTGAGGAACGATGCCGAACAGCAATACGAACGTTGGGCTTCGTTCCTCAGCCCAACCTCCCGCTCAGCCCAACCTACCGATCGGCTCAACCTGCGTCAGCCACGCAACTATCGAGCGAAGACAAAAAAATCCACAGCCGCCTCTGAATATCTTGTATAATCCTCGCTGTACCTTCTGCGCTGCTCGTTAGCGATTACGATCTTCCTTGAGCCTAATTATTGTCCTGGGGGATCGGCTTGCGGGGCCAGTGAGCATGTCCGCCACGTGTGGAAAGCCTTAGGTCCAGCACTCATCCCCACCTGAACCTCCGGTTCAAGGGCAATAATCGCGACGGCATGTGCGGAAGGTGCTCTCTTTCAGTTTGATTCAGCCATGTCAGAACCTGGCCGCCCACAACAACGCCAACGACTCCGCGCGCTGCGCCGATCACTCAGTCGCCAGGAACGACGGCACCGCGCCGATGCCCTGTGCCGCCAACTGTTCAACCAGCCGTTGTTTGGCAACAGTCGTCGCCTTGCGGTGTACCTGCCATGCGACGGCGAGGTCGATACCGCGACCATCGTTGCGCGTGCCTGGGCGCTCGGCAAACAGGTCTACCTGCCGGTGCTGGTCCCGTACCTGCATAACCGCCTGTGGTTCGCGCGCTATGGCCCCGATACCCTCCTGGTCAGCAACCGCTTCGGTATCGCCGAACCGGCCGTGGTGCACCGGCAGCGGGTCCAGCCGCATGCGCTGGACCTGGTGTTGACCCCGCTGGTCGGCTTCGACGCCCGGGGTAACCGGCTGGGTATGGGCGGAGGGTTCTATGACCGCAGTTTCGCCTTTCTGCTCAGACGCAAGACCTGGCGCAAGCCACGCCTGCTGGGGCTGGCCTACGATTTCCAGCAGCTGCCACAGGTGCCGGCACAACCATGGGATGTACCGTTGACCGCCGTGGTCACGGATAGCGCCTGGCACACCGTCAGCCAGGAGGCTGTCGGACTTGGGCGATCGTAGCGAGCAAGGTGGGAGGGCGACGCCATTGTTTCGATCGTTTGAGGAGAATAGCCGTAGCTATTTGACGAAAAGGATCGGGAAAATGGCGCGCTCTCCCACCGGCGCAGTAGATCAGTCCCAAGTCCGACAGCCTCCTTAGGAGTACCCCTACGACATGAACTACTGGCTGATAAAGTCCGAGCCCGATGTTTTTGGCATCGATCAGCTCATGGCGATGCCGAAACAGACCGAGCACTGGGACGGTGTACGCAACTACCAGGCGCGTAACATGCTGCGTGACCAGATGAAAAAGGGCGACCTGGTATTCTTCTACCATTCCAATTGCGACGAACCGGGCATCGTCGGCATTATGAAAGTCGTCAGGGAAGGCTACCCCGACCACACCGCTTTCGATCCGGAATCGAAATACTATGACCCCGGAAGCGACCCGGACAAGCCGCGCTGGTACATGGTGGACGTGCAATATCAGCGCAAACTGGCACGGGTCATTACGCTGGCGGAACTGAAGCGCTACAAGACCATGGCGGAGTGCCCGCTGGTGCGCAAGGGCAACCGGCTGTCAATCATGCCGATCACCAGGCAACAGTGGGATTTTGTGCTTGGGCTGGAAGGCAGGCAGGCCTGAGCGCGGACGGCAAGCTGCTGTCTCGCCACCGAGGCGCCCACAGGCGCAGAGGATTTCTTGACCTGGTAGTTGCATAAGTTTCGGTCTGCGTACCGATTTCATCTTGCGAAACATAGAACGTGCCAGCTATTGCTACAGGTTTCCGGAGTTCACTGCAGGAGCACCCGTACCGGGCATAAACGCCGTCCCCCGGCGCGAATCGCGGCCAGACACCCTAAACGGCATTACAGGCCGCTGCCACAGCGAGATTTTTACAATGCCTGGGTTAACCGGACCTGTTGGGCTGAGCGCAGCGAAGCCCAACACACCATCACCCCCCCAGAAACAGCGCATAGGCCGGGTTATCGACTTCCTCGAAGTAGATATACCCCAGCTCGTTCAGAAAGGTCCTGAAGCGTTTCTTATCGTCTGCAGGAACCTGTATGCCCACCAGCACCCGGCCATAAGCCGCGCCGTGGTTGCGGTAGTGGAACAGGCTGATGTTCCAGCCCTTACCCATACTGGAGAGGAATTTCAGCAGGGCGCCGGGCCGCTCGGGGAACTCGAATCGATACAGCAACTCGTTGTCGACACCCGTGGCGTGGCCACCCACCATGAAACGGATGTGGGCCTTGGCCATTTCATTGTCGGTCATATCAACCACGGGGTAGCCCTCGGCGCGCAGCACTGCTATCAGTTGCTCGCGCTCTTCATCGCCGCCCGACAGCTGCACACCGGCGAACACCTGGGCGTTGCTGGCGTCAGCGAAGCGGTAGTTGAATTCGGTGATGCCACGTCTGCCCAGGGTCTTGCAGAATTTCAGGAAGCTGCCGGGCCGCTCGGCAATCGTCACCGCCAGCAGGGCTTCGCGCCGCTCGCCGAGTTCGGCGCGCTCGGCGACATGCCGCAGGCGGTCGAAATTGATATTGGCGCCACTGTTGATGGCTACCAGGGTCTCGCCCTGCCTGCCGTCACGCTCGACGTATTTCTTTATGGCCGCCACCGCCAGCGCGCCAGCGGGTTCCACCATGGCGCGCGTATCATCGAAAATGTCCTTGGTCGCGGCACAGATCTCGTCGGTGCTGACCAGGATGACGTCGTCGACATACTGCCGCGCCAGCCGGAAGTTTTCCTTGCCGACCTGGCGCACGGCCACACCGTCGACAAAGATGCCCACCTGGTCAAGTATCACCCGGCGCTTGCGCCGCAAGGCTTCGTACATGCTCGGCGCATCCTCCGGCTCGACGCCGATGACACGTATATCGGGCCGCAGGGCCTTGATGTAGGTGGCGATACCGGCAATCAGGCCACCACCGCCGACCGGCACGAACACGGCGTCCAGCGGGTCGCGGTGCTGGCGCAGCAATTCCATGGCGATGGTGCCCTGGCCGGCGATCACATCGGGGTCGTCATACGGGTGGATGAACACCATGTCGCGCTCTGCGGCGAGCGCCAGGGCGTGCGTATACGCCTCGTCATAGGTATCACCGTGCAGCAGCGTCTTGCCGCCGAGCGCCTGCACCGCACTCACCTTGATAGCCGGGGTGGTACAGGGCATGCAGATCAGCGATTTGAGTTTGCGCTTGCTGGCGGCCAGCGCCACGCCCTGGGCGTGATTACCGGCCGAAGCGGCGATCACGCCGTTGGCGCACTCGGCATCGCTGAGGCCGGAAATTTTGTTATAGGCGCCCCGCAGCTTGAAGGAAAACACGGACTGGAGATCTTCGCGCTTCAGCCAGACGTGATTATTCAGCCGCTGCGACAAGGTCTGCGCGTAGTCCAGCGGTGTCTCGACAGCGACGTCGTAGACACGCGAATTAAGGATCTTTTTCAGATAATTATCGGCCATTGGCGGATCATACAGGCAGCATCGGGGTGGGAGTCAACGACCAGCAATCTTCCAGATGGGCCGCACAGGCGACGGAACAGGCGTTTGGTCCAGGCTGCGAGCACCTGGGGTGGCTCCAAGGTGCGGCTAACAGCCGGATCGATCCGTAATTTCACCGCCCAAAACCTACCTGGACCTCCATCGCCTCAAGGCGAGGGGTTTTTGCATCTCCCCTACGGAACCCCTTGAACCCCTGCGCCGCCAGCGGCACACCTGCACAACGATCGACGCACACCCCGCAAAGACCGTATGATTCGAGAAGTGGATTGTTGGAGACCGCAATGAACCAGGATGAACTCAAGAAACAGGTCGCCGAAGCGGCCATCGACTATGTTGAATCAGGAACCATCATCGGCGTCGGCACCGGTTCGACCGCCAACTATTTCATCGACGCCCTGGCGAGAATCAAGGGCAGGATCGACGGCACCGTCGCCAGCTCGCTCGCCAGCGCCGAGCGCCTGAAAAGCCACGGCATCCCGGTCATGGACCTCAACCAGGCCGGCCAGTTGTCGCTGTATGTCGACGGCGCCGACGAAGCCAACAACTACCTGCAGCTGATCAAGGGCGGCGGCGGAGCGCTGACCCGCGAGAAGATCGTCGCCGCGGCCAGCGACAAGTTTGTCTGCATCTGCGACGAGAGCAAACTGGTTCAGGTGCTGGGCGCCTTCCCGCTGCCCATCGAGGTCATCCCCATGGCGCAGAGCTATGTGGCCCGCGAGCTGGTCAAGCTCGGCGGCCGCCCGGAACTGCGCCAGGGTTTCACCACCGACAACGGCAACATCATCCTCGACGTCAAGGACCTGGAAATCCTCGAGCCCTGCACGCTGGAAAGCGCACTGAATAACATCGCCGGCGTGGTCACCGGGGGTATCTTCGCCAACCGGCCCGCCGACGTGTTATTGCTCGGCACCGCCAAGGGGGTGGAAACCCGTCGGGCGCCGTGAGCCGGCAACGCTCAGTGTTTACTCGATTTTTAACCACAGAGGCGCACGGAGGCACACCGAGGGATCGCTTTCATAAAGATATTGACCGCGAAGTCGCGCTAAGTCGCACGAAGTTCTTTTCAAAGGTCTAAGCGCTGAGATCAATCCGCGACGCCTGCAAGCCGGCTGCGCACTGAGCACGGATTATACTTGGCGCGACTTAGCGCGACTTGGCGGTGAAGACTGCTTTTGGGGGTTTTGCTCCGTGCGCCTCTGTGGCTAACCCCGCGCCTACGGGGCTCAACTCCTGCCGATCGCCCTGTGCCCGATGTCGTGGCGGTAATAGGCGTTCTCCCAGCTGATCTTCGCCACCGCCTGGTAGGCACGCTCTTGAGCCACCGCCACGGCGTTGCCCAGTGCACAGACACACAGCACACGCCCGCCGCTGGTAACAACCTCACCGTCCTTGAGCTGCGTACCGGCGTGGAAGACCTTTACCCCCTCCTCCTGCACCGCGTCGAGACCGTGGATAATGTCGCCCTTGCGGTAACTGCCAGGATAACCACCGGCGGCCATGACCACACCGAGACTCGCACGCGCATCCCACTCGGCGCCGACCTGGTCCAGGCGCCGCTCCACGGCGGCCTCGCACAACTCGACGAGATCTGAGCGCAGACGCAGCAAAATGGGCTGGGTCTCCGGATCACCGAAGCGGACGTTGTATTCCAGCACCTTTGGCACACCCAGCGGGTCGATCATAATACCGGCGTAGAGAAAACCGGTGTAGGCTCTGCCGTCGGCGGCCATGCCCTGCACCGTGGGCTCGATGATGTCCTGCATAATGCGCCGGTGCATCGACGCGTCGACCACCGGTGCCGGCGAATAGGCGCCCATACCGCCGGTATTCGGGCCGGTATCGCCGTCGTCGCGCGCCTTGTGATCCTGCGACGTTGCCAGTGGCAGGATGTGCCCGCCGTCGACCATGACGATGAAACTGGCCTCTTCGCCGCGCAAAAACTCCTCGATGACCACACGGTGACCGGCTTCGCCGAAGACGTTGCCGGCCAGCATGCCCCTGCAGGCATCGATCGCCTCCTGCTCCGTCTGCGCCAGAATCACGCCCTTGCCGGCCGCGAGGCCGTCGGTCTTGACGACGATGGGCGCACCCTGCTGTTTGATATAGGCAATGGCGGCGTCGAGTTCGGTGAAGGTGCCGTAAGCGGCGGTGGGAATCTTGTGCCGGGCCAGGAAATCCTTGGTGAAGGCCTTGGAGCCCTCCAACTCAGCGGCCGCCCGGCTGGGCCCAAAGATACGCAGACCCGCGGCCTGGAAGCGATCGACCACGCCCAGTACCAGCGGTGCCTCAGGCCCGACAATGGTCAGGTCAATCGACTCAGCCCGGGCGAACGCCAATACGGCGTCGACATCTTCAGCATCGATGGCAACATTTTCCACCCGGTCTTCCGCCGCCGTACCGGCATTGCCGGGGGCCACGAACACGTTTTCCACTTTGGGTGACTGCGCGGCCTTCCAGGCCAGGGCATGTTCGCGGCCGCCGCCGCCGATGATCAGGATGTTCATGGTGAATGCCTATTTAACCACACAGGCGCGCGGAGGCGCACAGAGGAATGCCCGATGTAAAGAATCTTAACCGCCAAGTCGCGCTAAGTCGCGCCAGGTTTATTATTTGATTGGCGCAGCGCTAAACCGTCTTCCGCTGTAGGTTGGGCTGAGCGGAGCGGAGCGAAGCCCAACCTACGCAATAAGAAGCTTCGCGCGAGTTGGCGCGACTTGGCGGTTATTGCTTTGGGACCCCTCCTTGCGCCGCCATGGTTAACCACCCACGTCAGTGTCTAAAATGCCGCATGCCGGTAAACACCATGGCCATACCGTGCTGGTTGGCCGCAGCGATGGTTTCCTCGTCACGCATCGAGCCCCCCGGCTGAATCACCGCCGTGATACCGGCCTGCGCGGCCTGGTCGATGCCGTCGCGAAATGGGAAAAACGCATCCGAGGCCATCACCGAACCTTTCACCTCGAGACTGGCCTGATCGGCCTTGATGCCCGCGATACGCGCACTGTTGACGCGGCTCATCTGGCCGGCGCCGACGCCGATGGTCATACTGTCCCTGGCGTAGACAATGGCGTTGGATTTGACGAACTTGGCCACCCGCCAGGCAAACAGCAGGTCCTTCATTTCCGTATCGCTGGGCGCGTGCTCGGTCACGACCCTTGATTCGCTGAGCAGCGCCAGATCGGCGTCCTGCACCAGCAGGCCACCGTTGACGCGTTTGAAGTCCAGCCGGGCAGCGGGTGTTTGCGTCCACGCGCCGCAGGCCAGCACGCGCACATTCTTCTTTTCCGCCAAGAGCCGCAGGGCATCGTCGTTGATCTGCGGGGCGATGATCACTTCGACGAACTGGCGGTCGATAATGGCGCGGGCGGTGTCTGCCTCCAGGGCCCCGTTGAACGCAATGATGCCGCCAAACGCCGACTCCGGATCCGTGCTGTAAGCCCGCTCATAGGCGTCCAGCAGACTGCCGCCAACGGCGACACCGCAGGGGTTGGCGTGCTTGACGATGACGCAGGCCGGTCCTTCAGCGAATTGCTTGACACACTCCAGCGCCGCGTCGGTATCGGCGACGTTGTTGTAGGACAACTCCTTGCCCTGCAACTGACGGGCAGTGGCAACCGACGCCTCACCCTGACGGTGCTCAATATAAAAAGCTGCACCCTGATGCGGGTTCTCGCCGTAGCGCATGCTTTGCACTTTCCTGAACTGCAGGCTGAGCGTTTGCGGAAAGGCCTGCCGCTCACCTGTCTTGCTGAGCGCCCCCAGGTAGTTGGCAATGGCGCCATCGTAACGGGCGGTATGCTCAAAGGTTTTCACGGCGAGACGAAAGCGCGTCGTTTCGCTGACTGAACCGCGGCTGGCCGTCATTTCTGCCAGCACCTGTGCATAGTCATCACTGTCGACAATAACGGTAACCGCAGCGTAATTCTTCGCTGCCGCACGGATCAGTGTCGGCCCGCCGATGTCGATGTTTTCAATGGCAGTGGGAAGGTCGCAATCCGTTTTGGCCACTGTCTGCTCGAAGGGATACAGATTGACGACCACAAGGTCGATGGGCGGAATGCCGTGCTGCCGCATCACGGCCTCATCGGTGCCGCGCCGTCCCAGGATGCCGCCGTGGATCTTCGGGTGCAGCGTCTTGACGCGCCCCGCCATCATTTCGGGAAACCCGGTGTAATCAGACACTTCGATAACAGGAATACCGCTGTCGGCGAGCAACTTGGCTGTTCCACCTGTGGACAGGATCTCCACCCCGGCCGCGTGCAGCTGCCGGGCAAAATCCTCAATACCGGTCTTATCGGACACGCTGATCAGCGCGCGTTGAATAGCTGGCATGATGACTACCTGATAATGTTAACGCGCAGGTTGGGCTCACATGCGCGGTGCGCGGCTTAAACCCCGGTGGGTTCATGCCGGCGTTGGGCTCATATCCATGCAGGTTGGGCTGAGCCTGCGAAGCCCAACCTACACTCGATCCAAACGAACGCTCAACCCAGCCTATGCTCAGCCAACGATTTAAAGGAGCTCGTACCGCTTGAGCTTCTTGCGCAAAGTGCTGCGGTTGATCCCCAGGATCTCGGCAGCCCTGGTCTGGTTACTGCGGGTATGCTGCATGATACTTTCCAGCATGGCCTGTTCGACCTGGCCGATGACCATGTCGTAGACAGCATCGGGGTCATGGCCGTCGAGATCGCGGAAATACCGCTCCAGCGCCGACTTCACACTGGCACGCAGCGGCTGCTTGCGCCGTTCGCTGTGAGTTAGCTGACTGACCGTTGCCGGCTGGCTGCTGTGCATGGCCACCGCACTCATGCCGCCAACTCCGAATGCGCACACAGCTCGTCAAAGAACGCGTGGGTCATGGACAATTGTTCCTCTACACTTGCCACCCGATTGACGCGCTGACGGAACTCGGCGCCTTGCCGCTGTGCCTTGCTGTACCAGCCAATGTGTTTGCGGGCGACGCGCACGCCCGTGTATTCACCGTAAAATTCGTACAAGTTGTGTAAGTGCTCGATCATCATGGTGCGAATCTCCTTCGCCCCGGGCTCCGACAACAACTGCCCCGTGGACAAGTAATGTTCTATTTCGCGGAAAATCCAGGGTCGTCCCTGTGCGGCGCGTCCGATCATCACTGCGTCGGCGCCCGTCTGTTCCAGTACCTGCCGGGCTTTCTCGGGACCGGTGATATCGCCGTTGGCAATAACCGGTACCGATACAGCCTGCTTCACATCTCTAATCGTCTGGTATTCCGCCTCACCGCGGTAGCCGCAGGCGCGGGTACGCCCATGTATGGCCAACGCCTGCACGCCCGCCTGCTCGGCGATCTGCGCCACGGTTAGTGCGTTACGGTTCTCCGGATCCCACCCGGTACGAAGCTTTAAGGTTACAGGCACATCTACGGCCGCAACGACCGCCTCCAGGATCTGCCTTACCAGACTTTCATTCTGCAACAATGCCGATCCGGCCATGACATTGCAGACTTTCTTGGCCGGGCAACCCATGTTGATGTCGATGATCTGGGCGCCACGCTCTGCATTGAAGCGCGCTGCTTCGGCCATCATGTTCGGGTCGGCCCCGGCGATCTGCACGGAACGGGGTTCAAACTCTCCCTCGTGATTCATGCGCCGCAGAGTCTGCCTGCTACCCCACAGCGCCGAGTTACAGGACACCATCTCCGATACCGCCAGTCCAGCGCCCATTGATTTGCACAGCTGCCGAAACGGCCTGTCGGTCACGCCCGCCATCGGTGCCAACACCAATTGGTTACGTAACTTATACGGCCCGATCTGCATGCTGCGCAAAGAGCTCCTCAGCTAAATACGAACGGAAAGGCGACCAATCATACGCCCAGTCGGCGTTGAGGAAAAGTACTGGAGAAAATTTTTTTTGTCTATAGTGGAAAGCACGTAGAGTGCTTTTTTTATAGTGCCAACTCGGTGTCGAGACGTGACACGCAATGCCCGGAAATACGCAGCCGTGCGGTGCATCTACATAAAATCAAACTGGAAGGATACAGCGCGCTCACCCGGGTCAACCACCTCCAGCATCACCAGCGTTTGTTCGCCGGGGGCCATGCCGCGCGCCGGATTCTTGTCGTGCAAATATTCCTCAGGCATGAAACGCCGTACCGCCACCGGTGTGCCGGAAACATCGGAAAACGAGATCTGCAGCACCGGATAGGCCTGCGGATACGGGGCCCGGTTGACGAATGCCGCGCTCACCAGCAAGGCGTCCCGCACCTGCGGATGGTCACGGACATCGCGCTCGACCATTTCCACCCGGGCGAGATCGTGCCGTAACGGCAGGTTACAGTTGACAGGTTTGCACAGCCAGTCGAGCGCGGGGCGCAGGGCGGCGACCTCGGCCAGCCGATTGCGGTCCCACCAGGCGTACTGTGCGACCAGCATCACCGTCAGCAACAAGGCCGCCGCGATGGTCGCCCAGTTGGTGCGCCCGTGATGACCGGGTTCATCCTCGAACAGCAGGGCGTGTGACAGCTCGTACAGTCGCGCAGGTGTATCTTCGGTGGATCCAAACTCGGCGGCGCCCGGCTGCGCGTAGTAATCCATGTCGGTTCGCAGCCCAATCGTCTCGACCACTGCGTCGTCCCTGCGCGCCCGCTGTTGTGCTGCGGGGTATGCTTCGTCCCTGTGCGTCCGCCGCTCTGCTTCACGGGCTATGTCACCCTTGCGCATTCGCGGCTGCGCTTCGCTGTATACATCATCCCCGCGCATTTCGTGTTCGGTTCCGCGCTCTGCGGCGCCTGTCTGGGCGGACGACTCTGCCACCTCGGGGACCTGATCCAGTGCACGGTCCACCAGATCGTCGATTTCGCGCAACAGCCGCTCTTCGAGCGGGTACTCGAATGCCAGTGCCTCGCGCGGGTTGGCGAACACTGCATGCGACGCGTTAAAAGTGGTCCGACACTGGCTGCAGCGCACCCGCCCATCGGCAAGACGCAGCTGGTCGGTTGAGATGGTGTACAGTGATTTGCAGGAGGGGCAGGCTACGTACATGGATTCCTTACCAAATTGTTACCATAAATCCTATTGTATGCGTCAACGGCGGGTGCTTCGACAGCTTCATATTGCCGCCACGCTGGTTGAGCTGAATCTACGCAGGTTGAGCTTAATCTATGTAGGTTGGGCTGAGGCACGAAGCCCAACAGGCCGAGGCCGGTAAACGTTGAGCTTCGCTTGCGCTCAACCCAACCTGCCGCTCGACCCAACCTACGCTCAATCCATACCGCAGCCCAGCCTACCTTCGCACCGCCTGCAGGCGCACCCAGCCCTGCCGTTCCGCGGGCAGTGCAAACTCGAACCAGGCCTCATAGGCGCGCTGCACATCCGCGGCCTGCGCTGAAAGGATGCCCGATAACACCAGTTGACCACCTGACTTAAGCCGGTCGGCCAGACCGGGCGCCAGCCCTATAAGCGGATTAGCCAGGATGTTGGCCAGCAGCAGGTCATAGCGCTGCTTCGGCAGCTCATCCGGCAGGCCGGTGTGCAACCGGCCCGCGACCTGATTCCGGGTGGCGTTGTCGCGGCTGGCCCACAGCGCCTGCCGATCGATGTCAACCGCCCACACCGCTGCCGCCCCAAGCTTTAGGGCGGCAATGGCGAGGACGCCGGAACCGCAACCGAAGTCCAGCACCTGCTGGCCGACCGGCGCATGACGGTCCAGCCATTCCAGACACAGCGCGGTCGTCGGGTGGCTGCCGGTACCAAACGCCAGACCCGGATCGAGATCGATCAGGACCTGGTCAGGTGTCGCAGGCGGCCGCTGTCCTGCGGGGCAGATCCACAGATGGTCGCCGAACTGCATGGGCTGAAACCGGTCCAGCCAGGCGCGCTCCCAGTCCTGATCCGGCAGCCGCTCCTCGACGGCACGCGCCAGCAGTGTCGGGCCGAAACGTTCGCCGAGCACCTGTTTCAGCGGCGCAAGGTCGACCTCGGCGGCGAACAGGGCGGTCACGCGGGTGGCTGACCACAACGGCGTGGTACCCGGGTCCGGTTCGAACAGCGGCTGGTCAGCGGCGTCGACCAGAGTGACCGACAATGCGCCGTGCGCCTCGAAGAAAGCGGACAGGATTTCCGGGTCGACATCGCCCGCATCAACGGCCAGTTGCTGCCAGGCCATGCTTGTTAACAGCCCAGTTGGTGCCGTTCAGCGTGAAAAGCCACACCCCGCCGTAGGTTGGGCTGAGCGCAACGAAGCCCAACGCTGCCACTCCTGAATCGGTTGTTGCGCTGAACACCGCAGGTTGGGCTGAGGGACGACACCCTAGGGACAGGGGTTGGTGGCTGCATGGCTGTTGGGCTTCGCCACGCTCAGCCCAACCTACGCCGGATGCGGAAGCCGCCCGACTCACAGGCCGAGTTTCTTTTCCAGGTAGTGAATGTCGGTCCCGCCGGTGAGAAAGGCGGCGTCACTGCAGATATCCTGGTGCAGGGCGATGTTGGTCTTGATGCCGTCGACAACAATTTCCGCCAGCGCACCGCGCATGCGCGCCAGCGCCGAGGCTCGGTTTTCACCGTGGGCAATCAGCTTGGCGATCATGGAATCATAGTAGGGCGGCACGGCGTAGCCGTTGTAAATATGGGTGTCGACACGAATGCCGGGGCCACCGGGGGCATGGTACTGGGTGATAGTGCCGGGAGATGGCAGAAACGTCCGGGCATCTTCGGCATTGATGCGGCATTCAACGGCGTGGCCCGTCCAACGGATATCGTCCTGGCGGTACGACAGGCCGTCGCCGGCGGCGATTTTCAGCTGTTCCTTGACGATGTCCACACCGGTGATGAGTTCGGTGACCGGGTGCTCCACCTGCACGCGGGTATTCATTTCGATGAAATAGAACTCTCCGCCCTCATAGAGGAACTCGAAGGTCCCCGCACCGCGGTAGTTCATCCGTCGGCAGGCCTCGGCACAGCGTTCGCCCATGGCAATGCGCTGCTCCAGGGTGATCCCCGGAGCGGGAGCTTCTTCCACCACCTTCTGGTGGCGGCGCTGCATGGAGCAGTCGCGCTCACCGAGATGAATTGCGTTACCCTCGCCGTCCGCGAGCACCTGAAACTCCACGTGACGTGGCGCCTCGAGGAATTTTTCCATGTACACCGTGCCATCGCCAAATGCGGCCTTGGCCTCGGCACGGGTCACGGAAATGGCATTGAGCAGATTGGCTTCGGAGTGCACCACGCGCATCCCGCGACCACCGCCACCCGCGGCCGCCTTAATGATGATCGGGAAACCAAGGCCCCGCGCCAGCTTGCGATTGGCCTCGTCGTCGGTGCCCAGCGGACCGTCACTGCCCGGCACACAGGGTACCCCGGCCTCCTTCATGGCGCGGATGGCCGCCACCTTATCGCCCATGGCGCGGATACTGTCTGCACGCGGGCCGATGAAAATATAGCCGCTGTCTTCCACCTGCTCGGCAAAATCGGCATTTTCGGACAGGAAGCCATAGCCGGGGTGAATGGCCACCGCGTCGGTGACTTCAGCCGCGGCGATCAGCACGGGGATGTTGAGATAGCTTTCCACCGACGGCGGCGGGCCGATACACACCGACTCGTCGGCCAGTAGCACGTGCTTGAGGTTGCGGTCAGCCTCGGAGTGGACAGCCACTGTTTTGATGCCCATTTCCCGGCAGGCGCGCAGAATGCGCAGGGCGATTTCGCCGCGATTGGCGATGACAACTTTATCTAACATAAATCTAAAGACATCCGAGGAAGCGGCCCGACGGCGCTATTCGATCACGAACAAGGCCTGGCCGTATTCCACCGGCTCGGCGTTGTCCACCAGGATCGCCTTGATGACACCGGCCTTGTCGGCCTCGATCTGGTTGAGCATTTTCATCGCTTCGATGATGCACAGCGTATCGCCGACATCAACGCGCGAACCGACCTCGACAAACGCAGACGCGCCCGGCGACGGGGCGCGGTAGAAGGTACCGACCATGGGGGAATTCACGGTGTGACCGGCCGGAATCGCCGATTGGGCGGGGGCGACTTCTGCGGATGCCGGCGCTGGCGCGGCCATCGGCATCGCCATCTGCGCCGGGGCAAACAGCTGGGTAGTGGCCATCCGGCGGCAGATCCGGACCGATTCCTCGCCCTCGTGAATCTCGATTTCCGCGATGCCGGATTCCTCCAGCAATTCGATGAGTTTTTTGACTTTACGAATGTCCATTGTCGTCCCGCAGGCGTAAAAGTACGCGCAAGTATAGCCTGACTTGTTGGGAAATGTCAGCTAAGTGCGCCGATTTTCGGCGATCGAACACCCCCGCGGGAGCGGCCTCAGTGGCCGCGATGGTTTTTGAAATAATCGCGCCTAAGGACGGCGCTCCTACGGGTTTTGCCGGTCAAGATACGAGAGCGCCGCCTGCAGCGCCAGTTCGTAGCCGATGGGGCCGAGGCCGCTGATGACGCCAACGGCGATATCCGAGAAATAGGAATGCTTACGGAAATCCTCGCGCGCATGCACGTTGGACAGGTGTACCTCGATGAAAGGAATCCGCACCGCCAGCAGGGCGTCGCGCAGTGCCACGCTGGTGTGGGTGAAGCCGGCGGGGTTGAAAATGATGAAATCGATGTCCTCGTGAGGCGCGGCGTGGATGTGGTCGATGAGTTCGTGTTCGGCGTTGGATTGGAAGGTGAGTAGTTCCGCACCAGCTTTTTTTGCCGCTTCGCCCAGACGCGTGTTGACTGCGTCCAGATTTTGCTCGCCATAGTGCCCAGGCTCGCGGGTTCCGAGAAGGTTGAGGTTGGGGCCGTTCAGGATGAGGAGCTTTGCCATCGTTTCCGCCGCGTCTTACTTCAGAATGGTGACAAACATGCAGTGGCCGGTACTTTCACAGCGCTGCCCAGAGAGTCTGCGACGACATTGGTGCAATGCCAAGCCAACGCACCTTTTACGCCGTGGTGCGCATGCAAACAGGCCGCACTATAGACCCGTTAAGGCTTCACCACCAGCGGCTCAGGAGCCCCGCCATCCCTCAGGTCACAGACCTTCACGCCACCTAACCAAAGACGACGCTGCTGCAACTGAGTCACACCACAAGGCGCGCAACCATCCGGGCGCAGCCACAATTCGCGGCGCACGGTTTCATCTTTGCGCAATAAAGAACGAAGACCCTACACCGGCCCCTCAGAACCGTGCCGCCGCTCCGGACCCAGCAAATCCGGAACGACGGGTACAGAGCACCTTCTAGCGCGGGTCGGCCGGCGTCTTATGCGTGCTGCGCTTGAGCCCGAAGAGCCCCAGCAAGCCCAACAGAATCAACCACCAGTCGCCACGAACACCGCCGCCGGTGCCTAGCGTACAGCCGGAACTACTGCTCGCGCTCGACGCCGGACCGTCGCTCGAAACCGTACCCGGGTCGCTAATCACCCCATTTCGTGTTCTGTCGGCGTCATTGCCTCCGCCGTCAACGATGGTTAAGCGCACACAATCGTCGCCGGCGACCATGACCGTCTGCCCAGTATTCTGGCCAACGGGCGTGTCATACGCTGGATCGCTGGGCGGCGGACAGGCACCGTTGACCTTCGGTGCCGAAGCCAGCGCGTTACCGCTTACCGTGCTGAACGGTATCCAGCCCGTGTCGGCCGTATACTTGCGATAGGCAGGCACTGCAGGCAGCGGCTGATCCTGGGGAATCACGATCTGGACTGTAGCTCCAATATCAAGATCCTCGATGGTGAAATCGCGAATACCGTTCGGAATGGGGCCAACGTTTTTCACGTCGTTCAGCCGGTCCTGGGAGTTAGTGGTTGGAGTGGCAGTCGGCCCGCCGTATTGGGCAATATCGGCGTCCGTTACGACGAAGGTACCGTCCGCCGTCGCTGTGGCGGTGCTTCCGAGCCGCAGGCGTCCAGCGCTGGTCACGATGTCGCCGCGCGAAGGATTGCTGAAATCGACGCGGTTACGGCCGGGGTCGGTATTCCCGTCGATGGGATCCTGGTAATTCGCAATGCCGTCGAAATCCTCATCGCCGAACCCTTCGGTAGCGTCCGGAATCCCATCGCCATCGCTGTCCTCGGTGTCAGACAACACGGGCGCCGTCGGCTGCACGTTGAGAATGACGTTGCCGGTCACAGTCAACGGCTCAGCCACATCGTCTCCGACAACCACCACCACCGCCACGGGACCGGCTGGCAGATTCGCAGGATCGAAGCTGAACACCGCCTGATCGGCGGGCCCCACGGGCTCCACCGCGCTCTGACTCCAATCGTAGGTCAGGCCATTACCGTCGGGATCCTCTGCGGTGACGGTCACCGCCACCAGACCGCCGTCTGCCGTGACAATGGTTGTGGGGATGCGGGCGTCCTGGGCGGCGTTGAACGCCTGTATCACAGGCGGATTATTGATGGTAAAAGGTGCGGACTCCGTTGTAACCACACCCTCGAGACGCCAGAAGGCATTGAACCCGGGGAACTGCCCGGTCGGATCTTCCGTATTGGTGATCAGGTGGTTCCAGGTCATCGCATAATTGAAGGTGCGGGTGGTACCGTTGTCACTATTGATCTGGGTAATGGTTCCCGCGAAGGTGCCTTCATCCGGATCCAGGAAGAAATAGTTCGGTTTGTTGGAGTTGAACAGCCCCCCGAAAGGCAGGCTCTGCATGGTCAGCAGGGCTGAACTCGATCCGGTCACCGTCACAAAGCCCTCAGTCGGTGTCGCCACTTCCGGGTTAACGCCCCCGGTCTGGGCATTCGGATCGAACGTGGTCGGCACAAACGGGAAGGCCGTGAACAGGAACCCCGGTGCAATTGGGCCGACCGGGAGAGGGGCCTGGGTATCCACCCCCGGCGGCGCAGGATCGATAAAGTCAGTAATGGGCTGAAAACGTCCGAAGACTACCCCGAGAGGATTTCCATTAGCGTCAACGTCCGCACCTATGCCGGGAATTCGTGCGCTACCGCCAGTACCACTATTGCCCGAGTCATCACTGGAAAAAAGGTTGGCGCCCGCACAAGTGGTAGGATCCAGGCTATTGAACTTGAAACACCCAGCCAGACCATCGCCGTCGAGATCCGTTATCGTCATATTGATGATGCGGAAATTCTGGCCTTGAGCGACAATCACGCTGCGTGTCTGTTGAGCGCGCCGCGTTACCCGACGCGTCACTGCAGTTGTAGGTCACCGTGAAGGTACCGGTCGTACTGGTGTCGATGGTCATCGGGTTGATATCGAGATCGTCACTGATATCGACCGGGGCGGCATCGATGGGATTGGTATCTATACAGGTCGCACCTGGATCGTTGTAGGCCGAACCGAGCGCTACGGTCAACGGATTCGCTCCCAGAAGCGTAATGACGGGAGGCTGATTGTCCGCCAGGACGTTCACCGTGCGCACCGCCTGCGGGGCCATGTTGTTGTTGGTGTCGGTACAGGTAAACGTAATCTGGTTGTCAGTCGACGGCGCACTGGTATTCACGACCGGCGGGTCAGGATTGACAATAAACGAGGGACTACCCGTGATGCTTGGTGGCACCGTACCGATCAGGCCGTCGAAGTTATCATTACAGGTTGCGCCGGCGTCGACATAGGGGACACCGACCAGGATATCCACGACAGAACCGTCGGGAGAATCACTGCGCCCGGGCTCGGCTTGCCCGACGCCCAGCGTAATAACCGGCGGCTGAGAATCCGAGGTGACATTGACATTTCGGGTGGCCGTGGCCACATTACTCTGCGAATCGGTGCAGGTATAGGCCACACTGAAACTATCCCCGATGTTGGAGGTCGGCGGTGGATCGGGAGTGATAACAGCTGTTACGCTGCTTGTGATATCGCCATCAACCACATCCTGGCATACAGCGCCCGCATCCACATAGGGACCACTAGTGGCGCCGATTTCCGTGACGACATCCCCCGGCACTGGGCTGGGACTCCCGGAGGTGTCATTGATGAAGATGTTAGGGGCCGAATCAACGACGGTCGCAGTCCCCTCCAGGATCCAGCGAGCGGTGAACGTCGTAAAATTAAGTGAGGGATCTTCCGCAGTCGTAATATCGTGCGCCCACTGGAAGTTCACGAGGAATTCGCCCGACGCCGCACCCCGCTCGACAAAGTTAAAGTTCAGCGTGCCCGCATCGGGCGGCAGGTCGAAATCCTGACCCGGTCCGTAGTTGCCCCCGAAATCAATGGTATTGACTACCAGCGCAGTATTGCCTGCATTGTCGACCGTGATCTCGGCCGAAAGGTTGCTCCCGAAGGTGTAGGGCGCGAATGGGGCGCCACTGAACAGGAACCCGGTACTAAAGGAACCGGTGGGATTGGCGGCGCCCTGCCCCAACAATCGTTCCAGTTCCCACATCGCCAGTCCAGAACGAAACGCCGATCGAGGGTCGTAGGATTAATATAATTGAAGCGGAATCCGCCCGAATGACCATCAAGGATCGGACTGAAGGTCGCGGTACCACCGCCACCGTTCACCCCGTTGAGAACGGAGCCAACGTCCGTGACTCTTATGCCCGCCACCGGATCAGCCCAGACAGGATTTCCCAAGGGATTGAGCGCCAAAAGTATCGCCGTCGCAAGCGTGCTCTTTATTCTGTATCGAGTTCATAGTGTTAACCTGCTTTTAATTGAATTATCGCGTAGTCGCGTCGGTCTCCTGAAGGCTACAACTTATAACTGAAAGTCAGTTCCAGCGAATCCTGGTACATGTTCAACTCGACCGGCCCAGGCCCGTCGTTATTTGCATTGGGAAAAAAGTTGTCGAACTGCCCGCCGGAATTAGCCAATCCCCTTTGGGTATTCTTGAACGCATGCACGTAAGCGATGGTCCACTCAATATTACGGCTCTGGCGAAACGCACCTCCCAGCGTCACATGCTGCTCGGTGGTCGCCGGGGCAAGGGTACTGAACAGCAACTGATCATTGGGGATCGGCGACTTGCCATAGTTGTAGCCGAGCATCACATCCCACTGACTGTTCAACTCGTATTTGAGGCCCACCTTGTAGATATCCTGGTCTTTCCAACCAAAGCCCGCACCGCAATCGGCACCGAGGAAACAGTTGGGATCGGATAAGGCATCGATCGTATTACCAATAGCATTGATGTCGCTATACATCACCCGTTCCCAGTCAAATGCCACCGTGAGCTTCTTCATCGGCTTGATGGAAAAGCCGAGACCATACGTCTCCGGGGAATCGAGGGACCCTTTGTCGGTAAACAGTCCTTTGTATTTGTCAAACTTGGTGAAATAGATTCGCGACTGATAAGCTGCGCCCAGTGTCAGCCAGTCCGTGATATTGCCCTGCCAGCCAAAGCGGACACCGGCACCATAGGCGTAGTCGTTGCCGCGATCACTGAGGTTATCCGGATCGGTGCTGCGCGTCTTGAATACGCCCAGCCCGTAGGCGCGGAACTGCTGGGCGGCAAACACCGGCGACACGGCAATCGACTGCTGCTTGGTCATCTTATAGGCCAAGGTGAGAGACATCTGGGCCTGTAGCAGGCTTACACCAAGCGTATCGCTGACATCGGTTCGTCCGGCGGGATTCATGAAGTTGTACCCGATGGGGCTCAGATCCGTGAAGCGGGTCTGGCCGCCACCCGTGCCAATACCGCTAAAGCCGAGATACAGTTTGCGATTGAACTTATAGATCGCGCCCATGGCCGGAATAATGAACTCATTGGACCCGCTCTGGTACACGATCAGATTACCGACATTGGGGGGCGTGGTGCGTGGGTCCGGGACGCCCGACTGACGAATCGGGCGAAACAGCATCGCGTCGAGATCGACCTCCATGGTATTCACACCAATGTTGGCGATACCGGCCGGATTCATCTGATTACCGATGGCGTCCTGGGTATAGCCGATGCCCACGCCGCCCATGGACGGGATTTGGCGCCGTAGCCGATCAGAAACATGCCGTTGGTCGCGCTTACGGTCGACGAGAAAACTGCAGACACTACACATGTCGCGGCCAAAGCCGAGCGTTTGAAACTCATTCACTCTCCTCCAACGAAGTCGAAGCGCTGGGCAAACCCGGTAGGCGCCTATGCCAGGATGACCTTCTTCTTGTAACTCTCAACCAACGTTGCAACACGCCGTATTGCGGTCCTGTGGTCCCTTACAGTGCATTGTTCGTTAATATTTCTCCTGATGTTGACCAACGAGGAGACTCCTCGCGACCAACCTCAGTTCGCCTTAATTTGCTAACGATACTTCAGTTTCCTTGCAAGTCAAGACAAACGGGCCGGAATTGCAGACAATTTGCAGCACATCGTTACTTGAAAGATTGTTGATCTTATATTGTTGCGCAGGAAGACCGCCGGGAACCGCGCCTCTTGATCCCAGGGGAACCATGGCCCTGCATACGCCACTCTGCACACTACCCGGCAACTGCTCTGAGATGATTAACCGCCCGCAAAAAAACGGGGCCGGGAAAAACTTCCGGCCCCGCCTTGTTTACTCCAAGTTCAGCAAGCCACGCTCGCTGATATGGGCTACACGGCTCAGCTCTTGCGGGCTTTGCGGCGACGCGCCACACCAGCCATACCCATCAGACCGGAACCAAACAGCCAGGCTGCTGCCGGAACAGGAACCGGATTGGTGGTGCCGCCAGCACCGCAAGCGCTACCCGCGTTGCCCGCGGTCGAGGCACAGCCTTCCAAGATCCAGGTTGCGCTGAAGCCAACAAAATTAAAACTCGGATCCTCGGCGGAAGTGATGTAATGACTCCATTGGAAGGCCACGTCCCAGTCGCTGCTGTTTGCAGTCGGCTTGACCCACAGAATCGTCGGAGCGCTGTCCGGCGGCAAGTTGAAGTCCGAACCACCGCCATAGTTACCACCGAAGTCCATCGTGCTGACCGTCATCGCATCGGTGCCGGTGATGTCGGCATTGAAGCCGGAGCCGTAGGTAAAGGGCACGAACGGAGCGCTGCTGTAAATGAAGCCGGTCGAGAAACTGCCGGTCGAATTCGCAGAGCCGCCGCCCAGCACCACGCCGCTACCAACGTCACCGGTGAACTGTGAAGCACCTGCATAGTTTACAAGATTGATCGGTTTGAATCTGAAGGCGCCGGATATACCGTCCAACGTAGAGCTGTAGCTGCCAGCAGCGTTGGCGGTGTTCGAACCGACATCGCGAATCGTCAATCCGGTGACAGAAGCAGCGTTCGCTACACCGGCAGTTACGCCCAGGGCCGCGACGACTGCCGAACTGATTACTGATTTATTCATTGCAAAGACTCCTCCATTAGGGGTTTTCCTGAAAAGAAGTGAGATCACATGCGCATGTCTACTTCAAACTCGTTGCATGCCTGCACTCGCTAAAGTACGGGTACACGACGGAATAGGTAAAGCAAGTCCTGTGCCGGTATTCTATAAGTTATTATCGATCATGGGGTTAT
>CAWFEQ010000006.1:0-44936 GCA_963814945.1 uncultured Gammaproteobacteria bacterium
GCTACCATCGGACATACCAAGCAGCGCATCGGCGGCGGGCAGTACCTCGGCATCTCGGAACCCGGGATCATCGCCGCCGAGTCGCCCAACCCGATCGTGAACGATCTGGTCATCCTGCCGGACATCGAGAAGCGCCTGGAGGGGTTCGTGGGCACCGGTCATGCCATCGTGGTCTTTCCGGGGGGCGGCGTCGGCACGGCCGAGGGAATCCTCTACATTCTAGGTATCCTGCTGCACTCTGACAACGCGGACATTCCGTTTCCCTTGATATTCACCGGTCCCGCCAGCGCCAAGGGTTACTTCAGGGAGATCGACCAGTTCATCGGCGCCACCCTGGGCCAGGAGGCGCAGCAGCGCTACCGCATCGTCATCGACGATCCGGTCCAGGTGGCCCGCGAGGTCAAGGCCGGTGTGGCCGATGTGCGCATTTCCGCAAGGAAATGAAGACGCCTATTATTTCAACTGTCTCCTGTCGATCACGCAGGAATTCCAGCAGCCGTTCACGCCGACGCACGCAAACATGGGCAACCTCGAACTGCACAAGAATCAGGAGCACCATCTGCTGGCCGCCAACCTGCGGCGGGCGTTCTCGGGCATCGTCGCCGGCAACGTGAAGGACGAAGGCATTCGCGCAATCGAGCAGTACGGGAATTTCGAGATTCGCGGCGAATCGGGCATTATGGATTCGATGGACTTGCTGCTGGGTTCGTTTGTCGCCCGGCAGCGCATGAAATTGCCGGGGAAGACGTATACCCCCTGCTACCGCATCATCAAATGATTTTCCCTGCAGCTACAGCGCGTGTGTGTGGCGAATTGTTGCTCAGGCTGCTACGGGCAACTGGTATAGCCTGCGGCAATGAGATTCCCACCGCAATTGGTTAAGATCCGCACGGCGGATGACGGTTTCGCCGCTGATTTCTGAGGGTGTATCGCCGTCGAGCGAAGTGTGCACACAATAGGAGTTGGAATAATGTCGAAATTCTTCCAGCTTTCTTCCCAGGTCAGCAGGATTCCAGAATAAAGTGTGGTCGAGGTATTCACGACGAATCGTCCCGATCAGTCGCTCCACGAAGGGATGTGATAACGGTACATAAGGGACTGATTCAATCTCTTTGATATCAAGGATACAAAGATTCGCCTGCCAGCGGTGGTACTGGAATAACGGGTCATTGTCAGAACTCAGGTAGTGCGGAACACCCTGGGTAGAAATGGCTGTGTTGAACATTTGGCACAGGGCGATACCATCGACATCGCCGGCATGCACACCGAAGCCGATGATGCGCCGAGTGAACTGATCCATGATGACGAGTACCCAGTGGCTCTTCAAATGAATGGATTCACAACGAAACAGGTCAATGCTCCAAAGGCTATCCTTGGTGTGCCCAAGGAAGGACAGCCATGATGGTCCATCGTCATCAGAACCAGGCCGGTAATGTTCAGCGAGGATGAGCCTGACCAAGTCCTTGTCGATATCGACCCCGAATGTTTTGGCGATTTGCTGAGCGATTCGGCGGCAGCCAAAGCGTCTGTTGCGTTGCTTCAGTTCAACGATTGGCTGGATGAGTTCCCATGATGGACCCTTGGGACCTGGCTTTTCTTTTCTGTTGGCTGAATACAGCAGTCGATACTTTCGATTCTTGAGAAGGTCGTGAAATTGCAAAACAGCCAGTAATGATAGACACCTGACCGATGGGCCGGATCTACACTGCCGCGGAATCCTCTATATCCAGAAGCTGCGCAATCTCCGACCGGTTAGCAAGCCCGTCCTGATATCCCAGCTCGATCATTTCTCGGCAAAACGGTGCCTCGAACAGCAGGTAGCTCAGCAGTGGGCGGCCTTCGCGCGCAAGCGCACCCAGGCCTTTGAGCAACACCTGGGCGGCGCGGGGAAATGCATTGGCATGGCGCTCGGCGATTTCACGCACGTCCTTGCTGGGCGAGATCATGAGGAATTCAATGGGTCTCAGGATCGTATCTTCATGCTCGACAGACCTGGCATTGGTTTCGCCAAGGAGATGGTTAATGCGGGTCATGCGCTCGATATCGGAATCCAGGCGGTCCATGAACAGGGTATCGAGCATGTAGCCGGTAATCTGGCCAATGCTCGGGTACGGCACGTATTCACCGGCGCCCGGTGTGGCATCGAGGACCGGATTGCGCACGCCAATGATCAGCAAGCGATTGGCGCCAAGGTGAATCGCAGAACTCAATGGTGCCGACTCGCGCATGGAACCGTCGCCATGGTACTCATTGTTCAGCCATACGGCTGGGAACACCAGCGGAATGGCCGACGACGCCATCAGGTGGTCTATGCTGATTTCCTGGGCAATCCCCTGACGGCGGGTACGTTGCCAGGGAATCAGTTCGTCGACACCCTGGAAATAACTGAAGGAATGTCCGCTGCTGTAGCTGGAGGCGGTGACGGACAGGGCGCGCAAGGCGCCGGTATCGATGGCATGCTGGATCCGCGCCAGGCGAATGTGACTTTCGATAAACTCCCGCTGCGGACTGTTGTCCAACAGCGCGTGCGGTGCCGACTGGCCCAGCCTGGCTGTCGCAAAGGCCACGGTCCAGTGAAAGCCGCTTTGCAGCGCGGACCAGGCGTCGGCATGAAATACTTTTCCACAGTGAAAGTTTTTCCAGATGCCATTGATACGCCGCACACCCTCGGAGAACCGGCCGGCATTGCTGGCCAGAACTGCTGCATTGATGGCGCCGGAAGATGTCCCGGAAATGACCGGAAAGGGGTTTTTTGCACCGTCAGGCAACATCTCCGCAATTGCCTTCAACACACCGGCCTGATAGGCGTTGCGGGCACCGCCACCAGGGAGGATCAGCCCGTTTATACTGGGAGTAACGTCCTTTTTGCGCTTAAACCAGTACACAGTCGCTAAACCTGGCCGGGGATCAGTGCACGCTGTTTGTACTCATTCAAAACTGATCACTCGTCACCTCTTTCGCCTCCTTACTCCGCCCCTATCGCTTCCATAAACGCTATCTTCTTGATTTCCAGTACAGTTGGCAACAGATGCTTGCATATGACAGCCTGTGTATGGCGAATTGTTGCTCAGGCTGCTATGGGCATTTGATATAACCCGCTGCAGTGAGATTTCCACCGGAATCGGTTGAGATCAGCGCGGCGGATGATGACTTCGCCACTGGTTTGTGACGGCGTATCACCGTCGAGCACCGACAGGCCGCCCTCGATGCACCGGGCCCTCCCCACTGGCTCGATCACACCTCGCCGTTGCGTTGCAGGATCTGCAGCAGCGGCTCACTGTCTTGTGTAGTCAGCCGGTGCCCGCCCTGGGTCACGATCTTCCCACGCCTGCCTCTCAGCGCCGCAACCTCATTCATGTCTTGGCTCGAGGAAGGAACTACCAAGTCACCGAAGCCTAGGAGGCTGTCGGATTTGGGCGATCGTAGCGAGCAAGGTGGGAGGGCGAGGCCATTTTTTCGATCGTTTGAGGAGAATAGCCGTAGCTATTTGACGAAAAGGATCGGGAAAATGGGCACTCTCCCACCGGCGCAGTAGATCAGTCCCAAATCCGACAGCCTCCTAGCAGGCCGTTGGCGCCCCCGCGGCACAGCCAGTGCGCCGGATTACCGGGTTGTCAGGCGATACGAGATCGCACTACCGACCCGCGGGACCCATTAAGGCCGATCGCCTGGATCCCACGGTTTCCAGTCCGCCCCCATCGCTGAATTCCGTGATAATTCCCTGTTATGGAGGTCTGTTTGGGCGCGCAAGATCTCAAATGTATTTTATTGACAGTATGTTGCGTTTCTGTAGCGGTCAGGAACCGCTGCGGAATGGCAAAAATTCCCTATATTTTTCCCTGCAGCAGAGAAATCGGCGGAGACTGGTTCGCAGCTGACTGCAACCACCGCCATTCATAGAAAAAGGGGCCTTGTGCCCCTTTTCCTATGAATTGTTCAGGCTGGGTTCGAACCCTCGATATTCTAATGGGCGGGTTCGACCAGCGGCGGCAGCCGCGCAGGACGCCGGCTTTGCCGGCGCCCCGAAGGGGTGAGCCGCGCAGCGGCGAATCAATCCCTCCTTCTCCGCCAACTATAAGTGGTCGTTTTTAATATATTTTGTACTAACCCAGCGCACTCGAACAGCTCCAGACATTCCGCTGCCTTGCGCCGCTCCCTGCATCTCCGAGTGGTCCTCGGAGACACTCTCGTTCCACTTTATCGCGACTCCTTCGCCAATCGTCTCTGTCGGCCTGTTTTTTAGTACCACTCGGGCTGTAAATTGGCCGAACCTTGCACCGCCACAGGCGCGTGCCGTTGTGCGAAACACCCACGTGCAACCCCACGACACAGCCCCTCAAAGGGCTGGTTCTGGTATGCACTCCGTCCATATACACGTGCCGCCGGCCGTGGCGAAGCGATTGCCCCGACTCCCGCGCGCGAGAGATTGGAAGAGGGGGGGAGGCGATTAACCGCCAAGCGCCGCTTCTTGATCGTTCCAGTCGATTGGCAGCTGTGACAGTCGCGTGAGTTTCGTTGCGATCAGGTCGGGCGGGTGGCGGATGTCTAGGATCGCTGGGGTGATGTCGAGGCCGAGGAATAGCGCGAACCGGCTGAGCCGCGCAATCCACTTGGTGCTAGCTCACGAGTCTGTCGTACTCCGCGTGCGTTCCGATCCAGAACCACAACAAACCCTCATCGATTTCCACTGTCAACGCCCGATGGTGTCGGCCTACTCTCGCTGACCGATATCGACCGACTTTTTTGAAGTGAAGCGAAGGATGATTTCGACTCGCTTTCAGCAACTCGAAGCTCTTGTCTGCCAGCGCCTGAACGCTCTCGGGAAGCGCTCCGTAACACTCCCAAAACTTGGGCGATGCAAAATGCCTCAAAGCTCTTTGCTTTTGCCGGTTTCGTGGTCGGAGACGGCTTGCTCAGCCAGTCGATCAAGCCTTCCAGCCTTGACATCCTCCTCGAACTGACGGTCCCACGCGGCGGCGTCGAAACGTTCAAACCAGCGCCTAAAGGTCGCTAGCTCCCGTTGAGATAAGTCTTGTACCGCTTTCTCTAACTTCTCAACTTTTGTCATGCTTTCTCCCGCGTGAACTGTCACCGCTGGCGTCTTTGTGGGTCATATGGGCGACCGTTTGAAGTATACCTCCATGGCCTTTTTATCTCGCCGTTCGATTTACTTCTGGTAAGTATTGACGCTTCCTTCCACCAGAAAGTCCAGTGGAAATCGCGTGAATGGCCCGGAAATTCGGCTTGGTCTCTGTGCGGTAACTGGTTCAATTAGTTTAGGAAGTTTAGAGGGTTACGGTTACGCATACTGAGGGTTCGAATCCCCCCCCTTCTCCGCCACTTAATATTAATATTTCCTGAAAGTTCAGCATGTTGTGTGGTTTTCTGGTTGGCCATTCCACAATCATTTCCACAAAGGTGATGGATGTCGACCGATTTATGGATAGGTTAAAGGAGACTGTCCGATGTTCGTACTCACTCGGCGTGCGAACTCGGGAAATATGTTGTAGAAGGAGGGTAGCCAGAGGTGGACCCCAGTGGTTGGACAGGGATCAGGGCCTGATAAGTGTAATCTTCTGAGTTAACATTCTCGAAAGAGAAGGAGCAGAAGATGACCCGAAGAAAGCGACGTAACCATTCATCAGCCTTCAAGGCGAAGGTGGCGCTGGCAGCTCTGAAGAACGAGCGTACGCTGGCAGAGTTGGCCGAGCAGTTCGACGTTCACCCCAATCAGATCCAGGACTGGAAGAAGCGGCTGGCCGAAGGCGCAGAGGACGTGTTCGGAGGAAACGCGGTCGAGGCCCAGCACAACGAAAAGGAGGTAGAGAAGCTCCACGCGAAGATAGGCCAGCTGGCGATGGAGAACGATTTTTTATCCAAAGTGCTGGGGCGCGGCCAATGAGCGAGCGCCGAGCACAGATCCACACGGCACATGAGTTGCCGAAGACACGGCGATGTGAACTGTTGGGTGTCGCACGATCGACTGCGTACTACCGTACCGAGCCGGTCAGCGAGGAGGACCTGGCGCTGATGCGGCTGATCGATGAGATCCACTTGCAGCTGCCGTTCTACGGCAGCCGGCGGGTCCGGAACGAGTTGCAGGACCAGGGTTACACGGTCAACCGCAAGCGGGTCCGACGTTTGATGCGGCTGATGGGCCTGCGAGCGCTGTATCCGCGGCAGCGAACGAGCCAGCCGGGGAAGGGCCACAAGATCTACCCCTACCTGCTCAGGGACCTGTGTGTCGAGCGTGCGAACCAGGTCTGGGCGACAGATATCTGTTACATCCCGATGGCCAAGGGGTTCATGTACCTGGTGGCTATCATGGACTGGTATTCGCGCCGGGTGCTGTCCTGGCGGGTGTCGAGCACCCTGGATACGGATTTCTGCATCGCGGCCCTGGAAGAGGCCCTACAGCGTTTTGGAACGCCGGAAATCTTCAACACCGACCAGGGGTCCCAGTTCACCTCCGAGACGTTCACCGGCGTTCTCAAGCGCCACGGGGTGGCCATCAGCATGGACGGCAAGGGCCGCTGGGTGGACAATGTGTTCGTTGAGCGTCTATGGCGCAGCGTCAAGTACGAGGACGTGTACTTGCGTGCATACGAAACGCCAACCGAGCTCCGCACCGGACTGGCGCGGTACTTCGAGTTTTACAACACCAGACGCCGTCACAGCGCACTGGACCGACGCACCCCGGACGCGGTGTATAACGAGCAGGCTAGCCGCGAATTGGCAGCCTGAAACCCATGGAAGATTTCACTTAAGGCACTGTCCAACTTTCGGGGTCCATTTCTTCCCGCCTAAAACAACTGCCCCTGTCTTTTAAGTTCCTCAGGGTTCAGGCCTGAACGCAGCAGGCCTATCACGATGAATGTGCGCGGGTGCGAAGCCATCGTTCCCGTGATAAGGGGTTGACGGGGTTTTGTCCCGGAAACAGCCAGCCACCGTGCAGTATCTGTCGGTGCGTGTGGGCCTGGCGCCACCAGGCCCGTAACAGGCTGAGCAAGGTGGGCGAGAGCATCGCGTAGCGGTCGCGCTTTCCCTTGCCCTGTTCGACGTGAATGACCATCCGTTGGCTATCGATGTCCGTGACGGTCAGATGAACCACTTCACTGGCACGCAGGCCGGCGCCGTAGGCCACGCCCAGGGCGGCCTGATAACTTCAGACTGCCGGCTGATTGCAGCAGGCGCGTCACCTCCTCCAGCCCCAAGACCACCGGTATCTTGCGCGGCTCGTGGACGTGGCTCATCTTCGCCATGGCCTCGGGGCGCTCGAGGGTGGTCTGGAAGAAAAACTTCAGGCCGGTGATGGTGGCGTTCAGGTTGCCACTGGAGATCCCGTGTTCGACCAGGTGCAGCTGATACCGCCTCAGATCCTCGGCACCGGCCGTATCCGGAGACTGGCCAAAAAAGTGCGTGAAGTTTTTGACGACCCGGACGTAGGCTGCCTGGGTCTGCGGTGAGAGTTTACGCAGCGCCATATCTTCGATCATGCGCTGGCGTAACGGACTGATGGGCTTGGTATTGTGTGTCATCGGTCTGCTCCTTTGTTGTGAATCGAGGCGACATGCCTCAACCCTCAACATAGGAAACAGACGCTTAATGCACTGCTTCACTCAAATCGTGCCACCCCCTACCGCGCGGAGAGCGGTTTAGTCCCCCGACCCTAATGTGGCATTCGCGACTTCCCTTTAGATAGTCTTCGATAGGTGGTTTCCACAATGCCGGCGGGTCTGCAAATTTGTTAGCGTCAAATTAACGCTTGAGGAGCGACCCACAGAACAGCCTGAACTGGATCAGATACCGTCATTGTCCAGAATGAAAATTGGCGGCGAGACTGTATGGGACCTCATACGGGAGTCGGATGAGCGGATCCGCTACTGGACGCAGGCATTCACTGGCTGAAAAGACTGGTAATACACGTATATTTCACATTTATCTCACACACTGTGCAAGTACGCAGGTATCTTTCTGCACCAAACCGAAGCACAACAAGATTGGCCGGCGCCTTTTCAGAAAGTTATCTGGACTGCCGATGCGCATAGTGGGGCAATACGGATAGTTCGCGGCCCGAAAGCCAAGAAGGTCAAGTCGATATGCTCGCTAAGTTAAAACAATTGCTATTTCCGAAACCAGCTAAACGCCGGACGGTATCCGAGTTGCCTGCAGCATCAGGCGGAAATGCGACACCGTTAAACGTCGCAAAGAACCTGACGACCAATCTGCTCGAAGAACTCGATACTGCCTTCTATGCTCATATCCTTGGTGTGCAGTCGGCTATGGTTTGTGAGCTTAACGCATTCGAAACAATAGCCCTGCGTAAACTGAGTCAACTGCTGAAAGAAGATATTTCTCATTCCAGTCTTGTCCCAAGGCTTCCTTCAATCATACCAAGAGTGATGAACAGCCTGCGCAATGACAAATTATCAACTCTGAACCTTGCAACCGAGATCGGCCGCGATCCGGTACTCGTCGGCGAAGTTATTCGCTTGGCAAATAGTCCCTACTATCGTGTAGGCCAAGAGACCACCAGCCTGGAGAGAGCAATATTTCGCTTGGGCAGGGATGGAGTTCGCCAATTGGCGGCCAATGCCGCGCTCAAACCACTTTTCAATCAGAAATCCGGCCACTTTACGGGTCTCTCCGGTACCATTCTTTGGCAACAATCCGAAAAGACTGCCATTGCCTGTGACTACATGGCAAAACAACATAAAGCGGATCGCTTTCACGCCTACCTGGCAGGGATCGTGCAGAACGTAGGTTTTACCGTCGCCTTGAGCGTACTGGATTCCGCTTATGCCGGTAAGGATGCACCCCGGTCTGAGTATTTTCGCGAACAGTTCATCACTGGTTCCAGGAAGCTTTCCTGCATCATCGCCAACCAATGGGAATTCCCGGCGCGCGTAGTCCGCGCGCTGGAAGCTCAGGTGCATTCCCGGAACATGAAAGAGGTGCCAACGCTCGACAATATGCTTTATATGGGTGACAAATTGGCTAAGATGCGTGTTCTTTCTGCGCTGGGACGCTGGGAAAGGGGTATAGATCAAACTGTCTGTCAAATAAAGTCTGGTCTACCTTACGACTGTACCGCATGCTATGCCGCATTAGCCGATCAATAAAATCTTCGCTCTCCGGGCAATTAACATCGACGTTCCGAATATTGAACATCCACTGAGCCTACCTGTGCCTACCAATAACCTAATCCGATGAGAGTGTTCAGAAACTGATCCGCGCAATGTGGAGATTAGCAAAAAAATAAGTCAGCAAGCAGGGTATGACGCGGACCGCAAGAGGGGAATAAACGGCCTTGTTCTATGGATGTGAGAGATCGATAGCAATCGGAGGTACGGTAGGGCAACAGCTGCCGCCTGCTGGAGCACACGGAAACTGGGGCGTTGCGACCCTGTTTCAGGCGGCGCGGCGGTACTCATGATGCAGACCGCCGACGTGCGGGAAAGCGATGACGTTTCCCTGGCCAGGGCGCTCGACCGCGCGTGGTTCTGGGCATTGTTTGTCCAATGCAAGATGCGTTCGCGCCGTGTGATAGTAGCTAAAGTAAGCGCGGAGAATTTTTTTGAGATGGAGTTCATTGAATACGATGACATGGTTCAGGCACTCGCGCCGTATCGAGCCGATGAGCCGTTCCACATAAGGATTTTGCCAGGGTGAGCGTGGAGCACACAGCACCTCGTGCATGCCGAGGCTGTGTACGCGGAGACGGAAGCTCGCGCCATAAATCTTGTCGCGATCACGCTGGAGATAATGGGGTGCAGGCTCCCACGGAAATGCCTCAACCATCTGCTGAGCTGTCCACTGGGCCGTCGGGTGCTCGGTCACGTTGAAGTGGACAACTTCACGACGATCATGTCTGAGCACGAGGAAGACATACGCGATTCGAAATGTCGCCATAGGCACGGTGAAGAAGTCGACTGATACCAGATCCTTGACGTGATTGTTCAGAAAGGTTCGCCACGTCTGCGATGGCGGCTTAGGATGATGGACCATGTACTTTGCGACTGTCGCCTGGGAGATGTGGATGCCGAGCAGCTGAAGTTCGCCGTGAATCCTTGGTGCACCCCAACCAATGTTGTCCCGGGACATCGTCCGGATAAGTCTGCGCACCTCAGGTGCGACGGGTGGGCGTCCGCCCATCCGGCAACGGGACTTCCAGGTCCAGTACCATCGGAAGCCCATGCGGTGCCATCGCACCAGGGTATCCGGTTTGAAGGCCTGCAGTGTGTTTAGGCAACCCGGCCACAGGCGGTAGAGCCAGACCCAGAGAGCGCAGTCTTTGTGCCGCTATACCGGGTGGGCGGCTTCGACCACGTCGCGGTTGATCTCAAGCACCTGCTGCCCGTCCCGTTCCTGCACCAGGCCACTGGCCCGCGGGTCGAATTCCAGGCGTTTGACTATGCTTCCGAACACGTCGCTCAGCGCCCGCGCGCCAAGACGATTCGCGCGCGCCGCCTTGTCGGCAACCAGGTACGCGGCCTCATCGGTAATAGTGAGGGTGATACCCGTGTGCTTGAAATAGTCGACCGCAATGGGCCAGATGGCACCGGGAATGTCCCGGAAGATCGTTACCAGGTCGGGTGCAGTGAAATCGCGCAGCATGACGATGCTGGCGAAGCGGGACAGGAACTGCGGTGTCATGCCATAGTTGAAAATATCTTCCAGAGCCATGTGCCTGGCCATATCAAATATGAAGCGTCGCTCCAGGCTGCCGTCGGCGCTCGGTACCAGCTTGTAGAAACTGTCGGAACCGGATTTGCTTGTGACACGCTCAAACACCTGGTCATAGAGTTCTTCGAAGGCCCCACCGGCGACAAACAGGATGTGCTGGGTGTTGACTGCCGTGGTTACTGAATGCCAGCTGCCCGCCTCGAAGTAAGGCATTTCGATCTGTACGTTCTCGTTTTCCATCAGGGTGAGCAGGCTGTCCTGCGCGATGATGCCCTTGACGTTCGGTTCCCCGCCGACTACCGCACGCAGCTTGTCGACTTCATCGACACAGACAATACCGTGCGAGACGTAGTCCAGCATGGTATCGAGCGTGGCACGCTCGCCGAGAATGTTAGCGGCCTGGCGCGCCAGGCGGTCCATGACGACGTTGCTTTGCACGCCGCGGCTCGCCAGGTCGGCCACCAGGTTGGCGTTGATGCGAATAATGGTGGAGAATTTTTCGAAGCCTTTGGCGCGGGCAAAAAACCGCTCCGCGGCGCGCATGATGGTGGTCTTCCCGGTACCAGAATTGCCGATCAGCAGCACGTTGCCTACGGAGTGCTCGATCAGGTGCTTGTAAATAGCGACTGCCATGTCCCGGATCGCCTGGTCCTGTCCGATCACGTCCTGGCGCAAGGCAGTAAATATGTCGGTGGGTGTCATTGCATGCTCCTTGCCCGTGGTGGGAGCTTTAGAACGCATAATACTACGGCATAAGGGGTGACAGATCGAACCGCGGAGCACGTGAGTGAAGGCGAAGCAAGCCTCGAAAATGTCTTTGCGCAGGGCGACCCCTCCGCCAGTGCTGGGAAGGTTGAAACCTCATGTTGGTGATATATGATACGGGTGTGTTCTCCTCACCGGAGGTCCTGAGCAATATCGTCTTACAAGATGTTCATGCCCGGTTGATCGGGCCTGTGAAACTAATCATTCTCGGACCTAAGCCTCAAAGGCCTTTTGTGCTGCAGGCTCTAGCGGGTTGGTCGGACGCTTCTCTCCGCGTCTTGGTGTAATGATGTATCAGGGGCATTCGGCAGGGATGGCCAGTGATTATTCTTTTAGTTTGCGGGCACATGGCTGTGCAGCGCGTGATTTAGAGGTTGACTATGGCTGCGATGAATGATGTTTCAGGGAAATCCCTTGCAGAAATGTCGGCGGATGGGTTGAAGGCGTGGTTCGACCAGCGCTTTGCAGAGAAAATGGCGCAACAGGAGAGCCGCAAGACTCCCAGACTTTCCATTATGGTGACTAAGGGTACGCTCGACTGGGCCTATCCACCCTTCATCCTTGCATCAACCGCCGCTGCACTTGGGTGGGATGCCACCCTGTTCTTCACCTTTTACGGGCTGGCTCTGCTGAAGAAAGACCTGACGCCGAAGATCAGTCCACTGGGTAATCCCGCAATGCCCATGAAGATGCCATTTGGACCACAATGGTTCCAGGGGATTGAGTGGAACATGCCTAATTTACTGATGGCCGGTGTGCCGGGCTTTGAGTCACTGGCAACGGCCTTGATGAAGAAGACCGTGAAGAACAACGGTATTGCCACCATTCCGGAACTGCGTGAACTTTGCATTGACGCAGAGGTAAAGCTGGTGGCCTGCCAGATGACTGTTGGCCTGTTTGGCTGGAGAAAAGAGGATTTTATCCCGGAAGTTTCGGAATGGGCGGGTGCTGCAACTTATCTCACTAACGCACAGGGCGCTGATATTACATTATATATCTGATTTGCCCCCGCCAAGTCGGTGTATATGTACCCAATCATTGCATAAGTACTCCTGTAGGAGCGGCCTTTTATGCCCGGCACGGGTGCTCCTACAGGACGGGGCCAGGACCTCACTATCGGTGAATTCCAGAATCAGTACACCAGGATGCATTTCATCGTGTAATTCACCTATCGAAACCGGATTAAATCCCCATCCCGGCTTGATCGGGACTGACGCTGTTTGTCAGATAATGTCTGTGTAATTCAACCTTGGTCGCTGTGGAAAGACGATGCGGGAATGCTGAATTTGAGCCGGTAGGCGCCCGGCGTAAGCCCTGCGATGCGCTTGAACAGGCGGTTGAAAAACGCCACGTCTTCATAACCTACCTTCCAGCTGATCGCGTCTACGGACAGAGTACTGTTCTCGAGAAGTCCCTTGGCGCGGTCTATTCGCAGTTGTTGTATATAGGTTAAGGGAGACAGCCCGGTCGCCTGTTTGAAACGTCGCTTGAAACTGCGCGGTGACAATCCGGAAAGTGTTTCAATCGCAGCAACCGGGTTGGGCTGGCTGTAGTTATCCTGCAGCCATTCCTGGGCCTGACGGATTGCCGCATCGCCGTGTTGCAGGTTTTCCTGAAACGCCATGTAGGGCGACTGGCCGTCGGTGTGCCACTGCAAAAGAAAGAACTTCGCCGTCTGCAGGGCGGCTTGTTTGCCGCTGGTGCGGCTGATGACATACAGCAGCAGGTCGTACCAGGTGGCGTGACTGCCTGAGGTGATCAGGCGCAGATCTTCACCGGATTCAACCAGCACCTTGTCCGGTTGCAGATTGATGCGCGGAAAGTTCGCCCGCAGACCGTCCACGTAGGCCCAGTGTGTAGTGGCGACTTCGCCATCCAGCAGCCCGGTCTCTGCCAGAAGTTCCACACCCGTGCAGGCCGCACAGATGATGGCGCCGGCTCGATAGCGTTCGATCAGCCAGTCCTTGACGGCCTGATGGGTGTTGCCAAAGGTTTCACCGGGTTCCAGCCACAGGGAAGGGATGAAGATCACATCCGTGTTATGCACCTCGGCGATGGCGGTATCGGGCGTCACCACCCAGCGATTGAAACAGGTCAATGGCTCGCCGGTCTCGCTGACGATCTGCGCCCGGTAAACCGGTCGCGTCTTCTTCCGCTCGATGAGCGATTCCCAGGTCACACCCACGGTGGCCAGCAGTTCCGCTGCGCCCAGCAACGAAGAACCGGCTTCGGGAATGGCCAGCAGGCTGACATGAAGCATGGCAGGCGCCTCTGGCAGAAATGAACAGGTTCACGTGAATATGCCACTAACTGGCGCGATCCGCCAGATCCATACTGCGCGACACCGTAGAGATTCACAGGAGATCGCCAGCATGAACAAGCAAACCCTAATCGTCGATGAGAACAAACTGCACAGCCTGGTGGGCACCATGGTCACCGAGCTGGGCGCGGCCGCGACCGGCGCCCTGATTCTGGTGGGTGACCGTCTGGGTCTGTACAGATCGCTGGTCAAGCAGGGAGCGGCGACGTCGTCGGAACTGTCTGCGCGAACCGGCACAGCCGAGCGCTACGTGCGCGAATGGCTCGCCAACCAGGCGGCTTCCGGCTATGTCGACTATGATCCGCAGTCCGCGCGGTTTTCCATGACCCCCGAGCAGGCGGCCGTGTTTGCGGACGACGACAGCCCGGTGCTGATGACGGGGGGTTACTATTCCATCGCCTCGATCTACAAGGGCGTGGATACGCTGATGGACTGCTTCCGCGACGGCCGGGGCATTCGCTGGGACGATCACGACGGCTGTCTGTTTTGCGGTGTGGCGAAGTTCTTCCGGCCGTCGTACAAATCCGGTCTCGTGCAGGAGTGGTTGCCGGCACTGGACGGTGTTGTAGAAAAACTCGAGCGGGGCGCGCGAGTCGCGGATGTGGGTTGCGGCTACGGCTCGTCAACCATCATCATGGCGCAGGCGTTTCCGAACTCGACCTTTATCGGGTACGATTTCCACGCGCACTCGATTGAGCATGCGCGCGAGGAGGCGGACAGGGCCAGTGTCGATAATATCCGCTTTGACGTGGCGACGGCCAAGGATTATCCGGGTGACGATTATGATCTGGTCACCTGCTTCGATTGCCTGCACGATATGGGGGACCCGGCGGGGGCGGCCAGCCATGTGCGGGAATCGCTTGCCGGCGATGGTACCTGGATGGTCGTCGAACCGCTTGCCGGTGAAACGATCCAGGACAATCTGAACCCGGTTGGCAGAGCCTATTACGCCTTTTCGGCGACCGTGTGCACACCCACCTCGTTGAGTCAGGAAGTGGGAGCTGCGCTGGGCGCTCAGGCGGGCGAAAAACGCCTGCAGGAAGCCATTCGGGCCGGGGGTTTTACCTGCTGCCGCAGAGCGACGGAAACGCCGTTTAACATGATTCTCGAAGCGCGGGCCTAGGAGGCTGTGCGAGCACGGTGCGCGGCGTCTGTAGCGGTGCTCTGTCAGGGATCGCGGCAATCGCGCTGACGCGGGAGGTACGCTCTTCTACAATTCTGATTAGAAAAGACATATTCTCAAAACACGAGTTGCGGCTGTACCCGGCGACGGTGTGCGACAAGGCGGAAGTGTTGACCTGCAGCCAACACCAATGCCCGTGTGGCGGACAGTGCGCGCTGATTGGACCTCTCCCCGCAGAAGCTGGTCAGCCCGGATATCCCCAGGTTCCGCGCGGGTGGTGGCCGGGCAATGGCGTCAAGGCGCGCGGGCAGCGCTGTGCCGGTGGAAAGGGCGCCAACCGCGCTGCCGCCGAATTCCGAGCCACCATGGCGCGTTCAAGGAGGGGTGGATGGTCGGTGGATGCCCTGCGAAGCGTAGCGGAAGGCGGTTCATCGAACAGCAGCCGATATGCGCTTGCCCAGCGTGGAAACGCCTCTGCCGGACTCCTGTGAGCAGGGTCAGAAGTTGACCGCAGCCCCGTATCAAGTGCTATGCTGCGCCGGACCTGATCTATAACGATATGCGGTATGCGCCTGTGGCGCCATTCCACACCAACCCACCAGGAGCGTGTTCCCAATGAACCTTTGTAATCAATCCAGGGCCCTGTTTGCCCGTTGCACCAGCATCTGCACGCTGCGCGCGCTCGTCGCCGTTGCTGCGCTAGGCACCCTTATGCCCTTGCAGGCGGAGCCGCCGGCCGCGCCGCAGGGCGGTGCAGGCGCACAAAGCGACTCGATGCAAGCTGCCAGGAAACTGCATGGCGAATACATGGAACTGCAGAATCGCCTCTCCATGATCCAGGAGAAGGCCGTGGAGGCACACCCGGAGCTGCGCAAGCAGGAGCAGGCCTTACAGGACCTGATGATGAAGAAGATGAGCAGCAGCAGTGGTGTGAGCGCGAAGGATGAGCTGGCCGCGATCAACAAGCTCGAGCAGAAGCTGCGCAGCGAGGATACGCCGGCCAGCGAGCGCGAGGCGCTGATAGCCGAGTACCAGAAAAAGACGAAGGCTTTCCGCGCGGTTCAAATGCAGGTCCTTCAGGATCCGGAAGTGAAAAAGGCACAGACCGCGTTAATGGACGCCACCCAAGCTGCCATGATACAGCAGGACCCCCAGACCGAGCAGCTGATGCAGCAGTTGCGACAGAAAGAACAGCAAATGAAGCAGATGATGGAGGAGGCTGGCGGTCACGCGAAGTGATGCAGCACCGTCGAGCGGATGCGGTCGCGCCGGGGACGGGTTAATCGCCTTGCAGTGACTCTGGGTCCCGCCCGACTCTGCGAGGTGGTGATCCTGTTTGAAGGTCCTGCAACCGCAGACGGGCTGGTCGGGTGGATGCTCCGGATCCATATGCCTTCGCCGGCAACCCCGTAGCACCATGGGGCGCTGGCAGTAGACGGAGGCGGCTATATTGACGCAGGTCCAGCTCAATGCGTTCAGGGAAACTCTGGAACGGCGGTTCCGCGAGCTGCGGGGAGATATTCGTCAGGCGCTGCTGGAATCGAATGAGCAGAGCTATAGCGAACTCGCCGGGCGCGTGCACGACTGTGAATAATGCCCCTTCAGTCCTCAACAATGGCTATTCTCCTCAAACGATCGAAACAATGGACTCGTCCTCCCACCTTGCTCGCTACGATCACCCAAGTCCGACAACCTCCTGGCAACCGGCGTCCATTGTCGGTCCCAGGCGAGACCGCACCGCTGCTGAAGGTAGCGGGGCACAGGTCCCCCTGACCGCGCTTGTGACGCGGCCAGGGTACACGCTGCCGCAGCGTTTGCGGGCGGCGGCTTTGCGGTCAGTGCACTGTCGTGGTTAAGACTTCCGTACCCAGGCTGAGCACCAGCCGTTCTCGTCGACGCTCTTGCCGGGGAATATCGCACACTGCCGCCATCGACCCGAGTCGCTGCGCACCAGGTTACAGTTTTTACAGAACTGGTCCGGTTTGCGTTTCGGGTTGGTCGTTGTGGTGGCGTCGTGGACATAGCCCAGACCCTTCGCGGCCGGGTCGTCTTCGGATAGCGGCGGCAAATCTTCCGCGCGCGCCCGGCTGTGCAGCAGCAGGCTGCTGAGCGGAACCACGGCCGCGCCGGACAGCACCAGTTTCAGCACCATACGGCGACCATTGTCGAGTTGTGACTGTGACATCTTTGAACCTCCTGCAGTTGCTGGCTCTTCCCGAGCCCTGGGACAAATCATAAATCTATTGGCAAATCGCTATGCCGCCGACTGCGTCGGGTACAGCTTCTCAGGCATGTCATCCCAGCCCCCTTCGCGCCGGTAATGATGCTCACGCTGCTGACACTCCACTGCTAACGGGCAATCCCGTTTATGGTTATCTCTCCCGCGGGGGCCGGGGTATACCGGCCCCCCGACGTAGCGTGTCCCTCTAATGTCCAGATTTACCGACGGCCCGTGTCGGCCGCCATCCACGCATATCAATGCTCACAGCGCGATTGCGGCTGCCGCACCCACTAAGAGCAGCAGGGGTGTAGACAAAAAACCGATTATCGTAAAGCAGATAGAAATATCCTGCGGGTTCATCTTGCGCATGTTCTGGTAGTTCATGGTGACATCCTCCTGGTTGGCCTTTGACCGGTATTTCCGATCATGTCCTGGACATTAGTTGTTAATATAGGATTTGTCAAGGTTGTGTACAATAAAAAATGCTGCAGTGTCAGTGGAAAAGAGTGTGAAACTTTCGTCCACCGCACAGACTGAGGACGGAACAGGGTTGAGCAAGCTGCAAGCGGGTCGACCCGTAATCGTATCGGCGGGGTGGTCCTACAGGCAGCCCACGATGCCCCGGGCGGCATCACTCCAGTCGCTACCTGATTGATATCGCCGACTTCGAGCACCGCGGAAGTCAGGCCTAGGAGGCTGTCGGATTTGGGCGATCGTAGCGAGGAAGGTGGGAGGGCGAGGCCATTTTTTCGATCGTTTGAGGAGAATAGCCGTAGCTATTTGACGAAAAGGATCGGGAAAATGGGGCGCTCTCCCACCGGCGCAGTAGATCAGTCCCAAATCCGACAGCCTCCTGGGCTGAAGTACTATTGGTGGACCAGGCAACACTGCGCGAGGATACCGCCTGGACCAGGCGATACGACGATGAGGCGCTGACGCTGCTGGCAACGCTGTCTTCAGTGTTCAAATCCGAGAGTCTTCGCCACCTCGCCGAACTGATCACCCGTCTCTCCGCATTCGAGCGCTACAGCACCGGATGCGAAAGTCGCGGTCCCCGCGATGCGCCACTGCGCGCCCTCCTGCACGCCACCGCGTCACACGCGCGCCACATAGCGACGGCGCGTCCAGCCCCTATTCGAAATGAAAGACACCAGAGTGTGACACCTGCCAGGCTTACAGACTGCGGGACAATGCCCGGGCACGGGTCCACGCTCGCGTGCCGGGGGCTTTCTTCGAGCCATGTTTGGTTCTCGGATCCGCACAGGTTCACCGCGGGCGGACGCTATGGTCAATGCGGTATGATCAGCGCAAAGACAGCCCTGCCGGGGTATGGGGTGATCATCACGGCAGTTTTCATGCACGGTGAAGTGTTCGGGTACGGCGACTATGACGATTGCATACATCACACACCCGGCGTGCAGCCTGCATCACATGGGCGAGGCGCATCCGGAGTCACCGGCCCGGCTGGCGGCAATCGAGGATCGACTTATCGAGACCGGTTTCGACGTTGCCTTACGCCGCTTCGACGCGCCGGCCGCGACCCGGGAGCAACTTGGGCGGGTGCATGATACGGCCTATGTGGAGCGGATTTTTCAGCTCGCACCGCAACGTGACCTGGTCTGGATCGACCCGGACACCGCCATGAATCCGCACAGTCTGGACGCGGCCCTGCATGCAGCGGGCGCGGTGGTGCAGGCGGTGGATCTGGTAATGGCGGGTGAAGCGGGCTGTGCGTTTTGCAGTGTGCGCCCGCCGGGGCATCATGCCGAGCGTAATGGCGCCATGGGGTTCTGCATTTTCAACAACGTGGCGGTCGGGGTAGCCCATGCGCTGGCACTCTACGGGCTGCAGCGGGTTGCCATTCTCGATTTTGATGTCCACCACGGCAACGGAACCGAGGACATCTTTCGTGACGATGCGCGGGTGCTGTTCTGTTCGAGCTTTCAGCATCCCCTTTATCCCCACACGGCCGCCGCCAGCACCCGCGAGCATCTCGTCAAAACCCCCCTGGCGACGGGGGCAGGCAGTCGCAGTTTCCGCCGGGCGGTGGGTGAGGACTGGCTGGCCGCGCTTGAGGCCTTCCGGCCGGAGCTCGTATTCATCTCCGCGGGGTTCGATGCCCACTGGCAGGATGACATCGCCGGCCTCAACCTGACCGAGCAGGATTACGCCTGGATAACCCGCGAGATCAAGGCTATTGCCGATACGCATGCCAAGGGGCGTATCATCTCGGTGCTGGAAGGTGGGTACGCCCTGCCGGCCCTGGCCCGCAGCGTGCTGGCCCACCTGACCGCCTTGCTCGGCTGACCCGCCGCAACGTCAGCGGCTGCGCTCCTGCAGCCAGCTCGCGATTGCCGGAGGGACCTCTTTCTGCGACCGCGCGCTCACGTAGACGCCGATATGGCCGCCCCGGAAAGCAATCGCCGTATAGTCTTTGGTGCCGACATGTCTTTCCAGTGCGATCGAAGACTCCGGTGGCACCAGGTGGTCCTCGGTGGCATACACATTGAGCACCGGTACGGTCACCTGTTTGAGGCTGACTTCGCGTCCGCCGATCTCCAGACCGCCGGTCACCAGCCGGTTCTGCTGGTAGAAATATTTGATGAACTGCCGGAACGTCTCGCCGGCCTGGTCGGGGCTGTCGAAAATCCATTTCTCCATGCGCAGGAAGTTCCGGAGTTTTTCAGGGTCATCCATGATGTCGGGCAGCTCAGCGTACTTCTGCCCGGTCAGCCGGAAGGGCTTGAGGGACAGGAAGGCCCAGTTGAGCAGTTCCCCCGGCACGTTGCCCACGGTGTCGACGAGCTGATCGACATCGAGCTCCCGCGCCCAGTCGCTCAGCACGTTGTTCGAGGTGTGGAAGTCCACGGGGGTTACCATCGTCACCAGGTTCTCCACCCGCTCAGGGTGCAGCGCGGTGTAGCACAGGCTGAAGGTACCGCCCTGACAGATACCCAGCAGATTGATCCGCCGCAGGCCGTGTGCCTTGCAGACATACTGTACGCAGTGATGCAGGTAGCGATTGATGTAATCATCGAGTTCCAGGAAGCGGTCTGCGCCATCCGGGTATCCCCAGTCGATCAGATAGACGTCTTCGCCGTGGTCCAGCAGGTTGCGGATGATGGAGCGGTCTTCCTGCAGGTCCGTCATGTACGGCCGGTTGACCAGCGCGTACACGATCAGCAGGGGCGTCTTCGCCCGTTTGTCGACAGTCGGCCGGTAGCGGTACAGCACCAGCTTGTCTTCCCGGTAAACCGCCTCTTTCGGCGTGGTGCCGACGGCAACGTCGCCCACTTCCCGCAGGGTAAGCAGTCCGTGGGTGATCTTGCGGTTGAAATCGAGCGCGTCCTTCAGGACCTGGTCGGGCTGCAGTGGCAATTGCATCTTCGGTTACCCCTTGCTGGTTTTCGGTTGGACACGATGCTTCCGCTGGCTGGCTTTGTGCGCGGCCGGTTTTGCCCTGGCCGGCGCCTTGTGCTTCACCGGCGCCGCCGCCGGCGGTTCGTCAGCTGCATGGGGCTCCTCGTGCAGTGCCTCCGCCGCTGCTTGGTCTTCGGCGGCATCCTGCAGCGCGCAGAGTTGCCGCTGCAGGGCGTGGACCCGCTTGTGGGTGGTATCCATTTCCTGCCGGGTCGGCATGTTCAGCGCGGTCATCACCTCATCCAGCATTTGCTGTTCGTGGCGCTTGAGCCGCATCAGGGCATTGACCATCTGGGCCTGCAGGTGCGGAAACTCCGGGGTGGCCATCACCTCGGCATAGGCTTCCTCGCCGCAATCGATCCACAGGTTGTAAGCGGCCCGCAATCCCTCCAGTGATTTGCCCTCCTGGAACTGTGCGGCCAGTTTTCCGCTGAACAGTTCGGTAGCGCGCTGGCCTACTTTGCCGAGCAGTCGCGCATAGTTCTGCAGTGGTCGGGCGTAGTCCAGGTAGAGTTGCACCCATTCCTGGGCCTGTTGCTGCCACTCGCGTGTATAACCTACCGGGGGAATGGACAGCAGCTGCCGCACGGCCCGCGTCATATCGCTGGTTTGCGGCACGCTTTCGGGCCGTAGTGCCTTCTCCATCTCGCCGGGGAAAGGCGAAAACGAGCAGGCAAAACGTTGCCAGTTGTTCAAAGGCAAGCCCCAGAAGGTGGCCAGGCCGGACCAGGGATCGGCTTGTTGCTCTCCCATGCGAGTAGAGCCGGTCGCGGCGAAGACGTTCTTCATGGCCGCCTGCCAGTCGGCCGCGGACCCCGTGAGGTTCTGACCCTGCTGCATGAGGTGACAGAGGGTCTCGCCCATGCCCAGATAGCTCTTGCCGAGATCAAACAGCCGGGTGCCGATGTCCTGGCTGTCCTGGGGCAGGCCCTGCGTTATCAGTCTGGACCATTGCTGCAGGGGCTCGCTCCAGGGGCTGCCGCTCCCCCAGGCAAACGGTCCCCGGGTATCCGGCCAGTTCCTGGCTTCCCCGGACAGGCGCATCCAGGCATCGAGATACTGTTTCTGCGCATCCATCCAGACCTTGGTCCATGCCTCGGTCGTATCCTTGATTCCCGACATTTTGATTATCCTCCGGCGCAACAGGGTTGGGCCCTTAGTATAGCAATACGATATTGCATTGCAACATAATCAGAATGAAAAATAATCGTTTCCAGACGCCGGCAAACATAAAGTATATTTTAATAAATACAATTAATTATTAATAGTTATTGCGGAGGTAAGCACTACCCGAATGACCTTGACATCCGGCCTAAACAGAACTATGCTGCAATGCAGCAAGACTATTGCTACAACTTTATCAGACACTGGATGACCCAGTGGTGAACAGGAGGCAGGGACCATGAACAAAGAAGTCTTCGATGAATGGCTGAAGCTCAGCAAGAATGCAGTTGAACCGATGATGCAGCTCAATGAGATTACTGTGCGTGCCATGGAGCGCGTTGCCCGCCAGCAGCTGGATGTCGCTCGCGACTATCTGGATCTCGGCACCAAGCAGGCGGGTATCCTGAGTGGCGCCCAGAATCCGGAGGACCTGCTGTCTGAACAAGGACAGCTGGTGTCGCAGTTCGGTGAGCGGCTGATCAATCGGGCTCAGGAATTTGCAAAGATCGCGACCGAGACCCAGCAGGCTGTTGCCGCGTGGGCGGAGGAAGCCACCAAGAAGGCCACGAGCGCAACGCAGGCCGACTAGGAGACTGTCGGATTTGGGCGATCGTGGTGAGCAAGGTGGGAGGGCGAGGCCATTTTTTCGATCGTTTGAGGAGAATAGCCGTAGCTATTTGACGAAAAGGATCGGGAAAATGGGGCGCTCTCCCACCGGCGCAGTAGATCAGTCCCAAATCCGACAGCCTCCTAGGCAGGAATCGTCATACATCGCCATAGAGGGGGCTCGTGCCGGGGTGCGTCGACCGGCACGAGACTGTTATGCTACGCCCGCCCGCCGGTCATGGAGACTTTCATCCCCAGCGGGGCGACCATTATCTGCAACCGCTGGCGGTTACAGACCTGACAATATCAAGCTGCCGGGCCTTCGGTGGCTTTTTTAGCGTATGACGAGGTCACCAGATGGAAGATGTAGTTATTGTCGATGCTGTGCGCACCGCCATAGGCAAATTCGGTGGAACGCTGGCGGACATCCCGGCCACCCAGCTGGGAGCCCGGGTCATTTCGGCGCTGCTGGAACGCACCGGGCTCGAGGCCGCCCGGGTGGACGAAGTCATCATGGGGCAGGTTCTGGCGGCGGGGGTCGGTCAGAATCCGGCGCGTCAGGCCGCCATCGGCGCCGGTCTGCCGGTCGAGATTCCGGCGATGACCATCAACAAGGTGTGTGGCAGCGGTATGAAATCGGTGCACCTCGCCATCCAGTCGATCCGTTGCGGCGATGCCGACATCATCATTGCCGGCGGCCAGGAAAACATGAACCTTGCGCCGCACACACTGCCCGGTTCGCGTAACGGCATGCGCATGGGTGAATGGGCCCTGCTCGACACCATGATCACCGACGGTCTGTGGGATATCTTCAATGACTATCACATGGGCTGCACTGCCGAGAACCTGGTCGACCGCTACCACCTCAGCCGCGAGGAACAGGATGCATTCGCGGCACGCTCCCAGCAGAAGACGGAAGCCGCACAAGAGGCCAACCGCTTTGCCGACGAAATCGTGCCGGTGGAGATCCCGCAGAAAAAGCAGGAGCCGATTATCTTCGACAGCGACGAATTTCCACGCCACGGCACCACGGTCGAATCACTGGCCAAACTGCGTCCTGCCTTCCGCCCCGACGGTGGCACCGTGACGCCCGGCAACGCCTCCGGCATTAACGACGGCGCCGCCGCCTTGCTGCTGATGTCGGCGAGTGCCGCGCGCAGACTCGGTCTGGATCCACTGGCAACCATTGCCGGCTACGGCAAGGCCGGTGTCGACCCGGCTATCATGGGTATCGGACCGGTTCCGGCTACGCGCCGCTGCCTGGAGAAGGCCGGATGGAGTATCGATGATCTCGATCTGATCGAGGCCAATGAAGCCTTTGCTGCACAGGCGATTGCGGTCAACCGCGAGCTCGGCTGGGATACCGACAAGGTAAACGTCAATGGCGGAGCCATCGCGCTGGGCCACCCGATTGGCGCCTCGGGGGCGCGCATTCTGGTTACGCTGCTGCACGAAATGCGCAAGCGGGATGCCAGGAAAGGGCTGGCGACGCTGTGCATTGGCGGTGGCCAGGGCGTGGCGATTGCCGTCGAGCGCTAGGCGCCTGTCCGAGTAATCTTCGCGTACCGAGAAAGTGGGGGAGCGCTAGGAGGCTGTCGGATTTGGGCGATCGTAGCGAGCAAGGTGGGAGGGCGAGGCCATTTTTTCGATCGTTTGAGGAGAATAGCCGTAGCTATTTGACGAAAAGGATCGGGAAAATGGGGCGCTCTCCCACCGGCGCAGTAGATCAGTCCCAAATCCGACAGCCTCCTAGGACAGTTTTTCGCAGGTTTGCCGAACGGAGCCTCCTAGGCGACGCAAAGCCGCGGAAAACTGAGCCGCTCTCGCGCTTTCCCGGGAGCAGGATGATTACTCGGACAGGCGCCTAGTTGCGATTGCCGCACAGAACACCACGGAAAAAACATAGAGGAGTTAATACCATGGCACAAAGGGTAGCATTGGTTACTGGCGGTACCGGCACCATCGGTACGGAAATCTGCAGGCAGCTGTGCGCGGCCGGTCACCGGGTGGTCGCGACCTGCCTTCCCGCAGAAGCGGACATTGCCAGGAAGTGGCAGGCGGAACAGCGGGAAGCGGGCTATGACATCACGGTCGTGCCCTGTGAACTGTCCGACTTCGAAGCGACCGCCGCGGCGGTCAAGACGGCGCAACAGGAAGTGGGGCCCGCTGATGTGCTGGTCAATGTCGCCGGGATCACACGCGACGCCAGTCTGCGGAAAATGACCCCGCAACAGTGGCATGAGGTAATCCAGTCGAATCTGGACAGTGTATTCAATGTTACGCGCAACGTCATCGAGGGCATGCTGGACCGGGGTTTCGGGCGGATCGTCAGCATATCGTCTATCAACGGTCAGAAAGGCCAGTTCGGACAGAGCAATTACGCTGCTTCCAAGGCGGGCATCCACGGCTTTACCATGTCAGTGGCGCAGGAAGGGGCGCGCAAGGGGGTCACGGCCAACACGATTTCCCCAGGATACATCGAGTCTCCGATGGTCAATGCAGTCCCGGAGGAGGTGCGTCAACAGATCATCGCCCAGATACCCGTGAGCCGGCTCGGTCGGCCGGCCGATATTGCCCGCGTCGTGGTGTTCCTTGCGGCGGAGGAATCGGATTTCATCACCGGGGCCAACATTCCGGTGAACGGCGGTCACTACATGAGTTGATCGATGCGGTAATGAGGGCCGGCCTGCAGGGTGAACGAACGCATTATCAAGAAATACGCGAACCGCCGTCTCTACGATACGGCGGAGAGTCGCTACGTGGCGCTGGAGGATATCAGGAAGCTGGTGGCGGAGGGAGTGCGGTTCCGGGTCATCGACGCGCAGGGCGGCGAGGATCTTACCCGCAGCATCCTGCTGCAGATTATCGTCGAGCAGGAGGAAAAGGGGCAGCCGATTCTCAGCACCCGGCTGCTGGAACAACTGATCCTGTACTACGGCGATAATCTCCAGTCCTTCGTGGGTACCTATCTGGAAAAAAGCATGGATTTCTTCATCAAGCAACAGGAAATCCTGCAGAGACAGATGCAGAGCCTGCTGCAGGCGGCCCCATCATCGGTCTGGAATGAAATGGCGGAGCGGAACCTGGCACTGTGGCGGGATATGCAACAAGACCTGTACAAGGCCTTTGTCTCCACCGCCACCGGAGCAGGCGATACGCGTAACGACGAGGATGATCATTGATGTCTGATTGACCTGGTGGCGGCCGGTGCCGGATCACACCCACACCCTCCCTTCTCCCCGCTGCCTGGCATGGACTTCACGGGACAGCGGGACTAACATCGGTCTGGTCGATAGCGGGAGGATCTGGCAGGTGTTTGACGGCCGTGAGTATTCGTAACCTTGAGAAGATATTCAATCCGCGGCGGGTCGTCCTGATCGGGGTCGACAAGGATCCGGAGGATCTCGGCAGACTGGTGTTGTCGAACCTTCTCGGCAGCGGGTTCCGCGGCATCGTCTATCCGGTCAGTTTCACTGTCGAGTCGGTCAGCGGTGTCCCGACCTACCCGGATCTCGCCAGCCTGCCCAAGACGCCGGATTTGGCGGTGATCTGCACGCCGGCGGCGGACGTCGCGCGGGTCGTGGAGCGGTGCGGTGAAGCGGGCATTATGGGGCTGGTCATCCTCTCCAGCGGATTCAGCGAGGCCCATGAGCAGGGCCGGTTGCTGGAACAGCAGGTTGCCGAAGCCGCGCGCCGTTTTCAGCACATGCGCATCATCGGGCCGAACTCGCTGGGCATCATCGTCCCGGAGATCGGGCTCAATGCCAGCCAGGCGGTGACAGTTGCCCGGCCGGGGCACCTGGCCTTCATCTCGCAGTCGCATTCGCTGTCCAACGCAGTTCTGGACTGGGCGTTGGATGCCGGCATCGGCTTTTCCCTGTTCGCCTCGCTTGGCAACAATCTTGACGTTGGCTATGGTGATCTGATCGATTATCTGGGGACTGACGCGAATACCCGCGCCATCATTCTCTACATCCAGTCGATACGCCATGCGCGACGCTTCATTTCGGCGGCGCGCTCCTTTGCCTGCTCCAAGCCGATTGTCGCCTACAAGTCCGGCCGCTTCGAACACTCGGCACGGGCCGCGTTATCACACACCGGCACCATCGCCGGAGAGGATGCCGTCTACAGCGCCGTATTCGAGCGCGCGGGGGTCGTGCGGGTCACGGAACTCGATGACATTTTCGATGTTGCGGAGATCCTCGCCTCCCAGCGTCTGCCGGCCGGATCGCGGCTCGCGATCATCGGCAATGCCGGCGGGCCGGCAATCATCGCCGCCGATGCCCTGCTGTCGCGTCGCGGACAGTTGGCGCAACTGGGTGAGGAGACCGCGGCCCGACTGGCCGAACTCCTCGCCGACGGCCGGTCGCACGCCAATCCGGTCGATCTGCAGGATGCTGCGGGAGCGGAACGCTATGCCGCGGCCCTGGCTATGATCCAGAAAGACCCGGGCATCGACGCGATCCTGGTCATCTTTGCGAGTCACCCGAACATCGATTCCCGGAAGGTCGCCGAGGTGCTGGTGCAGATGGCGCAAAAGAGTCACAAGCCGCTGTTTGCGGCGTGGATGGGTGGCGAGAGGGCGAGAAAGGACATCCGTTACCTGAACCACGCGGGCGTGCCGGCACACGCGACACCCGAGCAGGCCGTTCGGGCGTTCATGCATCTGGTGTCCTATGCCCACAATCTGCAGAGCCTCTACGAGACGCCGCGCGAGATGGCGATCCATTTCACCGTCAACCGCAAGAAACTCTCCAGACGATTCCACCACCTGCTGCAGGAACGCGGTTCCCTGACCGAGAGCGAAGCCAAGTGCCTTCTGAAGGCCTATGACATCAACGTGTGCGATACCTTTATCGCGCACAACACCGCCGAAGCGGTCGCGGCCGCCGAGAAGATCGGCTATCCCGTCGTGCTCAAGCTGCGTTCCCCCGAGATCCTGCACAAGATCGACATTGGCGGCGTCGCCCTGGACCTGCAGGATGCGAACGCCGTGCGGGATGCCTACGAGACAATGCTGCACCGGGTTGATGCCCACAATTTCGCCGGGCATGTGGATGGAGTGACCTTGCAGCGCATGATGTGTCCCAAGGACGGTCTGGAGATGATTCTCGGTGCCAACACGGACCCGACCTTCGGTCCCGTCATCATGGTCGGCCTCGGGGGTGTCGCGACCGAGGTCTATTCCGACCACGCCCTCGGGTTGCCGCCACTGAATGAACGTCTGGCGCGCAACATGATCGAATCACTGCGCTGCTGGCCGATGCTGCGGGGATACCGTGGCCGTCCTCCCGTGAACATCGACCACCTCATCGAGGTGATGATCCGCTTTTCCTGCCTGATTGCCGATTATCCCGAGATCCGGGAATTCGACATCAACCCCTTGCTGGCAACACCCGATGGCGTGGTCGCGCTCGATGCCGCCGCGGTCCTCGACCGGCAGGCCTGGCGGGGGTCGAGCGAACCATACGAACACCTGGCGATCCGGCAGTATCCGGAACAGTTAATGCGGCGGCTGCGCCTGCGGGACGGAGCCCAGGTTACCATGCGGCCGATCCGCCCCGAGGATGAACCGTTGTGGCATGAATTGATCGCGAATTCGTCGCCCGAATCAATCCGTTTCCGTTTCCGGTCGCTGTTCAAGCAGACCAATCATGCCATGGCGGTGAAACACTGCACGATCGACTATGAGCGCGAACTGGCGATTGTCGTGGAGACCGAGACGGACAACCAGCGCCACTTGATCGGGGTGGGGCAGCTGATCACCGATCTGAATCATGAAACGGCCGAGTTCGCGGTCATCGTACCGGATCCCTGGCAGGGCAAAGGGGTGGGTGGCCTGTTGCTGGATTATTCTCTGGAAGTCGCCGCCCGCTGGGGCATATCGGAAGTCGTCGCCGAAACCGATCCGGACAACATGCGCATGTTGTCCCTGTTCCACAAACGCGGCTTCAGTAGCATGGTGCGGCGTGAGGAAGATGTGGTGTTCCTGCGTAAGACGCTGGTTGATGTCGACCGCGCGGTGGTGCATGAATAACTGAGTGAGGTGGCTGGCACCCTGGCCCTGCCAACCGGCACACCTTGCCGCGGTCGCTTCTGTAGCAACAGACGATATCCAAGGATGCGTCACCTTTTTGGGACCGGCAAGCTGCCCGTGCGCGCCGCCCGCCTGAGCGGTCGCCGCTAGGAGACTGTCGCCGCTGCGATTGCGGGCTGCCGCGGTGTGTTCCCTGTTTCTGCATAACGTGCTGAAAAAAAACTGGATAATTGGTTGCCTGTCTGCGGCATGGAGACTGCGTGATTCCAGGCCCTTGAAAAACTCAAGCGCGTCCCTATTTTTCAGGAGTAGGTTGCGGTGAGCGCAACCCCTATCGATTAGGAGGTACTGAGGATGTTCGGTAATCGCAGCAATTTTGAAACCGGCCTGTTCGACGAGTTCAGGCGCATGCAGCGGGAGATGGATCAACTGTTTGGAGCTGCCACCTGGCCGAACAGTATCCGGGCGGTGACCAAGGGAACCTACCCGCCTGTCAATGTCGGCAGCACTGCGGATCAGGTTGCTGTCTACCTGTTTGCGGCCGGCCTGGATCCAAAGAGTCTGGATATCTCTATCCAGCAGAACCTGCTTACCGTGGCCGGTGAGCGCAAGCTGGCTACCCAGAAAGGGGCGAACTATTACCGAAGAGAGCGCTTTGATGGCGCATTTCGCCGGGTGTTGACCTTGCCCGAGGATGTGGATCCGGACAAGGTGAACGCGAGCTACACGGACGGGCTGCTGCACATCACTATTCAGCGGCGCGAATCGGTTAAACCGCGGCAGATACCAATCAAGTGATCGGCAGGAGGGTAATGAAATGACGGGGACAAACGACGTGACAACTGAACAGGCGAAGGCGGTGCGGGAGTCGAACACGACAGAACCCGCGATACGGCCAGCGGTGGATATCTTTGAGGATGATATGGGCATCACGGTAGTGGCGGATATGCCGGGTGTGTCGCGAGATCGGCTCGAAGTTCAGGTCGACAGCGACAGCCTGTCCATCCAGGGAGAAGCGGATATTGTTGTGCCCGAAGCCATGGATGCGCTATACGCGGATATTCGCACCGCCCGCTATCAGCGCAATTTCTCGCTCAGCAGAGAACTGGACGGCGAAAACATCGAGGCGCATCTGCAAGACGGTGTCTTGACCCTGCGCATTCCGAAACGGGCCGAGCACAAGCCTCGCAAGATCGAGGTGCGTGCGGGGTAAGCGGACCAAGGTCGGCTCCCAGGAGCATTGCCTTCGCGGCTCAAACATTGATCCTGTTGGGGGTGCAGCAAAGGTTGAGGTGGGCCTGGACGCCGTCAGCGGTGACACCTGTGCGCAGCAGTGGGTGTCTTGCTTCAGTGCGAACGACTCTTCCGAACAGGGAAACGACCGTCCAGTACAGGCGCGTGCCATCTCCATCGATGCCGGCTACCGTGCGGCGGGGTGCACGCCTGGTGAGGTTGGCCTGCCGAAACCGGACGTGCAGCTTAAGGTGCTACCCCCCCCCGCGGGTCGTTGCGCATACTTGTCCAGTAACAGGATCCGCGGGTGCGGGTGGGTGATGTGCGGGAGTTCTGCAGGGTGTACCGGAAGTGATTGAGCAGGCGATTGGCCGCCTGGTCGAAGGCCCGGGTGCGACCGCAACGACGCATGAATGAGCACAACGAGGAGTAGCACTATGGCGACATTGCAACACATCGGTGAAGGGCTGGGAGAGGCATGGGACAACCTGATGGGCGGCTGGCGCAAGTTGTATCGACGCGCCGCAGGTGCCATCACCCGGTTCAGACCCGCCGACAAAGCCGGCACCGATTTTACCGCGCTGGGTACTCAGGAGATGGCCGCGCGCAGCGCCGGGTGGGAAGCAGTCGCCATTACCGCTGACCGTTGCTGATCCGCACGGGTAGCCTGACAGTTGCGTAAAGAACCCGTCGGGATTCGACCGAACCTTGTGGTTGACAGGTTACACCGCGGGTAACGGCCCTGTTGGTGGTATTTACATCGGGTGAAATACAGCACTCGTGCGCAGGTTGGCACTGAGCGTAGGTTGGGCTGAGGCACGAAGCCCAACATTGGATCGCTGATCGTTGGGCTTCGTGCCTTAGCCCAACCTACTTTTATGCAATGATTGGGGCAACATGCAGCGGCACGTTGTGTGGAACGGCTGAAGGCGCTGTTTGTCAGTGTGTTTTTGAGTTGAACCGAGACGGAATACTGCATGGAATTCAGAGACTATTACCAGATCATGGGGGTCAAACGTGATGCGACTCAGGACGAGATCAAGCGCGCCTATCGCAAACTTGCCCGTAAGTATCACCCGGATGTGAGCAAGGAGGCGGATGCCGAGGTGCGTTTCAAGGAAGTGGGTGAGGCCTACGAGGTGCTCAAGGATCCCGAGAAACGCGCGGCGTACGATCAGCTCGGTGCGAACTGGAAGGCGGGACAGGATTTCCGGCCGCCGCCCGAGTGGAACCAGGGTTTCGAGTTTCACGGCGGCGGCTTTACCGGCGCGGATGCCTCGCAGTTCAGCGATTTCTTCGAGTCACTGTTTGGCCGGGGATTTGCCCAGGCTGAGCGCGGGCGGACGCAGTTTCATGCACGCGGTGAGGATGCATACGCCAAGATCCTGATCGATCTCGATGATGCCTACCATGGGGCGAGTCGGATGCTGACACTGAAAACCACTGAACTGGGTCCTGACGGCAGGCCCCGCGTGAAGGAGCGTATGCTGAACGTGCGTATTCCAAAAGGCGTGCGCCAGGGCCAGCATATTCGCCTCGCGGGGCAGGGCGATCCCGGCATCGGTCAGGGCAAGGCGGGCGATCTGTACCTGGAGGTCGCATTCCGACCCCACCCCTTGTATCACGTCGAAGGCGAGGACGTGTTCGTGGATCTGCCGGTGGCCCCCTGGGAGCTGGCATTGGGCGCCAGCGTGAAAGCACCAACGCCGGGCGGTAAAGTGGATCTGAAAGTTCCGCCAGGGTCGGCTGCGGGTCGCAAGCTGCGACTTAAGGGGCGTGGTATTCCGGGCAAGCCCGCGGGGGATCTGTACGTGGTACTCAAGGTTGTACTGCCTCCGGCAGATAGCGAGGCGGCGAAAGCGGCCTATAAAGCGATGCAGCGGACCCTTGAGTTCGATCCGCGCGCGCATCTGGGAGTGTGATCGAACATGATAGATGAACTGCTGCCGTTGTTGTCGGGTGAGGTGCTCGAGGAGGACGTCGAGCTGACGCTGGCCGATCTTTGCCAGGCCTGCCGCTTGCCCGCCGAAGAGGTGTTCGAGCTGGTCGAGGAAGGCATTGTCGAGCCGGTCGGCCGAGACACCCCGCACTGGCGTTTTCATGGCAGGAGTGTCAGCCGGGTTCGTTGTGCTGTACAGCTTCGAACCGACCTGGGCGTCAACTGGGCGGGTGCGGCGTTGGCGCTGGACCTGCTCGACGAGCTGCACGTGCTCCGCGGCCGCCTGCGTCGCTTCGAAGGGTAAGCACGGCTGCGCCGATGCGAACGCGCGGCATAGACCCGGCAATCTGGCGGCATCACGCCTGACTTAACCCAATCATTGCAATAATCCCGCTATGGGAGCGGCCGTTTATGTCCTTAGAATGCCTGGCCGCGATTCGCGCCGGGGGACGGCGTTTATGCCCGGCACGGGTGTTCCTACAGGTTGTAGGAGCGGCCTCCTGGGGTGACGACAATCGCCAGCTATTGACCTCGCGAATGCCAACACCGCGGTGCAACAAACCATTGGCGGTGGTCTGGCATCGGGCCAATGCCGACACTGGCAAGACCCTCATTCCGGGATAGCGATCCTGATCAGAAACAGGGATAATGCGCTTACGCCGGATGAGCGGCAGGACTGTGAGTGTCGCTGCCAAACCGGCCAACCGTAAGAGTCTGGCAAGGCGCTGCGCGAGCCGCTGGACAACAATGTAAGCGACTGATTAATATTTTTAAGTTACCTAGGAGGCTGTCGGACTTGGGCGATCGTAGCGAGCAAGGTGGGAGGGCGAGGCCATTTTTTCGATCGTTTGAGGAGAATAGCCGTAGCTATTTGACGAAAAGGATCGGGAAAATGGGGCGCTCTCCCACCGGCGCAGTAGATCAGTCCCAAATCCGACAGCTTCCTAGACTACTGGCCGCCCTCGAGGGGGCTTTGGCCGGCAAACAGGACAACCCCGTGACGGGGCTCCGTGAAGTCACTGGATAAGGAGATACGCAAGATGGCGGTCCGGAAAGAAAGCACCACCAGTAGTGATGCAGGAACAGTCTCTGAGAGGAATGCGAAGCAGGCTTACGTTGCCCGGAAGAAGACCTCTGCCGTGGCACAGCCAAAAGTGGCCGGAAGGAAAAGCGCGGTTGCGGCGAAGAAAGCGACCGCCAAGGAAAACCCGGTTCAGGCGAAGACCCAGGTTGCGAAAAAAAGCGTCGCCAGCAAGCGGCCAGCAACTACTGCACCAACAGCAACCCGACAGAAACCAGCGATTACGGGAGAACGGCGTCAGCAGATGATCTGCGAAGCTGCCTACCTGATTTCATCGAAACGGCCTCACTGCACAGGCAGTCCAGAAATTGACTGGTTTCAGGCAGAAGCCGTTATCGACATGATCTTTGACGTGAGTGGCTGAGTCAGCGCCGGCAAAGCGGCCGGTTGTCCGGGTGCTCGATCCCCGCAACGATCGAATCCACCAGTTCGTTCAGTTCCGCGTAAGTGATTACCGACAGGATCCGGTTCAGCAGTTGCGGCGGCACCGCTACGGACGTGGTTCTACCGTCATTTAGTCTGATGGTGAGTGAGGCGGTGTAGTCTTCCGGTGGGTGTCCTGCTTCAGACAGAAGGTGTTCAGCTTTCGCCAGGAGCGCGTCATAGACGGCATCGACCTGGTCGATCACCGCCTCCGGGAGGTCGTCCGCTATTGCAATCACCAGCCCCATATCGTCATCCCTGGACTCGTAAGAAACCCTGACCTGTTCCAGATGCGCGACGAACTGATCGAACGATTGCTGGTGAAAGAGTATGTATTCGAGCATAACAACGGACTGTGGGTATAAGTTGCGGGAACATAGTGTACCGGGGTATTCACCCGGTTGCGTGCATTATCGCTCCCTTTGTTGACTTCGGACGGGTTTCGCTGCGCGAGTTGCCGGTAGCATGGTGTTGCCGTTGCACGGGCGGGAGCACCCGAAGCGGGCACGCAACCCGAGGAGAACAGGCCGAATGATGTTTGGCGAGAAAGAGTTCTTTCTGCCAGGAGATATGCTCAATATCCTCCACGAGCTCGGTGCCGGTCTGACCAATCACAGCAACTGGATGAAGAGGCTGCACCGCACCATTATTTGCCACTGTGAGATTCCTGCCGATGACCTGTTGGAAAGCGCTCACCGGCGCTGCGACTTCGGCAAGTGGTATTACGGGGACATTGATACGCGGCTCAAGGCTCTGCCAATGTTTGGCGAAGTCGGCGATATGCACTGCCGTGTGCACGAACAAGCCCGCCACCTCCTGCAGCTCAGGCAGTCGGGGAAGGAAATTACACCCGAGGACTACGATGTCTTTTCCGAAGTGGCGCAGAAGTTCCGGGACGCAGTGCAGAACCTCCAGTTCACTATGTTCAGCCAGGTTTGCGCCGTCGACCACCTGACGGGCGTATGGAACCGTTACGCCATGGCTTACAAGCTGTCGCAGGAGCAGGAGCGTGTGCGCCGCAGCGGCAAACCCTGTTCGATCGCCCTTATCGATTTTGACTACTTCAAGGCCATCAATGACCGCTACGGCCACGTCGCTGGAGACGAGGTGCTCAAGACAGCGGTGGAATTTCTGGCCAGCAAGATGCGTAAGTATGACCTGATTTTCCGTTTTGGCGGTGAAGAGTTCCTGTTCGCTTTCCCGGAAACAGGGCTCGTCGAGTCAGAGGAACTGGTGGACCGGTTGCGCCAGGACATTAAGAATCTTGGCGTTGAAATCTCCGCGGGCGAGGTGCTCAGGGTAACTGTTTCGGCCGGTCTGGCGCTGCTCGACCATGAATCCGAAATCAACGACGTTATTAACCTTGCAGACAGAGCTCTGATGAACGCCAAGCTCGCGGGCAGGGACTGCGTGCACGTCTGGCATTAGCGCGTCGTAGGTTGGGCTTCGCGGTGCTCAGCCCGACCTGCATTGCGAAGAGCCTGCGCTGCTAGGAGGCTGTCGGACTTGGGGCTGATCTACTGCGCCGGTGGGAAGGCGCCCCATTTTCCCGATCCTTTTCGTCAAATAGCTACGGCTATTCCCCTCAAACGATCGAAAAAATGGCCTCGCCCTCCCACCTTGCTCGCTACGATCGCCCAAGTCCGACAGCCTCCTAGGTGTTTCGCTGGTACAGGTGACTGCGCGTCCAGGGGATGTCGTTACTCCCGGAACGGGTGAATACTACCTGGTAGAGTTGCAGCCAGCCGGTGGTAAAACCGGCCAGTGAGCCCGCGAGATAGAGCCGCCAGGCTCTGAAGAACGGCGTATCGAACCGCGCGCACACCTCCTCGCGATGGGCATCGAAGCGCGCGAGCCAGTGTTCCAGCGTTTTGGCGTAGTGCAGGCGCAGGTTTTCCACATCCTGGACGGAGAATTGCCAGGCTTCGAAAATCTCCATCATCTCGCGCAAGGTGGGCGGGTAGGAGCCGGGAAAAATACGTCTCTCGATCCAGGCATTCATGGGGCAGGGGTGGTCACGCGCAATACTGTGGATCAATCCCCTGCCGTTCGGTGTGAGGCAGCGATCGATGACGCCTCCCAGGGTTTTGTAGTTGCTCCGTCCAACGTGTTCCAGCATGCCGACCGAGACAAATGCATCGCACTGCCCGGTGATATTGCGGTAGTCGTCTTCGATATATTCAACCTGGTGACCGAGGTCATTTGCAGCCGCACGCTCGCGCGCATACCGGACCTGTTCCCGGGAAAGATTGTATGCACGCACCTTGACGCCATACTCTCTGGCCATATACCGCGCCAATGACCCCCAGCCGCAGCCCGCTTCGATAACGGTCTCACCCGGCTGCAGGCGCAGTTTGCGACATACGTAGTCCATCTTGGCGAGCTGGGCCTGCTCAAGACTGAGCGACGGCGAGGGGAAATAGGCGCAGGTATAGACCATCTCCTCATCCAGCCAGAGCCGGAAGAAATCATTGCCAAGATCATAGTGATGGGCAATGTTGCCGCGCGAGGCGGCCGGGGTGTTGCTACGCGCGCGGTTGTACCAGTGACTGAGTCTCTGCAATACGGGCTGCGTGCGATCGGCCAGGGGCAGGGATGGGTACGCTGTCTCGAGAAAGCTGACCAGGTCGCCCTCCACCTCCAGCTTGCCGCGGGTAAAACCATCGCCGAAATGCAGTTCCGGATTGCTGACGAGCTGCCACAAGGTGTGACGGTCACGAATGTGCAGGTATCTGACGGATGCGGACCCGCTGTCCGGCACTTTTTCTCCGTTCCAGAGAATGAAGCGGATGTCGGGGTCCCCGATCAGCGTGAGCAATTTCTGCAACGCCCAGCGTTCTATTGCGGTGGGCCGTGCCTGCCCCCCTGCCTTTGGACCCGAATGTTCCGGTGACGGTACGTCGAGGAAATGGGACGACGTATCCTGTGGTCGCCATCTGTACTTTGTCACGACAGTTTCCTATTGTGTGAATCCAGTGAAATATCATCAGCATCCGCTGCAAGAAAGCGCGCCTTACCCTGGATTTCAAATCCACCTGCGTCTCATGACATGATGAAACTGCAAGTGTGAAATGGCAATAAGGGATTTGCCCATGGGTTCGGACGGGCAGCACTGCGGGCAGCTTGCCGAGGGGCGAAACCAGAGCCCGTCAGGCGCCGGGCTTTTGCCACAGAAACACGCGCATCGGTGGGATGTTGAGAAACTCCAAGTCCACCCGGCCTGTTCCCAGTATAGGTTGGCACAAGGCCGCAACGCGATCGCTCACCTGATAGGCCACGAAGCGCCCTCTGGGGCTGAGTACGGAGGATATCGCTGTAAGAAGTTCCGCGCCGGCGTTGTGGCTCATGGTTGAAAAAGGGATACCGGATATAACGACATCCGCTGCGCCAAAGGCGTAGGTCGACAGCAGCTCCTGCAGCTCGCAGGCGTTGCCGCTGTGCGCAATAAGGCGTTCGTCCCTGATGCAGTTTATCAGACGGCAAAAGTGCGGATTGATCTCGATGCACAGCAGCCGGGCCTCGGGAGACATGGCGCGCAATATGGCTCGCGTCGTGCCGCCTGTCCCGGCGCCCAGTTCCACGACGGTCCTGGCGGACGCGAGTTCGGCTGTTTTCAGCAGACGCTGCTCGAGAAATCTTGAACTCGGAAGCACAGAGCCGATCTGCAAGGGATGCCTGAGGAATTCCCAGAAGAAGGTGAGCCGGTCGCGCAAGGGGTAGCTGGAAGGGTTTTCGTTTGACATCTGACGCATGCTAAGTTCCTGGGCCTTATAGACGTGCAGTTTTCCGCGCTCGGAAGGCCTCCGTGGTAAAGGCTGTAGTCTGACCAACACCATTCGCCGCGAGTGCCTTCGGCCGAAGCGTGGCCAACACCTTCGGAATCTTCACGGTCTGCCGGGGCACTGGACTGTTATTCTGTGCGCAACGCTTCGACCGGATCGAGGCGGGCGGCGCGTTGCGCCGGCAGTACGCCAGCGGCCAGCCCGATCAGCACGGCCACGCATTCGGCCATGATGACAAAAATCCAGGGTGTATGCACGGGCAGGGCGGGCAGGGCCAGGTGCAGCAGGTGGGCGATGCCGACGCCCAGCACGAGGCCGGTGATGCCACCGACTGCCGCGAGCACAATGGCTTCACCGAGAAACAGGCTCAGCACCTGGCTGCGCCGCGCTCCGAGTGCGCGGATCAGACCGATCTCGCTGGTGCGCTCATTGACCGCGATGGTCATGATGGTGACGATACCGATGGCGCCGACCAGCAGCGAAATGCCACCGATAGCGCCGACCGCGAAGGTGAGGATATTGAGGATGGAACCGAGCACTTCCAGCATCTGTTCCTGAGTGGTCACGGTGAAGTCTTCGCGGCCGTGGCGGGCGATCAGCAGCTTTTTGATGCCCGCCGCCACCTTGTCGGCACTCACATCCTTCTTGTACAGCAGGTCGATTTCGAACAAGGTGTCGCGGTTAAACAGTTCCAGGCCGCGTGCTGCCGGGACGTACACTGTGTCGTCCAGGTCGAAGCCCAGTACAGTACCCTTGGGTTCCATGACGCCGATGATGCGGTAGCGGTGGCCGCCGATGCGCATACGCTGACCCAGCGCGTTCCGGGTGCCAAACATTTCCTGACGCAGTTTACTGCCCAGCACCGCCAGTGCGCGTGGCGCCGTCGGGTCGTCATCGGGCAGAAACCGACCGGATTTTACCTGCATGCTGAAGGCTTCGGGCATCTGCGCGCCTACGCCATAGACCGTGGTGCGCCGGCGCAGTTTCCCAACTTCGACCTCGGCGTTCCCCTGCACGAGGGGCACCACGGCGTGTGCAAACGGCAGCCGCTTGAGCGCCTCTGCGTCTTCAAGGGTCAGTGGCCGTACGGTGCCGAACATGCCCGTGGAGGCGCCGTGCGTCGTGGTGCGGCCGGGGTTGATGCCGACAATCGTCGTGCCGAACTGGGTGAATTCGGAGAGCACAAACCTGTGAATGCCCTCGCCGATCGATGTCAGCAGCATGACAGCGGCGATACCCACCGCAATGCCGAGCGTGGTGAGGAAGGTACGTAGCCGGTGTGCGATCAGGGATCCGCTGGTCAGCCTGAGAAAGTCGCCAAGCAGCATGCGTTACCTGCGCGACAATGCGAGCACCGGGTCGAGCCGTGCCGCGCGGCGCGCGGGCAGGAGGCTGAACAGCAGGCCGGTGAGCAGCGCAACCAGTATCGCTGTGACTACCGCCCACGGCGGTGCTTGCGCGGGCAGAACGGGGAACACGTGGCGCACCAGCGCGCTTGCGAGTTCGCCCAGCAGCAGGCCGATGCCGGCGCCCAGTGCTGATAGCAGGAAGGCCTCCGTGAGGAACAGTGCCACGATCTGCCGCGGCGCTGCGCCCAGAGCCTTGAGCAGACCGATTTCGGCGGTGCGCTGCGAGACGGCCACCAGCATCACATTCATAATCAGGATGCCTGCCACCACCAGGCTGATCGCGGCGATGCCGCCGACCGCATAAGTCAGCGCCGCAAAGATGCGGTCAAAGGTGGCCAGCACCGCGTCCTGGGTGATGACCGTAACGTCTTTTTCACCCTGGTGGCGTTCGGCGAGCGTGGCGATAATGAAGCGTTTGACCGGCTCGATGGCGTCGCGGGTTTTGGCTTCCACCAGGATGCGGAACAGCGACGGCGTGTTAAACAGCTGCTGTGCGGAAGCTACCGGTATCATGATGGTTTCCTGGACGTCGACTCCGATGGAGCGGCCCTCGGAACCCATGACGCCGATGACCCGGAAACGCCGGTCGCCGATACGCAGCCACTGGCCAATGGCGCGTTTGGCGCCGAACAGTTCCGCGCGGATCTTGCTGCCGATGACACACACCGGTGTGGCGAGATCCAGGTCGGATTCGGGCAGGAACTTGCCCTGCGCCAGTTCCCAGTGACGTATCGCCAGCATTTCACTGTTGGTGCCGATAATAGTCACTTCGCGCTGCTTGCCCTGCCAGTCGACGTTGGCCGAGCCGACATTCAACGGCGCAATGCGCCGTACGCTGTAGCTGCGGGTCAGCGCCAGCGCATCGTCAAGTGTCAGGTCGCGCGGCGTCTCGCCCATCATGGTGGAGGGATTGACGCCCGCCGTTTCCGAGCGGCCGGGGATGACGATCACCAGATTGGTGCCGAGCGAAGAAAACTCGTCAGTGACATAACGGCGGGCGCCTTCGCCCAGTGACGTCAGTACAACCACGGCGGCGACGCCGATGGCCATGGCGATCAGCATCAGCACGGTACGGGTAGGGTAGCCACGCAGTGCGCGCCAGGCAAAGCGTGTCACGTCATGACTAAACAACCAGGTTCTCCTCGCGTGTGTCCGTTTCGACGCGGCCATCGCGCATCTGGATGCGGCGCTGTGCGCGCTCACCGATTTCCGGATCATGAGTGACCACGATCAGGGTGATGCCCCTGGCGTTGAGCGACTCCAGGATGTTGATCACGTCGCCTCCCGACTTGTGGTCGAGGTTGCCGGTGGGTTCGTCGGCCAGCAGTACGGCGGGCTCGGTGACGGTGGCGCGGGCGATGGCGACGCGCTGGCGCTGTCCTCCGGAGAGCTGGTCGGGCTTGTGATGGGCGCGGTCGGTGAGGCCCAGCGATTCGAGTGTCTCGGCCACTCGCGGCTTGCGCTGTTCCGCCGGTGTGGCCGCCAGCACCAGCGGCAGTTCGACGTTTTCTGCAGCGCTCAGCCGTGGCACCAGGTGGAAGGCCTGGAAGACGAAACCGATGTGGCGGTTACGGGTCTCCGCCTGCTCGATATCGCTCAATGTCGTGACATCTTCACCATTCAGCAGGTACTGGCCGCTGGTGGCTCGGTCCAGCAGGCCGATAAGGTTCAGCAGGGTGGACTTGCCGGAGCCCGAGGGCCCCATGATGGAGACGTATTCGCCGGCCCCGATATGCAGGTTGATGTCATCGAGCGCGTGCACGACCTGGTCGCCGACCTGGAAATCGCGGTGGATCTGACGCAGATCAATCATCGCTCTGGCTGGGGGTTTCGATCGTTGCCAGTGCGCCGTCCTCGACGCCGTCTCGATCCACCGAGACCACCACTTTGTCACCGGCTTCCAGGCCGCGCTCCACCTCGGTAAACTCCCAGTTGCTGAGTCCGGTTTCGATGTGTCGTTCCACGAGCAGCTGCTCAGCGGTAAACACCAGTACCTTGTTGCCTTCGAGGATGGCCTCGGTGGGCACGCGCACCACACTTTTCTGTTCCTTGAGGATCACTTCGATATCCGCGCTGTAGCCGGGCAGCATGTTGCTGGTGTCTTCGCGGTTGACGAAATCCACTTCAACGTCGACGGTGCGTGCCTGTTTTTCCACGTCCAGCACGTAAGGCGCCACGCGGCGCACCTTGCCGTCGAAGCGGGTCTTGGGAAAGGCGTCGAGCGAAATTATTGCCGGCATGCCGACGCGGATACCGGGGGCATCGACCTCGTCGATCGGCGCGGACGCATACAGGCAGTTGACGTCCACCAGGTCGATGGCGGGTGGGGTAGGAATACCCACCGGCGAAGGGGTGACAAATTCGCCGACCTCGCCGTTGATTTCCGCCACGATACCGGCAAACGGGGCCGTCAGCCGGGTGCGCTCCAGCGCCGCGCGGGCGACATCGAGGCGCCCCTGGCTGACTTCGCTGTTGGCGCGCGTGGCGTCACAGGCTGCCGCCTGGGCGCGCGCATCGCCACTGGCCTTGTCAGCCTCCTCCTCGGTGGCCAGGCCCTTTTTTCTCAGGGTCTGCAGGCGGGCTGTGTCGCGCGCGGCCACCTCCGCCAGAACGCAGGCCTGGCGACCGAGCGCTGCGGAAGCTTTGACCTGGCTGCTGGCGAGGGCCACCTCCGCCTGCAGGTCAGCGTTCCACAGTTCCAGCAGCAACTGGCCCGGTACGACCTGGTCGCCGACCTTGACCGGCAGGCTGGCGATCTGGCCGCCAATGGACGGTGAAATTCCGGCCCGGTTGCAAGCCTTGATGGTGCCGGCGCGGGTGTTGGCTGTGGTGTCCTGCACCAGTCCCCGGTCGACTTTTTTGACAATCACCTCGACCGGTTGCGGGCGGCCAAACCAGGCGAACAGCGCGGCGATCAGCAGCGCGGCGCCCAGGCCGTAAGCGAGTAGTCTAAGGCGCGTGCCGGTCATAGAGGGGTCCCGTTGTTGATTTTGATACTGTCCATAGTACTTGTTTACCCTGCCATAAAGCACGCGAACGCTTTGGCAACGCGACCAGGGGCAGCCGTGTGGGTATGTCGGGAACGATTAGCAAGTATCCTGGCCGGTTGAGCCGGTGCGCTGCCAGCGGCAACCGGTTGGGCCCAGTACCGGGCACGATGCGGTGCGATACAATCAGCGGATGACACACGCCTCCCTGTTAAGCGACCTGATAGACCTCAATGCAGCACTGAAGTCAGACGGCTCTATTGATCTGGATACCCGCAAGCAGCGGGACCGCAGGATCGGCCAGGGACTGCAGCAACGGAGAAGCAATCCGGCAAAACAGCTTCGCGGCTGGCTCGATCGGGTGCAGATTCAGGGGTGGCAACGCGACGGCCACGCCGGTGGCCAGTTGTATCGCCTCCTGTGTGTCCTGCTGGTAATCGCCGGTCTGGCAAGCGGCTGGGGGCTGGCGCGTACGGTTCTCTATTACACCGGTGAGCGGCCAATCAATGTCTTCAATGTCCTCGGTATGCTGGTTATTCCCCAGATTCTGCTGTTGCTGTTCTGGATTCTTGCCGCGCTGCCGCGCACCATTCCGCTGTTCAGCAGCCTGCAGTCCGCCCTGCGATTCCTCAACCCCGGACGCCTTGCAGGCCGCGTTGCCGGCTTGTTTTCGCCACACAGCCGGCAGGGCCTGGAGGTGATCTGGGATCCCGGCAATGCTATGGTGATGGCGCCAGCGGCGCGCTGGTTGTTTTCCTTCTGGTCGCAACTTTTCTCGGTCTGGTTCAATATCGGCGTGCTCGCGGCGGTGTCATATCTGATTTCTTTTTCCGACCTGGCTTTTGCCTGGAGCACCACGCTGAATCTGGACAGTGCAGGGTTCCACCGGGCGCTGCAGGCGCTGTCGTGGCCGTGGCACAGCGTGTTGCCAGATGCCGTGCCGAGCCCCGAACTGATCGAGATCAGCCGCTATTATCGTCTGGAAGACGGCTCACTCGGCGCCAGCGGCGCAGCCCCCGCACGGGCGGCACAGCTCGGCGGCTGGTGGCCTTTCCTTTTAGCCGCTATCGTCTGTTACGGGCTGTTACCACGGCTGTTGACACTGCTGGTCTCCTGGTTGCGGTTTCGCCATCATCTGAGCAAGGCGTTGCCGCGTATTGCCGGGGTGCCGGAGTTGCTCGCCAGGATGAATTCACCCCTGGTCAGTACCGCAGCCCGGCAGCCGGAAAAGCCTTTCAGAGGCGTTTCGAGCGACGACAGTCCGCTGCAGGAAACGGCCATCGCGGGGACCCGCTGTACCGTTATCGACTGGTCCGGCGCGGTTGGCAGGGTCGACGATCGGCAAGCGCTCGAGGCCCGTTTGCGGACGATGGGCATTGAGCCGCTGGAGTTCCTCGCTGCCGGCGGTGCGCGTTCGACGCAGCAGGACAACGCCACCATTGCCTTGCTGTGCCGTGATGCCGGCGCGGGGGTGGCGGTCATCACCAGAGGCTGGGAACCGCCGTTGCTGGAGTTCGTTGATTTCCTCCACAGCGTTCGCGCCCGCTGCAGCGCCCAACAAGCCGTTATCGTCCTGTTGTGGGGCGGGCCGGATGGCGTGGCCGAGCGTGACCGTGAGACCTGGCGATCAATGCTGCGCCAGCTGAAGGATCCCGACCTGCACCTCGAGGTGATCGGGCCACTGCCATGACAACTCCGGTGTTCGCCGTCGTCGGTCATCCTAACAAGGGCAAGAGCAGCATTGTCGCAACGCTGGCCAGAGACGAGAGCGTGGCCATCTCGCCGCTGCCGGGAACTACGGTTGACGACCGCGAGTACCCGATGGTGATCGATGACGAGACTTTGTACATACTGGTTGACACACCGGGGTTTCAGCGCGCCCGCGCGGCACTGGAATGGATGCAGCAGCAGACCGGTTCTGCGGTCGACCGTCCGGACATCGTGCGCCGGTTTGTGGAACAGCATCGCAACGATCCGCGTTTCGACGCTGAGTGCAGTCTGCTGACTCCGGTGCTGGAGGGCGCGGGGATTCTTTATGTTGTCGACGGCTCACGGCCGTTCGGGCAGGAGTACGAGGCGGAAATGGAAATCCTGCGCTGGACCGGCCAGCCCAGCCTGGCGCTGATCAACCTCATTGGCGACAGCGACTACACGGCCGAATGGCAAAACGCCCTCGGACAGTATTTCCGTATAGTGCGGGTGTTCGATGCCATGACTGCCGATTTCGACAGGCGTATCCAGCTGCTGCTGGCGTTTGGGCAGATTCGCGAAGAGTGGCGTGAGCCGCTGGAACGCGCAGTGCAGGTTCTTCAGTCCGAGCAGGCTCAGCGCCGGGTGCTGTCGGCCCGCGTCATTGCGGAAGCCATCAGCGCCATGATCACGCATACCTGCCAACGCCGGCTAGCCGGCGATCAGCCCGACGCGGCCATACGCCAGCAGCTGCGCGAGGCCTATAGACAGGAGCTGGGCGGCATGGAGCAGAGGTGCCGTAAAGACGTTGAACAGATCTATAACTACAAGCACCTGGAACGTCACGAAGCTGTCGTCCAGCTGCTCGACGAAGACCTGTTCGCCAGACAGACCTGGAGTCTGTTCGGCTTGACCCGGCAGCAGCTGATCGCCACCGGCAGCGTCGGCGGCGCCGCTGCCGGCGGTATTATCGATCTGGCAGTCGGTGGCGCCTCCCTGCTGATGGGAGCAGGTCTGGGTGGCCTGATCGGCGGTGTATCGGCCTGGGTTACCGCTGATCGTGTCGCCGATGTGCGGGTGCTGGGACGACCATTGGGCGGCAAGGTGCTCGGTGTCGGTCCCATGCGCAGTATCAATTTTCCCTACGTGGTGCTGGGGCGGGCCTTGCTTCACCATAGAATGATCGAGGACCGTACGCACGCCTGCCGTGACCCTTTGGATCTTAAGCAGGCGCCGGGCCCGCTGCAGGCCATTGCCGTCGAACACCGCAAGCGGCTGGAGCGGGTGTTCAGCAAAATGCGCAACCAGCAAGCGTTCAACCCCGATCTGTTGGACGCCCTCGCCGGCGAGATAGACCAGCTGATGCAGCTGCCGGTGGTATCCCCGGCAGCGGATCCTGCGGGGTAGCCAGCGCACACATGGCGTCGCAGCGCGCCTGACAACCGCTGTCAGTGCTCGCGCCACGATCGTGAGAATTGTGTTGGGTTTCTGGCACCAAACCAGCCGTTGGTACCGAACCAGGCCATCGCTTGCGGCCCGGCTGCCTGCGGGCAAGGGGCTTGCGTTACCCGAAGCGCTGCGCTTGCCAAACGGCAATGTTCGGCCAACTAATTTTAGCCACCCCGGTTAGGGCTAGACCAAACGACCCGACGGACTCCGGCATAGGTGTTCGTGGGGGGCTGTTGAACCGATCATAGCGGAATCGTTCGGCAACGTACTGACAGGTTCTGCATTAGAGGCGGGCGGCAGAACACTAAGTAGCGCAAATACGCACAGAACGAGAATAAACTCCAGAACGAATCGTTGTATGTCACCCATTTGCTTCCCCTTGATTGCTGTAATGCGGCACGCTCAATCTAAACGCAAAACGTTACAGAATTGTGGATGCAGTCGATTTATTTTCGATAACGCAAACCCCGAATAAGGCGGGCCGTGATCAAGTTCACGAGTGACCATTTCGGGTCAGAACCCACCAAGGCTAATATAGCCGACCACTAAATGACCATTTTTGTTCGAGACATACCGAGAAACATCGGGAACGGCAACTCAGG
>CAWFEQ010000007.1:0-698150 GCA_963814945.1 uncultured Gammaproteobacteria bacterium
GGCAGAAAGCTCACCGCTGATGATGCCCTCGGCTTTTCTCCACGCATGAATATCCCGCGCCAACGCTGGAAAGAACCCAGCCCAAGCTGCTGCTGTTCGCAAAACGCTTTCTGGGTCAGCCCACTTTGCTTCCAGGTCTCGACATGATCAAACCAGCGCTGGCGATTGGCCTGTCTTTTGGTTAGCCTTGGATTCATGATATGCCCTCGGTAAATCAATGCATGGTGAGGACATCATGATGACGCCAGCGGAGCTGGGGTAGATGTAATTCGCCAGACGCTTACCTTACAATGGACTAATCCGTCAACACTATTCTTTGCTTGCGGGGCGGTTGGAAATAACAGTACGTTGCCTTTACCCTGATGATTTCGTTCGACATGATAATGGATCAGGTAATCATGCAGTGCTCGTCTTAACGACGTTTCGCCAAACAGAATCAACTTCGACAGACAGTCGTCCTTAACCAATTTCACCCAGCGCTCGGAAAATGCATTCAAATTCGGGCTCCGTGCAGGAAGCGGCAGCGTTTTCACATCACAGGATTCGATAATACCCCGAAATGACTGACAGTACTTCGTGTCACGGTCATGGATCAGATACCGGCAGTTATTCAGAAAACCCCATTCGTCCATAGTCACATTTCTGGCGATTTGTTTCATCCATCGCTCATTACGGATGCGGCGTGATACCGGACACCTCGACTTTGCGACTGTCGAGATGGATAAAGGACAGCACATAGTAGGTGACCAATCCTCGCAGCGTCAGTACCTCCACCGAGAAAAAGTCGGTACCCGCAAGGACAGACATATGTGCACGGATGAAGTCGCTCCACGTTGTCGCGCGCTTGCGCTCCGGTGCAGGCAAAATACCATGGCACTGTAGAATATTCCCGACCGTTTGATCGGATAGTGTATCGCCAAGATTCACCATGGTGCCCACAATCCGGTCATAGCCCCAATCCGAATTCTCTTTGGCCATGCGCACTACCATTTGTTCTATTTCACCATCAATTCTGGGGCGGCCCGGATATCGGCGCGATTTGGATCCGTCGAACTTGCGTGCTACCAGCCTAGGAGGGTGTCGGGTTTCACAACATTAGCCACATCCTCAAGGGCTTTACGACCAAGGCGATGTGCGATTTCAGCGAGCGTAATCCTTTCCGCGTCCGTGAGCTGCAACCGGGTCTTAAGTTGAGATTTCAGGATCCGGTTTTTGGCAGCAAGATACTCATTACGCAGAAGGAGTTCCTGGTCCACGGTCCCAGTGATATAGGTCAGTATGCGCCCCCAATCCATTAAGAATCCCCACCGTTACCTCGAATTTGTCATCCAATTCTAAGCCTCATTTGAGGCAAAATACAAAGGCGTTGTGGCACGGACAATAGATGGTAAGATGTTGATATCGCGATACGGATGAGTTTTTTGACTTCACGCCTGACGGATGCTTTCTCGATGTTGCTGAAATCCTGACTGCGCAGTACGCTTGTTCATGGCTGGCCTCGGACTTGATGGAACGTGTGTTTGGCGACAAACATTCTATCAATCCGAGTCAGCCTTCATCATCATTTTCACGCGCTTAATGTGACTCCCTCACTCTTCGGCCGCTTAAGTAAGTGCCATTGCCGCTAGAGCGGGGTTATCATGATAAAAACAATCGATACCTCAGGATTCAATCTTCGTCTAGTGTTGCTTGACGAGGTTCTCATTGACACAGACGGTTGCTTCAACGTCCCATTCCTGTAAACCACAAGAGGAGGTGCCCGAAACATTGAAAGTACCAGTTGCGTCTTTCAACAAGCCCCATTTCCCAACAATAGTTCCTGGTTCTTCGAACCGCCCGTTGATCGGGCTACTAGGATCGTAAGTGTCGGGGCTGCTTGCACAATAACCCACAAGATCTGGCTGCAATGTTGCCACAGAATCTACGACAGCCTCGGTATGATCTCCACACACGATGTAAGACGTAAATGTCGTTGTGACAACATATGGAGGGTCAAACGTAGGATCATACCCAGGAACAGGTTCACTTGTTACAACCCCCCTGACACCGCATTCGAGCTTGATGTTGGATGGGCGTTTGCTTTTAAGCGTTAGAGAGCCAAGGGAAGCGGGTAGTAGACTAAAAGCATCAGCAATGGTATTTGTAACTCCCTTCCCTGTGAAATCAATTGCAACGTATCCAGCACCACAACCAGCATACACTAGGTTGCTACAGCCGATTACTCCTAATAAGACACTTGCTCCACTAATTGACAGTCGTGGTAGATGCATGCTTTGAACTCTCCTTGGATTCAGAATTAAAGAAAGACCGTGGCTCTAGCTTAGTTTGCTGGGGCAGCATAAGTGCATGCACCAGATTTGTCTATACGTAGCCTTGTCCAATATGAAATGAGTCTGAAGCCGGTTGGGATTCCGTTCATGATGGGGGGATGAAAACCATCATGAAACTTGAAGACTTAACGACCATTGATCAACTTGTAGATTTCCTGTCCGGCACCCAGGCGGTGGCGTTTTCGGTCATCAGCGACAAGGGCGCCTGCTACCGCTGGATTCAGTGGGAACTGGTCAAATTTTGGTATCTGAGACGCTCCCGCCCAGGAAAGGGGGTGGTGATGCCGCAGGGTCAAAATACTCATGCAGCTTCCCGATGGTAATATTTAAGCAGCCCACCCAAGGGCTCTTTACAGCCAACTGATCCGTCAACACGATTCTTTGCTTGCGTGGCAGCTGGAAATAACAGTACGTTGCCTTTGCCTTGATGGTTACGCTCCCGATGAAAATGAACCAGGTACTCGCTGAGCACACGCCTCAAAGAAGCCTCACCAAACAGAATCAGCTTTGACAACGCTTCCTCTTTCACCGATTTCACCCAGCGCTCAGCGTAGGCGTTCAAATTTGGACTCCGCGCTGGTAGCTTCAGTGGGTCTACATAACTCGATTTGACAATCGCGCGAAACGAATCCGTGAATTTCGTATCGCGGCCATGGATCAGGTACCGGCATCCCTCAAGGATGCCCCATTCATCCATGGTGACATTCCTGGCGATTTGTTACATCCAGGCTTCATTGGGATGTCGCGTGATCCCAGCAACCTCAACGCGACGGCTCTCCAGACGGATAAAGAACAGCACGTAGTAAGTGACCAATCCACGCAACGTCAGTACCTCGACCGATAAAAAGTCGGTACCCGCAAGAACAGACATATGTGCACGGATGAAGTCGGTCCACGTTGTCGTGCGCTTGCGCTCCGGTGCAGGCGGAATACCATGGCGCTGCAGAATATTGCCAACCGTTTGATCGGACAGCCTGTAGCCGAGATTCGCCATGGCGCCAACAATCCGTGCGTAGCCCCAATCCGAGTTCTCTTTGGCCATGCGCACTACCCATTCTTCGATTTCTTCATTGATTCTGGGCCGGCCCGGATAGCGACGCGACTTGGACCCATCGAACTTGCGTGCTACCAGCCTTCGGTACCATCCCATAATGGTGTCGCGCTTCGCGGTGTTAGCGACATCCTCAAGGGCTTTACGGCCGAGGCGATGCGCGAGTTCAGCGAGTGTCACCCGCTCCGCGTCAGTGAGCCGCAACGGCGTCTTGAGTTGAGCTTTGAGGATCCGGTTTTCGGCAGCAAGATACTCATTGCGTAAAAGGAGTTCCTGGTCCACTGTCCCAGTGATATAGGCCAGTATGCGCGCCCAATCCATTAACATTCCCCATCGTTAACTCGAATTTATCATCGAATTCTAAGCCTCATTTAAGGCAAAATACAAAGGCATTGTGGCACAGACAATAGATGGTAAGATGTTGATATCGAGGGACGGATGAGTTTTTTGACCGTAAGCGATCAGGGCCAGAGGGTAATGACACGATCCGCGCACCCTGCACGACAACAAAGACCATAACGCCGGTCTACATAAGTGACTGATTCATCGGACAAGCAACACCTGTCTGTGCGGCCACCCTGGTGGTTAATGGCGCCGGTTCTGTCGAGCGGACTGGTGTTCGGTCTGCTGCCCTTTCTCCTCTACCGGCACATTGAGTACCTCAGCGCCCCCCTGTTTCTCTACGCATGCATGGTCGTACTCTGGAAAGCGCGCAGCTTTATCACGCATGCCAGTGACTCGCCCCGTCCACTGGAGTGGTTACTCGCGGCGTGGGAAGGCGTTGCACTCGGCGGTGCGGCGAGCTTCATAGGTTTCATCTGGTATGGACTCGGTTATGGCACTTGGTGGCTCATTGCGTTCACTGCCCCCAGGCTTGGCTACCCATTGGAGACTACACCGGCAACTGTCGCAAGCTACACATCCGGATTCTTCTTCGGGATGATGGCTCTAGCAGTACCCATACTTCTTTCAAACAGCGTGCCCGCCAAGCTGTATCCCCGATTGCCGGGACACGGTCGGCATACTTCCCTCTGGCGGCGGTACTCAGGAAGCGCCCCGTACTAACGCCAGTACTTGCCGGCATCACCATATGTATCATCCTATCAGTATTGATATTTGTCGATATCGACATGCACGGATTTTGGTTTACTGTGTCGTTATCTGTATTCTACGCTGGCATCGGTCAGCCACTGCGCGAGATCGGTGTCGGTGTAGACCCGTCCGCACACGCCGTTGATACTCTCGCCAATGTCAACAGACTGCTTAGCGCAGCCGGCTACGAACTCATCGAAAACCCTGTGAGTGGTGATCCGGCGATCGACCCGTTGATTACTTCCGTTGACATAGTCGCGCTTGCGCCAGACAGAGGTTACGCGATCAGCATATCGGAATCGGACGACACCGGGTTAGACTGGTCACGCGCCTCCGAATTGCGCACCGCAGCCAGGGCTTTGGAAGAAGTACTAGACAAAGATGGGAGCACACAACGCAAGATCGAACCACTCCTGTTGGCAATTGGCGCATTCACAAACGACGCCATCGAGGCTATTAGCGCCAAGATTGGTATAAAGTTGGTCAGGATAAAAGACAGTTCTCTGTTGTCGTTCCCCCAAGATGAAGAAACAAGTCGGCTCAAGGATGTTGCTTCGGAATTGCTGTTGGTACCCGCTGCAGGTGAGGCGAGTGATTCGCTGTCATCGCATATGGAATCGGCCCAATGATCCTTGGCTCACGCGCTCTACCTCGTGCTCCAGACTCAATTGCAGCGAGGGCCGCGAGCGTGGCTACGCTGGGTATGAGCAAGGTTGTACAACAAGGCTCATCTGATGCCGAAAACGCAGCGCGACTTCGCCTTCAAGATATGCATTTGACGGATCGACTTTATTCGCTACTCGATCAGGAATTCAAGACGCGGCTGCAGGGCTCGGTCACCCATGAGTCGGTGGACTCACCGATCGGAACACTTCAGTACACCGCCGCTCGAACCCCCGAACTGGAGCTTGTGCTACTGCAGATACCGGGATCAATCCTCGGAGACGGAAACCAGATTCTGAGTCTACACAGGCTTAACTACGCCCTCCGAGGCAAGTTTGTTCTTATCTTTTCGACCGATCTTCAAGGTGAACCTGCCGCCGCATTCAACAGCATCAAACGCCTCTGGAAAATAGATAATATACAAATAGACTTTGTGCCAATGTCGCACCTGGATGAGCTCCGACGCGGAGAAGCAGATATATATGATGTCCTTAAGCTCTATCTGTATTCGGGTATGCAGACGGGTAGACCGGCAGCAAACGGCACAACGTCTGCGGTGCAGACAATCAGGATTTTCCTTGCGTCCTCCTCAGAGCTCAGAAAGGACCGTGACGATTTTGAATTGTATTTTCGTCAGCTCAACGATGAGCTTCGCGACGAGGGGTTATACCTTAAGATCCACCGCTGGGAAAATTTTCTGGACGCCATGTCTACCACCCGTTTACAGGACGAATACAACAATTCCATCACCTCATGCGATATCTTCGTCAGCCTGTTCTTCACAAAGGCCGGCAGGTACACTGAAGAAGAGTTCGACACGGCACACCGCCAGTTCAAAAAAACCGGTCGGCCGTTCATCTACACCTTTTTCAAAAACGCACCGGTACTGATGGCGGACATTGGCGATGACGTGCTGTCATTGCTCGAATTCAAAAAGAAGCTGGACAATCTCGGTCATTTCTACAAATATTACAATAATACTCATGAGTCCGGAGTTTTCGTCATGAAGCGAGCCGGAATACTTCCAGTCTATCAGGGTCCTCTCGATCGATGATGAATTTCGCGAAGGTATGGTTGTGCGCGGAACTCAAGAGAAAATCAGGGAGCGAGTGGCGAAGCGCGGTAGCCACGACCAATTCAGACGGCGCGACTCCGGGGCGAATCGTGCGTAGCCACGAGCCGAAGGAGCGCCACACGAGCTGGGAGAATTTGGCGGCCAGATACTGAAGCAATCCTTGCGAGACGACGCCCGCGTGAATGAACAGATGGTAGGCGTGGATCTTGCGTTTGACGGCATCTCGATAGTCGGCCGATTCCCGATGCAGGTATTGGTTGCCGTTGCGTCGACGCAGCCGCTTCATGTTCCTCATCCAGAAATGATAGGTGAAGGTGCCGACAACCCGAACCGCTTGCTTGAAGCTGTGTTCGATTTTGAAGCGTAAGCCGTAGAGACGAATGATGTCGATGCCACCGAGGGATGTGTCGGTGGACATCAGCAGGCAACGTCCTCTGGTGGGATGAATGACCACGACGAAGCGCACCAGCCGTCCAATGGGCCGCCAGAGCAAATCACAGACTCGATAATGGATCGTGACGTTTTCCTCGCCGTAGACGGGACTCTTGCCGTGTTCCATCGCCGGTCGATCGTTGAGCAACGATCTGAGCTTCACTTTGTTGCCATAGATTCGTGGCCGGCCCCGTTGCTTCGCACCTTTATGATCATACAAGGTGTAGGCGACCGCATTGGACTTCACCCGCGTCACGAGATGATTGTTGTGCTCGAGCAGGCCGTTGATGATCTTGTGACTGGCATAGTACGCATCAGCCACGAAGTAGAACGGTTGCTGGATATCGACAGTCGCGAGCAGGGCGATCATTTTATCGAGCAAGGTGCGTTTGTCGCGATTGGACCACACCAGGCCTTCGTGGATGCGGATGGCGAGCGGTACGGCAAACACGCTCTTGGCAGCATGGACCAACACCGAGACCGCCTGCAGGGAGTGGCCCATGATGTATTCGGGCTTGGTATTGGACTCGGAGCCCTGGTGAAGCAGTTTAACGCCGGGCATCTTCTTGCCGCACTTGGGCGCCTTGATGCCGTCACCGAGCAGCACCAGTCGTCCATTGACCCGTAGCGGATCGGGAAACAGCCGCAGCACCACCCGCGCCCACAGCGCGGACATCACATCCAGGTTCACGCCGGCGCTGTGGAAGTGATCGAGCAGCCGGTGATAGAGCCGCGCCTGTAGTCCCAGCGCGCGCACGATGCTGGTCACGCCGAGCAGATCGGTGCGCACCGTCAAGCCGGCCACGCAGGTGGCAAACCACAGGAACGTGCGCAGGCGCGAACAGCCCGGGCGCAGCAGCCAGATCGCCTCATACCAGTGCATCCACAAGCGCATGTGCGTCCACCCCCCAGGCGTTGATATTTTTCGCCTGTAGTATAGCCTTACACTGCTATAGTTCTGATAAAGAGGCTGTGACACATGAGCACCAATCGATTGGTGAAGATTGAACAGAGAATCGAGCGGATCAAGGCGCAACTCAACGGAATCGGTGACATGCGACCAGGGTCGCTGACCAGGCAGTACAAAGACCCCAAGAGCCGCAGCGGACCTTACTACCAGCTCAGCTATACGCTTGCACGGCAAAGTCGCACTGAGTATATTCGCCGTGAATCGGTCGCCGACATTCGTCGCCAGATCGGCAACTACAAGCGCTTCAAGAAGCTCTGTGCCGAATGGATCGCGCTCGGCATCGAGCACTCCCGGCTGGCGATGAAGCTCACGCCCCGCCAAGGATCAGTACGCGGTAGACAATAGCCATGAAAAAGCCGAGCGGATGGAGCGTTTTCGACAACAACCCCTTCATCGAAGGATTCCTGGAGTGGATGGACTCGCCCGAGGGGCAGCTGTCCGATGAAGTCAGGGAGCTCGCCTGGCAATCATTGCAAAACGTGGATGTCGATGCCAGTCATCGCAAGCTCGTCTGGCACGACGGTAAACGGCTGTCCATCGACGAGTCCGTGCAGCGCATCCACCGCGAGCATCCGGAATTTCCTCTCGATCTGATCGAAGACCACCTCATCGGATGGTTGGAAATGGACTTCGCCCCAGAAGGCTATTCCCAAGAGCAATTGGATGAGTTGGACCGGCTGACGGAGGCGTGGATCGATGACCATTACGGTAACCAAAAGTCATGGCGAAAATCGGTGAGAACTCCGCACTCTTGAGAATAATATTGAACATCTAAAACGCGAATTCCGTGACCAGCTCGACAAGCTGCGGAAGGAGACTACGCTGCTCAACAACGCAAAACCATCCGGCTGATCCGAGTGTGCTCGGGGCAATTACCGGGCATACCCCTAAACCCATTTACAACCGATTCCTTGTCAGGATATCTTGCTTCTCGGCACAGCCCGTCACTTGACCGCCTTATGAAACACTGCCTGTTGATTCACATCCACCCTTGATCTGCGCATTATATTTTATGGGTGCGCCAGAAGGCCGAGCAACATACCGAAGAGCGCGCCTGTGAACAGCCCTGTGGTCCGCATTTATTCCCTTACCGCATGCTAGCCCTGTGTTTTAGTTTAGCAAAGGATCGAGGGATCAGTGTATGCTGGGTCAATAGGAATTGTTTTATCTGATCGTCAGCCTGGTAGCTGAACTCGCTAAGCTCGCGCGAGTGCTCTTGGCTGACGGCATGCGTTTTATGGTCTTACTTGGACGATCCCGCACTGCCTTGGCGGCTGAAAACCTATTCCTCCGAAAACAGCTCGCTTTCTACCGAAAGCGCAAAATCCGACCCCGACGTTTCGACAACGTCACGCGGTTTATGCTGGTGCTGCTTTCACACGGCTTCGCATGGCAAGACGCTTTGGCGAATGTTACGCCGAAGACTTTCATCGGCTGGCATCGTGCAGGATTCCGCCTGTTTTGGCGCTGGAAATCGCGCCCAGGGCGCCCGCTGATACCGGTAGAACTCCGACAGCTGATCAGCGAAATGGCTATGAGTAATCCGTCCTGGGGCGAAGAGCGTATTGCGAATGAATTGCTGCTCAAGCTGGGTATTCGGGTATCGCCACGTACCGTACGAAAATATATCCCCCTACGTCCACCAGGACCTCCTCGCGGGGATCAACGCTGGTCAACTTTTGTTCGCAATCATGCCCCTCGGCCATTTTGGCCTGTGACTTCTGTACCGTCGTGACGTCAGCGTTCCGGTTGCTCTACGTGTTGGTGGTGATTGAGCACCAGACCCGAAGGAATGTGTATTGCAATGTGACAAACCATCGTACAGCGGCGTGGACACTGCAACAGCTGCGGGAAGCCATCCGATCGGACCATGGTTACCGCTTTCTCATTCATGATCGCGATGGCATTTTCTCGCCTCAGCTCGACCGATCTATTGCGCACATGGGACTGCGTGTACTCAGGACGCCACCCCGAAGTCCCAAGGCTAACAGCCTCTGCGAACGGGTAATCGGTACGCTGCGCCGAGAATGCCTGGATTTCCTGATCCCACTGACGGAAAACCACTTACGCATCGTTACGAAAAGCTGGGTCGCACATTACAATCGAGGTAGGCCTCATACCACCCTTGGGCCGGGAATCCCGGATCCGCCAATCGGTCTTCCTGTAGCTCCACACAGACACCGACATTGCATTCCAGGCCACCTTAAGGTTGTGGCTCACCCTGTTCTCGGCGGTCTGCACCATGAATATGACTTGGTACCGAAGGCTGCGTAATTTTTGCGGAGCACAAGGCCCAATCATTTATATTCAAGCTTATTAAGCTCGTTTATTATTCAGTTCAATTTATCATTGAACACATTATTCTTGTTTATATACAGTTGCTTATCATATCTTCCTACTCCCACTCGACTGTAAACGAGCACGAAAAGTCCTTTATTTTCAATGCCATTAATATTGGCGCATGAGCCGATACCATGAAAAATACCATGTTCAATCAAACCTATGCCGCAATCGGTTTAGCCTTCTCGATCCGAGCTCGCCGCTTTGGTGTGTTAAGCGCTTTCCACAGCTCGTTGCGCTGCTGCAGATTCAACCAAAAATCAGCAGTATTCCCAAATACGGTGGCCAGCATCAGTGCTGTGTCGGCCGTGATTGCACGGCGATTGGTACACAACTCATTAACGGTTTTTCGACTGACTCCCATCGCTTCAGCCAATTGTCCCTGAGTCAGCGCCATGGGCACGAGGAATTCCTCGGTAATCATTTCACCGACACTGACGGGTTGTCGTTTTGTAATATTCATGGCCTGCCTCACCGATAGTCATGGTTATCCAGATAGATGTCCTGGGCCTCACCACGTTCGCCTGACCAGGTAAACACCAGCCGACACTGCTTGTTAACGCGGATCGAACGCCTCCCTGCCAAATTTCCTCTCAACTTTTCAAAATGATTGCTCGGGGGCGACCGCAAGTCGAGATCACAGGTCGCGTCATCGATTATCTGCAGCTTTCGGAACAGTCGGTCTTCGACTTCAGCGGGTATCTTCTTACTGGTTTTATCTTCCAGATAAAAATCCCTTAGCCAGCGGTCCCGAAAACTCTGAATCAATAGCAATCTCCTCCTATAGAGAGATACTGTAACGTACTTCGTTACTTTTCGCAAGTAACAGACTGGGATACTGTAGACGCAGGCTTAGCGAGAAATGTCCGACCCATTCCACGATCATCATTTCTATAATCAATTTTTTATCAATACGTTATGTAGTTTTCATGCTGCCAATAGCTTTAGAAAAACAGTACTATTTTCCTAAAAAAGAAGCTGGCCATGCTCAACCATGTTATGGATAACCAAGGTTAGTGATCTCGTTTATAATGTGGCCTGAAACTCTCTGTTATTGTTTTTTATTAATATATACAACAACTTAAAGCACACCCTACTCCCACTCAATTGTAAATAGCCCGCAAAAATCCAATAGTGGCGCTGGCTTTCCGGTGTTCATAAGTGTCGATACCATGAAAAATACCATTGTCAAAATTGCAATTGAAACATGTTGCGTCAATCAGCCATCTTTCTAATGGCGCTACGAGATTCTCATGTCTTTGACGGTGCTTCCTCGTCAGCCGCAGGAAGCTGTAGCAGGCGTTCACTGCGCCAGACGCGGACAACTCTCATCCGTTTGGGATCCCGCCGGTACACGATCCGAAATGGCGGATGGATGAGTTCCCGCAGAAAGGGTTGATCGAATTCGGGCACGACCCGTCCCACATCAGGATGGTCAGCCAGGGCCTGGACGCGCTGGAACACCTCCGCCACCAGCCTCGCCCCAACGTCGGGCACCCCTTTCTCCGCATACCAGGACTGTACATCCTCGAGATCGCGGAGTGCGGATTCAGCGAAGCTGATGACCATCCGGCGCAGGGCGCTATTTGAGGCCGAGCCGCGCCCTGGCCTCATCAAGGGAAACCTCGCGCCCCGCCTCCAGGTCCGCCAGGCCCGCGACCACCGCCCGCATAAAGGCCCGCTCTTCCTCGGCCTTCTCGTAATCGCTGACCGACTGGACGACAGCTACACCCCGGCCCCGGCTGGTGAGCAGCACGGGCCGGTGTACCTCGGTCGTGTGCTTCACCACACGCCCCGGGTTCACCTTCAGGTCGGTCAGGGGAACCAAATCCTCAGAAAACTTTATCGACATGACCAGCTCCACAGAGCGCTTTAATTAGCACTTAAAATAGCGCCTGTTCAAAGACCTTTCAAGAGGTCTTTTAGCGTATAACGCCCTTTTCCACACTGGTCAACAGTCAATTCACAGGTGACGAAGGGCCATGCACCCTGCCACCACCACGAAATCTTGCCCACTTCAGTCCTCGTTATCGAAAAATCCGCCCTCGCCAGCACCGCTTTCCGGCCCATCCCGGCCATCAGGCCAACGGCTCCCCTGCCGTGCCCTGCGGGTGACAGCACTATCGGTTGAACGCGGGGAGCGTCAGCCGAACAGGCCGGCCGGCGGCATCCGGCTCTCGGGCAGCAGCGGGGTGTGCGCTGTTGTTTCGGCTTTCTCCTTCAGGTGATCGAGGATCTTCTGGAGGGCCTGCCCCACGAAGTGCCTTGGGCATCACCACCGGATCTTCGATGCAGGCGATGACTTTCATGGCGCCGCCGCATTCCCGGCAGGTCTCGATGTCGATATGCCTATTTTGTGAAGACGCGCTTCAGGCGTTGTGCCCAGGTCATCAGGCCGCGTGGCGTTCGGCGGGTGTTTGCGGTTCATCGGCTAGATTCGGGCTGGTTGCCCTTGCCCCGCTTCGCCGGCGTCACCGAGCCCGATGCTTGCTGTTCGGCGCAAACACACCGTGGAATCGTGTCTATGCGGAGTCCCAGACTATGCGCAGTAGTATCGGTGGCCCTCTTGCTGAAGCGGACAATAGGGAGGCGGAACTGCGCATAGTCAGAGTGCTTCCAGGAAAGCCAGCAGACGATCGTTGGCCTTGAAGCGAACGGGTTTTGATGATGGAGCATCCATGCGTTTGAGGGCGGCCTCCTTCATCTCAAGATCCGCTTCGATGTACTGGTGTGTGGTGGATGTGTCTTCATGACCGAGCCACATTGCAATGACCGTGATGTCGACACCGGACTGCAGCAGATGCATCGCGGTCGCGTGGCGCACGGTATGGGGCGAGATCGGACGGCCTCGGAGCGATGGACACTGGACCGACGCTTTGGCGATCGTTACCCGAAGGCGCTGCTCGACACCGGAACGTGACATCGGTTTGCCGGCGCGATTGGGAAACACGGGTGCCTCGGGCCGGCGGTCGATGCGTTCGAACCAAGCGCGCAATTGAGCAATGGTGCTCTTCCAGAGCGGGATGACACGCTCCTTCCTGCCTTTGCCGTGCAGGTGCACGGCGTGGGCACGGTCCAGAAGGATGTCGGCGACGCGCAGGCGGATAATCTCGGAGACGCGCGCACCGGTGTTGTACAGCACGGCGAACAACGCCGCATCGCGTTGTCCGCTCCAGGTAGCCCGGTCGGGTGCATCGAGCAGCGCTTGCATCTCATCACGAGACAGAGACTCCAGAACGGGCCGATCGAAGCGTTTGCTGGCGATGGCGAGCACGCGCTGTGCAACAGGTAAGGATGCCGGATCGCGCACCGAGGCATAACGCACGAAGGAGCGGATCGCAGTGAGACGCAGATTGCGCGTGCGCGCACCGCAACTGCGCTCGGTCTCCAAATGATCCAAAAACGACAGGATCATGGGCGCATCGAGATCCTGCAGGGTGAGCGCGGAAGCCGTTCGCCCCGTGCGCCGCTCCGCGTAACGCAACAGCAGCTCGAACGAGTCCCGGTAGCTGGCGATCGTGTGCGCGCTCACGCCACGCTCGGCGACCAGGCGGCGCTGGAAGAAGTCCTGCAGCAGCGCCGGGAAATCGAGGTTGGGCGCGCTCATGGCAGGCGCTCCTGCGTCTGCTGAGCCAGACCCTCGAATCGCTGCGAGGCGATCGCCAGGAGCTCTGGAACGCCTGTCAGGTACCAATAGGTGTCGGTGACTTTGGCGTGCCCGAGATAGGTGGACAGGGCCAAGATCTTCTGCCCAACGTCAACGCCCTCCTCGTACCAGCGCAGGAGTCTGCGCACGGCGAAGGTGTGGCGAGTGTCATGGATGCGTGGTCGTCGGGCGCGACCTTGAGCGGCCCACCCCAGGCGACGCCTTAGGCAGCCAAACGCCTTCTGCACTGTGTCCGGTGTCAGCTGCGAGGCACGCTGAGTGCGGAAGAAGAAGCTCGAGGGATCACTCGGCACGCGTGCATCGCGTTCGGCTGCATACTGGGTAAGCGCCCCTGTCGCGCTCGGATGCAGCGGAACGCAGCGGGACTTGCGGAACTTGGTTCCCCGTATCGTCAGGAGGCCCCGATCCAAATCCACGTCGCCGCAGGTGAGACGACACGCTTCGGAGAGGCGCAGTCCCGTCGAGAAGAGCAGCGCGAAGAAGGCCACATACGTCTTGGGGCACAGTCCGCCACGAGGCCGCATCCGGCCGGCCTGCTGCAACAGTGAGCGGATCTCGGCATCGCTATAGATGTGCGGCTGCTTGCGACGTGGTACGCGCCCGAGCAGGTCGACCGGCGGGATCTCGGTCGCCGGATCGATCAGCGCTCGATGGCGCGCGAACAAACGAATCACTGCAAGACGCCGGGCGGCTTGTGCCGGCTCACGCGAACGTGAACGCAACGCCCATCGTGTCGCCAGATCCACCGTGATGGGACCACGATGGCCAACTTGTTCGGCGTAGCGCGCAAAACTGCGCAGGTGACAGGCCGCCGACCCGAGATCGAAACCGAGCCCGCGACGGAACGACAGGTATTCTTCGACCTGCGCAAGGAGGTTCGAGTCTGTCATGGCAACACCTCCGGCCAGGGCAGCGCGACCTCACGCAGGGCCGACAGGTCGAGCTTCGCGTAGATCGTCGTCGTGTCGAGGCATTGATGTCCGAGGAAATCGGCCACCTCTTTGAGAGAAGCTCCGCGAGCCACCAGACGGCTAGCGACCGTGTGACGAAATACGTACGCGCCGCCTAGCGGCGCGTCGACTCCGACACGTTGAAAAGCGCGGACCACAGCCGCCGTGATGGCGGGAGCCGAGAGCGCCGCGCCACAGCGGCGCCCGCTGTGCTGGACAAACAGCCGACGCTCGGTCGTCGTCGGGCGTCCCTGGCGCAAGTAGCCGACGATCGCATGACCGGCCTCGCGTGGGAGTGGCAGCATGGCGCCGCGACGGGTCTTGCGTGTGCGCAAGCGTATCGTGCCGCCGCGCCAGTCGATGTCCTCAAGATGCAGTTCTGCGAGTTCGCGGGGGCGTAGCCCCAGCATCGCCAGGCACGACACGATGGCCCGGTCGCGTAGTCCGCAGGGGGTCCGAGGATCGAAGGCCTTCAGCACCTGCTTGAGCTGCTGCTCGTTGAGGCATCGAGGCAGCGTTGCCATCCGCCAGTGCGCAACGGCAGGGATCGCCAACTCGAGCCGCTCGTCGCAGTAGCCCTTCATGCGCAGGAAGCGGAATAGCGACCGCAGCGCCGTGCGCACATGCTTCAGCGAACGCGCCGAGTATCGATCCTGTAATGACGTGACGAACTGCACCACATCGGCCGGCGTCAAACGTGCTGGTTCGAGCGGATCTTCCCCGAGGGAGAATCGCAGGAACGGACGAAGAACCGCCTCGTACGACTTCAGAGTCGGCTCTCGCAGTCCTCGGACCCGTCGCTGGTCGCGCTTGTATACCTCGACGATGGAGTCGAGTGTCCACGAATCGTGATTGATCATAGGATGCTCCTTTTGGCTGAAACGTCAGCCTGAGCATCCGGACTATGCGCCGTTCTGCAAAGCGGTCACGCGCGCAACTCCTTCACCACCATCAACTTCTACATCCACCGAGCGACCACGGTGCGCATAGTCCCGGTCTCCGCATAGACACGCCTATGCAGAGATCTGCATAGGCGTGTCAGGTTGACCCGTGGTTTTGGCACCAGGGCCGCCAGCACCCTTTGCCACCCGCATCGGAATCCTCTTGCTCGGCATCCTTCTCTGCTCCCAAAAGGGCAGAAGGAATGCCACAACGATTGAAAAAATTCCAGCGTTCCGCCAATCGATTCCGAGACCGTGACCGCCGTTTCCGAAAAACATCAAAACGGTCACGATCGATCGGGATGACCGGTCACGTTGCCTCGGAATGGGCGGTCACGATGCTCAGTAATATGCATGCTGGCGTGGCGGCCTGGCGTCGTCCTCGTCAGATGAAGATGAAGTCGTCGCCGACCAGGAACTCCACCTCCTCCGACGTCAGCGCCTGGCCATTGTCGTATTCGAAGCCGAGGGTCTGCACGAGCCCGGTGGAGAGGTCGATGAAGACGTACTGCCCGTCCGGGGACTGGCTGACCTCGGTGGTGGCGGCGTTGAAGTCGGGCAGCAGCACGGATTCGGTGCTGGAGCGTTCCTCGATCCCGCCCGCGGTTAGATCGAAGATCAGGCATTCCTCGATGTCGCCGGTGCTCATGTCGTAGCGCAGGGTGATGGTGTCGGAGCCCGCGCCGTCATGGATCTGAAAGGTGCCGCCGCCGAGACCGCGCAGGTCGATGAAGAACTGGTCGTCCCCGTCGCCGCCATTGAAACGGTAGTTGCCGACTACAGGCGTGCCTGTATTTGCGCTGCCCGGCCCGAAGACAAGGGCATCACTCTCGCCAAGGCCATCCGCATTGATATCCTGGGCGGTACTCGTCGATGTGCCGGGGTCGATCCGATACACAATCTCGATCCGGTCGCGGCCGGAACCGCCATAGGCCGCGAAGGAGCCGTCATCGGAGGAGTGCACTTCCATCAGGATCTCGTCGTCGCCGCTATCGCCATCGAGTTCCACGTTCAGACCCCCGATGCCCGGCAAGGGGACATTGTCGAAATAGTCGTACTGAAAGACGATCCTGTCCGCACCTGTCCCGCCATGGGCGTTGGTATCGGCCGAGGGCGCGGCGAAGATCAGGTCGTCGCCGAACCCGCCGAAGATGTCGAGGTGGCCGGTCGGGTCATACGCGAAGTCGGTGGAACTGGAGACGATCACATCCTCGCCGCCACCGCCGCGCACCAGTTGCGTCTGGTCGTGGTAGACGAGGGTTTCGGAGAGCCGCGATCCCTGGCGCGGCATCAGCCCGTCGGGCCCGGCCACGACCAGGTGACGCTCGTTGAGCCCATTCAGGTTGAGGTCCATGTAGATCACGCCGCCGAGGTCCGCGGTCGTCGGGTTGCCGCTGGCATCGACGAAATCGATCAGCAGCACATCGCCATCGGCCTCGACGACCTCGAGCGTCGTGGGGGAGATGAAGACATGGCTGCTGCCGGCGGGAAAGATGATACGGTCGCCCGCGATATCCTCCTCCGAGGCCACCACATAGCTGAAGTGGGCAACTGTCGCCGCCGATTCCGTGATGTCAATATACTGGACGGTGTCTGCACCCGGGCCGAAAGCGCCATACAAAATCGGCGCTGCCGTTCCCGGTTGATACACCACGAAGTCATTGCCGACACCGGTGTCGATTCCGGTGACGCCGTCCCGCGCGATCACCCGGTCGTTGAACCTGGTGCCGGTTACCAGACCGTCGGTCGCCACGATCTCGGCGCCGAGGCGGTAGGAGATCTCCTCGGCCAGTGTTTCCGGCAACCGGTCGAGAAGATCGGTGAGCGATGGCAGGTCGCCATGCTCGGCTCTCGCCATATTCACACAAATTTGCAGATTATCAGGGTCAAGCTCCAGAGACTTGCAAAATTCTTCAATTGCGGATAGCTGCGGACGCCCAGCAGCCAATGACGAAGTCGTGAAAAGCGCCGCGGTCAATAGTGTGAGAGGAACGGTGTGAATGCGCATAGACTTTGCCTTATGTCTGCAAAACATCATTTTGATGGGATTGATGGCATCAGGAATGAATCCGATGGAATCGCTGGGACATCACGAGCCAAGACCCTAATTGAAGCGCCCCGGGTATTCCGGAGGCTCTCTAGTTTGAGTCAGGCCGCCATGGCCGACCCGTCCAGTTGGCGACCATACGCCTGTCCGAACTCCGCCGGAGCGATGCTGCCGATCGGTTCGGGTATAGGAAGCATAACCCACGTATTTCGTGAGAATCTACCCGGGAACCGGTCGTCGCACCGTCATCTCTGCCGCTGAGTCCCCGCGATCCGGCCACCACCCGGCCGCTCCCGGCCCCCTACCACTGGCATTTGCCGGCCTTTTCCTCTCTACAACAGCAGTGGCCCGGCCCACCGGCCGCAGCCCACCCTGCCCGCCTCCCCTGTCGGGCCGGCAGCCTGGCCATGTGCATTCACGAATCCCCGCGCGCCCCGTCAACCCCACCCGTCGGGCGGCGCACGCGGCCCGGGTAGCCGCACAACCTCACGGACCGGCTCCGCCTCCCCCACATGCGCCAGAATCTTCCGGTTCGCCGCCGGATCCTCGATGCTGGCACCGATCCGCACCGCACCACCACAGACCGGGCAGGTCTCGATGTCAATGCCAAACACCCGTTTCAGACGCTGCGCCCAGCTCACTGCCGCCCGGCGGGCAGCCGGCGTGTTCTCCTGTTCCTCATCGGACACCTTCCATTTAGCGCCCTTGCCCCGCTTTGCCGGCGTCACCAGGGCCCGGTGTTTGCTGTTCGGTGCAAACACCCTGCGGTAGCGGGTCAGGTTCACCCGCGGCCGCGGCAGAGCCCACCCCGCGAGCAACGCGAGTGTTTTGGGTGCCACCGCCGGCAGACGGGCCATGAAATCCAGCGGCTCAAACACCACATGCGTGGTACCGTCCCGGTACGGCGCCTTCAACCGGTAGCGCACATCCCCCGCCGGCGTCAGCGACAGGCGCCGCTCGGCGATAGCCGGGCGGGTGATGTAGCGGCACAACCGCTCCAGCTTCTGCCGCTCATGACGGGCGGCAGCCACCCCGGCATACAGCGAAAAACCGGCCACTTTCGCCACCCGGGCATTCGATTCTTCCAGGCGGCAGGCTCTGCAGGCGGAAGGCCTTGCGGCCCCGATGCGGGCCCACGGCAATGCGGTAGGTAATGGAACTGCCCAGCACAGCCTCCAGACCGGTCTCCTCCGCCGGATCCAGCGGCCAGGTAGCTGTTCTCCATGTCGCGCTCCAGCAGCCCCTGTCGCTCCAGGTAACGCCCGGTCCGTTCGCTGATGAGGTGCACCAGCTGCTCCAGTTCCGCCCGGTCAGGGGCCTTCACCCGTTGAAAGCCCGGCTGGCCGTGTGCAGCGTGACCACCGGTATACACGCCATCGAGTAGCAGCATATGAAAGTGGATATTCAGCAACAACCACTCTGAATACCATGCCGTCGACGGTGACGGTGCACTATCCTTTCCACCCGCTCCATAACTGCCGTCTCGACGTACTCGCATGGCCACGCCAGGCCACCCATGCGGTGACGGTGCGGCATCCCGATGGCAAGACGCTGAAGATCCCGCTCTGGATGCTACAGCCCGACGCGGTGCGCTTTCGTCTCAGTGAACAGGTTGAACTCGCCGCCAGTGCGCTCCTGGCGCTGGTGGATGTGCTGCATGCGTGCGCTAAGGTGACGGTGACGAATCCGCCGGAGCAGAGCCATGCAGCAAATCATACTCGAACTCGACAACGACGAGAACAACCGCCCGACCCTGACGCTGGAACCCGAACGCGAACGACAGCTCATTGCACTGATGGCACAAGCCATCGTCGCGGTCCTGCAAAGCCATTGGGGAGAAGGTCATGAACCGGCATGACAGCACGCAGAAGCTCACACCCGAACACCTGGCCCGCAAGGCCGTGGTCTATCTACGCCAGTCCTCCATGGCGCAGGTCAAACATAACCAAGAAAGCCAACGTCTGCAGTATGCCTTAGCGGACACGGCCAAGGCGTATGGCTTTAAGCAGGTCGAGATCGTTGACTGTGATCTGGGAATGAGTGCGGCCACCGGCTCACAGGCGCGTGACGGCTTCAAACGCGTCTTAGCCAGCGTGGCCCTGGGGGAAGTGGGCATGGTCCTTAGCCGTGAACTCTCGCGGCTCTCACGCACCGACAAGGATTGGTGTCAGCTGATCGAGTTGTGCCAGATCTTCAATACACTGATCGCCGATGCGGAGAACCTCTATGACCTGAATCGTTTGGACGACCAGCTGGTGTTGGGCATCAAGGGGACACTGAGCGTGGTCGAACTGAAGACCTTAAAATTCCGCCTGCAACAGGGCCGCGAAGAAAAGGCGAAACGCGGCGAGCTCGGCCGGTGCCTGGCCCCGGGCTATGTCGCCGACCCGCTGGGCCAGATCGTCAAGGATCCCAACCTGCGGGTACAAGAGGCCATGGCACTGGTGTTCAAGAAATTCCATGAACTGGGAAGTGTCCGCCAGACCCATCGCTGGTTTCACGAGGAGCGAATCGAACTGCCGGTCAATAAGGCGCGCGGCGGTCAGTTTCGGTTGGTGTGGCAACTGCCGAGCGTCAGCTTTGTCAGCGACGTCTTGCACAATCCCCTCTATGCCGGTGCCTATGTGTACGGTCGCCGTCCTATCGAGGTGATGGTCAAAGAAGGCCAGGCGGTAAAGCGCCAACGCTGCGCACAACCCGCCGAGGAGGCCAGCGTCTTTATTCAGGACCATCACGCCGGCTATATTAGCTGGACGCAGTACCAATGCAATCAGGACATCATGCGCAGCAATGGCGGCAATTTCACCCAGGATGAGTCGGCCCTGGCGGTGCGTAGCGGTCAGGGGCTGTTGACCGGACTGCTGCGCTGTGGTCGATGTGGTCGCAAGCTGCATATTCGCTACTGGGGCAAGAGCGGTACGGCGGCCCGTTATGTGTGCATCGGTGATTTTTCCACCGGCGGTGAGTATTGCCTCGGCTTCGGTGGAGCCATCGTCGATAAACGCCTCAGCGAAGAAGTCCTCAAGGCCGTCTCACCCCACAGCCTCAAGGCCAGTGTCGCTGCGATCGAGCAGCTGAGCCACCAAGGCAGCGATCAGCGGGCCGCCCTACAGCGCCAGATACAACAGGTCCACTACGAAGCACAACGCGCCTTCGAGCAGTATAATCAGGTAGACCCCGCCAATCGCTTGGTCGCCGAGGTGCTCGAGCAACGTTGGAATAACAAACTCGAAACACTTGAAAGACTGCAGGGCGAACTCGATACGCACAGCAACGCCGCCGCGTCGCTAACGCCTGCTGAAACAGAGACCATCCTGGCGCTCGGTCACGACTTCGCGGTGGTGTGGGACGATCCAGTCTGTCCGATGGTGTTGAAAAAGAAGATCGTCCGCACCCTGATAAACGAAATTGTCGTTGATTTGGACGCGGCGGCTCAGGCACTGCAGATGATCATTCATTGGCACGGCGGCTGTCACACCGCCATTAGCATGCCAAAACCACAATCTGGCGCTGTGGCGCACAAGACCGCATTGGCAGACCTCGAGTTGATTACCAAGATGGCTCGTCGTTATCGTGACGACGAAATCGCGCGGGTGCTCAGCAAGCTGGGGCGGCGAACCGGAAAAGGCAATCGCTGGAGCCAGTCACGCGTGGCCTATGTGCGCAAGAAATATGCAATCGATCCGCCCGATGAAACGATACGCGACGACGGCATCCTGACCTTGGCACAAGCGACCCAGCACAGCGGTGTCAGTGACACGACTCTCATGAAGCTCATCCAAAAGAATATCCTGGCCGCGGAACAGATCGCGCCCTATGCACCACTGGAAATCAAGCGCGCCGACTTGGACAGTGAGCCAGTCTCGAGCACACTGAAGCGCCTCAAGGCAACCGGAAAACTCATTCTCGAGGGGGATCCGCTGGCCAATCAGCAGACTCTGTTCAATGAAACTCAATAGCTTGCACAACGGGGGTATTATGACTGCTTATTCAGGTTCAGCGCACTGCCGAAGCGCTGGATCAAGGTTACTGCCCCGGTCCGGCCACACTTCCCCGTCACGCCCGCCTTCTTGACCAGATGTGTGGCGATCACGCGATAGACAATGCCAAGCACCTGCCCCATGATCGCCGGCCGGCTGGCGAACAGAAAGCACAGTTGAAATGGAAAGCTGAGCACCCACTGGCGCACGGGCTGTTCGGGCAGCACCTCGTCGACCAACAAGGCCGCGCGCTCGGCAATTGCTCCTGCATTGCTCTACCTCGTGCATCCCTGCACTCGTCGGCCATGCGCCGCGCCCCGCAGCTCGGGCAGAAGCCTCGCCGTTCGCCTAAAGCGCCTACTTTTGGTGCAGCTGAAGGCGACCAGGTGCTCGGCATGGCAGGACTCGCAGCGCACCCGCAGGAAGCCATGTTCCAGCCGCCCGCATTTGAGGTAATCCTCGAATTCGCGCTGCACGTAGCCCGGCAGTTCCCTGCCCTGCGCCGCAAGACAGGCAGCGAACGCCGGGTAATACGCTTCGACGATCCGATAGAGAAGGGTTTGCTCGGGCCGGTGGCGCTGGTAACGACCAACCGACCCGCCACCCTCGGCATTCCTTGCCGCAACGGTGAGAGGCATGACCCGCGCACTGTAGAACCCCTTCGGGTTTCATTCAGCACTTCTTCGCTTACGCTCAGGTCGTCCTTGCGAGACTGTATATCTGTACAGTCTATCAGCTGGACGCCAAACACCGCAAAACCAGACTGGGTCTGGATGTCATCATCCTGTCACATGGGCGGACGGGTGGATCACAAAAACGTTAAAACTCAGTAGGAAAACTATCTGATCAGGCCCAGCGGAGTCATTGATATTCAGGATCCCTCATCTCGTTGATGATGTGCTCTGAGACCCTCAGAGTCGCCTTTGTACTGGAACCCGTCAGCGATGGTCTCGGTGTGCCCTGGGGGATGGCGTTTATCGCCGACAACCAGCTACTCATCACCGAACGTGAAGGCCACATCAATCTGCTGGATACGCGCACCCAAAAACCCGTCCGCCTGCAGGGTGCGCCCGCCGTTCTGGCCGAGGGCCAGCGGGGTATGCTCGATGTCGCCGTGCCCCCCGACTTCACCCCCGGCGACTGGATTTATTTCACCTTCGTGCGTGACAAAAACGGCGAAGGTGTGACGGTACTGGCCCGCGCCAGGTTAAGCGGTCACACACTGGTGCAATGGCAGGACCTGCTCGAAACACGCTCCGCCACCGACACCGGTCATCATTTCGGCAGCCGCATCGCCTTTGATGAAACCGGGCATATCTACTTCGGTGTGGGCGATCGCGGTGAACGTCCCAATGGGCAGGACCGCAGCAACCATGCCGGCTGTGTCATGCGCCTGAATCGGGATGGCAGCGTGCCAGGCGATAAAATGATGGCTTTTCTGTCGGCTATCCTGTATTGTGTTCCTCAGTAACAGTTTCATCTTAGTCGTTCCGGTTGTATCTCTCGCAGTAACCAGCAGACCCTCCCGTAATTTCTCGGCATCAAGCTGTTTGCTATTTCATTATTTATTTACTTTTAAAAGAGGTAACCGGCATGTCTACAGGTACAGTAAAGTGGTTTAACGATAGTAAAGGTTTTGGGTTTATCAGTCCGTCTGACGGTAGTGATGACGTATTCGTTCATCATTCCGCCATCCAGGCCGCTGGTTTCAAATCCCTGGCGGAAGGACAGCAGGTAACGTTTGAAACCGAACGTGGCCAAAAAGGTCTCAGCGCTGTCAACGTTATCCTGCAATAACGTACGCTGATCATTCACGATCAGACCAAAAGCCCCGCTCAACAGCGGGGCTTTTATCCACACCATGAAGGCGATCCCCTGTATCTGCCTTCGAACAGAATTCCCTGCCACCGCAGCATACATCGCTCGGCGTCCCCGGCGGCCGGGCAGCAAGAGGTATTAACACTAAATGGCTAAAGAAGAACTGATTGAAATGGAAGGTACCGTCACCGACGTACAGCGCAATGCCCGTTATCGCGTGACACTGGAAAACGGCCACGAGATTTCGGCATACACCGCAGGCAAGATGCGAAAATTCCGCATCCGCGTGGTAACCGGCGATAAAGTCACCATCCAGATGTCACCCTATGATCTCACCAAGGGCCGTATCAACTTCCGCCACAAGTCTTGAATACAAGAGAAATTGGGGTCTGACCCCAGTTGTTAATAAACTCCGCCTCCGGCAGGCCCTGCTCCAGCGCCTGCTGCGGGGTAATGCCGGTAATGAGCGTTGACATGGGGTGCGGCAGGGTATCCGGTGCCGGCCGGGCCATAATATTCAACGGCTCACCGATGATATTCAGATCCTCATCGGTACGGACCCCGGCAAACTGCACCGGCCGGTCCCGCATGGGATCCGCGCCGAAGGTCTCGTAATCGTGCCAGTACAGTGTGTTTTGTGTCATCGAGCGGCCCTGGAAAATGCTGGCGAGACCCTACCACAGAACACCATCGAGGTACACGCGATGGAAGAAAAACAGTGGGTACCCTTTATCAATAGGGAAAACCATCGCGGCGAAGGGCGGTGCTCGTGCCCGGCACGGGTGCCCCCACAGGTGGCGGTAATACGCTTGTAGGAGCGGCCTCACTGGCCGCGATGTCCCTATAGAATTTTTACTGACCCCAATTATCCACCTTGTTCGAAATCGTCAAGGGTGCCGAAAAGCTTGCCCGCGGGAAACAGTATATCCGTGACACCCTCCAGTCCGGCAAGCTGAAATCGGTCATCGATCGCACCTTTACCCTGGACGCCATCGTGGAAGCCCATCGATACATGGAATCCAACCGGCAGAAAGGCAAGATCGTGGTCATAGTGTGAGCAAGCTGAGTGATGTCTACCCGCAAATACCCGCCACCGCCTTCCAGGCCAGCTTGTTGCCATCCAGTGAGATGCGGTAATGGCCGTTGTAGGCGATGTTGGCGACGAAGTCGCGTACGGGTGTAATCCCCAATTTAATTGAATTAGCGCTCAAGAATTGGAATACCCAAATCGGTAAGATATCGAAATGTTGAGTCATAGAAATCTGGCGAACGAGTCGGATCGGCTACATCGCCAGGTGGAATGAAAATCGCCATCCCTTGTCTAGCGCGAGTTAGAATAACGCGGTAAGCATTCAGCAAGTAATTCCGTTTATCTGGTTTTCTTATATTGCACCAATGGCTGCCACGAAACTCGTGATAGCTCCATCCCGGATCTATAAATCTCAGATCACCATCCCATGTAACACAGGCCCAATCGAGCTCAAGCCCCTGCGCTTGAAACTCAGTTGCTGCATCTTCGAGGTAATAACTAGAACGCGTATCATCGCGATCATTCAAAAACCAATGCACAGGGTTAATATTTACCCGGATATCAATCGCGTGCGGCTTCAGCCGCTGCGCTTTCGATGACGCCAATAAACCATACCGCTCGCTACCCCGTGCCTGAGAACGCGTCCATTGTTTAGCTTTCTCCAGATCTCGCGTAATGACGATCGGATAGCTATTCATCAATTCGGAGAATTGGTCACGAGCCTCCTGACTTTCATTGTCGAGAAGCGCCTTAACGAAAGCCGAAACATTCTCGGCGCGAAAAGACCGCATCGAAACAGCAAGATGCAAGGAATCCTCAAAATAGGTATTACTGCGCTTGGTAGCCATGGCAAGTGCATTGCCTGCGGCATATTCACCATCAGTTAATCGTGATGAAATGTATGCATCCCATTGCGGAAACCGTTCGTCGATGGCATCTAGCCATGCATCGATTCCTGCATCTCCAGTATTAATTTCCTGTCCCCCACCCACAAGACAGACAATCACCGCCCAATCTCTATGGCGATCCATATAGCTGATAAGGAATTCCGGCTCTGACATTTCAAATCCGGGTCGCTTTTTCTTCCGCAGCATGAAATTTGCTGTTTGCTGTAGATTCCAGGCACGCTGCGCTTCATCAAAAATAACCACATGATCAGAAGGTGCCCCAGGGTCCAAAAGCGCCTCATCTCGGAAATGGTGAACATTTTGAATGAACGCCTTGACCTTTGATCCAACCTCGCCTTTTCGAACCTTCTCTCCAAGTGATCTGCGCCGGGCTACCTCATCTCTAGTCAGCGCTTCATGCAACACAGCTACAAGTGGCCCATTTCCAGACAGATATACCGCATGCGTGGACAATCCAAGTTCACGGCGATGTCGCGTGGCAACATTGAGGCCAACTAATGTTTTACCAGCCCCTGGCACACCGGTAACGAAACAGATTACTTTTCGTCCAGCCTCAATAGCGTTATCCACCACTTCGTCTATCTTGAGCGATGTAACAGCGAGATTCTGCGCACCCGCATCATTACGGGCAATATTTTCAACTGAGTGTTGCGCATAAAGCGCTCTTGCGGATTCGATTATTGTTGGTGTTGGACGGTATGACGCAAATGACCATCGGTTTTGATCAATATCAGGCCCTAATACCGTTTGCAGCGCGAGGTCAATTACCGTTCGTAACTCAGCGCTCCCCACACATACCGGTTGATATACATCATCATGATCTACGGCTAAGAAAGTAGGAGGAGGATAATCAGCTTCTGTAGCCACCAACACCGGCACTATTGATACGGCATGACTGGCTTCGTGAAAATTCTTAAGATCAAGCGCATAGTCCCATGCCTGTTCTATATCCTTTCGATTAAATTCTGCCTCACCAACTTTAAACTCCACGACCAAGCAAATTGGGCCAACAATCACTACGGCATCGATTCGACGGCCCATGCGTGGAATGTTGAACTCCAGAAATAAGCTACCTTTCAACCCTTCCAAAGATTGGTTTAACACATCTATCGATCCTACCCACGCATCACGCTGGGTTGGCAACACAGGGAAGTCGGAATTTACAACTAAACTCTTAACCACCTCATCAATGGGCGTGTGCAGAAATTCATCAATGGTTGAACCATACCAGGCACGGAATTGCGGTTGCGTCAATTTGCCCGGGTTGTTCGCCAATTACACGCCCTCTCCGTTTCCCGCCAATACATCCTCCACACCCCGAAACTCCTCCAACGCCGCCTCCAGCTGCTCGACAATCTCCTGCGCCAGCACCTCAGGCGCCGGCAGGTTCTCCGTATCCTCCAGCGACTCATTCACACTTATGTGGCCCGGGCAGTCATATATTAGGCCGCATCGAATTAGCGCCCAATCTCCTTCCGTTTAGGGATTGGACTCTAAATACCAGTGCTACTCAAGATGGGGTGACGTTGCCAGTAACAGATGGCCTTTATAAGCCTTTTCCCATTACTTGTAAGAGATTGTCGCGGTTTGGCGGTAAAACCGCAAGGAATCTAGGGGCTTGTTTTTTGTTCTTGTTGTGGGGTGTCGGGGGCGGGAATTTGGATTATGGACCCAGCAATCGCGGCCAGGGGGCCACTCCTACTCGGGCCGTCACGGAATCAGAACCAGTTTACCGACCGTCTGCCCCGATTCCAGGTCGCGGTGTGCCTGGGCGACCTGCTCGAAGGGGTAGGTGTAGACGGCAAGCGGCTGGATTTTGTCGTCCTCGACCCAGCGCAGCAGCTGGTCCATGGCCTCGTGCAGAAGCTCGGACCGGTCGAATAGAAAACTCAGGTTGAAACCGAGTACGCTCCGGTTACGTGTCGTCAGGCTGAAGGGGTTGAAGCGCGGTGTACGCGTGTAGTCCCACAGCAAGCGCAGGCGATTGGGGCGTCCGCCTTTGCGCGGCAGCATGCTGTGAAAACCGTACACGACGAGTTTTCCGACCGGGGCCAGGTGGCGATAACTCTGCTGCAGGGTGGAGACGCCGTTGGCGTCGAGTACGACGTTATAGCCTTCCGGGCTGATTCGCTCAGCCGCTTGCCAGAGATCCTCACGCAATTTGTCGATCACCTCGTCGGCCCCCAACAGCCGGACCGGGTCGACCTTGTGTGATGCGCCCACCACACCGACGACCTTGCAGCCTGCGATTCGACCCAGCTGCACCAGCGCACCCCCCACACCACCGGCGGCGGAATGGACCAGCAGTGTGTCGCCGGCCCGCGGGTGCGCCAGTTCAAACAGGGCAAACCAGGCAGTGAGGAAAACCGCGGCAAAGCCTGCGGCTTGAGGTACCGACAGCTTGGCGGGTCTGGGAAAAACCTGGTCACGCTTCACCACGACCTGGGTCGCGTAGCCGTTGAAACGGGTCACGGCCATGACCTCGGTGCCCGCTTGCAGATCAGAGACACCGGGGCCGACGGCAGCGACGCGACCGGCCACTTCAAAGCCGGGTGTAATGGGAAAGCCGACGTAGTGTTTCGCCGAGGCATACAGGCCCATCCTGGTGACACAGTCGGCGTAGTTGACGCCGATCGCCTCCACGGCCACCAGCACCTCACCGGGTCCGGGCGCTAGATCGGGATGCTGCTCTATGCAGAGACGGTCATGTCCCCCCGGGCGATGAATCACAACCTTTTGCACTTTCACACTCCCTGATTGCCGCTGGAATCCAGGCGTCCCGTGCTGCCGGCTGCCGGTCCGGATCTGACGGAAAAGCGGTGTTGTTTTCAGGAGTATAGAGCGTTGGGCGGGGGATTGGCTGTGAGCCTATCGCGGCCAGGAGGCCGCTCCTACAGGTGTTCGGATGGGCGCCTGTAGGAGCGCCGCCCTTCGGCGCGGTTGCTCGGTGGAACCACAAGACCAATCGCGGCCAGGGGGCCGCTCCTACAGGGCTTGAGCTATAAGTGAAAATTTCAGTAAAGGTAAACGGGGTGCGGTGGTGAAGACAGCGCCCAACAAGGAACGCATTACGATTCGCTTTGATGCGGACGTGATAGAACACTTCAAACGCCTGGTGCATGAAGCGGGTGGCAGTAACTATCAGACACTCATTAACGACGCGTTGCGCGAACATATCCGCGCGCACGACCAGTCGCTGGAAGCCACGCTACGCAAAGTCATTCGCGAGGAGCTGAAGAAAGCGGTGTAACGCATCTTCGCTGTAAGGAGGCCCGGTCCCACAACGCCTGATGATACACTTGCAGGAGCGCCCAGCGGAGGATCGACAGAATAATGCCGGAAGCGACATCACTCGCCCCTGAATGGGGTCAGCCGGACGGTACTCACGACCCCTGGGTGCTGGCCCATTTTCGGGCGGAACCATCCGACGTCCTGATCACCACCGCGCCCAAGGCGGGCACCACCTGGATGCAGCAGATCCTTCACCAGATGCGCACTGGCGGCGATCCGGATTTCGACAACATCGGGACGGTGGTTCCCTGGCTGGAATGCCCGCGCCCGGGCAGGACATGGCAACAGGTGCTGGAGGATTACGACGCCCTGCCCCGTCCGCGCCTGTTCAAGACCCATTGCACGGCCGGGCAGACGCCGGGCATCGGTACGGCCAGCGTAATTCTCACGGTGCGCGATCCGCGCGACTGTTGTGTGAGCTTTTATCATCACCTGATGAACATGACCGATGCGGCGCTTGCAGCATCCGGGCATCAGCGCCCCGCTTCTTTCGCGGCGCACGTGGATGACTGGCTGCGGTTCGCGGCCTGGTACCGAAATGTCAAGAGCTGGTGGCCGTATCGTGATGATGAAAAGGTCCTGTTGCTGCGTTACCAGGATCTGAAGCAGGATCTTGCGGCTGGCGTTGACCGGATCGCAGCGTTCCTGGACTGGGAACTCACCAGGGCGCAAAAAGCGAGGGTGCTGGAATACAGTTCGTTCGAATGGATGAAAGCGCACGACGACAGGTTTTCCCGGCAGATGGAATCCGGCAAGCCGCAGTTCAAGCCCGGCCAGTTTATTCGCCAGGGCAAGGTGGGCGGGCACAAGGAATTGCTCACAGCGGAGCTGGAAAAGAAAATACTCGACTTCGCCCGCGCGCAACTCGAACCGGAGTGCCTGCGTTTTCTGGAAATCGGAGGCTAGTTGCGGGCGCCGAAAGCCCATCGCGGTCAGGGGACCGCTCCTACAGCGCGATTGTTGTGTGACACCATCGCGGTCAGGGGACCGCCCCTACAGGTTGCGACTCCGCTACATCGCGGAACTGCAATGCCGCCAGCCGCGCGTACAGCCCGTGTTCTGCCACCAGCTCGTCGTGGCGGCCGCTGGCGACGATGCGGCCGCGGTCCATCACCCCAGGATCTGGTCCACCTTGCGTACCGTCGCCAGGCGGTGCGCGATAATCAGTGTGGTGCGGTGTTGCATCAGGCGTTCCAGCGCATCCTGCACCAGGCGTTCGCTTTCGGCGTCGAGCGAGCTGGTGGCTTCATCGAGCAGCAGCACGGCCGGGTCGCGCAGGATGGCGCGGGCGATGGCGATGCGCTGGCGTTGGCCGCCGGACAGGCGCACGCCGCGTTCGCCCAGGAAGGTATTGAAGCCCTGCGGCAGCTGGTCGAGAAATTCCGCGGCGTGCGCGGCCTCGGCGGCGCGCCGCACGTCGGCATCGGTGACGGCGGGAAAGCCGTAGCGGATGTTCTCCCAGGCGTCGGCGCCGAAGATGACCGGGTCCTGCGGCACCAGCGCCATGCGCTGGCGCAGCTGTTGCGGATCGGCCTGGCGGATATCGACCCCGTCGAAACGGATCACACCCGCGTCCGGATCGTAGAAGCGCAACAGCAGTTGCAGCACGTTTGACTTGCCGGCGCCCGACGGGCCAACCAGCGCCACCTTCTGGCCGGGTTGCAGGGTCAGTGACAGGTCGCTGAGCGCCGGGCTGTCGGGCCGCGAGGGGTAGCGGAAGGTGACGTTGCTCAGCTGCACTTCGCCGCGCGCCGGTTCGGGCAGTGCCACGGGCGCGGCCGGCGGGGCGATGGCGGGCTGGGTGTTGAGCAGTTCCAGCAGGCGTTCGGTGGCGCCAGCGGCGCGCAGCAGGTCGCCGGCCACTTCGCTCAGCGCGCCCACCGAACCGGCAACCAGCAGGGCATAGAACACAAACGCCGACAGCTGCCCGCCACTGATGCGCCCGGCCAGCACGTCGTGGCCACCCACCCACAACACGATGCTGACGGCGACAAAGGTGAACAGCATCACCGTGGCGGTGAGCAGCGCGCTCACCCGGGTGCGGTCGATGGCGGCCTGGAAGGCGTCCTCTACCCGCTCGCCGTAACGCTGGTGGTCGATGCGCTCGTGACAGAAGGCCTGCACGGTGCGGATGCCGTACAGCACTTCATCGACAAAGGCGCCGATGTCGGCGATGCGATCCTGGCTGGTGCGCGACAGGCGCCGCACCCGGTGCCCGAGCAGCCACAGCGTTATCACCGCCAGGGGCACGCCCAGCAGCACCAGCAGTGCCAGCTTGCCGCTGGTGATGGTCAGCATGACCAGGCCGCCGCTGATCAGCAGCGCATTGCGCACCGCGATCGCCAGGGTCGAGCCGACCACCACCTGCAGCAGCGAGGAAGTTTAGGAAGTATAAACGCCCTTTTCGTTGAAAAACCACCCTGACCACCACGACGCAACACGGCCGTTTCGCGCCCAGAGGGTGTCAATCTCAGCGGATGCGGTGGCTCAACCGGCGAAATCGGCCGGATTCCGGCCCTGCGATCCGGCCAAACCAAACCGGCAGCCGAGCGCCACCCTTGCCCGGAGTCCTCGGCAACGTCCTTGTCCTTCTCGAACCGATCTTCCCTAATCGAATAACGTCGTTTGTGGCGGGCCGCGGCTCTCCGGTAACCGAACCGCATCCTGGCATTCGCCCTTTTCCTTCAGGTGAGCCAGGATCTTCTGGAGGGCCTGCCCCACGAAGTGCCTTGGGCATCACCACCGGGTCTTCAATACAGGCGATCACCCTGACGGCGCCGCCGCATTCACGACACGTCTCGATATCGATGGTGAATACGCGCTTAAGGCGCTGCGCCCAGCTCATGGATGCACGCCGTTCGGCGGGCGTTTGCAGTTCATCGGATACCCTGGCCTGGTTGCCCTTGCCACGAGCGCGCGGTGTTTGCTGTTCGGCGCAAACACCCCGTGGAACCGGGTGAGATTTACACGCGGTTTCGGCACCAGCGCCGCCAGTCTTGCGATGAAATCCAGCGGGTCGAAGATGACGTGGGTGGTGCCGTCCTTGTACGGCGTCTTCAGTTGGTAACAAATGTCGCCATTGGGCGTGAGCGAGAGGCGCTTTGCCGACACCGCCGGGCGGCTGATGTAGCGGCACAGCCGCTCGAGCTTCTTGCGCTCATCCGCCCGCGCCGCCACCCCGGCATGCAGCGAAAAACCGGCCACCTTGCCAACCGTGTCGCCGAACTGTTCTTTTGCATCGCAGGCCGGCAGCGTCTGCAAGGTAAACACCTTGCGCCCCGCCTGTGGGCCAACGGCGATGCGGTACGACTGCATGGATGCAGGAGGTAGAGCAACGCAGGAGCAGTTGCCGAGGTGATCGAGTGCCCCAGCAGTGGCGTCATCGGGTCTGCATCGACCGCCTCAATAGTGAGGTAACTAGTCTCGGCGTCCCGTGTAAGCCAGCCTTGCCGCTCCAGAAAGCGGCCGACCCGATGGGCGATGGTGTGCGCCAATTGCGTGAGTTCCTCACTCGTCGGCGCCTTGCCCCGGCGGAACCGCACTGTCCCGTCGGCCCGGTCAACGTACACCCCGTCGAGGAACAGCATGTGGAAGTGAACATTCAGCAACAACCACTCTGAATACCATGCCGTCGACGGTGACGGTGCATTATCCTTTCCACCCACTCCATAGCCGCTGTCTCGACGTCGTCGCGTGGCCACGCCAGGCCACCCATGCGGTGACGGTGCGGCACCCCGATGGCCAGATACTGAAGATCCCGCTCTGGATGCTTCAGCCCGAAGCAGCACGCTTTCGTCTCAGTGAACAGATTGAACTCGCTGCCAGTGCACTCCTGGCGCTGGTGGATGTGCTGCATGCGTGCGCTAAGGTGACGGCGACGAACCCGCCGGAGCAAAGCCATGCAGCAAATCATACTCGAACTCGACAACGACGAGGACAACCGTCCGCGCCTGACGCTGGAACCCCAACGCGAACAACAGATCATCGCACTGATGGCGCAAGTCATTGTCGCCGTCGTGCAAATCCAGGGGGGAACAGACCATGAGGCCGAATGACAACGCGCAAAGACTCACCCCCGAACACCTGGCCCGCAAGGCCGTGGTCTATCTACGCCAGTCATCCATGGCGCAGGTCAAGCACAACCAGGAGAGCCAGCGGCTGCAGTACGCCTTGACGGACACGGCCAAGGCTTATGGTTTCCAGCGCGTCGAGATCGTTGACTGTGATCTGGGAATGAGTGCGGCCACCGGCGCACAGGCCCGTGAAGGCTTCAAACGCGGCTTAGCCAGCGTCGCCCTCGGGGAAGTCGGCCTGGTGCTCAGCCGTGAACTCTCGCGACTCTCGCGCACCGACAAAGACTGGTGTCAGCTAATGGAGCTGTGTCAGATTTTCAATACTCTGATCGCCGATGCGGAGAATCTCTATGACCTGAATCGATTGGACGACCAGCTGGTGTTGGGCATCAAGGGAACGCTGAGCGTGGTCGAACTCAAGACCTTCAAGTTCCGTCTGCAACAGGGCCGGGAAGAGAAGGCCAAACGCGGCGAGCTCGGCCGCTGCCTGGCCCCGGGTTATGTCGCGGACCCGGTGGGCCAGATCGTCAAGGACCCCAACCTGCGGGTGCAAGAGGCCATCGCCCTGGTGTTCAAGAAATTCCACGAACTTTGCAGTATCCGCCAGACCCATCGCTGGTTCCACGAGGAGCATATCGAACTACCGGTCAATAAGGCGCTCGGCGGTCAGTTTCAGTTGGCCTGGCAACTGCCGAGCGTCAGCTTTGTCAGCGACGTGTTGCACAATCCCCTCTACGCCGGCGCCTATGTGTATGGCCGCCGGTCGACCGAAGTGGCTGTCATAGAAGGCCACGCGGTCAAGCGGCAACGCAGCGCGCAACCCGCCGAGAAGGCCAGCGTCTTCATTCCCGACCATCACCCCGGCTATATTAGCTGGACACAGTACCAACGCAACCAGGATATCATGCGCAGCAATGGCGGTAATTTCACCCGCGACGAGTCGGCCCTGGCGGTGCGTAGCGGTCAGGGGCTGTTGACCGGACTGCTGCGCTGTGGTCGATGTGGTCGCAAGCTGCATATTCGCTATTGGGGCAAGCGCGGTACGGCGGCCCGTTATGTGTGCATCGGTGATTTTGCCACCGGCGGTGAGTATTGCCTCGGCTTCGGTGGCGCCACCGCCGACAAACGCCTCAGTGAGGAAATCCTCAAGGCCCTCTCACCCTACGGCTTGAACGCCAGCATCGCTGCCATCGAGCGGCTCAGCGAGCAAGGCAGTGATCAGCGCGCGGCCTTACAGCGCCAGATACAACAGGTGGAATACGAGGCCCAACGCGCGTTTGGTCAGTATAACCAGGTCGACCCGCCAATCGCCTGGTCGCCGAGGTGCTCGAGCAACGTTGGAATGAGAAGCTCGAAACGCTGGAACGGCTCAAGGGTGAACCCGATGCACACCGCGACGCCACCGCGTCGCTCAGTCCTGCTGAAACCGATGCCATCCGAGCGTTTGGTAACGACTTTGCACCGGTGTGGGACGATCCCGCGTGCCCGATGGTGTTGAAAAAGAAGATCGCCCGCACCCTGATCAAAGAAATTGTCGTTGACCTGGACGAGGCGGCGCAGACACTGCAGATGATCATTCATTGGCACGGTGGGTGTCATACCGCCTTTACGATGCCTAAGCCACAATCTGGCGCTGTTGTGCACAAGACCGCGTTGGAAGACCTCGAGTTGATTACCCAGATGGCCCGTCGGTATCGTGACGACGAGATCGCACGCGTGCTCAGCAAGTTGGGCCGACGAACCGGTAAAGGCAAGCGCTGGAGCCAGACACGCGTGGCCTATGTGCGCAAGAAATATGCAATTGATCCGCCGGATGAAACGACTCGCGACGATGGCATCCTGAACTTGGCACAAGCGACCCAACACAGCGGCGTCAGCGATACGACCCTGTTGAAGCTGATCCAGGAGAATATCTTGGCCGCCGAGCAGATCGCGCCGTATGCACCATTGGAAATCAGGCGTGCCGACTTGGACAGCGAACCCGTCTTGGGCATACTGAAGTACTTAAAAGCAACCGGCAAACTCATACTCGAGGGGGATGTGCTGGCCAATCAGCAGAGCCTGTTCGATGAAACTCAATAGCTTGCACAACGGGGGTATTATGACTGCTTATTCAGATTCAGCGCCGAGCCGAACCGCTGGATGAGTGTCACTGCGCCCGTCCGGGCCATCTTTTTCTTAAAGCCCGCTTTCTTGATCAGGTGCGTGGCAATCACGCGGTAGACGATACCGAGCACCTGACCCATGATCGCCGGCCGGGTGGCGAACAGAAAGCGCAGTTGAAATAGGAAGCTGAGCACCCGCTGGCGCACGGGCTGTTCGGGCAGCACCTCGTCGACCAACAAGGCCGCGCGCTCGGCAATTGCTCCTGCATTGCTCTACCTCGTGCATCCCTGCACTCGTCGGCCATCCGCCGCGCCCCGCAACTCGGGCAGAACCCTCTTCGTTTACAACTGAAGGCGACTAGCTGCTCGGCATGGCAGAACTCGCAGCGCACCCGCAGGAAGCCATGTTCGAGACGGCCGCATTTCAGGTAATCCTCGAATTCGCGCTGCACGTAGCCCGGCAGTTCCCTGCCCTGCGCCGCAAGACAGGCAGCGAACGCCGGGTAATACGCTTCGACGATCCGATAGAGAAGGGTTTGCTCGGGACGGTGGCGCTGGTAACAACCAGCATCCCTCTCCCGGGTGGCCGTCCTGGCCGCCGCCGCGTGGGGCATGATCCGCGCACTGTAGAACCCCTTCGGGTTTCATTCAGCACTTCTTCGCTTACGCTCAGGTCGTCCTTGCGATACTGTATTTTTGTACGGTCTATCGCTTGGCTGCGAGATCTTGATGCCTCAGCTGTGGTGCCTGCCAGTGCCAGTCAATGCCAGCCAGTGCCGGTCACTCCCACTCGATTGTAAACGAGCTATTTTCGCTATTTAATATCAATGTCTTAGTTGTTGATACCTGCGAAAATATCATGAAAAATACCATTGACCGAGCGCACCTAGAATTTCAATGCTGCTTGTAGATCTTCGTGTTCGAATGCACTGGCCATACGTGTAATCTCTGCGCGCCTCGCCCCCACCTCAGCCGCCACTGTATGCCAGGTACGTGACACCTCTGCCACTTCACGGATAATCGCACGTGCCTGCCTGACACCAAGCCCAAAAAACTCAGCTGTGTCCTGCAGCAAACCCACCGAACAGGTACCTTCGTCAAGATCAATATTCGTAGTCAGGATTCGCGCCTTCACATCCACCGGCGTCGGATTGAGATCATAAGCAGGTGAAAGTACCCAGCCACCCTGCCCGGACCACAGGAACCCGTGGTTGCGCAAGTGATCATCGACATTAGACACCATTACATTGAAAACCACACGGCGATAAAGCTGTGCCGTGTCATCTTTAGCTTGAGCGCCATGCGCCGTCAAAGCATCTACCAGTTCGGGATAACTACCACGTTCACCATCCCGCGATCCCGTCATCGACATGGCTGACAGAAAGGGAATACGCCAACCTTTTTCCCGATCAAAACGACGTGACAACAAAACAGGTTTACCAGCAACCTGCAGTAATTCATGCACAGGTGTTTTGATACCCGCCCGCTCCGCCAGCCTGAGCGCAATTTCCTCCCATGTTTCAATGCTGTAGTCGTCGGTTTCCTTGGGGAATTTCGCAATCGACAGGTGGCCATGCTGATCGATCACGGATGCCTTGGGACGAGCACCACCCAGTGACGACCCCGGTGCGAAAATCAGCTGCAGATCATCATCCGTATCTTCGTCACGCTCTATCCGTTCAGTGATCTGAAGTAGACGCCCCAGTTCAATCAGAGCGGGAACCCCTTCATGTACCGGTGCCTGAAACACCTCCTCTCCGCGCCAACGAAATCTGAGTGCGCCCAACCGGGTCTCATCTGCCACACCAAGCAGATAATGCAATTCACCCAGCGTACGCACCTGCCGTCCCTCGCGTTCCGCCGAACGCCGTTCGGCACGCTGCATCAGGCGCCTGCCCCAGGTATCCGGTGCTGAGTCGCCGATCGACCCAAATATGGACTGCCCCGCCTGCGGCGGGAATGTCCCCGCAGTCAGAGTCAGTGCCGGCTCAATCGAAAACCGGTTCGTATCCTCAAGCCAGGCCGCATCATATTCAAAGGTAACGGTCTCTCCCCGGCGCGATACCTGCCGATGAAGTATCCCCAGAGGTCGCACCTGCCCTTCCAGATCAATATGGACCTCAACGTCAGTCATCCGATTTCTTCCTGCGCTTACCCGACATACGAACGCGCTTTGGCAGTTCACCGGAAGCAAGCGCCCGACCGATTTCATCATGGGTTGGATCGGCGAGCTGATCGAGCCTGTCCAGTAAACCCAGCGCCTGCAACACCGCTGCGTAAATCCCCATACTCACACCCGGATCACCCGCTTCAACCCGCTGCAGGGTTGCCCGGCTGGTAAAGGCACGCTCTGCGACCACAGCCATGGTCAATCGGCGACGCTGCCGGGCTTCGCGGAGATCGGTACCCAGCTTTCGCATGACACGCCTGACGGCGGAAGATGGAAGATGTGGTTTTGGCATAATGTAGTATTCATATGACATTAAATGTCATTAATGTAACATGAATATTACATTATTCAATAATTTTCTTTGATAAATGTGACAATCAAAAGTAATAAGGTGACGCCGACCTGGTTGTTGATCGAACGAGCCAAGCATCTTCGCAAGCAGACATTCGGCCATCTTACCGATCTTCAGCTCGGTGCCGACGTAGCACGCCTAGTGACAGAATCACGAATACCATGACCAGCTCGACACACATGCCATGGTACTGGATCGCTGTGCTGGTCTTGAGCACAGCGATCCCATGATCTATTACCATGAAAAAGTCTGCTTGGAGGTGCCAGCCAGTGCCAGCAGATGCCAGACGTGAAGGAGGCAAGTCTGGTCGTTACAACGAGTTATATGTGATTTGATGCCTGCAGGTGCCTGCCAATGCCAGATCTGGCCTACTCCCACTCGATTGTAAACAAGGCTATAAATACTCTTATTTTCAATGGATTAATATTGTCTGTCCATGTGCTGCAATACCATGATGAAAAATTCCATGCTCAGTAATTCCTTGAAATAACTTCATTATTTCCATAAATGCACCATGAGTACTCAATGTCTTTTTCGAACACCATTCCGTTAGAATATCCAGTTTGATGGTGCCAGCCTGGTTAGCGTGCGACTAAAATACCTGTTGCCGAAGTCCCATATTGGGACTATCATTTAAAATATGAGGGTCATCGCGCTATCTACACTGAAAGCCTTTTGGGAAGAAAACCCGGAATATCAGGATGCCAAAGAGCCAACACTGGCTTGGCACCGTCATACCCTGCATGCCGATTGGAGCTCACCTGCAGAGGTAAAGCAGGACTTCAGGAACGCGAGCATCCTCAAGGGTGGCCGGGTGGTGTTCAATATGGCGGGGAACAAGTATCGACTTGTCGTGTGGATCAACTACGTCTACAGGGTTGTATACATCCGCTTTATTGGCACCCATGCGCAGTATGACAAGATTGATGTACAAACCATTTAACTGCCGGAGGAAAGATTATGGACATCAAACCGATTAAAACTGATGCCGACTACCGGGCGGCATTAAAAGAAATTGAAAGTCTGATGATGGCTGGACCAGATACGCCAGAAGGCGAAAAGCTGGATATCATGGTCACACTGACTGAGGCTTATGAAGCCAAGCACTTCCCGATGGATTTACCTGATCCTGTTGAGGCGATCAAGTTCGAAATGGAACGCAAGGGCTTAACCATAAAAGATCTGGAGCCCATGATCGGTAAAAGCAATCGTGTTTACGAGATCCTTAATCACAAGCGCTCGCTGACTTTGAAGATGATCTGGAAGCTCCACGAAGGCCTGGGCATTCCAGCAGAGTCATTGATCAAACCACCGCAAGCGCATGCCTAATCAATATCGCAACGGAGATAAGTTTCGTGATATCTCCGCCATCGATGCAAGATTGACTGAACTTGAGCAGGAAAAACAGCAGCTCATAGCACTCAGGGAAGAGCTGCAAGAATCCAAGCCATCACCTCCCGTTTCAGACTCATTCTCTCCAGAACAAAAAATAGCGATTTTCAGAAGCCTGTTTCGTGGTCGCACCGATATTTTTGCCAATCGCTGGCAAAATCAACAAGGACGAAGCGGCTATTCCGTGGCCTGTAACAACGAATGGGTACAGGGCATCTGCAATAAGCCACGAATCAAATGTCTGGACTGCACTCACCGCCAGTTCAGCGAGTTAAACGATCAGGTCATCTATCGCCACCTGGCTCGACAGCAGGTTGTTGGCCTGTATCCATTGCTCCACGACAACACCTGCTACTTGCTGGCCGCTGATTTCGATAAAGGAAGCTGGCAAGATGAAGTAAAAGCGATGTCCAGAGCTTGTACCGAATATGGCGTGCCTCATGCAGTAGAAATTTCAGGCTCAGGAAATGGCGCCCACCTATGGATATTTTTCGATGACAAGGTTCCCGCCAACGAAGCACGCTTGCTGGGATTTGGGCTCCTTGATAAAGCGATGGAGACTTATCCCAACCTGTCTTTCGACTCCTATGACAGATTGTTTCCCAATCAGGACATTCTGCCTGAAGGGGGATTCGGCAACTTGATTGCATTACCGCTACAGCGCGAAGCCAGACAAGCGGGCAATAGCTCATTTGTCGATGCAGAATTGAATGTCATTGACAACCAATGGCAGTACCTCTCACAGATAAAGAGACTTTCCAGGCAGGAGCTAAATAAGCTTCTTTTGCAGATTTCCCCCAACGCAAGCCTGATTTCGGAGCAGGACGTTACTGATACCCGACCGCCCTGGGAGATAACAGCCAAACCCAGACCTCTGGTTCTGGAAAACCCACCACAACAGATAACGATAACGCTGGCCAACCACATCTACTTTGAGCTGAAGGCGCTGCCAAGCACCTTGTCAGCAAGATTAAGGCGCTTAGCAAGCTTTTCGAATCCGGTTTTCTTTAAAACACAGGCGCTTCGTTTTTCTACTCACGGCATCCCCCGATTCATTTCATGCGCACGCATTGAGCAAGGCTATTTGTCATTGCCACGCGGGTGTTTAGATGATGTGCTCGCGTTATTGAAAGAGAACAATATAGACGTGCAGACAGATGATAAGCGTGAGTTGGGCACGAAACTTTCAGGCATGAAGCCATTGTTAACTCTGAGGAAAAATCAGCAGACCGCAGTTATAGAAATGAGCAAACACGATGCAGGAATACTGCATGCGCCTACAGCGTTTGGAAAAACCGTGACGGCTATCGGAATGATCGTCAAGCGCAAAGCAAACACGCTCATTCTGGTACACAGTCGCCAACTGCTTGATCAATGGCAGGAAAGACTGCGCTCGTTTTTGCCGGAAGCGGAGATCGGCGTCATCGGTGGAGGTAAGAAAAAGCCCACCGGGATCATTGATATAGCCACATATCAAAGCCTGATTAACAAGAAAGACAATACCATCTCTCCCATTGTTCAAGATTACGGACATGTGATAGTTGATGAATGCCACCACGTATCCGCGCCACGCTTTGAGATGGTATTGAACGAAATTCGAGCGAAATATGTGCTCGGCTTAACTGCTACACCAGAAAGACAGGACGGCCACCAGAAGATCATCTTTATGGCGGCTGGCCCCATCCGACACAAAGTTAAAAACTCCAGTGACGAAAAATTCGAACAAGAAGTTCAAATCCATCAGTTCTATGATACGCCACCCCCACATCTTACCCTGTCCGAAGAGCGACCCAGAATTACAGATGCCTACCGATGGATAATGGAAAACGAAGCGCGAACGCAGCGAATTGTGTCAGATGTGACCGACAATGTTCGCGAAAGCAGGCACCCAATCGTCCTCACTGAAAGACGCGAACATGCTGAAACCATTAATAATCTTCTCAAAGACAGCGGAGTCAATTCCATCATATTGAAAGGTGCAATGAAAGCCGCTGAACGCAAGCATGTTGACGAGCATTTACAGTCGGCGCAGGTTGTGGTCGCCACTGGAAAGTATGTGGGCGAGGGTTTTGACCTGCCCAGGCTGGATACCCTGTTCCTCGCCATGCCAATCGCCTGGAAGGGCTCACTGGCACAATATGCGGGAAGGATTCATCGGGAATCAGACGATAAAACGCAAGTGACGATTCACGACTACGTTGACTGCGGTCTGCCCATGCTCCAGCGCATGTTCAATAAGCGCGAGAAAAGCTACAAGACGATGGGCTATACCATCCTATTTTCAGGTGAATCAGCCAGCACGGATAAGGCAAAGCAATTTGAAGCTGTGCTGCTATAGCAGATTTCCGGATTGCTCCAGAGCACACGCAGTTCAAGCGCTCTGATACCCTGCCAGCATCAGTTTTCCTTTCATGGTATCGATGTTTTCTGCCTTGCTACAGGCAATAAATACCATGAAAAATACCATTGATGATGCAGATTATATTATTAATTCGAGTTATTTTATTATTATGTTTCAATGGGTTACGAATTTTTCCTACTCCCACTCGATTGTCAACCAGCGATTTTTACGATTTTATATCAATGGCTTACTTGTTGGTGTAGGTGGTAATACCATGATAAACACCATGCTCAGTAATGGTTGCCGATTGTCGCTGAAAATCACAATCCTTACGCGGCCAATCTGTAAGCTCTGCCAGCTTTCGCTCTAGATCACTGTAGCTCAAGCGCTATTCAACGACACGCCCTTGCGCAATCTGCGCATCCAATATATCATCATATGATGTCATTTATTATGCCTTCTGATGAGGGAGATTACTCATGAGAACCACACTGAACATCGACGACCAATTACTGGCAGAGGCTCAGCGGATTACCGGGGTGAGCGAGAAAGTTGCACTCGTTCGAGAGGGACTGCGCGCCCTTATTGAGCGAGAAAGCGCGCGCCGGTTGGCGCGACTGGGAGGAAGCGAGCCTCAACTGAAGCCAATACCTCGTCGCCAGCCCGATCCTGCAAAATGATCCTAGTCGATACTTCGATCTGGATCGACCATCTGCGCTCCGATGATTCCCGGCTTGCTGATTTACTTGACCGAAGCCAGGTACTGGCTCACCCCTTTGTCACAGGTGAACTGGCATGCGGGAATTTGCGTAATCGTGATGAAATTCTCAGACTGCTCAATGACCTCCCACAGTCGCCGGTAGCCTCTCCAGCAGAGGCACTGAACTTTATCGAACACAATCAACTGATGGGACTGGGAGTCGGTTATATTGATATCCATCTGCTTGCTGCAACCGCATTGGCGGAAGATGCCATGCTTTGGACAGGCGATAAACGACTGAAGAAAGTTGCAAGCAAGATGAAACTGGCGTTTGACAAATAACCCCTGGATTATCGGAAATCCAGCGGCTAAGTGGTCAGCATCAAGATACAAAGTCTGAAAGATGACGTTGGTGGTCGGCGTGAATCGCCTCAGGAATCCCGGAGGGTGTTTTGCTTGAGTAATGCCGCCATGGCTGACCCTTCGGTTTGCTCATAATACTGCTCTTCAAACTCAGTTGGCGGGATATTGCCTATCGGCTCCAGCAGTCGCCGGTTATTGAACCAGTCCACCCATTCCAGGATGGCAAATGATCGATCGCGAATACCATGAGCGACTCAACACACACGGCATGGTACTGGATCGCTGTGCTGATCTTGAGCACAGCGATTCCATGATCTATACCATGAAAAAGTCTGCTTGGAGGTGCCCAGTCCGGATGCACGGCTGCAACAGGCTACCGTCGACCTGTTTGCCGATATGAGTGTGCAACCGATGAGCCTTCAGCCCGGCCTGGTCGCGTCCACGATTAGCAGTGATACCGCTGCACGCGTTTCGGTGATCGATACGCCCGCGCATGGGGCAAATCTGTCCACGGGGAGTCCGGTGACTGTCAGTGGTACAGCCAGCGACACAGGCGGCGGTGTGGTCGCTGGCGTGGAAGTGTCAACCGATGGCGGGGCTAGCTGGCATCCCGCAGCCGGTCGTGGCAACTGGAGCTACCTGTGGAATGCCAGCGGCTCAGGTTCCATAACCCTCATGAGTCGGGCAGTGGATGACAGTGGCAACGTGGAAATGCCGGCCGCCGGGGTCACGGTCAGTATCGGTGGCGGTTGCACGAGCAACTGCAGCATCTGGCGGGCTACAGCGCTATCGGGCACAATGGCCGAGAACGACACGAATGCCGTGGAGCTGGGGTATCAGGTTCGCGGCTGATGTTGACGGCACTGTGACCGCGCTCAGGTTCTACAAATCAACTGCGAATAGCGGGGCGCATGTCGGCAATCTCTGGTCCGATACCTGCGAGTTGCTGGCGTCGGCCAGCTTTGTCACCGAAACGGCCTCCGGCTGGCAGCACGTCGATCTCCCCACACCGGTAGCCATTACCGCAGATACCGTCTACGTGGCCTCGTACCACACCAGCTCGGGGTATTCAGCAGCGATCTGAACTACTTTGCCGCCGCCGGGGTGAACAATGCGCCGTTGCGTGCGCTGCAGGATAGTGTGTCGGGATTCAATGGTGTGTATGCCTACGGTGCCGCGAGCAGTTTTCGGAACCAGGGGTAGCAATCCTCCAACTACTGGGTGGATGTCGTGTTTGATCCGGTCTCCATGAACACCGCGCCGGTGGCGAGCGGGGTGGGCATCACGGGTGTAGCGGAAGTGGGTCAGACACTGATGGGCAGCTACAGCTACAGTGATGCGGATGATGACCCGGAAGGCATCTCGACCTTCCGATGGTTGCGTGACGGGACCGCGATTGCGGGCGCGACGGGTACCGGCTATGTGCTGACAATGGCGGATGTGAGCGCGACGATCACCTTTGAGGTGACGCCGGTGGCGCAGACGGGTGTTTCGCCGGGTGCGCCGGTGGTGAGTGAGCCCCGGGGTAGATCCGGTGGGCTTCGGGAACTATGGCGATATTAACTATGACGGAGAGGTTGATGCAGGGGATGTACTCATAGTCACACGCAGTCTGCTGGAAGGACCCGCGGTAATGCAAATCATCGACGTAGCCCCCCTTAGTGGCAGGTGTCCCGGCGCCGGATGGCCGGATAAACTTGGGCGATCTATTGATTATCCAGCAAATGGCCCTGAGATCGAGGCGTGTTAACACGAATTAACCGCGTTGCAGCATCATGTGTGGCCCAGCAACTCACGACCAACAGTTGCGCTGAGTCGCTCAATGAAGGGGGGCGATAGCTCCGCATACGGAATGGCTGTTACTCCCTTTGCCCTGCGAATCCTCAAGTTCGCTTGCGACGGTGATTCTGGAACAGCGGATCGTTGTCCGCGCTGAGATACCTCCGGTCAGCTGTGGTTGAGAAGGGGGTGATCGAGGATCTGCTTGATCACCACCAATGGGTCTTCGATGCAGGCAATCACCTTCACCGGCCCACCGCATTCAGTGCTGGTCTCGATATCGATGTTACTATTTGAAGACACGCTTCAGGCGCGACGCCCAAGTCATGGACGCCCGACGCCGTAGTGTACAAAAACAGAAACCTTGCTTTCAAGCCGCTTCACGGTAGCAGAACTTGAGCATACCGCCAAGACGTTCGCGACACTCAATAGGCCCATCGGTTGAACTGACCATAGAACATGGCTCCAGCAATCGATTTCCTACACCCTGATGATTTCTTTCAGCGTGATAATGCGCAACATACTCTCTGAGTACTCGGCGTAGCGATGCCTCGCCAAAAAGAATCAGGCGATCCAAGCATTCATCTTTTATAGAACGCACAAACCGTTCTGCGAATGCATTACAGTTGGGTGCCCGAACAGGACAGCGTACTGGTTTAATCCCCTCCCGATCCAGGAAGTCTCTGAAATCCTGCGCATACTTTGTATCACGGTCCAAAATTAGGTACCGACTGTGCAAAAGAAAGCCGTCACTCACGTCTGTCAGGTTCCGGGCTACTTGCGTCATGTAGACGCCGTTGGGCGCCGTGGTGACCCCGGCGATATGCACGGCACGCGTCTTGAGTCGCATGGCGAACGAGACGTAATAGGTCAACAAACCGTGGGGTGTCCAGACCTCAACCGTAAAGAAATCCGCGGCAGCCATCACGTCCCAGTGCGCTTTTAAGAATGTCCTCCACGAAGTGCGTTTCTCCCGATCCGGTGCCGGTTCTATGCCGCGCCTTTTCAGGATATTCTTGACCGTGTTCGGTGCAATGACATAGCCGATATTAGTCAGTGCACCTTGTATACGGTCGTAGCCCGAGGAGGAATTCTCCCTCGCCATGCGAGTACCAAGTCGGTGACCTCTTGCGCAATGTGTGGTCGACCCGGTCCCTTCCTTTCATACGTCCACTTCTTCGCGATGAGTTTACGGTGCCAGGCGAGCAGCGTATCGGGCGTCACCAGCGTCTCCAGTTCATCAAGTGCCCGGCGACCCAGCACCTTGGCCTTCACGGCCAGTCGTATCCGCTGTTCATCGGTGAACCGAAGCCGCTGTCCTTCGAGCTGCTCCCTGAGCACACTATTCTCCTCGTGGAGATAGTCGATGACCGCCTGTTGCTGCCGATTAAGCCAGCCTGCAAGGGCGATCACAAGGAGATGGAACGGTTGTATAACGTGCGACATGGCGCAAACAGATTATCCGTAATACTGTTCTATAACAATATCATATGGCTCGTTCGAATATTTGCACCCTACGCCATCCCATTGGTTTAGTCCGACGACCCTAAGCCGACATGGGGTGATCGCCCGTAAAGCGGACGTCTCTTCCAGAAAGCAGACGTTTCGTACTTCAGTACCTTTTAGAGCGAGTGGCGCCGCTGCCGGCCAGAACACGTCATTCACCAGACGAGAACAGTGGGCTGTGTAAACTGGAGCAGTTTTCCGAGCCTGCTATGTCAGTTTATTTTGGTCTGACAGCGGTGGGTGGTGCGGGCGCTGATCATCGGGGGTAAGTTGGAACCTGTGTGAGCTTAAACTGGATTTAAGCAGCGATTGCCAGTGGTATCAAACCGGACTCATATTCAGCCAGCAACATAGGCCTTCCCGTACGGATATAACAAACCAAACTGGCTTTAAGAAAGCGGTGGAAGGAAATGCCCCTTAACTGACATGTCATGGCGACCGACTGTATGCAAGCATAGGCCCTGGCGCCTTCGGCGGACATGCTGCCACCGGACATCTTCCGCTTCACGACACCCTTCTTTATGATGTATTCGCCGTAGTTGTTGTGGTGGGGCGCGTCTTCATGCTTGATGAAGGTCAGTATATGGTCCTTCTGGCGGTGGACTTTTTTTATCACCTCCTTCAGCGTGTCATTGGGGTTCTTCCATTCCAGCAACGCGTCCAGCCTTTTTTCCAGGGCCTTCAACCGCCGCTGAAACACCAGCTCGCTCAACCCATCACGCGCCGCTTGCAGTTTCTCGCCATCCCTGATGATCCGCCGCAGTTTCAGGTAGAATGTCATGATGGAACGGTATTGGGGAAACGCGTCAATGAAGGCGCGTATCTTGCGGAATATGTGCGCCATGCAGGTTTGCCGGTCACAGACAATCTTCGTGTAGGCGTGCCAGCCGTCCACGATCAGGATGCCTAAGAACACCTCACCCAGGAGGCGCTCAACGACCGGCCCCCCGCGTGTCTTGTCGGGCCAATAATAAGCGCTGCGCTCATTGGCGAATATCCATAACCACCACAGCTTGCCCTTGACCCGCCAGCCGGTCTCGTCGGCCCAGATCTTCGCCCCCTGCTTGACGTCGTTTAATATTTCCTCATAAACCGGCTGTAATAGGCCGCTCAGCCGGATCATGATCCTGGAGATGCCGGCCGTCGACAGCCTCAGTGTCTTGAAGTTGACGAAAAGATCCCTGATCTTCGGGAAGGACAGCGCGCACATCACCCACACGTAGGCCATCTCTATCATGGCGTTCAGGCCGATGTCCGAGCCCGGCAGTGCCTTTTCGGAGGTTGACGAGACCATTTTCTTGCATTGGTCGCACCACTTGGATTCCGTTACCTCTTTGAACACGATGGTCTTCTGCGCGGGCGGGGGGATGTCTTCCACCCTACGCCCGCTGTCCGCCTTGCCTTTCCTGCCGCCCAGGTCATTGCCGCAGCAAGGGCATGATGCCAGGGGAATGAGATGTGTCTCGTCAGGCGTGAGGCCGGATTTTCCCAGGTTGCCGCAGCCGGTTCTCTTTTTGCGCTTTTTCTTTTGGCCCTTTGTTGTCGGCTTCGGGTTGCCGTCCTTGTCCCATTCCGGTTTCTTCGAACTCGGTTGGTTGACATGCTTGTTGATGTCCTTGATCTTTTGCCCGACCTTTCCCTGGTCGATCTCGCCTTGCAGTTTGGCGAGCTGTTCGCTCAGCTCGGTTATCTGCTTGTCTTTTTCGTCAAGCCGGATGCGCGTGTCCTCGCGTTGTTCGAGGATCATTGCAATGAGTTTGGCCTTGGACAGTTTCTCCAGCCCCGCCTTGTCCGGGGCGGGTTGTCCGTTGCCTTTTACGGCGGGGGCTGTCACGTCGTTAATCTGTCTCCACCGCTTCCACCGCCATGATCGCCGCCAACAGGGCGAGCCGTTCCGCGGGGGGTAGCGCCTGGTAATTCCTTGCCCAACGTTCGGCCTTGCGTTTGATGCGCTGGCGGTCGGTGAAGTCCTTTCCCGCGTAGGTGGCCCAGTGCACGCGGTCGATATCGTAGTTGTACCAGAGTTTCTCCGTGCGTGGGCCGCCCCAGGTCATGGCCTGTAGTTCCACGCAGTTCCAATCTTCCAGCCTGCCGTCATACAGGGCGGACGGGTAGCCGGAGAGGATGACCCGGCACGGCAGGGACTTGAGCAGGTCAAGCAGGTCCAAATGGTCCTGCCTGCTGTACTCATGGCGGTAACGGCGTTTCGAGGTCCGCGTCTCTATCAGGTAGGGCGGGTCGCAATAGATCAGTTCTGAACCGGCGTAGTCATATTCGCGCAGGTAGCGGTGGGCGCAATCGTTGACTTTTTGTACGTGATAACCGCAGTCGAATGACGCCAGTGGTTCCGGGTCGATGTCGATGGCGATGTTGTTCCGGGCGGGCGGCTTCTTGCGCATGACGGCCCCGCCGCCCAGATGGGTTTCGATGTAGGTGTCGTGGGGTGGCATCATCGCTATGATGTTTTGGTACAACCCCAATGCGGCCTTGGAGCCGAAATATCCCGTCATGACGTTGCCCTTGTGTGTTTCATGGGGGCCAAGACTAGCCGGGGTTGTCTATGGCGTCAAGCTGATTTGACACTAGCCGTGCAATAATTTTACGCCTGATGAATTGGGACTCTGAAGATGTCCACAAGAAATACGTCGCGCCAAAAAACGCTTCGTCAGGGGAGGTGCTTTAACCCGTGGCGAGATGGAAAATCAGGTAGGCATAACGCCTTTCGTTTAATGTTTGCTGGAATTGAATGGCACTAAGTTAAGCCCCAGCGATACGAGCGCGATGCGCTAATGTATTGAGAGCGATGAAGAAGGTTGGCTTGGGATTGGTTAAGATGTTTGCTATCAGACCTCCACCCCACCCACCCCGAGGCCAACCTTCATGGGACACAACTTTAACTGTCGATCTGCCCAACAGCAACATCACCTCGCCAAACGTGCTCAAAAAGTCGATGCCAACCATTTTTTCAATCTACTCACCGATCCACGGATGCTGGAAACGGTTGAGGCCCAACTGCCGGAGCACCGGGAACGCCAGTTCCCTCCGACGCTGACATTGGCGATGTTTTTGGGGCAGATCATGAGTGCGGATGGGTCTTGTCAGAACGCGGTGAACGAAGCGATCGTCGCTCGCCTGTTGGCCGGGATGAATCCCGGGAGCGTGAACACCAGCGGCTATTGCCAGGCGCGCCAGCGCTTGCCGCAGGAGATGGTCGGTACGCTGGCGCGGCAAAGCGGCGCGCTGCTGGGTGAGCAGAGCCCCCAAGAGTGGCTGTGGCAAGGCCGACACGTGAAGCTGGTGGACGGTACGACGGTGTCGATGCCGGACACCGCGGAGAATCAGGCGCGTTTCCCCCAAGATGGGCAGCAAGAACCTGGCGTTGGTTTTCCGCTGGCGCGCCTGGTGGGCGTGATTGCGCTTTCCAATGGGGCAGTGCTGGATGCCGCCATTGGGCCGTACCAAGGCAAGGGCACGGGTGAACACGGTTTGTTCCGGGAGCTCAAGGAGTGCTTTGTCGAAGGTGATGTGATGCTGGCGGATGCCTATTTTTGCAGTTATTTCCTGATTGCCGACATGCTCAGGCGCGCAGTGGATGTGCTGTTTGAGCAGCACGGTGCGCGGATCACCGATTTTCGCAGAGGCGAGCGGCTCGGCGCGCGCGATCACCTGGTGTGGTGGTCCAAGCCTGCCAGGCCTGACTGGATGAGTGTGGAGGCGTACCGTGGCTATCCGGATGAAATCAAGGTGCGCGAGGTGAAAGTCGGCAAGAAGGTGTTGGTGAGCACGTTCCTCTCGCCGCGCAAAACGCCCAAAGCTGCGCTGGGGGAGTTGTTTTGGCAGCGCTGGAACGTGGAGCTGGATCTGAGAAACATCAAAACGACCCTTGGCATGGAAGCGCTCAGCTGCAAAACCCCGCAGATGTGCGAGAAAGAGTTCTGGGCATACCTGCTGGCGTACAATCTAATCCGGCTGCTGATGGCCGAGGCGGCATTGCAAGCGGACGTATTGCCGCGTCAATTGAGCTTCAAGCATACGCTGCAGATTTGGGTGGCGTGGAGTCAACGTCAGTTTCTCTCCGCAGCTGATGAAGATACGGCAACCCTGCTGGTACTCATTGCGCGAATACGGGTAGCCGATCGACCCGGAAGGATCGAACCGCGGGCAGTCAAACGCAGGCCAAAGCCTTATCCGCGATTGGATAGACCTCGACAGCAAGCACGGATGGAGATCGAAAAATATGGGCATGCGAAGAAGTTACAGGCTTAACTTAGTGCCATTCATGCTGGAATTTACTTAAAATCAGTTTAAGCTCACGATTCAGCAACTCTTGAGGCACCTCAACGGCGTACTCAATCCATGCGAGGTTGCTACCGTGCCATATATCAAGTCGCTGGGGACTTCGTCCCAGTAGGAAGGGTACAAGATAGAGGTTCTCGAGCATGGTTTGGTAAAGCTTATTCAACGCCTCTTGCCGGCGACCACCGCGGAACAGTGCCAGTGCCCAGGTCAGATACTGGTACGGCTCTCCGCCGTCGTCGGGGTAGGCGCCTTCATACCAGTCGAAGGAAGCCAGCGCACCGTCGACATCGCCCATCAACATGTACAGTGGTCCCAGCAAAAACCGCTTCCCGTAGCCGTCTCCGCCGTATCCCTCTTCCAGTTCTCTTTTCAGGGCACGTTCGTAGCGGCGAATTCGCTCGCGGATGCGTTTAGGATCGGTAGGAAACAACTCCGCCATTATCGTCCACAGACAGGATCAAAGCTGCCGCGACCGTGTAGGCATCACACTCACGCAGCGTCCCGATGGTAATATTTCAGCAGCCCACCCAAGCGTTCCTTACAGGCAACTGATCCGTCAACACGAGTCTTTGCTTGCGCGGCGGTTGGAAATAACAGTACATTGCCTTTGCCTTGATGATTTCGTTCGGCATGAAAATGTACCAGGTACTCGCTGAGCACACGCCTCAACGAAGCCTCACCAAATAGGATCAGCTTTGACAAAGCTTCCTCTTTCACCGATTTTACCCAGCGCTCGGCGTAGGCGTTCAAATTCGGACTCCGTGCTGGAAGCTTGAGTGGCTCTACGTGGCCCGATTTGACGATCGCGCGATACGAATCCGTGTACTTCGTATCGCGGTCATGGATGAGGTCCCGGCATCCGTCAAGAAAGCCCCACTCGTCCATGGTGACATTCCTGGCGATTTGTTTCATCCAGGCTCCATTAGGATGTCGCGTGATCCCAGCAACCTCAACGCGACGGCTCTCCAGACGGATAAAGAACAGCACGTAGTAAGTGACCAATCCACGTAGCGTCAGTACCTCCACAGAGAAAAAGTCGGTACCCGCAAGGACAGACATATGTGCACGGATGAAGTCACTCCACGTTGTTGTGCGCTTGCGCTCCAGTGCAGGCGGAATACCATGGCGCTGCAGAATATTGCCAACCGTTTGATCGGATAGCCTATAGCCGAGGTTCGCCATGGCGCCAACAATCCGATCGTAGCCCCAATCCGATGTTATCTTGGGCCATGCGCACGACCCATTGTTCGATCTCATGATCAATTCTGGGGCGGCCCGGATAGTGACGCGACTTGGACCCATCGAACTTGCGTGCGATTAACCTCCGGTACCAGCCCAAGAGGGTATCGGGCTTAACGACATTAGCGACATCTTCAAGGGCTTTACGGCCAAGGCGATGCGCGATTTCAGCGAGTGTCATCCGCTCCGCATCAGTGACCCGCAACGGTGTCTTGAGTTGAGCTTTGAGGATCCGGTTTTCGGCGACAAGATACTCATTACGCAAAAGCAGCTCCTGGTCCACTGTCCCAGTGATATAGGCCAGTATGCGCGCCCAATCCATTAAGAATCCTCACCGTTAACTCGAATTTACCATCCAATTCTAAGCCTCATATGAGGCAAAATACAAAGGCGTTGCGACACCAGCAATAGATGGTAACCTGTTGATATCGCGATACGGATGAGTATTTTGACCAGGCGACCTCTGACCATTATGTCTGCAGTCGCGCCCAGAAACTTCTCTTGCGCCCATGATCCGACTGTAGTTGCTGCACGAAGGCGTGATGCGCCGGCAAGGGTTTATACGCCTTGATGTGCTCCGCCAGGGCTTCCAGCTTTTTGAAATAGCTCGCACCATGGCCGTACGCCTTACTACGAGCCTGCATAAGGATATCGAGCAACAATGCGCGGTAACAGGCAGTGGCCGCCAGATCACAATCGGCTTTCTCAAACGCCTTGCCCAACCTCAGCAGGCTGTCGTAAAAACACTCAGGCAATTCGTGATGTCGCGACAGAACCAACGTCTGGGCGCGATCAGGCAGGCCTAGGCTCAACAACAAATCGGCACTGAGCAAGATATTGCGGCCTTGTTCGGCTAGTTTGATCGCTGAGTCACGAGCTTTGTCTTTCTCATCCTCGTCCAACACCTCCAGATACCGCGTGAAGCTGTCGTGGCTCTGCTCGCTCTGAAAAAGCCGGCAGCGAATCGCTTTGAGCTGTTGCCGATCGCCCGTTTGCAAACAGACTTCATCCAGCAATGTCAGACGATCATGCTCGAAACGACTTTCCCACGCCTGGTTCAGATAACGCATCGCAGCATTGGGCTGTTCACACTGCAAATATTTTTCACAAATGGACTTCATTTGCAGGTTGTTTAGCTGCGGCGAATGCATCAATACCGATCGTTCGTACAAGGCAGGGTCGCGTAGGGCATCGGCGATCGCCCCTAATGCCACGAGGCTGTGCAAGGCAACATGATTAAGGCGTCCCTCTTGCTCGGGAGTCCTTAACGACTTGCGTAACTCATTCTCGTAACGCCACGCCAGTTGCTTCAGTTGATCCTGCGATAACAACAGGTGCGCATTGGGTAATAACGGGTCCAGTACGCCATAATCATTTTGCCTGATATAAATCATACACCCGCTCGAGCCAGTCCACGTTGGTACCCTGCCACGCTTTGGCCGCTGTCAACCACAGTATCACCGCATCGCGATACACCTGACCTACTGATCCACTTGAATCATCGACACGATTGAGCACCGATTCCGCCGTCGCCAGGAATCGGTCAACCAGATCAAAGGCATGTTTCGGCGAGCCCGCCAGCAGTCCCCTTTCAATATCGGCTAGCAACGATTCCAGTTCGCGCGCAAAATCAAAACTCGCCCGATAATCGATAAACCTCCGCCCTCGACGCAGCGACGCAATACGTTTCCCCAATACCTTGGACAGCGCGACCGGATCTTTTGCCAATGTCAGCGCTTCGATCTTGTCGTTCAACTCCGGATAGCGGAGGTAGAGATCGAAAACAAAATCCCGCAAGGTATCTGCGTCGATATTAGCCAGCTCTTCTTTGAGTGTATCAATGCTCACAGGACAAAATGGAAGTTCATTTTCCACCAAGCAGTTCATTCAATCGCTCAAGCTTATGCAGATAAAATCGCTCGCTCCAAAGCTTAAGGCTCTTCTGTTCGATTGGCTTTAAAAACCGCTCCACATCCACTGCGGCATCTCGCCAGTCAATCGATGTCATCTTGCCTCGCAAGGCATTTACCAGCCATGCTCGATCCACGTTCACATCCTGCCCCTGCCAAGGCCCATGCTGCAGAAGCGCGTTCTTTAACAACTCAATTTTCGGCGCAATGTCCTGGGCAATGTACCAGTTAAAGTCATACCAGTCCCGACCTTTGAGATAGGGACGGCATAGCAGGGCATGCATCTTCAAGGCAAAATTACTACTCAGGTCCTGGTGACAAACCTCATAATCCACGGGGAAACTCAAATAGGTATATTCAAAATCAGAGCCTGTTGGTGGATTGGTATCAATCTCCAGTTTGATGGTCAGTTTCTTGCCGGGTTTCTGGTCATAGAAGCGCAAATTTAACTGATTCGCAACGGACGTATCCTTGATCAAAGCGGCCTTTACGTTGCTATCCATGCGCTGCTTATTCAGCACCTCCGGTGCGATTCCGAATTCTTCGCAGGTTTCAGCAATATTATCCAGATGAGGCCGCCACTGAAATTCAGGGTTCGGTTCTCGCAAGATAAAGTCGATATCCTCTGAGAAACGGTTCATGCCATATAGAATTCGCAAACTCGTCCCACCCTGAAATGCCGCCACTTCGAAGAAGTCGGCGCGCCACAAAGCAAACAGGATAATCTCCTGCACAATCTCCTTGAGCGCATTCTCTTCGTCGAGCGGGCCGCTGGAGTTATAGTCTGCCAAGCGTTTTTGAATCAAAGCAATCATAGACCCAACGCCCTTTGCAATCCCGCCAGGAAAGCCCGTTCCCGCTTTCCTTTGTATACCGTTATCAATCTGGAAATTTCCAATCCAGTGACGGTATGCAGTTGCTGTTCATCAATGCGCATTCCGCTGGTCAAAAAATTAATTCCCTGCCACTCGAACTTGCGTAAGTACACCAGATCCAGCAACGCACGGAGCGGTTCGGCAACCAACGCCGCCTGTTGTTGCAACTCACACCTGGCGACTGACTGCAAAAAATAACCGGTGTTGGTCGTCATACGCCGAAACTCGAATTTGCCCAATTGCTCGTGTTCGTAAGCAATCGACTTACCACCATGGGTCACGCTCAACACGGTGTGCACCGATTCGGGGATCCAGCGATGAAAACCCAGCGCTGACTCGGCCGAGACATAACTGCCGGGCAGCATTTGCTGGGCCAGAACAAACGGGTGCAGGGGATGCTTTCGGTACAACGGATTCACGACGTACAGCCCACGACGTGGTTTGATCAATTCTCCTGACTTTAGGGCACGATTGACCTGGCCGTACCGGCGCGCATCACTGCCGCCCAACAGGCGGTCTACTTGACTGGCCGACAAGGGCCGGTCCGCCAGACCGGCCTTGAGGATCTGTTCCGTAAGAGGCGTCATCCCTATAATTTACATTCACTTCCATATTATGCAAGTTTCTGTAAATTCTTTATTACAGATTACTGGTAATCGTATTCGGCAATGCCCGCCCAATGTATTGTCGATCAGGGCTCCTCGCGAACATATACAGGAACACATTTACATTTGGGCACTTGCTTAATTACCAATACCATGACAGCACCCATCTGCCACTCATGGTATCGCTGCTTTTTGCTTTGCAACACGCGGCAGATACCATGGAAAATACCATTGATGATGCAGATTATATTATCGATATGACTTGCTTTATTATTATATTTCAATCCATTATAGATTCAGTTCACTCCCACTCGATTGTAAACGAGCGATTTATTTGATTTAATTTCAATGGCTTATTTTTCTCACAAGTGGGAATACCATGAAAAATACCATGTTCAGAAAATCCTTAAAAATGCTCGAAAAAATTGCCGATTGAACGCTGCAACATAGCACCTCCTAGGCCACTTTCCGGGCTTTGACTTCCAGGTGTATACCTTCCTGCTCCTGCAGGTAATGAATCACCGCAAACAGGTTGCTCGCCTGGGGATTCCCTTTTGGCCCGAACATACGCATGAGACTCTTGCTTGACTTGTCGAAGACTCGGGAGATTTCCTCGAACCCGATCGTCGCGTTGATATAGTCACGCAGCACCGCTTTTCCGGTATCGACATCACCGGCAAGCAGGCATTCGACCCCTTCTTGCAGCAGGGCCTTGCGAAACGCGGGATCCCGTTGGGCGCGTGCCTGTATGGTGTCCTTAAAATCTTTCGTTAAAGCCATCATGTCACCCCTTGCCGTTTCCGGCGCTTATAGTCGCGCCAGTGCCCTTTTGCGGCAGCAATGTCTGCGTCCTGGCGCTTCTTGGTACCACCCGCGAGCAATATCACCAACCAGTCCCCATCCTTGCCGAAGTAGATCCGATAGCCAGGACCAAAATCAATCCGGTACTCATAGACGCCGGCACCAACACCTTTCACATTAGAGAAGTTACCCTGCTCCATCCGATGGACGGCTGTCGCCACCTTGACCGCAGCGGCCACATTCAGACGATCGAACCATTTGGCATACGGACTGTTTCCCTCAGCATCGAGGTATTCTCTAACCTCTATCATATGACCGATATAGTAGCATTTATGTTACCTTTAGCAATACCCACACAACGATGCATTTTCGGATAACCCTTGTTTTCAATGGCGTGAAAACCGGATCTGGCGTCTGAGCAGTTGAAAATAAGTGCGTATCCTGTTGATTTTTCAGAGACATACCACTATGCCACGGTGGAATTGCCTGCCCGATACGCACGCATTCGTACCTGCAAGGCCTGTCGAACAAACTGTGTCGCTGCATTGTCACTCGCCTCGATGAGTTGCCAAACCCGCTCGGTAATGTCGTCAATGTTATTCAACCTGGCCGCAGCGTCCATCGCCCGGTCATAAGCCTCCATCACATCGACGCTGGTCACCTCGTAACCCCACCCCTCGCCCAACCAGCGCAGTGCCGCCATGGCTGAACCGAGGGCAAATGCTGGTTCCGAGTCGAGGTAATCCCTGGCCGCCCTGGTCAGTGTTTTCGGATCACAGGGACTCCGGTTTGCAAGTCGTGCGGTGCAAAAACAGAACCCTCTCTTTCAAGCTGCTTCACGATAGTAGAAATTGAGCAAACCACCAACCCGTTCACGACGTTGAATGGGCTCATTGATTGAACTGACGGTGGCTAGCGGCTCCAGCAACCGATTCCCTACACCCTGGTGATTTCGTTCGCTGTGATAATGTATGACATAGGCTCTGAGCGCCCGGCGAAGCGATGTCTCGCCGAAAAGAATCATACGATCCAAACATTCATCTCTTATTGAACGCACAAAGCGCTCAGCAAACGCGTTACAGTTCGGCGCCCGAACCGGACAGCGAACAGGCTTCACGCCCTCTTGATCCAGATAGTCTCTGAAGTCCTCCGTGTATTTTGTATCGCGATCCATGATGAGGTACCGACTGTTTAAAAGAAAGCCGTCACTCACGTCTGTCAGGTTGCGGGCCATTTGCCTCATGTATGCACCGTTGGGCGCCGTGGTTACCCCAGCAATGTGCACGGAACGCTTTGAACGATGCATGATAAACAGCACGTAATAGGTCAACAAACCGCGGGGCGTCCAGACCTCAACCGTAAAGAAATCCGTGGCGGCCATCACGTCCCAATGCGCTTTTAAGAACGTCCTCCACGAGGTGCGTTTCTCTCGCTCCGGTGCCGGTTCTATGCCATGCCTTTTCAGGATATTCTTCACTGTGTTCGGTGCAACGATGTGACCGACATTGGCGAGTGCGCCTTGTATTCGGTCATAACCCCAGGAGGTATTTTCCCTCGCCATGCGGAGTACCAAATCGGTGATCTCTTGCGCGACGCGCGGTCGTCCCGGTCCATTCCTGGCATAGCTCCACTTCTTCGCGATGAGCTTCCGGTGCCAGGCGAGCAGCGTATCGGGCGTCACCAGCGTCTCCAGTTCATCAAGTACCCGACGGCCAAGCACCTTAGCCTTCACGGCCAATCGTATCCGCTGCTCGTCGGTGAACCGAAGCCGCTGTCCTTCGAGCTGCTCCTTGAGCACACGATTCTCTTCGATGAGATAGTCGATGACCGCCTGTTGCTGGCGGTTAAGCCAGCCTGCCAGGGCGATTACAAGGAGGTGGAAAGGTTGTATAGCGTTTGTCATTGCTCGAACAGATCATCCGTAATATTGTGCGATAACAATATCATACGGCTCCTTCGAATATTTGCACCCTACGGGCAAACACGCCGTGGAAACGCGTGAGATTCACCCTCGGCTTGGGAACCAGGGCAGCCAATTTGGCGATAAAATCCAACGGTTCAAAAATGACATGTGTGGTCCCGTCGCTGTAGGGTGTCTTGAGCTGATACCGGATATTCCCCGAGGAACGTCACTGAAAGCCGTTTCTCTGAGACCGCCGGTCTCGTGATATAGCGACAAAGGCGTTCAAGCTTTGACCTTTCCCACGCCTGTGCCGCAACCCCGGCATGCAGGCTGAACCCTGATTCTTTCGCCACCTGCGCAAACCGGTCATCCTCTTCCCAGGAAGGTAGGGTCTGTAACGTGAATACCTTGCGCCCTTGCTGTGGGCCCACGGCGATCCGGTAGCTGACGGAACAACCCAATACCTGTTGCATCGGGTCTTCGTCTCGATCTTCCAGATTCAGGTAACGGTTTTCTTCATCGCGTTCGAGGACACCCTCTCGCTCCAGATATCCGGCCACCCGATGGCTGATCGTATGCACCAGCCCCGTCAATTCCTGCTGATCCGGTGCGTGGGTGCGTTGAAACCGTGTCTTGCCGTATTTGTTTTCAGTGTAAACACCATCCAGGAACAGCATGTGGAAATGCAGCGTTTTGTGCAAGTGGGCAATTATTCATCCTATGCTCGCTGCGTGCCCTCGGAGAAAATCAGCAATGGCAAATCCAAGGGCAAGGGAAACACCAAAAATGGCAACCGCTACCTGGCGATGGCCTTTGTCGAGGCGGCCCATTACGCCTCTATCTGGGAGCCGACTATCAAGCGCTATCTATCAGCGCAAGTGCAAGAAGGTACCGGTGATGGTGGCCAAGAAAACGGTCGCCAACAAGCTCACCCGTGCGTGTTATCACATGTTGAGAAACGGCACTGGCGTTTGATGTGGCGCGCGCCTTTGGGTAATACGGTTTCAGGTGATGAGATCGAAAGGGGTATGGCGAATAGCCCGGTGCTCTGAATATCCATCACCTGATCTTAATCTCGGTTGTTCGTGAAGTGCCCTCAGTGTAAGCTCGCGGGAGACTGACACCCAGTCCTTAACTCTGTATACATTAGATACACTGGGGTACCGATTATTTAATGGGGCCGCAACGCGGCCAGGGGTAATAGCCAACTTGCCAGACGGCAAAGCTATTACCTTGATCCTGATGGGTGACTGAAGCACTTCCCTTCGAAGTAGCTCAGAACGATAAAATCGGGCGCATGACACGAGAACCGATCGGGAAATATTATTAGGGTGGTTGCACTTCGTTTTTTGTCGCCCTGTTGACAGGGGACGACTTATGGGTGACCCCATTAGCACGAAAACGGCTTTGAAGATTTCACATTAACGTCTTTTGCTCCCCGTTGAACCGCTCGGCCCGTCTGTCCCCTATCCAGAAGTTCGTGATAATGATTCTCATTTGCCGCCCTGCCTTTTTATGTTATTCTCATATAACAAATGGGTTTGCCTGCCGGGATATCGGTATCTTTATAATGCCTGGGGGCTAGTCTTGATTTGTACGAAAATGCCTTGCCGGGCGCTTCGAATCTAGTGATATTAGTACCTTACCACTGCAATCTTGAACAAGAATACAAAGAAATACTCATGCCGTATCAGCACAAAGGGTAGGAACAACGAAATATTCACGAATTTTGAGGGACGCGGCGAGGACGCGACGACCGAACTTTGTCAGGTAATACTTGTAACGGCGCCCCACTTTCTTGATCAGCCCATGGGTTCGTAATCGTTTGAGGAGATAGGAAGATTGACTGGGTGATAGGTCGGGTATATAGACCCGCAGATCGGCAGCACGGAAACCGCTGATTGACCATTCGCCACGCCCGATGGTGAGAAAGAGTCGGTAGTCCTTGTCCTGGAACAGGTTGAATCCACGGAATGAGCGGCCCTGATCCTTGGCTGGGCTGGACATTTTATCGATGTCCTTGAGCCCTGCGTCAGGATTGTCGATGGCCGCCATATAGGCGAGATAGCGTTCGTTGGCGGCGTTCATCAGCTTGCGCAGATCCCGTAGGCTGTAGATGTTTTTGCGTAACGGGGCCAGTTTCCACTGTTGCCAGCCGTCACGCTGTTCCACCCATCGGTGGATCTTGAAAAAAGAGGCATCGTTGGTTGTGCATTCGACACGAGCCATGATGCCGGCTTTATCGTAGAGTTTGATGCTGGTCGGCCCCATCTGGTGCCGGATGCGTGTACCCTGGATACGGGTGCTGAAATTGTTACCGACCTCACCTTGATAGGCGGTGGTCAGTTTGCGGCCGAGGAAGGTGGCGACATTGTCTGCTTTAACAGCATGCACAGCAGTACGGATAATGGACTCGTAGAGTGGCTGGAATTCGGCCTGTTGGTGGAAGACGACATCGGTGGCTAACTCCACCTGCATAAGGCTCCAGTGGTAACCGGAGCGGAAGCGCTGGTGTACCGGGCAGAACTGTTTGGCCCATCGATTTAGCCGCTGGTGAAGCTGTTTGGCGTCCAAGCGGTCGGCCAGCGTCTGGGCCTGTTTGGGATCGGCAATGGACAGGAAAGCATTGTCCGCCATCTCGAAGGGAATGCCGGCTTTAATCAGCCGCTGGGCCAGCCAGTTATGGCCGTTGAAATAGACTTGCAGGCGGAACGGTGCCCAGGTGGGCACCCGGACGTAACAGAGTCCAAAGGACTCATCGATGAAGTAGAAGTAGTAATGGAGGCATTTGTTGGATGTGGGTTTCAGGGTGGTATGACCTTTTTCCTTGTCATGCCAGGGTCGATAAGCGGTGCAGGATTCCATGGCCGAGAAGATGTGGACCAGGCCGGGATGATTGCCCCGTTTGGCGATGACGGCTTTGATCCGATCCTCCTTGCGAAAGGCCTTGTGGCGACGGATGAACTCGATCTCAATGCCGGCCTCGCTGGCGAGTTGCTCGGCATGGTTGCGCAACTCATCCCGCAGGGGCTCTGCCCATCGGGGGTAATCGAACAATCGGATCTTGTGGTAACTGAGGTAACCCGCCATGGCGCCGGCATAGCCAATATCAGGAAGGGTGCCGGTGATGACGACACGATCGAAGCAGGAAAGCACGCCAGAGATCTTATCCCGGTGGCGCTCGACGAACGGATTCATGATGGCTATCCTTTGTTCTTGCAACTGAGGATAAGGATAGTTGATACAACGAATTTTGGTTCCGGCTATGCCGGGTTAGGAGGAGAACGATGCCAACTGAAGCTACACCCGGGTCACGGAACGCTTCCAGGCAGGTACTGTGTGCCGCTTCGCTGGTCCTCAGTCTCGCTTGCTGCCAGGCAGTTGCTGACATCAATCAGGACGGAATCGACGATATCGGGCTTTGGGTGCCAAATTTCGGCGTTGGACCGGCCCAGCACGCAGAGCTCGCCCTCGACAACCGGAACTGCAAGCAGGACGTTGTCGCGACCGTTACCACTACCGACGGGAAGGGCTTGATCGCCCAGGAACTCGTCCACGTGGTTCAGGGCGGGGCAGCCGTGTACACGCTGCCAATGTTGGAGTCGCGCTACCCAGAACAGGAAGGCCGACAACAATACGGTGTCGCGATCCACTTCGCGCCTGGCCCCTGCGTGAGCGGCCTGGAGGGAACACTGTCCCTCGTCACGGGCGACGGCTCGACGGTCGCCATGCACCACATTCCAGCGCACACGCCAGAGTGGACGAACCAGTCAGCGCACAATCCCGGGACCACCATTCTGAAGGGGGGCATGAATGATTATGTGCATATACCCCCGGTACGTGTCGGTCCGCGGCAGGCCGCGGAGTTCGTTTTCTGGAACCAGTGTAACGACAACATCGCCCTACAGCTCAACCTCGACGATGTCCAGAGCGGTGAGTCGCAGTCGGTCAATCTGGACATTCCCGCTTCGGCATTCCAGCTGTTCACAATACCAGTGCCCGAAGAAGGTCCTGCCGTAACTATCCGAGGATTTGGCGCTTTCGCCGTGAATAATCCGGATGCCGCGCCCTGTCCACCAGGAGGGTCGCCGCTAAATGGCACGCTCAGCATCGTTAACCCGACCGGCGAGACGACTGTGATCATCCAGGGCCTGCCTACCGGTAAACGGATGCACAAGCCATTTTGAGGGTGGATGGCTGCACACGGGCGTAGCAACCCATCATAATTGGGGTCAGAGTAATAATGCAGCTGAATTTACTCCTTAGTTTTTACTCTGATCCCAAATATCTATCGGGCAAGCCTGAAAACAAAAAGGGTTCGGTGACAAACAATTATCATTTGTCTCCGAACCCTTATATATTTTTACCGAAAAGGTGACAGATTTATTTATTGAAGCACTCATCGCTAAAAAAAATCTGTCACCTTTTCGCAGACACACATCAAGAATTCTTGTATGCAAATAAGGGGGGGGACACCCAGTGAAACAGGGGGGTTCAGTCTATCCTCGATTATTTCGCCGTGATCTTGCAGAAGAAAAGAAACTGATCATAAGTGTCATCACCCCTTCTGATTTTCTTATCAGCACCTTTTCAGTATTGAAAAGATACTTCTAAGCGAAAAATTCAAGCCATACAATGCTAGTACATTATAATTTCAAGCACTTGCGCTGGTCCGACCCGGTTATGTTGGTTCTATGGGCATGAAGAAAACGTGGGACAGCAGAGTGCTACATCCCCTTTAGCAGATCCATTAATTGATAATCTCCACGACAACACCCACGCCAACCGTCACGTTGCCCTGTCGAAGCGCGAACCGACTGCCTTGTTCCATGGCGACAGGCGTCTGTAGCTCGATCAAACCGATGATATCGTCACCCGGAAGAGTCGGTTCAGTGTTTTCACTAAGACTGATGCTTCCAAAGACATCGGTCGTTAGAAAGTAGAATTGCAACGTCTGGCCGTTGTACAACGGTGCCGAGATTCCGTTTTCGTCGGCCGTCAGGACGTAGACTTCAGCATTGAAGCGCGTGTGTGGTGTGATGGACTCAGGCTTGCACACCACCTGTCCCTTTACGGGAATCACTGGTCCACCATCGGCTCCGCGCAGCTCGAGCTCCTGGCTCAGCGGCTGTCCTGATAAATCCTTAAGCGTGGTAACGGACGAGACCACAGCGCTCGACGTTGGATGGATCCCAACGACCTCGATCTCGTCTCCGACCTTGATCACTCCACGCTCGACGCGACCGCTGGTGACCGAATCCCGGCCTGAAGAACCCCGGCCTGAAATGGAATACACATCCTCGATTGCCATCAGGAACGGTTTGTCAACATCTGCCGCGGGTAGAGGCACGGCCCCATCAAGAACATGGATGAACTGACGGATCTGATCCAATGCATACGGATCACCTGCAAGGGCGCTCTCGGCATTGCCGCGCACTATGGGCGCATCCGTGTATCCGTAGTCGTCGAGAATTTCCCGAATTGCAAGCTCGACCTGGTCCGCCGTTTCCGGATCGACGAGGTCGGCCCGATTCAGAAACACAGCGATTGCAGGCACCCCTGTCTGACGTGCGAGCAGGATGTGTTCACGGGTCTGCGGCATGGGACCGTCTGGTGCTGCGACGACAAGGATTGCTCCGTCCACTTGCGTTTCGCCTGTGATCATGTTCTTGATGTAATCGGCACGGGATACTGGATCGACAAGGTTGTAGCGCAGGGATTCCGATTCAAATTCGACATGGTTTGTGTTGATCGTGACCCCTCGAGTCCGTTCGGCCGCTGTGCTGCTACCCGGTATCGGTCCTGATACTCGCATTGTTTGCGGCGAAATAACGGTGGTCGGGTAGCCATCTTCATGGAGGACCTTGACGATCGCGGCAGTCAATGTGGTCTTGCCATGGTCAATATGACCGATGGTGCCGATATTCACCGACGGTTTGGCGCTGTCGAAGAGGAGGGTTCTGGCCTGAGCGGTGAAGGCGAGCGTCAATACGATCAACGCTGCAATCAACTGCGGGGCGCGCCGGGGAAGTACGTGACTCCCGTAGCAGTTCATGCGAAAAATATTATACATTGGTCATACCCCCTTGATTTGATTTCTCGAGGTGCAAGCCGTCGGATACGACTAAAGTATAGGTAAAATAACCGCAACACTCCTGCACATCAAGGCAAGAAACTCGGGGCAGGAATCCACCGGCAGCACCTGCCTAGCACCTGCCTACCCGAACAATAGTGATTCAAATCCTGAATTTTTTAGCTGATCCTGCGCTGATCCTGCGCTGATCCTGCGCTATTCCGCCCTTATCAGGCCCTTTGATTTTCGTCAGACAACAAGGTTCCGGACAATCTGTTTACCAGGTGCCATGATTTACTGTGCAGATTGATGAGTGAATCCCGGCTCTATGCTAACCAGTCCAAGTTTGGCGAGGCCCGCGCAGCAGGCAGCAAATCCGGCGGTGGCGGTAATGCGCCCTTGGCCTGTAAGTAGTTGAGGATCTTGTCGATCACCGCTTGATCCTCGATACAGGCGATCACCTTGGCTTCGCCTCCGCACTTCTGGCAGATCGACACATCGATATTGAAAACCCGCTTCAGGCGTTGCGCCCAGGTCATGGACTGATGGCGCTGTTCCGGGGTCTTATCATCATCTTCGCGATGCTTGGCACCTTTACCGCGCTTGGCGGGCGTTACCTCAACACGGTGTTTGCTGTTGGGGGCAAACACGCCGTGGAAACGCGTGAGATTCACCCTCGGCTTGGGAACCAGGGCAGCCAATTTGGCGATAAAATCCAACGGTTCAAAAATGACATGTGTGGTCCCGTCGCTGCAGGGTGTCTTGAGCTGATACCGGATATTCCCCGAGGACGTCACTGAAAGCCGTTTCTCTGAGACCGCCGGTCTCGTGATATAGCGACAAAGGCGTTCAAGCTTTGACCTTTCCCACGCCTGTGCCGCAACCCCGGCATGCAGGCTGAACCCTGATTCTTTCGCCACCTGCGCAAACCGGTCATCCTCTTCCCAGGAAGGTAGGGTCTGTAACGTGAATACCTTGCGCCCTTGCTGTGGGCCCACGGCGATCCGGTAGCTGACGGAACAACCCAATACCTGTTGCATCGGGTCTTCGTCTCGATCTTCCAGATTCAGGTAACGGTTTTCTTCATCGCGTTCGAGGACACCCTCTCGCTCCAGATATCCGGCCACCCGATGGCTGATCGTATGCACCAGCCCCGTCAATTCCTGCTGATCCGGTGCGTGGGTGCGTTGAAACCGTGTCTTGCCGTATTTGTTTTCAGTGTAAACACCATCCAGGAACAGCATGTGGAAATGCACGTTCAGCAACAACCACTCTGAATACCATGCCGTCGACGGTGACGGTGCACTATCCTTTCCACCCGCTCCATAACTGCCGTCTCGACGTACTCGCATGGCCACGCCAGGCCACCCATGCGGTGACGGTGCGGCATCCCGATGGCAAGACGCTGAAGATCCCGCTCTGGATGCTACAGCCCGACGCGGTGCGCTTTCGTCTCAGTGAACAGGTTGAACTCGCCGCCAGTGCGCTCCTGGCGCTGGTGGATGTGCTGCATGCGTGCGCTAAGGTGACGGTGACGAATCCGCCGGAGCAGAGCCATGCAGCAAATCATACTCGAACTCGACAACGACGAGAACAACCGCCCGACCCTGACGCTGGAACCCGAACGCGAACGACAGCTCATTGCACTGATGGCACAAGCCATCGTCGCGGTCCTGCAAAGCCATTGGGGAGAAGGTCATGAACCGGCATGACAGCACGCAGAAGCTCACACCCGAACACCTGGCCCGCAAGGCCGTGGTCTATCTACGCCAGTCCTCCATGGCGCAGGTCAAACATAACCAAGAAAGCCAACGTCTGCAGTATGCCTTAGCGGACACGGCCAAGGCGTATGGCTTTAAGCAGGTCGAGATCGTTGACTGTGATCTGGGAATGAGTGCGGCCACCGGCTCACAGGCGCGTGACGGCTTCAAACGCGTCTTAGCCAGCGTGGCCCTGGGGGAAGTGGGCATGGTCCTTAGCCGTGAACTCTCGCGGCTCTCACGCACCGACAAGGATTGGTGTCAGCTGATCGAGTTGTGCCAGATCTTCAATACACTGATCGCCGATGCGGAGAACCTCTATGACCTGAATCGTTTGGACGACCAGCTGGTGTTGGGCATCAAGGGGACACTGAGCGTGGTCGAACTGAAGACCTTAAAATTCCGCCTGCAACAGGGCCGCGAAGAAAAGGCGAAACGCGGCGAGCTCGGCCGGTGCCTGGCCCCGGGCTATGTCGCCGACCCGCTGGGCCAGATCGTCAAGGATCCCAACCTGCGGGTACAAGAGGCCATGGCACTGGTGTTCAAGAAATTCCATGAACTGGGAAGTGTCCGCCAGACCCATCGCTGGTTTCACGAGGAGCGAATCGAACTGCCGGTCAATAAGGCGCGCGGCGGTCAGTTTCGGTTGGTGTGGCAACTGCCGAGCGTCAGCTTTGTCAGCGACGTCTTGCACAATCCCCTCTATGCCGGTGCCTATGTGTACGGTCGCCGTCCTATCGAGGTGATGGTCAAAGAAGGCCAGGCGGTAAAGCGCCAACGCTGCGCACAACCCGCCGAGGAGGCCAGCGTCTTTATTCAGGACCATCACGCCGGCTATATTAGCTGGACGCAGTACCAATGCAATCAGGACATCATGCGCAGCAATGGCGGCAATTTCACCCAGGATGAGTCGGCCCTGGCGGTGCGTAGCGGTCAGGGGCTGTTGACCGGACTGCTGCGCTGTGGTCGATGTGGTCGCAAGCTGCATATTCGCTACTGGGGCAAGAGCGGTACGGCGGCCCGTTATGTGTGCATCGGTGATTTTTCCACCGGCGGTGAGTATTGCCTCGGCTTCGGTGGAGCCATCGTCGATAAACGCCTCAGCGAAGAAGTCCTCAAGGCCGTCTCACCCCACAGCCTCAAGGCCAGTGTCGCTGCGATCGAGCAGCTGAGCCACCAAGGCAGCGATCAGCGGGCCGCCCTACAGCGCCAGATACAACAGGTCCACTACGAAGCACAACGCGCCTTCGAGCAGTATAATCAGGTAGACCCCGCCAATCGCTTGGTCGCCGAGGTGCTCGAGCAACGTTGGAATAACAAACTCGAAACACTTGAAAGACTGCAGGGCGAACTCGATACGCACAGCAACGCCGCCGCGTCGCTAACGCCTGCTGAAACAGAGACCATCCTGGCGCTCGGTCACGACTTCGCGGTGGTGTGGGACGATCCAGTCTGTCCGATGGTGTTGAAAAAGAAGATCGTCCGCACCCTGATAAACGAAATTGTCGTTGATTTGGACGCGGCGGCTCAGGCACTGCAGATGATCATTCATTGGCACGGCGGCTGTCACACCGCCATTAGCATGCCAAAACCACAATCTGGCGCTGTGGCGCACAAGACCGCATTGGCAGACCTCGAGTTGATTACCAAGATGGCTCGTCGTTATCGTGACGACGAAATCGCGCGGGTGCTCAGCAAGCTGGGGCGGCGAACCGGAAAAGGCAATCGCTGGAGCCAGTCACGCGTGGCCTATGTGCGCAAGAAATATGCAATCGATCCGCCCGATGAAACGATACGCGACGACGGCATCCTGACCTTGGCACAAGCGACCCAGCACAGCGGTGTCAGTGACACGACTCTCATGAAGCTCATCCAAAAGAATATCCTGGCCGCGGAACAGATCGCGCCCTATGCACCACTGGAAATCAAGCGCGCCGACTTGGACAGTGAGCCAGTCTCGAGCACACTGAAGCGCCTCAAGGCAACCGGAAAACTCATTCTCGAGGGGGATCCGCTGGCCAATCAGCAGACTCTGTTCAATGAAACTCAATAGCTTGCACAACGGGGGTATTATGACTGCTTATTCAGATTTAATGCGCTGCCGAATCGCTGGATCAATGTCACCGCCCCGGTTTGCGCGGTCTTACGCGTAAATCCTGCCTTTTTGATCAGGTGGATCGCGATGGCCCGGTGAACGACCCCCAGCACCCGGCCCATCAGTTCCGGGCGGCTGGCGAACAAAAACCTTAATTGAAAAGGAAAACTCAGTACCCATTGGCGTATGGGTTGTTCAGGCAAAACTTCATCGACCAGCGCATGATCCGCGTCCTTGCGATACTGTAATGTCGTCCAGTTTATCGACCGGCTATCGGGCAACGCAAACGTCAATGCCGTTAAAACACTATGATCTGATCTAATACTGGTTGCCTGACGCACTGGATTGATCTATATTCATATTTATTAAATATGAATATACGGAGAGGAACATGGCAACGACAAGTCTTAGCCTGGGTGAGCACTGGGAAGTTTATATAAAGAATGAGATTGCCAGTGGGCGTTATGGCTCCGCCAGTGAAGTAGTTCGTGATGCGCTCCGCGCAATGGAGGAACGCAAAAGCAAACTCGATGCTTTACGGAGACATTTGGCCCAGGGCGCAAAACAGGCCGAATCCGGTGAGTTTGCGGATAATTTCACAATGGACGCGCTGATTAACGATCTGGATAACGAAGCCTGATGCCCGGATTCAGAGTCACCCCAAGAGCACAGGATGACTTGAAAAACATCGGCCGTTATACAGAGCGTCAATGGGGTAAACAACAACGTAACACTTATCTGAAAGCACTCGAAAAACGCTTTGGCTGGTTGGCGGACAATCCGCAGTTGGGCAAACACCGCCCGGAAGTAGCTGAAGGCTATTTCAGTTTCCCCCAGGGCGAGCATGTTGTCTTCTACCTGATCGGTGAAAAAGGCATTGATATTATCGGCGTCCCGCACAAAGAGATGGATATCATCACTTATTTTCTACCTGACTGAACAATCAGGTATAAGGGTGACATGCCTGCTGTTGCCAGCCAGTGCCTGCCAGTGCCGGTCACTCCCACTCGATTGTAAATAAGCCATTTTTATCTCTTATATTCAATGGGTTATATTCCTGCTAAATCGTAATACCATGAAAAATACCATGCTCAGAAATTTCTTCAAAATGCCCGGAAAATTCGCCGATTGAACGCTGCCACACGACTCCCTAGACCACCTTCCGGATTTGACTTCCAGGCGCATCCTTCATATTTCTGGAGCTGATGGATCACCTTTAACCGGTTGCGTGCACATGGGTTGCGTGCACATGCCCCTGCACGACCTCCCGAACAAACCGTGCCGCAGCATTGTCACCAACCTCGACGAGTTGTCCAATCTGCTCGGTCACATCATCAACCTTATTCAATCTGGCCGCAGCGTCCATCGCCCGGTCATAAGCCTCCACCACATCGACGCTGGTCACCTCGTAGCCCCACCCCTCACTCAACCAGCGAAGGGCGGCTATTGCCGATCCGAGAGCAAATGCCGGTACCGAGTCAAGGTAATCCCTGGCCGCCCGGGTCAGGGTTTTTGGATCACAGGGACTCCGGTTGGCCAGTTCCAGTGCCAGATCATAAAATCCGAGTTCCTTGGCCGTCGCAAACCACTTCCCTTCTTCGCCCGGAGTTGTGGCGATGAGGTCTGACAGAATCTGCGACTTGTCCTTCATTGGATAGCGTTTTGCAACTGAGCGAAACCGGGAGATATAGGAATTACCCACCGCAGCACTCAATCCGTAGCGCCGGTAGGCCTCCTCATGCAGGCCGGAGGAGATCAAGATCTGCTCGCAAGCTTGGTCGATCACGGAATCCGGCTGGTTCAGTCCCCGCGAGGACTCGGCATACTGAACGGCCTCCGCCTTCCGGCCCAGGGCAAGGAGCACCTCGACACCATAGCGGCGGTAATGCCAGAACGGGTATCGTGGCAGTTCCAACAAATCGAGCAACTCGCCGTGGCGGCCTGTCTCCAATAGACAAGACAGACACGCCGTCGCACCGTGGAAATAGCTGCCGGGGTTTGTATCTGACCAACAGGATCGCAACGTGGATACCAACTCATCCGCCCAGCGGCCTGCGACTTCCGAAGAGCCACAGAGCTCACCCCAGTGATCACCAACAGGGCTGAGGTAATCGACACCATCATCCTCCATTGCCTGCCAGAGCCGGTCGAGCCAACTATTACGGGTCTTCTCATCTGCAGGCGCATCTATGACGATCGGTATCAAATCACCCAGCGTCTTGTTGACCGCTGATCCCAGCGCGCCGCTGGAGCTATCGACATGCTCCAGCGCCGGCCAGATCTTTTCCATCAAACGGACAGCACCCTCTGCGCCAATCAGGGGATCTTTCTTTGCGACTTTCTTGATTTCGGTAACAGCTTCGCGAAGACGCTGACACGCCAGCCTTGATGCCTTCCAGCCATAAGCGCCAGTCCGGAATCGTGCTGGAAAGGACCACTTATGCGCGCTACGAGCCATTGCCCTCAAACTCAGGCAGCAATGGGCTTGGCTTTCTCAATCCGTGCTCGCCGCTTTGGTGTATTTAGCGCTTTCCACAACTCGTTGCGCTGCTGCAGATTCAACCAGAAATCAGCGGTATTCCCGAATACGGTCGCCAGCATCAATGCCGTATCAGCCGTGATTGCACGGCGGTTGGTACATAACTCATTGACGGTTTTTCGACTGACCCCCATCGCTTCTGCCAGCTGGCCCTGAGTCAACGCCATGGGCACGAGAAATTCCTCGGTAATCATCTCACCAACACTGACGGGTTGTCGTTTTGTGATATTCATAGCCTGCCTCACCGATAATCGTGGTTATCCAGATAGATGTCCTGGGCCTCGCCACGTTCGCCTGACCAGATAAACACCAACCGCCATTGCTTGTTAACGCGAATCGAATGCTTCCCGGCCAGATTTCCCCTCAACTTTTCAAAATGATTGCTCGAAGGCGACCGCAAATCGAGATCACAGGTCGCGTCATCGATTAACTGCAGCTTTCGGAACAGTCTTTCTTCGACCTCAGCAGGTATCTTCTTACTGGCTTTATCCTCCAGATAGAAATTCCTGAGCCAGCGGTCCCGAAAACTCTGAATCAATAGCAATCCCCTTCTTCATGAGAAACTGTAACGTACCTGGTTACTTTCTGCAACTAACAGACGGGATAGTGTAGACAAAAGCTTAGCGGCGAAGTCCGACTTTCTGCACAAGCAGAATTACGAAAATCAGATATTTTTCAGCATGTTATGTAGTTATTACGCTGCCGATGGTTTTAGAAAAACAGTACTGTTTTTCTAAAACCTGTTCTGGTATTGCCGATTTCCGGATTGCTCGAGAGCACCTATAAATCGAGCTCTCCGATACCATGCCAAGCTCGATTTTTATCTCATGGTATTAATGTCTGCCGCCTCGCAATGCGCGATAAATACCATGAAAAATACCATTGATGATGCAGATTCTATTATCAATTGGATTATTTTTCTTATTATATTTCCATGCGTTACATATTCCGGTCACTCCCACTCTATTGTAAATAAGCCATTTTTATCTTTTATATTCACTGGCTTATTTTCCTTCTAATTGGTAATGCCATGAAAAATACCATGCTCAGAAAATCCTTCAAAATGCTCGAAAAAATTGCCGATTGAACGCTGATACGCAGCACCTTAGGCAACCTTCCGGGCTTTGACTTCCAGGTGAATCCCCTCCTGCTCCTGCAGGTATTGGATCACCGCTAACAGGTTACTCGCCTGGGGATTACCTTTTGGACTGAACATGCGCATGAGGCTCTTGCTCGACTTGTCGAAGACTTGGGAGAGCTCCTCGAATCCGATCGTCGCGTTGATGTCGTCACGCAGCACAGCCTTGCCAGTATCGACATCACCGGCGAGCAGGCATTCGACCCCTTCTTGCAGCAGGGTCTTGCGAAACGCCGGATCCCTTTGGGCGCGCGCCTGTATGGTTTCCTTAAAATCTCTCGTCAGAGCCATCATGTCACCTCTTGCCGTTTCCGGCGCTTATAGTCGCGCCAATGCCCTTTCGCGGCGGCAATATCTGCGTTCTGGCGCTTCTTGGTGCCACCCGCCAGCAATATCACCAACCGGTCCCCGTCCTTGCCAAAATAGATCCGATATCCAGAGCCAAAATCAATCCTGAACTTATAGACGCCGGTACCTACTCCTTTCACATTAGAGAAATTGCCCTGCTCCATCCGATGGACTGCTGTCACCACCTTGATCGCAGCGGCCACGTTCAGACGATCGAACCTCTTGCCATAAGGACTGTTTCCCTCAGCATCGAGGTATTCTCTAACCTCCATCATATGAATCATATAGTCGCATATGTGTTACCTTAGGCGTCTTGAGCTGGTAGCGAACGTTGCCATTCGGCGTGAGCGACAGTCGTTGCTCGGATACCGCCGGGCGGCTGATGTAGCGGCACAGTCGTTCGAGTTTCTTGCGTTCATCGGCCCTGGCCGCCACCCCGGCATGCAGGCTAAACCCAGCCATTTTGCCTGCCCCGTCATCAAACAGCTCGTCACTCGCTGGCAGGGTTTGCAGGGTGAACACCTTGCGACCTGCCTGCGGGCTTCTGCGCGTTGTCATTCGGGTTCATGATCTTCTCCCCCGCGGTTTTGCACGACGGCGACAATGACTTGAGCCATCAGTGCGATGAGGTGTTGTTCGCGTTCGGGTTCCAGCGTCAGGGTCGGACGGTTGTTCTCGTCGCTGCCGAGTTCGAGTGTGATCTGCTGCATCGCGATGTGCCTCCGGCGGGTGGGTCGTCACCACCATAGAGCACGCCTGCAGCATATCGACCAGTGCCAGGAGCGCACTGGCATTGAGTTCAACCTGTTCACTGAGACGAAAGCCCGCCGCGTCGTGCTGTAGCATCCATGGAGGGATCTTCAGCGTCTTGCCATCGGGGTGCTGCACCGTTACCGCATGGTGGGTTTGGCGTGGCCACACCGCGACCTCAAGACAGTGGTTATGGAGAGGATGGAAAGGATAGTGCACCGTCACCGTCGACGGCCTGGTATTTAGAGTGGTTGTTGCTCAACATTCACTTCCACATGCTGTTCCTCGACGGGGTGTATGCCGAGCGCGCTGACGGCTCACTGCGATTCCGTTGGGTGAAGGCGCCGACGAGCGAGGAGCTCACCCGACTAACCCAGACCCTTGCGCACCGCATCGGGCGATACCTCGAACGGCAGGAACTGTTGGAACGGGATGCGCAAAACTGCTATCTGGCCGGCGACGAGCTGGAGGCCGGGCCGATGGGTCAGCTGCTTGGTTCCTCGATCACCTATCGCATCGCTGTCGGCAGGCAACAAGGCCGCAAGGTCTTCACGCTGCAGACGCTGCCGGCGTGCGATGAGCCGTTCGATGACGGCGTGGGCAAGGTGGCCGGGTTCTCGCTGCATGCGGGCGTGGCCGCCAAGGCCCAGGAAAGCAAGAAGCTGGAACGGCTTTGCCGCTATATCAGCCGGCCGGCTGTCTCGGAAAAGCGCCTGTCACTCACGCCGAACGGAAACGTCCGCTACCAGCTAAAGACGCCTTACCGCGATGGCACGACCCATGTCATCTTCGAACCCCTCGACTTCATCGCCCGGCTGGCGGCCCTGGTGCCCAAGCCGCGATTCAATCTCACCCGTTTCCACGGGGTGTTTGCGCCGAACAGCAAACAGCGCGCGCGGGTGACGCCGGCCAAGCGGGGCAGGGGAGGCCAGCATCCCACGACGGGGGATTGGGAGGAGCCGACACCGGCCGAACGGCGCGCCGCGATGACCTGGGCTCAGCGCCTGAAACGGGTCTTCGGCATCGATATCGAGACCTGCCCGGCCTGTGGCGGGGCAGTGCGGATCATGCCCAAAGCACTCGCTACGCTCGCGGGGCAAGCTCTCGCCTGCATTGAAGACGCGGCGGTCATTGAAAAGATTCTCGCCCATTTTCAGGAAAAGGACACCTCGCTTTCAACGAGCCTGCGGCCGGAAAGCCGAGCGCCGCCGGCCGACCTGTTTGGCTGAGTCCATCAAACCCTTCACCTCATTGCAATGGCAGTTACCCAAAGGGCAGCCAGGCCCACCGGTTGGCCTGATGCGCGGAGTAGCCGTGCACTTGGTACGGGCGAGGGCGCAGGGGTGGATAGGGCGTGTGGGACGGGGGCAGATTTCGGGGCGCTGACAGGGCGCAGGTCCTTTCGTTACCCGTGGGTGATCTGTAGACGATTCATAAAAAGGGCCTTTATTTCGCCTAGCGTGGCCTGCGGCCACAACCAATCTCGCCGACCTTGACTTGCTGTGCTATGAGCTCTGTAGACGGGTACTCATAGGGGGGCGACGGCGATGGAAAGCTTTCTTGAGCAGCACGCGTCAAAAATCACAGGTGTCCTCTCGTGCTTTGACCGCATGCTATTTCGTGGCTATCTCCCGATCATGTCCGGCGCGGCCATGGCCCAGTTTTTGAATCAAGAGGGGATCAAGTTCCGCAACCTGAAAACCTTTCTGACCGGCCATGCGGCGGTGTTGAAGGCGCATGCCCAGGGCATGGCAGAGAAGGCGGGGAGACCCTACATTTATCTGGCCGCTGCCGGTACGAGGAAAGAACAACGCGCCCAGGAGATCGCGCGGGCGGACGGTATTGAAGAGGGTTTGGTGTGCGTGTTTGCGCAAGTGGAGCCCTGTAAGACCTTCTCGTTTCGGTTCCAGCAGGGTCGTCCGTTTGTCAACAGTGCTAAACGTAAGTGCCTGCATATTTACTACTACTTCATGGATCGAGAATTTGGCCTGATCCATGTGATGGTCCAGACGTGGTTTCCAATGCGCATGCAGGTGTTTGTCAATGGCCACAATTGGCTGGCCAACAAACTCGCGGCAAACGGTATCCGGTTCAGTCAATGTGACAATGTGTTTCTGTGGATTGAAGACATCGAGCGGGCACAGCGGTTTGCTGATCGACTGGCCTCAGTAGACTGGCCAGCGGTGTTGAATCGGTACGCACGCAAGATCAATCCGCTGATGGGATCCTTGCTGGGACGGATGCAATACTACTGGGTTACCTCACAGTGTGAATACGCCACGGATGTGATGTTTCAAAGCGCAGCCCATCTCAAGGCGCTGTATCCCAAACTTGTCAGCCATAGTATGCAAACCTTTGGTGCCAAGGAAGTGATGAACTTTCTTGGAAAGAAGTTGGTCGGGCAGTTTCGCGGCGAGGTTGTCAGTGACATGACCGATTGCTGGCAGCGACGTTTACCCGGTACTCGAGTCAAGCATCGAGCCAAAATGAACTGGATCAAGATGTACGATAAGGCCGGTTCAGTGCTTCGGGTGGAGACGGTAATCAACCAGCCCGACGCATTCAAGGTGCGCAAACGCGTTCAGCGTAAAGGCAAACGGGTCACCGAGTGGGTCCCGATGCGTAAAGGTGTGGCCAACCTGTTTCGGTATCCCAACGTCAGCCTCGCCGCGAACGGTCGTTACCTGGAGGCCTTGGCGGTGGTGAATGGCCCGAGTGCAGCCCTCAAACAACTCGACACCCTTACCCAGCGTAAGCGCACCCGCTCTGGTCATTCGGTGAAGGCATTCAATCCCTTGAGCCGGGAAGACCAGCGAATCTTCAAGGCGCTATTGTCAGGCGCCAATACCATCAACGGCTTCCGCAATCGGGATCTACGCGCGTGACTGACGGGTAGTCCCTTCCTGCGTGCTTGTGGATCTTGCGTGGCCAAGCAATCGGCCAAAATCTCCCGGTTACTGAAACGCTTCCACACCTACGGCTTGATTGCCAAGGTGCCTCGCACGCGTCGTTGGCGGTTAACCAAAAAAGGATGGGCGTCGCTCAGTGCCGCCGTGTCGTTGAAAGAAGAAACCTTTCCAGTACTGTACGCGCAAGCAAGCGAATAGTATCTTTCATGAATTAGGAGAACTTACAGACAAAGAGTCTATACTCGCCCGCGAACGCGTCGCTGGGGGTGGATTCGCGCGCCGGCATGCCGGCCTGACGGCGTTCCCCGGTCAGCGGGAAAGTCGAACGCAGGCACCAATGGCCGCGATCAGGCGATTCGGTTGGAGGAAAAGGCCTTTCATACGGTCTATACTCAAGATTCTCAAATTGAAAGGAGAATTAGACATGCCTCCCACAGAAGACGCTCTCAACAATGCGCTCGACGACCTCCTGCAAACCGAACTTCTCTCGTTCACGGCAGATCCGACGCAGATGCTTCCGTTCGGCCAATCCACACTGCGTTGGAACGTGAAAGCCCCGCCGAACGTCCGCATCAAGCTGAACGGAAGTCAGGTGGCCGCACAGGGCTCGATGACGGCCAACCCGGTCGAGACGCGGAACTACACGCTGACCGCCAATTCGAGCGGCGGACTGACCTCCCAGCTCGCTCAAGTGACCGTGGCCGTCGATACCTCGGCCTGCGTCGCCGACGTGGTGACCGAGGCGAACGTCCGAACACAGGTCCTGGCCGTTGTGAACGCGATGCTGGCGATGGACAACCGGGTGGTCGAGCGCAGGCCGACAGAGGTCGAGGTGACGCCGGAGGGCATCGAGCTCAAGGTCCGCCTGGAAGTGAAGCTCGACAACAAGCCGAACCCCGATTTCAACATCGACGCGCTGATCGGGGTGAGGGTCGACGAAAACGGGCTTGTCGCGTTCTTCCGCAAATTCGACGCCGACCTCGACTTCTCGTTCTGGGAAGACGTGCTGATCTTCTCAGTCGGTGCCGTGGTGGGAGGGCCATTCCTGCACCTGGCAATCGCGATCGCGGAATCAAATGCCCAGAGCGAGGCACGCCAGCAGATCCTCGCCGGAATCCAGAACGGCCTGAACCTAATCAGCCAGTTCATTCCCGAAGGCTGGGCGCCGCATCGGGTGATCATGGGGGACGGTCAGGTCGATGTTTGGCGTTGCCCTCAGCCGGGGCGGACCGCGATCACCTCTTTCAAGCACCCCGAATTCACCTTCCGGGTGCAGTGCACACGCTGACCCCGGCCTGAGGCCCTAACCCGCGCGGGGGGGGGGAGGCGGCGGGACGGTGAAGAGCTGCGCCAGTTCGGCCACGTCCTCGGCCCGCATCCAGCCCTCCTGCCCGGGGGTCCAGACAAAGGTCTCCCGGGTTAGAGAGCGGCAGAGCACCAACTATATCCACTCTTATCACGGTGATTACCGAGGAGATGCTAGCAGCTTTGTCGAGCAATTTAATGCTGCTGCTACGAAAGTCAGCACGCAATTTGCCATCAGCCAGAATATCTCGATCCATGTCATCAATTCTCCGGTCGTGATTTACGACGAGACACCCTCTCCCGTCAGTAGGAAGCGGTTCTCCATCGGGCAGCGCTGGAAGCATTTGCAGCGAAGGTTTATGCGCTCGCCAGTGCAGATGAGGGCACCATTGCTAGCGACATCATTGACCTGGTGGCAGTCGACCTACAAAGCGATGGTGTTATCGATAATAAAGCTGACGGTATCACGACCGGAGGTGTAGACCCCGCTTTACTCAGCCAGGATCCGACGAATCTGGAAATCCCGAATACCGGATACCGTGTTAAGAAGCCATGGCACTCATGGAAGAAGAACGCCCGTTGATCTGACTGATCGGGGACCAATGCTGCAGACCGAAAACATTGACTGTGGGGCTCCGGGATGACTGATCCGGTTATCACCCTGGAACCGTTCCCAATGGATTTACGTAGCAGGTGACCTGAAATAGCATCGCAAAACATCAATTTCAGCGAACTGGCTGGTGGCAGTTACCCAAAGGGCAGCCAGGCCCACCGGTTGGCCTGATGCGCGGAGTAGCCGTGCACTTGGTACGGGCGAGGGCGCAGGGGTGGATAGGGCGTGTGTGCCGGGGGCAGATTTCGGGGCGCTGACAGGGCGCAGGTCCTTTCGTTACCCGTGGGTGATCTGTAGACGATTCATAAAAAGGGCCTTTATTTCGCCTCATATAGACGCCCCATTTGCCAGGCTGAATATTCGATTGATCCGAAGTGGGATGACCTTGGACTAGCATCCTCATATTCGCGTGCTGGGTAACGCAGTAAGATCTGTCCGTTTCAGGGTGACCACAACCTATACGCAGGCACTCTGCACTGCTCGCAGTACAGTCGTCTAAGGTAGAATGCGTGGCCTTCCCGATTTCCGTCTTACCCTCCAGATCGACCTTCGAATTCAGACCAACAAAACGATTGCAGCGTCCTTGGCCCGCGCTTTCAGGCCGCCACGTAGTATAGGAAGAATAAACGTAACTACTCACCCCATTCGCATTAACAAACCTGCGCCAATCAAAGCTTGACATCATAGTTTTCCAGTTCTATGCTGTTGATCCAATGCAACGCACTGGATCAAGAATCATGCCCAACTACTTTGGATCGAAAGCCACCTCCGGCTTATGCCAACCCCTCATTGCCCTGATGCCGCCGCACGACACCTACATCGAGACTCACCTGGGCGGCGGTGCCATTATGAAGCGTAAGCCCGCTGCTCGACGCAACATCGGCATCGACAGGAATCCAAAGGTATTGGCGAATTTTAAGTGCGACTATCCGGTAGAGAAGGTCAACGGCTGCGCCCACCGGTTTCTGGCGGAGTATGATTACCAGGGTCGCGAACTGGTCTACAGTGACCCCCCCTATCTGCATCACACCCGCAGCTCGGGACGTAGATACCGCTTCGACTACGAGGAGCAGGACCACATTGAGCTTCTGGTATTGCTCAAGAGCCTGCCCTGCAAAGTCATTCTGTCCGGTTACCCCTCGGCCCTGTATGAGGAGCTACTCCCGGACTGGCGCAGCCTGGAACTGCAGGTCATGAACCAGGCCGGGGTGCGCACCGAAAAGCTCTGGTTCAACTTTGCGCCCGACCGGGTGTACTGGCCCAGCTACGCGGGTAAGAACTTTACCGACCGGCAGCGCATCAAGCGCAAGGCTGCGAACTGGGGCAGGCAATACCGTGCGATGCCTCCGGCGGAGCGCCTGGCGGTGCTCTCGGCCATCATGGCGGTCGAGGCCGGGGAACCGGTATAGTCTTAAGGCACCGATGGTGGCCAGGGTCAACAAACAATCCCTACGGGAAGAGTTCGACACCTTGAAGGGACGGTTCGAGCAGCTGTGTGGTGACGGCAAGATGACCGAAGAAAGCCGCACCCTGTTCCAGGCCATGTTGATGCTGTTTGAGGTTCTGATTGCCGTGTTCATGGAAAAGCGCACCACCAAAGACAACAGCAACTCTAGCCTGCCTTCCTCCCAGACCGAAAAGGACGATACCGCGACCACCCGATCGGGCGCCAAAGGCAAGGGTAAGTCCCACAACAACGCTCGCTCTGGCAACACACGCACCGTAGAAACTATTCAGGTTGTCAAAGTCAATCAGTGCCAAAGCTGCGGCGAAGACCTCAGCGAAACGCCCTGTCTGGGGCACGAACGACGTACCCGGATCGATATCATCTTCGAAAAGGTGGTCGATCACGTGGACGCCGAGATAAAGCAGTGCCCCGCTTGTCAGGCACAATGCAAGGGGCATTTCCCTGGGGATATGCCCGGCCCGTTGCAATATGGGTCCGGCATCAAGTCGTATGTCCTGAATCTGCTGATTGCCCAGATGCTCTCGCTGAATCGGGTTCAGCAATCGATCAGGACGTTGATCGGACAGGTCATTGCCGAGGCCACGCTGCTTAAGTATGTGTTGCAGCTGCATCATGCCCTGTCCGATTGGGAACAGGCCGCGATCGAACAGATCCTGACGATGCCTGTGCTGCATGTGGATGAGACCTCATTGCGGGTCGATCGCAAGAATCACTGGATCCATGTCTGCTCGTCAGGCGATATTACGTTGAAGTTTCTGCACCCCAAGCGAGGGCGAGAGGCGATTGATGCCATTGGTGTGATTCCCCGCTATGGCGGCGTGGTGATCCATGACTGCTGGGCCTCCTATCTTGCCTATAACCATTGCGATCACGGCCTGTGTGGTTCACACCTGTTACGTGAGTTGACCTTTATCGTCGATGCCAATGGCTATGCTTGGGCGGCGAATATCAAGCGCCTGCTACAGGAGACCTGCCGCCGGGTGTCAAAGCGAAAAAGGAAGAAACTGACCCAGGCCGAATACAAAAACCTGCAGAAACGCTACCGCAATATCCTGACCCGGGGCGAAAAAGAACTTCCACCCATCCCGCCCAGACAGAATGGAAAACGGGGGAGAATCGCCAAATCGGATGCCCACAATCTATGGGAGCGTTTGAAACAGCATGAAACGGCCGTATTGTTGTTTGCCAAACTATCTCATGTCGCCTTCACCAACAATCGGGCAGAGCGTGACTTGAGAATGAGCAAGGTCAAACAGAAAGTCTCAGGGTGCTTCAGAGTCAGAAAATATGCCGAGGCCTATTGCCGTATTTCCAGCTACCTACAGACTATGTCCAATCAGGGATACAATCCGCTGATCGCTATACAGATGGCACTTTCCGGGCAGATCTATGCCGAGAGGGGCGAGTAGTTACGAATAAACACCCATTTCACCCACGTCCAACAGGTTTGGACTGCTGTTGACTCTCTCGGCAACCGTGCCATGCACCCCGAATCCGCTGACGGGGAGCCAGCAACGCTGGCAACGCTGAAAACTTGACCTCGACTCCCCACAATCGGCTCCATTTCCGACATCCGGCACTACGAACACCTGCCGCGGTAGCGTGAGCGAAGCATACTGATTGGCACTGTTGGTTTTCGGCTTCGTCAGTCGAACAGCCCTGACTGCAGTCCGACCGGCGGCGCCCGACTTTCAGGTAGCGCCCAGGGCTCACTGGCTTCTGCCTTGTGCTCCAAGTGATCGAGGATCTGCTTGATCACTACCGGATCTTCAATACAGGCAATCACCTACATGGCGCCACCGCAGACACTGCAGGTCTCGATGTCGATGTTGAATACACGTTTGAGGCGCTGTGCCCAAGTCATCGACGCTCGCCGTTCGGCGGGTGATGGTCGCTCCTCGACTACCCTGGCCTGGTTGCCCCTGCCCCGCTTTGCTGGCGTCACCAACGCCCGGTGCTTACTGTTAGGCGCAAACACACCGTGGAAGCGTGTCTATGCGGAGTCCCAGACTATGCGCAGTAGTATCGGTGGCCCTCTTGCTGAAGCGGACAATAGGGAGGCGGAACTGCGCATAGTCAGAGCGCTTCCAGGAAAGCCAGCAGACGATCGTTGGCCTTGAAGCGAACGGGTTTTGATGATGGAGCATCCATGCGTTTGAGGGCGGCCTCCTTCATCTCAAGATCCGCTTCGATGTACTGGTGTGTGGTGGATGTGTCTTCATGACCGAGCCACATTGCAATGACCGTGATGTCGACACCGGACTGCAGCAGATGCATCGCGGTCGCGTGGCGCACGGTATGGGGCGAGATCGGACGGCCTCGGAGCGATGGACACTGGACCGACGCTTTGGCGATCGTTACCCGAAGGCGCTGCTCGACACCGGAACGTGACATCGGTTTGCCGGCGCGATTGGGAAACACGGGTGCCTCGGGCCGGCGGTCGATGCGTTCGAACCAAGCGCGCAATTGAGCAATGGTGCTCTTCCAGAGCGGGATGACACGCTCCTTCCTGCCTTTGCCGTGCAGGTGCACGGCGTGGGCACGGTCCAGAAGGATGTCGGCGACGCGCAGGCGGATAATCTCGGAGACGCGCGCACCGGTGTTGTACAGCACGGCGAACAACGCCGCATCGCGTTGTCCGCTCCAGGTAGCCCGGTCGGGTGCATCGAGCAGCGCTTGCATCTCATCACGAGACAGAGACTCCAGAACGGGCCGATCGAAGCGTTTGCTGGCGATGGCGAGCACGCGCTGTGCAACAGGTAAGGATGCCGGATCGCGCACCGAGGCATAACGCACGAAGGAGCGGATCGCAGTGAGACGCAGATTGCGCGTGCGCGCACCGCAACTGCGCTCGGTCTCCAAATGATCCAAAAACGACAGGATCATGGGCGCATCGAGATCCTGCAGGGTGAGCGCGGAAGCCGTTCGCCCCGTGCGCCGCTCCGCGTAACGCAACAGCAGCTCGAACGAGTCCCGGTAGCTGGCGATCGTGTGCGCGCTCACGCCACGCTCGGCGACCAGGCGGCGCTGGAAGAAGTCCTGCAGCAGCGCCGGGAAATCGAGGTTGGGCGCGCTCATGGCAGGCGCTCCTGCGTCTGCTGAGCCAGACCCTCGAATCGCTGCGAGGCGATCGCCAGGAGCTCTGGAACGCCTGTCAGGTACCAATAGGTGTCGGTGACTTTGGCGTGCCCGAGATAGGTGGACAGGGCCAAGATCTTCTGCCCAACGTCAACGCCCTCCTCGTACCAGCGCAGGAGTCTGCGCACGGCGAAGGTGTGGCGAGTGTCATGGATGCGTGGTCGTCGGGCGCGACCTTGAGCGGCCCACCCCAGGCGACGCCTTAGTACCTTACCACTGAAATCTTGAACAAGAATACAAAGAAATACTCATGCCGTATCAGCACAAAGGGTAGGAACAACGAAATATTCACGAATTTTGAGGGACGCGGCGAGGACGCGACGACCGAACTTTGTCAGGTAATACTTGTAACGGCGCCCCACTTTCTTGATCAGCCCATGGGTTCGTAATCGTTTGAGGAGATAGGAAGATTGACTGGGTGATAGGTCGGGTATATAGACCCGCAGATCGGCAGCACGGAAACCGCTGATTGACCATTCGCCACGCCCGATGGTGAGAAAGAGTCGGTAGTCCTTGTCCTGGAACAGGTTGAATCCACGGAATGAGCGGCCCTGATCCTTGGCTGGGCTGGACATTTTATCGATGTCCTTGAGCCCTGCGTCAGGATTGTCGATGGCCGCCATATAGGCGAGATAGCGTTCGTTGGCGGCGTTCATCAGCTTGCGCAGATCCCGTAGGCTGTAGATGTTTTTGCGTAACGGGGCCAGTTTCCACTGTTGCCAGCCGTCACGCTGTTCCACCCATCGGTGGATCTTGAAAAAAGAGGCATCGTTGGTTGTGCATTCGACACGAGCCATGATGCCGGCTTTATCGTAGAGTTTGATGCTGGTCGGCCCCATCTGGTGCCGGATGCGTGTACCCTGGATACGGGTGCTGAAATTGTTACCGACCTCACCTTGATAGGCGGTGGTCAGTTTGCGGCCGAGGAAGGTGGCGACATTGTCTGCTTTAACAGCATGCACAGCAGTACGGATAATGGACTCGTAGAGTGGCTGGAATTCGGCCTGTTGGTGGAAGACGACATCGGTGGCTAACTCCACCTGCATAAGGCTCCAGTGGTAACCGGAGCGGAAGCGCTGGTGTACCGGGCAGAACTGTTTGGCCCATCGATTTAGCCGCTGGTGAAGCTGTTTGGCGTCCAAGCGGTCGGCCAGCGTCTGGGCCTGTTTGGGATCGGCAATGGACAGGAAAGCATTGTCCGCCATCTCGAAGGGAATGCCGGCTTTAATCAGCCGCTGGGCCAGCCAGTTATGGCCGTTGAAATAGACTTGCAGGCGGAACGGTGCCCAGGTGGGCACCCGGACGTAACAGAGTCCAAAGGACTCATCGATGAAGTAGAAGTAGTAATGGAGGCATTTGTTGGATGTGGGTTTCAGGGTGGTATGACCTTTTTCCTTGTCATGCCAGGGTCGATAAGCGGTGCAGGATTCCATGGCCGAGAAGATGTGGACCAGGCCGGGATGATTGCCCCGTTTGGCGATGACGGCTTTGATCCGATCCTCCTTGCGAAAGGCCTTGTGGCGACGGATGAACTCGATCTCAATGCCGGCCTCGCTGGCGAGTTGCTCGGCATGGTTGCGCAACTCATCCCGCAGGGGCTCTGCCCATCGGGGGTAATCGAACAATCGGATCTTGTGGTAACTGAGGTAACCCGCCATGGCGCCGGCATAGCCAATATCAGGAAGGGTGCCGGTGATGACGACACGATCGAAGCAGGAAAGCACGCCAGAGATCTTATCCCGGTGGCGCTCGACGAACGGATTCATGATGGCTATCCTTTGTTCTTGCAACTGAGGATAAGGATAGTTGATACAACGAATTTTGGTTCCGGCTATGCCGGGTTAGGCAGCCAAACGCCTTCTGCACTGTGTCCGGTGTCAGCTGCGAGGCACGCTGAGTGCGGAAGAAGAAGCTCGAGGGATCACTCGGCACGCGTGCATCGCGTTCGGCTGCATACTGGGTAAGCGCCCCTGTCGCGCTCGGATGCAGCGGAACGCAGCGGGACTTGCGGAACTTGGTTCCCCGTATCGTCAGGAGGCCCCGATCCAAATCCACGTCGCCGCAGGTGAGACGACACGCTTCGGAGAGGCGCAGTCCCGTCGAGAAGAGCAGCGCGAAGAAGGCCACATACGTCTTGGGGCACAGTCCGCCACGAGGCCGCATCCGGCCGGCCTGCTGCAACAGTGAGCGGATCTCGGCATCGCTATAGATGTGCGGCTGCTTGCGACGTGGTACGCGCCCGAGCAGGTCGACCGGCGGGATCTCGGTCGCCGGATCGATCAGCGCTCGATGGCGCGCGAACAAACGAATCACTGCAAGACGCCGGGCGGCTTGTGCCGGCTCACGCGAACGTGAACGCAACGCCCATCGTGTCGCCAGATCCACCGTGATGGGACCACGATGGCCAACTTGTTCGGCGTAGCGCGCAAAACTGCGCAGGTGACAGGCCGCCGACCCGAGATCGAAACCGAGCCCGCGACGGAACGACAGGTATTCTTCGACCTGCGCAAGGAGGTTCGAGTCTGTCATGGCAACACCTCCGGCCAGGGCAGCGCGACCTCACGCAGGGCCGACAGGTCGAGCTTCGCGTAGATCGTCGTCGTGTCGAGGCATTGATGTCCGAGGAAATCGGCCACCTCTTTGAGAGAAGCTCCGCGAGCCACCAGACGGCTAGCGACCGTGTGACGAAATACGTACGCGCCGCCTAGCGGCGCGTCGACTCCGACACGTTGAAAAGCGCGGACCACAGCCGCCGTGATGGCGGGAGCCGAGAGCGCCGCGCCACAGCGGCGCCCGCTGTGCTGGACAAACAGCCGACGCTCGGTCGTCGTCGGGCGTCCCTGGCGCAAGTAGCCGACGATCGCATGACCGGCCTCGCGCGGGAGTGGCAGCATGGCGCCGCGACGGGTCTTGCGTGTGCGCAAGCGTATCGTGCCGCCGCGCCAGTCGATGTCCTCAAGATGCAGTTCTGCGAGTTCGCGGGGGCGTAGCCCCAGCATCGCCAGGCACGACACGATGGCCCGGTCGCGTAGTCCGCAGGGGGTCCGAGGATCGAAGGCCTTCAGCACCTGCTTGAGCTGCTGCTCGTTGAGGCATCGAGGCAGCGTTGCCATCCGCCAGTGCGCAACGGCAGGGATCGCCAACTCGAGCCGCTCGTCGCAGTAGCCCTTCATGCGCAGGAAGCGGAATAGCGACCGCAGCGCCGTGCGCACATGCTTCAGCGAACGCGCCGAGTATCGATCCTGTAATGACGTGACGAACTGCACCACATCGGCCGGCGTCAAACGTGCTGGTTCGAGCGGATCTTCCCCGAGGGAGAATCGCAGGAACGGACGAAGAACCGCCTCGTACGACTTCAGAGTCGGCTCTCGCAGTCCTCGGACCCGTCGCTGGTCGCGCTTGTATACCTCGACGATGGAGTCGAGTGTCCACGAATCGTGATTGATCATAGGATGCTCCTTTTGGCTGAAACGTCAGCCTGAGCATCCGGACTATGCGCCGTTCTGCAAAGCGGTCACGCGCGCAACTCCTTCACCACCATCAACTTCTACATCCACCGAGCGACCACGGTGCGCATAGTCCCGGTCTCCGCATAGACACGCCTATGCAGAGATCTGCATAGGCGTGTCAGATTGACTCTGGGCTTTGGCACCAGAGCCGCCAGCCGGGCAATGAAATCCAGCGGCTCGAAGATCACATGCGTGGTGCCATCCCGGTACGGCGTCTTGAGCTGGTAGCGAACGTTGCCATTCGGCGTGAGCGACAGTCGTTGTTCGGATACCGCCGGGCGGCTGATGTAGCGGCACAGTCGTTCGAGTTTCTTGCGTTCATCGGCCCTGGCCGCCACCCCGGCATGCAGGCTAAACCCAGCCATTTTGCCTGCCCCGTCATCAAACAGCTCGTCACACGCTGGCAGGGTTTGCAGGGTGAACACCTTGCGACCTGCCTGCGGGCCGACCGCTATGCGGTAGGTGATCGAATGCCCCAGCAGTGGCGTCATCGGGTCGTCGTCCACTGCGTCTGAGGCCAGGTAGCTGTTCTCGGCATCCCGTTCCAGCAGGCCCTGGCGCTCCAGAAAGCGACCAACCCGATGGGCGATGGTGTGCGTCAGCCGGGTGAGTTTCAGCGCTGCTCGGCGACTTCACCCAACGGAACCGGGCGGCTCCATTGGGCTGATCGACATACACTCCATCAAGGAACAGCATGTGAAAATGGATATTGAGCAACAACCACTCTGAATACCATGCCGTCGACGGTGACGGTGCACTATCCTTTCCACCCACTCCATAACCGCTGTCTCAACGTCGTCGCGTGGCCACGCCAGGCCACCCATGCGGTAACGGTGCGGCATCCCGATGGCCAGATACTGAAGATCCCGCTCTGGATGCTACAGCCCGACGCGGTGCGCTTTCGTCTCGGTGAGCAGATTGAACTCGCTGCCAGTGCGCTCCTGGCGCTGGTGGATGTGCTGCAGGCGTGCGCTAAGGTGGCGGCGACGAATCCGCCGGAGCAGAGCCATGCAGCAAATCACACTCGAACTCGACAACGACGAGGACAACCGTCGGCGCCTGATGCTGGAACCCGAACGCGAACGACAGCTCATGGCACTGATGGCGCAAGCCATCGTTGCGGTCCTGCAAAGCCAGTGGGGAGAAGACCATGAACCGGAATAACAGCACGCAAAAGATCACACCCGAACACCTGGCCCGCAAGGCCGTGGTCTATCTGCGCCAGTCATCCATGGCGCAGGTCAAACACAACCAAGAGAGCCAGCGTCTCCAGTACGCCTTAGCGGACACGGCCAAGGCCTATGGCTTCAAGCACGTGGAGGTCGTTGACTGTGATCTGGGGATGAGCGCGGCCACCGGCGCACAGGCGCGTGAAGGCTTCAAACGCGTACTGGCCAGTGTGGCCCTGGGGGAAGTCGGCATAGTGCTCAGCCGTGAACTCTCGCGGCTCTCACGCACCGACAAGGACTGGTGTCAGCTGATGGAGTTGTGTCAGATCTTCAATACCCTGATCGCCGATGCGGAGAATCTCTATGACCTGAATCGATTGGATGACCAGCTGGTGTTGGGCATCAAGGGTACGCTGAGCGTGGTCGAGCTCAAGACCTTGAAGTTCCGCCTGCAACAGGGCCGGGAAGAAAAGGCCAAACGCGGCGAGCTCGGTCGGTGCCTGGCCCCGGGTTATGTCGCGGACCCGGCGGGCCAGATCGTCAAGGATCCCAACCTGCGGGTGCAAGAGGCCATCGCCCTGGTGTTCAAGAAATTCCACGAACTGGGCAGTATCCGCCAAACCCATCGCTGGTTCCACGAGGAGCACATCGAACTGCCGGTCAATAAGGCGCTCGGCGGTCAGTTTCAGTTGGTCTGGCAACTGCCCAGCGTCAGCTTTGTCAGCGACCTGTTGCACAATCCCCTCTACGCCGGCGCCTATGTGTATGGCCGCCGGCCGACCGAGGTGGTGGTCAAAGAAGGCCACGCGGTCAAGCGGCAACGCAGCGCGCAACCCGCCGAGGAGGCCAGCGTCTTCATTCAAGACCACCACCCCGGCTATATTAGCTGGGCCCAGTACCAACGAAACCAGGAAATCATGCGCAGCAATGGCGGTAATTTCACCCACGACGAGTCGGCTCTGGCGGTGCGTAGCGGTCAGGGGCTATTGACCGGCCTGCTGCGCTGTGCTCGATGTGGCCGCAAGCTGCATATTCGCTACTGGGGCAAGAGCGGCACGGCGGCCCGTTATGTGTGCACGGGTGACTTTGCCACCGGCGGTCAGTACTGTCTGGGCTTCGGTGGCGCCAGCGTCGATAAACGCCTCAGTGAGGAAATCCTCAAGGCCATCTCACCCCTCGGCCTCAAGGCCAGTGTCGCTGCCATCGAACGGCTCAGTGATCAAGGCAGTGATCAGCGGGCAGCGTTGCGACGCCAGATACAACAGGTGGAATACGAGGCCCAACGCGCGTTTGATCAGTATAACCAGGTCGGCCCCGCCAACCGCTTGGTCACCGAGGTGCTCGAGCAACGCTGGAACGACAAAGCTCGAAACACTCGAAAGGCTCAAGGGCGAACTCGATGCACACCGCGACACCACCGCATCACTCAGTCCTGCTGAAACCGATGCCATCCTCGCGCTTGGTAACGACTTTGCGCCGGTGTGGGACGATCCCGCGTGCCCGATGGTGTTGAAAAAGAAGATCGCCCGCACCCTGATTAACGAAATTGTCGTTGACCTCGACGAAGCGGCTCAGACACTGCAGATGATCATTCATTGGCACGGGGGTTGTCATACCGCCTTTACGATGCCGAAGCCACACTCTGGCGCTGTCGTGCACAAGACCGCGTTGGAAGACCTCGAGTTGATTACCCAGATGGCCCGTCGTTATCGGGATGACGAGATCGCCCGCGTGCTCAGCAAGTTGGGGCGACGAACCGGTAAAGGCAATCGCTGGAGCCAGACGCGCGTGGCCTATGTGCGCAAGAAATACGCAATCGATCCGCCCGATGAAACAACACGCGAGGACGGCATCCTGAACTTGGCACAAGCCACCCAATACAGCGGCGTCAGTGATACGACCCTGTTGAAGCTGATCCAGGAGAAACTCCTCGCCGCGGAACAGATCGCGCCGTATGCGCCACTGGAAATCCAGCGCGCCGACTTGGATAGTGAGCCAGTCTCAAGCATACTGAAGCGCCTTAAGGCAACCGGCAAACTCATCCTCGAGGGGGATCCGCCGGCCAATCAGCAGAGCCTGTTCGATGAAACTCAATAGCTTGCACAACGGGGGTATTATGACTGCTTATTCAGGTTCAGCGCCGAGCCAAAGCGCTGGATGAGAGTGACTGCACCCGTCCTGGCCCTGTCGTGTGTATAGCCTGATTTCCTGACCAGATGGGTAGCGATGACGCGATGGACGATGCCCAGCACCCGCCCCATGATCTCCGGCCGGCTGGCGAACAGGAAACGCAGATGGATACGGGAAACTCAATACCCACTGGCGCATGGCTTGTTCGGGCAGTACTTCGTCAACCAGCAAGGCCGCGCTTTCGGCCATGCGACGTGCACCACAGCTCGGGCAGAACCCTCTTCGTTTGCAGCTGAAAGTAACCAGGTGCTCGGTATGGCAGGAATCGCAGCGCACCCGCAGAAAACCATGTTCCAGCCGGCCGCATTTGAGAAATTCCTCAAATTCCCTTTGCACATAACTCGGTAGTTCCCTGCCCTGCTCAGCCAAATGGGCAGCGAACGCCGGGTAATACTCGTCGACGATCTGATAGAGCAGGGTTTGCTCGGGCCGGTGACGCTGGTAACGACCAGCATCCCGCTCCCGGCTGGCCATCCTGGCCGCCGCCGCGTGGGGCATGATCCGCGTCCTTGCGATATTGTGTTTCTATACAGTTTATCGCCTGGTTGCACGATTCTGAAGCACTCAGTCGCTGCTGCCGACCCGTAGCAGTCTTTGTCCGCCTCTGCACTCGATTGAAAACAAGCTATTGATTTTCAATAGATTACTTGTTAGCCAACACCTGATGCGCATTGCATCAATCAGCTACAGCCACAGGTGGACATGACGTGCTGTAAAGACTAATATCTGATTAACATGATTATTTTAATTAAAATAGGTGCGCCATGAAAATACTCAACGCCAGTGACGCTAAACGCGAATTCGGCGAGGTGCTTATCAATGCGCAACACGGTCCTGTTGGTATTAACCGCAATGGCAAACCCGTTGCCGTTGTGATTTCGGCGTCTGAATATGCCCAGCTTGAGGCACTCAAAGAGGCACATCTGAAGCAATCCATTGAAGAAGGAATCGCTGATCTGCAAGCCGGGAAAGTCAGCGATGGCAAATCCGTCATCGACAAATTACGTAAACGGGTAAATGGCTAAACCGTGGCAAAGCGCAGTCCCCGCTACCAATTCACGGACAAAGCGGAACGTGATCTTGAAGGTATCATTGACTATACCGCCCAAGAATGGGGAGCCGCTCAGGCCAATACCTACCTTGACGGCCTGGAAACGCGCGCACAAATCCTCGCGGAAAATCCAGACCTTGGAATGGCACGCGAGATTCTATCCAAGGGGCTACTCAGCTTCCCTTACGAAAGCCATATTCTGTATTACAAAAAACACGCGCGGGGCATCGTGATAGTACGAGTACTCCACCAGCACATGGATCCGGTGAAGCATCTCTGATTATTCTTTATCAGCCGAACTTCTGATCGGGAACGGTTGTAAATTCCTGCTTTCCTGCTGAACGCACATTATGGCATCCCCAAAATCTGCAGAGGCAGCGTGACGGACCACCTGATTCCGGGCACCAAGTGAGAGCGTATGAACTGCAGGTGCAAAAACCGGCGAGGTATATGCGCAATCACCGATACCATGAACCGCTCGACACGGACGACGTGGTATTGGAATGCCGCGCTGATAGTGTGTGCGGCGATACCATGATCCATACCATGGAAAAATGGTACTAACTGCTTGCCGATGCCTGCCAGTGCCAGATATTGCCAGACAGCAATGCGGGTAAGTTGTTGGTTTTATGAGCTCGCTTCGTCTAGATGCCTGCAGGTGCCCGCCAATGCCAGACCTGCGCTACTCCCACTCGATTATCAATAAGCCTTTTTTATCTTTTATATTCAATGACTTATTTTCCTGCTAAACAGTAATACCATGAAAAATACCATGCTCACAAAATCCTTCAAAATGCTCGAAAGATATGCAGATTGAGCACCGCAACACTGCACTCTAGGCCACCTTCCGGGCTTTGACTTCCAGGTGTATCCCCTCCTGCTCCTGCAGGTAATGGATGACCGCGAACAAGTTGCTCGCCTGGGGATTCCCTTTCGGCCCGAACATGCGCATGAGACTCTTGCTCGATTTGCCCAAGACCCTGGACAGTTCCTCAAACCCGATGGTCGCGTTGATGCAGTCGCGCCCACTCGTCGCTGGTACTCATCTACACGATTACTTCGCAGCCTGGATGCCCGGTGGTTCCCACTGCCCATTCAGCACCTGCTCCTTCGGCCAATACATGCGCAGCACAATATAGATCGGTCCGTTCGGTGCGGGCAGCCAATTTGCCTTTTTGGCCGGGTCGGTCGGTGCATCTTTCTGGATGAACAAGGTCAATGAACCGTCTGCATTTTTCTTCAACTCGGGCAACATTGGCGAATTGATCAGGTAGCGGTTGATAGGATTCTCAATCAACAACTGGGTAGTGCCATCGTACATGGTGACCGACCAGAAGGCGTTGACCGGAGGCAGATCACCTGCAGGAAAGGTCAACGTGTAGTTTGTCTTGGATCCATCGAGTTTTACGCCGTCTTTATCATCCCGGGTGAACGCATAGGACGCTTCCACCGCATCGTTCGCGAGGATGCCCGCGACTGCCACGGCCGAGCGCTCGGTCCAGTCGCCGTTATAACCACTTCGGTCCAGGCGCATCGAATGGGAATTTACCCAGCCGTTGACTTGTTCGCCCAATGACGCGATCTTGGCTTTTATCAGCGGCTCCGCTTGCTGGACGCCCGCAGTCATCGCTGCTTTATCGGCAGCGGTCAGTGCAACCGTTGGGAAGGGCTCGCCAGCTTCGATGCCGATACGGGCAAGTTTCTCCCGCAGCGGAACTTCCACGGCTGCCGGACCCGTCGCCGGGGCAAACTGGAGGATGAATGCGAGGTACGAGAACGGATCCGCTTTCTCCATGGCTTTGGTTATGTCAGGCCAGTCGATCGCTGGTGCCGGTGCGGGCGCCGGTTGACCGAGAAATGCTGACAAAGGCTGTACAGAGTACTTATCCTGAATCGCCTTCACATTATCGATATCGGCTGGATTAAAGAGCTGGGTGCGGTAGGTTGCGAGCGCGAAGTCTGTCCCGGCCACAAAAACTTTCTCGATGCCCTTTGGGGTGCTGCCTGTCCAGCCTGGCCCGGCAACCGCATAACACCCGGCACCGTTGCCGGTTGCGCGACTGCCGATATAGCCAAAATTGAAGGTATATTGCGATGTGAGCATCACGGAATAGTATCGGTCTTTAGACATCTCCGGCACACACAGCACCACCGGCTCGGCACGCAGGTCAAGCCATGCAAACGAGTAGGGGGTGTCGCTGTTGGGGGTGATTATCGCGGTATCCGCAGGTGTGTAAACCCTGGGTTCATTCTTAATCTGGTTGAACGGCGCCTTGAACTGGTCAGAGTCTTTGTTGATGGCATATTCGTTCATGATGCTGTAGAGCATCACCAAGGGCAGCCCATAAAGAATGGCTTCTTGTGAAGTGGCCTGCACCTCATCGGGAGTCAGAACCGATGTCGGGTTTTGTGCAGAGGCTGGAGTAACTAGGGAGGCTAGGACTGCCACGACTGCCGCCGCCCCAAGTGAGGTTAACTTCTTCATTACTTCTTCTCCAATTGAGTAAAGTAGATGTGAAATCTTAATCTTCATTCAGTAATTACTTTTCCATTCGGGCAAGAGAAACGCTGGACGAGTCTGCTATTCCACCTTTTGGGTCCACCTTGGCCTGTCTCGACTACGGCCTTGGTTTTCAATCCGCCTGTTGAACTCCCGGTGGACTCCAGGTGCCTTTGCCGACAGGCAGGATGGAAGGCGCGTCGGTCTTCGGCCAATACAGGCGCATGACGAGATAGATCGGGCCGTTCGGCGCCGGTAGCCAATTGGATTCCTTATCCTTGCCTGGCGAGTCCTTCTGTATGTAGATCGTTAGCGAGCCGTCAGCGTTCTTCGTCATGTCCGGCAGCATGGGTGAGTTGATCAGGTTGCGCTCGATGGGATTCTCGATCAGGAGCTGGGTCGTGCCGTCGTACATGGTCACCGACCAGAACGCGTTAACGGGAGGCAGATCGCCGGCCGGAAAGGTCAGTGTATAGTTGTGCTTGCTGCCATCAAGCGTCTCACCCTTCGCGTCCGTGCGAGTCATGGGATACACGGCTTCTTCGGCGTCGTTACCGTAGATACCGCCCATGGCGGCGGCGGAGCGTTTCAGCCAATCACCCGCATAGAATGAGCTGTCGCCAAAGAGTGCGCCCAACTTCCAGCCGTTGATATTATCCATTCCCGAATCGAGATAGGTCTTCACTTTGTCGTCGCCTTCCTTCATCGACAACAGGGCGACAGCTTTGAGGGCTTCTCTATGTTCCGGCGAGAGATCCTTCAGATCAATGGTTTTTCCCGGACCGATGCCTACACTGGCAAGTCTGTCGCGGATTTCCTTGTTCTCCGGCGTGACCGGCACGAACTCGAGGGCGGCATCGAGATAGGTGAAGAAATTCTCCTTGATCCCCTTCGTGGTGGCCGGGACGAAGTCAATCTTCGCTGCGGCGGGTGGCGCGGGCTGGTTCAGGAAGGCTGAAAGTGGCTGCACCTTGTAACCTGCCTGCACCTTTATAACGTTCTGCATGTCATCGGGGTTAAATAACTGGGTGCGGATAACGGTGAGCGAGAAAGGTGTTGAAGATTGAAACACCTTCTCAATTCCTGCAGGTTTGTCACCTTTCCAGCCTGGACCGACAACGAGATAACTGCCTGCTTCGGGGCCCGTTGTTCGACTGCCAATGTAGCCATAGTTGTAGGTGTTGCCATCAATTAACTGCAGCGAGTAGTACCGCTCTTTTGGCACTGCCGGCACCGAGATCACCATGGGCTCCGCGCGTAGATCCAGCCATATCATCGAATATGGCGTGTCCGCGTTGGGCGTGACTACTGCCGTATCCTTGTAGGTAAAGACGCGGGTTTCGTTGAACACCGTATTGAACGGAGCTTTGTACTGACCAGAGTTCTTGTCCAGGACGAATTCGTTCATCACCGCGTAGTTCATTACAATCGGCAAACCGTAGAGGAAACCATCCTCTGCGATTTTCTTCGTTTCGATAATACCTGGCCCGGAAATACCCGTCTTATCGGCAGACTTTTCGGCAGAGGCAATGGGGTCGTCATTGCCCGAGCAACCCACTAGCAAGCTTATAAAGATGCCACCGCACAGAGCAGTGATAGAAAGTTTGTTGTTAAGTGCTCTCATTTTCCGTTTATCCCTGATTAGTCTTCGATGTTGCCTCGTTGACGGCCGGGTATCTAACGCATCAAAAGACGAGATGTCTCGGTGCACACTTTAACGTGTGTTGAATACGATTAGCCAGTATCGGTTGGGCCGGCTTTTAGGTTAGTTCATACGACCATCGGTTTCGCCAAGTCAACTTCTCCAGATCACAGAAATTGTCCGTCGACGTTCAAGCAACCGCCCTACTCCTTTCACTGAACGCACTTGGTCCGAGGTTCGTATATTGTTCAGCCTTGCCGAGATGACTGCCAAGGTTGAATAGATTACAGACAACCTTTGCCTGGGAAAACGGCAATTCATCCGCAGAATCAGGTTGTTAGCAGTTCGGAACAGGTTCGGAGTTCGGTTTCAAAATCCCGTTACAATTCTTCCGCTTACTGCCCGGGTTCAGCAGTCTCCCAGTTCCTCATAATCGGCAGGCCGAAGACGGTCGGCCGCTGCCGCTCAAGTCCTTCTGGGCCCACCATTTTTCATAAAACTCATAGTGTTATAGATAGCTAGAGCATCCGACTGCACTGAACCGTCGGGTCGGTGGCGCTGGTAACGACCAGCATCCTCGACCCGGGTGGCCGTCCTGGCCGCCGCGTAGGGCATGATCCGCGTCCTTGCGATACTGTGTTTTTATAGGGTCTTTCGCTGAACTGCAGAATCTTGACGCCTCAACTGTGATGCTAGCCAGTGCCAGACATTGCCTGTCAGTGCCAGTCACTCCCACTCGATCGTGGCCGGCGGCTTACCGGAAATGTCGTAGGTCACGCGCGAGATACCCGGTATCTCGTTGATGATACGCCGCGACACCAGGTCGAGAAACTCATACGGCAGGTGTGCCCAGCGGGCTGTCATGAAATCGATGGTCTCCACCGCGCGCAGCGCAATCACGTAATCGTAACGTCTGCCGTCCCCCGTGACGCCCACCGATTTCACCGGCAGAAATACCGCAAACGCCTGGCTGGTCTTGTCGTAAAGGTCGTGCCGGCGCAGTTCTTCGATAAAGATATGGTCGGCGAGCCGCAGCAGGTCGGCGTACTGTTTCTTCACTTCGCCGAGTATGCGCACCCCCAGGCCGGGCCCCGGGAACGGGTGCCGGTAGACCATGTCGTAAGGAAGTCCGAGTTCCACGCCGAGCTTGCGCACCTCGTCCTTGAACAGTTCGCGCAAGGGCTCGAGCAGCTTGAGTTTCATGTACTCCGGCAGGCCGCCAACGTTGTGATGCGACTTGATGAGGTGTGCCTTGCCGGTCTTGGCGCCAGCCGATTCGATGACGTCCGGGTAGATGGTGCCCTGCGCCAGCCACCGGGCGTTCTTCAGCTTTTCGGCCTGCTCCTCGAACACCTCGATGAACAGCTTGCCGATAATCTTGCGTTTCTTCTCCGGATCGGACTCGCTGCCCAGCGAACGCAGGAAACGTCGCTCGGCATCGATACGGATAACCCGCACGCCCATGTGTTCGGCAAACGTCGCCATCACCTGGTTGCCTTCCTGGTAGCGCAACAGACCGGTATCGACGAACACGCAGGTCAGCTGGTCGCCGATCGCCTTGTGCAGCAGCGCCGCCACCACCGAGGAGTCCACACCACCGGACAGGCCCAGCAATACCTCGTCGTCACCGACCAGTGCACGGACCTGCTGCAGACTCTCCTCGACAATATTGCCGGGCGTCCACAGTGCCTCGCAGCCGCAGATATCGACCACGAAGCGCTGCAGGATACGCCCGCCCTGGCGGGTATGCGTAACTTCGGGGTGGAACTGTACCCCATAGAAGCGGCGCGTGTCGTCGGCCATGCCGGCAACCGGCGCGGCACCCGTGCTGGCCATCAGAATGAAGCCGTCCGGCATCTCGATCACCCGGTCGCCGTGGCTCATCCACACGTCCAGCAGGCCGTAGCCTTCGACGCTGGTATGATCCTCGATGTCGGTCAACAGGCGCGAATGACCGTGTGCGCGCACCTGCGCGTACCCGTACTCGTGGTGGTCGGCGTTTTCGACCTTGCCACCCAGCTGCGCGGCCATGGTCTGCATGCCGTAGCAAATGCCAAGCACCGGCACGCCCAGGTTGAAGACCAGCGCGGGTGCCAACGGTGCGCCGCCGCCGGTGACGCTTTCCGGACCGCCGGACAGAATCACGCCATGCGGGTGAAACACGCGGAGGTCTTCCTCCGGCATGTCCCAGGGGTGGATCTCGCAATAGACGCCGATTTCCCGCACGCGGCGGGCAATCAGCTGGCTGTACTGGGAACCGAAATCCAGGATCAGGATCCGGTGAGCATGGATGTCGTATTGTGACACTGGCGGCGGCTTCAGGACCGGTAGTTCGGCGCTTCCTTGGTGATCGTTACGTCGTGCACGTGGCTTTCCGCCATGCCGGCGTGAGTGACCCGCACAAACGCAGGACGGGTACGCATTTCCTCGATGGTGGCACAGCCGGTATAGCCCATGCTGGACCGCAGACCGCCCATCAGCTGATGGATCACCGGCTGCAGCGGTCCCTTGTAGGGGACGCGCCCCTCGATCCCTTCCGGCACCAGCTTGTCGGCTTCGCTGCCTTCCTGAAAGTAACGGTCACTCGAACCCTGCTGCGACCCCATGGCGCCCAGCGAACCCATCCCACGGTAAGACTTGTAGGAACGCCCCTGGTAGAGCTCGACTTCGCCCGGCGCCTCTTCGGTGCCGGCAAACATACTGCCGATCATGATGGAATAGCCGCCCGCGGCAACCGCCTTGGCCATGTCGCCCGAATAGCGAATACCGCCATCGGCGATCAGCGGCACGCCGCTGCCTTTCAGTTCGTGCGCGACATTGGCCACCGCACTGACTTGCGGGACGCCGACACCGGCCACAATACGCGTGGTACAGATTGAACCCGGACCGATGCCGACCTTGACGGCGTCGGCACCGGCCTCCACCAGCGCGCGGGCCGCCGCTGCGGTGGCGATATTGCCGCCGATGACCTGCAGGTCGGGGAAATGCTGCTTGACCCAGCGTACCCGCTGCAACACCCCTTCGGAGTGACCGTGGGCGGTGTCCACGACGATCACGTCCACGCCGGCCTCGACCAGTGCCGCGACCCGTTCATCGGTACCGGCGCCCACACCCACGGCTGCGCCCACGCGCAGACGGCCCAGCTCGTCCTTGCAGGCGTTGGGTTTGTCACTGGCTTTCTGAATATCCTTCACGGTAATCATACCGCGCAGCCGGAAACGATCGTCGACCACCAGCACTTTTTCGATGCGGTGCTGGTGCAGCAGGTGGATAACCTCATCGCGCTCGGCACCTTCCTTGACGGTCACCAGCTTGTCCCTGCCGGTCATGATGGACGAGACCGGCGCGTCGTAGCGGGTCTCGAAACGCGTATCGCGGTTGGTGATGATGCCGACGAGGTCTTCGCCATCGACGACCGGTACCCCGGAAATATTGTGCTGCCGCGTCAGCTCCAGCACCTCACGAATACTGGTATTCGGCGTGACGCTGATAGGGTCCTTGATGACGCCGCTCTCGTATTTCTTCACCAGCCGTACGTGCGCGGCCTGCTGCTCCGCGGCCATGTTCTTGTGCACAATGCCGATGCCACCCTCCTGGGCCACGGCGATCGCCAGCCGGGACTCGGTAACGGTGTCCATGGCCGCCGACAGCAAGGGGATGTTAAGGGCTATTTCCCGACTGAGGCGGGTCGACAGATCGACGTCCCTGGGCAGAACCGTGGAGTGGTCGGGCAGCAGAAGAACGTCGTCAAACGTCAAGGATTGCTCGGAAATGCGCAGCATGCAGACACCGTGATCGGCTTGGAATTTAGCCAATCATTATAGGATTTGGCGCCCTGGCGGTAAACTGCCAGCAGGGCTCAGGGGACGCGGCACGAAAAAAAACCACAATAACAGCAGTCAGAACGCCGGACAGTCGCCTGGAGCCTGTCCGCGTGTTCATCGCGCGGGCCCGGAAAGTGGGACAGCGGGACAGCCTCCTAGACGATGGGGGGTTGTTCGTCCACTGTTGGATGAACCGGAAGCTCGTCAGCCTGAAACGCCTCTACTGCGGTTTCCGCCTGTCTGGTCGATTCAAACCGGGCGATGTGGAACAGGGCCTCGCCCTCGTTGACCAGCGGCAGGTTGTGGCGGCCGATGATGATGCCGCCGGTGCTGGTGCTGACTTCCAGCTCCTGGGTGCCGAACGGGTCGGCGATCACGCCGATGACGTCATTGCGCCGTACGCGGGTGCCGAGCGCCGCGGTCACCCGCAGGATGCCGCTGCGTCCCGCGCGCACCCAGCTGGTGGCGCGCGCCACCACGGGCTCCGGGGGTTTTCCGGTCCGACTGCTTTTTGGCAGCATCTCCAGTTCCCGCATCACCGACACAATGCCTTTCAGACCGGCGCGAATACAGTGCTCGTTGAAGCGCAGCGCTTCCCCCGCTTCGTAGAGCAGCATGGGAATCCCCTGCGCAGCGGCGACCTCGCGCAGCGAGCCGTCGCGCAGGTTGGAATTGACCAGCACCGGCACGTGAAAGGCACAGGCAATGCGCGCGGTTTCGGGATCGTCGAGGTTGGCGCGGACCTGCGGCAGGTTTTCCCGGTGGATGGCTGCCGTGTGCAGGTCGATGCCGTAATCGCTGTTGGCGACAATACTGGTCAGGAAACGGTGGGCCAGCCGCGCCGCCATCGAGCCGTGGTCCGAACCGGGAAAAGACCGGTTGAGATCGCGGCGATCCGGCAGGTAGCGCGAGCGGTTGACAAAGCCGTAGACGTTGACGATCGGCACCGCAATCAGGGTTCCGCGCAACCGCGCCAGCAGCGGCAGACGCAACAGCCTGCGGATGATCTCCACGCCGTTGATTTCGTCACCGTGAATGGCGGCGCTGACAAACAGGCGCGGGCCAGCGCGCTTACCGCACACGACGTGCAGCGGCAGATTCATCGGCGCATGGGAATACAGACTGGCGATCGGCAGTTCCAGCATCCTGCTTTCGCCGGGACCGATGTGCGTCCCGTCGATATCGATGCCCGGATGTTTCACCATTCAGCCCCGGCCCTTGGTCCGGGTCCGGTTGGGCCGCGCGTTGCGCTCGATGAATTCTATGATCATGCCGGCGATGTTCCTGCCGGTCGCTGTCTCTATGCCTTCCAGGCCCGGGGAGGAATTGACCTCCATAACGACCGCGCCGTGGTTGGAGCGCAGTATATCCACACCGGCAACGTTCAGACCCATGATGCTGGCCGCACGCACTGCCGTAGAGCGTTCTTCGGGGGTGATTTTGATAATACTCGCAGTGCCCCCGCGATGCAGGTTGGAGCGGAATTCGCCGGCCAGCGCCTGGCGTTTAATGGCGGCCACGACCTTGTCGCCGATGACAAAGCAGCGGATATCCGCACCGCCCGCTTCCTTGATGTATTCCTGCACCAGGATGTTGGCTTTCAGGCCGAGGAACGCCTCGATCACGCTTTCCGCCGCCTTGTGCGTTTCCGCGAGTACAACGCCGATCCCCTGGGTGCCTTCGAGCAGTTTGATGACCAGGGGAGCATTGCCGACCATGGCGATCAGATCCTGAATATCGTCCGGCGAGTGGGCGAAGCCGGTGACCGGCAGGCCGATGCCCTTGCGCGCCAGCAATTGCAGCGAGCGCAGCTTGTCGCGCGAACGACTGATCGCCACCGACTCGTTCAAGGGGTACACACCCATCATCTCGAACTGGCGCAACAGTGCAGTACCATAGAACGTGACCGATGCGCCGATACGCGGTATGACGGCATCGAAGTCGGTCAGAATCTGGCCGCTGTAATGAATCTCTGGCCGGTTCGACGCGATATTCATGTACGCGCGCAAGGTATTGACGACCACCGCCTCGTGGCCCCGTTCCGCGGCGGCCTCGATCAGTCGACGCGTCGAGTAAAGCGCTTTTTTTCTGGACAGGATTGCAATTTTCACTGATTACCTCCTGATTCGGCAGGTCGGTTGTTTGTCAGATACGAACGAGCGGGGTCGACGATATAGCGTTTTCTCAGGGCTGTCCTGCCCAGCAGCATCCGGAACTGCATGGTGTCCCTGCTGGTCAATGTTAGTTCAATGGGAAAGCTCTTGTCACCGATTCTCACCGGCGTGACAATGACAAAACGCATTTCGCGGTGACCACCCGAATCCGTTACCCAGCGCTGGTCGGCAAGCGGTGCTGTGCAGATGTGTTCTACGCCGCGACTGCGCTGCCAGGGATGCACACCGAATCTTACCCAGTCGACTCCGGCTTGTTGAAACGGTTCGACGAAAAAAGCGTGCAGTGCCGAGGTGCGCGCACCGGTATCGACCTTGGCCTTGATGTGCTCGATGCCGAGCGCCGGCAGAGCGACCCATTCGCGCCAGCCGACAGCCGCTTTTGCTACACTGTTTTTACCCATCCGCGGTACCGATCCAGTAGACTAGGAGACATGAACCAGGGCCTCGACGATTCCCCGCACCGTGAAGTCTACAGTGTCACGCGACTCAACCGCGAGGTCAGGCGACTGCTGGAATCAGGTTTCGTACACCTGTGGGTCGAAGGCGAGATTTCCAACCTGGCGCGCCCGCCATCCGGCCACCTGTACTTTACCCTCAAGGATGCCAGCGCCCAGGTCAGTTGCGCGCTGTTTCGCAACCGCGCCACCCGTCTGGTTTTCCCGCTCGAAAATGGCACCCAGGTACTGGTTCAGGCCCAGGCCAGCCTGTACGAGCCACGCGGCAACTACCAGCTGATCGTCAATCACATGGAGGAAGCCGGCGACGGCGCCCTCAGGCGCGCCTTCGAACAACTCAAGCAGCGCCTGCACGCCGAGGGCCTGTTCGACCCGGGACACAAGCGGCCGCTGCCGGCCTGGCCCCGCTGCATCGGCGTGGTCACCTCGCCGTCAGGCGCCGCCATCCGCGATGTACTGACGGTGTTGAAACGCCGCTGCCCCGCCATTCCGGTGGTCATCTACCCGACGCTGGTGCAGGGAGAAAACGCCGCGCGGGAAATCGTCGCCGCACTGCGCACCGCCGAACAGCGTGGCGAATGCGATGTGCTGCTCCTGACCCGCGGTGGCGGATCGCTCGAAGACCTGTGGCCGTTCAACGAGGAAAGCGTCGCGCGCGCAGTGTATGCCTGTAAACTGCCGCTGGTTTCCGCGGTTGGCCACGAGATCGACGTCGTCATCACCGACTTCGTCGCCGATCAGCGGGCCGCCACGCCGTCAGCGGCCGCGGAACTCCTCAGCCCGGATCGTGGACAGGTGCTGGCACGCTTCACTCAGTTGCGTCAGCACCTGGAAAAGCGCTTCCGTAACGCGCTGCAACAGCGCCGCCTGCAGCTCGAGTGGGTGACGAGGCGCTTCCGCCAGTGTGAGCCGGGACGCCGACTGCAGCAGCAGAACCAGCGTCTCGACGAGCTGCAGCAACGCCTGGCGCGCGCCTGGTCCCACGGCACGGCGCGCTGGCGGGGGCGTCTGGAAGCCGCGTACGCGCGGCTGCTGCAGCACAGTCCCCGCCAACGGCTGCAGCGGCTGGATGCGCTGGCGGCCCAGTTGGCACGGCGGCTAAAATACTGTATACATATACAGCTATCGGTGCAACGCGAGAAGCTTGCCGGCTTATTGCGGGCGCTGGACGCCGTCAGTCCGCTGGCGACGCTGCAGCGCGGCTATTCGATCACGCTCGCGAAAGCCACCGGTAAAGTGATTCAGCGGGTTGACGAAACCGCTGTCGGCGACACCCTGGAAACGCGCCTGGCCCGCGGGCGTCTCATCAGCCAGGTTAGCGAGGTCAAAGACTCATGACACAACTGCAACGCGTATTGCTAATTGCCGGCTCCAGCGTCTGCCTGCTGTTTGCGGGCACACTGCGGGCCATCGACCTGCCGGACGCCCAAGCGGTACCCGGTGGTATTGCGCTGGTGCAACTGCCAGCCGGCAGCGACACCACCCAGGTCCGGTTCAACAAGCACCCGGTGCTGGTGGCAGCCACCGGTGAGAGCTACACCGCCGTGGTCGGCCTGCCGCTCGGCACCAGCCCGGGGACTCACAGCCTGACACTGCGCACCCTCGACGGCCGGCAGACGAGCGTGGACTTCCGGGTCAACGACAAGCAATACCAGACCCAGCACATCACCATTAAGGACAAACGCAAGGTGAACCCGGAAAAGCGCGATATGCAACGCATCGGGCGAGAACAGCAGCGCATAAAACGGGCCCTGGCGAACTGGGACCCACAGTCACCCGAGAGCCTGCGCTTTGAGCTGCCGGTCGAGGCACGGGTGAGCAGCCCGTTTGGCTTGCGGCGTTTTTTCAATGAGCAGCCACGCAAACCGCACAGCGGCCTCGATCTGGCAGCCGCGGCGGGTACGCCGGTGCGCGCGCCGGCCGCCGGGCACATCAGCGATACCGGTGATTTCTTCTTCAACGGTAATACCGTGTTTATCGATCATGGGCAGGGGCTGGTGACCATGTACTGTCACCTGTCACGGGTCGACGTAAAAGCGGGGCAACAGGTGCAGGCCGGCGAGGTCATCGGCGCGGTGGGCCAGACCGGGCGGGTAACCGGGCCGCATCTGCACTGGAGTGTCAGCCTGAACGACGCGCGGGTGGATCCTTTACTGTTTCTCAACCAACGGCCGCCCGGCGATGTCGCCGGACAATAGCAATTGCCGTTGCGGCCTCGGGCCGTTACTGGCATGAACAGGACCGGCCGCAGACTGCTTGCTGTCAACCTGCGCCGCCTGCGTCACTCGCTCGGCTGGAGCCAGGAACAACTCGCGGAACACTGCGGTCTGCACCGCACCTATATCGGCGCCATCGAGCGCGGTGAACGCAATATCAGCCTGGATACTTTGGAGCGCCTGGCCGATGCGCTGCATCTGCCGGTGTATGCACTGCTGGACATCAGCGCCGACAGCGACCGGGTTCGCGAGCAACCCGGCGCTTATACCGTGTCTACGGCTGCGTATTGCAGCCTATATCAGGCATTTTGCTACTCATAGTCTGTCGACCCACTAGCCAAACTTCTCTGTAATTCGCCTCCATGACAGCGAATGCACGGAAGCACCTGGCTCGGAAGGTTCGTCTGCTGCGTACCAACCGTGGCTGGTCACAGGAAGTCCTGGCCGAACTTAGCGGACTGAACCGCAGCTACATCGGTGCGGTCGAGCGTGCCGAACACAACATCGGCCTGGACAACATCGAACGCATTTCGCGTGCGCTCGAGACCAGCGTTCCCGCCCTGCTCGACGGACAGGAGCCCGCTCAGCGGCCGTCTCCGACCGCTGCAGCCGCAACACCGGTGGCAGCCAGTCCCGCCGTAGTCATACACCGAAAGGTCTTCATGGAGTTGCTGCGGCAGTGCGGACAGAACCACCGTGAACTGGTACTGGTATACCTCGAACGCTGCGGCGTTACGCTTCGTGATTGAGCGCCACTGGAGGCCGGCCGTATTCGTGCCGGCCAGGACGCAGGCGCCGGTAGTTGCGGATCATGATGATCAGTTTTTCGATCGCCGACTGATCGATGCGCGCCACGTCCAGGCCGACCCGCAAGGGCACACCCTGTGGCCCGGGTTCCCCGACTTCGATGAAATTACGCAGCACCCGCGGTACAAGGGCACGCTGCCTGCGTCCGTCCGGCTGTTCCGTAGCCAGGGTGACAAACTCACAGTCCCAGACCACGGCCTGCCCCAGGAAGGGCCCGCAGAAGCGTAGTCGCGCGCGCTGGTCGTTGGTCTGCTCGACCAGCAGATAGTCCTGTCCGCTACCTTCCAGGTAGTGACCGAACAGGGTCACATCGCCGCTGAGCGCGGCTGCCGGCAGCCCGTCAGCGGGGCGCGGGGGCATCGTCTTCGTCTTTGAACAGTTCTTCGTCGAAGAAGTCCGATTCCGGCGGGTTGCCGTCGTGGATGTCGCTCCAGCGTTTCTGCCGGTACGCTTCGCGCACCTGCAGGTAGGGATCCAGGGCGGCTGTATCCAGTACTTCACTGGCAGACAGCAGGTCGGCGCGCTGGCTGACAAAATACAGAGCATAGATGCCATAGCGGGTCAGCTCGTCGTGCACCAGGTACGGCACCGGCTGCAGCTTCCACGCCGCTACGAAACCCACGCCGTCACGCACATTGCTGGGTCCCAGGAAGGGCAACACCAGATACCAGCCTTCACCAATCCCCCATACCGCAAAGGTCTGACCGAAATCCTCCCTGTGACGCTCCAGCCCCCAGCCAGTGGACACATCGAAAAGGCCCGCCACGCCGAAGATGGTATTGAAGCCGAAACGCATGGTGTCACTGGCAGCCTGGTGCGCCTTGCCCTGCAGGACATCATTGACGATCGTGATGGGTTCGACCAAATTGTTGAAAACATTGCGCACACCGGTACGCGCCACACCCGGAACGATGCGCACATACTGCTTGGCGACCGGCTTCAGGATGCCGCGATCGAAGTAGTCGTTGAAGGTATAGATCGCGCGGTTGACCGGCTCCAGCGGATCATTGGCCTCCTCGTATGGTGAACGGGTCGCACAACCCGAGCACAGCAGCGCCAGGGTTCCTGTCCAACCGAGCAGTTTCGCGAGTCGTTTCATAGCACCTTATTCCGGCTAGTTCGCTACTTCTTGACGTGACGGATCATACGTTTCCGCTGTCGCTGTTGTCGAGGCGTGAGAATATTACGCTTGCCCCGGTACGGATTTTCTCCGGTCTTGAACTCCAGCCGGATAGGGGTGCCCACCAGCTTCAGTGCTTCGCGGAAATAATTATTCAGATAACGCTTGTAGCTCTGTGGCAGACGCGCGGTCTGGTTACCGTGAACCACGATGACCGGCGGGTTCTGGCCACCCTGGTGGGCGTAACGCAACTTGATACGCCGCCCCTGTACCAGCGGCGGCTGGTGCTCGCGGACCGCCCGCTCCAGCAGGCGGGTCAGCTCCGGTGTCGGCACATCCATAACGGCGGCCCGGTAAGCGGCCTCGACGGCGGCAAACAGGTCCCCTACGCCGCTACCGTGCAGCGCGGAAATAAAATAGCGTTCGGCAAAGTCGAGGAACGGCAGGCGACGGTCCAGCTGCTGACGAAACCATTGGCGCTGGTCATCATTGAGCCCGTCCCATTTGTTGATCGCCACGACCAGCGCGGTCCCACTTTCGATGATATAGCCGGCCAGGCTTGCGTCCTGCTCGGTAACCTCGCCGCCGTGGGCGTCCAGCACCAGGATGGCAACGTTGGCATCGTTGATCGCCTGCAGTGTCTTAATGACACTGAACTTTTCTATGGCTTCGCTGACCTTGCTGCGGCGCCGCACACCGGCGGTATCGATCAGTGTGTAGGCACGGCCATCGCGCTCAAACGGAATATAGATACTGTCGCGCGTGGTACCGGGTTGATCGAACGCGAGCACCCGTTGTTCACCCAGCATGCGATTGATGAGAGTTGATTTACCGACGTTGGGACGCCCCACCACCGCGATACGGGTTCCCTGGGCTCCCTCGGGCAGCGGCTGGTCTGCTGTCTCGGCTGCGGGCAGCGCGGCCAGCACCCGGTTGATCAGGCCGGCGACACCGCGACCGTGCGCCGCCGCGATCGGTAACGGTTCACCCAGCCCCAGGCCGAAAGCATCCGCGGTCACCAGACCGGTATCCACACCGTCAACCTTGTTCAAGGCCAGAAAAACCGGTTTGCCGCTGCGCCGCAAGCGTGCGGCAATCTGTTCGTCGCTGAGATTGATGCCATCGCGCGCATCCAGCAGCAACAGCACGGCGTCGGCTTCTTCCACCGCAACCCAGACCTGTTTCGTCATCAACCCGTCCAGACCGCCCTCGGCACCCCCAAACCCGCCCGTGTCGACCACCAGGCAGGGGCGGTCACCAAGCCTGCTGTTGCCGTACTGGCGGTCGCGGGTCAGTCCCGGATAGTCGGCCACCAGCGCATCCCGACTGCCGGTGAGCTGATTGAAGAGTGTTGATTTGCCGACGTTGGGGCGGCCGACCAGGGCGATGACGGGAAGCACGGTGACCGGCTATGGTATGCAGTTACAGGGCCTTGAGCCGATAGAGTACCAGCTCGCCGCCGGCACCAAGCACCAGCAGGCGGTCGCCAAACACGGTCACAGGCGTCGCTTGAATGCCGTCGCTGTCAACACGAATGCGCCCGGCCACCGAACCATCGCTGCGCGACAGCAGATGCAGGTAACCTTCAAAGTCACCCACCGCGACATAATCGTCGATCAGCGCGGGACCGGTCAGGGAGCGACGACGCAGGTCCGCCTGTTTCCACAGCGACCGGCCGGTGCGGCGATCCAGCGCCCACACCTCACTGTCAGCGTCGCTGATAAACACCTGGCTGCTGTCGACCGCGATGCCGGCATAAGTCGACATGTCCCGGTTCCACAGTACGTGTCCGTCCTGCAGGGAAACTGCGACGAGCCGGCCCTGGTAGCTGGCAGCATACAGGATGCCGCGATCCACGACCGGGTTGGCATCAACGTCGACTATACGCTGCAGCTCGGTACGCCCATGAGGGACAGCGACCGCCGTATCCCACACCTCGCGCCCGCTATCGATTTGCAGTGCCACAATTTCCCCATTGGAGAAGCCGGCCAGGACAACACCTGCACCGACCAGCGGCGTGCTGGTGCCACGCAATGTCAGCACCGGTACGGAACGGTTATAGACCCACAGCCGTTGACCGTCTTCGGCATTCAGCGCCGAAATGGCGCCATCCACGGTCTGGACGATCACCGTACCCTGGTAGGTCTGGGGAACAGACAACACCTCGCTGGAAACATCGACGCGCCAGCGCTGCTCGCCGGTCCCGGCGTCCAGCGCAGCCAGCTGGCCCTCGCTGCTGCCGACCAGCACCAGCCCGCCGCCGACACCAGCGGCCGCAGAAATAGCCAGTCCGATCTTATTACGCCAGAGCTTCTGGCCGGTTTCGAGCTCCAGCGCCCAAACCGCACCATCGCGGTCCGCCGTGTAGATGCGTTCGCCAACCACTGTCGGTACCAGTTTGAGCAACTGGCCGTTGGTGCCATCGCCGGTATCGCGGCTCCATAGCTTGCGGAGTTCAACACGCTTTTCGAACGGCTTCAGCTCCGCCGGCGGTTCGGAGTTGTCTTTACCGCCAAACCATGAGCAGCCAGTCAACAGGTTGGCGGATAACAGCAGAATAAACAGCCCACGCATCATTGCGGTGTCTCACCCGCACCACCGACACTCTCATACTTGGCATTGAGCAATGGCTGATTCGGCGTCTCTTGCGGCATTTGTTCCAGCGCCAGCTTGTAGGCCGCAGCCGCCGCTGACGGCCGGCCCAGGGCCTGCGCCAGGTCACCCTTCAGCTCGCTGTACAGGTAGGCGTAAGCACCTGCATCCTTGACTGCGGCGATGAGCTTGTCCGCCTCCGCATATTGCTGCTGTGCGATCATGACGCGGATCAGGCGGGTCCGCGCGATATTCGCGAGCTCCGGCGATTTGGCATTGTCCAGCGCCCATTGCAGCTGCGCCTCGGCAGCCGACAGTTCATTACTGTTGACCGCATCTCTGGCAAGCAGCAGCGCCGCCAGCGGCGCATACGCCGAACCGCTGTAGTTGCTGATCAGTTCATTAGCTGCTGCCTGCACCTTTTCCCTGTCATTTGCACCAGATGCCGCCATCATCTGGGCATAGATACTCGAAGCACTCAACGCCTGGTTCTGCTGATAACCGAACCAGGCCTTTACGCCGAGCAGTACCGCCAAACCCAGCAGCACGCCGGTGACCACCGAACTGCCGTTGTCTTTCCACCATTTTCTCAGGGCTTCTACCTGCTCCTTTTCCGAGGCATGTACGTCCACCAGGGCATCTCCTGACTGTCTAGTAGTTGAATAATTTCGCGAGCCGGTCTGCCAGTTCGTCGAAACCGACTGTTTGCTGCTCGATCTGTTCTCGCAATGGCTTGATGCCGGCCTGGCGTTTTGCCACTTCATCGTTGCCCAGCACCAGCGCAAAACGCGCACCGCTGCGGTCGGCCTTCTTGAACTGGCTCTTGAAGCTGCCACCGCCACAATGCGTCATGACGCGCAGCGACGGCAGCGCATCGCGCAACTGTTCGGACAGCAACAGGCCGCAGCGCTCAGCCTCTTCACCCACTGCCACGATATACAGGTGGGGCTGGCAGGCCGGAATACGGGCTTGCTGGTGTTCCAACAGCGCGACAAGCCGCTCCACGCCCAGGGCGAATCCGACCGCCGGTGTGGGATTGCCGCCGAGGTACCCCACCAGCGCGTCGTAACGGCCGCCTGCACAGACCGTTCCCTGCGCACCCAGCTGGTCGGTCACCCACTCGAACACGGTGCGCCCATAGTAATCCAGGCCACGCACCAGGCGAGGATTGATTTCGTAACCAATGTCGACCGCGTCCAGCAGCGCACACAGGCGCGCGAAGTGGTCGCGCGATTCAGCATCTGTGTAGTCAGACAACAGTGGTGCATCTGCCAACAGCGCCTGCATGTCCGGATTCTTGCTGTCGAGAATACGCAGGGGATTGGAATTCAGGCGCCGCCTGCTGTCATCATCCAGGCGGTCTTGGCGGGCACTAAAGTAAGCGACCAGTGCTTCACGGAAGCCGGCGCGGGCGGCCGCGGTACCCAGTGAATTCAGCTGCAACGTGACCTGCCGCAGGCCGAGCCGCTTCCACAGACGGGCCGTCAGCAGTAGCAACTCGGCGTCGATGTCGGGGCCCTGCAAACCGAAAACTTCGACGCCAACCTGGTAAAACTGCCGATAGCGGCCCTTCTGCGGGCGCTCGTGGCGGAACATGGGGCCCGTGTACCAGAGTCGCTGCACCTGGTTGTTCACCAAGCCGTGCTGTATGCAGGCACGCACGCAACCCGCAGTGCCCTCGGGCCGCAGGGTGAGACTGTCACCGTTGCGGTCGGCAAAGGTGTACATTTCCTTTTCTACGATGTCGGTTACTTCACCAATAGAACGCTTGAACAGCTCGGTCTTCTCGACAATCGGCATGCGGATTTCCTGATAGCCGTACGACTCGAGCACGCTGCGTATACTGTCATCGGCAAACTGCCAGACGTGCGACTGCTGCGGCAGGATGTCATTCATGCCGCGGACGGCTTGCAGGATTGCGGACATATGTCAGTCTTCCAGCACCAGCCGCGCGACCTTGCCCCGCCGATAGCGTTTCAGGTCCACGGGCTTGCCACGGTATTCGACCGTAACCCCGGGTGCGTTGCCCAGCAGGATCTGTACCGGCGGTTCTGCCCGTACACTGCGTTCACTTCCGGCGGTCTGCGTGCCGACCACCAGTTTGCGACCGTGGCTTTCCATTTCCACCCAGCTGTCCTCAGTGAACCGCAGGGTAATCAGCGCCGGACCGGAGGTTTCTGCGGCCGCCTGCGCCTCGCTTTGCTCCGCCGCCGGCGGCGACGTTTCAGTCTCAACCGCGGGCGCCTCGCCACCGGTGCCAAACTCTGACTCCGGAACAACGGCCGCTTCCTCCGGCGCCGGCTCTTCCGTTTCTTCCGGCAGGTCCGGGAGACCCATCGGCTGCAGGCCCTCGTGCTCCTCGGCGGGCAGCGGCAGGGCGTTTTCATCCACGGTCTGCCCGGTCTCTTCGCTCCTGTTCCACAGGCGTTCGACCAGTGGCACACCGTAAACGACCAGCCCCGCCACCGCCAACGCACCCGCCACCCACAGCAACCACTTGCCGACGGGCTGACGGCGCCGCGGACTGCGCATGCCCACCGCTTTCAGAGGTGCCGGCTGGTAGCCTGCCTCGACAGGGATCAAACTCAGTATCTGCTGTTCATCCAGCCCCAATAAGCGCGCATAGGTTTTGATGTAGCCGCGCACAAACGTCATGGCGGGCAACGTCGACTCGTCACCGGCTTCCAGCGCAACGACCATTTCGCTGCTCAAATGCAACTGGGAGGCAACGGACTTCAGTTCGAGCTGCTGCTCCCGGCGCGCCGTGGACAACCGGTTGCCGATCAATTCCAGGGCGCTATGCTTCTCGGGAATCTGTGGCTTGCCTGTCTCTTCAACGCTCACCCGATTTGCGCTCCCACTCGATCAGTTGCTGGGTTTCCTCTGATTCCGGATAACGGTTCTTCAGCACCAGGGCATAGCTGGCCATGGCGCTTTTGTCATTCAGACTGGCTTCGGTGCGCACACCGATCCAGAGAAACTCCGGCTGCAATGGCTCCAGTTCCTGCAGACGCTGCAGGTATGCGCGCGTCGCCAGGTACTGTTCTCGGGCGAACGTGGTGCGCACCATGTCCTGCAGTGCCGGCTGATACTTGGGATTGTGCCTCAATGCCTCACGGAAATACGTTTCTGCGCGATCCAGGTCCGGTCGCTTGCGCGCACAGATACCAGCGTTGGTGTAAACCAGCTCCGGCAACTCGTAGAGGGGGTCCTTGACAGCCTTGAGGAACATCTGGTCCGCCAGGTCCAGCTTGCCAATGCGGCACAGGTACTGTCCGTAGGCATTAAGCGTGACGGGGTCCTTGCGGTTAATGCTGTAGGCCTTCTTGTAATGTTGTTCGGCGAGATCGTCTTCGCCCAGACGCTCATACAGGATGCCCAGTGACACCTGGGCAAGCTGCTGGTCCGGGTTCTGCCGGATCGCTTTGTTGAACTTCTCCAGCGCAGGCTCGTACATCCCCTTGCGCATGTATTCTATGCCCAGATGGGCATTTACTTCGGCAGGATCTTTTTTCGGCTCGCCATCGCCGTGGTGCCGGCTACCCGTGGACGTACACCCGCCGAGCAACACTGACAGCAGAACTCCCGTAATTACACTGCGCCTCATGCCTCGCCCCCAGTCACTTCTATGGAAATTCGTTGACGACGCCGGGTGCGATCGAAGAAATCGCCCGCCAGCTGCCCGCAGGCGGCGTCGATATCCTCGCCGCGCGTTTTGCGCGTGATGGTTACTATGCCAGACCCATGCAGGATATCGCGAAAACGGTCGATACGCTGCGCGCTGCTGCGACGGTAACGAGTCCTGGGAAACGGATTGAAAGGTATCAGATTCACTTTGGACGGGACACTCTTAAGTGCCCGCGCCAACGCCCGCGCCTGGTGGTCGCTGTCGTTCACACCTTCGAGCATGACGTACTCGATGGTCACTCGCCGGCGGCCTTCCCCGACGTAAGCCTTGCACGCCTGCAGTACTTCGGCGATCCGGTATTTCCTGTTGAGCGGCACCAGTTCGTCGCGTAAGGCATCGTCGGGTGCGTGCAGCGACAACGCCAGACTGATATCGGTTTCCTCCGCAAGGCGCTGCAGACCAGGCACCACGCCGGCGGTACTCAGGGTGACGCGGCGCTTCGACAATGCATACGCGAAATCATCCTGCATCAGGCGTACGGCGGACAGCACGTTGTCCAGATTCAACAGCGGTTCGCCCATGCCCATGAATACCACGTTCGATACCACCTGTTCAGCGTCTGCTGCAAGCAGGCGGTTGGCTATCCACAACTGGCCGATAATCTCGGCGGTCGACAAATTACGGTTAAAGCCCTGCTGCGCCGTAGAGCAGAAGCTGCAGTTCAGCGCGCAACCGACTTGTGAAGAAATGCACAGCGTCGCACGGTCCGGCTCAGGAATGTAGACAGTTTCGATGCGGTTCCCATCAGCCAGTTCGAACAACCACTTGCGCGAGCCGTCGGCGGAACGCTGATCGGCAGCCACAGCGGGTCCCTGAACACAGGCATCCGCCTTGAGCGCTGCGCGCAGTGGCTTGCTGAGATTGGTCATGGCATCGACATCGTCGACACCCTGCTGGTGGATCCACTTCAGGACCTGCTGGGCGCGAAACGGTTTTTCACCGCGCGCGCTGAACCACGCCGTCAGTGCTGGTCGGTCGAAGTCGAGCAGATTCTGCATATGTTTTCGTCTCGTGCCAACTACAGGCTCGGTGCCAGTTTGTCAGGGGGTGTCGTGCTCAGTCGGCAGGCGCCGGCTAAATTCTGGAAAATCAGAAGCTTTGCCAAGGAAATTTAATTGCCTAGTGTACCTTCTCGTGGCGGATACAGGCAATTGGCAATACACCCGTGGCAGCAACTGCGTGCACCGGGCCCGGGCCCGCGGAACGCCGGCAATCATTACATAACTATATGATTTAAAGCGTTATTATAGACAGTGCGCCGCGGCGTGGCGGCAACCGCCGGTGGAAACCGGTGGAACCGGTTTTCGGGACTACAGATGTGGAACCGTCGGCATCACCCGTAGGCGGGGGTATCTGAAGGTCCCGGGCAAAGGCTCCTGGGTGAAGACGCCTGCACCCAGGCTACACAGGGTCAGAAGCCTGTTCAGCAGCGTTGCAGACTGCACAGCGCTGCCAGTTGCTGCTTCCTCTCTTCCACCATGACCGCATACACGCGACTAATGGCTCGCTCGTAGGCACAGTCGCCATCCATGCCCATGTCGTCCAGGCGGCTTTCCAGGGCGGCGATCTCTTCAATCAGTTGCAGCGTCTGGTCTTCGCGGATCGCGGGCTGCAGGCCTGTAGCATGATGCATCTTCATCGTCCTGTCTTCTTCTTAGTCGCAGCCAGACTAACCGCAAAACATGACGGAATTGTTACCGGATGGTAAAGATTTGCCGCACGCCACTCCGCGGGCGCGCACCGCGGGCAAGCCGTCAGCTGTGCGTGCGGCAAGGCATCTAGTCGCGTTCCTGAATCCATGCTATCTGTATGGCTTCGAGTATTCTTTCTCCACAGTGCCCGGGATCGTCGTCAAAGTCATCCAGCGCCATGACCCATTCGCGCAGGTCGGTAAAACGCACCTGTTCGGGATCGGCATCGGGATGGGCCTCGTCGAGTTCGATGGCGATATCCAGTGAATCCACCCATTTGAGTCCCACGACGAACCTCCTAGTGATGCTCACTGACCATGTTGATTGTGTACTTGGGAATTTCGACCACTAGGTCCTGGTCGGCGACCCTGGCCTGGCAGCTCAAACGCGAGTCAGGCTCCAGTCCCCAGGCCTTGTCGAGCATATCGTCTTCGGTTTCATCCGATGCTTCGAGCGAATCCAGACCCTCACGCACATAGACGTGGCAGGTGGTACAGGCGCATGACTTTTCACAGGCGTGCTCAATCTCAATACCGTTTGCCAGCGCAGCATCACAGATCGTCGTACCGCGTTCGACCTGTATCACGGCCCCTTCGGGGCAGATGTCCTGGTGTGGCAGGAAAATAATCTGCGGCATACCGCTCTAAATCTACTTGAAGTCTTCCACAGCATGACCGGTCATGGCTTTCTGGACGTTCGCATTCATGCGCCGCTCCACATAAACCGCGCTGACCGCTTCCAGCCCTTCGATAGCCTGCTTGATGGCCCTGTAGTCATTGCCGGCGCGCGCCTGCGCCACGGCCTCGGCCGCCCGGTCGATGGCCCGGCGTTCTTCCGCATCGAGGAACTGTTCCGCATCCTGCCGCAGCGCTGCGTGCAGCGCCTCCAGCACACGGTCGGCCTCGACCTGCTGCTCGCGTAAACGGCGCGCCTCCATGTCGGCCTGTGAGTGGTCCATGGAGGTCCTCAACATGGATTCGATTTCGTTGTCTGTCAGACCATAGGAAGGCCTGACTTCGATATGCGCCTGCGCGCCGCTGGTCTGCTCCTCGGCCGTGACGCTCAACAGACCATCGGCGTCCACCTGATAGGTGACGCGTATGCGCGCAGCGCCCGCGGTCATGGGTGGAATGTCGCGCAACTCAAAACGCGCCAGAGAACGGCAATCCTCGACCAGTTCGCGCTCGCCCTGCACCACGTGCAACGCCATGGCGGTCTGTCCGTCCTTGAAAGTGGTGAACTCCTGAGCGCGCCCCACAGGAATGGTAGTGTTGCGCGGAATGATTTTTTCGCTCAGTCCGCCCATGGTTTCAATCCCCAGCGACAGCGGAATAACGTCAAGCAGCAGCATTTCGTCTCCAGGTTTGTTACCCGCGAGGATGTCGGCCTGCAGCGCGGCGCCAATGGCCACCGCCTTGTCCGGGTCGATGTCGACCAGCAACTCGCGCTGGAAAAATTCCGCGGCCATCGAACGCACCTTCGGCACGCGCGTGGAACCGCCAACCATGACGACATCGTGCACCTCATCCGCGGAGACACCGGCATCACGCAGTACACGCCGGCAGGGCGCGAGGGTTTTGCGGATCAAGGGTTCCAGCAAGACATCCAACTGGTCGCGAGTCAGCACAGTCTGCCAGTGCCTGCCATCGTCCAGCTCTATATCGATATCCACAGAGAGCTGCGCTGTCAGCGCTTCCTTCGCCGCACAGGCGGTCTGCATCAGGCGCCGCTGCAGGTGATGGCCCGGATCGTCGCCGATACCGGCCTGCGCCATGATCCAGCCGGCAATAAGATGGTCCATGTCATCGCCGCCCAGCGCGGTATCACCGGCCGTGGCCATCACTTCGAACACACCCCGGTTGAGCCGCAGGATGGAAATATCGAACGTACCCCCGCCGAGGTCATACACGGCGATAACGCCGTCTGAACCGCGGTCCAGGCCGTAGGCCACGGCCGCTGCGGTCGGCTCGTTCAACAACCGCAAGACTTTCAGGCCGGCCAGCCTCGCCGCGTCCTTGGTAGCCTGGCGCTGGGCATCATCGAAATAGGCAGGCACGGTAATCACCACGCCCGCGAGCTCGCCACCGAGCGTTGACTCTGCACGCCGCTTGAGCTCACCGAGGATGTCCGCGGACACCTGCACCGGGCTGCGGTCACCGGCCACCGTGCGGATCAGCGGCATGCCCGACTCAGCGGCCACAAATTGATAGGGAAGCGACGCGCCGAGGCGTCTGAAGTCAGCGACTCCGCGCCCCATGAAGCGCTTGACCGAAACCACAGTGTTCAGAGGGTCGACAGTCGCCTGTGCTCTGGCCTCGGCGCCGACGATATGTCCGCCGTTCGCCAGGTAGCGCACCACCGACGGCAACAGGTGACGCCCAGCCGCATCCGGCAGGGTTTCCGCGCTGCCGCTGCGCACGCTGGCGACCAGCGAATTGGTGGTGCCCAGGTCGATTCCGGCCGCGAGCCGGTGCTCGTGCGGCGCGGCGGCCTGGCCGGGTTCAGATATCTGCAGGAGTGCCATATGATCTTCAGATTGCCGTCACTGCCGCCGTAGCGTTTGCTGAATCAGAGTATCTCGTCTTCCAGGTCCGCTGCGAGTTCCTGCGCTTCATTTTGCAGGCGCGTAAAGTACTGCATTCTCAACACGAGTGTAAGCGCAGACTGCACATCACGCGTATCATCAAGCGCCACCGCCAACGCCGATTCCAGTGCCTGGTATTGCGTACGGATATCCCGCGAGAGACGCTCCAGCTCAGCCAGCGGGTCCGACTGGCGGCGCACCTCACTCAACGCCTCGCGCAGTGCGATCTGCTGCTGCAGAAATTCCGGGTCCTGGTGACTGCCCTGCTGCTCGTCGAGCGCCAGGCCGCGCCGTTCAAGCAGGTAGCGACCGCGCCTGAGAGGATCCTTCAGCGTTGCATAGGCCTCGTTGATCTGCGCGGCCTGTTGCATGGACAGGCGGCGCTCCTGGCCGCTGGCGCTGGCAAACCGGTCCGGATGGACGCGTCGCTGCAGCTCGCGGTAGCGCGCATCCAGTTCGGCTCGCTCGAGGCGGTATTGCTCGGGCAGCGAAAACAGCTGAAAATAATTCTGCGCCAATGGCGATGACATTAATGACTCTGTTCTTCCTGAGACAAAGTGCCCGCGGCAGCGGGCATGCACAAATTGCATCCGCCCGGAGATGCGCTGACTTCAACGCCTAGGAGGCTGTCGGACTTAGGGCTGATCTACTGCGCCGGTGGGAGAGCGTCCCATTTTCCCGATCCTTTTCGTCAAATAGCTACGGCTATTCTCCTCAAACGATCGAAAAAATGGCCTCGCTCTCCCACCTTGCTCGCTACGATCGCCCAAGTCCGACAGCCTCCTAGACATTGAAGCTTTCGCCACAACCACACTCGTCCTTGACGTTCGGGTTGTTGAACTTGAATCCTTCGTTCAGACCTTCTCTGGCAAAATCCACTTCCGTACCGTCGATGTAGACCAGACTCTTCCGATCGACCACCACTTTAACGCCGTGGTCCTCGAAAACGACGTCGGAGTCCTCGACGTCATCGACAAACTCCAGCATGTAGGCCATACCAGAGCACCCCGACGTGCGCACACCGAGGCGCAGGCCGATTCCTTTGCCGCGCTTCTGCAGAAAACCCTTGACGCGCGCGGCCGCCGCATCAGTCATGGTAACCGCCATGGTAACACTCCTAGTGCGCCGCCCACTGGACGCTGTTGAGATCGATACCGTCTTTGTACATTTCCCACAGGGGCGACAGATCGCGCAATTTGCCAATTTTGCTCTTCACCAGCGCAACGGCGTAGTCGATTTCCTCTTCGGTGGTGAAGCGGCCGATGGTAAAACGGATCGAACTGTGCGCCAGTTCGTCGTTACGCCCCAGCGCCCGCAGTACATACGACGGCTCCAGACTGGCGCTGGTACAGGCAGAACCGGAAGAAACCGCCAGGTCCTTCAGCGCCATAATCAGGCTTTCACCCTCGACATAGTTGAAACTGATATTCAGGTTGCCGGCGATACGGTGGTCCAGATCGCCGTTGATATAGACTTCCTCGATCTCCTTGAATCCCTCCAGCAGGCGATTGCGCAGCTTCAGAATCCGCGCGTTATCTGCCGCCATTTCCTCTTTGGCGAGACGAAACGCTTCTCCCATGGCGACAATCTGGTGGGTCGCCAGGGTGCCGGAACGCAGACCGCGCTCATGACCACCGCCGTGCATCTGCGCTTCCAGACGGACGCGCGGTTTACGCCGCACATACAGGGCGCCGATGCCCTTAGGCCCATATATCTTGTGCGCAGAAAACGACATCAGGTCGACCTTGAGGGTCTGCAGGTCGATATCCACCTTGCCGGCACTCTGGGCGGCATCGACGTGAAAGATGACCTTGCGAGCTCGACAGATGTCGCCGATAGCGGCGATGTCCTGAATGACACCGACTTCGTTGTTGACATGCATGATGCTGGCCAGGATGGTGTCGTCACGCAGCGCCTGCTTGAATTTCTCCAGCTCCAGCAGCCCGTTGGGCTCCGGGTCCAGGTAGGTGACTTCAAAACCCTCGCGTTCCAGCTGGCGGCACGAATCCAGTACGGCCTTGTGCTCGGTCTTCAGGGTCACGATGTGCCTGCCCTGTTTCTGATAGAAGTGCGCGGCCCCCTTGATGGCCAGGTTGTCCGACTCGGTTGCACCGCTGGTCCAGATTATTTCCTTGGGGTCGGCGTTGACCAGCGCGGCAACGCTAGCCCGCGCCGCTTCCACCGCCTCGTCGGCATGCCAGCCGAACACGTGCGAACGCGACGCCGGGTTGCCGAATTCACCCTCTGGCGTCAGGTAACGGCACATCTTTTCGGCAACCCGGGGATCGACGGGGGTAGTCGCCGAATAATCGAGATAAATCGGTGCTTTCACAGTCATAGCTTCATACACCTGCATCAGTCGTTTAAGTAACCGTCGACCGGCCAGCCCGCTGGCCCGGTCCAAACCGTGAAGTCGTAAAACAATCTATCAGTAACAGCCTGCAGACAGGGGACGTGGCGATCTTTCCGGTGGATCGGAAGCACGCGGTGTGCCGTCCAGATCACCCGTTTCACCGTCTGGATTCCGTACGGTCAGATGGCGCCAGCAGTCCGGTTGGTCCTTGCGGGCATCAGTACACTGACGTCGTTGCCAGCACCCGCCTTGGCAGCTTCCTGCTGCCTGGCGTTACCCTGGTCAACCAGATCGCCGAGGCTGATCTCGCTGAGAAACCTGTATATCTCGTCGCTCAACTCGGCCCATAGTTCATGCGTCAAACAGCGCTGGCCGTCCTGACAGTCGCCGCCGCCGCCGCAGCGGGTCGCATCGACAGATTCGTCAACTGCGGTCACCACGTCAGCAACTGCAATCTCATGGGCTGACCTGCTCAGGGAGTAACCACCGCCGGGGCCCCGGGTGCTGGATACCAGCCCGCTCTTGCGCAGCCGGGTAAACAGCTGCTCCAGGTAGGAGAGGGAAATGTTTTGACGCTCCGATATACCGGCCAGCGTGACCGGCCCCCCATGGACGTGCAACGCCAGATCCAACATTGCGGTGACCGCGTAGCGACCCTTACTGGTCAATCTCATTCCGACCTGCCCTGCCTCAAGCTTCTAAAATCCTGGACAAATTGCCATACCCTAGTAAAACAGTCAAGAATTATCCGGGTTGGATTTCGGGGGTTTTTCCGGGACATCAGCGGTTTCTTCACCCGTTTCAATGGCTTCCGCAGCAGGCACGGTGTCCAGTTCACAGGCGCCGAGATCCGGCATCTGCAGTTCGGCAACTTCCGCGCCCAGACTTTTCAGGCCTCGGCATACGTCTTCCAAACGTTTGTCAAGCACATGGATATGATCGAGCATGCTGTTGATTGCGTGGGCCACCGGGTCAGGCGCTTCCCTGGTACTCCCGTAGGCGTCGAAGCCCATCTTCCTCGCAATAGCCTGACGCCGCTGCTGCTGTTCGTCCACACCGCCGGCCACCACGCGCCCCGGTACGCCGACGACCGTGGCACCGGGCGGCACATCCTTGACCACCACGGCGTTGGACCCGATACGCACGTCATCACCGATATGAATAGGACCGAGTACTTTGGCGCCGGCGCCAATAACGACGTCGTTGCCGAGTGTCGGGTGGCGCTTGCCTTTCTCCCAGGTGGTTCCGCCGAGCGTGACCCCGTGATACAGGGTGCAGTCATCGCCGATTTCCGCGGTTTCACCGATGACCACGCCCATGCCGTGGTCGATAAAGAAACGCCGCCCGATCTTGGCACCGGGGTGGATTTCAATGCCGGTGAACAGGCGCGCGATGTTGGAAAGGACCCGCGCCAGCCACGGCAGCCCATTCCTCGCCAGGCTGTGACTGACACGGTGTAGCAGCACCGCGTGGAAGCCCGGGTAAGTCGTGATAACTTCAAAGCGCGTACGCGCCGCGGGGTCGCGGTCGAACACACAGTCGAGATCTTCGCGCAGTCGCTCCCACATAGGGCTCACCCGATACATTCAAAACCGCAACTATACCGCGACTGCAGTAAGAATTCGCAGGCCGTATCTGCGGGTATCGGTCTTCACGGATCAGGTTTGCCGCGCTGCTGTTGAATCAACGTCAGGATTCCGCGCAGTATATTGATCTCGTTCGCATTGGGCCGTGCCCGTCCGAACAGGCGCCGCAGCCGGCGCATCAGCTGTCGCGGATTGCCCGCATCGAGAAACTCGATAGCCACCAGAGTCTCTTCCAGATGCTGGTAAAACAGTTCCATTTCTTCCGTCGTCGCGAAGCGATGCCGGCTCCCCGGGCGCTGCAGTGAGAGACCGGTGACCATCCTCAGTTCATAGCTGATTACCTGTACGGCGGCCGCCACGTTGAGTGACGGATAATCCGGGTTGGCAGGAATCTGGACCAGGTAATGACAGCGGTCCAGCTCTTCGTTGGTGAGTCCGGTGCGCTCACGTCCGAACACGATGGCGGTGTCCGCATCCTCCGGCTGTTGCATCACCAGTTCGGCACATTCGCGCGGGTCCAACATGGGTACCGGCAGAGTACGATTACGCGCACTGGCGCCGATCACCAGGCTGGTCCCGGCCAGCGCGTCTTCCAGCGTATCAACCTGCCTGGCTGCCGCCAGCAGGTCGTCGGCACCGGAGGCGCGCGCCGTTGCTTCGGCGCTCGGAAACACCTGAGGATCGACCAGGCAGAGGCGATGCAGACCCATGTTCTTCATGGCACGCGCCACGGCCCCAATGTTGCCCGGATGGCTGGTATTGACGAGCACAATCTGAACCGGTTGCATCGGAAGCTAGCTCCGCCGCAGGCTGAAGGGCATGACGCTGTCAATATCGGCGAGGCCTGCGGCCAGCATCACCAGCCGGTCGAAACCGAGCGCAACCCCGCAACTGTCGGGCAGGCCGTGATTAAGCGCCGCGAGCAGTCGAGTGTCCACCCGCATCACGCGTTGCCCGCGAGCCTCCCTGACCCCATTGTCATGGGAGAAACGCCGCATCTGCTCGTCGCTATCGGCGAGCTCGTGGAAAGCGTTTGCCAGCTCGATACCGTTCACATAGAGCTCGAAGCGTTCCGCAACCGGCTGCGGCTGCGGGCGCACACACGCGAGTGACGCCTGGCTGACAGGATAATCGTGGACGAACACAGCACCGTGCGGCAGCCGCGGCTCCAGCCAGTGCGTCAGCAGCAAATAGAGCCAGGGGTCGACATCATCATCCGACAGGCCGACCGGTACCGAGGCAAGTTGCTCTTGAGCAAAGGACCGGAACGCAGCCACCGAATCCGACCACGGGTCCAGTCTGGTTTCGTCCAGGAACCATTGCCGGTAGGTAATGCGTCGAGCCGGCTGGTAATTGATATACCCCTCCAGCACCTGTTCCAGCAGCGCGTCGATTTCTGCCATCAGCGCATACGGATCGAATCCTGGCCGGTACCATTCCAGCAGCATGAACTCGGGGTTGTGGCGACGACCCAATTCGCCGTTCCTGAACACGTGCGACAGCTGGTAAATAGCGCCGCAGCCCGCCGCCAGCAGACGTTTCATGCCGAATTCCGGCGAGCTGTGCAGGTACAAAGGCAGGCTACCCGCGCTGCCCGGCCCCCGATACGCGGTTTCCAGCGACTCGATGGCCGGGTCGGTGGCGGCCGCGCGGCTGAGTATCGGCGTGTCGACCTCGAGCACACCGCGTTCGGCAAAGAAAGCCCGCACGCGCGCCAGCAGCCTGGCGCGCACTTTCAGGATACTGAGGTCGGCGCCAGGCCGCCAGTCGGATCGGGTGGCCGAATCAGTCCTTGGCACGGCCCACGTATTCACCGGTGCGGGTATCGACCTTGATCACGTCACCGATGTCGATGAACAGCGGCACGCGCACGACCGTGCCGGTTTCCAGGGTAGCCGGTTTGCCGCCGCCACCGGAAGTATCGCCGCGCACTCCCGGGTCGGTCTCGGTCACGGTCAGAATGACGAAGTTGGGTGGCGTCACACTGATTGGCGCGCCGTTCCACAACGTAACCATGCAACTGTCCTGTGCTTTCAGCCACTTGAGCGCATCCCCCACGGCATTGGCATCGGCAGCCACCTGCTCGTAGCTATCGGGGTGCATTAAATGCCAGAATTCGCCATCGTTGTACAGGTACTGCATGTCGGTTTCCATGACATCGGCGCCCTCAACGGACTCACCCGACTTGAAGGTCCGTTCGATGACGCGGCCGGTCTTGAGATTGCGGATCTTGACGCGGTTGAACGCTTGCCCCTTGCCGGGCTTGACGAACTCGTTTTCAATGATGGAACAAGGGTCGCCATCAAGCATGATCTTCAGACCACCCTTGAATTCACTTGTACTGTAGGTCGCCATTGAGCACCCTTACGCTAACTGACTGGACAAATGTGCAACAAGCACGCTGAATCGAAATGCGCATCATACCGGGATCTGCACGTCCGCAACAGCCGCCGCATTGGCAAACCCTGTTATCACAGGCAATTAGCGACCCAGAAGAGCTGCTGCATGAACTGCAACTGCCACTTGAGCTGTTGCCGGCCACGCTCAATGCCAGCCAGACCTTCCGGCTGCGAGTTCCCCGCGGCTTTGTCACCCGGATGCGACGCGGCGACTGCGGCGATCCCCTTTTGAGGCAGGTGCTGCCGCTCGGCGAAGAGCTCACGGAGGTCGTGGGCTACAGCAGCGACCCCCTGCAGGAACTCGCCGCCATGCCAGTCGCGGGACTGCTGCACAAGTACCAGGGCCGGGTGTTACTCACGACCACCGGGGCCTGCGCCGTACACTGCCGGTACTGCTTCCGCCGCCATTACCCGTACGGGGAGGCCAACCCGCAGCGGCAACAGCAACTGACAATGGAATATCTGCGGCGCCAGACCAACGTCAGCGAAGTCATACTGAGTGGCGGCGACCCGCTGACGCTCAGCGACAGGAAACTGGGTCAGCTGGCAGAGGCACTGCAGAGCATATCCCACGTCAGACGGCTGCGTATCCACAGCCGGGTTCCGGTGGTGCTGCCCGAGCGGATCGACGGCGGCCTGCTCGGCTGGTTGCGGGCCACCCGGCTGCAAACCGTGCTGGTGATTCATTGCAATCACCCCAACGAAATCGACCTGACGGTCCAGGCTGCGATGCAGCACTTGCGGGACGCCGGCGTTACGCTGCTCAACCAGTCGGTCCTGCTGCGTGGTGTCAATGACCATCCGGATACGCTGGCGAGGCTGAGCGAACGCCTGATAGCGGCCGGCATCCTGCCCTACTACCTGCACCAGCTCGACCCGGTACAGGGTGCCGCTCATTTCGCAGTCACCGATAGCAAGGCAAAATCAATTATAAATGAATTACTTGACAGACTTCCTGGCTACCTGGTACCGCGCCTGGTGCGGGAGGAAGCCGGGCACAAAGCCAAGACGCCTGTTTGATTGTTGCTTTTTTGTGCTATTGTAGATTTCACAGGCCAAATATAACTAACAAAGCTCGGCAGCCTGGTCGCCCGATAACAACAAGACGCTAGGGTCCCTTTGCCATTCAGGATTCGCCTCACGGGACGATAGCACCATCGGGATGCAGGGAAGACTGGAGCGCATTCAGGATATGCCCTGCCGATGCGATAACCAGCGGACGTGACATCCATGCAACTTTCGGTACCCAATCGAACACCCCCCAAGAACGGTTCATTCGACAGCAGGCCAGCGAGCCTCAAGGACTGGATCGACGGCTTGCCAATGGCCAATATCGGCGAAACCACCAGGCTTCTGTTTGCCGCCGTCAACGAACTCAATCATCAGGATATCCCAGCACCGCAGCGCTTCAAGGCGCTGGAAATGCTGTACAAGCCAGTGCTGTATGTCACCGAGCGCATGAAGAAACACTTCGTTGCACAACCATTGCCGCTGAGCGTCAAAAACCTCAGGATTGCGCACTTGTCGCGCGAAATGAGCCACGCGCTGACTACCGGATACAAGGTGCTGGTCATGGAACAGATCGCCGGGATCGGTCGCGGTGACAGGAAACTGCTGACCACGGCCATCCACCGTGCGCTGAAGCACCTGAGCCAGGTGCTGATCAAGGCGTACCAGGTCTATGAACCCTGCCCCGATTCCGTTTGGCTGGAAGTGCATTCGCTGTACCGCTACGCGGAAAGAAACGGTCTGCACCATACCCGCGTATCCGCTGAAGAACATTCGCCGGCCAGGCCCTCGACCATAAGCGACGCCTATAAGCAGATACTGCTGCTGGCGCTGGCCTGCCCCTACCGCATGCGCCCCGCTGAGGCCGAAGCGGTGTATGCGGCGCTGGAACAGTGGGCGCCGCTGAGCGGGCTGGTGCCGTTCGAGCGAGACTCTGACGCGCTGTTCGCCGCCAACCTCGACAGCGACGAGCCTCCCAGCTACCTGGTACTGCGGGATGCCGGCGAGAATGCCAACAGCTGCCGCGTGTTGCACACGCGGCGCCTGGCGCGGCAGGTGCGTAATGCGCTGGCCGAGGCAAAGCGCAACGATGGGATTGCAAAACCGGGCGCGCTGCGCGAAACCACGCTGCGCCGCCTGATGCTGGCCTGGGGAGTGCTGCCCAAGCGGCGCTTCTCGCGCGTCAAGGATCACTCGCAGGTGATTGTATCGATGGGATTGAGTTCCATTCACTATTTCGTCAGCGGCGAAGTCGCTTTCAGCGAAGCGACCGGCGGCGGCGAATGCCACAGCCAACTGGGCGCAATACCGGAATTGCACTTGCATGGACCCGCCCGCTACCCGGTCAGGGAAACGCGAGAGAATGTCACCAAGACACCGGACGTGTGGGAAATGCACTACCGCATCGAAGGTGACCCGCAGCCCTCAAGCACGGAGTTGGCCGTAGCCCGCGCGGCTGCCGGCATACACATCGATACCTCGCATTGCACGCACAACTGGAAAATGCTCAACGTCAGCGCGGGCGGTTACTGCATGTTGTGGGACAACCCGGAAACTACACGCGCCCAGGTCGGAGAACTGCTGGGTATTCGCGAAGAAGGTGATCCGGATACTTTTCACTGGCGTCTGGGCGTGATCCGCTGGCTGAAGTATGCAGACAAGCGCGGCCTGGAACTTGGCGTGCAGATGCTGTCGCCCGGCACGGTGGCCATTGCGGCGCGTGCGGACAGCAACCACCACGGCAAGGACGAAGATTACACCCGCGGCTTGCTGCTGCCGGAGATCGCGTCCATTCAGCAACGCGCGACGCTGCTGCTGCCTTGCCCGCCATTCAAAGTGGGTGATACCGCGATCGCCAACTGTCAGGGTAAGGAGGTGCGTGTCAAACTGACCGAGCTGGTGGAGAACACCGGTTCGTTCGCCCAGTTCCAGTTCGAATCACTGGGTGACGTCGCGCTCAGAAAACAGGTAAGACTGGTCGGAAAGCAGAAACCGAAAGATTTCGACGATGTTTGGGAGCTGCTCTGACGGGAACCAGTTGCTGGAATACCCGTGTAGGCGGGGATGTTCCGGGACAAGCGGGATCGTTAGAACAGCGCCCTGAAGATATCAGGGTACTCGACCTCACCACCACCAGACAGCGCACCATCGACCAGCTCCATGGCCAGAAGCGCATCGTCCGGTATGGGCAGGTTGCAGGTCACACCCCAGTCAGCCGCCGCTTTGAAACCGAATCGCCGGTAGTAGTCCGGGTGCCCCGCCACCACGATAGCCTCATAGCACAGTGGTTTGGCACGCGCGACCGCGGCGTCCATCAGCTCGGAGCCGATACCGCGGTGCGACTGGGAGGGCACCACCGACATCGGCCCGAGCGCCAGGATCTCTTTGCTCTTGCCCCCCGATCTCAGCTGCACCCGCGACAGCACCACGTGCCCCACTATGCGTCCGTTCAGTTCCGCAACCAGCGAAAGGTCGGGAATGAAGCCGGGGGATTTCCTCAAATCGGCCACCAGCTGGGCCTCGGCCTCGCCCCCAAAGGCACTCAGATTAACCACGTCAATCGCATTGAAATCGCTGGCCGCCTCGGCACGTACTTTGATGGGATGCATACCCTGTCCCCGGCTGTTAAATGAACCCTGTCGCAGGCCTGCATGCTAACAAGAAAATTCTGTACGGCAAAGCAGTTAGCTTCACTCGCTCGCAGACGGGGCAAATTCCGCGGAGGTAAAGATCCGCTGTCCACCGGCCGACATACCTGAAGCGTGCTGCCGAGCCTGGTTTCGGCGAACGGAAATTTCTCTGGAGATATACCCTACATGGAACAGGAACACACGCTGCGCCTGCTGGTTGTCGAAGAAACACGCAACGACGCAGAGGCTCTGGCAAACGTGCTGCGCAATGCCGGTCAGGCCTCACGCCTCACATACGCTGCGGGTCAGGACGATCTTCTCGCCGTGCTGGATCAGCAGAAGCCTGACCTGATCCTGTGCGCGATGGGTCTGGCCTCGTTTGGTTTGTCGGACGTGGTGCAGTTACTTGAACAGCGCGCACTCAACATTCCCCTGATTGCCATCGGCGAGTCCGGCGACGAAGCTGACATCATCGAGGCGATGCGCCAGGGGGCCAATGATCTGTGTTCCTACGATCAGCCCGAACACCTGCAGCTGGTAGTGAAACGCGAACTGTCCCAGCTGCAGACCAGCCACAGTGCACAGAACTTCGAACTCAGGTTCCACGAGAGCGAAAAACGCGCCCGAATGCTCATGGAAAGCTCGCGCGACGCCATCGCCTATGTGCACGAGGGCATGCATATCTTTGCCAATAGCTCCTATCTGGAGATGTTCGGTTTCGACAGTCCGGAAGAAATCGAGGGCACGCCGATTCTCGATATGGTAGCCCCTGACGACCACGCCGAATTCAAGGACTTCCTCCGCAACTTCAGTAAGGACGGCGCGACGGAGGGCAAGCTGCAAACCCACGGCATGCTGCCGGACGGGCAGGTGTTCGACGCGGTTATGGAATTGAGCGCCGCGAGCATAGACGGTGAGCCCTGCACCCAGATTATCATCCGCAACCAGGTCGGCGACAACACAGAGCTGGAACAGAAACTGAAATTCCTCAGCAAACAGGACGTACTCACCGGTCTGTTCAATCGACAGTACTTCCTGGAAGAACTGGAACGGGCGGTCACCGACGCCATCAGTGGCACTGAAAGCGCCGCTGTCATCTACCTGCTGCTGGATAACTTTAAGGGCATCAAGGACAAAGTCGGAATCGGCGTCGCGGACATGGTCACCAGCGATATCGCCGGACTTATGCGCAGGCACACTGGCGAAAAGGACATCGTGGCACGATTTGGTGACCACTCATTTACTGTTCTGCGCAGGGGCTGCGATGCGGAATCGATTGAAACCCTCGGCGAGAAACTGCGCCAGGCGATTGAGGACCATATCGCCAACGTCGACGACCAGTCGGTGACAACCACCTGCAGCATCGGCATGAGCATTGTCGCCGAAAGCACACCGACTGCGCATGAGGTCATCTCGCGCGCCGACCTGGCGTGTGAAGTGGCGCGTTCTTCGGGCGGCAACCGCTGTCATCTGCACAACCCGGTGGTCGACGAAAAAATCGGTAAGGAGCGTGACCAGCAGGTCCACGCGCTGATTAAGGAAGCACTGGAGCGGGATCAGCTGAAGCTGCTTTACCAGCCAATCGTCAGCCTGCAGGGAGACACAACGGAAAAATACGAAGTGCTGCTGCGCATGCTGAATGAGGAAAACGAGTACATACTGCCCAGCCAGTTCCTGCCGATTGCCGAACAGACCGGACAGCTCACCGATATCGACCGCTGGGTCATTGGGCAGGCCATCGGTCGCCTGGCCGATCACCGCGCTAAGGGTGCCAACACCCAGTTCTTCGTTAAGCTGTCCGGTGCTACTCTGCTCGACGCGGACGCCACCCGGTTCATCAATGACTCCATCAGGGAAGCGCGTTTACCGGGCGACGCGCTGACCTTCGAGATCGATGAAAAGCAAGCATCGCAGTATCTCAAACACGCCAAGCTGCTGGTCAAAACCCTCCAGGCACTGCACTGCAGGACCGCACTGGAACACTTTGGCGCTGGCCCCAACTCGTTCCAGCTGCTCAAGCACCTGCCGGTGGATTTCCTCAAGATCGACGGCTCGTTTATCCATAACCTGGCCAGCGATACCGACAACCAGGCAATGGTCAGATCGATTCTCGATGCTGCCAATTCAATGAACAGGAAGTGTATCGCCGAATACGTCCAGGACGCTCACAGCCTCGCCGTCCTTTGGCAAAGCGGTATTCATTACATTCAGGGCAATTTCCTGCAGGAACCCAGCGAAGCGCTGGAGTACGATTTCACGGGCGAAATCGCCTGACGCGTGTCAGTCGATCACGTGCGAAATCAGGCCATCCGCCAGCTTGGGCTCGAACCAGGTGGATTTCGGTGGCATGACTTCGTTGGCGTCGGCGACCGCCATCAGGTCTTCCATACTGGTGGGGTACATCGAGAAAGCCACCGCCATCTCACCGCTGTCAACGCGTTTTTCCAGTTCGCCAAGGCCGCGAATGCCACCGACAAAGTCGATGCGCGGGTCGGTGCGCGGATCGCGGACGCCGAGCAGAGGTTCCAACAGAGTGTTTGCCAGCAGGCTGACATCCAGGCGCCCAACGGGATCGGTTGGAATGTGGTCGGAATGAACTCGCAGGCGGTACCACCGATTAGCGAGGTACATCCCGAACTCGCCGGGGCTCCCCGGGGATACCGCGGCGGTCTCATTCCTGACGTCGAAGGTGGCACCGAGCTTTTCCAGCAAACCCTGTATAGACAGACCGTTAAGATCCTTCACCACGCGGTTGTAGTCGAGAATCTTCATCTGGTTGTGCGGAAAGATTACCGACAGAAAATAACTGCTCATGGCGTCCGACCCGCGGTTGAGGGCAGCGGCAACGCGCGACGCGGCGGCCGAACGATGGTGTCCGTCAGCGATATAAATCGCCGGCATCGCATCGAATCCCTGCGTCAGTTTGTCCATGATGGCCGGGTCACTGACTAACCAGAACGCATGCCCAATACCGTCGTCGGCCTGCAGGTCGTATTCCGGTGCCCCCCAAGTCACCGACTCGATCAGCCGGTCGACATCCGGCTGGGACTTGTAGGCGAGCAACACGGGGCCGGTCTGGGCATTCAGCGCCTCGATCTGCCGTACCCGGTCGTCTTCCTTGGCGGGGCGGGTGAACTCGTGCCTGCGGATGCGGTTGACGTCGTACTCGGCCACCGATGCCACGGCCACCAGCCCCGTCTGCACGTGACTTCCCATGGTCAGGCGATAAACGTAATAACGGGGTTTTGCGTCGCGTTTCAGCACCCCCGCATCCAGCAGCTTTTGCAGGTTGTCCGCGGCCTTGGCATAGACCGCGGGGTCATAGGGATCGGTCCCTTCGGGCAGGTCGATCTCCGCCTTGGAGATATGCAGGAAACTCCACGGCCGGCCGGCAGCGCGCTGGCGGGCTTCCTCGCTGTTCAAGACATCATACGGCGGTGCCACAACGTCCGCGGCGTAAGCCGGCAGCGGCCTCAGACCGGCAAAAGGGCGTATCAGGGGCATCAACTGGCTCCCGGCCAATAACTTGTCAGGCACTATTCTAACCGCCGACTGCGGACCGCGCACTGACTATACTTGGAGCACCACCAGTATCCTCCAGGAGGACGCCGCCATGGCTGACTTACTCAGCGACCCGCGCTTCGATGAATACGGCCTGCTGAAAGACCCGACCGACTGGTCACCCGAACTTGCGCAGCAGCTGGCCGCCAGCGCCGGCGTGGGTCCACTGACCGAACGCCACTGGGCGTTTCTGATGTCACTGCGTGACTACTATGAGAAGTTCCACGCCCCACCGCCACCGCACAAGGTGTGTCATGATCTGCACCTGACACGCAACTGTGGCCACGTGCTGTTCGACACCTGCCTGTGCGCCTGGCAAATCGCCGGGCTACCCGATCCCGGCGAAGAGGCCAAGAGCTACTTGTCCGCGGACTGAGCAGCCGACCGATTTTGACTAAACCAGCCGCTGCAAGGCCGCGATACGCTCTTCCAGCGGCGGGTGAGACATGAACAGACGCTTGATGCCGTCCATACGGCCACCGCCGGAGATACCGAAGGCGGCCAACTGATCGGGCAGGGGCTCCTGGCCGCTGGCCTTCTGCAGACGCCTGAGCGCGCCGATCATCTTCTGCCGGCCCGCGAGGCGGGCGCCGCCGGCATCGGCGCGGAACTCACGCTGCCTCGAGAACCACATGACGATCATGCTGGCGAGAATACCCAGCACCACCTGGGCAATGATGGTGGTAATCCAGAAAGCCGGCCCGTGACCGCGCTCGACCTTGAACACCGCGCGGTCAACCACGTGACCGATCACGCGTGAAAGGAAAATGACAAACGTATTCACCACACCCTGTATCAGCGCCAGCGTGACCATGTCACCGTTGGCGACGTGCGTCATCTCGTGACCCAGCACCGCCTCGACTTCATCGCGTCGCATGCTGCGCAACAGGCCGGTGCTCACCGCCACCAGCGCGCTATTGCGGTTCATGCCGGTGGCAAAGGCGTTCATGTCTGGCGAATCATAGATAGCGACTTCCGGCATACCGATACCCGCCGCCTGCGCCTGCCTGGAAACGAGATCGACGAGCCAGGCTTCGGCTTCGTTGCGCGGCTGCTCGATGACTTCGGCGCCCGTCATGTGCCTGGCGGTCCACTTGGACATCGCCAGCGAAATGAACGAGCCGCCCATGCCGAACACCGCGGCGAAGATCAGCAGCGCGCGCATATCCAGATTCACGCCCTGCTGATCCAGGATACGATCGACGCCCAGTATGCTGAGCGTGATGCTCAACACCGCCAGGATGGCGATGTTGGTCGCGACAAATAAGAACACACGTTTCATGCGTCAATGCCCTCCACCTGGGCCAGCTGGGGATCTATATGGTGGCCTGGCTGCGTGCTTTCAAGGACTACTCGGTAGAAAGACGGTCAACACGCTGCAGACCACGCGGTAACTTGCTGCCCTTACGACCGCGATCGCCGGCATAGGTTTCAAGATCCGCGGCTTTCAGCGTCAGGTGGCGCTTGCCGGCGTGTATCACCAGGCTGCCGCCTGCGGGCACGCTGGCGATACCCACCACGAACTCCTCGCGGCTGGCGAGTTTCTTGCTGTTGACGTTCTGAATCTTTATACCTTTACCGCGGTTGAGACGCGGCACTTCGGCAGCGGGAATGACCAGCATCTGGCCCTGCAGATTGACGGCGACCACCTGGTCGGTTTGCGGGTCCGTCACCGCTGCGGGCGGCAGAACCGCGGCGTGCCTGGGCAGCGACAGAACGGACTTGCCGCTGCGGGTGCGCGCCATCATGTCGCCCAGCCGGGCGATAAAACCGTAGCCGGCGTCGCTGGCTAACAGAAACAGGCTGTCGGGGTCGCCGGTCATCACACCGACAAAATGTGCGCCATCCGGGGGATTGAAGCGACCGGTCAAGGGCTCTCCCTGACCGCGCGCCGACGGCAGGCTGTGTGCCGCGAGGGTGTAGGCCCGACCGCTGGAATCCAGAAACACCACCTGCTGGTTGCTGCGACCGTAAGCGGCGGCACAGAAACGGTCGCCGGCCTTGTAACTCAGGCTGGTCGGATCAATATCGTGGCCACGGCCAGCACGCACCCAGCCCTTTTCCGACAGCACGATAGTCACCGGTTCGCTCGGCACCAGAGCGGTTTCGTCCAGTGCCTGCGCTGCCTCGCGCTCCACTATCAGCGAGCGCCGCTCGTCACCGTACGTTTCGGTGTCGGCTTTGATTTCCTGTTTGACCAGGGTGCGCAGGCGCTGCCTGGACGACAGGGTCTTCTGCAAGGTATCGCGCTCTTCGCCGAGCTCCTTCTGCTCGCCGTGGATTTTCATCTCCTCGAGTCTGGCGAGGTGACGCAGTTTCAGATCGAGAATAGCGTCAGCCTGCCGGTCGCTGAGGCTGAAGCGCTGCATCAGCACGGGCTTCGGCTCGTCCTCGTGGCGGATAATGGCGATCACCTCGTCGATATTCAGATAGGCGATCATCAGGCCGTCGAGAATGTGCAGGCGTTCCAGCACCTTGTCGAGACGGTACTGCAGTCGCCGGGTCACTGTGGCGATACGGAACTCCAGCCATTCCTGCAGCAGGCTGCGCAGGTCCTTGACGGCGGGTCGGCCGTCCAGGCCGATCATGTTCATGTTGATGCGGTAACTGCGTTCCAGATCGGTGGTTGCGAACAGGTGCGACATCAGCGCTTCGCCATCGATACGGTTCGAGCGCGGTACGATGACCAGGCGGGTGGGGTTTTCGTGATCGGACTCGTCGCGCAAGTCAGCCACCATCGGCAGCTTTTTCGCCGCCATCTGGCCGGCAATCTGCTCCAGTACCTTGCTGCCCGACACCTGGTACGGCAATTCGGTGACCACGATGTCGCCGTTGTCCCGTTCGAAGCGCGCGCGGATGCGCACGCTGCCGCTGCCAGTGCGGTAGGCGGCCAGCAAGTCGGCCCGCGGCGTAATAATCTCACCGCCGGTCGGGAAGTCCGGTCCCTGAATGTGCGCGCAGAGCTCCTGCAGACCGGCCTTGGGATTTTCCAGCAGGTGCACCGCGGCAGCGGAGACTTCCCCAAGGTTGTGCGGCGGGATATCGGTGGCCATGCCGACCGCAATGCCGGTAGCACCGTTCAGCAGTACCGCCGGCAATCGCGCCGGCAGCAGCGTCGGCTCTTTGAGCGTGCCGTCGAAGTTGGCCGTCCAGTCCACGGTGCCCTCGCCGAGTTCCGCCAGCAGCACTTCGGAAAACGGCGTCAGGCGGGCCTCGGTATAGCGCATGGCGGCAAACGACTTCGGGTCGTCGGGTGAGCCCCAGTTGCCCTGCCCGTCGACCACCGGGTAACGGAACGAGAACCCCTGCGCCATGTGTACCATGGCTTCATAACAGGCCGAATCGCCGTGCGGGTGAAATTTACCCAGGACGTCACCGACGGTACGCGCCGACTTCTTGAACTTGGCCCGCGCCGACAGGCCCAGCTCCGACATCGCATAGATGATGCGCCGCTGCACCGGCTTCAACCCGTCGCCAATGTGCGGCAGGGCTCGATCGAGAATGACGTACATGGAATAGTCCAGGTAAGCTTTCTCGGTAAACGTGTGCAGTGGGAGTGTTTCGATATTTTCCAGGGTAGTATCGGTGGCCATTCCGGGTCCGTTGCTGTGGGTCTAACGGACGCCATTGTAGCGGCAAATGCCTACCCTGGTAGACGGTTTTCTTGTAATCCGCTGCTGCAGCGGCGGCTAGGAGGCTGTCGGATTTGGGCGATAGTAGCGAGCAAGGTGGGAGGGCGAGGCCATTTTTTCGATCGTTTGAGGAGAATAGCCGTAGCTATTTGACGAAAAGAATCGGGAAAATGGGACGCTCTCCCACCGGCGCAGTAGATCAGTCCCAAATCCGACAGCCTCCTAGGAGCCTGTCCGAGTAATCGTTCTGCTACTGCAAAAACGGGAGAGCGGTCCATTTTTTCCGAAGCTTTTCGTCACAGAGTCAGACTATGCTCCTCAAACCTTCGAAAAACTGTCCTCACTCTTCCACTTTCTCGCTACGCGAAAATTACTCGGACAGGCTCCTGGCGCGCAGCGCCAGCCACTCCGGGGTAATGTCTACCATCTCGGCGTACCCCACCAGCGAATGCACCAGGTCCGAGAGCTTGATGGCCCGATGCCGGGAGTGCGCGCGCACCGAGTCGATCATTTTGTCCAGCGCTTTATCGTCCAGCGCCTGGGTAGACGTGGCTGTCACCCTGAAACAGCGCCAGTCGTCGTATTTGGTCAGGCGCGTGAGGAACGCTTCCCGGCGGGCGTCGGCGACAAAATTTAACTCACTGGCGGCCTGGATGAAGGTCTCGCCGCTGGCTGCGTCGAATTCCTTGTAAACGTACAGTTCCAGTTCGAAGGGTCGCGGGGTGTCGCTGGCGTTGCGACTGTGGCGAAGCAGGATCTGCACCGCATCATAGAGGCCCGTCACCAGTCGCGGTTCATTGAGGCAGCGGAAGTCCAGACCCTCACCGGTCCTGAAATACTCCAGCAGCGGGCCGCCAGACTCCGGTATGCCGACAAACTGCAGGTGGGCGCCGCCTGCGTCGCTGCGTCCGAGGAAAAACGGAATACCCGGGATGTTGGCCGCGAGCAGGGCTTCGTAAATGCGTGAACTCGTGGCACCCCAAATATCGCCAATATCAACGCCGAGCTTGTGCTGATTCTTGCTGATCAACTCAACGAAGAACTCTTTAAGGCTCTCGTTTTTGCCGCCGAGAACGCGCTCCAACATCAATTCTGTTGCGCCGTCGCTGTCGCGGCTGTCCACTACCCGGTACGGGATATCCATCAGGTTGGTGGAAGACTTCTTCTGCTGCAGGGATATCAGCCCTACTTTGACGGTCACGCCTTTCCTGGCGGTTGTCGTTTCGTCCAGCAGGATGCGCATGCCCCGCGTGGAAATATCCTTCGACATGCCCGGGAACGACCGTTCACCGATGCGCACTTCGACTCTGGTTTCCGCCAGGTAGCGATCCTCGCGTCGCCGTTCCACATAACCGAAACGGATCAATTCCGGCTGCAGGTACTCTGCAGACAATGGTAACCTGTCTCTGATCTTGTCGCCGGCCACGCTGCGGCACTCACTGCCCACCCAGACCGACCAGTCAGTGCCGTCCCGCGAGGCAGTGCCGAGATACTTGCGGTAATCCTGGGTGACATCCATCATGCAAGCAACCAGACGCAGACGCTTTAGACGCGCACGCAACTCCACCATCTGGGTATCGGACTTGTGTTGCAGCCGTTGCGACACTTCATCGATCTTCTTTTCGGACACCGACGCGCCCGGCACCGGGCCTGGGTACACTTTGACGATGCAGTAGTCCGACTGCTGCAATACCCAGCCAAGGAATTGTTGAAATTCCTCGGTCGACGCAAACTCGATATCGGCCGCCGAGTGAATGCGCATGCACTGGTCCTGTTCTGTCCGCTGCCGATACATCGCCAGCACGTAAGGTTTGGCGCTGTCCAGCTGTTGCAGCCGGTGCGGCAGACACAGCGGGGTAAAGTTATAGTTATCCGCGTCCGTGCAGAAAAAGCGCGCCAAGTGCGCATTGCCTTCGCTCATCGCTACCGCCTGCACGTGCAGCTCACCACTGTCGCCGTGTTCCACAAAGAATGGAATCTGGGTCACGCTCTGCGCGTAGCTGCGCTCGTACACCCAGCTCAGGATGGACTGGTATTCGTCCTCGACATCCAGTTTGTACTTGTGCTGATGCTCTTCGACAAGTTTCTCGAGCCACTCCGAGAAACCGGCGGGCTTTTCCAGGTTCTGCCGACTCAGACACAACACTGTTTCGCTCCCGCGCGATTCGATCTTCAGAATGCGGTAGGTGACGCGTTCCCGGCGCGGCTCGTCACTATCCGACGGCAGATCACGAAAGCTCACCTGAATGTCCTGACCCGGCTTGAAGCTGGTCAGTCCCTTGATATAGGCGCGCATACCGGAGACGGAGATGTCACGCGTCACACCGTTGCTGCGGATGTTGCCGCGTTCAAGAATGATAGAGCGGGCATATTGCAGGCGCGGATGCGTACGTTTGCGGAAGTAACCCAGCGGCAGCAACTCGGGGGTCTCGACCGAGGTTAGCGCAGGAGCGCGCAGCACAGCGGTTTCGTCCTCGGCGTGGCCGGCGAATTCCCGCGCCTTAGCCTGTGCGCGCTCCAGCCGGCGTCGCTCGATTTCCTCGCCACGGCGCTCCGCTGCTTCCCGCGCACTGGCCTGCGCCTGGAGGGTGTGGGCGCCGCCCACGATAGCTTCGAAGGTACCGACCGTGTAGACCCCATTGTTGTCCCGTAGCCCCTGTTCGAACAGTCCAAAGGAAATGTCATCCAGGTAGTGGATGCGGTCATTGAAGGCGTAGCGGTGGCATTCACCAGCCACACGGCCACGCATGTCGATGGTCTGGAAGCAAGGGCATGTCAGGCGGGACTCCTCCATCCGCCTGAGAAACCGGGCAGTATCCGAGTTCTCGACGACGATCTCAGTGATCAGCTCCTTGGCATCGGAACCGACGCTGGAGCGCTTGAAATGTTTGACGACAATTTCGCCCATAATCCCTTACGCGTACGGGTCCCGGCACGACCGCCCGACCAGTAGATAAACTGGCTCTATATCAGGTTGTTACAGGTCACCAGCAAAACAGCTGGCGGATCATGTCAGATATCGGCCAGATTGCCGTTTTTCTCCAGCCAGGTGCGCCGGTCGGCCGAGCGGCTCTTGGCCAGCAGCAGGTCGAGCGTGCGATAGCTGTCGTCACCGGTGGCCACGGTCAACCGAATCAGCCGGCGGGTATCGGGGTCAATGGTGGTCTCACGCAGTTGCAGCGGATTCATCTCACCAAGCCCTTTAAAGCGCTGCACGTTCACCTTGCCCTTGATCTTCTCGGCGGCAATGCGATCGAGAATCCCCTGCCGCTCACCATCATCCAAGGCATAAAACACCTGCTTGCCGACGTCGATGCGATACAGCGGCGGCATCGCCACGTAGACATGACCGGCCTCGATAAGTGGCAGGAAGTGCCGCAGGAACAGTGCACATAACAGGGTGGCAATATGGGCCCCGTCGGAATCGGCGTCGGCGAGTATGCAGATCTTGCCGTAGCGCAGGTTTCTGAGATCGGGAGAACCGGGTTCGACGCCGATCGCCAGTGCGATATCGTGCACCGCCTGTGAACCCAGCACTTCGGCGGGGTCCACCTCCCAGGTGTTGAGAATCTTGCCACGCAATGGCATGACTGCCTGGTATTCACGGTCACGCGCCTGTTTGGCCGAGCCGCCGGCTGAATCGCCCTCCACCAGGAACAGCTCGGAGCGCTGCAAGTCATTGTTGCTGCAGTCGGCGAGCTTGCCGGGCAGTGCTGGCCCACTGGTGACCTTCTTGCGCACCACCTTCTTGCCGGCGCGCTGCCTGCTCTGGGCGCTCTGTATGGCCAGCTGCGCAATCTGCTCGCCCACCTCGGTGTGCTGGTTCAACCACAGGCTGAAAGCATCCTTGACGACACCGGACACAAACGCAGTGCACTCGCGCGATGACAGGCGTTCCTTGGTCTGACCCGAAAACTGCGGGTCGATCAGTTTGACCGACAGGATATAGCTACAGCGCTCCCAGAACGTCCTCGGGGGTGATCCGGATACCCCGCGGCAACAGGCTGCGGAACTCACAGAACTCGCGGATGGCCTCGGTCAGCCCGGTACGCAGCCCGTTGACGTGCGTGCCGCCCTGCGCGGTCGGTATCAGGTTGACATAGCTCTCGGCGACCAGCTCACCGTCCTCCGGCAGCCATCCCAGCGCCCATTCGGCGGCTTCACTGTTGCCTTCCATCCTGCCAACAAAGGGCTCTTCCGGCAGCCGGAGCGCCTCACCCAGGGCGTCAACCAGGTAATCGCGCAAACCGTCCTGGTAGTACCAGGTTTCCTTTTCGTTGGTTCTTTCGTCAACCAGCGTGACTTCCAGACCGGGACACAGCACCGCCTTGGCGCGCAGCACGTGCTTCAGACGCCGCAGCGAGAACTTCGGCGAGTCAAAAAACTGGGGATCGGGCCAGAAGCGCACGGTGGTGCCGGTGTTCTGCCGGCCGACTTTACCCACCTCGTCCAGCCCAGCAACCTTCTCGCCATTCGTGAACGCCAGATTGTATTCCATGCCATCGCGGCGCACCCAGACCTCCAGGTGACTGGATAAGGCGTTGACCACCGACACACCGACGCCGTGCAGACCACCGGAGAACTGGTAATTGTTACCGGAAAACTTGCCGCCTGCGTGCAGTCGGGTAAGGATAACCTCGGCGCCGGAGACACCTTCTTCCGGGTGGATGTCCACGGGCATACCGCGGCCGTTGTCCCTGACCGCTACTGAACCGTCCTTGAAGACCGTGACCTCGATCTTGTCGGCATACCCCGCCATCGCCTCATCGACACTGTTGTCTATGACTTCCTGCGCGAGGTGGTTGGGACGCGAGGTATCGGTATACATGCCCGGGCGTTTGCGCACCGGGTCAAGTCCGCTTAACACTTCAATGGAGGCGGCGTCGTATCTTGTCGTCATCTAGTCGCATAGCGGGCACCCGGCCGGGCCGGACACCGTTTCAAATCACTGCCCAGGCTGGCAGCGCACGTTACAAAACATGCCATACTACCCAAAGCTGTGGCAGGGATCCACGTAGATCTTCTACTGATCGCCCGGAAACAGGTAGCCGCCTGCTCCATGGCCTTTCAGCCTGTCGATAAGCTGCGGCACTGGATTCCCGATGGGCAGCGGGCAGAAATAATCGTCCGCTAGTACGCTCCGGTAGACATCCTGACGCTTCTTCTGTATGCGCCGCCAATCAGCGTTTGGTACCGGGTAAAACTCGCCACCACTGCCATAGGCGTAGCGCTTGTACTGGTGGCGGCTACACACAATGCCCTCGAAACTGATGTTATCGACACCGGATCTCGACCGCAGCACGGCCGTGTAGCGAATGATGTCATCCTTGCCGACGGATACGGAGTTGCTGTCGACGAACAGCGTGTAGGGATAATCGTTGCGGTCGATGTCGATCTTCACCAAGCCGTCTTTCCGGGGATAGGGCGGGATAACCAGGTCCTGTTCTTTCCACTCGGAACCGGGCGCCGGCTGGTACTTGAGGTTCCTGAGGGCCTCATCGTTGTACACGTCATCGTCGGCGGCCCGCGCTGGGCCAGCCAGCGATAGCAGCCCGCATAGCAGAAAGCGGCTGATTGTTCTCATTGACAAAGCATAAGAGGGGACGGTGACCGATCGCAACGACTATCGACTGTCACCCTCCCCGTTTCTTCCCGCGACCCCTTTCAGACCGTTGACTCGCGGCGCGGATCAAAAGCAAAGTGTTCCGCCATTTGCTGGTACAGCCTGCGGCTTTGCTCATCGTTGGCCGGCGGCGCAACAATGCGCAGCTCAACGTACTGGTCGCCGGCGGGGTTACCAGGCATACCCCTGCCCTTGAGCCGCAGTTTCTGACCTGACTGCGCACCGGCAGGTACGCTCAGCTCAACCCGACCACCTGGCGTCGTCACCGGCACGCGCGCCCCGAGGGCCGCTTCCCAGGGACTTATTTTCAGCCGGCAGTGGATATCACGCCCTTCGACGCTGAACTGTGGATGCGGCTCGAACTCGACCTCGAGGTACAGGTCACCGTTGGCACCGCCACCCGGGCCCGCACCGCCCTGCCCCGCCAGGCGAATCTGCTGCCCGGCGACGATACCGCGCGGGATGGTGACGTCCAGGCGGCGACGCTTCATCGCCAGGTGCCCCGCCGCATCCAGCTCAGGCATTTGCAGGCGCACGCTACGCCGCCCGCCACGGTAGGCATCTTCCACGGAAATCATGATCCTGGCGTGATGATCCTCGCCCTTGGCCCGAAAGCCGCGGCGGGAGGCACCCCCCGCCTGGCCGGTACTGGCAAATGAACCGCTGCTGCCGAACAGCGTCTCGAAAAATTCGCTGAAACCGGTACCCATACCGGCACCATGGAATTCAAAGCCTGCATCCCAGTCCGGTGGCGGCCGGAAATCCTGGCCGGACTTCCAGTTGCTGCCGAATTGATCATAGGCCGCACGCTTCTCGGGGTCCTTGAGCACTTCGTAGGCTTCACCGACCTCCTTGAACCGCGCCTCCGCCTCCGCCTCCCGGCTTACATCCGGATGGTATTTGTGGGCCAGTTTCCGATAGGCGCGCTTGATATCATCCTGGGTCGCCGCGCGGCTCACCCCCAGTATCTGGTAGTAGTTTTTAAACTGCATGACTGCGATGGTGAACAGCTTTCCGGCCCGCACCCGGTAGCGGGTGCGGGCCCGTTGCTGTCGGCCAGGGCATCAGCTTTGCACTTTGATCCGCTTCGGCAGGACCTTGGCCTGCTTGGGAATGGCAATTTCGAGCACGCCATCCTTGCACCTGGCACTGATGGCCTCCGCGTCCGCTGTATCCGGCAGGCTGAAGCGCCGGTAAAAACTGCCGCGTACGCGTTCGACGCGCTTGTAGCCTTCGCGTTCGTCCTTGCTCTCTTTGTAGCGATCGCCTTTGATAGACAGCACGCCGTCTTCCATGTGGAGCTCGATGTCGTCCGGGTTGACGCCCGGCACATCGGCATGAATCACGTAGCGATCTTGTTCCTCGCGGATGTCTACCGCGGGCACCCAGTCGCTGGTGGCCAACTGGTCGCGATCGTCGCCATACTTTGGCAGCCGGCTATCGAACAGGCGATCGATTTCGCCGTGCAGCTGGTTGAGCAGACCCCAGGGTTCGTAGCGAACAAGAGACATTATCTACCTCCTCGTAATCATAAACTGTGGGGCACCAACGGGTGCCCTTCGCTACGGGTTTACATGGGTCCTGCATGGGACGTTTTCAAGTCCGGCGGGACGAATCCTGCTTGCGGCACCTGATGCGATCCGGGCATTCCTGCGCCCCAGCCCCGCCGCAGGTCCGCCTGTCGGGCTCCGGTTGCCGGCTACTAGGAGGCTGTCCTCGCTCTCCCACTTTCTCGCTGCGCAAAGATTACTGGTGCCTAGCCGCGGCGGTTTTGGGCCAGCAGGCGGGGCTGCAACTCCGCCCACATGTCCCGGTAAGCCTGGGCTGCGTGGCTGGCGTGCGCATAGGTCTCCAGTGGCGCACGCCGCAGGCCCATCTGTTCCACGTCACTGGCGTAGGGTATGTAGTTCACCGGCGCATTGACCAACGTTCCGCTACGGTCGCCGATGATCTCGCGGTGCAGGGTCTTGCGTCGGTCAACCATGGAAAAGAACGGTATCACGGCAAGATGGTCATAGGCCATGGAATCACAGAAGTCCAGCAGTTGCTTCAGCGTGCGTAGTGACAGGGTGGTCGGGATCGTTGGCACCAGCAGCACATCGGCGGCGGCAAAAATATTTTCCGAGACCAGCGAAATACTCGGCGCGCAGTCGAGAAACAGGAAGTGATACTGCAACCGCAACGGTTTGATCAGTTTCTTCAGTCGGGTACCCGGTTTGCGCTGCTGCTCCAGCACCAGATCCATATTGCGGTAGGAAAAGTCCGCTGGCACCAGATCAAGGCGCGGAAAATCGGTGGCCTTGATGACCTCGTCCAGTTCCCGCTTGCGGTGAAACAGGCTGAATGACCCACCCTTGATGCTCGGCTTGACGCGGAAGTAAAAGCTGGCCGCCCCCTGCGGATCCAGATCCCAAACGAGCGTATTGGCGCCGCCCTGGGCAGCGAGGTAGGACAGGTTGACCGCCGCCGCAGTCTTGCCAACACCCCCCTTAATGTTGTAGCAGGCGATGGTGATCACGCGGCGTCTTCTCGCTTGTCGGGGTGGAACAGCTGCGCGAACCTGGCCCGATTGTCCGCGCGGGAAAACTGCGCGAAACGTGACTCGAACTCGGTCCGCGTCTGGTGCATCTGCGCATCGAGCGCCTCCAGTAACGCGTCCATGGCCTTGCCGGTGGCGGTACTGTATTCGCCGCGTCGGCGCATTTCCATGGCGAAGTGCCGGAGCGCCCCGATCTGTACATCAAGATCCTGGAAATCGCCGAGGTTCTCCTGTAGCTGCTTTAACTCCTTGATGCAGGCACGTATCTTCCCCCATGGGTAGAGTGACTGAAAAAACTCCATCAGGTATCTCAACTTTTTGCACGACTTGCGTAATTCGTGCAATTCCGGCGGTGGTGATTCCGCGGTAATGGCCCTGCCTTCGTTCAGCGCGCGCTTGTACCTGTGCCAGGTTCGCCGGTTGGCGACCTCACGAATACCTCTAGTGGCATCCTTCGCGACCGGTCGCCTCGCCAGTGGCGAATGTAGATAGCGCTCCCATTGCCGCTTCAGTTTGCGATAACGCCTGCCTCGCAGCTGAACCGCCAGCCGTTCCGACTCGATTCGTTGTCTGTATCTCAGGAAGCTGCGCAGCGGCTCCAGGTTGTCACGCCATTCGGCGGGAATGGGTGCCTGGTAGCTGTCGAGCTTCAGCAGGTATACGTCGAGGTCGCGAACGCCGCTGGTCAGTGAACCCAGCCAGGCAAATTCGCGGCGAAAGCGCTCCAGCGTAGCTGGCGGGAAAACTTTCTTGAGTTCTCCCAGCGCCGAGCGGGTACGGCGCACAGCGACACGGAAATCGTGCAGGAATTCACTGTCCAGATCGGCGATGGTGCCAGCCTCGTTGGCCTGGATTGTGGCAAACAGCGTCAGCAGCACCTGGCGGACTGCGGCATCCGCACGCAGCTCAGGCTGCAGCTCAATGTCCAGCTTGCTCGAATAGTCACCCGCCTGTTTACCGGCGGCAGCCAGCGCCTGCGCGAACAGGTCGTTGTCGTCGATCTGCAGGCGATACTGTTCGGCCAGGATACGCTCGATGCTTCGCGCCGCCTTTGCGTAACCACGCAGCGGCTCCAGGCACAGACGTTTTTGCAGCGGCCGGCGCTTGCCGCCGTCGGTGACCAGGCTGAACGACTCCAGGTGCAGCCGCGCCCGGGTCTTACCCTCGCCATCCTCCTGGCGCAAGCTGTAGCGGGCCCCTTTAAGGGTGGCGAGCGGTAGAAACGCCCGCATTTCCAGCAGGCCCAGCAGGACCTGCCGGAGCTCACTCTCCGCCAGGTCAGAGGCGAAACGCGCATCGCCAACGTCAGTGGGCAACATCGCCTCCACCGACTGGTCAGCGAGGCGCGCCAGCCGCAGCTCCACGCGGTCCGGCCGGCGCACGCATTCCAGGCGCTTCCCCGCAGCGTACAGACGCCAGTCAAAGCTGTCGTAGTAGGTGATTTCCAGCCGTTCCGGCGCAGCAGCCTCGAGACCAAGCGTGGCCGACAACTGGTCGCGCCACTGAGTGAGCCTGTCGCCCCTGAACAGCCCATAGATACGAGGTTTCTGCATACGACTAGAGTTGGTCGATCCGGGAAGTAGTGGCGGCGACTGAATTCGCTTGTCCGCCTATGCTCGCAGCCCAGATTAGCTGATATTCATTTTCGTTGACACCTCATTCGCAAGTGCGCGTGCCGGCTATCCCGCTCATCGCTCAGCCAGCGCAGTCCGCATGCGCAACCCGGCCAATCAGGAAACCGGCGTGTTTGTCTGGCGACGCGCAAGGGCGCCATTTATAGCCTTGAATTATTTACGCTAATATCGCGGCATGCCTGACCACCACCGGCGTTCCGCGCCCCCACCAGATACGCGCCAAGGGACCGGAACTTATGCGTTTTTCCGTTGCAGCGCTGCGAGGTACTGTGAGCATGTCGCTAACCATTAAGACCGCCGACCTGAATAATCGCGACCACCAGGAGCAGGTGGTCGCGCTGCTGGATATCTATAGTCGCGACGCCATGGGCAATAACGCCCCCCTGCCGGCCGCCATCCGTAACGAGCTGGTTGACGGCTTACGCCGCCACCCGGCATCGCTGGTACTGTTGGCCTGGGACGCCAAACGCTGTGTTGGCCTGAGCATCTGCTTTGAAGGTTTCTCGACCTTCCAGGCCAGGCCCCTCCTCAACATACACGACCTGGTGGTACATCCGGAGTTTCGCAACCGTGGCATCGGCCGGGCGTTGCTTGCCGCGGTCGAAGCCGCCGCCGCTGCGCGTCATTGCTGCAGAATCACCCTGGAAGTGCGGGCCGATAACGCCGCGGCACAACATCTTTATCGTGCGTCCGGCTTCGGCGAAGCGCAACCGCGGATGCACTTCTGGCACAAGGCGATACGGCCAGGCGCGTGAATATTCGCCCGGCTAAAAGCCGGTGACTTCGGGTTACAGCTGAAAGCCGGATCGATCGGCCAGCCGGCCGATTAAACCGTAGGTTGGGCTGAGCCTGCGAAGCCCAACATTGAGGTGCCCGATGGCCTTTGTCATCGTTGGGCTTCGCTACGCTCAGCACCAACCTACGCGTCCCACCAACCTACGTCCCCGGCGGCCTGCGCGCATCCAACGCCTGAAGACGCGGGGTTTACAGATCCCCTATCGATGACTCTAAAGTCGCGCCGCCAGCATCCACGCCAGCAAGCCCGCGGCCGCCACCGAACCAATAAGCGCCAGCCAGGCGTGGCGTCGGTAGCGGTCGCTCAACAGCCACTGCGGTCGCGCTGAAATCAGGAAAGGGTAACTGTCGTGTCCGCTGGCGCGCACGATGTTGATCGCAGGCTGGGCCGAACGCGCGGCGCGAGCTTCGAGTACCTGCCGGTGGGCGGTCTGCCGGGCGTTCCGCCATTCGTTGGCGTCGATATGGCCGTCGCTGTTCTTGTCAAAACGACCCAACAGCTCCGGCTGGTTCCGCTTCCATTTTCTCAACACCAAGGCGAGTTCTTCGCCGACAGACTGGTCGGTGCTGCGCAACGTATCGAACCAGCCGAGTACGTATACGTCTCCGGCATCGATTCGCTCCTCGGTGTAGCGGTAGCGGGTACCGAGGAGAGGACCTAGAAATCCGCGGCGATCCCGGCCACCCGGCCACTTGCGCTTGCCATACCAGACTTTCTTGACGACCGGTGTGACCTCCGCCTGGCGTGGGTCCACCAGGCACTCACCGGTGGCGTCGAACAGCACGAACGGCGTTTCGCTGTGCCCCGATTCGACCTCAGACCAGTACGAGCCGGAGCGACTGTTGTGCTTTTGGTGCTCGATCTTGAATCGGTACCAGACGCAGACGGTGCTGGTCAACGGAGCGATCACCGTCTGGTCGGGCAGGGAGCGTGCCTCGCCCTGTAATTCCACATATCCCTGGGGGGCCGAACGCACGCGCGCCGTCGGCGTGTCGTCTATGGCACGCGCTCGGTTGAAGTTGCGCCAGATAAGGTAAAAGAAGTACAGGGCAACACCGGCGACAACCAATACCAACAGGGAAAAATGCAGTGCCACCATATTCTGCAGATCCTGCGCGAAACCCGGCATGAGCGCGCAGCCCGCTAACTGGCGAACAGAACCCCGATGTTAACGTCCGCCTTTTCCTGTTGGCGAAACTCGAGGAGATCAAGTGGCCGGAAACCGAACCTGTCGGCGATAATAATGTCGGGGAACTGTTCGATGCGCACGTTATTCAGGTTGACGCTCTCGTTGTAATACTCACGGCGGTCGGCAATGCTGTTTTCCAGCGCCGTGATGCGATTCTGCAGGTGCCGGAAGGTCGCGTCGGCCTTCAATTCAGGGTAGGCCTCGGCAACCGCAAACAGATTACCCAGTCCCAGGCGCAGCTGCGTCTCCGCCGCGCCCAGCGCGCCAACGTCAGCCCCTTCACGCGCTCTCGCCACCTCGGAGCGCGCCTGCATGACCTTAACCAGTGTCTCCTTCTCGTAGCCCATGTAGCGCTTGCACACGTCCACCAGCTTGGGCAGCTCATCGTGGCGCTGTTTCAGCAGGACGTCGATATTTGACCAGGCCTTGGAAACATTATGCTTGAGGGCAACCAGCCGGTTGTAGATCTGGATGGCGTAGACCAGTAGTACGGCGACCAGTACGCCGATAACGGTCCAGACGAGGGCACCGGTTTCCATAGACATGCTCTTTACAACTGCAGGGGCTGTTCCCGCTCTTATCGGCAGCCCCCTGGCAGGCCTTGACCGGCGAAGACGGCACGCGATGCCGTTACTTACGCCGTTACTCGAAATCCTGCACCAGTGCGATGCGGATATTCCCGGGCAACGGCTCCAGCTGCTGCGTGTACGCGACGTGGCTGATGCCCGCACCAAGGGGCGCACCTTCACTCATCGCGGCAATCATCTCCGGCGTGAACTCAAAGCGCATGAAATGCACCGACGAAGTCTTCTCCTCGGTTTCCCGCTCCAGGTCCTCGTCGGCCACGGCGAACACTGGCTCGAAACCGTCGACGCGCAGCCAGACCTCGTCTTCAATGCCCTTGAGTTTCGCCAGCATCTGGCGCCGCTCGTCCTCGTCAGCGACTTCGATCATGAAGGTCGCCTTGAGGTTGCTGCCGTCTGGAATCAGCGCATTGTAGGCATCCAGTTCCTCCTGGATTCCCTCGGCCTCGAAAATCCGCTCGGCGCGCAACATTTCCTGAATCTGGTACTGCATGGTCAGCCGGTCCTCGAAATACAGGGCCGCGATGTCGCCCAGCGGCACGCGGCGATTCTTCTTGTGGGCCATTACCTGAGCGCGGAATTCAGGCCGCGCCTCGGAATACTGCTCCAGACTATACAGGTCACTGCGTGTCAGCTTTTCCATCGTCGTTTCCATCGTCTGTGTCCTCAAATACCGTAGGCCTGACGCAACAGTTTCAGCGGGTGCTCCGGCGCCCGCGGCTCGCTCAGGCCATTCTCGATCTGATGCCCGGCCATGGGACAATCGCTGCTGTAGTGGTCGGGCGCAGCTTTCTCCACGCGGTTGACCACCGGCTTGCAGATTTTCATCGAGACCTCGTGGAACTCTTTCTTGACCGCGTAGGTCCCGTCATGACCAGAACAGCGCTCAATGGCTTCGACCACCGTGTCCGGCACCAGTTGCAGCAGGTCACGGGTCTTCATGCCGAGATTCTGAACCCGCAGGTGGCAGGCCACATGGTAGGCGATCCTGCCCAGGCTGTTCTTGAAATCGGTCTTCAACTCGCCGTGCTTGTGACGCAGCATCAGGTATTCAAACGGATCATAGATGTTGTCGCGCACCCGGGCCACGTCGGCGTCGTCCGGAAACATCAACGGCAGCTCCTGTTTGAACATCAGCACGCACGACGGCACCGGGGCAACGATATCCCAGCCCTGGTTGATCAGCTTGAGCAGCTGCGGGATATTCACGTCCTTCGCCTTGCTGACGGATTCCAGGTCACCCAGCTCCAGTTTCGGCATTCCGCAGCAGCGTTCCGTGTCGGTCAGCCGCACCGGGATACCGTTGTGCTCGAATACCGCGATCAGGTCTTCGCCCAGGTCCGGCTCGTTATAGTTGCCGTAGCAGGTGGCGAACAGCGCCACCTTGCCGTGCGTCGGCCCGGCAGCAGGTCCCGCCTGGGCGTTTGCGTTACGCTGTGGAGATACACGTCGGCGCAGGGTCTTCGCGTGGTAGGCGGGCAGCACCGCCTGCGGGTGAACTTCGAGCAGCTCTTCCACTACACGGCGCCCGAGCTTGCTGTGGTTGACGGCGTTGACGATGCCGGACACCACGGGAATACCGGCCAGTGTGCCGACCCTGTCGGTGGACGTCAGGATGCGGTCACGCGTGCGGGTCTTGCCCTGCCGGTGTTTGACCGCCTTGGCCCGCAACATCAGGTGCGGAAAATCGACATTCCACTCGTGTGGCGGCACGTACGGGCACTTGGTCATGTAACACATGTCGCACAGGTAACAGTGATCGACCACGTCCCAGAACACACGCTTGTCGACACCGTCGAGTTCCATGGTGTCGGACTCGTCGATGGCGTCAAACAGAGTGGGGAAAGCGTTGCACAGGCTGAAGCAGCGGCGACAACCGTGACAGATCGCGAAGACCCGTTCGAGTTCCTGCAGCAATGACCTTTCCTGGTAGAATTCCGGTTTCTGCCAGTCGATCGGATGGCGTGTGGGTGCTTCCAGGCTACCTTCGCGAACAGGCATCTTGGTCCTCCATACTGCTCGTCCTTAAATGAGCGTTCGTCTCCTCCGGGTGGCGCCAAGGAAGCCGGTCTTTCAGCGCGGGATCGACTGCCTCCCGGAGGGCCCGCCACCCCGGTCCTCGCCCCCCTCGATGGACTGCGGTCCTTGGGAGGGAGAGGCGGAGTGAGACCCGCAGACTTACGCGTCCAGGTTATCCAGGGCCTTCTGGAAACGGTTGGCGTGCGAACGCTCCGCCTTCGCGAGGGTTTCGAACCAGTCGGCGATTTCGTCGAACTTCTCGTCGCGCGCAGTCTTGGCCATGCCCGGGTACATATCGGTGTACTCGTGGGTTTCACCGGCGATCGCGGCCTTGAGGTTTTCCGAGGTACCGCCGATCGGCAGACCGGTGGCGGGGTCACCGACCTCTTCCAGGTATTCCAGGTGGCCGTGGGCGTGCCCGGTTTCACCCTCGGCGGTGGAACGGAACACGGCGGCCACGTCGTTATAACCTTCCACATCGGCCTTGGAGGCGAAGTACAGGTAACGGCGGTTAGCCTGGGATTCACCGGCAAACGCGGCTTTCAGGTTGTCTTCAGTTTTGCTGCCTTTCAGATCCATGGTTTTGATCTCCAAACAATAACGGGTGGGCGGTCGCCCAATGCTTTTAGACTCAGTCTAAACTAGAAGCCAGAATCTAGCTCAGCCCCGCACGGGTGTCAATCGCCGGATTACTGGCGGCTGGAGAAACCAGATGCAGCCGTTTCAGGCACAACGGGCGCCACCGCGCCGATTGAGCTCACCCGTGAGGGTGCGCTGGTCTGCGCTGCAACGCTTGCGCGTACTCCAACCCCGCACGACGACAGCCAGCCCTTCGACAAACCATGCGGGTAACGCAGCATTAATACGGTAGTAAACCCATTGTTCCCGGCGTTCGTCAAGCACCAGTCCGGTTTCCTTGAGGAGCGCGAGGTGACGGGAGATCCTCGGCAGGATTTCGTGCAGGGCGTGGGTCAGTTTGCAAACGCATAACTCGCCCTCGAGCGTCAGCAGGCGCAGGACACCGACTCGGGCCGGATCGGCCAGCGCCTTGAAGCAGAGTTCGGGTTCCATGCGGGATTTCAGCCAGATGCGCTGCCCGGCTGTTAGCCTCGCGCCGGACGCTGGCGCAACATGCGTTGACCGTTTTCCGGCAGACAGGTAACGTTACGCCCCCGATCAGAAAACACCTGGAATGTGTACCCCTTGGCAAAACGCAGCACAAAAGCACCGGACTTTGAAACCGCGCTCGCCGAGCTCGAGGCACTGGTGGAAAAGATGGAACAGGGCGACCTCAGCCTGGATGAATCCCTGCAACAGTTCGAACGTGGCGTGCAGTTGACACGCTCCTGCCAGCAGGCCTTGAAGGCTGCCGAGCAGAAAGTGCAGGTCCTGCTGGAAAAAGATGGGCAGACCTCACTGGAACCGTTTGCAGATGATGAATCCACCTGAGCTGGCAGTCTTCGCCGCCGCCTGTCAACAGCGTGTAGAGACCGCGCTGGAGCGTTTCCTGCCGTCCGCGGAAACCCTGCCCACCGAGCTTCACCGCGCCATGCGCTATGCCGTACTGGAGGGCGGCAAACGGGTACGGCCCTTGCTGATCTATGCCGTCGGCGACGCCCTGAATGCCGAACCCCGCGCGCTCGACGTCGTCGCCAGTGCCGTGGAGTGCATCCACGCCTATTCCCTGGTGCACGACGACCTGCCTGCCATGGACAACGACGATCTGCGCCGCGGCAGACCCACGTGCCACCGGGCGTTCGGCGAAGCCCAGGCGATCCTCGCGGGAGACGCCCTGCAGGCCAAGGCGTTCTACCTGCTGGCACACGCTGACATGGGCGCAGTGACACCCCAGACGCGCCTGCAGATGGTCGAAATGCTGGCAATGGCCGCTGGCTCGCGCGGCATGGTCGGCGGGCAGTCTATCGATCTGGCCGCCGTGGGCAGACAGCTCAGCATCGCCGAACTCGAAGACATGCACATCCACAAGACCGGGGCGCTGATCCGCGCCGCCGTGCTGCTGGGGGCGCTGTGCGCCCGGGAGCTGGGTGACGAGCAGCGCCGCACCCTGGATCACTACGGCAAGTGCATCGGGCTGGCCTTTCAGGTGCACGACGACATCCTCAACGTCACCGGCGACACCGAACAACTAGGCAAGCAGGCCGGCGCTGACGGTGCCCTCGACAAACCCACTTACCCCGCCCTCATGGGCCTCGCTGGCGCCCGCCAGCGCGCCCGTGAGCTGCACCAGGCCGCCAGCGACAGCCTGGTCGGCTTCGGTCCCGAAGCCGATCCGCTGCGCTGGCTCGCAGCCTACATCGTCGCCCGCTCCAACTGACCGGGATCCGCCGGCGACCCGCCACCGCGCTGCACGCTTGCCAGACAAACGTCCAGCAAGGATAATTCGGGCCTTCCCGCAGCAGTATTTTTCAATGACCACGAGACCCCACCCGCCCCTGCTGAGCCGTATTGATTCTCCCGAAGACCTGCGTGGCCTGCAGGCGACGGACCTGCCGCAGCTCGCCGCCGAGGCGCGGCGTTTTCTGATCGATACCGTGGCCACAACCGGCGGCCACCTGGCCGCCAACCTGGGTACCGTGGAGCTGACGCTGGCACTGCACTATGTATTCGACACGCCCGAGGACCGGCTGGTGTGGGATGTCGGTCACCAGAGCTACCTGCATAAGATCATTACCGGTCGCCGTGGGCGGATGGCCAGCCTGCGGCAAAAGGGGGGGCTCGCCGGTTTTCCGAGGCGCGACGAGAGCCCCTACGACAGTTTTGGCGTCGGCCACTCGAGTACCTCTATCAGCGCCGCACTGGGCATGGCTATCGCTGCCGCCAGGAGCGGCAGCCAGCGCCGCGTGGTCGCGGTCATTGGCGACGGCGCCATGACTGCAGGCCAGGCCTTTGAAGCACTCAACCACGCCGGCACCCTGGACGCCAACCTCCTGGTCGTGCTGAACGACAACGACATGTCGATTTCGCCGAATGTCGGCGGCCTGTCCAATTACCTGGCGCGCGTGCTCTCCGGGCGGACCTACTCGACTGTGCGTGAAGGCAGCAAGAAGGTGCTGGCGGGCATGCCCAGCGTGTGGGAACTGGCGCGCCGCGCCGAAGAACACATGAAAGGCATGGTCATACCGGGCACCCTGTTTGAGGAACTGGGGTTCAACTATATCGGTCCCATTGACGGTCATGACACGGACGCTCTGGTCAAGACCCTGCGCAATCTGCGCGCGCTCAACGGCCCGCAGCTGCTGCACGTGGTGACCCGCAAGGGCAAGGGTTATCAGCCGGCGGAAGACAATCCCTGCGAGTTTCACGGTGTTGGCAAGTTCGACCCCGATACCGGCCAGGGTGCGCCCGGTGGACCCGCCGCGACGACCTACACCCAGGTGTTCAGCGACTGGGTCTGCGACATGGCTGACGCGGACGATCGGTTGATCGCCATCACCCCCGCCATGCGTGAGGGTTCCGGGCTGGTGGAATTCTCCCAACGTTTCGCGGAACGCTATTTCGACGTCGGCATCGCCGAACAGCACAGCCTTACCCTGGCCGCCGGCATGGCCTGTGAGGGGCTCAAACCCGTGGTCGCCATCTATTCGACCTTTTTACAGCGCGCCTACGACCAGCTGATTCACGACGTGGCGCTGCAGAACCTGCCGGTGCTGTTCGCCATTGACCGTGGTGGCCTGGTGGGCAACGACGGGCCCACCCACTCCGGCAACTATGATCTCAGCTACCTGCGGTGCATTCCCAACATGACCGTCATGACACCGGCCGACGAAAATGAATGCCGGCAGATGCTGTCCACCGGGTTCCAGCTTGCGGGTCCGTCGGCGGTGCGCTACCCCAGGGGCACGGGGCCAGGTGCCGCCGTCGGCAACGGACTAAGTACTCTGCCGGTGGGCAAGGCCGCGATGATCCGCGAGGGCCGCGACGTGGCGCTACTGGTGTTCGGCAGCCCCCTGGCGGCCGCCCTGGACGCTGCTGAACGGCTCAATGCCACCCTGGTCAACATGCGCTTTGTGAAGCCGCTTGACGAAGACTGCATCCTCACCGCGGCGCACCGTCACCGCATGTTGATTACCGTCGAGGACAACGCCGTAGCCGGCGGTGCCGGCAGCGCTGTGGCGGAGGCGCTGGCCAGCCACGGCGTGACCACTCCGCTGGTCATGCTGGGCATTCCCGACAGGTTTATCGAACACGCCAGCCGTGAACAGCAGCTGGCCGAATGCGGCCTTGACGCCGACGGCATTTTGCAGCGCGTTCAAAGGGAAATCGCCGTTGGAATTGCAACTTTGCGTGCCGTCGACTAATATTTGAGTGTTTTTGTCAGGAATTAAAGTGGGCGCGCGTTACAACCTGAAGATTCTGACGGATTTTGCCTCCGCGCACACGTTGCGCGACTATCCCGGGGCCTGTGCCCGCATGCACGGTCACAACTGGAAAGTCGAGGCCGAAGTCATTGCCACGCAGCTGGACAAGGTCGGCATGGGCTTGGATTTCAAGGTCATCAAACAGGCTACGCGTGACATCGCGGAACGGCTGGACCACCGCTACCTGAACGAACTCGAACCCTTTGCCGATGTCAACCCAACGGCGGAGAATCTTGCCGCCTATTTCTACAAAGAGCTCTCGGCGCAGTTGAACAGCGAACACATCAAGGTGCACGCCGTCACACTCTGGGAGACCGAACGCGCCTGCGTGCGTTACCTTGAGGACGAGTTATGAGTAAACAGCGAGCAACGGCATCGGTGGCCACCAGCATAGCCGACGTACAGAGCAGCGCCGACACGCGCCGTATCGCCATCGACAAGGTGGGCATCAAGGACATCCGTCATCCGGTGCGCGTCAGGGACCGTTCCGGGGGCGAACAGCACACCATTGCCAGCTTCAACATGTACGTGAATCTGCCGCACAACTTTAAGGGCACGCACATGTCGCGCTTGGTGGAAATACTCAACCTGCATGAACGCGAAATCAGCGTCGAGTCATTCAAGGAGATGCTCAACGAAATGACCGACCGCCTGGAAGCCGAAGCCGGTCACATCGAGATGACTTTCTATTACTTCATCAACAAGACAGCGCCGGTTTCCGGGGTGCAGAGTCTGCTGGACTACGAAGTCTCGTTCATCGGCGAGATCCGTAAGGGCAAGCCGCAGATGCAGATCAAGGTGGTGGTACCGGTTACCAGCCTGTGCCCGTGCTCGAAGAAGATCTCCGATCGCGGTGCCCACAACCAGCGTTCGCACGTAACGATCGCCGCGACCACCCGTGACTTCGTCTGGATCGAGGAGCTCATCGAAATGGTCGAAGCCCAGGCCTCCAGCGAGCTGTACGGCCTGCTCAAGCGTCCGGACGAGAAATATGTCACCGAAAGAGCCTATGACAACCCCAAGTTCGTCGAAGACATGGTGCGTGACATCGCCGCGACATTGAATGCCGACGAACGCATCAGCGCCTACATCGTGGAATCGGAAAACTTCGAGTCCATTCACAACCACTCGGCCTACGCGCTGATCGAGCGCAACAAGGAAAACGTTCCGTTCCACCGCGATTGAGCCGACAAGTGCGGGAGCGAAAGCCGCACAACACGCCTGTTAAGCAGATCGTTTGAATCCCGTTGGCGCTGATGTCAGACAACAAGCACCAGCCCACCATAAGAGTTCTCCAAACCGGCCGCGCTTCTTACTTGCTGTCGACATCTTTGCCCAACTCTACCGTGTGGGCATCTGTCTGGCCCGATACGCGCGCGAAACCGAGTTGCCGGGCAAGGCTCAACATAGCCTGATTCTGCGGCAGCACAGTGGCTTCCAGGTGCTTTACCCCGGCCTCACGGGCGATATCGCGCAGCCTGAGCAGCAGACGCCTACCGAGGCCTTTGCCCTGCCAGTCGTCCGCGACCGCCACGGCCACTTCGGCGCGATCGCTGCCCGCTGTGCGCACGTAGCGTGCAACGCCGATTTCCCGCTCGCTACCGTCCTCCGCGATGGTTGCGATCAGCGCCATCTCATCCGGGTAGTCGACGTTGGTGAATCGGTCCAGCATGGCCGGTGTCAGCTGCTTCAGGGCCGCGTGAAAGCGCAGGTACCGGGACCCGGGCGACAGGCGCCGCACAAAAGCGTCCTCGATATCACGATCGCCGGGCTGCATGGTACGCAGGGTCACCGGCGTGCCCGCGAGTTCGACCACTTCCCGGTGTTGGGGCGGTTTCATGCCGATTGCGGCGACCAGCCTGGTCACGAGCCCTGCGGGGACACTGGCGCTGACGCGGCGCGCGTTACCCGCCCGCGACCGCACATCTAGGTAATGGCCAGATAAAGACCGCCAGCCGCAATGGCGCCGCCAGCAAAGCGCGCCAGCGTTTGCCTGTTGAGCCGCTGCACTGCGATACCGCCGGCCATGCCGATGAGGTGCAGCAAGGCCGTTGCGACCGCAAATCCCGCACTGTAGACAAACCCGGCGGCCGACAACGGCATTTCACTGCCGTGCGCGTGACCGTGGAACAGCGCGAAGACGCCCACCAGCAGGGCGCCCGCGGCCAGCGGCAAGGGGAATGCCGTCGCAACCAGCGCTCCGAGCACCAGCACCGAGGTCAGGATGCCCGTTTCAACCAGCGGGACAGGTGCGGACAACATACCCAGGCCCGCACCGACAAGCATTACCGCGACAAACGTGGCGGGCACCATCCACAGCGCCCTGCCTCCCAGTTGCGCCGCCCACAAGCCGACGGCAAGCATCGCCAGCAGGTGATCGGCGCCGCTGAACGGATGAGCGACGCCCGCGGCAAAACCTGTGGTGGCACCCGCGCCGGTATGTGCAAAGGCCGCAAGCGGCAGCAGGCACAGCGCAGCCAGTACCGCGCACTTTGACGTAATGGATGTGTCCTTGATCATAACTGTGTCTTTCATCGAGCGCCTCCTGTTGAACCGGCCTGACTGTCAACCATATACCATCGCGCACCCCAGCAACAGTGGCGTCAATGTTGCCGCCGCCATGCGGCCAGCAAGCCCCTGCGGATGCTCACCAATTCCTGATCCGTGTTTGTTCGCACCGGCCAGCGCGACCCGAAGAAAACCATGAGAATCAGCGCACTAAGAGCGCACCTGGGGATGTAGCCGCCAACCATCATCAGCACGCAGGCCGGGCGCAACAGCAGAAAGGCAGGCCGAACCGGTTGCAGTACGGTTGCGGGGAGCCTGGCTTCAAACACGGCGATCAGTGCAGCCCGCCGAGCGGTGCAGGTTCAAACGCAACTGTGCCTGTCGAGCATGCAGTTGTAGTCCTCATCGCTTGTCTCAACCTGTATCGTTGAATGCTCTATGCCAAAGCGGTCGTGCAGATGTCGCTGCACGCTGTGCAGCAACTTGTTGCTCAGCGACTCGTCGGTCACCACCAGGTGAACGGTCAGGGCGATCTCCGTGGTGCTCAGTGCCCAGACATGCAGGTCATGGATCTGGCAGACATTGTCCAGGCCGGTGAGATAGTTCCTGATGCCTGCCATATCGATACCTTGCGGCACGGCATCGATGGCCAGGTTGATGGAATCCCGCAGCAGGCTCCAGGTTCCAGCCAGGATGATGACGACAATCGCCAGGCTGATGGCGGGATCGACCCATAGCCAGCCTTTCAGCATGATGACCACGCCGGCGAGCACCACACCCAGCGAAACACCCGCGTCAGCTGCCATGTGCAGGAACGCGCTGCGTATGTTCAGGTCATGTTTCTGACCGGAGAAAAACAGCAGCGCCGTAACTGTATTGACCGCAACCCCGATCGCGGCGACCAGAATAATTACCGTACCGGCCACCGCTTGCGGCTGCATGAAGCGATTGACTGCTTCCCAGGTGATGCCACCCAGCGCCACCAGCAGCAGAATGGCACCGCTGAGAGACGCCATGATGGTGACCTTGCGGAAACCATAGGTGCGGTTTTCGGTTAACGTCTTCCCCGCAAGCACGCTGGCGCCCCAGGCGAGCAGCAGGCTGGCGACATCACTCAAATTGTGTCCGGCATCCGCGATCAGCGCCAGTGACTGGGCAACCAGACCATAGCCCGCCTCGATCAGCACAAAAATAACATTCAGCGCTATGCCAATCGCAAAGGCGCGATTGTAGTTGGCTGCTGCGTGGCCGTGATCGTGCGACATGAGACGCCCTACAGCTGCTGAACCCGCTCCAGCATGGCCTGTGCATGGCCCTCTGCAGTTACTCCATAGAGCGCCTCTTCCAGCACGCCGTCCTTGTTGATCAGGAAAGTCGAGCGGACGATACCCAGTTTCTTTGCGCCATCTTTTTCCTTTTCCTGCCAGAACGTCATACGCCTCGCACAGTTCGCCACTGGTGTCGGCCAGCAGGTCCAGCTTGAGGCCGTACTTGTCGATGAATGCCTGGTGACTGGCGCAGGAGTCCTTGCTGACGCCCATCACCACGGTATCCCGTTCGGCAAACTCCCTGGCAAGCGCGGTGAACTGGCTGGCTTCGACCGTGCACCCCGGTGTATCGTCCTTGGGATAGAAGTACAGCAGAACGTTCTTAGCGCCCTTGTAATCCGCCAGTTTGACCATGACGTTATCCTGGTTCGGCGAACTGAACGCCGGCGCTGGCTGGTCTCTTCTTAACATACCCCGCTGCTCCACATCAGGCCCATTACACAATCGCTAGGTGACGGCGGACGCCGCACGACCGGGGCATTGTAAGCATACCGGGCAGGCGGCGGGCAACCTTAACCCTGAGATCGATCAGGTCTTCGCGCCGGCAGGGCACGGTACCCGCCCACAAGCCATCCACGGCGGCCGTCGGCGGGAACCGGTTGGACACCACCGGCGCTTCCGTAATCCGCTGATACAGTTCGATTTGCCGCCAGTGCGGTAGCCAGTTGATCAGGAACGTCGCCAGGGCTTCCCAGAGCGAAGCCCCCACGCCGCCACCGTCAGGCCTTCGGCGAACACCCGGCTCACCACGGCGCCATGCTGCTCGGTAAACTGGTTCAGCCATACCGACAGGGTAATGATGGAGACGCCGATCACCAGCAGGATAAGCGATGTGCGAAACATGCGCTTCAGTTCGCGCACTTCCAGGTCTTTCAGATCAAGGAAATATTTGTTGATGCTGATCTTGAGCCTGGCGACCTGCTCGTCGCCCACAACCGTGTCGAGACTGACCTGCGGGGCAAACTGCCCGTCACTTAGTTCACGCACGCAGTCGACAATGTAGTCCACCAGGTCGGGCTTCAGGTCCTTTTTCACGCAGGGCGCAGACCGGTCGTAGTTGTTGTAGAGCTCCTCGACCCGGGCCGCAGCAATATCGACAAATGGCCTTCCCCTCACCGGTGCGCGATTAGCGGTCCGGTATATTCAGTGCCATACGCGGGATTCCGGAATTCAACAGGCGGTAATCCAGCTTATGCGCTGCCAACACACTACGGCCAACGCCGGCGCGGCACTGCCGCGCCGCTGCGTGCGCTCGCGCCCTGAGCCGCCGGTATGCTATCGTAGCCACTCGACATGCGGTCCATGTCCCGGTCACCGCCGACGCACTGCCGAGCACGCCACGGCGGCGGCGGTCATAGTTCCAGGGGTGTTCAGTGAATCGAAGACCTGTACTGCTGGCTATCTTCGACGGCTTCGGGCTTAACCCGAGCCGCGCGCACAATGCCTGGGCGCTGGCCCGCACACCGCACCTCGACCACTATTTCGCCTCCTACCCGCACAGCGTGCTGCAGGCCTCCGGCCGGGCAGTCGGTTTGCCGGACGGGCAGTTCGGCAATTCCGAGGTCGGCCATCTGACGCTGGGCTCTGGCCGCGTTCTGGAACAGGATCTGATCCGCATCGCCAACGCCATCTATGGCGGATCGTTCGGGCAACTGCCCGCCTGGCAATCCCTGGTGGCCGAAGCGACGCGCCTGCACCTGGTGGGCCTGGTCTCCGACGGCGGCGTGCACTCCCACATAGAGCACCTGCTCGGCATCCTGGCGCTGCTGCGGCATACCGAGATCGAGCCGGTGATCCACATGATCACCGACGGCCGCGACACCGCCCCCAAAGCGGCGCTGGCGTTTCTCAGCGAAGTCGAAGAGTCCCTCGCCAGCCTGGGCCGCGGCTCGATTGCCACGGTCAGCGGCCGCTACTGCGCCATGGACCGTGCGAAGCACTGGGACCGGACCCAGCGGGCCTGGAACGCCATGGTACTTGGCCAGGGCTTTACCGCCGAAACGGCCCGCGAAGCCATTGAATCCGCCTACGCCCGCGGTGAAGGCGACGAATTCATCCAGCCCACGGTCATCGTCGGCCACGCCGGGATCTCCAGGGATGAACCGGTGCTGTTCTTCAACTTCCGCAGCGATCGCGCCCGCCAGTTGTGCGCCGCCTTCGGCCTGGACGATTTCGATGCCTTCGAGCGCAGTGGCGTCTGTCTGGACAACCTGGTCTGCATGACCGAGTACGATGCCACTTACCCGTTTCCCGTACTGTTTGCACCACAGTCCCCCGGGCAGGTTCTGGCCGAAGTCATCAGCGAAGCCGGCCTGACGCAGCTGCACTGCAGCGAGACCGAGAAATTCGCCCACGTGACCTACTTTTTCAACGGCGGGCGCGAACCGCCGTTTCCCGGGGAAGACCGCATCATCGTGCCCTCACCCGCCGTCGCCACCTACGACATGCAGCCGGAGATGAGCGCCGCCATGATCGCAGATCAATTGATCGCGGCTATCGAAAGCGGTCAGCACGCCTTCATCGTGACCAACTTTGCCAATGCCGATATGGTCGGCCATACCGCGAGACCCGAGGCACTGATCCGCGCAGTCGAGACCCTGGACCTGGAAAGCCACCGGGTGTTTCGCGTGGCGCTGCAAAACAACTGGCGCATCCTGCTCACGGCCGACCACGGCAACTGTGACGAGATGATCAACCCCAATACCGGCGTAGCCCACACCCAGCACACCGAGTACCCCGTCCCGTTCCTGATCATGGGCGAGGGCCCGGTACGGCTCAGCACCGGCCGCGGGCTGGCGGACATTGCGCCCACCGTACTGGAGCTGCTCGGCATACCCCAGCCGCCCGTCATGACGGGGCGCAGCCTGATCCTCAAGAAGGGATTGCGATGACACGGAGAGACCCATGACCGACAGGCACGACAGCGTTTCTGTGCTGGCGCTGAACCCCTCTGTGGATATCAGCTATGAAATTCCCCAGCTTCTGGAGTACCAGAAAGTGCGCGCCATGCAGACCTGGTATCACCCGGGCGGCAACGGCATCAACGTTGCGCGCGCCCTTACCGAGCTGGCGGTACCGGTGCACTGCTGCAGCGTCATCGCCGGTGAAAGTGGTGAACTGCTGCTGCGCCTGCTGGGTGACACCCTGGGCGACAACCACACCTGGTTCAGCGTGTCGGGCGAGACGCGGCTGAATACCACCGTCCTGCAGCACAGCCCGCCAGGCCAATATGAAATCACCAGTGTTGGCCCCGACGTTCCGTCCAGAGTGCTCAGCGAGATTACCGACTGCTTCCTGCGCATGGTGGGCAACGGCATCGGGGTGCTGACCGGCCTGCTCCCGCCGGGGGTGCCCGACAGCACCTACCGCGACCTGAGCCAACGCATCCGCGAGCAAGGTGGAAAGGCGGTCGTGGATGCCTATGGGAGCGTGCTGGAACAGGCGCTGGAGGCTAACCCTTACCTGGTCCGGTTGAACCGTTACGTCCTGGAAATGACCATCAAACGGCGTCTGGAGAGTACCCACCGGGTGGCGGAGGCCGGCCGCGCTATTCAACAGCGCGGCATCGACTATCTGTGCATTTCCCTCGGGCACGAAGGTGCGATATTGATCGATGCCGACAACAGCTACCACTGCAGCGCGCCCAAAGTGCACAAACTGTCGACCGTCGGCTGCGGTGACGCACTGGTGGCCGGTTTAATCGACACAGTCCGCAAGAACGAAACGTCCCAGGCGATGCTGCGCTTCGGTGTGATCTGCGGCAGCGCTACCGCATCACACCCCGGCACGGAACTGTTTACCCGCGACGACCTGAACACCGAACCCCCCGACATCGCGGTCAGCCAGCTGGACGTTTAGCCCGGACCGACGCGGATGCTGCAGCGCGCCCGGCGGATTCAGCCGCGCAACAGACCGCTCTGAGCGATACCATCAAACATGAACTGAACCGCCAGGGCCGACAACAGCACACCGAACACCCGACTGACCACCAGCATCCCCGTCACGCCGAAAAACTGGTGAACCTTGTTGGCCAGCAGCAGCAGGGCCAGGGTCAACAGCAGCACAGCGAGCAGCGCGGCGAGTACAGTCATCTGGGCAACGATATCCCCATCCGTACTGGCCATCAGCAGAATCACCGCCCCCATCGAACCGGGTCCCGCGATCAGCGGGGTTGCCAGGGGAAACACCGATATATCCCGCCGGGTCGCGGCTTCGCTGGTTTCTTCGCTGGTGGTTGAGGTACCGCCCGAAGACCGCGCAAAAACCATGTCGATGCCAATGAGCAGCAGCAGGATGCCGCCCGCCACCTTCAGGGCGGCGAGGGAAATACCCAGACTGCTCAACAGCAGCTTGCCGGCGAAGGCGAAGGTGAACAGAATGCAGCCACTGATAATCGCGCCCCGGACAGCCATCGAGCGCCGCGCCTGCTGCGACGCCGTCGCCGTCAGGGCGGCAAACATCGCGGCCACGTCGATCGGCCCGACGGTTGCGAAGAACGTTGTGAAGGCCACGACGGCCGTTTCTGTCAGTTGCTGATCCGCGGTCATTGTCATCTGTCAAAGACGAACGTCTCTACACCGCATGCGGCATAAAGCATACCTAAAGATCTGCCACCGGTTCTGCGCGGCGCAACCGGATCGGCGTTTTCCGTTGCCGCGCATCCTGGCTGGTGGACCAGTCTGGTGCTCCACGGTATTCAGGAACAGTCGGCGACGTCGACCAGCGCCAAAGCTTCGCTGATCGTGCCCGCATCGTCGGGGCGAACGAGACGCGCTGCTTCTTTGCCGTTGCAGATAAAGATCAACGTTGGCCACAGCTTTACGCTGAAAGACCGCCCCAACCGACGGCCACGGCCGTCAGCAATCTTGATATGGCGCACGCGTGGATGACTGGCCAGAGCGCTAGCCAGCAGGGGTTGCACCGCACGACAATGCCCACACCCTTCGGTGCCGAACTCGATAACTGCGGGTCCCTCGAGCCCGTCGATTTCTGCACGTGCCGGTTCCTCCGCGGCATAGACAGTGTTCATCGCCATATACCAACGCCCTCCTGCCTGGTCAGTTCCTGTTCACCCATACCGTCGTAAGCGCCGGTCATAAATCCCGGAAGCCCTTTCCGTATGCATCCCGAATACAGCAGGTACTGCCAAACGCCGCAGCTCATCCTTACGATCCCGATCCGCAGTCGCGCCGCACCATAGGCGGTGGCGTTGATGGCGGACACCGTTGACAGCATGGCTACGATGGCAATCAAGAGGAATCCTGTCTGACCCAGGGATGACCGGGCTGCCTCAGCCAGCGCGTAGTCCTTGGCATCGACAATCCTGGCGACCGGCAGAGTCCCAACGGTAACTACAGCGACCAGGACATAGAGAGCAATCACGAAACCGACGCCCGGATAGAAAGCCCGAGGGAACGTCCTGGCCGCGTCCCACACATCCTGAGCGGTATTGGCAATCAACTGGAATCCCTCATAGGTCAGAAAGATAATCATCCCGCCTGCCACCAGCTGCAGAGCGGATGACCAGGTCGACGGCACCAGCCGTACACTGTCAACGCCCCAGATACCGACCACGATTCCGCCGGCATTTGCTCGTAAGCCTTTCTTACCTCGCGAACTTTAGTATGAGCGCAGCAACAATGCCCCACACCCAGTTGAAAAATAGCACGAACAACGGTGTATACAACCCCAGATCAAGCCCAGCCACGCCTTTGTGTGCCTTTAGTGGAAATACAACAAATAACTGCACAGCGGTGGGAACCAGACTCAGGACTGTGCCCTTCCATAGCAACTTTGATGGCAAGATGGGAAGAACAAACAGCAATCCCCAGATACCCCCCCAAACAATTCGCGGATACAGCCAGGCCGGGGTTAAAGACGGGGCAATGGCAACACCCAGCGATGACGTAATACCGTAGGCTCCAAACAGCCAGACTGTAATGCTATTTGCCAGAGCACCCAGGCACCCTGCCGCAAAGAAAACCAATAAGTTTTTCATAATGGATTACCCGACCTGTTCCGCTGCGCTAACACTCAGTTTAGCCCGCCTTCTTTGGAACGCCAGAGCAAACGCCGGTCGGCGTTGCAGCTGTTGAAATCTCTCTAAGGCCTGTTCCGTCAGGCCGCCTTAGCCGGGAAACCATCGCGATACCGGCTTACGCTGGTCACACTGCAAGCGCGCGGAGAAGGTTACTTACAGGAGGAGGCGCGATAGCGCCGGATTACTGTGCAGCGAATTGTTATGTGCTCTTCCACTAAAAGCTCTTTTTTCTTAGCGCACATTCTGATGCCACTCCTTCACCAGCTATATTCCAGCAACCCTTGATATTAACAATTTTGCCGAACGTATTATTTGAACGCGCTGGTATTTCTTCTTGGGAATAGAGATCAAGCACGCCTTCAGATGAAGTGTTGAAATCGACACGTCCAGCTACGGCAACGAACACACGGCCATATGTTTCAGAGCGGCCTACAGGATCTGGTAGATTTGCACAGCATTCAGATAAATAATTTGTAAGTAGCGGAACGTCAAGCTCAGCAATCTCCCATTTGGACCTGGTAATGATCGAATGTTTAACGACCAGTTTGAAGGTGTGGATTAATTAAGTGGGTCATCTTTTAGCTCTAGCAAGAGCTCAAGAATAGAAGATCCGCGCTGAATAATTCCCCCATTTATTGAACTCACCTTCGAGGCGGATAGCTGCTAATTCAAAGGAAACCACTTGGCCAAATGTAGCTGTATTTTGATTATTTGTCGCTCTATCTTCGCTATCACAGCCTGAGATACTGCAACACACGGACAATATAACAATCAGAGTAAAATGTTTCGTTATTTGGGTGATCATTTCACTGCATCCCCGCGCAGAACGTTTACGCTAACCGGTTGCCTGGGGAACGTAGCGACAAAGGAAATCCGAGTTAAGCGTGGTGTCGGGCGATTGAACGCTCACGCGAACAGCCATCGCCGGATGAGTTTTGTGTAGTGGGGCATGACCACATAGACCATGAGGAAAACGACCGTCCCTGTAACTACGAGTGTGGTCAGATAATGATTATCGGGAGCACCCAGTAGCCGAAGCAGCGGCGAGACTACCAGCGGTACGACAAGCACTAACGGGTATATGGCGGACCACGTCACGAGATACTGCCGCCAGCGCGCCGGCACCTTGGCTCTGGCTCCCTCTGGAGTGAACCAGAAATCCAGCCCGCTGCTGATGAAAAAGTCATCACCACTAACGAGAAGGGGCTGAACCTTTTCGATCAGCCGGCTACGAACCGGCGACTCCATCCATTCCTGCAAGTGCGCTCTCGTGTCGAAACGGATAACTACCGTATAGGTCGAGGTGAGTCCGGGGATCGGACGGATGATGTGCCAGTCCAGATTGCCAGTTGAGGCTCTGCAAAGTGGTCCGATCTCGTCTACCCACCTATCGTAATCCCCGTGCTTCCCTTCACGCACCCTGTGCGTAATCACAACTGTCGCACCCCGGTCATTGGCGCCCCCAGAAGCTGGGTCTGTATTCATAGTATCCACACCCTTACCTTATGACGCCCACACTTTGAGTTATGCGGCAGTCCCGACAGAGGTCTGTCCGCTTGAACGAATTGTCGGGCGCCGGCCGATCATTGACTACTCCCGAATTTCGGGCTCAACGAGTTTTGCGAGTAATACAAGCGAATCCTGCCACCCGAGGTAACACATTTCGATGGGGATTACACCAGGAATACCTTCCTGCACCACATTTAACTCGGTTCCACAGGACACTGTCTTCAATGACACCGTCACCTGTATGACGCCAGGAAGGTTCGGGTCCTCGAACTTATCTGTGTAGCGAATCAATTCGTTCGGCACCAGCTCCAGGTATTCACCGTCGAAGGCATGGCTCTGTCCGGTGGTGAAATTTGTGAAGGACATTCTGAATGTCCCGCCAACTCTGGCCTCCATGTGATCCACCGTGCCGGTAAAGCCGTTCGGAGGAAGCCACTTAGCCATCGCATCGGCATTAAGGAATGCCCGATAAACCCGTTCCGGTGGCGCGCGCAAAACGCGGTGAAGGCGAACAGTATGGGTGGCCATGATTTTTCTCTCCGTGTCTTGCCGCTTCTTCAGCGTCTGTTTCTACAAAGGTTCTTTGAGATGCTACCCGATGTCTTTGTGCGCCCAACGACAAGTTAAGCTGCAGAGCGGTTCTGTCGCAGCTTTTGCGAACGCAGAAGCCGCGACAGGTTCTTTGGTCCGCTTCAACTTTATGTTATATGCCGCACTTTGAGTTTCAAGCATACTCACAATTACACATTCTCGTTGACACAAGAACGTCTGGACGTCTAGCATACTTCTGCATGGATGAACAGTACAAAACTGCCCCAGGTCACGTTCGCGACGCAATATTGGACGCACTCAGTACCTCTGGTGCAGCCATGTCAGTTCAAGAGATAGCTTCCCGAGTTGAAGCTGCCATCGGGCCCACTCCGGCTTCGTCAATTCGGTCCTATTTACGGTTAAATACTCCATCGCTCTTCATACGTGAAGAGCGAGGCGTCTATAGAGCACGGCAGGAATATTCCGAGAGTCTTCGACAGAAGTATTTTGCAGAGTTAGAGAAAAAAGAGAAGCCCCTTCGATTAGCGAAGGCAGAGCTCATTCACGACGATTGCTTTAGTTGGATGGAAAGGCGCCAATCCAATTCAATCCACGCGGTATTGACCGACCCCCCTTATGGCCTTCACGAATACACCAGGGAACAACAGAAGAAACTGCGTGAGGGTAAAGGTGGTGTCTGGCGAATCCCACCTTCGTTCGATGGACACCGCCGCTCGCCATTACCTCGATTCACGACGTTAGATCGTAGTCAGTTAGATGAAATTGGACAGTTCTTCTTAGCATGGACGAAGACCCTTTTCCCGATCTTGGTGCCTGGAGCAAATATAGTCATTGCCTCTAATCCGCTCGTGTCGCACATCGTAGCCAATGCGGTTTCTGAGGGAGGGTTAGAAAGGAGGGGGGAAATAATACGTCTTACCATGACGATGCGAGGTGGAGATCGCCCGAAAGGTGCTCACGGTGAATTCGAAGAAGTTAGCGTTCTTCCAAGGTCGATGTGGGAGCCTTGGCTCGTGTTCAGAAAACCGCTGGATGGCAGGGTGCAGGACAATCTGAGAAAGTGGAAGACAGGAGGGTTTAGGAGACCGGAAAATGATAGACCGTTCGGCGACGTTATCAGTTCTTCTCCAACCCGATCAAAAGAAAGAAAGCTGGCCCCGCATCCGAGCTTAAAGCCGCAAGCGTTTCTGCGGCAGGTGTCGCGCGGCATTCTTCCGCTTGGAGAGGGTGTTGTTCTTGATCCATTTGCAGGAGCGGGCTCTACGCTTGCCGCCTGTAACAACGTCGGTTATCGAAGCATTGGCCTGGAAAGAGACATTGATTACTTCAAGATGGCTGCAAAAGCAGTACCCAAACTTACGGAGTATGGAAGCGGCCGCGATTAGATATCGCGATACACCCAACTTTCTCGAAGTTTCTTTATTCCATCCGCGTGAAGAGTGGCGGTGCGGGTCCCCAATTCGCCTCGTGGATTTCTTCGAAAGTCATCCAGAGTAACGTGCCCGAGATAAACCTCCTTGAAGGTCATTGGCCGTCGATCGAACGCAGGCTCAGATTCCGTATCTACCTCATAAACGAAAACGCACATCCATTGGTCTCGAGCTCCGTGCGTATCTACCGCGCCACCCTTTTTCCGAGTCGTTTTTACTTCGACGCCTTGCTCGCCTGCCTTTACCGAATTATCTGCATATACGCCCTGTACTACTAGGTCGGGATGTCCGTTGAAGTACCTATTTTCTACCAGAGTTCGCGCATGAGTCGCCAAACTCGCCGTAAGCATATCTGAAAGGACGCCAGACATGATAGCCGGGCGTAACATGTCATCCAGTCGCTGGAGGCCTTTTGAGGTAAGGTGATCGTTTACGTCGAAAAAGAAGTCGTATACGTCGTGCAATGCTAAGCGAAAGTCATCTAGGCGCAGCTGATACGGCAACTGAGCTGTTTGATTAAACTTAGCAGGGTCAACGCTATTTTTGATAATGGCCATTTCAAGATATTAACCCAGTGAGGCAATAGAGACATAGGCATATAACGCCATCCGCCGCATCGGCGCCTATTTTGACAAACACATCGACGACCTGTCTGAACAGCAGTTAATCGACTACTTCACCGATCTTCTGGAGTCTCATTCCTGGAGCGCCGTCAAGCTCGATCTGTACGGCCTTAAGTTCTACTACACCCATGTGCTGCACAAGCCCTGGGAGAACATCGACCTGATCAAACCGCCGAAAACTCAACGCCTGCCGGATATCGTCACTATCGATGAAGCCAAGCGTCTGTTCATGACGACCTGGACGCTCAGTCACCGCGTCTTCTATTTCACCGTCTACAGCCTGGGCCTGCGCCTTGGCGAAGGGTTCCCGCCGAGTATTTTCTTTTGACGTTCACCCTGCCCGAAGAGCTCAGGACGCTGGCATGGCGGCATCAGCGCACGCTCAATGCCTTGATGATCCGCTGTGGCTGGGAGACGGTGCGCACCTTCGCCCAGAACGACCAGCAGCTTCAGGGCACGCCTGGCGCCATAGCGGTCCTGCACACCCATTCACGCCGCCTCGACGACCACCCGCATGTGCATCTGGTGATGCCCGCCGCGGCCATCGATGGCGAAAAAAAGCTGTGGCGGACCAAAGGCGGCAAAAACGCTAAACGCAAGAACCCATCCGGCTATCTGTTCAACCACACGGCCCTGGCCAAAGTCTTTCGCGCCAAAATGCTCAACGCCATCCGGCAGGCGGGACTGGAACTGCCCTTACGCTACCCCGAAACCTGGGTCGTGGTCGTAAAGTCCGTCGGCACGGGCCAGCAGGCGCTGATCTATCTTGGCCGCTATCTCTATAAAGGCGTGATTCAGGAGAACGATATTGTCGCCTGCGAAAACGGCCAGGTGACCTTTCGCTACCGGAACAGCAAAACGAAGCGCAGCGAATACAGAACAGTCTCCGGCGCCAGGTTCCTGTGGCTGATCCTCCAGCATGTGTTGCCCAAAGGCTTCAGACGCGCCCGCAACTTCGGCTTCTTGCACCCCAACAGCAAACATCTGATCGCAGTGCTTCAGTATCTGCTGGGCTTTGACCCGAACCGGGCCTTGGCTTGGATCAAAAAACGCCCCCAACTCACATGCCCGTGTTGCGGTGCCGTGATGAACATCGTGCGTACGCGGATACTGCCTGTTTTCCCGGTCCTGGCCGGATGAAGCGGCGGGTGCATTGATTATGTAACCGAAGGCGACAATCCAGCGCATCCGGACATCGGCAACCCAAGCCGAGGAACGCACGCGCCTTCGATAGCACTACAATACGACAATAAACGCCGCTTGCCGGAAACCATTGCCGCAATGGCAACCAAGATCCCTTGCCTTGAGGATCTGCCCACCCTCGCAGGTCTTCACGGCAAGCAGGCTCGAAAAAGATATCCCCTATATAAAGCTACTCAACACTCCCGACGGGCTTGTCCAATCGGGATAGGGAGCTACTCAAGTAGCCCCCTATCCCGATTACATTGCTACTGGTACGCTTTGCCACGATGCTTTAACCAGCCTCCGACATGACGATTGCTAGGGTCATGGTGTGTCCAGTGGATAGCGCCGCCTTTCGGATTCCATTCATATTCACCATAAAACTCAACTGTGTCACCTTTATCCAGGCCGCTGACTCTGGGGGCTAAATCAATGTTATGAGCAATCAGTAGAGTTTGACCAGTGCTGAGCCTTAAGATAAATCTTTGATGCCTTGATCCATTATTGTCGTCAGGCAATATTCTAAATACGACGCCTTCTCCCTGTACTTGGAGGTCGCTTTCTTTGTTGTTGAATGCGGACTGAAGAGTACTATCTGAACCCTGGGACCATTGCGGAAGTCCCAGGATTGAAACGCCTTGTTCTCGAACAAGGCCATACGCAAGGGCGAAAACAAGGACCCAGAAGAGTAGTTTTTTCATCTTATTGCAATATAACGGCGCGAGTGAGATGCGTGGCGCGTAGTTTGCGGCACGTCATTCTCGATTCGCTTGTTATAAGTCATTTCCTGCCATGCCAAAAATCGGGGTGGCGCCGTAGATGCATTACAGCGAGAATGACGATCTCTTCCGGATCAATCTGATACAAGACTGCGTAGGGGAACCGTCTAAGTATGCGCCGCCTTATTTCTCCCTTCACTTTTGGAGCGGCCTCAGGATGGGCTTCAATTCCTTTTACCACCCTTTGAACTTCAGACAGAAACTCAAAGCCCAGAACGGGTACCTTTGATTGGTAATAGCGGGCTGCCTGCACCATCTCCCACTCTGCCGGGGAGAGGAAACGTACCGGCATCATCCTAACTTCGATTGAGCTTCTTCAAATACCAGATCAGCAGATTTCGAAGAAAGCTTCCCTGCCCGATATTCTTGATACCGTTGTTCAGCCACCTCAAGCCAAATAGCTTCGGCGTCTTCGTCAGTACCCGAGTCAAGCGACCGTATGAGGTCTGCAATCAAACGCGCCCGATCATCAGAAGAGAGTGCGGCGATCTGATCTTCTAGTTCCTTTAAATTAGCAGCCATTTCCGCTTCCTTTATAGATACTTATGATTAAGGTACCCCGAAAGACCATCCAATTCAACGCGGTATGTATCCCCGTGAATTTAATGACTTATAACGTCCCGCATCACCCACGCGCGCTGTTGTTGCGCGCGTCGGGCTGGGTGCGGTGGTTAGGAATCAGCCGACGCATTCTGCGGTCGAGCCGAGCGGCGGCAGCCGTAAAGAAGGCCTCTCCACCCCAAGACGATTACTGCACCACCGCAAAGAATCCATATAATGCCGGCGGCATTAGAAACGATGTTTTCCAAGGGGCTACAGCGGTTTGCGTCGACGCACTCCTGTGACAACAAGACGGCTCCTAGTGCACCGACCACAATAAAACCGACGGACACATACAAGAAGATGACAAGAATCCGTCGCGACTTGGATGGGTACAGAAACTGAGCATGGTCCTCAGACCGAGCGGCGAACTTTTCGTGCGCGGGATGAGTTTCCGGATGACGGAGGACGACAACCGTTGACGTAAAGTTGTCGTGTAGGGCCTGGTGCTTATGGGTCACTAGGATAAATATGAATGACAACCACCCTAACAGCGTCCGGATGACTGCACGCGCAGTTGCGCGAACCATTCCTATGTTTTCATCGCGCGAAGCGTCGCGAATTCGCAACCCCATGATGTGATGACCCGGCGTGCCACCGGAAAAAGCCACGAGACCAGGTTCAAGAATTATGAATGGGATAATCAAGGCCAAGATCTTTAACGCCGCCGGCATTTCGACGAGGGCCGGTAAGGAAATCATCCAGAGATAAAATATGACGATTAACAGGACTGAATCGATCAGAAATGCCCGCACTCGACGGAGGAGTCGTGGGTACTTCAGGTCAGTGCTGGCGTTACCCATACGGTGGGCTGATTCCTAACGCCGCGCTTCAGCGGCGCGTTTTTCGCGTCCGCTGGGAGCCGTTGTTAGCCGCTTTCTCTGACAACTGCCCCTCTGCAAACTTATGCAAAACGCTCGCGACGAGCGTTTGGTAGGGAATACCTTCCGCAAGTGCGCGCTTTTGAAGCGCTCGGAGATCTTTGGACGAAATACGGATGTTTATACGACTATCTTTCTTAAAAGTCGCTTCGGCAACTGCCTTATGACGTTCAACTTCTTTTTTCCTATTCTTTACATGCTTGAGTTGACCACTTTCGAAAGCATCCAATATTTCCTTTTCTTCCGCACTCAATTTACCCATCGGAGTCACCCACATACTGCTTCGTTGTCTTTCGGCTGGGGATGATGGTCTTAAGAAATATTTCCTCTTCAGATTCTACGAACGGAACCAAATAAGCATAATCCTCCACTACCACGACTAAGATTCGCTGTCCAGGATAGCGGTCTTGGTTGGGATGCTCGAATATATCCATTACATCACCAGCCCCGATATGAAACACCACGTCTTCAAAGGATATTCCACGCTCCTTTCCATAACAAATATAATGTCAGCCCATTCAATCAGATCGCCACTTACCGGTGTTTCTGCATCACTATTAGTTCCAGCACCAATAGCATTTATACCTTCATATTTCGAAAACACTTCCTCGCCCGTGGGGCTTCTTAGCCTGTTTTCACTACAAACAAATAGAAGGTTCATTACGTTCTTCTTTTACACATAACGCAAAGGTAAGGGGCGTGCCGCTTTTTGCACGTCCCGCTTGACCGTAATGTTAGACCCGCTGTGCGATGATATAGACATGTTTCTCTTGGTCATATTCGAGGTGGCGACACAAGCAATTGGATTCTTCAAGGACACGCAACACCGCGTAAATTCCCGGTGCCGCATGATATAGTGGGTGCCCAAAGTTGCTTACAGTGATCTCTTCGGACTTCTCGACACCACCAGTCGTAAAAATAAGCACTCCTTCCTGCGCCAGCCCGCTACAAATCTTACGAAGCACCGATAGTTGTTCGTGAAGCGGAATATGCCAAATGCTGTCCCAGGCTGAAATCAAATCGAAATTCTTTGGAAATATCCAAGAACGTATATCTGCCCAGTGAAACCGTACATCAGGATGATGCCGCTGAGCGCGCTTTAGCATCTCCTGCGAAAAGTCCAGACCTTCTACTTCAAATCTGCGATTCAGGAGGAGTTCGATTATCCGGCCACTACTACCGCAACCGATATCAAGCGCCCTGCCGACTCTCGACACGAACTGCAATGCTCTCTCGTGCTGAGCGATACCATTGTTGCGATCGAACTCCGGGCAATCCCAGTGTTCGGCAATTTGGTCGTAACTGGCGGCTGTCTGTTCTGGAGTCATACTTTCACAATTGCCTAACGCCTCAAATCAGCTGCAGCGATTTTTGCTGTCGGCTGAATTTGTTTGTTGAACGAAGCCGCTTCGCGGCAAAATTTCATCATTTGAGGGGTCCTCGATAATCCTCATGGGGCGGTGCCCATCCCGGGCGCCCTTTTCCATGAGGACTCGTCCATGAATCCCTACCAACAGCGTAAATTCGATTCTCTCTACCAGCAGCACCTTAAAGCACTACGACGCCAAGGAAAATCTCCCTCCACCATCGATGTCTACGCCCGTGCCGTGCGACGCATCGCTGACCATTTCGACCGCTCCCCCCACGCCCTTTCCTTCGATGAACTCAGCCAATACTTCGATTGGCTCATCGGCCACCGCTCCTGGTCTACCGTCAAGGTCGATCGCAATGGCCTGCAGTTCTTCTACTACCACGTCCTCGGCAAGGAATGGCACTGGCTCGACCTGGTTAAACCTCCGCAAAAACGGGTCCTGCCCGATCTCCTATCCCGCGACGAAATCCTTCGCCTGATCAACGCCGCCCGCGAACTTCGCTTCCAGGTCTTCATCCTCGCCGCCTTCTCCATGGGGCTGCGTATCGGCGAGGCCTTGAACCTCACCGTCTCCGACATCGACGCCGAGCATCACCACGTCCACATCCGTCAGGCCAAAGGCAATAAAGATCGCTTCGTGCCGATGCCTGATTTCACCCTCCGCGCGCTGCGTCGACTCTGGGCCTCCCATCGAAATCCTCAATGGCTCTTCCCGTCTGGCCAATCGCAGGATGCGCGGCTAATAGCAACCATCCCCATGCACCGCGGCAGCCTGCAAAAAGCCTTCCGGCAGATTGCCCGCGATGCCGGCATACAAAAAGCCGTCTCTCCCCACAGTCTACGCCATGCCTACGGCGCCTGCCTGGTCGAGGCCGGGCTCAATCTGCGCGCCATCCAGGACGCCATGGGCCATGCCTCGCCCGTCACCACTGCCCGTTACACACAGCTCACCGAGCCCGTGCAGCAGAATACACTCGCTCAGATCAATGCCCTCGTCGATGACTTCGTCATTCAGTGGGGGACAGCATGAAACTGCAATCCATCCTGCAGGCCTACCGGCCTGCCTACGAGGCCCGGTATGGTGCCGTGACAACGCCGGAGCAGTGGTCGGCTCTGTATGCCATGCTCGGCTGTCGCACCACCCAATATGGCACACTCTCTCTCCACTGCGAGCACTGCGACTGGCACGGCTGGCGCGCCCTGTCCTGCGGACACCGGGCCTGTGCGCAATGCCATCAACACAGCAACGCCCTGTGGTCGGAACGACAGCGCCTCAAACTGTTGCCCGTGCCGTATTTCATGCTGACCTTCACCCTGCCCAGGGAACTGCATCCACTGGCCAAGGTCCACGGCCAGGCGGTGTATGCCATCCTCTTCGGGGCCGCCATCAAAACACTGCACACCTTCGGCTGCAATGACCCGCATCTGCAGGCCGAACCGGCCGCCACGGCGGTACTGCACACGCATTCCCGGCGGCTCGATTATCATCCGCATGTGCACCTGATCGTGCCCGGCGGTGTGCTCGACACCGATACGCGGGAATGGCGTACGGTGAAAGCGGCTTATCTCTTCAACCACTTCAACCTGGCCCGGGTCTTCCGAGCAATCTTCCTGAAGAACCTGCAACAGGCCGGGCTCGCCATCCCGGACAACCCGAAAAAGTGGGTCGCCCACTGCAAGCCGGTGGGTGAGGGGACGCAGGCCATTCAGTACCTGTCGCGCTACCTGTACCGAGGGGTGCTGTCGGACTCACAGCTCGTGGCCGATGATGGAAACCAGGTGACGTTTCGCTACAAGGACAGTCAAACGGGAAAACGTAGAACACGCACCGTCAGGGGCGAAACTCTGCTCCGACTGCTGTTGCTGCACGTACTGCCCAAGGGCTTTCGCAGGACTCGGGACTATGGCTTTCTGCATGGCAATGCCAAGCGTCGGTTACAGCTGCTGCAGTACCTGCTGAAGATTGCGCTGCCACCGGCAAAGCCACGCGAACGTGCCAAGTTAAACTGCCCGTGCTGCAATGCCATTGCGCGCATCATCGGTTTCATCAAGCCACATCAAGGCATACGGCTTCAGCCTGGCTAACCGAACATCGATCGACCGGACCCGGCCCACCAGCAGGGAGGAACACAACAATTTGACAACAACGTCTTTTTAAAGAGCGCCTGCCGGGTGAGGCTCCTGCTCGCCCTGAGAACCCACACCGGCGGCTAAGCCGCCGGGATCAACCGCAGTCCTGCGGATATATTTCCTTATATCGCAACCCCACCACGGGCTCGTTCAACAACTGGATATGTCACGGCTACGCGCGACATATCCTTATTTATTAGGCACTTGGCGGATTCACTCCTAGCTTCTTCATGCACTGGACTAGCTTGCCCAGATAATCTGCATTGGATTCACCTTCGGTAGGTGGCACCAGAAGGTTGCAACAGAGCACCGGGAGATTTTCGTGAGTTTCCGTCTCAACCTCTATCGCTTCTGCCACATACGCCTCCAAACCTGAACCCCAATAAAGGGCATTCAGCTCATCGTGCGTAAGCTCATAAACGATACCCTGAGCTTCTGCATTTGCCTCCCTCAACAAGGTAGCCATATTCCCAATGCGCAGCCGATACCCTTTAGCAACCGCTTTTCGCGGGTTTCGCGGTTCTACGCCCTTAGCCTCCAATATTTCTGGATCCATATAGAGCCCGTAGAAGAAAACTGTATTCAGTCGGTTCCTCGAGTTATCCATTTTTGTCGGCCATTTCTGTGCCTAACGTCCAGCGTAACCGGCGCCCAACGGAGCGGAGCGTAGTTGGGCGTCCGAGTTCACGCTGTTGTTCGGCCTAATTCTCCATGCGTGAGTGTCATCAGTTTCGGGGGCCGTCATCTTCCGCAGCACCGTTTGTACTTCTTTCCGCTGTTGCACGGGCACGGGGCGTTGCGTCCCGTGCCGGGATATTTCTCCTTGTGTGTGCGCGGTGCCGTTCCTCGGGATGCCAGCGGAGGCATGTTTGGGAACATTTCTCGGTGCCGCTTAATCATTGGCACGACGAGCGACTCACAAAAGTCTGCAAACTCGGCGGCGTTCATTTTGAGCGCCGGTCGCATTTGGGCGAGGCTGTCTTCTCGTTCCGTCTCTGGCAGCAACGCAAGGTTCCAACACAGCTGAGCAATCGAAAGCGCATTCTGCATCTGTTCGTGTGATCCGTCTGTCTCGTCGAGCAACGGTTGCGCGTACGCAACGATTGATTCTGCCATTATTCCCACGATTCACCTTCCATCTTGTCGAGCCCAACAGTGTGTATCTGGGAAATTCAGGTGTTCTAACACGTGAAAATCCGACATATCCCGCTCCCCAGCTATTTAGGCGTTGTCCGGCATCTGGCCAGACGCTACCGCCAACCCCGAATGATTTCAAGGACATTGACAAGCCGGTTCCTGCTTCGCTGTGGCTTCATCCAGGTCTGGTGCTGTGGATATGCCTCAATTTCCACCCTATCCCGCCCGGGTCATTTCAGCATTGTCGTAATACTGTATGCACCTACAGTTCATTAAGGAATTGCATAACAGCTTCGACACGAGGTCAGTCGCTTTCTACCCGGCGGCTGATCGCCCGGTGCATAATCGATCGAGAAGGATCCGGCCGCCTGAAATGTCGCCTGGACCATCGGGGCCCGACGTGGATGTCGCATCAGGTCTTGTCCTCGCGACTGAGCACCATGCAATCGCCCATGGAAACGCGTGCGGGTCAAAGCCTTTTTCCAGCGCTGACCTGGCGATCTGACAGCACCACGAGAAGTCCACGTCACGCAGTGTCTGGGTGATGTAACGGGTCAGGTAAACGGTGTTGTCCTGGTCGCCTGCCCGGGGTTCAGAACTTCTTGCGCAGGGTCAGGTGGTCGCCCTGGTTGTGCAGGTCCAAACGCTGCAGAAAGCTCATGCCCAGCAGCACTTCGCTCGGCCTTGGCCCGTCGATCACCACCGCGCCCACGTTGTGCAGCTCGATACTACCCACCTTGACGCGTTGCAGTGTGACGCTGAAGGCCTGGGCGACGTTCTGAAGCGGTGGCCACCCAGGTCGATTCGCCTTCCACGCGGAAGTCGATACCCAGGCGCCGCGCCTCGGCCGCGTTCATGGCCACGGATGTGGCGCCGGTATCGACCAGAAAGTTAACCGGCAGGCCGTTGATGCTGCCGACGGTCTTGAACATGCCCTGGTTGTCGCGATAGATGCGCACTTCCTCACCGGCCGCGCCGCTGTTGTTTGCCGGCGCGCGCGCCCGGCCGTCGAGACGGCGCTCCAGGGTCTCGCCGCGGTATCTGAACACTGCGCCGGCGCTGTCGGCAGACACCAGGGTGACGCCTTCGGGGCTGGTTTCGCCGCTGCGCAGCAGGTGGCGCTTGCCGTCGATCTCGACCATGACGCGGTCCTTGAACAGCGCGACAACGTGGATGTCGTTGAGCGCATACAGCGACAGCGGCAGCGCCAGCATCGCCAGGCAGTGCAGGGTTTGTTTAACGAACGCCGATCTCATTCGACGCACTGCGCAATGACGGCGACGCCTACGGCGGCCGGAATGCCCGCGAGCAGGTCGTCCAGCATGATGCCGGCACCCCCGCTGATGTTCTTGTCCGCCACGCTGATCGGCCAGGGTTTCCAGATATCGAACAATCGGAACAGCATAAAGCCTGCGAACAGGCTGATCCAGCCGCCGCTCGCGGGGATCATGGTGACCAGGTAGCCGGCGAATTCATCCCAAACAATACCGGGGTGGTCGTGGCTGTCGAGTTTCGCCGCGGCCCTGCCGCAGATCCAGATGCCGGCAAGTACCACGCTCACCACCGCCCCGAGGTACACGGGCTGGGAGAACTGGCTCAGCCAGAGGTACAGGGGAATGGCCACCAGGGTTCCCGCGGTGCCGGGTGCCTTTGGCGCCAGGCCCGCGCCGAAGCCGAACGCCAGGAACAGCACCGGGTCGCGAAACACCTCACGCGGCTGCGGCTTAGTCATCGTCGCCTGCGCGGAAATGATCAAAACCGTGGCGTAACGGTGTGACGACACGGCCGTCTGCATAGCGGCAGCGCAGCCCGGGCTGTGCCTCGATCACACCGATTTCCGTCACTGGCGTTGCCTGCTGCGGCAACAGTGCGTCCAGTGCGGCACGCTTCCCGGGAGCCACGCTGAAACACAGCTCGTAGTCGTCGCCGCCGTAAAACTGGTACGCCTGACGTTGTTCACCGGGCAGGGCCTGCAGGGTGGCCGATGCCGGCAGGCGTTCGGGCCACAGCGTGGCACCGCAGCCGCTGGCGTCCAGGATGTGCCCGAGATCCGCCAGCAGTCCGTCGGAAATATCGATGGCCGCGGCCGCCACACCAGCCAGCGACTCGCCCAGCACCACGCGCGGCTCGGGCCGGTTGAGGCGTTGCAGCGCAAAGGTGTCCACTGGACCGCCGCCCTGCAGCTGCTGCAGCGCACAGGCCGCATCACCCAGCGTGCCGCTGACAAACAGCGCCTGGCCCGGCGCCGCGGCGTCACGCCGCAGTGTCTTGCCCGCTTCGACATGGCCTTGCAGCTGCACCGTGACCGACAGTGGTCCGCGGGTGGTGTCGCCGCCCACCAGCGCCACGCAGTACGGGTCGGCCAGGCTGAAGAAGCCGTTGGCAAAGGCCTGCAACCAGGCCTGGTCGACACCCGGCATGGTCAGTGACAGCGTTGCCCAGGCCGGCGTGGCACCCATGGCGGCCAGGTCGCTCAGGTTTACCGCCAGAGCCTTCCAGCCAATATCGAACGCGCCGGTGTGGCCGGGAAAGTGTCGGCCGGCAACCAGGGTGTCGACAGCAACCACCAGCTGGCGGCTGGCAGGCACTGCGAGCAGGGCCGCATCGTCGCCCACTCCAAGCACCACATCGTCGCGGCGCGGCCCCTTGCCGGTGAAGTAACGCGCAATGATGTCGAACTCGGAGAGTGCCATTGGGTTACCGGCCGCGGGGATGGCGCAGGCGTGTCAGCCAGCGATCGAGCTGATTGGCGAAGGCCTGCCGGTCGCTCTGCTTGAGCTGTGACGGACCGCCGGTATCCACGCCGCTGCCGCGCAATTCGTCCATGAAGTCGCGCATAGTCAGGCGTTCCCTGATATTGGTGTTGTCGTACAGTTCACCGCGCGGACTCAAACCCACCGCCCCCCTGGCAACGACCTCTGAAGCCAGCGGTATGTCGGCAGTGATCACCAGGTCACCCGGCAGCACCTGACTGGCGATGTAGTTGTCGGCCTGGTCAAATCCGCTGCTGACCTGGACGTTACGGATATACGGCGACGGCGGCACCCGGATTTTCTGGTTCGCCACCAGCGTGGTCGGCACCTTCACCCGGTCGGCCGCGCGGAACAGGATGTCCTTGATGGCATTGGGGCAGGCGTCGGCGTCGACCCAGATGTTCATCTATTTCTTCAGCAGCCCGCTGCCGCCCTGCCCCTGTGGGTGCTCCACCGCGCGCACCCGGCGCGCGGTCTGGTCGAGTATACCGTTGACGTACTTGTAGGCCTGCTCGGCGCCGAATTTCTTGGTGAGGTTGACCGACTCGTTGATGATCACCCGGTAGGGGATGTCGAGGCGCGCCAGCAGTTCGTAACCGGCCATGCGCAGCACGGCACGCTCCACCGGGTCGATCTCTTTCAGCGGCCGGTCGAGATACGGCGTGAACGCGTCTTCCACCTCGTCCAGGCGCGCGGGCACTTCGTGCAGCAGTTCGTGAAAGTAGTCCTTGTCGGCCTTGGAGAAATCTTCATCCTCCAGAAACTGCACTTCGATCGCGGACAAGTTGCTGCCCGACAGGTCCCACTGGTAGAGCGCCTGCATGGCGAGGCGCCGCGCGCGTGTGCGCAGGGCGGACCGGGCTTTGTCGGCAGCGGTCACGGCGGCGGCTTACTTGCCGATCTCGCGCAGCAGGTTGACCATTTCGATGGCGGACATGGCCGCCTCGGCGCCCTTGTTACCGGCCTTGGTGCCGGCGCGCTCGATGGCCTGCTCGATGCTGTCCACGGTCAGCACACCGAAAGCGATGGGGATATCGTGCTGCAGGGAAACCTGCGACAGTCCCTTGGTGCACTCGCCGGCCACGTATTCGAAGTGCGGCGTGCCGCCACGGATCACCGCGCCCAGCGCGATAATGACCTCATAGCGCTGGCTGGCCGCGAGGCGCTTGGCGGCGATGGGCATTTCGTAGGCGCCGGGGACCCGCACGATATGCAGGTCGCGGTCCTCGGCACCGTGGCGCCTGAGCGTATCGATGGCGCCCGATACCAGGCTGTCCACCACGAAACTGTTGAAGCGCGACACCAGCAACGCAATGCGCGCGCCACGGATGGTCAGCTGGCCTTCTATTGTCTGTACACCACTCATGGCATCACTCCGAAGCTAAGTAAATCGGCTCAAACCTTGGATCTGACCGCCAGGTCGCATAAGTCGCGCGAAGTCTTTCGTGATAACTTCGCGCGGCTCGTGCGGCTTCGCGGTAGACATTCCTGTGTGCTCAACAGCGCCGCGGGTTGGGCTGAGCGCAGCGAAGCCCAACGGTAGAGCAGGCGAGGCTTAGGCGTTGCAAAGCTGTTGGGTTTCGCTGCGCGCAGCCCAACCTACGGTTCCTCAGCCCACCCCGCGGTTCCTGACCGCCAGGTGGCATAAGTCGTGCCAAGGTTTTCATAAAAACTTCGCGCGACTTATGCGACTTGGCGGTAAATCATTCTGCCAGATCTGTAAAGCCCAGGCAGACTGGCCTCAGCTGCCATCAATATAGTCGACCACTTCCAGGCCGAAGCCGGACAACCCGTGGACCACCATGGGCGCGCTCAACACGTGCATGCGCTTGACGCCGATGTCGGCAAGAATCTGCGCGCCGATACCGTGGGTGCGCAGTTCGTGGCGTTCCTCCCGCATCACCGGTTCACCGGTCTTTTCGTGCTCGTTATAGCACTGGATGCGCTGCACCAGGTCGCGCGGCGACTCCGGCTGCCCCAGCACCACCACCACGCCACTGCCGTTCTCGTCGACCCGGCGCATGGCGTCACGCAGCGGCCAGCCGATGTCACTCATCTGCGCGCCGAACAGGTCGCCGAGGGTATTCTGTACGTGTACGCGCACCAGTGTCGGCTGCTGTGGATCGATGCTGCCTTTGACCAGCGCGAGGTGCAGGCCCTCGTTGACGATGTCCTGGTAGGCGTACAGGCGGAAGTTACCGTGCTCGGTCTGCAGCTCGCACTCGGCGACGCGTTCCACGCTCTTTTCGTGGGCGATACGGTAGTGGATCAGGTCGGCTATGGTTCCGACCTTCAGACCGTGCTCGACGGCGAACTTCTCCAGATCGGGACGCCGCGCCATGCTGCCGTCCTCGTTGAGGATCTCGACAATCACCGCAGCGGCTTCCACGCCCGCGAGGCGCGCCAGGTCGCACCCTGCCTCGGTGTGTCCCGCGCGCGTCAGCACGCCACCGGGACGCGCCATCAACGGGAAGATGTGCCCCGGCTGCACCAGGTCCTGCGGCCTGGCGTCCGGCTGCACGGCCGTACGCACGGTGTGTGCGCGGTCGTAGGCCGAGATACCGGTGGTAACGCCTTCGGCCGCCTCGATGGACAGCGTAAAGTTAGTGGCGTGCTGGTCCTGGTTATCGTTGACCATCAGCGGCAGGGACAACTGGCGGCAACGTTCGCGGGTCAGCGTCAGACAGATCAGCCCGCGCCCGTATTTCGCCATGAAATTGATGTCTTCCGGGCGCACCCTGGAGGCCGCCATGATGAGGTCGCCTTCGTTTTCGCGGTCCTCGTCATCCATAATGACGACCATTTTGCCATCGCGGATGTCGCTGATAATCTCTTCGATACTGTTCAGTTGCATAAGCCGTTCAATCCGCGGCATCGATAAAGCCGCACCGCTGCAATAACTCTCTCGTGACACCGGTGGCACCCGGCCGGGCCGCCTTGTCGCCGAGCAGCAGGCGCTCCAGGTAACGGGCGATTATATCCACTTCCAGGTTGAAGGTGCGCCCCGGCTGAAACTTGCCCATGGTGGTTTCGACCAGGGTATGCGGCACGATGTTCAGATCGAACTCGGCGCCGTCGACCGCGTTGACCGTGAGGCTGATACCGTCGACACACACCGAGCCCTTGGCGGCGATGTAATGCGCCAGCCTGTCGGGGGCACGCATGTGCAAGCGCACCGAGCGCCCAGCGTCGTGCCGCGACACAACCGTGCCGATGCCATCCACATGGCCGCTGACCAGGTGACCACCCAGCGGTGTGGACGGGGTCAGCGCCTTTTCCAGGTTGACCCGGTCGCCGACCTTGAGCTGGCCGATGCCGGTAACCGCCAGTGTTTCGCCCGACACGTCCGCCCAGTAGCCGTCGCCCGCCAGTTCGACCACCGTCAGGCACACGCCACTGGTGGCGATGCTGTCGCCGATGTGCACGTCGCTTAAATCCAGCTTGCCGGTGCGCACGCGCAGGCGCAGGTCTTCGCCCTTTGGTTCGAGGGCGGCGATTTCACCGATGGCTTGTATTATGCCCGTAAACATATCGATCCCCGCAGGTTGGGCTCAGTTACCCTTTTGGCCTCGCGGTCACCCGTATATCTGTACCGACGTGGCGTACATCTGTCCATTCCAGCTCGATGCGGTCCTGCATTCTGTCCAAACCCGGCAAGGCAAACAGCCCGTATGCCGTATCGCCCATGAGGTGCGGCGCAAGATACAGCACCAGCTCGTCCACCAGCCCCGCGGCCATAAAGGCGCCCGCGAGGGTCGGTCCGCACTCCAGCAATACCTCGTTGATCTCGCGCTGCGCGAGCAGCGCCAGCGCTGCGGCCGGGTCGAGCCGCCCGGCGTTGCACTTCACCAGCGCCACCTCGGCACCGGTCGCCTGCAGCGCCTCCCAGGCGCCTGGATCGGGGTTACCCGTCAGCACCAGCGTCCCACCCGGCAGCGACAGCAATTTAGCCCCGGGCGGCGTGCGCAACTTCGAATCCAGGATGACCCGCAACGGCTGGCGCACCGGCTCGACGCCGTGCAACTGCTGCGCCTCGAGCCGCACAGTCATCGCCGGGTTGTCGGCCAGCACCGTCGCGACGCCGGTGGCAATCGCCGAGCTGCGCGCCCGCAGCCGCTGCACGTCCTGCCGCGCCGCGCCACCGGTGATCCACCGGCTTTCGCCGGAGGCCATGGCGGTGCGTCCGTCGAGGCTCGCCGCAAGTTTCAACCGCACCCAGGGGCGGCCGCGCTCCAGCCGGGCGATAAAACCGGGGTTGAGCTGGCGCGCCTGCGCTTCCAGCAGGCCGACGGCCACCTCGATGCCCGCGGCTCTCAGGCGTTCGAGCCCCTGCCCTGCAACCCGCGGGTTCGGGTCCTGCATGGCGACCACCACCCGTTTGACGCCCGCGGCGATCAGCGCGTCGGCGCAGGGCGGGGTGCGCCCCTGGTGGCTGCAGGGTTCCAGCGTCACGTAGACGTCAGCGCCACGTGCGCGCCCGCCGGCTTCGCGCAAGGCGAGCACTTCGGCGTGCGGACCGCCCGCGCGCTGGTGCCAGCCGCGCCCGACCACCGCGCCCTCACCGACAATGACACAGCCAACACTGGGGTTCGGGTGGGTGGTGTAGACGCCCCGCCCCGCGAGCCGAATCGCCTCCGCCATGGCTTGCCGGGGGGTGAGACTCATTGGCTCTGTCATGTCTGCAACAACCCGTTGATGCCGGCGATCGATGGAGTCTGACAGGTACAGCGCCTGGGAGGCTGTCGGACTTGGGACTGATCTACTGCGCCGGTGGGAGAGCGCCCCATTTTCCCGATCCTTTTCGTCAAATAGCTGCGGCTATTCTCCTCAAACGATCGAAAAAATGGCCTCGCCCTCCCACCTTGCTCGCTACGATCGCCCAAGTCCGACAGCCTCCTAGCTGTCGTCTTCGTCATTGGGCAGCAGTGGCATCTGGTGACGCCGTTCCTCAGGGGTCGGGCCCTGCTCCAGCCGCTCGATCTCGTCGCGAAACTCGCTCACGTCCTGAAAGCTGCGGTACACCGAGGCGAACCGCACATAGGCCACCTGGTCGAGATTGCGCAGTTCTTCCATCACCCACTCACCCAGCTGCCGGGACTGGATCTCGCGTTCACCACAGGACTGCAGGCGGTGCTGCATACGGCTGACAGCGGCGTGCACCCTCTCGGTGGCCACCGGGCGCTTTTCCAGGGCACGTAACACGCCGGTCAACAATTTCTCCTCGTTGAAGGGTTCGCGCGTGCCGTCACTCTTGACGATGCGGGGCATCAGCAGCTCCGCGGTTTCGTAGGTGGTGAAACGATCTCCGCAGGCCGTACATGCGCGCCGCCGGCGGACCTGCGAGCCTTCACCGGCAAGGCGCGAATCGATCACCTTGGTGTCCATGCCGCCGCAAAAAGGACAACGCATGTGTAACCGGTATCTGCTGCAACCGTCGGCGCGAGCAGCCCTGCGGCTAGCCGTATACCGGAAAACGCCTGCAGATCGCCAGGACCTGTTCGCGCACCCGGTCGATAGTCGCCTGGTTGTTCACATCGTCCATCACGTCGCACATCCAGTCCGCCAGCTCTTTCACTTCGGTTTCGCCGAAGCCGCGCGTGGTCACCGCCGGCGTACCGACGCGGATTCCGCTGGTGACAAACGGTGATTGCGGATCGTTGGGCACGGCGTTCTTGTTGACCGTGATAAACGCCGCGCCCAGTGCGGCATCGGCCGCTTTGCCGGTGATACCCTTGTCGATCAGGTCCACCAGGAACAGGTGGTCGTCGGTGCCGCCGGACACCACTTTGTAACCGCGCTCGAGGAATACGCCGGCCATGGCGCGGGCATTGGCCAGCACCCGGCCCTGGTAGTCCTTGAACTCAGGCTGCAGGGCTTCCTTGAAGGCCACGGCCTTGGCGGCGATAACGTGCATCAGCGGACCGCCCTGGGTACCGGGGAACACCAGCGAATTGAATTTCTTTTCCAGCTCCGGGTTGGCCCTGGCAAGAATAAGGCCGCCGCGCGGGCCGCGCAGCGTCTTGTGCGTGGTCGTGGTGACCACGTCGGCGATCTGCACCGGGCTGGGATAATGACCGGTTGCGACCAGACCGGCGACGTGCGCCATGTCGACAAACAGGTAAGCCCCCACCGCATCGGCAATCGCGCGGCAGCGTTCCCAGTCGACCACGCGCGAATAGGCGGAAAAGCCGGCCACCACCATCTTCGGCCTGTGCTCTTTGGCCAGCGCTGCCATGTGGTCGTAGTCGATTTCGCCGGTCTCGGCGTTGAGGCCGTATTGCACCGCCTTGTAGAGCTTGCCCGAGAAGTTCACCTTCGAGCCGTGGGTGAGGTGGCCGCCGTCGGCGAGGCTCATGCCCAGTATGGTATCGCCCGGCTCGCAGAGCGCCATGTACACCGCGGCGTTGGCCTGGGAACCGGAGTGCGGCTGAACGTTGGCGTAGGCCGCCCCGAACAGCTGCCTGGCCCGGTCGATGGCCAGTTGCTCGGCAATGTCGACGTATTCACAGCCGCCGTAGTAGCGCTTGCCGGGGTAGCCTTCCGCATATTTGTTAGTTAAAACAGAGCCCTGTGCTTCGAGGACGCGCGGACTCGCGTAGTTTTCCGAGGCGATCAGCTCGATGTGCTGCTCCTGGCGGAGCTCTTCGGCTTCAATGGCGGCGGCGAGTTCATCGTCGAAACCGGCGATGGTCATGTCGTTGCTGAACATTCGGCAATTCCCGGCAGGTGCTGAAGGAGCGAAATGATACTGGATTCAGGCGCTCCCGCCCAGCAAAGCCGCCACTACAGCCGTCCAGGCTTCGGCAAGATTATTGCGGTTATAGCCACCGCCGCCCAGCGCGAGCAGCCGGCCCTGGCAGCTGTCTTCGGCCAGCAGTTTCAAGCGCTGCGCCGCGTGGCGGTGAGCGGCGCTGGAATAGTTAAGATGGGTAATCGGGTCGCCCGCGAGACTGTCAGCGCCGCATTGCAGCAGGATGAACTCGGGCTGCGCCCGGCGGACAAAGGTCTCGGCGCTCGCCCACGCCCTGAAAAAACTGTCGTCGCCGGCATTGGGGGGCATGGGGATATTCAGCTTGCTGCCGGCCGCCGCGCCCGTGCCGGTTTCCTCCACAGCGCCGCTGCCCGGATACAGGTAACGGCCGTCCTCGTGCAGGTCGACAATGCACAGGTCCGGGTCGTCCTCGAAGGCGTAGAACACGCCATCACCGTGGTGCGCGTCGATGTCGACGTAGGCCACGCGTTGCACGCCGTAGCGCCGCCGCAGGGTTTCGATGGCGACACCGCAGTCGTTGAAGACGCAGAAGCCGGCCGCCCGGTTGCGCCGCGCGTGGTGCAACCCGGCGATAGGCACAAAGGCCTGCCGACAACGCCCCTGCATGATACTGTCGAGCGCCGCGAGCGTGGTGCCGACAACCGTGGCGGCGGCCTCATAGATCCCCTTGAAAGCCGGGGTATCGCCGAAGTCCAGATAGCCGGTGCCGCTTTGCGACTGCTGCTTGACCCGCTGCAGATAATCCGCGGTGTGAAACGCCAGGATCTGTGCGTCGCTGGCGCGTTGCGGCTCACAGCCCTGCACCCGCCGGTCGAGGCCCAGCTCGACCAGGCGCTGCGAGAAGACACTCATGCGGTCCGGCCCGAAGGGGTGTCCCTCACCAAAGCCATAGGCCGCCAGCGCCTCGCCGACATAAACACATACGCTTGAATTCGCACTCATAGGGTCCGCGTGACGCCTCTCAGCGGTGACCATTCGATCAACAGGTTCCCCAATTGTAGCGCTTGACGCGTAGGTTGGATTGAGCAAAGCGAAGCCCAACCTACGCGCCCACATTCCAGGTTTGACGGTTACACAGCCCTAATGCCAGTGACCGCCCGCCTCTCGGCACGGTATAATCGCGCCTGTTAAACAGCCTGCAGCGAGTCACAATGGCCCAGTACGTCTACACCATGAACCAGGTCGGCAAGGTCGTGCCGCCCAAGCGCGAGATCCTGCGCGACATCTCCCTGTCATTTTTCCCCGGCGCGAAGATCGGCGTGCTGGGCCTGAACGGCTCCGGCAAATCCACGCTGTTGCGCATCATGGCGGGCGTTGATACCGATATTCATGGTGAGGCGCGGCCGCAGGCCGGTATCAAGGTCGGCTACCTGCCGCAGGAACCGCAGCTGGACGAAAGCAAGGATGTACGGGGCAACGTCGAAGCAGCGCTGTCCGACATCAGCGAGGCGCAGGCCAAGCTCGACGCGGTATACGCCGCCTATGCGGAGCCGGATGCCGATTTCGACGCGCTGGCGGCCGAACAGGCGCGGCTGGAGAACATCCTGCAGGCCAGCGACGGCCACAACCTCGAACGCACCCTGGAAATTGCCGCGGACGCGCTGCGCCTGCCGCCGTGGGAGGCCGAAGTCAGCAAGCTCTCAGGGGGTGAGAAGCGCCGCGTCGCGCTGTGCAAACTGCTGCTGTCGAAACCGGACATGTTGCTGCTTGACGAGCCCACCAACCACCTGGACGCCGAAAGCGTCGCCTGGCTGGAGCGCTTCCTGCACGAATACCCTGGCACTGTAGTTGCAGTGACCCACGACCGTTACTTCCTCGACAACGTCGCCGGCTGGATCCTCGAACTGGACCGCGGCCACGGCATTCCCTGGCAGGGCAACTATTCGAGCTGGCTGGAACAGAAGGAACAACGCCTGGAACAGGAAGAGAAAACCGAAAGCGCCCGGCAGAAAGCCATGAAAGCGGAGCTGGAGTGGGTGCGCAGCAACCCCAAGGGCCGGCATGCCAAGAGCAAGGCGCGCCTGGCACGCTTCGCTGAACTGTCCTCGCAGGAAACCCAGCAGCGCAACGAAACCAAGGCACTCTATATTCCACCCGGTCCGCGCCTCGGCGAACTGGTCATCGAGGCCAACCACCTGACCAAGGGCTTCGGTGACCGGCTGCTGATCGACAACTTCAGCTTCAAACTGCCACAGGGCGGTATTGTCGGCATCATCGGCCCCAACGGCGCGGGCAAGACCACGCTGTTCCGCATGCTGACCGGCGTTGAGCCGGTCGACAGCGGCGAATTGCGCATTGGCGAAACCGTGCAGATCGCCTGTGTCGACCAGAGCCGCGATGCGCTGGACGCCAACAAGACGGTTTGGCAGGAAGTTTCCGACGGCCAGGACATCATCACTGTCGGCAAGTATGCGGTGAATTCACGCGCCTACGTGTCACGCTTCAATTTCACCGGCACCGAGCAGCAGAAACGGGTCGGCGACCTGTCGGGCGGCGAGCGCAACCGCGTGCACCTCGCCAAGCTGCTCAGAAGCGGTGGCAACCTGCTGCTGCTCGACGAACCGACCAACGACCTGGACGTGGAAACGCTGCGCGCACTGGAAGAGGCGCTGCTGGATTTCCCCGGCTGCGCGGTGGTGATATCGCACGACCGCTGGTTTCTCGACCGTATTGCCACCCACATTCTCGCCTTTGAAGGCGACAGTCACGTCGAATGGTTTGAGGGCAACTACGCCGACTACGAGGCCGATCGCAAGCGCCGCCTGGGCGTAGACGCCGATCAGCCGCACCGCATCAAGTACAGGCGCCTGGCGCACTGACAGTTGGACGGCACCGGTGGATCAGGCCCGCTGCGCTGGTCCGGCTGACCGCGAAGTTGGGCTGAACAGGTAGGTTGGGCTGAGCGCAGCGAAGCCCAACATTGCGGTGTCTCCGGCTCTTGCAGCGTTGGGCTTCACGTTGTTCAGCCCAACCTACCGTCCAGGCCAACCCGGGCATTCAGCCCAACCCGCGATCATCGCGCTTAGCCCACGTTCACCCGTGCGTTGCTGAACATCCGCATCCAGGGTCCGTCCTCTCCCCATTCATCGGGGCACCAGGAATGCTGCACCGCACGGAACACGCGCTCCGGGTGCGGCATCATGGCGGTGAAACGCCCGTCCACCGTGGTTATACCGGTGATACCCTGGGGCGAACCGTTGGGGTTGAGTGGATAGGTCTCGGTGGTGCGGCCGTAGTGATCGACGTAACGCAGGGCTACCAGGCTACCGTCCAGCACCGCCTGCAGCGCCCGTTGCGAGGCGAAGTGTGCGCGTCCCTCACCGTGCGCGACGGCGATAGGCAAACGTGAACCGCTCATGCCCTGCAGGAGGATAGAGGGCGATGCCGGTACTTCGACCAGGCTGAAGCGCGCCTCAAACTGCTCCGACGTATTGCGTACAAAACACGGCCAGTGCGCCGCACCGGGAATAATATCCTTCAGGCCCGACAACATCTGGCAGCCGTTGCACACCCCCAGGCCCCAGCTGTCGGCGCGGCTGAAAAAGGCTTCAAAGGCGTCACGCGCACGCGCATTGAACAGAATCGACTTGGCCCACCCCTGGCCAGCACCCAGCACGTCGCCGTATGAAAAGCCGCCGCAGGCGACCAGTCCGGAAAACTCGGTTAGTGCGGTGCGTCCTTCAATCACGTCGCTCATGTGCACGTCGACACAGCTGAAACCAGCGCGGTCGAAGGCCGCGGCCATTTCCAGCTGGCCGTTGACACCCTGTTCGCGCAAGATGGCGACGCGCGGACGCACACCCGTGACGATAAACGCCACAGCCGGATTGTCGTCAGGATCAAACCGTGCCGCAGGCTGCACGCCCGGGTCGCCAGCATCAAGCAGGGCGTCAAACTCCTGCGCTGCGCAGTCGGGATTATCGCGCAGCGCCTGCACCTGGTAACTGGTTTCCGCCCAGGCGCGCTGCAGGTCGATGCGCGCCTCATCCAGCAGCACCTTGCCGGCAAAACGCATGATCACCCGGTCGTCCTCCCGCAGGGTGCCGAGCACGTGACTGTGCCGTCCCAGTCCCGCTTCGCGCAGGCTCTCCAGCACAGCGTCGGTATCATAGTGGCGCACCTGCAGGACCGCGCCCAGTTCTTCGCTGAACAGTGCGGCGCGCGGATCGTCGCCGAGATCATCCAGTAGTATGTCAATACCGACATGGCCCGCAAAAGCCATTTCCGCTAACGCCGCGAACAGGCCACCGTCGGAGCGGTCGTGATAGGCCAGCAACAGACGCGCGTCATTGAGATCCTGGATAATGTCGAAGAACGCCTTCAGCGCGTCCGGGTCGTCGAGGTCCGGCGCATGATGGCCCACCTGTTTATACACCTGGGCGAGCGCCGAGCCCGCCAGGCGGTTACGGCCCTTGCCGAGATCGACCAGGATCAGGTCGCTGTCGCCGCAGTCGACCCGCAGCTGCGGCGTGAGGGTACGGCGCACGTCGGCGACCGGGGCAAATGCCGTGATGACCAGAGACAGGGGGCCGGTCACCGACCGGTCCTGGCCGTCTTCGCGCCACACGGTCTTCATGGATAGCGAATCCTTGCCCACCGGGATGGCGATCCCCAGCCGCGGGCAGAGCTGCTCACCCACCGCTCTTACCGTATCGAACAGCGCGGCGTCCTCACCCGGGTGACCGGCGGGCGCCATCCAGTTAGCCGACAGGCTGATGTCGGACAGTGCGGCGATATGGGCTGCCGCGAGGTTGGTAATGGCTTCGCCCACCGCCAGGCGGCCCGAGGCGGCCGGTTCCACCAGCGCCACCGGCGCGCGCTCGCCCATCGCCATGGCCTCGCCCCGGTAACCATCGTAATCGCAACAGGTAACGGCCACGTCGGCTACCGGCACCTGCCAGGGGCCAACCATCTGGTCGCGCGTCACCTGCCCGGTCACCGAGCGGTCGCCGATGGTGACCAGGAACTGCTTGCTGGCCACGCTCGGCAGGCGCAGCAGGCGGTACGCCATATCGGCAAAGTCGTCGGGCAGATCCAGCTCGCGCTTGGCGAAGGTCTTGTGGTGCACGTCGCGCAGCGTTTTCGGCGGCTTGCCCAGCAGCAGCGAGAGGGGCAGATCGATCGGCGTATTGTCGAAATAACCGTCGCCGAGCACCAGATCCTGTGCTTCGGTGGCTTCCCCAAGCACTTCGAAGGGACAGCGCTCACGCTCGCACAGCGCCTGCAACTCATCCAGGCGCTCGGCAGCAACGGCGAGCACATAGCGCTCTTGTGACTCGTTGCACCAGATCTGCATGGGCGACATACCGGGTTCATCGTTGGGCACGGCGCGCAGTTCGAAACGCCCGCCGCGGCCGGCGTCGTTGACCAGCTCGGGCACAGCGTTGGACAGCCCACCCGCACCCACATCATGGATCGACAGGATCGGATTGCGCTCCCCCATGGCCCAGCAGCGGTCGATCACTTCCTGGCAGCGGCGCTGCATCTCCGGGTTGCCGCGCTGCACCGAGGCGAAGTCCAGGTCTTCGGCACTGGCGCCACTGGACATGCTCGATGCTGCTCCGCCACCCAGACCGATGAGCATCGCGGGACCGCCGAGGACCACGATCTGCGCCCCCACCGGGATGTCGCTCTTGTCGATATGCCCGGGACGGATGTTGCCGTAACCACCGGCAATCATGATCGGCTTGTGGTAGCCGCGCACCTCTACGCCGTTCGGACCGGGGACTTTTTCCTCCAACGTGCGGAAGTAGCCGCAGATATTCGGGCGGCCAAATTCATTGCTGAACGCCGCGGCGCCCAGCGGTCCGTCGATCATGATATCCAGCGCCGAAACGATGCGCTGTGGCTTGCCGTGGTCGGTTTCCCAGGGCTGGATGAAGCCGGGAATACGCAGGTTGGACACCGAGAAACCGGCCAACCCCGCCTTCGGCCTGGCGCCACGGCCGGTAGCGCCCTCGTCGCGAATCTCGCCGCCGGAACCGGTCGCGGCGCCAGGAAACGGCGATATCGCCGTCGGGTGATTGTGCGTCTCCACTTTGATCTGGATGTGGGTGTCTTCCAGGTGCGCGGCGTATTCGCCGGTGGCAGGGTCGGCAAACAAACGCTGTACCCGGTGCCCGCGAATCACCGCGGCATTGTCTTTGTAGGCAGACAGAATCGCGCCAGGGCTGGCCTGGTAGCTGGCGCGAATCATGTCGAACAGGGTAGTGTCCTGCTCCTCGCCATCGATGATCCAGTTGGCATTGAAAATCTTGTGCCGGCAGTGCTCGGAGTTGGCCTGCGCGAACATCATCAATTCGACGTCGGTGGGGTTGCGCCCCAGGCCCGTGAAACTGTCGATAAGGTAGTCGACCTCGTCGTCCGACAGGGCCAGTCCCAGGTTGCGGTTGGCGACGATCAGGGCGTCACGCCCCCCTTGAAGGATGTCGACACTGAGCAGCGGGGCGGGATCTGCGTGGCTGAACAGACGCTCGGCCTCTCCGCCACTTTCCAGCACCGATTCGGTCATGCGGTCGTGCACCAGCGAATGAATGGCCGCCACGGCGTCGCTGTGGAGTTGAGTGGCGGCGTCCAGTTCGATGTCGAAACGGATACCCCGTTCGATACGCCGCACATCATTCAAGCCGCAATTGTGGGCAATATCGCTGGCCTTGCTGGACCAGGGCGAAATCGTGCCGACGCGCGGCACGACCCAGCAGGTGTAGCCCGAGGCAGCGGGAATCGGCGGCGCGTCACCCAGCAACTGCTGCAGGGTCGTCAACGCCCTGTTGTCCAGCGCGGCTTCCAGATCGACAAAGTAAACATAGTGCGCGGCGACGCCTGTGACACCGGCGACGGCCTGTTGCAGACGCTGACGAAGCTTGTCCAGACGAAAAACGGAAAAGGCGGGCGCACCGGGCAATTGCAGCATGGACAACAGTCTCTACTGGGCAGGGGAACAGCGCAACACTCAACCCCGTTAAGCAAGGCCGCAATGATACTGGATGGCCGGTAGCCGGTACAGCCTGCGGGCCATACCGGCGGGGGCTCTTAAGAGCAGGAAACCAAGGGGTCATAACGATCTGGAAAACGGGCATGGCGGGCTGCAGTTTCTCGACACCGAGCCTCCCCCTGTCTCCAACCTCGAAACGTGCCATTCTCTGACGCAGCCGGGTAGAAAATGCCCAAGCTAACTGAGGGCTAACCAGGGCATACCCATGGGCTGGTCGGCCGCCAGTATACCGAAGCTGCTCTCCCCCACAGCCGCGGCCAGACAGCCGAGTGCAAGCTCTGGCCGGTTGTTCTTTTCGCTGATATGCGCAGCCACCAGGTGCTGCAACCGGCTCCTGGATATCTTTCTAATAATATCAGCGGCCTGCTGGTTACTCAGATGGCCAAACGGGCCGCCAACGCGCTGCTTCAGACGGGGCGGATAAGGTCCGGCAGCGAGCATGGCGGGGTCGTGGTTACATTCCAGGATGAGGGCGTCAAGCTGGTCGAGCGCCTGCAGCATGTGGCTGGTCATACCGCCGACGTCGGTCAATAAGCCCAGGCGCCGCCGGCCATCGGAAAACACAAACTGACAGGGCTCACGCGCGTCGTGAGGCACCGGAAACGGGTGCACCTGCAGGTCACCGATACGGAAGGCGCGGTGGCTGTTGATACAGCGGTATTCAGCCAGTTCGCCGCCCCTGTATGCCGCCTCGGTGCCGGCCGTCATCCACACCGGCAGGCGGTAGCGTCGTGACAGGCCGGCCACACCGGAAATGTGGTCGCTGTGCTCGTGGGTGACCAGAATGGCGGCCAGGTCCGTGGGTTGCAGTGACAGTCTGGCGAGGCGCTTTTCCGTTTCGGCACAGGAAAAACCGCAGTCGATGAGCAGGCGGGTGGTCCCGGCTTCGACCAGTGTGGCGTTACCCTTGCTGCCACTACCGAGCGATGCGAAGCGCATGGACCGGGGCAACGCGCTACTTGAGCTCGTCGTACAGCAGGTTGAGTATGCGCACTGCGGTTACCGACTTTTCCGGCTTGCCCTGGGCGTCCAGCACCACGACGCGGGTATCCGCACCGTCGTCGTTGAGCTTGATCTGGTAGTGCTCGACCTTCTGTTGGTCGTTCGACCAGAAGGCCAGCTTGGAGAGAAAACCGCCGGACTTCTGCGTCTGCAGCGGATCGCTGTAGCGCACGTAGTACAAACCCTGCAGGCGGTCCCGGTCCTCGACCGCGAAACCGACCCGGTCGAGCACAATACCGACATTGCGCCAGCTCTTTTCAAAATCCTCGTGCATGACCAGCGCGGCCTGCCCGCTGCCCTGCTGAACCAGTTCCGCCCGGGCCGCAGGCGGCGCGGTTTCGGTCACCAGATGCTCGGCTTGCTGCGGCTTCACACCCAGGTACACCATCATACGTTTCAGCATTTCCGACTCCAGACCCGGATCCGGTGGCCGCGGCCCCCACTTGGTGGTACCGTCCTCGTTGGAAACGACAATTTCCTCGACGCCCTGTTGGGTGATATAGAGCTCGGTGGTTCCCGGCTCCTCGCCGCGCTCCAGACGCATGCGGTAACGGTCGCGATAGGCCGAGCTGTAGGCGTTTTCATAAATGCGGCTGATGACCCGGCGGATGGGGTCCTGCGGGATAGCCGCACGGTTCTCGACCCAGTCGGTCTGTAAGGTGCCCAGCGTCGGGTTCTCGGTGACGATGAAGAACCCGTTTTCGATCCAGAACTCGCGCGCGACCGGCCAGACGGTCTGCGGGTCGCCCTGAATCACCAGCCACGCACGGTCCTGGTCGCGTTCAAACTTCAGGCCATCCTCCTGGCTGGGCAGCACGGTCTGGCCGCCCTGCTTGTCCAGTGACTGCCGCGCCGTGGTATACCCGGACAGGGTGGCGGGCCCGGACGGCACCACCAGCGCGTCGGTGGTCGGTGTCGTGGTCAGGTCAGGTGGTACCTCCAGCGAGGGAGCCGGCTTGGCGCGCTTGTATTCCTGGGTCTTGTCCGGAAAGGTCTTGTCCAGCCAGGCGCACGCGACGAGCGCGTGTAACAGGATGAACGCCAGGCCCAAACGGCCAACCGCTCTCAATCGCAGCATAGAAACCCATTCACTTGAGTTAAATTCACACATCGACGGTGGCGAGCACGCCGGCCTGTCGCAGGGCATCGCGGACCCGGTCGTGACAGGGCACTTCCAGCGGCGTCAGCGGCAGGCGCAGCCCGGGCGGAATCATGCCCATTTCGTGCAGTGCCCACTTCACCGGTATGGGATTCGACTGGACAAACAAGTCGCGGTGCAGGGCGCGCAGCGGCCGGTCGAGCGCCTCCGCACGGGCGCGGTCACCGGCCAGTGCGGCCGCACACATCTCGTGCATGGCTTTCGGCGCCACGTTGGCGGTCACGGATATGTCGCCCCTGGCGCCCATCAGTATCAGCTCCATCGCGATTGCATCGTCGCCGCTGTATAGATCCAGCTGATCGCCACAAGTTGCCAGGATCTGGCGGCCGCGCTCCAGGTCGCCGGTGGCTTCCTTGATACCGACGATATTGGAAATCGGTGCCAGACGCTGCACGGTCTCCGGCAGCATGTCGCAGGCCGTGCGCCCCGGGACGTTGTATAGAATCTGCGGGATGGGCACCGCCGCGGCGATAGCCTTGTGGTGCTGGTACAGGCCTTCCTGGGTCGGCTTATTATAGTAGGGGGTTACCAGCAGGCACGCGTCCGCGCCGGCCTGCATACCGCAGCGGGTCAAAGCGATAGCCTCCGCGGTAGAGTTGGCGCCGGTACCGGCAATAATCGGGATGCGCCGGGCGGCAATCTCGACGCAGCGACGCAACAGGTAGCAGTGTTCTTTTTCGTCAATGGTGGCGGATTCGCCCGTGGTCCCGATCGCAACAATGGCGTCGCTGCCTTCCGCGATGTGGAACTCGATGAGCGCCTCGAGGCTGTCCTCGTCGACCGCGCCGTCTTCGCGCATCGGCGTGACCAGCGCCACCATACTGCCGTGAAACATGTAACCCTCCCGACCGCAAACCAATTGCGCATGGTACGGTCCCGGCCCGCCGGTGACAAGCCGATGCCAGCGCGCCCGAGCCGCGGCCGGGACTCGTGACGGGACTGATTAGCGCTCCTAATACCGGGGTTAATAGTCCTGTGTGTTCTTTGCCGCCGCTGTGGCGATAATTTCGCCAACCTCAGGAAAGATAGGTCAGATTATGAGCAACTCCGACGATAGCGTGCGCGAAATCCGCATCAATCCCGTCGTGCCGAGCGAATCGGTGCTGGTGTCCACTGCGCGCGGTATGCGCCCGCGCAAGGAAGAAGCCCCGGCGCCGCGCGACACCCGCAGGCATGTCGACCGCTGCCCCTTCTGCACCGGCAACGAACACATGACACCACCGACGGTGGCCAGTTCACCGAGCGACGAGCACTGGCAGGTGCGTGTGGTGGAAAACCTCTATCCGGTGCTCGGCGATAACAGCAGCTCGAACAACCTGGTGTTCGGGCTGCAGCAGGCGATCGACGGTTACGGCCGCCACGAGGTGATTATCGACCACCCGGAACACGGCATCGCCGTGCAGGAGATGCCCGAAAACCACCTGGTGCGCCTGCTCGGCGTCTACCGCGACCGTATCCGCGCGCTGTACGCGACAGACGAGCGCATCCAGTACGTGCTGGCCTTCAAGAATTTCGGCCCCGCCGCCGGCGCCAGCATCCCGCACACCCATAGCCAGGTCATCGCCATGCCGGTGGTGCCGGAAAACGTCTATAACGAAGTCGTGCACAGCCGCCACTACTACGAGAAACACCGTCAGTGCATCTTCTGCTCGCTGATCGACGAGGCGTTGACTTTCGAGGCCACTATTTACGACCGCGAGTCGGGGTCAGTGCGCCGCAAGATCAGCGTGGGCCAGTATGTCATCGAACGCGGCAGGCACTTTGTTGCCATCAAGCCATTTGCCAGCCGTTACGAATGGGAGATCCATATATTGCCGCTCAAGCACCAGAGCGACTTCATCGCTATCGACGACGCGCAGCGCGACGACCTGGCACGCGTGCTGAAACGCGCCATGACGCGGCTCGACGCCGTGATCGGCGGTGCTCAATACAATTTCTTCCTGCACTCTCTACCGCACAACAGGGCCTACGCCGACAGCGACGCCAGCTACCACTGGCACCTGGAAATCTGCCCCCGCACCAGCATACCGACCGGTTTCGAGCTGGGTTCCGGTCTGTTCGTCAGCACCATCAGCCCGGAGCAAGCCGCGCAACAGCTGCGTGCCGTCGAACTGGAATAGTGGTAGGCTTTGCGCCCCATTTCGCAATCCAACAGGTGACAAGCCCGGGTTATGAGCAATCAACTAGTTATCGCCGCCGTCGGCCGGGACCGGCCGGGCCTGGTCGACGCTTTGTCCGGCTGGATCATGGACAGCGGCTGTAATATTGCCGACAGCCGGATGACGGTGCTGGGCGGCGAGTTCGCTGTCCTGCTTCTGGTCGAAGGCAAGTGGAACAGTCTGGCGAAGCTGGAAGACCAGCGGGAGCAGCTGCAGACGGCGCTGGGCATGAACATCAGCCTTAAGCGCACCGAGCCGAAACCGCCGGGGGGCGCCTTTCTGCCCTACGCGGTGGACGTCGTGGCGCTGGATCACCCCGGCATTGTGCACAGCCTGGCAAGCTTCTTTTCTCAGCGCAGCATTAACATCCAGGACTTGGCGACGGCCTGCTACGCGGCTGCCCATACCGGCACGCAGATGTTCTCGGTGCACATGACGCTGGACGTGCCCGCCGACACCCATATCGCCGGCCTGCGCGAGGAGTTTCTCGATTTCTGTGACCACCTCAACCTCGATGCCGTGATCGAGCCAGTCAAGAGCTAAACGCATGAGTGGTGTGCAACTCGATAAGAAAGTCCCGATGTTCAAGGCCGAGGCGACCGGTGGTCAGACCTTCAAACTGGCAGATGCCAGGGGCGCCAACCTGGTACTGTACTTCTATCCGAAAGACAGCACCCCGGGCTGTACCCGTGAGGGGCAGGATTTCCGCGACAGCTACCAAACCTTCAAGCGCAACAAGACCCTGGTTGTCGGTGTCTCCCGCGACAGCGTCGCGTCGCACGAGAAGTTCAAGGCCAAACAGGGATTTCCTTTCGAACTGCTGGCGGACCCGGACGAGACCCTGTGCCGCCTGTTCGATGTGATCAAGGAAAAAAACATGTACGGCAAGAAAGTCATGGGCGTCGAGCGCAGCACTTTCCTGATTGACGCCAGTGGCAAGCTGCGCCGCGAGTGGCGCAAGGTCAAGGTTGACGGCCACGTCGACGCCGTGCTCGAAGCGGTACGTGAACTGAATCGCAACAGCGTCTGAGAAACGCCCGCCTTCATCGCGGAGGTAAGAAGACCCGATAACATGTCCAAAGCCGAAAGCACTTCGAAAAGACTGTTCATTCTGGATACCAACGTGCTGATGCACGACCCGACGGCGCTTTTCCGCTTCAAGGAACACAACGTCTACCTGCCAATGGTCGTGCTGGAGGAAATGGATGCCGGTAAGAAAGGCGTGTCGGAGGTGGCGCGCAACGTGCGCCAGGTCAGCCGCTTTCTGGATGGAATCATGCAGGCGGCTGGCAGCGACAACATCGAGCGCGGTATTTCCCTTAATGCCCGCGGTCTGATCGACGGCCTTGACGGCCAGGAGTACGGCCGTCTGTTCTTCCAGACCCACACGCTGAGCAGCGCCCTGCCGGACGCGCTGCCGGGCAACAAGCCCGACAACAACATACTCGGCACCGCGCTGGCACTGCAGAACGAGCACCCTGACCTGACGGTGACGCTGGTATCGAAGGATATCAACCTGCGCATCAAGGCCACGGTGCTGGGTATACATGCCGAAGACTATTTCAACGACCAGGTCCTGGATGATGTCAACCTGCTGTTTTCGGGTACCAGCGTGCTGCCGGCTGAGTTCTGGCAGGCGCACGGCGACACGCTGGAGTCCTGGCAGAAGGATGGCCGCAACTATTACCGGCTCAGCGGTCCCCTGGTGAAATCGTGGAACCCGAACGAGTGCGTCTACATGCCGGAGGAACACGGCTTCGAGGCACTGGTACGCGAAGGCAACGGTGACAGCGCCGTGCTGGAGACAGCCATCGACTACCGGGGTTCAAAGCACACCGTGTGGGGTATTAATGCCCGCAACCGCGAACAGAATTTCGCCCTCAACCTGCTGATGGACCCGGACATTGACTTTGTCAGCCTGGTGGGCACGGCCGGTACCGGCAAAACCCTGCTGGCACTGGCTGCCGGCCTGACGCAGACCCTGGAAGAAAACCGCTACAAGGAAATCATAATGACGCGCGTCACGGTACCGGTGGGTGAAGACATCGGTTTCCTGCCCGGCACCGAGGAAGAAAAAATGACACCCTGGATGGGCGCGTTGATGGATAACCTGGAAGTCTTGACCCGCTCTGACATCGGGGGCGACTGGGGGCGGGCGGCGACCAACGACCTGCTCAGCAATCGCATCAAGATCCGCTCCATGAACTTTATGCGCGGGCGCACCTTCCTCAACAAGTATCTGATCCTGGATGAAGCGCAGAACCTGACGCCGAAACAGATGAAGACCATGGTGACGCGCGCCGGTCCCGGTACCAAAGTGATCTGCCTGGGTAACGTCGCCCAGATCGATACGCCGTACATCACGGAAACGAGTTCCGGCCTGACCTATGTGGTTGACCGCTTCAAGAGCTGGGCGCACAGCGGCCATATCATCCTGACCCGCGGCGAACGTTCGCGCCTGGCCGATTACGCGTCGGACGCCCTGTGAGCCAGTCGGGCAGCGTCAGGACTCCTCTGCAGCGGGCGGCGCGGGTAACGGCTGTGCCGGCCGTGGCCAGGCGCGCAACACCGCCTTCACCAGGGTGGCCAGTGGAATGGCAAAGAACACTCCCCAGAAGCCCCACAGTCCGCCGAACACCAGCACGGCAATAATGATGGCGACAGGGTGGAGGTTGACCACTTCGGAGAACAACAACGGCACCAGCACATTGCCGTCGAGCGCCTGAATGACGCCGTAAGCCACCATGATCCACCAGAAATCGGTATTCCAGCCCCACTGAAAAAAGGCGATGGCGGCAATCGGCAACGTCACTGCGGCGGCGCCAATGTACGGAATCACCACCGAAAGCCCGACCAGTGTTGCCAGCAGTACGGCATACTGCAGGTCCATGAACAGGAAGGTGACGTAGGTGGCAGCTCCGACAATCAGGATTTCCCAGATCTTGCCGCGCACGTAATTCGCGATCTGCCCGTTCACTTCCTGCCAGACACTCGCACTCAAGGCCCGGTCGCGCGGTAAATAGCTGCTCATCCAGCCGATAATGCGGTGTTTGTCCTTGAGGAAAAAGAACACCAGCACCGGCACCAGGATGAGATACACCAGCAGCGTCATGATACCCACCACCGAAGCCACCGATACCGACACCACGCGCTGACCCAGCCCCGCCAGTTCGGCGCGGATGGCGTTGATGATGTCCTGGACCTGCCCCTGACTGATCAGGTCCGGATAGCGCGACGGCAGCCGCATGATCGCCTCCTGTCCCTTGCCGATAATGCTCGGCAGCTGGTTGACCAGTTGGGTCACCTGGTAGGACAGGCGCGGTAACAGTCCCAGCATCGCAAACGCCAGAAACACGATGAACAGCAGGAACACCGTGACGACTGCCGCGATCCGCGGCACGCCGTGTTCCTGCAGGGTCAGCACCACGCCGTCCAGCAGGTAGGCCAGCACCAGCGCCGCGAACACCGGCGTCAGCATCTGCCCCATGGTCAACACGACCACAAAACCGATGACCAGCAGCAGCGCCAGGATCACCGCCTGGGGATCGGAAAAAAACCGCTGGAACCATCCGCGAATCAGATCCATCAATCAGGATCGCCCTGCTTGAGTTGCGCGTAGTGCTGCCGGAACAGCTCTTCGAGTTCGGCGATGACGTCGCTGGCATCCCGGCCGTGCAGAATGTGTTGCGTGACCATGTCGGAGGTCACGCCGAGCATTTGTTTCTTGTCCAACATGAAATACGTTTGTGACAGCCGCCTAACGGCCGCCACTACTGTTTCGTTATCGGGACGCGGGATGCTCTTCGGCGCGGGGATTACGGCTGGCGCCGGCACACCGGGGGCTGGACTCTCAGCCGCACCGCCGCGGTCGCTCAACAAAAACTCCGCAAACCGGGTAAGCGTTGCCAGATCCTTTGCCGACAGCCGCTCACACAAGCCGAGCAGGTGGTCCTTCTCTTCGGGCATCATGCCCGAAGTTATACAACTTCGGGGTGCGATTTGCAGTAACTTCGTGCGAAGTCCAGCAGTTCATCCATGGCACGGTGGCGGAACTTCTGTTTCTGGTGCACAAACGAGAAAGGCCGTTCCAGCGACGGCGTGAGGGTGAGTGATACCAGCGTACCCAGTTTGAGTTCCTTCTGTACGGTGGCGTAGGAGATTATCGAAACCCCCATGCCAGCCTCGACAGCCCCTTTGATGGACTCGGGGCTGCCCAGCTCCATGGTCAGATGCACCTGCCCGTTGTGGATACCCTGTCCGGTCATGTACTCGGAAATGACTTCACGGGTACCGGAACCCTCTTCGCGGCAGATAAAGGGGTACTCGAGCAGTTCGTTGATGGTGACGGATTCGCGACCCGCCAGCGGATGCTGCGGCGAACAGACAGCTACCAGCTGATCGACGCGGCACACCTCCACCACCAGGTTCTTGTTCAGGACCGGCGATTCGACCACGCCGAGGTCAATGACGTTGTTTTCCACCATGTGCACAATACCGTCGGAGTTCGATACTTTGAGCTGGACATTCACATCCGGGTATTTCTTTTTGAAATCGCCCAGCAGCGCCGGCAACATGTACTCCGCAATGGTGGTACTCGCGCCGATCATGAGCACACCACTGACATCACCAGTCATTTCCCGGACTGCGCTTTCCATTTCCGCGTAGAGCTCAAAGATGCGATCAGAATACTCGAAGACGCGCTTGCCGGCGTCGGTGAGACTGATGCGGTTGTGCGTACGGTCAAAAAGGCGGGTGTTGAACTGCTCTTCCAACTGGCGCACCTGGAACGTTACTGCCGGCTGAGTCATATGCAGCGTTTCGGCGGCCTTGGTGAAACTCAGCAGCCGCGCGACCGTATGAAAAACCTGCAATCTCCGATCTGCCATGCGTACGAACTCTCGCCACTCGTATCCAGGCGTCCACGGACGCCGAGTGAGAAATTTTTAGATGCAATAAAATTTATTGATCAGACCGGCAACCATACATCACTAAAGGCCGTTTTGCATGTGTTTTTGGCGACCCAGGAGAGACAGACAACGAGAAACCGGGCGCCGAACGCCCGGTTGGTAAGAGACCCGCAGCCGCCTCGGCTGAGTAGATCAGTCCCAAATCCGACAGCCTCCTAGGAGGCTGTCGGACTTGGGCGATCGTAGCGAGCAAGGTGGGAGGGCGAGGCCATTTTTTCGATCGTTTGAGGAGAATAGCCGTAGCTATTTGACGAAAAGGATCGGGAAAATGGGGCGCTCTCCCACCGGCGCAGTAGATCAGTCCCAAATCCGACAGCCTCCTAGACCTTGAACTGCGCCATCAGGGTCTGCTGTTCGGCCGCCAGCCGCGCCAGTTCCTCGCTGGCCTGCGCGTTCTGCTGCGCGCCTTCGGCAGAACGGTCGGCAACCTCACGGATGTTATTCATATTGCATTGCATTTCCGCAGCCACGGCGCTCTGCTCTTCCGCAGCGCTGGCGATCATGGTGTTCATATCGTTAATCGCGGAAACCGAGCCGGCGATCATGGCCAGCGACTCCGCCGCCTTTTCAACCAGATCCGAGCTTTGCTGGGCCTTGCTCTGGGCGCCTTCCATCACTTTGACGGCGTTACCCGCGCCGCCTTGCAGGCGCAGTATCATGTCCTGAATTTCCTGGGTCGACTGCTGGGTGCGGCTCGCCAGGGTGCGGACCTCATCGGCCACCACCGCGAAACCGCGGCCCTGCTCACCGGCGCGCGCGGCCTCGATGGCGGCGTTGAGCGCCAGCAGGTTGGTCTGCTCAGCGATACCACGGATCACATCCAGAACGGAACCGATATTCTCGCTCTCTTTCTCCAGGTTACGGATGACCTGCGCAGCGGAATTTACTTCGGCCACCAGGGATTCGATACCGCCGATGGCTTCGCTAGCCACCAGCGCGCCATGCTTGGATTCATTGTCGGCGGTTTGTGCGGCGCCGGAGGCATCCGCGGCGTTGCGCGCCACCTCCTGCACCGTAGTCGTCATTTCAGTCATGGCCGAGGCGACGCTGTCGATCTCCCTCTGCTGCGCCTGTACACCGCGGCTGGTGTCATCGGTGATGGTCGAGGTCTCTTCGGCCGCGGCCGCCAGCTGGGTTGTGGCGCCGCTGATCTGACCGATCATATTGCGCAGGTTCGCAACCATCTGGTTGAAGGCGTCGATAATCTCACCGATCATGTCGTGACTCTGCATATCGCAGGTATGCGAAATGTCGTTCCGGCTGATGGCATTGGCGATGTCCGAGATGCGTTTCAGCCGCTTCAGCAGTACCAGGTGCACCAGACCATAGATGGCCACGCCGCAGGCGGCGCCGGCCGTCAGGCAGGCGGCGTAAAACCAGCCGTACATGCCTGCTTTCCAGTCGACAAAAAAGCCGGCGAACACGGGGAACACAGCCCCCATCACCAGCCCGAACGATACACAAGCCATCAACAGATTACGCAGGATACTTGGTTTCATATTCGACTCGCTCAATCCTCGAACGCGCTAAGCTCCCGTGGCAACACACCCCACCCCTGGGTGTCCCTTTATACGTTCGCCCGCCCAATGTTACGGCCTGGCTGTGCCGAACCTAACCGTTAAGTGCTTCGATATTGGAGGACAAATCCTTGAGCCGCCGAGCCAGGCTACCCAGGTCGGATCGCTCCAGGTGCTGGCGCCGCTCTTCGGTGGAAGTCACTATCCGCTGGCCCAGCTGGGTAACCACTTCATGCTGCCGGCTGGTCAGCTGGTCAATCTGGGTGTTAAGTGCACTGATAGACGAGATCTCACCCGAAATCTCCGCCAGCGAGATGCAGGCCGTCTCTATCAGCTCTTCACAGACTTTGGCCTGGTTATCGCCTTCGACGACCACATCAACCACGTTGCGCGCACCGTGCTGCACGCGCTCGATCATTTTCTGGATTTCCTGGGTCGACTGCTGGGTGCGTCCGGCGAGGTTACGTACTTCGTCCGCAACCACGGCAAAACCCCGTCCCTGCTCGCCGGCGCGCGCAGCTTCGATCGCGGCGTTCAACGCCAGCATATTGGTCTGCTCGGCGATGCCCCGGATCACGTCGAGCACACCACCGATACTGGCTATGTGACCATCAAGCTGCTGCATGGCCTGGCGGGCGTTGCCGAGCTCGCCGCTGAGCATATCCATCGAGCCCAGCGCCTCGGTCATGGCGACCTTGCCCTCGTCGGCACCCTTGGTGGCCTGTCGGGATGACTCCGCGGCCTGTTCGGAACTGCGGGCCACCTCTTCCACCGAGCCGATCAGCTGGGAAACCGCGGCACTGATGTTTTGCGCATCGCTGTCGGCCTGGGACTGCGCCCCCTGCGCGTGGTCGGCCAGGCCGCGTGCCAGCGTGGTGATTTGGGCGGAAAGCCCGCTAATGCGCGCGCAGCGCTCCTGCAGGGCAATGGCCATGGCATTGAAGGTCTGCACCAGCGTCGGTGGCAATCCCTGGCCGTCGGCCAGCCGACAGTGAAAGTGTGCCCGCCCGATAGCGTCCAGGGCGATCTGCAGGTCCGTCGTTGAGGCAACCGTGCTGCGCGACAGCAGGCGACACGCCAGGTAGCCCCCGACCAGGCCAAGCGCCACGCCCGCGACCGGCGACTGGAAATGGCTGGCCAGGTAAGCACCCAGCAGCACGAAACCGGCCACCGCCGCCATCGCCGGGATGAATTTCCTGGAGACTGACCGGTCAGGTGCGCTCCACTGTTGTTTAGCCATATTCCCTAAGTCACTCCTAAGCATCCATATTTCCGCACAGTCACATTAACGGCTGGTTGACAGATGGACTGAATATCCGCGATTGAGTGTCCAGGTCTCAGGTACCCGTCAAGAAAAACCCCGCCGGAGCGGGGTTTTCAACGCTGCCTCAAAGCAGCATCGGGTCAGTTGTCATCCGCCGGCAGACGCCTGCAGCGCCTTCTCGATGGCACTGGGGCTGGGCATGATAGTCATGAAGCTGTTCTGACCCATCATCTTCAGGTCGGGATAGTGCACGGCCATACGGAAGCGCATGTGCAGTGCGACGACCTTGTTGCCATCGACCAGTATCTCGTAAGGCAGGTAGGCGGTTCCCTTCAGTTCGTCGAAATCGACCACCTCCATGATATGGGCTTCGTCCATGTCGATGTCAGCTTCTGTGGGTGCCTTGCGGGCCACGCCGAACACGGTAACGTTGTTGGGCAGATCCAGCCGGTAGACTTTGGTGACACCGGCGACACCGGCCGCCAGATTCTTCTCCAGCGTATCCACGGCCTGCTTGTGGCTGGGGTACTCGGCGAGCTCATAGACATCGTCAAAGTACTCCATGCCAAAGGTGTAGTGGTACTTGCGCAACGTGCGCGCGGTCATCCCCTTCTTCGAACCAAAGGTCTCTTTGGCCCCCAGCGCCCCCTTCAGCGCCTGGGCTACTCCGTTGAGGTCCGCGTCAAGCCGATAGGCATTGGCAATGTACGGCGGGTTGGCGTAAGCGACCTGGATTTCGCCGCCCACCTGGGTGACGGCAACACGCCAGGGTGCCGCGAAGCCGCCATACTTGGTCATGCTCGCGGCTTTTTTCAATTCAGCATTGGTGACAACAATGACATCGGCATTGTCAACAAAGGTGTGCGAGTAAGGGCTGTATTCGCCGAGAATCTGGAAGCCCGCCTTGGTGAGCGCCGCTTTGGTTTCCTGCACCTTGGCGGCGAAATTCCCTGGCCCCTTGGAAGCCAGCACGAATGGCCTGAAGTACTCGGCGGCCTGGACGCTGCCGGACAGCGGCAGCAGCAGAGCGCCCATCAACATACATACAGACATGATTTGTTTGATCGTATTCATTTCTCTCTCCTTGACCCTCGGGGGCTGTACCCCGCGGGATTCTAGACGAATGCTTTCTGGATGACGACAACCTGTTTGTCCCAAAACGGCAAACCGGCCACGCGAGCGCGGCCGTTTGCCTATTGACCCATCGGCTGTGCAAGGTCCCGCTAGGAGGCTGTCGGACTTGGGGCTGATCTACTGCGCCGGTGGGAGAGCGCCCCATTTTCCCGGTCCTTTTCGTCAAATAGCTACGGCTATTCTCCTCAAACGATCGAAAAAATGACCTCGCCCTCCCACCTTGCTCGCTACGATCGCCCAAATCCGACAGCCTCTCATCAAACAAAACGTAACCTATTGGAGTTATTGGCAAAGCATTTGGCTGTTTGCTGCGCGACAGCGCGCCGCCTGCGGGGCGGGTACTCCTAGAACTTCAGGCCGTAGCTGAGCTCGGCCGCGTTCTGATACATTTCGTTCTTTGCCGTAAAACTGAACGCGGCATTCTGCCCGGTGCCCTGGTAGGTATACTCAACGTCGTTCCTGAACGCGTGCATATAGGTGAAGGTGAGCTCGCTGTTAGCACTCAGGCTGCGCGTGAAACCTGCAGTGGCATGTTTTTCGACCACCGCCGGAGCCAGGATGTTGAACAGTGCCTGGTCCTTGTCATAAGGCACTTTTCCGTAGTTGAAGCCGGCGCGGAACGTCCAGTTACTGTTCCAGGCGTAGTCTACGCCTACTTTGTACACCCAGAACGTCATCCCAGCCGAAACCCCAGCCGTCATTGCTGCCGAGCGGATTGGAAATAAAGGCCGGGTTACCGGTTAACGCACCGGTCAGACCGTTAAAGAACTCATCCGCCGTCGGTCCCTTGTTGGCTATGGCATCAACCTGGCTGTACAGGATGCGGCTGGCATCCGCGGCAATGGTCAGCTTGGACGTGGCCTTAATGCCGATACCCGCACCGAAAGTGGCCGGTACGTCAAAATCACCCTGCTGAGCGAACAGGCCGGAGTAGTTGTTGAACTCATCCATGTAGACTTTCGACCGCGCCATGGCGCCCAGCGAAAACGGGCCGAAGGTACCCATGTAACCGACCTGGGCGCCAAAACCGTAGGCACTGTCGTTGCCCTTGTTGGTCACGTTGCCCGGGTCACTGGATAGCCCCTGGAACAGGCCAAGACCGAAGGCACGAAACGTCTGATAACCAATGACCGGGGAAAAGCCAATGGCGTTGTGCTTGCCGATCTGGTAGGCGATCGTTGGCGTGACCAGCACCTGTGCCAGGTTCACACCCAAAGAGGGGGTGTTGTTCGGGTTGCTGTAGAGATTGGTCAGGTTGGGCCCCAGCACGCTGGACGGTACGCCATTCGCTTGGAGCAAACCCGCAAAGCCACTAAACTGCGGCGGAAACGGCGGGCTGGGGGGACAACTCGGGTCACCCGAGCAGTTACCGACAGCGGGCCCGAATGCATCGGTAAAGATATTGCCATTACCCGCGTTGGGGTCACCGTAGCGGGTATTCATACCGCCAGTACCGACGATCGCGAACCCCAGGGTGATCTTGTCTGACCAGGCCTTGGAATAACCCAGGTGCGGTATAAAAAACGCGTTGGATTTGCTGTTTTCAGCGGAATCCTGGCCGGCCAGGGGTGTATACCCGGGTATCGGGCCCACAACACTGGTATCGATACCGGTCGCATTCACCTCGCCGTTACGCTTGGGTTTAAAGATTTCCGCGCCGATATCGACCCGGTTGCCGATTGCGGCAAGCGACGCCGGGTTAATGGCCGAGGCCATCGAATCCTGCGGTACGGCAATACCGGCACCGCCCATGCCGCGGTTCTTGGAACCCGCGCCGATCTTGAAATACCCGTTGGTCGCGTTGGCCAGCGGCGAGACCACCAGTGCCGCCAGCGTCACCGACGCCAGAGTGTGCTGGATACCTTTCATATGTCCGTTCCTCGTGTCCGAATAGTCCTGTGGTTTCCCCTACTACTATTTGGTGTTGCGAAAAAGACACACACAACTGGGGAATTAGCTACAACATGTGCTAGCAGGGCGGGTGCTGTCAATTCCCCCGACGCAACAGCAGCAAAATACATGCCCAAGTTAATCTATCAGCATTAACTAATACTTAGAGCCAGTTCCTGCTATAGCGCTAGATATTGGTTTTACTTGAATCGACGCACTTAGCGGCAGTATGCTCGGTAGCCGTAGCGGATGAACAACAGACTGGAGGAACCAGTGATGCGCACAGGTTTTGTCGGCATTTTATCGTTGCGGCTTATCGGCGCCGGATTTCTGACTATTTCTTCGGGCACGTCCCTGGCGGCGGGGTTCTCCCTGATTGAGCAGAGCGCCAGCCAGATGGGTAATGCTTTCGCCGGTGGCGCCGCATTCGCTGGCGATGCCTCGACGATCTACTTTAACCCGGCCGGCATCACACGCCTGCCCGCCCAGCTGGTCGGCGCACTGCACTACGTGCAACCCTCGGCAAAATTCGACGGTACCGCCACCGATATCTTCGGCAACCCGGTGTCGGGCGGTAACGGCAGCGATACCGGTCAGCCTGGCCTGGTGCCTAACTTTTATGTCACCGCGCCCCTGGGCAAAGGCCTGTTCGCGGGTCTGGGCATCAATGCCCCGTTCGGCCTGTCGACCAAGTACGACGACAACTGGAAAGGCCGCTACCAGGCCATTGAGTCGGAACTGAAGACCATCAACATCAACCCCTCGATTGCCTACCGGCTGAACAGAAAGCTGTCAGTGGGCGCCGGTATCAGCCTGCAATACATCGATGCCAAGCTGACGCAGGCCGTGGACCAGGGCAGTCTGTGCGCCCCCACGCAGCTGCAGCTTCAGGCTCTCGGTGTACCGGGCGCCGACCCGGCGCTGTGCGCCGGCCTGGTTCCCCAGGGCAGTGATGGCTTCGCCAAGCTCACGGCTGACAACTGGGCCGGCGGCTACAACTTCGGCATTCTCTTTGAGCCCAGTGACAGTACCCGCGCCGGTCTCAGCTACCGCTCGAAAATCCAGCAGCAAGTGACGGGCGACGCGCGTTTCAGGAACACTCTTCCACAGTTCTCGAATTTCGGCATCTTCGTCGACACCAATGTCAGAGCCGACGTCAACCTGCCGCAAACAGCATCACTGAGCATCTGGCACGATTTAAACAGCAGCTGGTCGGTGATGGCCGACGCGACCTGGACAGGCTGGGATAACTTCGACGAGCTGAGGATTCAGTACGACTCTTTCCAGCCGGATACGGTCATTGACGAAAACTGGAAGGATGCCTGGCGCTATGCCCTGGGCGTCGATTACCGCTATAACAGCAAGTGGACCCTCCGCGCCGGCACCGCCTACGACCAGACCCCGATTCCTGACGCCGAACACCGCACAGCGCGCATTCCCAGCGAGGACCGCACCTGGCTGTCGCTGGGTCTTGGCTACAAGTTCAGCCGGTCGCTGGGTATCGACCTCGGCTACTCTCATCTGTTCGTGCTGGATGACCCGAAGATCAACGAGACATCCAGCAGTGCGGGGAACCTCAACGGCAAGTATGACGCCTCAGTGGACATCCTCAGCGCCCAGGTGGTCTGGAATATATAAGGCAAGAAAAAGGCCGGAGGTCGCCACCTCCGGCCTTTCTTAATCTGTTAGATCACCGACCGCTCAGGCTTTCTTGATCAGGAATTCGTATTTGCCGCCGGCTTCCTTGGATTCCAGCAGTGTGTTGCCAGTCTGCTTGGCGAAAGCCTCGAAATCCTTCACCGAACCGGGATCCGTGGCGATGATGCGCAGTACTTTACCGCTTTCGATCCCACCTAGCGCCTTCTTTGCCCGCAGGATCGGCAGGGGGCAGTTCAGTCCGGATGCATCCAGTTCTTCGTCGTAATTTGCCATAGTACAGCGCTCCTCAACGTGTCGCGATTTCAACCTTGTACCGGTTTCACTATTCGGTTCTGAATTGTCAAGATCAGTGGGGCGTCTTTATAGGATAAGTGTCGATTAAACGCAAGCCCATACCGCATAAACACGTCAACTGACAACGGTATTGGCCATTTCCGGTCTTAACGGGCGAGCGACGCCGCCGACGGCTTTTCGATGCGCATACGCCGACGGGACCAGTCGACAATGCCGACGCGCAGGTTCACCGCCTGGTTGATGCCGTGCTGCTGTAGAAAGGCGCAAACCTGGGCCGAACGTGCGGCGGTACGGTATTAAACCACGATCTTCTTCCGGTTTCGCCATTCATCCAGCCGCAGCGGAACCACGTGCATTGGCACAGCACACCCTCGGCACCCGGTAGCATCCCCTGTCTCATTATCTGAGGCGTACGGACATCGACCAGCAACGTTCCTCGTCGCCCTCGCGCAGCAGCGTGTACCACTGTTCGGAATCGATTTCCTGGACAGAGAACATGGGAACCCCATACATATTAGCTATATCTAATATATTCTCGGTATCAGAAAACCAATGTCAGGTTGTCAGTGCGGCCTGGAGACGTGCAGCGTCCGCCGGCAGACCGGCTAGCAGAGCGGTCAGCGCAGTGTCCCAGCTCCGGCACAACCGGTAGTTTCCCGCCCTGGTCTCAGGTATTCTGCGTATCCAATGAGAATCAGTCGGTTAAAATCGAGCGCCTTGGCTGTCCTGCTAGCGCTGAACGCCTCCCCCGTCGGCAGTGAAGTCACCGGCGGCGACCTGCCGGATTTTGGCGATTCCAGCGGCTCGCTGATTTCGCCGACACAGGAAATGGAGCTCGGCGAAGAATTCATGCGCAGCGTCCGCGCCCAGGCGACCCTGGTCACCGACCCGGAGATCGAGGGCTATATCCAGCAGCTCGGCCACCGGCTGGTGTTCAACAGCGACGCGCCGACTTACCCGTTCCGTTTTTTCGTGGTGAACGATCCCTCGGTCAATGCCTTCGCGGGCCCGGGTGGGTATATCGGGGTGCATACCGGCCTCATTCTGACGGCGGAAAACGAATCCGAACTCGCGGGTGTGATGGCCCACGAAATCGCCCACGTCACCCAGCGTCACCTGTTGCGCGCGTATGAAGCCGCGAACCAGATGAGCCTCCCGACCGCCGCGGGCATGATCGCGGCTATCCTGCTCGGCGTCGCCGGCAACAGTCCCGACGCGGGCATCGCGGCCATGTCGGCAGTTCAGGGTGCGAATATACAGCGCCAGCTGAACTTCACCCGGGCCAACGAAAAGGAAGCCGACCGGATCGGCATCCAGACGCTGGAGCGTTCCGGCATAGATCCCTACGGCATGCCGAGCTTTTTTGAGCGCCTGCAGCAGTCGACGCGCCTGTACGGCAACAACGTTCCGGAATTCCTCAGCACCCACCCGGTCACCAGCGACCGTATCGCCGAGGCCATGTCGCGCGCCGAAAGCTACGGCCACGGCAAGGAACTCGATAGCCTGGAGTTCCAGCTGATTCGCGCCCGCCTGAGGGTGCTAAATGCCGACGACCCGGCTAGGGTACTGAAGGAATTCCAGGCCCGGGTGCAAAAACCCGACGCGGGCCCGGCTGACCACTACGGCCTGGCGCTGGCCTACTGGCGCAACAACAACTATGCGGCTGCCGGCAAAGCGCTTCAGGAACTCATGGAGAAAGACCCGGACCGCAAAATCTACCGCACTGCTATGGCGCGCGTGCTACTGGACAGCGGCCAGACGGACCAGGCGCTGCAGCTGTTCAATGAGACGCTCAAACTCTATCCGGGCGACCTGGTCGTCGGCCAGTTGTACACCTCGGCGCTGATCCAGTCCGGGCAGGCTGCCGAGGCGCGCGAGCAGGCCATGCAGATGCTGCGCGACAAGGATGCCCGCCAACCCGAAATCTATGAACTGTGGGCCAAGGCGGCGAGTGTCGCCGGTCCGGCTTGGGAAACCAATGTCGCCTCGGCCGAGGCTTACTATCTGTATGGGAACCTGCACTTTGCCATTGACCAGTTGAACAAGGCACTGCAGTTTAAAGGTCTGAGCGATTACGAGCAGGCGCGCATCGAGGCCCGCCTGAACGAGTTCAAGCAGATGTTGAAAGCTCGCGAACAGAACAAATAAGTCCGGGCGCCGGAATAAATTCGTACCCAAACTCGTCCTCGCGCTTAGTACCGTTAGACAATGTCCGGCGCTTCGGACCGCAACCCGGCTGAGGAGTTTTCATATAGGTGTCTGTTGAACCTGGAGAAAAAGCGTTAAATCGCTTTGACTCGAGGATGAGGGGGCACTATATTGTCAGGATTGTTGTCAGGACTGTAAAGGCAGACACGCCCTTGCCAGGCCGCTGGCACAACCACTTTGCAATGAATGCGCATTGAAGGAGAATAATGATGCGGACACTTCCCAGCATCCTAACCACAGCAGGCTCTGTGCTGGCAGTGGCCGGCAGTGTGGGCCTGTTCCCGGCATCCAGTCTTGCCGAAGAAGCCAAGGCCCAGTCAGTCGTCGAGCAGGGAAAGGAAATTGCCTTCGACCGCAAAAAGGGCAACTGTCTGGCCTGTCACCAAATCGAGGGCGGCAGCCTACCTGGTAACATCGGCCCGCCGCTGATCGCCATGAAAGCGCGTTTTCCGGACAAGGCCAAACTGCGCGCACAGATCTGGGATTCTACCAAGGCCAACGTCAACAGTATCATGCCGCCGTTCGGGCGCGACCAGATTCTCAGCGAGAGTGAAATCGACAAAATCGTGGAATTTGTCTACACACTGTAACCACTGTGTAGAACTAGAGGAGATAACCGAGTGATCAATATGAAACGCAGAACCTTTCTCAAGGGATCCGTTGCAGCCGGGGCAGTTGGCGCAGCGGTAAGTGCTGGGCTGCTTACGCCGCGTCTGGTGCTGGCCGCCTGGCCAACAGCCGCGTTCGAGGCCAAGTCTGTCGACAATGCGCTGGATGCCCTGACGGGTTCACACGCACTGGAAGGTTCAGACAAAATCTCCATACGCGCGCCGGACATCGCCGAGAACGGCGCCGTAGTGCCGGTAGCGGTCACTACCAGCATTGCCAATCCTGAGTCCATCAGCATCATCGCCGAAAAGAACGCGGCTCCACTGACAGCCTCGTTTGTGCTGGGCAAAGGCGCTGAGGGATTCATCTCCACCCGGATCAAGATGGGTAAGACCTCCAGCGTGATCGCTGTGGTCAAGGCCGGCGGGAAACTGTACAGCACCGGCAAAGAAGTCAAGGTCACCATCGGCGGCTGTGGCGGTTAATCGAGGATAGAGGACAGAAACATGGCATCGATCAAGATTCGTGCAAAGGTTGAAGGCGACACCACCACCGTCAAGGCGCTGATCCAGCACCCGATGGAAACGGGTCAGGTCAAGGACAAGAAGACCGGCCAGCTGATTCCCGCGCATTTCATTCAGGAGGTAACCTGCGACCATGACGGAACAACTGTTATGACTGCATTGTGGGGACCTGCGGTTTCCAAGAACCCTTACCTGTCATTTAAGTTCAAGGGCGCCAAAGTCGGCGATACCCTGAAAATGAGCTGGGTAGACAACAAGGGTCAGAGCGACTCAATCGAAACCCAGGTCAGCTGATCATCAGGCGACCCGCACGGACAACCCCTGAACCGGAGGTGGAGAATCCATGAAAAGACTGTTAACCATCGCCGCGACTCTAGGTCTGATCAGTGCTGCGTCCGTCGCAGTACAGGCCAGTCCCCAGCAGGACCTGACAGAGTTTCGCGCCTATTTTAAGGATCGTTTTCCCGATGTACCTTTCAATGACTACATCAACGGCGTATACGCTGTCGATCAGGCTTCCCGTGAACAGTGGGAATCCATCGAAGAGTTCCCACCCTATGAGCTGAACATTGACAATGGCGAGAAGCTGTTCAACAAGCCGTTCAAGAACGGCAAGACGTACGCCAGTTGCTTCCGTAACGGCGGGATCGGCATCAAGCAGGACTACCCTTACTATGACAAGGCCACTGGCAAGGTCGTGACGCTCGAAGCAGCCATCAACGAGTGCCGCACCAGGAACGGGGAAGAACCGCTGAAATGGGAAAAGGGTGACATCGCCGACATCTCGGCCTACATGGCCTATACCTCGCGCGGCAAAAAGATCAACGTCAAGATCCCCGCTGATGAAGGAGCCGTGGCGGCTTACCAGAACGGCAAGTTCGGTTTTTACGCCAAGCGCGGCCAGCTGAACATGTCGTGCGCCGATTGCCACCAGTACAACGCCGGCAACCGAGTACGCGCCGACATCCTCAGCCCGGCACTGGGCCACCCAACCCACTTCCCGGTGTACCGCTCGAAGTGGGGTGGTCTGGGTACCCTGCACCGCCGCTATGTCGGCTGCAACAAGCAGGTACGCGCCAAGCCTTACGAAGCTCAGGGTGTGGAATATGCCGATCTGGAATATTTCGAGACCTTTATGAGCAACGGGCTGGAGCTGAATGGCCCCGGCGCACGTAAATAGCGTCCTGTGTCGCTCAGGAGCCCGGTCAAAGTGACCGGGCTTTTTTGTTTATCGCGTCGGAATAAACCTCCCGGGGGGACGTTTATCTAAACAATTTCCCCAGGTACACCCAGACTTCATCAGCAAGGAACTCGCCATGAACATCAGCCGCCGTGAATTTCTTCAGATGTTAGCTGTCGCCAGCGCCGCCGGTGTTTCGCTCAGCGCCTGCGAAAGCGACAAGACCTCCGCGTCACCCGCTGGCGCCAAACCGGCAGGCAAGCCGGCTGGGCCCTATGAGATTCCGGCCTTCGGAAACCTGTCGCTGCTGCACTATACCGACTGCCACGCACAGTTGCTGCCGATCTACTTCCGTGAACCCAGCATCAACCTCGGCATCGGTGACATGAGGGGTAAACCACCGCACCTGGTGGGCGATGCCTTTCTGGCGTACTACGGCATTAAACCGGATACCCGGGAAGCGCACGCATTCACCTATCTGAATTATGTCGAAGCGGCCAAACAGCTCGGCAAAGTTGGCGGCTTCGCCCACCTGTCGACCCTGGTCAAGAAAATCCGTGCGCAGCGGCCCGGCTCGCTGTTGCTGGACGGCGGCGACACCTGGCAGGGTTCAGCCACCTCATTCTGGACCAACGCCCAGGACATGGTCGATGCGCAGAAGCTGCTAGGTGTCGACGTCATGACCCCACACTGGGAGATGACCTTCGGCGCTGACCGCGTCATGGAGATCGTCAATAACGATTTCAAAGGCAGCATCGACTTTGTGGCCCAGAATATTGTCGACAACGAATGGGGCGAACAGGTGTTTCCTCCCTATGTCATCAAGGAGATCAATGGTGTACCGACGGCGATCATCGGCCAGGCCTTCCCGTATACACCGATCGCCAATCCGCGTTTCCTGATCCCGGACTGGAGCTTCGGCATCCGTGATGAGAACATGCAGAAGATGGTCGACGAAGCGCGCGGCAAGGGCGCGCAGGTGGTAATCGTTCTGTCGCACAACGGCATGGATGTCGACCTGAAAATGGCGTCGCGCGTGACTGGTGTCGATGCCATCATGGGCGGACACACCCACGATGCCGTACCGCGGCCCGTCGAGGTCAAGAATGCCGGTGGCGTCACCCTCGTGACCAACGCCGGCTCCAACAGTAAGTTCCTCGGCGTGCTCGACCTCGATGTTAACAACGGCAAGGTTCGCGATTACCGCTACCATCTGCTACCGGTATTCTCCAACCTGCTGGAAGCCGACACACAAATGGCGAACTACATCGACAAAGTGCGGGCACCTTACAAGGACAAGCTCGACGAAAAACTCGCGGTGACCGATGAACTGTTGTATCGACGCGGCAACTTCAACGGCACGTTCGATCAGCTGATCTGTGACGCGCTGATGGAAGTCGTGGGTGCTGCCATCTCCTTCTCGCCGGGCTTCCGCTGGGGCGTGAGCGTCCTGCCGGGCGAAGCGATCACCTTCGATCATGTCATGACCCAGACGGCCATCACCTATCCGACTGTGACGCTCAACAACATGAGCGGCGCGCGCATCAAGGAGATCCTCGAAGACGTCGCCGACAACCTGTTCAACCAGGATCCCTACTACCAGCAGGGTGGCGACATGGTGCGCGTTGGCGGCCTAACCTACAGCATGGACCCGAATGCCGACATCGGTTCGCGGATCAGCGACATGGTGCTCGACGGCAAAGCGCTCGAGGCGGACAAGGAATATCCGGTCGCCGGCTGGGCCAGCGTTGCACAGCCACTGGACGGCCGCCCGGTCTGGGACGTGGTCGCCGAATACCTGCGCGACAAGAAAACCATCAGCCATATCGCGCTCAACGAGCCGGTGCTGAAAGGCGTGGCGGGCAACCCCGGACTGCCGAATTAGCGGCGCGCCATGCACCCTCACGCTGGTGTCCTGGTCCAGCGAATGTTTGTGCCCGCCGATCGAGGCATAGCTTTCTGAATATATTGTCGTTATTGCAACCTTCGACATCGGATTCTTACAGAACTCAATTTCGTAGGCCACGATGCTCGCCAAACCGAAGGAACCCCGGAATCGGCTTCCCATGGACTGGCGCGGCTGCGTGAGCCGGTGAATAAGTTCCCGGACTTCGTCCGCTAAATCGTGCAACGTCTGAAACCCCTGAGCCCCAGCATGGGCAAGCTCAAGATCGCCGAGACGCTATGCCGAGCAGGACTGCATCTGGGGATAACGACGATCCGACGGATTCTGAAAGAAGATCCACGGCCTGACCCTGGGTCTGCGGCACCGTGCACTGGCGTCTCCACCGCCAAGCGGCCTAATCATGTCTGGCATGTCGATCTTACCGCGGTTGCGACATCCATAGGCTTATGGGCACCGTGGTTGCCATTCGCATTACCGCAGCGCGGGCCGTTTTGCTGGTGGGTGGCGGTGGTAATTGATCACTACTCCCGACACGTTATGGGCTTTGCGATACTCAGGAATGATCCTACATCGGTATCAATTCAGTCACTTCTCGAAAGCGCCATTGTCAATGCAAGTGCCTCGCCAAAATACATTATCTGCGACATTGCGACACGAGGTCGCTTGATGAAGTTGTTCCCACATGGATGCCGGGAACCACCCGTGCCACCGGGCGAGTCTACGGGCATGAATCAAGAGCTGCCCGGACAATGTAACGAAGCACGACTCTGGTCGTGCGGGGTGCAAGTCGTGAGAGGCGCGCCCTCCTGGTAACCACAGACCGGGTGAGTGCTAGACAGCTGGTATGGTGAAGGTATCTGAATCTGTGATAAAGGCCGTAAATGATGACAAGCGGAAGTGGTTGACACGCTTGACCAAAAGGTACTGGAGGCGGGAGCAACGTTCTGTCGCTGCGTTCTCGTGGCCCATATGCCTCCCTGTCGATAGCAGGCACCTAACCCAGCGTACTTCGCAAGCGAAACGTGGAAACCCCGTATCGCTCCCGGCTTCGGCTGGGACAGCGTGCCGTGAGGCCCGCCTATGGTGGTGCGGGATTGGGATGTCGGAAGAAGCGAATGCCGTGCTGTAATGGTGCGGATACGGGTTTGAACGTTACCCGGCAGGAAACTGCGCCCACGTCCGACGGGTCTTTCATCGCAAGAGAGTGTGTAGAACCGTCAGCAAGAGGAAACGCAAATGACAACGACGGCCACGCCGTCGATTGGTGCCTCCTCAGCGGCTTCGACCTGGGATGCCATCGATTGGCAGAGCGCAGAGAAGCAGGTACGGCGGCTGCAGATGCGTATTGCGAAGGCGACTCGGGCGGGGCGCCGGGGCAAGGTGAAAGCCTTGCAATGGCTCCTCACCCACTCGTTCTCGGCCAAGTTGTTGGCCGTGAGACGGGTTGTCCGTAACCGCGGCCGGAAAACGGCCGGGGTAGATGGTGTCATCTGGACAACGTCACGTCAGAAACTCCAAGCCGCCCGGTCATTGCAACGACGAGGCTATCGGCCACAACCGTTGCGCCGGCTTTATGTGCCTAAGAAGAACGGCAAGCGGCGCCCGCTCGGGATTCCTACCCAACGTGATAGAGCGATGCAAGCATTGAATGGATTCTAGAAGGCGACATTAAGGCGTGTTTTGACCGGATTAGTCATTCGTGGCTACTCGATCACATTCCGATGGACAAATACATCCTGAGGAAATGGTTGGCGGTTGGTTACATGGAAGAAGGGATCCTCTATCCCACGGAAGCCGGTACCCCGCAAGGCGGGATTGCGTCGGCGAGCTTGGCGAACATGGCGCTCGATGGTCTAGAACAGGTAGCCGTCAATGCGGCACCTAAGGGCCAGAAAGTCCACGTCGTGAAGTACGCTGACGACTTCATTGTCACTGGCGCTTCGAGAGAGGTGCTGGAAGAGAGCGTGAAGCCTGCCGTGGAGGCGTTTCTGTGGGAGCGTGGTTTGGCACTCTCTGCTGAGAAAACCCATGTCACGCACATCAACGATGGATTTGATTTCCTCGGATTCAACGTACGCAAGTACGCGGGCAAGTTACTTATCAAACCCGCCAAGGCGGCTGTGAAGACGTTCTTGGGTGAGCTCCGCAGGTTTATCAAGTCCAATCGGGCGGCCAAGACGGAGCAGCTAGTTCGGCAGCTCAATCGCAAGATAAGAGGCTGGGCTAACTACTATCGTCATGCGGTCGCCAAGAGAACCTTTACCTATGTCGACCATAAGGTGTTTCTAGCGTTGCTTTCTTGGGTCAACTATCGGCATCCCAACAAGTCGAACCACTGGAAGCGCAAGCGCTACTTCCGCACTCAGGGTCAACGTCAATGGGTGTTCTATGCAGGGACCCACGACAAGCAGGGTAAGGCGACGCACTTGGATTTGCTCCAAGCGGCTCATGTTTCCATTATTCGACATGTCAAGATTCGCGCTGACGCAACTCCTTATGACCCCGCATTCCGGGAATACTTCGCGCGCCGTCAACGCGCGCGAAGGGTCAATCCGTTTGTGTGGAATGGGGCATTCGCCGAGGCGTGGGACTGACCGTTCAGGTGAATCGACGGACAGAGCAACCGGGTCAGGCAACTGGCTCTTGAAAGGCTTGAGCGGTGTGAGGGGAAACTTTCACGCACCGTTCTTCGGGGAGAGAGTGACCGTAAGGTCACTCCCTTACCCTGCAGGGTCAGCAGTTCTGGTGCAGCGAGGGTCAGCAGTTCTGGTGCAGCGAGGGTCAGCAGTTCTGGTGCAGCGTGTTCAAGGATTGGTGTGATCACCACGGAATCACACCCCGCTTCGGTGCTGTTGGCCAGCACGGCAGTGTCGCACTCATTCACAGGCACTATCCGCTCAATCGCCCTGCAAGCATGGAAGCAAACTTTCGCTGGACCATGACACCTGAATGGGCTCTTGGCACAGATCTGCCACAAAAATTTCGGGGCTCAAGAAGGGCCGAATAAGTAATTGATTTTGGTGGGTCGTGTAGGATTCGAACCTACGACCAATTGGTTAAAAGCCAACTGCTCTACCGACTGAGCTAACGACCCGTGGGGAAGGCCGGAATGATACCGGACCCGCCGAAAATGACAAGCCTTTGACAGGCTGGCGCGGCGCCAACCCACCACCTGATTACCGCCTTTCTGTGACTACACGGCTTCCAGGCGCCGCAGCCACTTTGGCAACAGGTGCATGTCGACCAGCGCGGTGATCAGGGCTGCGGCGAAACTTGCGTCGTCCTCGTAGACCATCTTGTAGTACTGGACCTTCATGGTCAGGGCACTGCCGAGCACAATGCCGCCGAAGGCGATGAAAGAGCCCAGCGCCAAAGTGGAAATACCCGTGATGCCCTGGCCGATGGTGCAACCCAGCGCCAGCACGCCACCGAAACCCATCAGGGTGGCGCCGATCAGGTGGCTGAGGAAATCTCTGAACGAGACAAACCATTCCAGGCGGAAACTGCGGCTCAACAGCGCCCACAGCAACGAGCCCAGCACGACGCCCAGAACTGCGACCACGCCGAAAGTCAGGTAGGCTTTGCTGAACCCGGCTGCCGAATAACCGGCCACCTGTCCCATGGGGTTGATAAAAGTGAATGACTGGGCTGCCAGTGGGCGGCTGTCGGCGGGTTTGCCCGCACTGGAATCGGCAAGGAAATCCCACTGCTGTGCGTAAGACTGCAGCGAATAGTTTTCTCCGTCGATATCGATCTGCACATTGCTGCTGACATACCACGCAGCCAGCACCGCCAGACCCACCGCCAGACCCACCGCCAGACCACCGAAGACATTATCAAGGCGGCTGCGAAAATCCTTGCAGCTGAATACAACAACCAGCAGCAGAATACCCAGCCCACCACCGATCACCAGGCGCGCGGTCGCCGCATGTTCGCTACCGGCGACCATGGTGCCAAGGTCCTGATTACCACGCAGGCTGATAGCCAGCGGACGAATCCAGTCATAGAAGAGCACCGTGAACAGCGTTTTGTCAGAGCCCGGGAAGGGGTTGATCATGAAGTAGGCAATCACTGCGATCACCGCAAACACCAGTATCGACTTGAGGTTTCCGCCGCCCATGCGCACCAGACACTTGTTGCCACAGCCGCTGGCCAGCGTCATGCCGATACCGAACAGGATGCCGCCGAGCAGATTTTCCGCCCAGATCAGCTGCGGCCCCCGGTAGGGCGGGAACGACGCGCTGACATTGACCAGCCCGCCCGCCTCGAGCAGCGTGACGCCCACCAGGGCCACCGCAATGGCGAACAGCCAGGCGCGGAACCGGCCCGTGTCACCCAGGTTGACCCAGTCCGAGACTGCGCCCATGGTACAGAAATTGGTCTTGTTGACGATGGCGCCCATGACCAGGGCAACGAGAAAAACAGCCCAAAGGAAGAACGACTGAGCGGAAACAAAACTGTCGAACATCATCATGCCTGCCTTCCTCTATGAACACCGGCGTTTGCGCGGCCCTGGACCTTGTCGCGACGGGCAATCAATGCTGGTAGTGGGTCGGATCCTCTACCCCCGCATCGGCAAAGCCTTTGGCACGCAGACGGCAGGAGTCGCAGCGCCCACAAGCGCGACCAGCAGCGTCGGCCGCGTAGCAGGAGACGGTCAGCGCGTAATCCACCCCGAGGTCTGAGCCGGTGCGGATAATCTCGGCCTTGCGCATTTCAATCAGTGGTGCGTGGATCTGGAAGCTGCCGCCCTCGACACCCGCTCGTGTGGCTAGTTGGCATAGACGTTGATACGCCTCGATGTATTCCGGCCGGCAATCCGGGTAACCGGAGTAGTCCACGGCATTGACACCGATAAACAGGTCCCAGGCGCCCAGCACCTCCGCCCAACCCAGTGCCAGGGACAGAAAAATAGTGTTGCGCGCAGGGACATAGGTCACCGGAATACCGTCGCTTGGCTGCTCCGGCACCGCTATGCGCCGGTCTGTCAGCGCCGACCCCCCGATGCTGGTCAGGTCCAGTGAAACAATTTTGTGCTCAATCGCCCGCAGGGCTGCTGCAACCCGTCGCGCGGCCGCCAGCTCGGCACGGTGGCGCTGGCCGTAGTCCAGGCTGAGCGCGTGGCAGGCGAAACCCTGGGCGTTGGCCAGCGCCAGCGTAGTCGCTGAATCCAGCCCGCCGGACAGCAGCACCACCGCCTTGCGCTCAGCGCCCCGGCTCATCGCCCCAGAGTATTTTGTGCAACTGCAGCTGGAAACGCACCGGCAGGCGGTCGGCAAGCACCCATTCCGCCAGCTGAGTCGCGTCCTGCTGCCCGTAGGCCGGCGAAAACAGCAGCTCGCAGCGACCGGCCAGGCGCCGCTCGGTGATCTGCTGGCGTGCCCATTCGTAATCGGCGCGATCGCAGATGACGAACTTGACCTGGTCAGGCGGCGCCAGGTAGTCGAGATTGTGGTAACGATTGCGCGCGACTTCACCCGACCCCGGTGTCTTCAGGTCCAGCACCTTGATGACGCGTGCATCCACCCGGCTGACGTCCAGCGCACCGCTGGTTTCCAGCGATACCAGGTAGCCGGCGTCGCAAAGTTGCTCCAGCAGACGCAGACACGCAGGCTGCGCCAAAGGCTCGCCACCGGTCACGGTAACGTGACGCACACCGTATTGCGCGACCCGGCCCAGCAGCGCCGGCAACAGCATGCTTTCACCGCCAAGAAACGCGTAGGTCGTGTCGCAGTACTGACAGCGTAACGGACAGCCGGTCAGGCGCACGAATACCGTGGGCCAGCCAACACTGGTGGATTCCCCCTGCAGGGACAGAAAGATCTCGCTGATTCTGAGACGTTCGGCGACAGGCGCCGGCGCCTGGTGTAGCACGGTCTTCATGGCGCCAGTTTACCACCAGCGCCGACCCGGGGGTCAGCGCAGTCCCGTCCGAACGCGCTGACCCCGGGAGGGGGGTTAATGCCCTTCTTTCTGCATGCGATCCAGGCGCTCCTGCGCCAGCCGCGCGCTGGTGCTGCCGGCGTATGCCTTGACCACGTCGCTCAACAGCTCGCGCGCCTTGCCCCAGTCCTTGAGTTCATACTGGATGTAACCCATTTTCAACTTGGCATCGGCTGCCTTGGTGCTGCCTGGGTAAACGGTGAGCACTTTGTTGAACTCGGCGAGCGCCGGCTGGAATTGCCGGGTCACGTAATAGACTTCACCAAGCCAGTACTGTGCATTATCGGCGTAGCTGCTATCCGGATACTGCTTGAGAAAGTCCTGGAACGCGGCGGCCGCATCGTTGTAACGACCCTCCTTTAGCAGCTCCAGCGCCTGGTCATAGGCCTTGCGCTGATCGGCCGGGTTCAGTGTCGGCGCCGCCTCCGGTGCTGAGGCCGCGGGTGCCGTCATGGGCGCCATGACGCCAGTGGAGGGCGGTGCCGACGGTGCCGCACCCCCCGGAGCGCCCGACAGCGGCGGCGCGGGCTGGCTTTCAACACCGCCGGCTTCGAGACGGTGGAGTCGCCGGTCGATATCCAGGTATAAGTCACGCTGACGTTTCTGCAGGCCCTCCAGTGTATGGTTCTGCACCTCGATGTCACCGCGTAACTGCTGCACCTCGCCCTGCAGGCTGGTTATCTGGTCGAGCATGTCCATAAGACTGCGGCTGTCCAGCCTGCGTTCCAGCTGTTCTATGCGCGCCTCGAGTTCGGCCTTGCTGGCCACCGCTACCTGGGTGCCGACGACCAGCATCACCAGGAAAAGCGCGGCTTCTCTAGTGACCCGCATAGACCAGTTCCACCCGACGGTTCAAGCTCCATGCGGATTCATCGTGCCCCTCAACTGCGGGCTTTTCTTCGCCATAGCTGACAACCGTGATCTGTGTTGGCGATACGCCCTGGAACTCAAGCATTTTGCGTATCCCCTGCGCACGGCGGTCACCCAACCCGATGTTGTATTCGCGCGAACCCCGTTCGTCGGTATGTCCTTCGAGCGTAACCGTCACTGTCGGGTTGGCCGCCAGGAACGCCGCGTGCGTTTCCACCAGGGGCCGATCCTGTTCGTCCACCTCGCTGCTGTCGAATGCAAAGTAGATCACGCGCTGCGACAAGGGGCTGTTGGGATCATTCAGGGATTCTATGGTCAGATCGCCGTAAGCGCCGACACCCGTGGTGGTCGCACCGCCCGCGGTACCCTCTGCGCCGGCACGATCTTCGACCGCAGCCTCGCCTCCCTTGGTGCCACCGGTGGAACTGCAACCGGCCAGCCAGGCCAGGACCAGCACAACAACTATCCTGTGGAACACTTTCATGCAATTGACTCCTTTAATTTTTCAGAAAAGTAGAAAAAATCCTGCTTTGCCGTGTCACCGGCTGCCATCAACGCTGCTCGAATGGCGACCAGACTGGTTCTCTCACGTTACCTTGCTGCAGACTGAAACGCTGCCGGAAACGACCATCACTGGACACAGCAGCCAGCACTCCGCGGCGTCCCGCTTCCGTAGCGTAAATAATCATGCTGCCATTGGGCGCAAAGCTCGGCGATTCATCCAGGCTGCCGTCGCTGAGCACCCGCAGCAGGCCAGTGTCCAGATCCTGTGTGGCGATACGGAACTTGCCGTTCTCGCCGTGCACCATAGCCAGCGTTTTGCCATCCGGAGCAAAATCGGCGCTGGCGTTGTAGTTGCCATCGAAGGTAATACGCTCGGCGCGACCACCCTGCGCGGACATGCGATACAGCTGCGGGCTGCCGCCGCGGTCTGAGGTAAAGACGATACTCTGGCCATCGGGTGACCAGACCGGTTCGGTGTCGATCGAGGGGCCGAAGGTCAGCCGTTTCAGCGTCTTGTCGCTGAGGCGCATGCTGTAGATTTCCGGATTACCGTCGCGCGACAGGGTCACGGCCAGACTGCGCCCGTCGGGTGACCAGGCCGGCGCACCGTTGATGCCGGCAAAGGCGGCGAGCTCTTGGCGCTGGCCGGTGGCAATGTCCTGCAAAAACACCGCCGCGCGACGGTTTTCAAAGGAGACGTAGGCGAGTTTGCGCCCGTCCGGTGACCAGGCCGGAGACATCAGCGGCTGGGCAGAACTCAGCAGAGTTTTCGGGTTGTAACCGTCGCTATCGGCAAGCTGTAACTCATAGGTCTTCTTGCCGTTCACTGTCTCGGAGATCACATAGGCAATGCGCGTGGCAAACGCGCCCGGCTGGCCGGTCAGAGCTTCGTAGATAATGTCGCTGATACGGTGGGCCACATAGCGCAACCCGTCGGCGGTAGCCGGCAGACTGTAGCCGGTAATCTGTTGTCCGCGAAACACGTCGAACAGACGGAACTGGACGCGGTACTGATCCGCACCCGCTGGCTCGATCCTGCCGATTACCAGGTTCTCGGCACCCAGGGTACGCCAGTCCTGAAAGCGCACCTCGGCGACATCCACCGGTTGCGCGATGAGATTCTGCTGTGGCACAGGTGCGAAGCGGCCACTGCGCGCCAGGTCGGCGGCGATAATGGCAGACACGTTCTCGGACGGCACGTAGCGATTGCCGGCTGTACCAAACGGCACCACCGCAATTGGCACTGCACCATCCATACCCTGAGTAATCTCGATGGTTAACGCTGCCCTGGCCAGCCACGGCAGAGCGGCGAACAGACAAAACAGATAAGGGGCGATCTTCTTCATGCTGATCCAGGTTTAAATTCAAATCTCAGTGAACGGAACTGTTCCATCACCTCGGGGTCGGGCGGTACCGGTAACGGCGACGCCTTGAACACCGCCGATTCCACGGAACGATCGAAGGCGGTATTGCCACTGCTGCGCACAATCTGTGCATCGACAACTTCGCCGCTTGGAATCAGGCGCACCTCTACCGTACACGAAAGCTCGGCACCGGAACTTGGTGGGCGTATCCAGCTGCGCTGTACTTTCTCCTGAATGTACAGCACATACTCGCTAATCATACGCTGCATGGCGCTCTGACGCTGGGTCGCCAGGCGTTCCTGCTCGGCGGCGAGGCGCGCCTGCATTTCCTGCTCGGCCGCCTTGCGCGCCTCGTCCTCCTGGCGCTTGCGCTCCGCCTCGGCCTTGCGCTTGGCTTCTTCCTGGCGTTGCTTCTCCGCCGAGGCCTTGCGCTTGGCCTCTTCCTGGCGCTTACGTTCGGCTTCGGCTTTGCGCCTTGCCTCCTCCTCACGCTGGCGTTCGGCTTCCGCGGCCTTGCGCTGCTTTTCCGCTTCTGCCTTCTGGCGGGCTGCCCTCTCCGCCTTGCGCTTTGCCTCGGCCTGTTTGCGCGCCTGCTCTTCGCGCTGGCGTTTCAGCTCGGCGACACGCTGTTCCTCCTGCTGGCGTTTCTGCTCAGCGGCCTTGGCCTGCTCTACGATACGCTTGAGTTCTTCCTGCGCCTCGCGCTGTTGCTTTTCTTCCAGCTGCTTCTGTCGCTTGACCTCGGCGTCAAGTTTGGCCGCGTCGACTACCACGGCCTGCACTGGCGCCTGTTTGCTCGCGGTGGTCGGCTTAACGGACGGCGCCCAGTCAAGGCTGAAGATCAGCACCGCAAGCAGCACCAGGTGCACCAGCACAGCGTAAACAAACGGGCGCGGCCGCTCGCGCAACAATCGCATCAACTCGTGAATCTACTCGCCCTCCGGCTCGGTGACCAGGCCGACTTTAGGGGCCCCGGCCTGCTGCAGCAAGGTCATGGCAGCCACCACCCGGCCGTAGTCGACCCTGGCGTCACCCCGCACCAGCACCGGTGTTTTCGGCCGCTGGCGCAGCACCGCAGAAGCCCGCAACACCAGAGCGTCAGCGTCGATCGCCGCATCCGGGTCGCCACCCACATTGAGGAAGTAACGTCCCTCGGCATCCACAGTCAACACCAGCGGCTCCTGTTGCTGGTCGTCCATGGGCTCGGCGTCGGCCTGCGGCAGATCCACATCCACACCCTGATTCAGCAACGGCGCGGTTATCATGAAGATCACCAGCATGACGAGCATGACATCTATATAGGGGACCACATTGATCTCGCCCATGGGCTTCTTCTTGCTGCGCTGTCTTGCCATACGCTGGGTGCTCTAGCCTGGAAGCGCGCCGCGTCGCCACAGCACGAGCCAACCGAACTCAATCATGTGCCTGCCTCTGCAAGATACTGGAAAATTCTTCCAGGAAATTGTCGTAACGGGTTTCCAGACGCTCGACGTCGTTGGAGTAGCGGTTGTAGGCAATAACTGCCGGAATTGCAGCAAACAGGCCCATCGCGGTGGCAATCAGTGCCTCGGCGATACCCGGAGCCACCATCGCCAGCGTCGCCTGGTGGACATTTCCCAGGCCGCGGAAGGCGTTCATGATACCCCACACGGTACCGAACAGGCCCACGTATGGGCTGGTGGAACCCACCGTCGCAAGAAACGACAAGTGCAATTCCAGTTCATCCATCTCGCGCGACAGAGCCACGCGCATACAACGCTGTGCGCCCTCAACCATCGCCATCGGGTCACCGCCACTGCGCCGACGCAAGCGGGTGAACTCGGTGAAACCGGAAACGAAGATATTGGCCAGACCGGCGAGCTCTTCGGCGCGCGGGGCCAGCTGCTGGTAGAGCGTCGCCAGGTCTCCGCCCGACCAGAAACGGTCCTCGAACTTTTCGGCGGCCACGCGCGCTTCGATCAGTGCCCCGCGTTTGCGGAAGATCATTGTCCATGACAGAACCGATACACTGAGCAGCAACAGCATCACCAGCTGCACAACGATGCTGGCACCGGAAATCAAACTGAAAAAAGACAGATCAGCGTGCATTCACAAGCTCCGAACGGATGACTTCGGGAATCGGGACGGGTTTGAACGAATCAGCGTCCACACAAGCAATGCGCACGCTGCCGCCGCAAAGCATCGGCAGCTCGTCACGACGGCGGATCGTCTGGGAAAATGTCAGGCTGACGCGCCTGACGTCACTGACGTGGGTGCTGACTTCGAGTAAATCGTTGAACCGGGCAGGTAATCTGAAATCCACCTGCAGCGAATGTACAGTAAACAAAATGCCTTGTTCCCGGCGTAACTGGTCCTGCTCGAAACCCAGCGACCGCAAATACTCGGTGCGGGCGCGCTCCATGAATTTGAGGTAATTCGCGTAATATACAACGCCGCCACTGTCGGTGTCTTCGTAATAAACACGAACCGGCCAACAAAACTCCGACAAGACTTCCCGCATCATGTCCACTACGGCTACTACTGGTTCCCAACCGCTCAGCTTACCGATGCCTGCGGCTGTTTGCATCCTGTGATCGACCCTACTGGAAGCATGCTGACAAAAAAAAACGCGGCCGGGGTGGCCGCGTAAGGTCCCTTAGGGGGGGGAAGCTGGCTCAGCGGGTACCCACGCACTGCAGCAGGGCGGGCACAAAACGCTACCGGCCAAACCGCCTGTTCAGCACGCAAGACTGGTCGCCCTCCCCGACCGCCCGCAACAATACCTGTTCGCCATGAGCGGGCATACCATCACCGCTCATGGCAACTACATCAAAGTGCCTTTCGACCGCAAGGCTCGAGCGTGCCTCGACGCGCCCAGGTCACCGTTGTGTGGTCTTTGTCGATTCGTTTGAGCGCCACCGCGCCGCGCACGTGCGGCACACCGGCAGCTACAACGAACACGGGCTGTACCAGGGCCGTAACCATAACCGGTTTTATCCGGTCAACCCGTTTGCTCGCTGTTTTATCGAGCAAATCCCATGCCAGGGAACCGAAACCACTCATCCCCGGCCGGTCTCCAGTGCTTGGGCGCAAACCCCAGCACAATAACAGGCGCCGATGCAGAAAGAACCGTCTCCATATGGAGCCAGCCTTAACGCTCTTCACCAGAACTCGCTTTAAGATCAAAGCGACTGTCTGTCGCCGTTGGGCGACGCCCGCTAGGGGGCTGCGCGAGCACCTTTGAACTGCGACGGATTCAGGTGGTGCTTGTGCAGCAGTTTGTAGAATTCCGTACGGTTGCGTTTGGCAATGCGGGCTGCCTGGCTGACGTTGCCGTTGGTAATTTGCAGCAGCTGAGTCAGATACTCGCGCTCAAACCGAGAGCGCGCATCGGCAAAAGCTGGCATTTCGGCATCGACCTCGTCGCGCAGCGCACGTTGCACCAGGCTCGCCGGGATCAGCGAGGTTGTGGTGAATGCCACTGACTGCTCAACGATGTTAAACAGCTGGCGGACATTACCCGGCCACGGCGCCGACAGCAGCACTTCCATGGCCTCGGCGGCAAAGCCCTTTACACCCTTCTTGGCGGCATCTTCCAGCGTGCCGAGAAAGTAATTCGCCAGCAGCGGGATGTCTTCGCGCCGCTCGGCCAGCGAGGGAATGTCCAGCGCCACGACGTTCAGCCGGTAGTACAGGTCTTCACGGAAAGCCCCGGCGTTGCGCAGTTCATCAAGGTCGCGGTGCGTCGCGGAAATAATGCGCACATCGACCGGCTGCGGCCGGGTACAGCCAACCGGCCGAACACTGCGTTCCTGTATGGCGCGCAGCAGTTTGACCTGAAAGCTCAACGGCATGTCACCGATTTCGTCGAGAAACAGAGTGCCACCGGTGGCCGCCTCAAACAGGCCCTTGTGATCGCGCGTCGCCCCCGTGAACGACCCCCTCACATGGCCAAAAAACTCCGATTCGAACAGCGCCTCCGGAATCGCGCTGCAGTTGACAGCAACGAATTCCCCGGCCGCACGCGGACTGGCCTTGTGTATGGCCCGAGCCAGCACTTCCTTACCGGTACCACTCTGACCGTGGATGAAAATACTGGCCTCGCTCGCGGCGACCAGCCGGGCCTGTCCCAGCAGGTCCTCCATCAACGGGCTGCGGGTCACAATGCCCTGACGCCATTCGGCGACGTGTTCGTCTTCGCGCCGCTCGTGCTGCTCCCCGGTCACCCGCAGGGCGCGTGTGACCTGCTCGAGAAGATCCTTGCTGTCGAACGGCTTGGTGAGGTAGCCAAACACGCCACGGCTTGTGGCGTCGACCGCGTCCGGTATGGAGCCATGCGCCGTCAGAATGATCACCGGAAGCGCCGGACTGCGCCGGTAAATCTGGTCGAACAGCGCCATGCCGTCCATGCCGTCCATGCGTAAGTCTGTGATTACCAGGTGGGGTTGAAAGATCGGGATCTGCGCAAGCGCCTTTTCGCCGCTCTCCACGGCGGCCACTTCATACCCTACTGCAGCCAACCGCATGGACAGTAGACGCAACAGGGCCGGATCATCGTCTACGACCAGAACCCGATAACGACAAGCGCTCATTCTTTCTCCTTCGATTCAGCCGGCGTTTCACGTTGCTGAATGCTTTGCTCAATGTTGGTCAACTCCTGCAATTGTTGTTCCAACTCCTTCACGCGGTCGCCGGCCTGCTGCAAATCCTGTTTCAGACTTATCATTTTAGCACTGGCAGTGGCCTGTTCGCGAACCACCTGGCTGAGCAAGGCGGCCAGTGCCCGGGCGCTGCCGCTGGCGTGCGCCTGGTCGAGGCCGTCCAGCAGTGACAGGGCCCGCTGCTGATCGCGCACGCCCTGCGGTCCCTCGGCCAGCATTAAGGCCAGCCGCAGGCGGTTGCGCGTGTCCTGGTGTGCGGAAAACTCCTGTTCCCATGTGGCCAGTGTCTGTTCGATCTGGTCAGTGGGCAGCACGGTCACCCGGTACCACTCCTCGAGCCAGTAGGTCGCATCGTCGACGCGCAGCGTGACCGGCATGGGGCCATCGCCCTCACTCTGGACGACCATAGGCTGGCATCCGCCGATCAGAACACAAATCAAACAAAACAGGAGGTTACGCACATTATGCCTCAGCTTGCTGGAGTGGCAATACAACCCTGAGGCAGGCCCCGGAGGTCTCGCCATCGATGACTTCGATATAGCCCCCGTGCGCCTGGGCATATTCGCGCGCGATCGACAGCCCCAGGCCGGTGCCCCGAACGTGCCCATCCGCCACATTGCTACCCTGGTAGAACGCGTCAAAAACCCTCCGCCGCTCCGCCTCAGGAATACCGAGACCAGAATCCGCCACCTCGATGACCGCCTGCCCTTCATCGGCGCGCAGGTGCACGTGCAGGTGGCCTTTTTCCGGAGAAAACTTTATGGCGTTGGAAATCAGATTATCCACTAGAGTCCGCAGCTTGGCACGATCGCCGTCCAACTCCACCGGCTGTAAGGAAACATCCAACACCAGTTGCCGTGCCAATACCGCAACCTTATGATCTGTTAAGACATTAGTGATCAACCGGCGCAGCTGTACAGGCTCGCAACGGAGTTTCGAGCTGCGTGAAGTGGCGATGTTGAAGTCCAGCAGGTTTTCTATCAGCTTCTGCAACTGCAGCGTATTGTCCCTCAGAATTGCCGTGATCTCACCCTGCTGTTTGTTCAGGTGACCGACCACGCCCTCGTTCAGAAGTTCCGCCCCTTCACGTATCGCTGTCAAGGGCGTTTTGAGTTCGTGGGAAATGTGCCGCAGGAACCGATTCTTGTCCCGCTCCACTTCCAGGAGCCGGGTACGCATCCAGTCGAGGCGTTCACCCAACTGTTCGAGATCTCGTGGTCCGGTGATCTGTGCAGACTTGGAAAAATCGCCATCTCCCAGGCGGCGGATCGCCTGATCCATCTGACGGATCGGCCGGGTGATCAACACGGTGAAAACACCGGCCATCAGTAACGCACCGGGTGCCAGCGCCACAGCCTGCACGACCAGACTGCGCTGCACGTCGGCGCCATTGCTCTCGAGGGTGGCGACTTCGCCCTCGACCAGCTTGCGGTTATCCACCAGCATCTTACGTGCATCGCGCGCCAGCGAGGTAAAACCCTCAACAGCAGCAGCTATCTGCGGCGTATCGTGACCGAATTCCGCGATCGCACTGGTGACCCCAGCCTCCATCTCGACCATCAGGCTGAGGCGCTCCCGTTGCAGCTCAGACAGATTGAGGGCCGACAGGCGCTTGGCAGTGTCCACAAATTTTTGATGGTTTTCCTGGTAAACTTCCAGCAATGCCGGCTCGCCCAGCACCTTGTACTGGCGCGCGTTACGTTCCATGTCGGTTATGGCTTCCAGCAACAACTGGCTGCTTTGCGTGGCCCGGACCGTGGCAAACAGCGCCCTCTGCCCCTGAGCTACCAGGCGGTCGACCTCGTAAGTGGCATGGATCAGGGCCGCCAGCAGCGGCACCACCACCAGCATGAAACCGAATAACAACAAACGCCTTATGGATTTTGGACGGTAAAATCTCAAGCGAACGCTTCCTCTCCCGGAGGGCCGCTATTGTGATTGAAAAGAGGACAGAAATGAACGCCTGACCGACGCTCTCGGGGTGGGGCATTACAGGCCAGACACTCTTAACTGCGGGACGCTTGCGCGCTACACCGCCCAGCCGCGTGCCGTGGCACCGGGTTGATCCTGAGATACGCAGCAACGGTAGCACGCCCGCAGAATCAACCACAGTACCCGGTGCTGTCTTATCTGCTCAGTCCGATTACCGGACCCTCCGTGCCAAGAACCTCAGGCGTCACACGACGCTGCCAAAGCCCAGGTCAACGGAACCGGCGGGCGGCTCCAGGCCGGCGAGACGACACCCCTGTGCGATGGGACCACCAGGGAACAGCTTGTAGAGATACTTGTACCCTCCCTGCTCATGGAACCTTTCATCCAGCGCGTCGTGCAGTTCACGCACGCTGTACTTACTGCACTCGTGCCGAGAACAGTATTCCTGCAGTGCGCGCACCACTGCCCAGTGATCATCCTTCAGCTCCAGACCCTCCTGCTCAGCCAGTTCGCGGGCGTCGCCTTCCGACCAGTCAGACGGGGCATGGTGAAAACTGGATGCTTTGTTCAAAACCGCCATACTTCCTTCCTCCTCAGGTGATTGTTTCTGTATCTACGAATACAGACTCTCGATGAAGAATATAGCACTGATTTCCGGCTTTGCGGGGCCACCCGCCAGGACACCACGGACCACTGCTCACCGCGCCTGTTGATCGATCTCCGCCGCTCTCTACTTTATACGCCGCGTTCCCGTCCTGTTCCAGCTGCCGGGCCTGATCGAGCGCCTTGACCTGCCCACTCGAGACATGCTACAGGTCTCCCGCGGCCGCCGTTCGTTGCAGATTCGTCCGGGATCTTTGCCGAACAGCCGTTACGCAGAAGCATCAGCAAAACGTTTGTCCCTGATACTCTAACAGACACATTCTGATCCTCCCCTACCGGTCTTTCAGTAGACCGCCAGCTGGGTACCAAATGCATCGCATGCCATCGCGACGCGCTCACTGATAGCGCGCTTTGCGTAGGGCTCCGGCTCACTGTGCCCCCATACCGGTCCCGGCCACGCCGGGTCGGTACGAAAGCGGGCTATATGGTGCAAGTGAAGCTGTGGGATCAGATTACCGAGAGCGCCGATATTGAGTTTGTCGGCATGAAATGCCTGTTTCATGAAGCGCGACAACTGCGCAGACTCGTGCCACAGCTGCCGTTGATCATCTTCGGTCAGTTCGAAGATTTCACTGATGCCGTAGCGTTGCGGCACCAGCACAAACCAGGGATAACGCGCGTCGTTGAGCAGCAGCAACAGACTCAGCGGCAGACTACCGATTCGGATACAATCGGCCGCCAGTTGCGGGTGGAGCTGAAAGGTTTCGGACATAATGGCGGTACCCGGTTGTGAAAGGCATGCTGTCATGTGGTCTTTTTACTCCGCAGACCTTTTGGCATCAAGCGTGAACAGTTATCTTTAGCCCCAATGGAGTACACACTCGCGATCGACCAGGGGACCCACGCCAGCCGCGCGCTGCTGGTCGACCGGCTGGGAACAACAGTCGCCAGCCGGCTGCAAGCGGTCCGCCAGACACGCCCGGGAGCGGGACGCGTCGAGCAGGACCCCGCGCAGATCCTCGACAGCGTCAAGGCAGTGATCAATGGCGTGCTGCGCAGCCTGCCGGCAAGCCAGCGCGACGCTGTGGGCGCCTGCGGCCTGGCCACTCAAAGGTCCACGGTGCTGGCCTGGCGGATGGACGGGACACCCTGTTCGCCGGCGCTGAGCTGGCAGGACACCCGAGGTGCGGCGCAGGTCGCGGCTTTGCGACCACACGCCGGGGCGATACGCCGGCTGTCGGGCCTGCCGTTGTCGGCGCATTACGGCGCTACTAAGCTGCACTGGCTGGCCGGCAAGTTTGCCGCGATGCCCGGCCTGCGCCTCGGACCACTCGCGGCATTCCTGCTCAACAACTTGACAGAAGAGAGCATCAGCCACGTCGACCACACGAACGCCCAGCGCATGCAGCTGCTCGACACCAGTCACTGCGACTGGTCAGACGCGCTGCTGAACTGGTTTGACCTTCCCGCAGACCTGCTGCCCGAGTGCACACCCGTGACATCGAACCACGGGCAACTCGGCGGGCATCACATCCCGATAACCGCCGTGTGCGGCGACCAGAACGCCGCATGGTTTGGCACCGGGCAGCCCGAACCCGCGAGCGCGTTGATTAATATTGGCAGCGGCGCCTTTATCCTCGCAGCGCAGACGGCCCACACGACGAGCCCCTCTCTTTTGTCCACTATCGCAACCAGCGACGCACAGGGTTGCGACTACCTGGTTGAAGGGACCGTAAACGGCGCCGGTAATGCCTTACAGTGGCTGCAGAACCGGTATGGCAGTGGCCTCGACCCGGCGACCCGTCTGGCGGACTGGCTGCAACAGGTGCGTAAACCACCGCTGTTTATCAACACCGTTGGCGGCCTGGGCTCACCCTGGTGGCGGCACGACCTGGCGCCCGGCTTCTATCCCGTCAGCGGCCGGCACACACTGGCTGAGCGCGCAGTCGCGGTCGCCGAGAGCATCCTGTTTCTGCTGCAAGCCAATCTCGAGCTGCTGCAACAGCAAAGCCCCATCCGGCGCCTGCGTGTCAGCGGCGGTCTGTCGCGCGCTGCCCCACTCTGCCAGAGGCTGGCCGACCTCACCGGTCTGCCGGTGACGCGCTCCGAGTGCGACGAAGCCAGCGCCCGCGGTGTCGCCTGGCTGGCGGCCGGGCGGCCCTCAGACTGGCCGATGCCCGGCGACACTCAGCTTTTCCGGCCAGAAACCGCTAGCGGGTTAAGCACGCGCTACCGCCAGTTCATCGAACAACTGCAGATGCGCCTTGATACGCCCCACCATGAGTGAACCTGTGATCCCGCAACTCGTCGCACATCGCGGCTACATGCAGCGCTTCCCCGAGAACACCTGGCTGGGACTCTCGGCCGCCCTGGAAGCGGGCGCTTGCTGGCTGGAGTTCGATGTTCAGCTGTGCCGCGACGGGCAATTCGTAGTCCTGCACGACGACAGCTTTATCCGAACCGCGGGCATCGACGCGTCGGTATTTGCGGTCGACAGTGAGAACATCCCCGTCAGCGTCCACGAACCGCAACGTTTCGCCGGTCGGTTTGCACCCACCCCGGTAGCCAATCTGGCCAGTGTTTTGCAGCAACTCGCGGCCTGGCCCGACGCCCGCGCCATGGTGGAACTCAAACAGGAGAGCATCGACCGCTGGGGGCTCGACGTGGTCATGGCGAAACTTGTGCCACTGCTGGTGGCGCACCAGCCGCAGTGCACCCTGATAGCCTACAACAAGGCCGCGCTGCAACGCTGCCGCCGGCAGGTAGACCTCGCCGTTGGCTGGGTGCTGGATCGGTACGACGCGGAGCACCGCGCCCAGGCGGCGGCACTCAATCCCGAATACCTGATCTGCAATTACCGTAAGCTGCCCGATAACGAAATACCCTGGCCCGGTCCGTGGCAATGGATGTTGTATGACATCACCAACCCCGAGCAGGCGATGGCGTGGGCGGCGCTCGGCGTCGGCCTGATCGAGACCGCGGATATCGGCGCCATGCTGCAAGACGATCGTCTTAGACAGCGCGCCTGCAAGCATGCCGCACTATGACCTGGCGATCATCGGCGCCGGTATTCACGGCGCCGCCAATTGACCCCTACCGGTAGCGGCGTATAACCTACCTCGCGTGTCGAGCCTGAGCACTGGCCGGACAAGCCGCAGTCTGCCGTCACCAGTTGGCGATCTTACATTATGAGACTGGATCGGCCAGACAATGAGGAACGCCCGGCAACAAAACAAGCCTTGGCCGGGCAGAGGCGGGACCAGGGGTGTACCATGGGAGACAGCTGGAAGGATGCCATCTATCGCCAGCGCGAAGAGCTCGCTCGCCTATTGCACCAGCCTCTGGCGCATCTGGCACGGCAGTGTGTAGCCGCGTGGGGCGACCGGGAAAAACTCAACCAGGTGCTGCTGACAGGGTTCGCCGATATCCCCCACTGCACCTATCTTTACGTTTTGAACACCGACGGTATTCAGCTCTGCGACAACGTCAGCCGCGACGGGATACTGCCCGGCCATTTCGGCCGCGACCGCTCTCAACGCCCGTATATGCGGGAAGCGGTGCCCGCCTGGGGGTTTCTGCTGTCCGACGCCTATATCAGTCTGCTGGCCCACCACCCTTCGCTGACTGCGTTGCACGTTATACGTACCCAGGAGAAACCCATCGGTTACCTTGGGGCGGACTTCGATCTGCGCAATCTGCCGGTAACCGCCTCGCATTACGAAGAGCCCGGGCACTGGCGGCAAATCAAGGGCGATCCGTCGATCAGGAGTACGGTTTTCCAGCAGTGTCGCGTGGAGAGCCCCATGGACCGCAATATGGCGCAGGCCTTTTCCATACTCGAAGAGCTGTTGACAGAACGCGGCATGTTCCAGGCCGTGATCCATTTTTCCAGCAGCCGCGCGACTGCCTGGTTCGTCGACGACCCGTACCGCTATCGCATGCTGGACCACGAAGCTCTGGCGGACCCGGATATCTGCCTCGCGTACCCCGTGCGTGCGTACCCCGCTGACGCTCTGATGCCGAAATCCAGCATCGTTCCGATTCTGGACGGCATGCGCGAACTGCGTCTGGCTGACAACGTCATCTACCTGCGCTCAGCGTCTATCAACATATTCAACGGGATGATCAGTCTGACCTTTTCCTGTGACGGCTCGCACTACATGCGCTATGACGAATTTCTGGAAAAAAGCGTGTCATTCTGGCTGGGTAACCCCGCATAGCGGGCCTGCCACTGCGCGGTCCGGTACAGGGCGCGCAATCCAGGCAAAAGCTGCGTATGCGCCTGTCCGAGTAATCTTCGCGTAGCGCGAAAGTGGGGGCGCGAGGACGGCCTCCTAGTTATCGATAAGCGGCAGGGTCTCACCTCCCCGCTGCGGCGGCGCAAGACCAAGCTGGCGATAGGCGTGTGGTGTCGCCATACGTCCGCGCGGCGTTCGGATAATGAAACCTTGTTGAATGAGGTAGGGTTCCAGCACGTCTTCGATGGTGCCTTTTTCCTCGCCGATGGCCGCTGCCAGGTTGTCGACACCGACCGGCCCACCGTCGAAGCGCTCAACGATGGTGCGCAACAGGCGTCGGTCCTGGGCGTCGAAACCCTGGTCGTCGACGTCGAGCATGTCCATGGCACGCTCCACCACGTCTGCGATAACGACGCCCTCGGCCTTAATCTCCGCATAGTCGCGTACCCGCCGCAACAGACGGTTGGCAATACGCGGTGTACCGCGCGAGCGCCTTGCCAGGGCGTTGGCGCCCGCCGTATCCATTCCGATACCAAGAATGTGTGCGGAGCGTTTCAGGATATGGGCGAGATCGGGAGTATTATAAAATTCCAGGCGTTGCACGATACCAAAGCGGTCGCGTAGCGGTGAGGTCAACAGGCCGGCGCGGGTGGTGGCGCCAACCAGGGTAAACGGCGGCAGATCGAGCTTTATGGAGCGTGCCGCGGGCCCTTCGCCGATGACGATATCCAGCTGGTAGTCTTCCATGGCCGGATACAGAATCTCCTCCACCACCGGACTGAGACGGTGTATTTCGTCGACGAACAGAACATCGTGCGGTTCCAGGTTGGTGAGCAGCGCCGCGAGATCACCCTGCTTCTCCAACACCGGCCCGGCACTGTGACGCAGCTTAGCACCCATTTCATTGGCGATAATGTGCGCCAACGTCGTCTTGCCCAGGCCTGGCGGCCCGAAGATCAGCACGTGGTCGAGGGCATCATTGCGCCGCCGCGCAGCCTCGATGAACACCTCCATTTGCTCGGTCACCTGCGGCTGACCGACGTAGTCGGCAAGTTTCCGCGGACGAATGGCGCGATCCAGCACGTCGTCTTCAGAAGACGCACCGGCAGTGACAAGTCGGTCGGACTCGATCATAGGCCGTCAGGATACCGGCTTGATTGACACCGGTACAGCGGCTTGTTGCCGTGCAGCGTTTTCGCAACAGCCTTCACCTGGGCTATGCTGCGTACCGCGGCCGTGCCAGGAGATAGACCTCACTTTGCCGACTACTACTGTAGAATCAGGGGGCCCTGCCTCACCCTTGCGTCCCGGGTGTGAGCCGCGCTGCCGCGGCTGCGCGCACCGCCAGCTGTCAGCTGCGCAAAGCGGACAGCAGAAAAGCGACTGGCTGGCGGAGAAATTGTCGCCCTGGGCCGACCGGCTGTCGCCGCTACAGGCAGTCAGCGGCGCAGCACGCTGGGGATACCGTGAACGCGTATGCTTGAAAGCCCAGTGGTTTGCCGACCACTGGCGGATCGGCATGCTGCTCGGCGACGACGAGGTGCTGGATCTGCCCGCCTGCCCGGTCCACAGCCCGCGCGTGAACGCCGCGCTGGCGGCCCTGAAACCGGTGCTGCCCGATGCCACCCGGTTCCCCCTGGCGTACTGCGTGCAAAGCGGCCGCCAGCTGGTACTGGTGTTGAAAACCGCACGCCTTCCGCCGACAGACTGGCTGAGGCCGCAGGTGATCGACGCCCTGCAGCAGGCCGGTGTGGATGGTCTGTGGCTGCACCTGCACGCGGCAGTGGGCAGAAAGATCTTCAACAAACCTGGCTGGCACCTGCTCTGGGGCAAGGCCCGTTCGCGGGATGACGCTGGTCTGTGGTACGGACCCATGGCTTTCCGGCAATTGATCCCGGCCTTGTCGGTTAAGGCGCTGGATGCAGCCGAGCAGTTTCTGTCGCCGGCACACGACGACCTGGTGGCCGACCTCTACAGCGGCAACGGCACATCACTCAGACGCTGGCGCCTGGCCGGTGCCGACTGCATCGGTGTCGAATTGAACGGCGACGCCTGCGCCTGTGCGGCCGACAACGTGCCGCAGGTGCTTACCTTGCGCGGCACCTGTGCACAGCGCTTGCCGCAGTTGACAGCGTATGCACAGCGCGCTGCTGTGCCACGGCGTCGGCTGTTGTACGCCAATCCCCCGCGCACCGGCCTCGAGGCAGCGGTGCGAGCGTGGGTCGGCGACACGTTTCGTCCGCTGCGCATGGCCTGCCTGTCCTGCAGCACCGGCACACTGCGCCGGGATCTGGAGGAACTCTGTCGCTGCGGCTACCGTGTCGAGCAGCTGCTACCTTATGACTTCTTCCCGCATACCTACCACGTGGAAACGCTGGCCTTGCTGCAGCGGCAAAGCAGCTGATGTGCAAATTGTTCTAACGGAGCAATTCGGCTACTGTAGGCAGCCTTGGCCGGCAGCGAATGTTCCGGCCGGAGCCAGTACCCCCGCACATTTACGCACCAAGGAAGCCAAATGAAAGCGAAAGCCGCCGTAGCCTGGCAAGCCAGACAACCGCTGTCCATCGAGGAAGTCGACGTTGAAGGTCCACGCGAGGGTGAAGTTCTGCTCAAGGTGGTTGCCAGCGGCGTCTGTCACACTGACGCCTTTACCCTGTCCGGTGAAGATCCGGAAGGCGCGTTTCCCTGCATACTGGGTCACGAAGGCGGCTGCGAAGTCGTCGAGTGTGGCCCCGGCGTCCAAGGGCTGAAACCGGGAGACCACGTCATCCCGCTGTATATCCCGGAGTGCGGCGAGTGCGAATACTGCCGCTCATCGAAGACGAATCTCTGCCAGTCGATCGCTGCCACCGTGTGGACCGGCTACATGCCGGACGGCACGCGGCGCTTTTCGCACCATGGTAAACCAATCTACCACTACATGGGCTGCTCGACGTTCTCTGAATACACCGTGGTGCCGGAAATCGCGCTGGCGAAAATCAACCCGGCGGCGCCGCTGGACAAAGTCTGTCTGCTCGGCTGTGGTGTCACGACCGGTATCGGTGCAGTACTGAATACGGCAAGAGTGGAACCCGGCGCCACCGTGGCGGTGTTCGGACTTGGCGGTATCGGCTTGTCGGTCGTTCAGGGCTCAGTCATGGCCAAAGCCGGGCGTATCATCGCCATCGATGTCAACCCGGACAAGTTCGAAATGGCCAAGGCGCTCGGGGCAACGGATTTTGTCAATCCGCAACAGCTGAGCAGCGGCGTCACCGAAGCAATCGTGGAAATGACCAACGGTGGTGTCGACTATTCTTTTGAATGCATCGGCAATGTCGCGGTCATGCGCGACGCGCTGGAATGCTGTCATATGGGTTGGGGTATCGCGACCATTATTGGCGTGGCCGGTGCCGGTCAGCAAATCTGCACGCGCCCCTTCCAGCTGGTTACCGGGCGTACCTGGAAAGGCACTGCCTTCGGTGGCGTAAAAGGGCGCAGCGAACTGCCAGGCTACGTGGAGAATTACATGAATGGCAAGATCGAGCTCGACAGCATGGTCACGCACACGATGCCGCTGGAAGACATCAATAAGGCGTTCGAGCTGATGCACGCAGGCAAAAGCATCCGCTCGGTCATCAGGTTCTAGGAACCGCAGCGATGCAGATAATCGAGAGCATCAAAGAGTCGGGTGGTTACCTGAATCGCTACCAGCATGCTTCCGACAGCTGCCATTGCCGTATGACTTTTTCGGTGTACCTGCCGGCGCAGGCAGAGCACACGGCGGTGCCGGCGCTGTACTGGCTGTCGGGTCTGACCTGTAGCGACGACAATTTCCGTGTCAAGGGCGGCGCCCAGCGTTACGCCGCGGATCTCGGCCTCGCGCTGATTATCCCCGACACCAGTCCGCGTGGCGCCGACGTCCCGGACGCTGCCGAACGCTACGATCTGGGCCAGGGCGCAGGGTTTTATGTCAACGCTACACGCCAGCCCTGGGTCAAGCACTACCACATGTACGACTATGTGGTCAGCGAGCTACCGGCGCTGATCGAGGCGAACCTACCGGTGATCCCCGGCCTGAAGTCCATTGCCGGGCACTCCATGGGCGGTCATGGGGCGCTGATCTGCGCACTGAAGAACCCGGGCAGCTATCGTTCGGTGTCCGCCTTCGCGCCCATCTGCAACCCTGTCCAGTGCGGGTGGGGAGAAACCTGTCTTGGCGCCTACCTGGGTGATGACAGGGCCAGCTGGGAAGCCTGGGACGCCACCTGCCTGATTGGCGACGGGGCCGTATTACCGCCAGCACTGGTCGACCAGGGCACGGCTGACGAATTCCTCGCCGACCAGCTGTGTCCGCAGAACCTGGAGGCCGCGTGCGCGGAGCGCAACATTCGCCTTAACCTGCGACGGCAGGAAGGCTACGACCACAGTTATCACTTCATCGCCACATTTATCGGCGAACACCTGCGCTGGCATGCGGATCTGCTCCGCACCTAGGAGGCTGTCGGACTTGGGGCTGATCTACTGCGCCGGTGGGAGAGCGCCCCATTTTCCCGGTCCTTTTCGTCAAATAGCTACGGCTATTCTTCTCAAACGATCGAAAAAATGGCCTCGCTCTCCCACCTTGCTCGCTACGATCGCCCAAGTCCGACAGCCTCCTAGCAGCGGACATCAAGCTTGACGGTCTTCGATTGTCGTCTACGCTTTGAGTGATTGCCGCTGCCCGCGGAACCGCGGTGGCAACCCGGCGACCGGCACCCATCCCTCGATAACAAACACCGGGATGGTCGTACAAACCTCCACCTATTACTTCACCAACGGAGACGCAAATGGCGAGACAGTTTCATATTAGCGGGACAACCGTTGAGACCAACGAACAGGGTTTTTTGTGCAACCTGCAAGACTGGAGCGAGGACTTCGCCGCTGAACTGGCCCGGCAGGATGATCTGGATTTGCACGTGGACCACTGGGAACTGATCTGGTATTTCCGCGACTACTATGCCGAAAACCAGGTCAACCCGACCATGCACACCATGGTCACCACGCTCGGCAAGAGTAAGGGTAAAGAGTTCCACGACCAGAAGGGCTACGAGAAACATATCTACCGCCTGTTCCCGCGCGACCCGGTACACGAGCTGTGCAAATTATCCGGGCTGCCAATGCCACAACCGGACGATTGACTGCGCCCAGGCGCCTGTCCGAGTAATCTTTGCGTAGCGCGAACGTGGGAGAGCGAGGACAGTTTTTCGAAGGTTTGAGGCGCTGAGCCGTGACTCTATGACGAAAAGCTTCGGAAAATGGACCGCGCGCCTGCTTTCGCAGTAGCAGAATGATTACTCGGACAGGCTCCTAGCTGACCGAAGCCTGCAGCGCGGCGCGAATAACCTCCTCGGTGGAGCGCCCCTGGACATCGATGCCGCGCACCAGGCGGCTGGCTTCATGGGCCTTGTAGCCTAGCGCCATCAGCGCGCTGACCGCTTCTTCAACCGGATTGGCCACATCTGGCCGTGACGTAGGCATCCTGTCCGCGGCAACGGCGCCGCCCCAATCGGTGAGCTTGTCGCGCATTTCCACAACCAGGCGTTCGGCGGTTTTCTTACCAACGCCCGGCAACTTCACCAGCGACGCGGTGTCGCCTGCCTGCACGCACAATGCGAACTCGCTGACCTGCATACCAGACAAGATCGTCAGCGCCAGCCTGGCACCGACCCCGTTTACTTTGATCAGCGCGCGAAACAGGCTGCGGTCCGACACCTTGCTGAAACCGTACAACATATGGGCGTCTTCGCGCACGACCAGATGAGTATACAGGCCCACCTTCTCGCCCACGGCGGGCAGCTCATAGAACGTGGTCATCGGTGCCTCGACCTCGTAGCCGACACCCTGCACATCCAGTAACAGGCCGGGAGGCTGCTTGTCGAGCAGCACCCCACGCAGGAATCCGATCACCGCAAACGCCCTCCGCGCAACCGCTGCGCTGACGCCACGCGATGCAGCACCCGCTGGTGAAAACTGTGGCACAGCGCAATCGCCAGCGCGTCCGCGGCATCCGCCTGCGGTGTTGCCGCGAGGTTGAGCAGCAACCGAACCATGTGCTGGACCTGATGTTTGTCGGCACTGCCGCTGCCGACCACGGCCTGTTTGATTTCGCGCGGAGCATACTCGGCTACCGGAAGATCACAGGTCACGGCCGCGCAAATGGCGGCACCACGGGCCTGGCCGAGTTTCAGTGCCGAGTCGGCATTGCGGTGCATGAACACATTTTCGATGGCAAGCTGATGCGGCCGGAACTCGCCGATCAATGCGCGCAGTTCGGTGAAAATCAAACCCAGCTTGTCCGGCAGCGTAGCGCCGCCGACTTTCAGGCAACCGCTATTCACATAGCGGGCGTGCTCGCCGTCGCTGTCGATCAGACCATAGCCGGTGAGCCGCGAGCCTGGGTCGATACCGAGGATACGCTTCATGCCCGCAGCCTATCAGAGCGCAGCCAGAATGTCCTCAGCGATGTCGGCGTTGGAATAAACGTTCTGTACGTCGTCCAGGTCCTCGAGCGTCTCCAGCATGCGGATCATCTTTTCCGCATGGTCGCGATCGAGCGACGTAGTGTTCTCGGCGCGCATAGTGACTTCGGCATCGTCCGGCTCGAAGCCGACAGCGGCCATGGACTCTTTGACGTTGACAAAATCGTCCGGATCGGTGAGCACATCGATGGAACCGTCATCATTGGTAACCACATCCCTGGCGCCTGCCTCCAGTGCCGCTTCCATAATGGCATCCTCGTTGCTTCCGGCGGGGTAGCTGAGAATGCCCGTCTGGGAGAACTGGAACGCGACCGAACCGCTGGTGCCGAGGTTGCCACCGGCCTTGGTAAAGGCATGGCGCACTTCGGAAACCGTGCGGTTGCGGTTATCGGTAAGACAATCGACCATCACCGCGACCCCACCGGGCCCGTAACCTTCATAGCGAATTTCGTCGAAGTTCTCCCCTTCCTGGGCACCCGCACCACGCTTGATGGCGCGTTCTATGGTGTCCTTGCTCATATTGGCAGCCAGCGCCTTGTCCACCGCCAGGCGCAGGCGCGGGTTAGCCGCCGGGTCAGGGTCGCCGGTGCGCGCGGAGACGGTGATTTCGCGAATCAGTTTGGTAAAGACCTTGCCGCGTTTGGCGTCCTGGGCCTTCTTGCGGTGCTGGATGTTGGCCCATTTGCTGTGTCCGGCCATATCTGCCTCATTGGCTGTTTGAAATCCGCCGGATTCTAGCACCCTCGCGCCGAGGGCGTCAGCTACCGGCAGTGCCGGCGCGACATCTGCCGGGTATCAGGACGATACCTCCAGCATGCGGGCCAGCCCCGTTTCGTCGCGCTGGTAGTGGTGACCGAGAATGACCAGACGCTGACCCAGCGCGCCTCTGGCTGCAACGATGCGGGCGTCGCACCCGCTGTCACTGATGGCTGTGTAGGGTGTCACGGCAATCGCGGCAGACTGCATACGGCCTGTTGCCAAACCCGTTCCAGTCAACAAACGTGCCTCACTCAGCTGTCACGAAATGCACTATCGCCTCGCGGTTAGTGCCGGAACTGACACGCCGCAAAGCCTCCCGACGTGACAACCACTGATAGCGGCTGTGTTCCGCGGGATTGATACCAACGGCTGGCTTGTGCGGGCACTCCGCACGGAATACGTACTCGGTGTTCGTCTGAATGTCCGGTGCATAGCGCGTCCGCCACGCCGGAATAATCTCGAAACGGTTGGCATAGCCACAATCAACGAGCACATCACTGACGTCCAGGCCAGTCTCTTCCCGCACCTCGCGCAGCGCGGCTGCTTGAGCACTTTCACCCCATTCCAGGCTGCCGGTTACCGACTGCCAGTAGCCCGCTGGTTGCCGCCGTTCCAGCAGCAGCACTTCACCGGTCACCGTGTAGATCACCACCAGCACAGATTCGGGGCGTTTGTAGACTCTGGTTACCACGCTGCCACGCACTGGGAAGGCAAGTAACCGCAACAGCGAAAAATTCGCGCCAAGTCCGTATGTGCGTTTCGCATGGTAGCGGCCGCGCACCCCGCAGTGAGCAGTTCTTCGACCCGGTGCGACTTTTTGGTTGATCCGACTTTCAACCCCCTTCAGCTTTTTCCGGCAGTTTAAGCAAACGGATATTCAACTCGGCAAGCTGGCCGGCAGACACGGGTGAGGGCGCGTTCGTCAACGGGCAACCGGCTGTCTGGGTTTTCGGGAAGGCCATGACTTCGCGAATCGACTGTGCGCCGGCCATCAGCATTACCAGTCGATCCAAACCGAAAGCCAGACCACCGTGGGGCGGGCAACCATACTTCAGTGCGGTCAACAGGAAGCCAAACTTGTCATCTGCCTCTTCGTCACTGATGCCCAGCAATTCAAACACCCGGCGCTGGACGTGGCTGCGAAAGATACGTATGGACCCGCCACCCACCTCAGTCCCATTGAGCACCATGTCGTAAGCGCGGGAATGGCAGGCCCCGGGGTCGCTGTCCAGCAGTTCCAGATGTCCCTCCTTGGGCGCTGTAAAGGGGTGGTGCAGTGAACCCCAGCGGCCGGTATCCTCGTCCCATTCGAACATGGGAAAGTCAATCACCCACAGCGGCTTCCATTCGCCCTCCAGCAGGCCGCGGTCCTCACCGAGCCTGACCCGCAAAGCACCGAGCGCTTCGTTGACAATGCGCGCCTTGTCGGCTCCAAAGAAGACCAGGTCACCATCCTGCGCGGCGGTGCGCTGCATGACGGTGTCAATGACCTCATCCGGCAGGAACTTGAGGATGGGCGACTGCAGGCCACCACGGCCCTTCGCCAGTTCGTTGACCTTGATATAGGCCAGCCCCCTGGCGCCGTAGACCGCAACGAACCTGGTGTAGTCGTCGATCTCCTTGCGTGTGAGTTCGCCCCCGCTCGGCAGGCGCAGCGCGGCGACACGGCCGTGCGGGTCCCTGGCTGGCCCGGAGAAGACCTTGAAATCCACGCCCTGCATCAGGTCGGCAACGTCCACCAGTTCGAGTGGCACGCGCAAGTCCGGGCGGTCGGAACCAAAGCGCCGCACGGCTTCCTGGTAGGTCATGCGCGGGAACGGGTCGTCCAGCCTGACACCCAGGACCTTGTCGAACACACGGCGGATCATGCTTTCCATCAGCGTCATGATGGCGTCTTCATCCATGAAGGCGGTCTCGATATCCAGCTGGGTGAATTCCGGCTGTCGGTCGGCGCGCAGATCCTCGTCGCGGAAGCAGCGCACGATCTGGTAGTAACGATCCATGCCGGACATCATCAGCAACTGCTTGAACAGCTGCGGCGACTGCGGCAAAGCAAAGAACTCTCCGGGGTGGGTGCGGCTCGGCACCAGATAATCACGTGCACCTTCCGGGGTGGCGCGCGTGAGCATCGGTGTCTCAATATCCAGGAAGCCGTTGTTGTCCAGAAAGTAACGCAGTTCGCGGGTCACAGCGCAACGCATCCGCAGACGGGAGAACATCTGCGGCCGGCGCAGGTCGATGTAACGGTAACGCAGGCGGTGTTCCTCCGATACCGTATCGTCATCCAGGTGAAAGGGCGGTGTTTCCGCAGTGTTGATAATGATCAGCTGCCTGCCCAGCACCTCGATTTCGCCGGTGGGAAGGTCCAGGTTCTCGGTGCCCGCCGGCCGGCGCCGGACCTGGCCGACGACCTGCAGGACGTACTCGCTGCGCACACGTTCAGCGTTGGCAAACGTTTCTCTGGTATCCGGATCGAAGACCACTTGTACGCGGCCTTCGCGATCACGCAGATCGATGAAAATCACGCCGCCGTGATCGCGACGACGGTGGGCCCAGCCGACCAGCGTGACTTCCTGGTCGAGGTGACTGGTGTTAAGTTCTCCACAATAGTGGGTACGCATGGCGGGTGTTTTTCCTGAATGGGGTTATGCGTTTGCCGTTGTATCAGCTGTGACCCGGCCGATCACGGTCAACCGGTTTTCTGGCTGCTCCCGGATGACGTCTTGGCAGCGCTGCCAGCGGCCTTTTCGGCCTTTTCGGCCTTTTCGGCCTTTTCGGCCTTTTCGGCCTTTTCAGCCTTTTCCGGCTTGTCCGATTGGCCTGGCTCTTCCTTGACGACATTCTTCTTCTTTTCCTTCTTGAAATCAGTCTCGTACCAGCCGCCGCCCTTGAGACGGAAACCGGCGGCGGACACCAGTTTCTGCAACGCAGGCTTACCGCAGGCCGGGCAGGCGACCAGAGGCGCGTCACTGATTTTCTGCAGCTTTTCCAGTTCGTGCCCGCATTCGGCACAGCGGTATTCGTAAATGGGCATAACCAGATCTCACCGGATTTGCGAAGCGCGCGATTATAGCAGTCGAGGGGCCGATGTTTCGACGCCTGATTCGTCCCCACCGGCCTTTCGGTAGGCGGCAGCGCCAGCGGTGGCGCCAAGCGTGCGCTCATCTCACCTTTCCGCGTAAGAGAGGGGGAGAAAATCGCGACAATGCCAGTAGAATAGCGCCATGCACGTGCGCCATACTGAACTGCCGGAAAACCGGGCCAATGACATTAAGACCCTGAAATCATTAGCGCCTTTTCTCTGGGACTACCGCGGACGGGTGACCCTGGCGCTGAGCTCTCTGGTGCTTTCCAAGGTCGCCAACGTGGGCATCCCGCTGGTGCTCAAACACATCGTCGATGCGCTGGGCAAGACCGGCAGCCAGCTGGTGCTGCCCCTGACCCTGCTGCTCGCGTACGGGGCACTGCGCCTCGCCAGTGCGTTGTTCAATGAATTGCGCGACTCGGTTTTCTCCCGCGTCCGCTATGGCGCCATGCGCCAGATATCGACGCGCGTACTCGACCACCTGCACCGCCTGTCGCTGCGTTATCACCTGGAACGCAAGACCGGCGGCATTTCCCGCGACCTGGAGCGCGGCGCGGGCAGCGTCAGTTCGCTGCTCAACTACATGGCTTTCAGCATTGTACCCACACTGGTGGAGGTCACCCTGATCGCCGTTATTCTGCTCAGGGACTACAACCCCTGGTTCGCAGTCATCACGTTCGGCTCGGTGGTGACCTATATCTATTTCACCATGAAGATCACCGAGTGGCGCATGAAATACCGTGTCACCATGAACGCCAGCGATTCACAGGCCAATACCCAGGCCATCGACAGCCTGATCAACTACGAGACGGTGAAGTACTTCGGCAATGAGCAGCACGAGCTCAGGCGCTACAACAGCTCGCTGGAAAAGTGGGAGGACGCCGCTGTCAAGAGCCAGACCTCGATGTCGACGCTGAACGTCGGCCAGGCCGGCATCATTGCCGCGGGCGTAACCCTGATCATGCTCCTGGCATCAAAAGGGGTGGTCGCCGGTACCCTGACGATCGGCGACCTGGTACTGATCAACGCGTTTCTGCTGCAGCTGTTCATTCCGCTGAATTTCCTCGGCATCGTCTACAGCCAGCTGAAGCATTCCATCGCCGACATGCGCGCCATGTTCGATCTCCTGGAACTGCAACCGGAAATCCAGGACCGCACCGACGCTGTGGAGCTTGATGTCGGCAGGGGGGATGTGCGTTTTGACCGGGTCAGCTTTGCTTATGAGCAGGAGCGCCCGATTCTGCACGATTTGAGCTTCAGCATTCCCGCGGGTCACAAGGTCGCCGTGGTCGGCCCCAGCGGCGCCGGCAAATCCACTCTGGCGCGATTGCTGTTTCGCTTTTATGACGTTGATTCAGGACGTATCCTGATCAACGGACAGGACGTGCGCACGGTGACCCAGCAAAGCCTGCGGGCGGCCATCGGAATCGTTCCGCAGGACACGGTGCTGTTTAACGATACCCTGCGCTATAACATTGCTTACGCGCGGCCCGGTGCCGACCAGGCCGCCATAGAGACTGCGGCACGTGCGGCGAACATTCACAACTTCATCAGCCGATTGCCCAAGGGTTATGACAGCGTGGTCGGCGAGCGCGGACTGAAACTGTCCGGGGGTGAAAAACAGCGTGTCGCTATCGCCCGCGCCATCCTCAAGAATCCGAAAATATTGCTGTTCGATGAAGCCACCTCCAGCCTCGACAGTCACTCCGAGCAGGTGATCCTGGAAACCCTGCGCAGTGCGGCCCGTGCCCACACCACGCTGGTCATCGCCCACCGCCTGTCGACTATCGTCGACGCCGACAATATCCTGGTAATGGACTCGGGTCGCATCGTGGAACAGGGCGACCACGCCGCACTGCTCGAACAGGACGGGCTCTATGCCCGGCTGTGGGAGCTGCAGCTGCAGGAAGAGGCGCGAGAGGCCGCAGTCTGAATATGCTGCTGGTCAGCTGTCATTTTCCGAACGCAGCGCGCGCAGCTGTTCGGTTTCTTTTGACATGATATGGCGCACCAGCAGCTCGCGGTCGGTTTCCCGCAAGTGTTCGTATGCGACCGCCACCTGCCAGGGAAACTGGGTATTGCCGTCGCTCGTCGGTTCACAATGGATCACGCGGCTGATAGTAAGAATGCCCACCAGTGACGGGAACAACACCATGCGCAGTTCCAGCTCGCTGCCGACCTTGATCTCGTGCTGGGCACGGAAGGCAACACCGCCAGCGCTGAGGTTCACTTCGCGGGTTGGCTGCTCGTTCAGACCCATCTCTTCACTGACAAACAGCTGGGCAATCATATTGAGCTTATGATCGATGGCCTGCAGGCAACGCGCCAGTTCCGGTGACTCCGTCTGGACTTTGTGGATCACGTGCGCCATCTGCCGTGTCGTCGCCGCGAAACTGGACGCTGCGGTAAACCGGTCCACCAGGCGCGACCGCATGCGCTCCTGCAACTGGTCGGCTTCGTCTTCATTTATGAGACGGTAGTCGAGCGCGATCTCGTCTTCGATGCGAAAATATTCTCTGCGTTCGTCACTCATTGCATATCCCCTGACTGGGAGGCTGTCGGACTTGGGGCTGATCTACTGCGCCGGGGGGAGAGCGCTCCATCTTCCCGATCCTTTTCGTCAAATAGCCACGGCTATTGTCCTCAAACGATCGAAAAAATGGCCTCGCCCTCCCACCGTACTCGCTACGATCGCCCAAGTCCGACAGCCTCCTAGCTTCCGCCCGCTTTGATACCCAGCGAGGATTCTGGCTTCTCGGCCGGCCTCACCGGTCTGCCGGACGTTTGACCTGAACCCCCCATTTTGATGCCCGCCGCATTAACGCCACGGGCTTTGCCCGAGGCTGCGCGCCCTGCAGCACCGGTTGCCGGTTTGCCCGTAGGCGCGGCCCCGACGCCGGCCGGCGACGCTGCAGTTTGCCGCTTAACCTTGACTGCTGGCAAGTCGCGCGGCGGCATTGGCGTCGAGACCTTTTCGCCGCTGATCTTGCGCGGCGACTGCATGTCGTCACCCTGTTGCAGAATGATCTCCACCCGGCGGTTCCTGGCGCGGTTGGCCGCGGTGTCGTTAGTGGCCACCGGCTCGGTGTCCGCATAGCCCTGTACCAGGAAGCGCCTGGACGGAATGTTGGTGGCCAGCATCATTTCGTGCGCCACCGATACCGCGCGAGCCGCCGACAGTTCCCAGTTGGAACGGAAACGCTCGGTGTAAATGGGGACATTGTCGGTATGCCCCGCGACAATGATCTTGCCGTCGGTACCCTTGAGGATCTCCGCGACACGCGCCAGAATCGGGCGGAATCCCTCCTTCAGCTCGGCTCGCCCGGACCCGAAAGACGCTTTCTCCCGCACCCGAATGATAATTTTCTGGCCCGCGGTTTCGACGTCGACCGAACCCGCCTTGATTTCGCGGCCCAGCGCGTCGCTGATCAGCCTGGCGCTCTGCTGCAGCTTTTTCTGCGTCTCCGCCGCCAGTCTCGCCTCGAGCAATTCATCCAGGGATGCCTGGTCTATGCTGACGCCCTTGCCCGCACCTGGTGCGCGCAAATCCGCGAGTTGATGTTCCTCGCTCAGCTTTTCTTCCAGCCGTTTGGCTGCCAGCGCTTTCGCCTTCAGCAGCTCCTGCTTCTGTGCCTCACTCAGGCCGCTGGTCTGGGTGCGGGCGGTTTCCGCGCGCTTCAAGGTCTCCGTCTGGTCCGGATCATGTTTCTTCCTGGGCGTCGGAACGGGGCGGTGGCGCTGCTTGCCCAGATCCAGATTGACACGCAGGTCACTGGTGGTCATCTGGCGAATCACATTCAGTTGCGTGGGCTCGGGACGCCCTGGACTGAATTCGCGGGCAATGACGTTGATGCCCTTCGGCGGCTCCTTGCTCTTGATATCGCGCTGCACACCAAAAGCGTCTTTCATTGAGCCAGCCATTTCCTTGTACTTGGACACGTCCATCTCCGAGAACGACAGCAGCAGCACGAAAAAGCACATCAGCAGCGACATCAGGTCGGCAAAGGTCATGACCCAAGCCGGTGCGCCTGGCGTGGCTTTAGCCGCTGGTGCGTCGTCGAACATCAGCGTCTATCCCCGGGGGTTGGCCATGCGGCCGTCAGGCCGCATCGGCCCGCTCGTCCCCGACATGCTCGCGCCTGCTGGCGGGCAGGTAGGTCTTCAGCAGTTCTTCCATGACGCGCGGGTTGAGGCCTTCCTGAATAGAGCCGATGGTTTCGAGTATCAGCGCTTTGTTGAGGCGTTCTTCCTGGCTGCGGTGTGCCAGCTTGTCGGCGATCGGCAAGGCAAAGGCATTGGCGATAACGGCACCGTACAGCGTCGTCAGCAACGCCACGGCCATGGCCGGACCGATAGCCTTGGGGTCGTCCATGGCCGACAGCATTTGCACCAGGCCGATCAAGGTGCCGATCATTCCCATGGCCGGCGCGACGTCGCCGATAGCCTTGAAGATGGCCTGGCCACGCTCATGGCGGTCGATGGTGAGATTGATGTCCTTGCCCAGCATGGTGCGTACGAACTCAGGCTCGTGACCGTCGACGCTGAGCTGAATGCCACGTTTCAGGAATTCATTGTCAATTTCCTGTCCCTCCAGACCCAAAACCCCTTCCTTGCGGGCGATATTGGCCAGCTGGACCCCTTCGGAAATCAGTTTCAGGGGGTCTTCGGGCCTGTTGAAAAAGGCCTTGGCAGCCACCTTGAAGGCACTCAAAAAGTGCCGCAGTGGGAACTTGATCAAGACGGCGAACAGGGTGCCACCGACGACTATCAGCAGCGAGGGCGGATTGACGAATATGATGGCACTGCCACCGACAATGATGGCGGAGATAATAATACCGAAGGCACCCAGAATTCCGACAAGGGTGGCGAGGTCCATGCAGTCTTACTCCCTGGCAACTCAATAAGTTTCCCTACCTCCTATATCGCCGCGCGGACAGGATTCTTAAATACCGGGCCAGGCCAGCGGGGAGCCATGACTCAAAGCAATTTCCAAGTGAATTGAATCAGTTAGAATACTGCTCCATGACGCGCAGCGAACGCAACATCCTCATTACCGGCTGTTCCAGTGGTATCGGCCATTGTGTCGCGCACGGCCTGGCGGCTCGTGGCTATCGGGTGATCGCCAGCGCGCGCAAGCACAGCGACGTCGAGCGCCTGCGTGAGGAAGGGCTGACCTGTATTCAGCTCGATCTGGATTCACCGTCATCCATCGACGCGGCCGTCGATCGGCTTGCCGAACTGACCGGGAAACGACTCTACGGCCTGTTCAACAATGCCGGCTTCGGCCAGCCCGGCGCCGTGGAGGACCTCAACCGCGAAACGCTGCGCGCTCAGTTCGAAACCAACGTGTTTGGCACCCTCGACCTGACCAATCGGCTGATCCCCTGGATGCGAGAGGCCGGCGAGGGCCGGATTATCCAGAACAGCTCGGTGCTGGGTCTGGTGTCACTGGCCTACCGGGGCGCCTACAACGCCAGCAAGTTTGCACTGGAGGGCTTGTACGACACGCTGCGCCTGGAACTCGCGGATACCGGCATCTACGCAGTGCTGATCGAGCCCGGCCCCATTCTCAGCCGCTTTCGCGCCAATGCCCTGGCCGCCTGGCGGCGCAACATCGACATCCACAACAGCGTCCACCGCGAAAAGTACCTCGCCACCGAACGGCGTTTGGCCCGCGAGGGCCCGGCAGCGCCGTTCACCCTGCCGCCGGAAGCCGTGCTTGAGAAGGTCATCCAGGCGCTCGAAAGCCACCAGCCGCAACCGAGGTATTACGTCACCGTTCCAACCTGGCTGTTTGGCACGTTGAAACGCGTGCTCAGCAGCCGGGCACTGGATCAGGTGCTGCTGCGCATTTCCCGGAGGGAACAGAAATGAAAAAACCCGCCCTTACGGACCGGGGCGGGTTCCAAAAACATAGCGGTGCAGGCGCTGCTCAGAAATTCAAACGGATACCCGCAAAATAGGCCGAGCTGTCGCTGCTGTGGGCTGTCCGCAGCGACAAATCGAAATCTTTCGTCAGCTTGATCACCGGTCCGATGACCAGGAACGTTTCGTCGACGTTGCCAGACTGGTACTCGCCGGCAACGCGGAATTCGACCCGCTTGAATGCCTGGTAGCGGATACCCGCCGCATAGACCCAGCCGATGTCAGTTTTCGAGCGATCACCGTTGAACTTGCTGTTGACATAGATCAGATCACCGTAGGCATCCAGACTCTTGGTGAAACTGTAGTGCGGCCGCAGACCAAACTGAAACTGGTTGAGATCGGGATTGCCTGAAGGATCCTCGGTCTTGGGATAACCGTCCGTCCAGCCCCTGACGTACCCGGCCTGCAGCGCCACCAGGTCGTGGACGCCGAACGAGGCATTGACCACCGCCTCGTCCACGTCGAAGTGATCACCGTTGACGCGTTCGTAGCCGACATCCGCGTAGCTGTAACTGAAGCCCTTGGCAGACAGCGCCGGAGCGAACAGCAGGGCGAGTGCAGAAACCAGCAGAGCCTCACGGGCTTTCTTTGAAATCATTGCTTATCCTCCTGGGTATTCTTGTGGTCCGGTTAGCGCCGGACCGTGTCATACTACGGATTCAGGTCAGCGCCTTCAAGCGGAAAAACCCGGCAAAACAATAAAAAAGGCGGGCACGAGCCCGCCTCTATCGGTTGATTTGCACTGAGATTTACGCCGCGCTGGCCTGTGTCCGACCCGCTCTGAATACCAGGCCGCTGTCGTCGGCATCGACCTCGATGACCTGCCCGGGGTGGAAGCGCCCGGCCAGTATCTGCTGCGCCAGCGGATTTTCCAGCTGATGCTGGATGGCCCGCTTCAGCGGCCGCGCACCGTACACCGGATCGAAGCCCGCCTCGCCCAGCTTGTCCAGCGCCGCATCCGACAACTGCAGATCCAGGTCGCGCTCGACCAGTCGCCTGCGCAGATAGGCAATCTGTATGGTGGTGATCGAACGGATCTGTTCGCGTCCCAGCGGGTGGAATACCACTGCCTCGTCGATGCGGTTAATGAATTCGGGGCGGAAATGCGTACCGACCACCTCCATCACCGCCGACTTCATGCGCTCATAATTCTCTTCACCGGTCAGTTCCTGGATCAGCTGGCTGCCGAGGTTCGAACGTCATGACAATGACCGTGTTGCGAAAGTCAACGGTACGCCCGTGCCCGTCGGTCAGCCGGCCGTCGTCCAGCACCTGCAACAGGACGTTGAAGACATCCGGGTGGGCTTTCTCGACCTCGTCCAGCAGGATCACGGAATACGGCTTGCGCCGCACGGCCTCGGTCAGGTAACCACCTTCCTCGTACCCCACATAGCCGGGCGGTGCACCGATGAGGCGCGCCACCGAGTGTTTCTCCATGAACTCCGACATGTCGATACGCACCATGGCTTCTTCGGTATCGAACAGAAATTCGGCCAGCGCTTTGGTGAGCTCGGTCTTGCCGACACCGGTCGGACCCAGGAACAGGAAAGAACCGTTGGGTCGGTTCGGATCGGACAATCCCGCGCGGGACCGGCGGATTGCATCGGATACGGCCTTGACCGCCTCACTCTGACCAACCACCCGCTTCTCCAGCTCGCTTTCCATGCGCAGCAGCTTGTCGCGTTCACCTTCAAGCATCTTCGACACCGGTATACCGGTCCACTTGGAAACCACTTCGGCAATTTCTTCGTCGGTCACATTGTTGCGCAGCAGCTTCATCTCCTGCATCTCGGCCTGCGCCGCCATGTCCAGCTGCTTTTCCAGCTCCGGGATGCGGCCATACTGCAACTCGCCGGCACGCGCCCAGTCGCCGCCACGTTGTGCCGTTTCGAGCTCCTGGCGGGCGCGTTCCAGCGCTTCCTTGATATGGTGGGAGCCCTGCACCGCGGCTTTCTCCGACTTCCAGATCTCCTCCAGGTCAGAGTACTCGCGCTCCAGCGTGTTGATTTCTCCCTGCAGGTTTTCGAGGCGTTTTTTCGACGCCTCGTCGGATTCCTTGTGCAAGGCTTCGCGCTCGATCTTCAACTGGATGAGGCGCCGCTCCAGGCGGTCAAGCGGCTCCGGCTTGGAGTCGATCTCCATGCGTATGCGGCTGGCAGCCTCGTCGACCAGGTCGATGGCCTTATCCGGTAGCTGGCGGTCGGTGATGTAACGCGCTGACAGCGTCGCCGCGGCGACAATCGCCGGGTCAGTGATATCGACACCGTGGTGCACCTCGTAGCGTTCTTTCAATCCGCGGAGGATAGCAATGGTGTCCTCGACACTGGGCTCTTCGACCAGCACTTTCTGGAAACGCCGTTCCAGCGCCGCGTCCTTTTCGATGTATTTGCGGTACTCATCGAGTGTGGTCGCACCCACGCAATGCAGCTCGCCGCGCGCCAGCGCCGGCTTCAGCATGTTGCCGGCATCCATCGCGCCTTCCGCCTTCCCGGCACCCACCATGGTGTGCAACTCGTCGATGAACAGAATAATCTGACCTTCCTGCTTGGCGAGGTCGTTGAGCACGGCCTTGAGGCGCTCCTCGAACTCACCGCGGAACTTGGCGCCAGCGATCAGCGCGCCCATGTCCAGGCTCAGCAGGCGCTTGCTTTTCAGGCCCTCGGGGACCTCGCCGTTGACAATGCGCTGGGCGAGCCCTTCGACAATGGCGGTCTTGCCGACACCCGGCTCCCCGATCAGTACAGGATTGTTCTTGGTTCGCCGCTGCAGGACCTGTACAGTGCGGCGGATCTCGTCATCGCGACCGATGACCGGATCAAGCTTGCCCTGCTCGGCGCGCTCGGTCAGGTCGATAGTGTACTTCTCCAGCGCCTGGCGCTGGTCCTCCGCGTTCGCATCGTCCACTCTCTGGCCGCCTCGCATGTTGTTGATCGCCTGTTCCACCAGACTCTTGCTGGCTCCGGCGTCGCGCAACAGCTTGCTCAGTTCGCCCTTGTCTTCCACTACCGCCAGCACAAACAGTTCAGAGGAAATGTACTGATCCTTGCGCTGCTGGGCCAGCTTGTCGGTCAGATTAAACAGGCGTGTCAGATCGTTGGAGATGTGTACCTCACCGGCAGTACCCGCAACAGTCGGCAAGCGCTCCAGCATTTCACCGAGCTGGGAACGCAGCAGGTTGGTATTGACGCCGGTCTGGGTCAGCAGGTGACGCACACTGCCCCCTTCCTGATCGAGCAGCGCCACCAGCACGTGTACCGGTTCGATATAGTTGTGATCGCGGCCCACGGCCAGGCTCTGGGCATCGGCCAGTGCCATCTGGAACTTGGACGTCAATTTGTCCATCCGCATGACGGAAACTCCCCACTATTAATGATTACCTGGGCATTATATGGGTCATCTTGTCGGGGATTTCAAGGTTGGCAAGGTTTAACTACTGATGCGCACGGAGGCGTACAGAGGAAACGCTGCCTACCGCCAAGTCGCGCCAAGTTGATGAAAAGCTGGGGAATGCTGGAGCTTGTTGGCCAACTGTCGGCGCGGCTGCCCGCGGCTCGTAAAGCCAGCTTTTTGACAAGAATACTTCGCGCGACGTGGCGGTAACAGGGCTTTCCTTTGTGCGCCTTAGTGGTTAAACAATCACTTATAAACCTTGCGCTGAAAAAGATCCTGTCGCCGACTGACCAAACGATCGAGGAACAGCAGACCGTCGATATGATCCATTTCGTGCTGCACCGCGCGCGCCTCAAAGCCGTCCATGTCGAAGGAAAGCGAGTTGCCCTCCCGGTCCAGCGCCTGCAGGCGGATTCTTTCCGCGCGGATGACATTGCCGGTATAGTCCGGTACCGACAAACAGCCCTCCCGCCCGACTGCATAGCCGTCCCACTCGGTGATCTCGGGATTGACCAGAATCAGGTGGCCATGATTTCGTGTCTTCTCGCGCCCCGACACGTCGACGATAACCACCCTTTCGAACCAGCCCACCTGAGGAGCCGCTATCCCTACTGCACCCGGGCCGGCCAGGCGCGTTTCCTCCAGATCCTCGACACGCCTTTGGAACAGGGCGTCAAACCGCTCGACCGCGCTGGACACCTGGCGCAGGCGTTCATCGGGATAGGTCAGGATCTCCAGAAGCGCCACGCATCACCCGATCAGCGTGTCAATGGGATGCACGTCGACCTTCACGCCCTCGGCCTGCAACGGCGCCAGCGCCCTTTCTATGGCCGCAATGCCCTGTGCGGCCCTGCCCTGAATCTGGAGAATATAAATGGGATTGTCATCAGTGCCCGCGACATCGGATTCGAGGTCAACGATGTTCAGACCGGCCGCGGCGGCACAGCTGGTCACCTGCGACACGATACCCGCGCGGTCAGCGCCGTGCACCACGATGCAGACATCCGGGACCGGCCGCTGGTGTAATCCCCCGTCGATGGCGTCAATGTGCAACACCAGCTGCAGGCTATCGACCACCGGCTGCAGAATAGGCCGCAGCTCGGCGTCGCCATCGGGGCTGGCAACCATCATCATCACGGTGAAGTTGTTGCCCAGCCTGATCATGGAGGTCTCACCAAGATTGCAACCCGCCTCGAACAGCGCGGTCGTGACTTTGGCGACGATGCCAGGCTGATCCTTACCGATTAGCGTCAACATATACCAGTTGGACATGGGCTTTTCCGTATCAGACTGACACCTCACTATAAGGGCGGATTCATGGACCGCGCAAGCGAGCGCCCCACGCAAGGCCGGAAGCTCGTCCGACGGACCGGCTCCTAGAGTACCCGCCCCGCAGGCGGCGCGCTGTCGCGCAGCAAACAGCCAAATGCGTTGCCAATACATTCAGTAGGTTAGGTTTTGTCGGACTTGGGCGATCGTAGCGAGCAAGGTGGGAGAGCGAGGCCATTTTTTCGATCGTTTGAGAAGAATAGCCGTAGCTATTTGACGAAAAGGATCGGGAAAATGGGGCGCTCTCCCACCGGCGCAGTAGATCAGCCCCAAGTCCGACAGCCTCCTAGGCGTGCAGCGTGGAGTGGGCCATATAGATCAGCGTGACGCCCGCGCCGATGAGCAGCACCTGCTTTAACGTTGCGCTGAACTCCACGCGCTGGTGCAAGCCCGGAATAAGGTCGGCGACCGCGACATAAATAAAACTGGAAGCGGCAACCGCCAGTATATAGGGCAACAGCGGGGCCAGATCCTTGAAGCTGTAGTAGGCCAGCAGGCCGCCGATCACCGTCGCCAGACTGGACAGGAGATTGTAAAAAAACGCCTTGGCGGTACTGAAACCGCTGTGCAGCAGTACGGCGAAATCCCCGACCTCCTGGGGAATCTCGTGCGCCGCGACGGCCAGGCTGGTGACAACCCCCAGATGGATATCGGTGAGAAAGGCTGCGCCAATCAGCACACCGTCGATAAAATTGTGCAGGCCGTCGCCAATGAGGATCAAGGTTCCGGCCGGCGCGTGCGGGCGGGTCGTGTCCTCCGGGGAGTGAACCTCACAATGGTCGCTGTGACAATGGCGCCAGAGCACCAGCTTCTCCAGCAGGAAGAAACCGAACAGGCCTAATAGCACGGCGCCCGTGATGGCGTGCAGATCACGATTACCCACTGCTTCGAGCGCGTGCGGCAGCAGTCCCAGCAAGGCCGCGCCCAGCAGCGCACCGATAGCAAAACTCACCGAGTGCGGCAACAGCCGGGTGCGCATCGGTTCCGGCAGCAACAGAAACGCGGCAGCCGCGACCACGCTGAGGGCACCGCCAAACAGGCAAAACAAAAGAATCCAGGTCAGTAACCCCATTCGGGCCAGTTCCGTGCGAAAGGCGATGAAGTATAAGTGATGATGACAAGGCGCACAGCTGTTCATTCCAGCCAGATCAGCGAGGCCATCCGTCCAGTGGTCCTGTCGCGGCGAAACGAATAGAACCGCTCACGATCGCTGCGGGTACAAAAGCCCCCCCCGTGGATGGTGCTGACCCCCACCGCGAGCAAGCGCACCCGTGCCAGCTGATAGAGATCAGCCAGCCACTGGCCGTTCGGCCGGGCCACAAACGCCGACGCGGCTGGCGCGTGCTGCGCAACAAACGTTTCGCGCACTTCGCCACCCACTTCGAATGCCTCCGGTCCGATGGCCGGTCCCAGCCACGCCAGCACTTGTCCTGGGTGGACTCCCAGAGCGCCAACCGTTGCCTCCAGTATTCCCGCGGCCAGCCCGCGCCAGCCGGCATGTGCGGCGGCCACCGCAGACCCGCGCCGGTCACAGAACAGGACCGGTAGACAGTCCGCCGTCAGCACCGCGCACACCGCGCCGCTTCGGCGGCTGAAACTCCCATCCGCCGACCGGTGCGGCGTCTGATGGCCAGCATCGACCACCCGCGCGCCATGTACCTGATCCAGCCACAGGGGCTCTGCGGGCAGCTCCAGCTGCCGCCGCAGACGTCGGCGATTTTCGCGCACCGCGGCGGCGTCATCGCCAACGTGGTGCCCCAGATTCAGACTGTCGTAGGGAGGCAGGCTGACCCCGCCGCTGCGGGTGGTGGAGAACGCTCTCACACGGTCGGGCGCCGGCCAGCGCGGATAAATCATGCTTCCTCTCTCAACACGGTCAGCAGCCGGACGAAGTCCGACGGCATGCCCACCTCCCAGCCAAGCGTCTCGCCGCTGGCGGGATGACACAGCTCCAGGCGCCTGGCATGCAGTGCCTGGCGCCGGAATCCGCTTAGTGCCGCGCGCAGGCGTTCAGACGGGGCGCGCGGCAGGCGCTGACGACCGCCATACAGCGGGTCGCCCACCAACGGGTGATGCATGGAGGCCATGTGCACACGGATCTGATGGGTACGACCGGTTTCGAGGCGTGCCGAGAGCAGCGTGTGCGCAGGGAAGCGCTCCACCACTCGGTAGTGAGTGATCGCCGGCTTGCCCGCGGGCACCACCGCCATGCGCAAACGATCGCGTGGATGACGCCCAATCGGCGCATCAATGCTGCCACCCGCGGTCACCTCGCCCTGTACCAGCGCCAGATATTCACGGTGCACAGTTCGCGCCTGCAGCTGCTCCACCAGAGATTTGTGCGCGGTGAGGTTACACGCCACCACCATCAGGCCGCTGGTGTCCTTGTCGAGGCGGTGGACAATACCCGCGCGAGGCAACGACGCCAGACCGGCGTTATAGTGTAACAGGGCGTTTTGCAGCGTTCTGTCGGGATTACCTGCAGCCGGGTGCACCACCAGTCCGGGGGGTTTATTAATAACCAGCAGGTATCCGTCCTCGAAGCGGATATCCAGCGGAATATCCTGGGGAGGTACTTCGCTGTCGGCGCGCAGCTCGGTGGCGATTTTGACCGTCTCGCCGCCGGCGACTTTAAAACTTGCCGCGACCGCCCGGCCGTTCAGCAGCACGTCACCCGCTTTGACCCACTGCTGCAGGCGGCTGCGGGAAAACCCGGGAAACAGTTCCGCGAGCACCTGATCGACGCGGCGGCCGGCGGCGGCGGCGGGAACGCGTGCTGTCAATTGTATGTGTTCCATCATGGATAGCAGTGGCCAAGGGGGGCCGGCAGCCTTACAATTTGCGCCTGCTGAGTTAACCCGGGACCCACAGGCTGATGCGCTGGTTACGCTTTATACCTTTATTGACCGCTTTGTTCGCCCTCGGCTGCGCGCACTCGCCGGATGACGAGTTCGCCAACATGTCGGCCCAGGAACTGTATGACAAGGCCAAGTCATCGCTCAGTGCGGGGGATTACGAGACCGCCATCAGCACCTTTGAACAGCTGGAGGCCCGCTACCCGTTCGGCAAGTTCGCCCAGCAGGCCCAGCTGGAGATAGCCTATGCCTACTACAAGTTTGACGAGCCGGATTCCTGCATCGCGACCGCAGATCGTTTTATCCGTAACAATCCGGGCAATCCTCACCTGGACTATGCCTATTACCTCAAGGGCCTGGCGAACTACACCCGTGGCGCCGACCTCATCGATCGCATCGCCTCACGCGAGCCGTCGGACAGGGATACCCGCGCGCTGCGCGATTCCTTCAACGATTTCACCCAATTGGTGAAAAAGTTTCCCGACAGCCGGTATACGCCGGATGCCACACAACGACTGATATTCCTGCATAACATGCTGGCCAAGTACGAAATCAACGTTGCTGAATACTACATGAAACGCGGCGCCTACGTGGCAGCGGCAAATCGCGCCAAATACGTGGTTGAAAATTACGGGCGCACGCCGGCGGCGCAGGACGCCCTCAAGGTTCTGGTGCGGGCCTATACGAAGATGGGAATGAATGGGCTTGCGGGTGATGCCCAGCGGGTGCTGGACCTGAATAGCCAGGCCCAGGATCAGCCGGTGACGACTGCGCCCTGATATACACTGCAACGAAAACGATGGCGGACCGACAAGAATCGCCTAGGAGGCTGGCGAACTTGGGCGATCGTAGCGAGCAAGGTGGGAGGGCGAGGCCATTTTCTCGGTCGATTGAGGAGAATAGCCGTAGCTATTTGAGGAAAAGGATCGGAAAAATGGGGCGCTCTCCCGCTTTCGCAGTAGCAGAATGATTACTCGGACAGGCTGCTAGATGGCATCACGGTCCTGTTCGCCGGTGCGGATGCGAACCACCCGCTCGACGGCGGTGACAAAGATCTTGCCGTCACCGATTTTCCCTGTGCGCGCGGCGCTGGTAATGGTTTCGACGCAACGGTCCAGGTCTTCCTCCTTGACCACGATCTCCAGTTTTACCTTGGGCAGGAAATCCACCACATACTCGGCACCACGATACAACTCGGTATGCCCCTTCTGACGGCCGAATCCCTTGACCTCGATGGCCGTCATGCCGGTGATACCGACGTTGGACAGCGCTTCGCGAACATCGTCGAGCTTGAACGGCTTAATGACAGCTTCTACCTTTTTCATACATCGTTCCCCTGTTGAGGCCGAAATAGTTGTCTAACAATAGTTTTTTCAAGGACAGATTTCAATTATCCACCTTCGGCCATATATTGCCGAGTTGTGCGTACAGAAACCCGGAGGTGATCGGATAGCGCCGATCCCGGCCAAATGCCCGGCGAGAGATGCGCACCCCGGGGGGCGCCTGACGGCGCTTGTATTCGTTGCGATCCACCATGGTCGCGACACGCCGCACGGTGGCCGCGTCAAAACCCTGCCGCACCAGTTCGTCAATCCCCAGGTCCTTTTCGATGTACCCTTCCAGTATCGGGTCAAGAACGCTGTACGGTGGGAGACTGTCTTCGTCTTTCTGGTCGGGCGCCAGCTCAGCAGACGGCGGCCGCTGCAGGACGCGCTGCGGGATAACCGCTGAAGTGCTGTTGCGATAGCCACACAGCCTGTAAACCAGCAGCTTGGGAACATCCTTGATGGGCGCATAGCCCCCCGCCATGTCGCCATACAGCGTGGCATAACCCACAGACATCTCGCTCTTGTTGCCGGTCGTCAGCAGAATTCGGCCCTGTTTGTTGGACAGAGCCATCAGAATGACCCCGCGACAGCGGGCCTGAATGTTCTCCTCGGTGACATCGGGCTGCGTCCCGGCGAAGGCGTCCGCCAGCACATCGAGAAAGCCCTTGAAGGGCGCTTCAATCGGTATTACCCGGTAGTCGACACCCAGCGCCTCGGCTTCCGCCCGGGCATCTTCCAGGCTCATATCTGCGGTGTACCGCGATGGCATCATGACCGCCTCGACACGCCCGGCACCGATGGCGTCGACCGCGATAGCCAGTGTCAGGGCCGAATCCACGCCGCCCGACAGCCCAATGATCGCACCCTTGAACCCATTCTTTTCCACATAGTCGCGCACCCCAAGCACCAGACACTGATAAATGCTGGGCAGATCGTTCTGCCGCGCCGTCAGTGCGCCGGCAACCGGTTCAATACGTCCGTCGCGCCGTTCGAAGTCGACGGTGAACAGCCCTTCCTCAAAAGCGGGCGCCCGAACCACCGTTCTGGCCGCGCTGTCCAGCACGAAGGATTCACCGTCAAACACCAGCTCGTCCTGCCCGCCAACCAGGTTCACGTAGACCACCGGGCACCCGGTTTCCACCACCCGGTTCGCGACCTCAGCTTCGCGTTCCCCGCCCTTACCGGTGTGGAAAGGTGAGGCATTGAGGTTGACCAGCAGTTGCGCACCGGCATCCGCGGCCAGGCGCGCCGCTTCCGGCATCCAGATGTCCTCGCAAATGGTGATCCCCAGGGCAATGCCAGCGACGTCGGCCACACAATAGCCTTCGCCGGAGACAAAATAGCGCTTCTCGTCGAAGACACTGTAGTTGGGCAGGTGGTGTTTGTGGCAACGCGCGAGCACTTGGCCATCACGAATCAGCGACGCGCTGTTGAAACGACCGGCGGCGGTCATTTCCGGGTGTCCCACCAGCAGATGGATACCGGAAATCTGCCTGCGGAGTCTCGCCAGGGCGGCATCGACCAGTTCCTGAAAACCCGGTCGTAACAGCAGGTCTTCGGGAGGATAGCTGGTGAGAGTGAGTTCCGGAAATACGATCAGATCGGCATTCAGCCTGTCGCGTGCCTGCAGCGCCGCTTCAATGACACGCTCGGTGTTGGCCGGGATGCTGCCGACCATAAAATTGCACTGCGCCATCACCAGGCGCAACGCGGCCTGTGCGGGACGGTCCGAGGCTGGCATTCAGGAACCTGCGAGCACGTCGCACAGGCGCCGCCCCATATCAGCGGGCGAACGCACGACGGCAACACCGGCGTTCTCGAGCGCCGCAAACTTCGCTTCGGCCGTACCCTTCCCACCGCTGATAATAGCACCGGCGTGCCCCATGCGCTTGCCCGGTGGCGCGGTCACACCGGCGATATAGGCAACCACCGGTTTGTGCATGTTTGCCTGAATGAATTCCGCGGCCTCCTCTTCGGCACTGCCGCCGATTTCGCCGACCATGATCACGCCAGCAGTGTCCGGGTCGTTTTCAAAACGCTCCAGACAGTCGATGAATTCCAGACCATGGATGGGATCGCCGCCGATACCGACACAAGTACTTTGCCCCAGACCGGCCAGCGTGGTCTGATGGACCGCTTCATACGTCAGGGTGCCCGAGCGCGACACAATTCCCGCCTTGCCCGGTTTGTGAATGGAGCCCGGCATAATGCCAATCTTGCACGCCCCGGGGGTGATTATACCGGGACAGTTCGGGCCAATCAGTTTGGCATTACCACCTGCGAGCGCGGCCTTCACCTTTAGCATGTCGAGCACCGGGATTCCCTCGGTGATACAAACGATGACGTCGATACCAGCGTCGGCTGCTTCCAGTATGGCGTCGGCAGCAAACGCCGCCGGCACGTAGATCATGGTGGCATTGGCGCCGGTTTCCCGAACAGCGGCCTGCACCGTATCGAAGACCGGCAGGCCCAGATGTGTCTGCCCGCCCTTGCCCGGCGTCACCCCGCCGATCAGTTGCGTTCCGTACGCCAGTGCCTGCTCGGAATGAAATGTCCCCTGCTTGCCGGTAAAGCCCTGGCAAATTACTTTAGTGTGCTCGTCGACCAGAATACTCATATGCCTCAGAAGCGGCGTTATTTGACCGCGTCCACCACCTTGTTGGCCGCGTCCGTAAGTCCGTCCGCCGCAATAATGCTGAGCCCCGATTCGGCCAGCATGGCTTTACCCTGATCGACGTTGGTACCTTGCAGCCGCACCACCACCGGCAACTCGACGCCGACCTCCCTGACGGCCTGGATAATACCCTCGGCAATCAGGTCACAGCGGACGATACCGCCGAATATATTCACCAGGATGGCGCGCACCTTCGCGTCCGACAGGATCAGCTTGAACGCCTCGGCAACCCGTTCCGCAGTGGCTCCGCCGCCAACGTCCAGAAAGTTGGCCGGCTCGCCACCGTGCAGCTTGATCAGATCCATGGTCGCCATGGCCAGGCCGGCACCGTTGACCATGCAGGCGATATTGCCATCCAGGGTGATGTAATTGAGCCCGTGCTGACCGGCGGCGCGTTCTTTTTCATCTTCCTGGCTGGGATCACGCAGTTCGGTAAGCTGTGGGCGGCGGTAAAGCGCGTTATCGTCTATATCCAGCTTGGCGTCCAGGGCCAGCAGGTCACCGGCGCCGGTAACGACCAGCGGATTGATTTCCACCAGGCTGGCATCCTGTTGATCAAACAGCCGGTACAGGCCACCGAGCAGCTGCGTAAAGGCTTTGACCTTTTCGCCGTTCAGCCCCAGGCCAAACGCAAGGTTGCGGCACTGGTAGGCCTGCAGACCGACGGCCGGATGGATGGCTTCGGTAAAGATTGCACCGGGATTGTTTGCGGCCACCTCTTCGATATCCATGCCACCGGCAGCCGACGCCATCACCACCACCCGCTCACGGGCGCGATCGACTAGCAGGCCCAGGTATAACTCGCGCTCGATATCGACCGTACTTTCAACCAGCAGGCGCTGTACCGGCAGGCCGGGACTCCCGGTCTGCCGGGTCTGCAGTCGCGTGCCCAGGAGGGCGTCTGCGACCTTTTCGACGGCCTCGATACTGTCCACCAGCTGCACGCCACCCGCCTTCCCGCGACCACCGGCGTGCACCTGGGCCTTTACTACCCAGCGCTTTCCACCCAGCGCCTTGGCCGCAACACCAGCATCCTGAACCGATTCAATCATACGCCCCGGCGGAACCGGGACGCCACAGTCAGTGAACAGCTGTTTGGCCTGGTATTCGTGCAGATGCATGACAATGCCCGGTAATCGGAAAGCTGTATTCTGCGGTGCCTGCCCGCCTCGCGCAAGCGCGATAGCCACCGCGACCGCGGGCCGAATCCGGAGCAACGGGTTGCCACCGTTGGGCCAAGTCCGCAGGTTGGGCTGAGCGCAGCGAAACCCAACGGCAAGTTGGCACAGTCAGCACGTCGGTTGAACCAAGCCCCGCGAAGCCCCCGCTATTGACGTAGCGAACCCCTCAACATGTCGGGCTTCGCTCAGCCCAACCTACGGCGCAACGATCGACCGTGAACAGATCCCAAAAAACCTCACATCAGTTACACTACCTGCATGCTGGGCATACGCACACTCATCTATCTGATCGGCATCGGCCTGGTGGTGTGGATTCTGCTGCGACTGTCCAGGAAAGCGGATGTCGAACCCAGACCACCGCAGAAAGTTGGCGAGATGGTACGCTGCGCGCGCTGTGGTACCTACCTGCCAAGCAACGAAGCCCTGCGCTCAGGCGACAAATATTACTGTTGCAGTGCTCACCGCGACGAGGACCACTGACCGATGCCGGCGGCGGGCGTGCCCGAAAGCCATTCCGCCACAACCGTCACCGACTGGCAGCCGCTGCGCCTGTTGGCGTTCTACCGGGTGATCCTGGCCGGACTGCTTACGGTGTTGTTCTTTGGGCTCGCCAACAGCAATCCATTTAATGTCCAGTTGCCTGGCCTGTTCCAATCGACACTGCTGACCTACCTGGTTTTCGGTATCGTTGCCGGCTTCAGCACGCGTTTGCACTGGCCTGGCTACCAGTTCCAGGCGATGTTCCAGGTGCTCGCGGATATCGGCGCCATAGCCCTGCTGATGCATGCCAGCACCGGTGTGGCCAGTACCCTGAGTGTCCTGTTGGTCATCGCCGTGGTGTTTGGCGCCCTGGTATTGCCGGGTCGGCTCGCCTACCTGTTTGCGGCGGTCGCCACACTGGCCGTACTGTTTGAAACCGGTCTCGCCAGCCTGTCGCCGGACCAGACCGACGCGAGCCACGTTACCCGGGCAGGCCTCCTGGGCGCGGTGCTGTTCATGGCCGCGGGGCTTGCCCATATCCTGGTAATCCGCGCCCGTGAAAGCGCAGCGCTCGCCGAACGGCGCGGCATCGACTTGGCCAATCTCGAACAGCTGAATCGTTACATCGTGCAGCAGCTTGAATCAGGTTTGCTGGTGATCGACCCGGACGGCAATGTGCGACTGGCCAACGATACTGCCCGCGCCATGCTGGGCATGGGCGACAGTGTGCTGCAAAAACTGGATGTGGTGGCGCCCGAAGTGGCCACCGAGTTCTGGTACTGGCGGAGGGACCGTCAATGGCAACCGCGACCGCTCGAGCGGGGAAACAGCGGCACTGCCCTGATACCGAGATTCAGCGGGCTGACCACCTCCCATGGCCAGGGGGCATTAATTCTGCTCGATGACAGTGCGCGGCTCGCACAACAGGCACAACAACTGAAACTGGCTTCCCTGGGGCGGCTGACGGCCAGTATCGCCCATGAAATCCGCAACCCCCTTGGCGCCATCAGCCACGCGGCGCAGCTGTTAAGCGAGTCCGAGCAGCTGAACCCCGGCGACAAGCGCCTGACCGAAATCGTCAGTAACCACACCCAGCGGGTCAACACCATTATCGAGAATGTGCTGCAGCTGTCACGCCGCTCCGCAAGCCAGCCGCAACAGCTGCCGCTTGGCCAGTGGCTGGACCTCTTCCGAGACGAATTCACCCAGAGCCAGGGTGTTCCGGCCGGGCGCGTCGCCGTGGACGTCGATCCAGCGGGTGTCCAGGTGGAGGTCGACCCCGGCCACCTCCACCAGGTGCTGACCAACCTGTGCGAGAATGCGCTGCGGCATTCCCGCAACGATGGCACTCCGATCAGGTTGCGGGTTCGTCAGGCAGATACCCGTGTTGTGCAGCTGGACGTGATTGACAACGGGCCCGGCATCGACGCCGCCACCGCGGATCAGATGTTTGAGCCGTTCTACACGACTGCGACAAGTGGCACCGGGCTCGGGCTGTATATCGCCCGCGAACTGTGCGAAATCAACCAGGCGCGGCTCACTTACCAGCCGCTGAACGATGGCAGCTGTTTCCAAATTCAGTTCCTGCGACCGGTGCCCTGAAACTTGCATTTGATGCCGATTCGATAAATGATCCTGCACTCATGAGCACCCCCCAGACCCTGATCGTCGACGACGAACCGGATATTCGTGAGCTGCTCGAACTGACGCTCGGCCGCATGAATATCGACACGCGCTCCGCGGCCAACCTGGCCGACGCTCGCAAACTGCTGCAGGAATGCCGCTTTGACCTGTGTCTGACCGACATGCGTCTGCCCGACGGCGATGGCCTGGCGCTGGTCGAAACCATTCAGCAGCAGCACCCCGATCTGCCGGTTGCCGTCATCACCGCCCATGGCAATATGGAAACCGCGGTACAGGCCCTCAAGCTGGGCGCTTTCGATTTTGTCTCCAAGCCGGTTGATCTGCAGGTATTGCGCAACCTAGTCACCGGCGCCCTCAAGCTCGCCAGCTTCCCCGAACGCGACCGGCGCACCCGCGACACCCTGCTGGGCGATTCGGCCATCATGCAAACTATCCGTTCGACCATCGCCAAGCTGGCTCGCAGTCAGGCGCCGGTGTATATCAGCGGCGAGTCGGGCACCGGCAAAGAGCTGGTAGCGCGCCTGATCCATGCCAAGGGACCGCGCCATGACAAAGCATTTGTTCCGGTCAACTGCGGCGCCATTCCCTCGGAACTGATGGAGAGCGAATTCTTCGGCCATAAGAAAGGCAGTTTCACCGGCGCGGTGTCCGACAAGGAGGGCCTGTTCCAGGCGGCCAATGGCGGCACCCTGTTTCTCGATGAAGTCGCCGAGTTGCCACTGCATATGCAGGTCAAGCTGCTGCGCGCAATTCAGGAAAAGGCCGTACGCCCGGTGGGCGAACAGAAAGAAATCCCGGTCGACGTACGCGTGTTGTCGGCGACCCACAAAGACCTCGCCAGACTGGTCGAAGCCGGCGGCTTCCGCCAGGATCTCTACTATCGCATCAACGTCATTGAACTCAAGGTGCCGAACCTGCGGCAGCGCCGCGAAGACATCCCGCAACTGGCGCAACATGTTATAGAGAAACTGGCTTGCGAACAGGGTATCGATACCCCACACCTCGGACAGGCGACACTGGATGCGCTGCAACGTTATGCATTCCCTGGGAATGTGCGCGAGCTGGAAAACATCCTGGAACGTGCATTGACCTTGAGCGATGGTCGGGAAATTCAGCCGGAGGACCTGGCACTGCCCGATTCGGTCGAATCAGCCGGGGAGAGCGGGAACAGCGTTTCGATACAGCCGCCGCCAGAAGGGATACAATTAGAAGAATATCTTGAGGATATCGAACGCCGCGCTATCCTCAAGGCGCTGGAACAGACCGACAACAACAAGACGGCCGCCGCCAAGGTGCTGGGCATCACCTTCAGGGCCATGCGCTATCGGCTGAAGAAACTTGGTCTCGAATAAGATGAACCAGCTATGCGGGGGCGGGGGGCGGGGGGATAGAGTGACGCTGCGCGTCACCCGATCGGCCCAAATACGTCAGATCGACGTCCCGCGTCAGGGATGACCGGGTCATAAACCCAAGGAGGAACTACGCATGCGAAGCTTACCCTGACCCTTTCCAGCCACCTATCTAGCTGTTTCAAAAACAATTTAAAGATCAGCCGTGTTAGGCCGCCAACTGCAGGCAGATAGCGTCGTAAAACTGGCACGCATACTGCTTTTGCAGTGATAGCCACTGAATTGGGCTCCTGATTCACGACGCTATTTGACCCACGTTAACGTTAATTGAGGATTTGGTTATGAAAAATTCACAGCAGGGTTTTACACTTATCGAACTGATGATTGTCGTCGCGATCATCGGTATTCTGGCTGCCATCGCGCTGCCGGCGTACCAAGACTACACAGTGCGGGCAAGGGTTTCAGAAGGCCTGGCAGTCGCTTCGGCCGGCAAGACTACCGTCTCTGAAAATTACTCCAACAATCCCGCGTCTGTGACACTGTGCTCTGGTGGTACGTTCGGCGCTGCCGCAGGCCACGCAACGGTGACCTGTGCTGACGCCACGGGCATTTTAACTGTAACCATGGATGCGGCTGCACAAAATGTCATCCTTAGTCTGACACCGGCATTTAATCCCCAGGGCACTGATTGGACATGCGCGGTAGCCGCTGCCGCTAACAACAAGTATGTTCCGGCTGAGTGCCGCATTTGAACGTCATGTCTCGCGTGACCCGGATCAAGTGTGAAAAACACCCGGTAATATGACGCACACAAGACCCCTCCTCCGCGAGGGGTCTTTCATAATGAACTTCGACACGATGAACAACGTTTCAAGCATGCATAGGAGTGATAATCATGCAAAGCCCAATGCATACAGCCCAGCAGGGTTTCACCCTGATCGAACTGATGATCGTCGTGGCGATAATCGGGATTCTCGCCTCCATCGCACTTCCTGCTTATACGGACTACACCGTAAGAGCGAGGGTATCAGAAGGCCTTGCAGTTGCCGCCGCAGCTAAACTGACTGTCTCCGATAATTATTTCGATGACCCCGCCTCCATGACGCTCTGCATTGGCGGCAATTTCGGTGCAGCAGTCGGGCATACGACTGTAACCTGTGCAAATGCTAGCGGCATTCTGACAATCACAATGGATGCGGCCGCGAACAATGTTCTCCTGACGTTAACACCAGCATTCAGCGCCAATGGCATTAACTGGAGCTGTGATGTAGCGGTTCCCGCCGACAATAAGTATGTGCCGGCTGAGTGTCGAATCTAGGTTTCAATCAACGCTGCACAAAAAGTTTCCGGGCGTCAGACGACCAGACTATAGTTACAAACGTTCAAATGCTTCTAAGTGCTCGACCGGTTTTCGCTGCCTTCCCGGCCGATGATGCACCACGCCTAGCCACTGGTCCGAAAGCATCCGCCCATAGCCCGACCCTGTAACCTGCCTCCTACTAGTCATTACGCAAGCTCTCCCAGCAATTCGAGTGAAGGACCAGTGGTTCGCACATAGGCATCTACTACAACGATGAGTAAACAGAATAAAGTTTTTCCCGTATGTGACGAAACCCTATCGAATAGTTGGCTTTCGATCCAGCACAGGTTTGCTCAAGAAAGCTTTGAATTCATGTATCTAACCGGTTAAATTGTGGAACGGATCACGGAAGTCCGTATGGAATAAGGATATTTATTCGGCATGGCAACCCAGACCCAGATCTCGCACCTTAGCGGCTTGGCCAAGCGACTCGTCATGGATGGCCTGCTCGCAGAGGACCTTGCGGGTGAGGCACAGGAAAAGGCGCTGAAGAAGCGCGAACCTTTCGTCTCCTATCTGGTGGAAAACAAGATTCTGGCCAGCAGCGCGATTGCGGCGTCCGCCTGCCAGGAATTCGGAGTACCACTGTTCGACCTGGCGGCCATGGAACTGGAAAATGCGCCCATTTCCCTGGTCGACGAGAAACTGATTCGCCAGCACCGCACCCTGCCCTTGTTCCGGCGTGGCAACCGCCTGTTTATTGCGGTTTCGGACCCGACAAACCTACAGGCACTGGACGAGATCAAGTTCCACACCGGTATCAGTACCGAAACCATCCTGGTCGAGGAAGACAAGCTGACCAGGGCGATCGACAAAGCGCTGGATTCGGCCGATACCTCGATGACGGACCTGCTGGACGCGGATCTGGATAACCTGGACGTTACCAGTGGCGAGGAGGAAAACGGGAAAGATGACAGCATGGATGCTGACATCGACGACACACCGGTTGTGCGCTTCGTCAACAAGGTTCTGCTCGATGCCATCAACAAGGGCGCCTCTGACATACACATCGAACCCTACGAGAAGTCTTTCCGCATCCGTTTTCGCCAGGATGGCGTGTTGCTCGAAGTAGCATCGCCGCCACAGTCGATGGCCAACCGCCTGGTCGCGCGCATCAAGGTCATGAGCAAGATGGATATCGCCGAGCGCCGCGTACCACAGGATGGGCGTATCAAAATGGCTTTGTCGAAGAAGCGCGCCATCGATTTTCGCGTTAACAGCTGCCCGACCTTGTTTGGCGAAAAGGTCGTGCTGCGTATCCTGGATCCGAGCAGTGCAAAACTGGGCATTGATGCCCTCGGTTATGAGGAAGAGCAGAAACAACTCTACCTCGAGAACCTTAACAAACCATACGGCATGATTCTGGTGACGGGACCCACCGGTTCCGGCAAAACGGTTTCGCTGTATACGGGCCTGAATATCCTCAACACAGCCGACCGCAACATCTCGACCTGCGAAGACCCGGTGGAAATCAACCTCGCGGGTATCAACCAGTGCAACATGAACCCCAAGGCCGGACTGACCTTTGCCGCGGCGCTACGCGCTTTCCTGCGCCAGGATCCGGATATCATCATGGTCGGCGAAATCCGTGACCTGGAAACCGCCGAAATCGCCATCAAGGCTGCGCAGACCGGTCACATGGTCATGTCCACGCTGCACACCAACGACGCGCCACAGACCCTGACCCGGCTGGCAAACATGGGCGTGCCGCCCTACAACATAGCCTCGTCGGTCAACCTGATCATTGCCCAGCGCCTGGCGCGACGCCTGTGCAACAACTGCAAGAAGCCCGTCGAGATCCCGAAAGCAGCTCTGCTGGAAGAGGGCTTCAAGGAACAGGAACTTCCGGGACTGACCATGTATGGCCCGGTGGGCTGCGACCAGTGCGCCGACGGCTACAAGGGCCGCGTGGGTATCTACCAGGTTATGCCCGTGTCCGAAGCGACAGGCCGCATTATTATGGAAAACGGCAACGCCATGCAGATTGCCGACCAGGCCAGACAGGAAGGTGTTGCCGACCTGCGGCAATCGGGTCTCCAGAAAGTGCGTGACGGCGTTACCAGTCTCGAAGAAATCAACCGCGTAACCAAGGATTAAGCCATGGCTGAAGCAGCGATTAAACAGAACATTTTTACCTGGGAAGGTACCGACAAGAAGGGCAAGAGAATCAAGGGTGAGAGTCGCGCCGCCAATCCCGCTATGGTCAAGGCGGATTTGCGCAGGCAGGGCATTAACCCGCTCAAGGTCAACAAGAAGTCGGCGCTGTTTTCTGCCACAAAGAAAAAGAAAATCCTCCCCAAGGATATTGCCGTCTTTACCCGGCAGCTGGCGACCATGATGTCTGCGGGGGTACCGCTGGTACAGTCCTTTGAAATCATTGGCCGCGGACACGAAAACCCGTCCATGCAGGAGTTGATACTGGCGATAAAGGCGGAGGTCGAATCGGGTAGCTCCCTTGCCAGCTCGCTGGCAAAACACCCGCTGTACTTCGACGAGCTGGTCTGCAACCTGGTCAATGCGGGCGAACAGGCGGGTATCCTGGAAACCTTGCTGGACAAGATCGCCATTTATAAAGAAAAGACCGAGGCACTCAAATCCAAGATCAAAAAAGCGCTGTTTTACCCGACGGCAGTCATTGTAGTGGCCTTTATCGTTACGTCGATTCTGTTGATCTTCGTAGTGCCACAGTTTCAATCCCTGTTTCAAGGTTTTGGCGCCGACCTGCCCGCCTTTACCCTGATGGTTGTCCACCTATCCGAGTGGATGCAGTCGAACTGGTGGTTGGCATTACTGGGCATCGGAGGTGCCGGGTACGGCTTCGTGGAAGCCAAGAAGCGCTCGCCGAAGTTCGCCCACACGCTCGACCGCCTGGTGCTGAAGATGCCCATCATCGGGGAAATTATAACCAAGGCCATTATCGCCCGTTATGCCCGGACACTGTCCACCATGTTTGCCGCGGGTGTTCCACTGGTGGAAGCCATGGAATCGGTGGCCGGTGCAGCCGGCAACCAGGTCTACGCGATAGCGATCCTGCAAATGCGTGACAGTGTGGCGACCGGCCAGCAGCTGCAGCTTGCCATGAGCCAGTCAGGGCTGTTCCCCAACATGGTCAACCAGATGGTAGCCATCGGCGAAGAATCCGGCTCGCTGGATGCGATGTTGAGCAAGGTGGCGGATTTCTACGAACAGGAAGTCGACGATGCTGTCGACGGGCTCAGCAGCCTGATCGAACCGCTGATCATGGCGGTGCTGGGTGTCCTGGTCGGTGGCCTGATTGTCGCCATGTACCTGCCGATCTTCAAAATGGGTTCGGCGATTTAGAACTGACACTCCACGGCTGGACCGCCGTGGAGTAGACTCTCGCTCACATGGAACTTTTTCACCTGCTGGAACAGAGTCCGGCATTTCTTATCGGCACCGCGCTGGTTGTCGGCCTGATGGTCGGCAGCTTCCTCAATGTCGTCATCTACCGACTGCCCATCATGATGCAGCATGAGTGGCAAACCCAGGCGCGTGATGTTCTCGACCTGGGACACCCCGCTGACCAGGCAACCCTGACACTCGCCCGGCCGGCATCGCGTTGCCCGCACTGCGGTCACAGGATCCGTTTCTACGAAAACATTCCCGTCCTGAGCTACCTCTGGTTGCGCGGCAGGTGCGGGGCCTGCGGCACAGCCATTTCCCTGCGCTATCCCCTGGTGGAGCTGTTGACAGCTGTGCTTTCCGCGACAGTTGCATGGCACTTCGGTTTCAGCTGGCAGGCGGGCGCCGCGCTGCTGCTGACCTGGGCCCTGATTACGCTGAGCCTGATCGACATCGACCTCCAGCTGCTGCCGGATTCGATTACCCTGCCCTTTCTCTGGCTGGGACTGGTACTGAGCCTGTTTCCGGTGTTTGCGGACATGCGCGCAAGCCTGATCGGTGCTGTCGCCGGCTACCTATCGCTGTGGAGTGTGTACCAGGTCTTCAAACTGGTGACCGGCAAGGAGGGTATGGGTTTTGGCGACTTCAAGCTCCTGGCCCTGCTCGGCGCCTGGATGGGCTGGCAGTCGCTGCCGATGATCGTCCTGCTGTCTTCCGCGGTCGGCGCCGTGCTGGGCGGCGCCATGCTGATCATACAGCGGCGTGGCCGTCACCAGCCCATACCGTTTGGCCCGTACCTGGCGATTGCCGGCTGGATCGCCCTGCTATGGGGTGAGCAGATCTCCGGCGCGTACCTGCGCTGGTCCGGTATTGCCAGCTGACATGCCGTGTGCGCTGCGCGTCGGCTTGACGGGTGGTATCGGCAGCGGAAAGAGTGAGGCGGCCCGGCAGTTTGCGCGCCTGGGCGCGACCGTCATCGACACCGATTCGATTGCCCGCGAACTGGTGGAGCCCGGCCAGCCGGCATTGGCCGAGATTGTCGACCGCTTTGGCACCAAGGTGATCACCAGCGAGGGCAAACTGGACCGCGGCCGGCTGAGACAGCAGGTTTTCGCCGATCCGACGCAGCGACGGCGACTGGAAGCCATCCTGCATCCACGTATTCGCGCGCGGGCACTGCAGCTGGCAAGAGAGGCCGGAACGCCCTACTGCATACTGGTTATCCCGCTGCTGGTCGAGACCGGCACCGACTACCGGTTGCAACGCGTTCTGCTGATCGACTGCACGGAAAACGTTCAGCGTCAACGCATCCGCGCGCGCGACCACCTGCGCGGGCACGAAATCGACGCCATTCTAGCCGCGCAGGCGAGCCGGGCGCAACGCCAGGCTGCGGCGGACGACATTGTCGTCAATGACAAACAACTCTTGGAATTGCAAGTCGAAATAGAGAAGCTGCATCGCCACTATCTGCAACTCGCCGGCCAGGCGAATAGCCGCGTGTAGAGCTTGCCATTCAGCGCATAATCGTTTCTTGCGGAGCGACGCGGTAAGCATTTGCGCCTTCACCCGTCCTGATAGACAATGCCCCGGGTGAAAGACGCGATCATTTACGAGCAACCCCTGAACGAGCGGATCCGCACGTTTTTGCGTCTCGAGTTTCTGTTTTCCCAGGCCGCGCAACACCTGCACGACGACAGCGAGTGGGGCAGCCGCAATACGCTGACCAGCCTGCTCGACATTCTCAGCATTTTTGGCCGCACGGATTTGAAGACCGAGGTCCTGAAGGAACTGGAACGCCACTCGTCCACCCTCGGCCGCCTGGCATCCAATCCGGGCGTCGACCACACCCGCTTAAAAAAAACGCTCGGCGAACTGGAGTCACTGGGCAAAAAGCTGCACGAGTCCAGCGGCCCGATCGCCGCCGACCTGAAAACCAACGAATTCCTGAGCGGGATCCAGCAGCGCATCGCGATTCCCGGCGGCACCTGTGATTTTGATCTGCCGGGCTTTCACTTCTGGCTGCAGCAACCGGCCCAGCAGCGCACCCACGATCTGGCCGGCTGGCTGAACCGGTTTGACGCCATCGCCAGCGCCATCCAGGCGATTCTCCGGCTGGTGCGCGAGAGCGCTGTATTGAGGCCGGTAGCCGCGGAAGCCGGATTCTTCCAGAAGACCCTGGATTCCAGCCATCCCTGCCAGCTGGTGCGGGTTGCTGTCGACCGGAAAGTCCCCTATTACGCGGAAATCAGCGGCGGCCGGCACCGCTTTACCGTGCGCTTTCTAGTCGCCGCAAAGGACGGTCACGTACGCCAGTCGACGGAAAGCATCCCGTTCGAGCTGGGCTGCTGCGTGATCTAGGAGGCTGTCGGACTTGGGCGATCGTAGCGAGCAAGGTGGGAGAGCGAGGCCATTTTTTCGATCGTTTGAGGAGAATAGCCGTAGCTATGTGACGAAAAGGATCGGGAAAATGGGGCGCTCTCCCACCGGCGCAGTAGATCAGCCCCAAGTCCGACAGCCTCTCATCAAACAAAACGTAACCTATTGGAGTTATTGGCAAAGAATTTGGCTGTTTGCTGCGCGACAGCGCGCCGCCTGCGGGGCGGGTACTCCTAGCGGTCAGCGCGCGGGCACGATCGGAGCACAGCGCCGGGCCTGCGCCCCGTCGTAACGCGAACTGTCACAACAGCACGCGCTCAATGCCGCCCGCTCTTACGTGTTGGATAAAGCGCTGCTGCCAGCCGTCGCCAAGTTTCGTGTTGGCGAGTTCGACCACAATGTAATCGGTTTCCAGGCCCGTATCCTCCGCATAACGCGACAGGCCCTGCTGACAGGCAGGACACGACGTCAACACCTTCACCTCACCCTGCTCCACGCGTTCGCGGCCGGTCAAAGCGTGGACACCCTGGCGCAGCTCCTGCTCCTTGCGAAAACGGATCTGCGTGGCGATGTCCGGCCGCGATACCGCCAGCGTACCGGCCTCGCCGCAACAGCGGTCGGACAGGCGCACCTCCGCGCCCAGCAGCTTGCCGGCTACCTCCAGCGGCGCGTAAGTCTTCATTGGCGTGTGGCAGGGATCGTGGTACAGGTACTGCCGTCCCGTCACGCCTTCCACGCTGACGCCTTTCTCCATCAGATATTCATGAATATCCAGCAGACGGCAGCCCGGGAAGATCTCGTCGAACCGGTACTGCCGCAGCTGGTCCATGCAGGTCCCGCAGGACACGATCACGGTCTTGATATCCATATAGTTGAGCGTATTGGCAACCCGGTGAAACAGCACGCGGTTATCGGTGCTGATCTGCTTACCCCTGGCATGGTTGCCGGACGCCTTTTGCGGATAACCGCAGCACAGGTATCCCGGTGGCAACACGGTCTGCGCGCCAACTTCGTAGAGCATCGCCAGGGTGGCAAGGCCCACCTCGCTGAACAGGCGTTCGGACCCGCACCCCGGAAAATAGAACAGAGCATCCGCCTCGTCACTGATCCTGGCGGGGTCGCGCAGGATCGGGACCACCTTATCATCTTCGACACCCAGCATGGCGCGCGTGGTTTGGGTCGGCAGACCTCCGGGCAAGGGTTTCTTGACGAAGTTGATCACCTGCTCGCCGACAGTCATGCGGCCGGTGGTCGACGCGGGTAAAGTCTGACGACGGCCACGGATCAAACGCCGCCAGACCTGGTATGCCAGGCGCTGGCCCCGGTAACCCCACTCGATCATACCTTTACGCATCAGCTTGACTGTCGCGGGATCGGTGACATTGAGAAATGTCATCGCCAGCCAGCTGCTGGGGCTAAAGCGCTTTTTACCCTGATCGCGCAGAATACCGCGCATCCGCACCGAAACATCGCCGAAATCGATGTTGACCGGACAAGGATTCAGACACTTGTGGCACACCGTGCAATGGTCCGCCACGTCGTTCATTTCATCAAAATGGCGGGTGGAAATACCGCGCCGGGTCTGCTCTTCGTACAGGAACGCCTCTATGACCACACCGGTGGCCAGGATCTTGTTGCGCGGCGAATACAGCAGGTTCGCGCGCGGGATATGTGTGTTGCACACTGGCTTGCACTTGCCACAGCGCAGGCATTTACGGATGTCGTCGTTCAGGGCACCCAGTTCCGAGGCTTCGAGTAACAGTGCTTCCTGCTGCACCAGGCGCAGCGAAGGTGTGTAGGCATTCGCAAGGCCCGAGCCCTGCAGCAGCTTGCCGCGGTTGAACACCCCGCGCGGATCGATCCGCTCCTTGTACTGGGTGAACGCCTTGATCGCTTCCGGCTCAAGATAGCGGATCTTGGTCAGACCAATGCCGTGCTCGCCCGAAATGACGCCCTTGAGCGTGGTCGCCAGTGTCATCACCCGATCAACGATCTGTTCTGCCTCGTGCAGCATGGTGTAGTCGTTGGAGTTGACGGGGATATTGGTATGCACGTTGCCGTCACCGGCATGCATGTGGGTAGCCACAAACAGGCGGCCGGAGCGCACACGGGCGTGAATTATGTCCAGCCTGGCACGCACGGCCTCGAATTCCCGGCCACCGAATATCTCCTTCAACGGGCGCGCCGCCTCAGCCCGCCAGGAAATTCGCAGATCACGGCGCAGCAGCAGGTCGATCAGCCTGTCGCCCGCGCGCCGTGCAACCCGCGCAGCGTCATCGAGCAACGCGTCGCAATCGGCAGCCGGCGATTCGAAACGTTCCAGTGCCGCCCGCCAGCGCTCACCAACCTGCGAAAGATGCTGCAGGGCAGCGTGGGTCTTGCCGGCCACGATGGCGCGGTTTTCCTCACTGTCTTCGAAGTCTTCATACTGGCGCAGTTCCGGGAGCGTGCCGTTGAGATACTCAGTCACGGTCCCGATCATCGCCAGCTTGTTGCGGATCGAGTACTCGATATTGATGCGTTCGATGCCTTCACTGTACTCACTCAGGCGCTCCAGCGGAATCACTACGTCCTCGTTGATCTTGAAGGCGTTGGTGTGTGCCGCGATCGCCGCGGTACGGGCGCGGTCGAGCCAGAACTGGCGCCGCGCTTCCGGGCTGACGGCGATGAACCCTTCACCGCCGCGCTCATTGGCCAGCCGCACCACCGCCGAGGCGGCGCCGGCAACGGCGTCTTCGTTTTCGCCGGCGATGTCCAACAGCAGCACCATCTTGGGCCGCTCGCGGCGCGGTGCCTTGGTGCTGTAGTTCACTGCCCGCACGTAGCGTTCGTCCAGGTGCTCAAGCCCGGACAGGACCACATCGTCACGCCGGTCCAGGTACGCCTTGGTTTCGATAATTGCGGGCACTGCTTTCGATACGTCGGTACCGAAGAACTCCAGGCACAGCGTGCGTGTGCAGCCGGGCATACGGTGCAGCACGAACACCGCAGATGTGATCAGTCCGTCGCAGCCTTCCTTCTGAACCCCCGGCAGGCCGCCGAGGAATTTGTCGGTAACGTCCTTGCCGAGGCCCTCTTTGCGCAAAGCCCGACCCGGCATGGTCAGTATTTCGGCGTCACCCACCGGTGTGCGGCCATCGTCCGCATAGCGCTGCACCCGGAAGCGCACCTGCGGCTGTTCATGGATCTTGCCCAGGTTGTGATCGAGCCGGCTGATTTCGAGCCAGTCACCGCCCGGCGTCACCATGCGCCAGGAAACGAGGTTGTCCAGTGTGGTCCCCCACAGTACGGCCTTCTTGCCGCCCGCGTTCATGGCCACGTTACCACCTATGGTGGACGCATCCTGCGAGGTGGGATCGACGGCGAACACATAACCGGCGGCCTCGGCACGCTCGGCAACCCGCCTGGTAACCACCCCGGCCTCAGCGCACACGGTGGGTACGGGCTGGTCAACGCCATCGAGTGGCTGCAGCATAACGTCACTGAGGGCTTCCAGCTTTTCAGTATTGATCACCGCAGCATCACCGTGCAGCGGCACGGCGCCGCCGGTGTAGCCGGTGCCGCCACCACGCGGAATAAGGGTCAGCCCCAGATCGATACAGGCACGCACGACCGCGGCGACCTCTGTCGCGGTATCGGGACTGATTACCACAAAGGGCAGTTCCACGCGCCAGTCCGTGGCATCGGTGGCGTGCGCAACCCGCGCCAGGCCACTGAAATCGACGTTATCAGCGCGCGTTACGCGCGACAGCCGCCGACGAACCCGGGCGCGCAGGTCACGCGTATCCGGGAACCAGGCTTCGAATAGGGTGACCGCCGCGCGCGCCTTGTCGACCAGGCGCAGGGCCTCGGCATTGCCGTTGGCGCGGGCGACAACCTGGTCGAGACGGTGGTGCAAGGCGTGGGTCAGCGACTCGAAGCGTTTACGGTTTTCCAGCAAGTCGTCCTGGATATAGGGGTTACGCGTCACTACCCAGAGGTCGCCCAGCACTTCGAATAGCATACGCGCCGAACGCCCCGTGCGGCGTTCCTCACGCAAGCCCTCGATGACCTGCCACATTTCCTCGCCGAGAAAGCGCAGGACGATTTCCCGGTCGGAAAAAGACGTGTAGTTGTAAGGAATTTCGCGGATTCGTTGTGACATGCGAAACAACGTAAAGCCTTGGGTGATAGAGCGGTCATTGTAGCAGTTTTGGCTTCGCCAGAACCCGCTCACCGCGGCTGCAGTTTCGCGTATCTAGGAGGCTGTCGGATTTGGGCGATCGTAGCGAGCAAGGTGGGAGGGCGAGGCCATTTTTTCGAGCGTTTGAGGAGAATAGCCGTAGCTATTTGACGAAAAGGATCGGGAAAATGGGGCGCTCTCCCACCGGCGCAGTAGATCAGTCCCAAATCCGACAGCCTCCTAACCCGGCATAGCCGGAACCAAAATTCGTTGTATCAACTATCCTTATCCTCAGTTGCAAGAACAAAGGATAGCCATCATGAATCCGTTCGTCGAGCGCCACCGGGATAAGATCTCTGGCGTGCTTTCCTGCTTCGATCGTGTCGTCATCACCGGCACCCTTCCTGATATTGGCTATGCCGGCGCCATGGCGGGTTACCTCAGTTACCACAAGATCCGATTGTTCGATTACCCCCGATGGGCAGAGCCCCTGCGGGATGAGTTGCGCAACCATGCCGAGCAACTCGCCAGCGAGGCCGGCATTGAGATCGAGTTCATCCGTCGCCACAAGGCCTTTCGCAAGGAGGATCGGATCAAAGCCGTCATCGCCAAACGGGGCAATCATCCCGGCCTGGTCCACATCTTCTCGGCCATGGAATCCTGCACCGCTTATCGACCCTGGCATGACAAGGAAAAAGGTCATACCACCCTGAAACCCACATCCAACAAATGCCTCCATTACTACTTCTACTTCATCGATGAGTCCTTTGGACTCTGTTACGTCCGGGTGCCCACCTGGGCACCGTTCCGCCTGCAAGTCTATTTCAACGGCCATAACTGGCTGGCCCAGCGGCTGATTAAAGCCGGCATTCCCTTCGAGATGGCGGACAATGCTTTCCTGTCCATTGCCGATCCCAAACAGGCCCAGACGCTGGCCGACCGCTTGGACGCCAAACAGCTTCACCAGCGGCTAAATCGATGGGCCAAACAGTTCTGCCCGGTACACCAGCGCTTCCGCTCCGGTTACCACTGGAGCCTTATGCAGGTGGAGTTAGCCACCGATGTCGTCTTCCACCAACAGGCCGAATTCCAGCCACTCTACGAGTCCATTATCCGTACTGCTGTGCATGCTGTTAAAGCAGACAATGTCGCCACCTTCCTCGGCCGCAAACTGACCACCGCCTATCAAGGTGAGGTCGGTAACAATTTCAGCACCCGTATCCAGGGTACACGCATCCGGCACCAGATGGGGCCGACCAGCATCAAACTCTACGATAAAGCCGGCATCATGGCTCGTGTCGAATGCACAACCAACGATGCCTCTTTTTTCAAGATCCACCGATGGGTGGAACAGCGTGACGGCTGGCAACAGTGGAAACTGGCCCCGTTACGCAAAAACATCTACAGCCTACGGGATCTGCGCAAGCTGATGAACGCCGCCAACGAACGCTATCTCGCCTATATGGCGGCCATCGACAATCCTGACGCAGGGCTCAAGGACATCGATAAAATGTCCAGCCCAGCCAAGGATCAGGGCCGCTCATTCCGTGGATTCAACCTGTTCCAGGACAAGGACTACCGACTCTTTCTCACCATCGGGCGTGGCGAATGGTCAATCAGCGGTTTCCGTGCTGCCGATCTGCGGGTCTATATACCCGACCTATCACCCAGTCAATCTTCCTATCTCCTCAAACGATTACGAACCCATGGGCTGATCAAGAAAGTGGGGCGCCGTTACAAGTATTACCTGACAAAGTTCGGTCGTCGCGTCCTCGCCGCGTCCCTCAAAATTCGTGAATATTTCGTTGTTCCTACCCTTTGTGCTGATACGGCATGAGTATTTCTTTGTATTCTTGTTCAAGATTTCAGTGGTAAGGTACTAGGGGCAACTTTCGAACCTACGCAGACACTGAATGGTTAAGCATGGGAGCGGGCCGAGGCGCCCTCCCCCACCGGGCTACGCCACCGTAGGTTGGGCTGAGCGCAGCGAAGCCCAACCTACCAGTCGCTACCAATCTGCCCGCGTCAGTCTCAGTTCTCGAAATAAGGCACGAGCGGATGATACGGCGCCTGCAGGTCGTAAATGTGCACCGACCCGTCGTCAGAGGAGCTCGCCGCATAACGGCCATCGGGACTGAACCGCGCCTGACCACCGCACAGAGCGTGCGGCTGGAAGCGGCGCTCCACCTGGTGGGTGAGTGCGCTGGTCATCAGAAGCTGGGAATCTGTTACACGACCCAGACTCAGCCAGTGGGCGCCATTCGGACTGATTGCCACCGAATTAATCTTACCGAGGTGGGGCGTGGAGTACTCGTCGAGCCGACGGGTCCGTAAGTCCCAGGCCAGCAGCCTGAACCAGCCGCCGCCCAACAGGACGCTACCGTCGGGTGAGAAGGCCAGGTCATACAGGTTGCGCGAGGGGCGTGGCAAGGCACCCAGCGGCCGCAGCGCCGCGTCCACGAGCTGCACACCGCCGTCGCTGTCCGACACCGCGACCCGGTCGCCCGCAGGGTTAATGGCGATCGCCAAGGGGGCAGCCTCCAATGACTGCCGCGCCTCAGGCTGCAGGCCGGGCAGCAGAAATTTACGGATGCCGTCATCGTCCGCAATCACCAGCCAGGTGCGGTCGGGTGATACGGCCAGCAGGGTAACGGCGTCGAGCTGGACATCCGTCAGCACGGTTCCGGTGGCGACGGCAGTGATCAGCAGCCGGCCGGAATGATCGGCACTGAGCAGCCGCCCATCATCCAGCCAGGCCAGGCCGGTAATGCGTTGGTGGTGGTGTTCGAAGCGCTGCAGCATGGCGCCATCGGGGACCGACCAGACGTAGACCCGCCCGTGAAGGTCGCCGCTCGCCAGTCGCCTGCCGGAGGGATCGAACGCAATCCGGTGTATGCCGGAGTGATACACCGGTTGGACGGCAACTGTGGGAGGCTGAACCGCCTGCGGCGCACAGGCCTGCTGCAGGCCGGCAATCACCAGCAGAAAAAAAACGGGGCCCAAAGGCCCCGTGTGGCTTCCGGTCGGAGCACTTCGATTAGAAGTTATGGCGGACGCCCAATGACCAAACATCGTCTTCGCCCTTCTTGTCATAATCGGTGTTGGCATAACCCAGGTACACACGGGTGCGCTTGCTGAAGCTGTGCCAGGCACCAAGACGCCAGACATCGTATTCCTGGATGTCGTCATAGGTGCCGCCAATCGGGTTGTTGCTGTCGTTAACGCCGTTCTTACCGTCCGAACTGTCACGATGGCCGTAGTCGGCGGCAACCAGGTTGTTGCCGAGGGTGTAAGTCGCACCGACACTCCAGATGTTGGCGCCGTCATCGTTGGCAAACCCAGCACGGTCAAAGTTACCGATACTACCAGGACCCGCCGTACTGTCAGCGTTCTGATCGAGACCGTTGTTCGCCTGGGCGGTGATCAGGCCCTTGTCCAGTTCGTAGATGCCGTGGAAGGAGAAGTCATTCCAGTCATAGGCCGCAATAAATTCGGCCGCCGCCGCATCCTTGTCCCGCTGGGTATCGATCCAGGAGGCATTCGCAAAGAAGTTGCCGGCCTTATAGGTCAGACCCACGCTGTAGGGATCCTTGTCTTCACAGTTTTCGACGGCATTACAGTCGGTAACATTCTGATCCTGCTTGTCGGAGTCGAACTGGTAGGTCGCGGTCAACATGAAACCCGCCAGCGACGGCGAGTCGTAGCGGACCATGTTGGTACCACGGCCCTCGCCTTCTTGACCCTTGCCCGAGTGCAGGTTGGACTGCAGACCGATCTGACGGGACTGCAGCTGGGTCATGTAGAACGGGTCGATCATGCTGCCGGGCGACTTGTAAGCGGTCGACGTGGTACCAAAGGTCAGCTTACCCAGGCTGTCCCACCCCAGACCGACATACTGGTCACGGCCGCTTACGCCGCTGCTCTCGGCAACGTCGTATTCAAATTCCACCTTGAAGAACGCCGACATGCCATTGCCCAGATCTTCTTCGCCCTTGATACCGAAGTTGGAGTTGGTCGACTTCATGTTGATGTCGTCGCTATAACCCTGCCCATCCTGGGCGACCTTCTGGATGTCGTTGGTCCCACTCAACGACGCGACATCGGAATCCGTTGCGTTCAGGGACAAATCGATCTGACCGTACAGTCTGACTTCGGCGTTGGCGGGACCCATACCGCCGGCCATCACCAGCCCCATTGCAGAAACAATCAGTTTTTTGTTCATGAGAGAACTCCTCGTTACTCTTAGAGCTAAACATAGCACCGGGTAGTGTTACGGGCGGAACGCATAGCGCCACGGTGAAAACAACGGGGCCCGCAGAGGCCCCGTTGTTTCTTTCGTTCGATTCACATCGAATCAGAAGTTGTGGCGGACACCCAGCGCGAAGTTTGAGTCCGAACCCTTCTTGTCGTAGTCAGTATTGGCATAACCCGCATACACACGCGTACGCTTGCTGAAGCTGTGCCAGGCACCAACACGCCAAACGTCGTACTCCTGGAGGTCATCATAGGTACCGCCAATTGGGTTGTTGCTGTCGTTAACGCCGTTCTTGCCATTCGAACTGTCACGCTGGCCGTAGTCGGCGGCGATCAGGTTGTTGCCGATGGTGTACGTCGCACCGACACTCCAGATGTTGGCGCCGTCATCGTTGGCAAACCCAGCACGGTCAAAGTTACCAGAACTACCAGCACCGCCCGTTACGTTAGAGTCCTGACCGATACCGTTGTTCCCCTGGGCGGTGATCAAACCCTTGTCCAGTTCGTAGATGCCGTGGAAGGAGAAGTCATTCCAGTCATAGGCCGCAATAAATTCGGCCGCCGCCGCATCCTTGTCCCGCTGCGTGTCGATGTAGGAGGCATTCGCAAAGAAGTTGCCGGCCTTATAGGTCAGACCCACGCTGTAGGGATCCTTGTCTTCACAGTTTTCGACGGCATTACAGTCGGTAACATTCTGATCCTGCTTGTCGGAGTCGAACTGGTAGGTCGCGGTCAACATGAGACCGGCCATCGAGGGTGAGTCGTAGCGGACCATGTTGGTACCACGGCCCTCGCCTTCTTGACCTTTTCCCGAGTGCAGGTTCGACTGCAGACCGATCTGACGGGACTGCAACTGGGTCATGTAGAACGGGTCGATCCTGCTGCCGGGCGACTTGTAAGCGGTCGACGTGGTACCAAAGGTCAGCTTACCCAAGCTGTCCCACCCCAGGCCGACATACTGGTCACGGCCGCTTACGCCGCTGCTCTCGGCAACGTCGTATTCAAATTCCACCTTGAAGAAAGCGTTCATGCCGTTGCCCAGATCTTCTTCGCCCTTGATGCCGAAGTTGGAGTTGGTCGACTTCATGTTAACGTCGTGCTGGTAGTCCTGCCCATCTTGAGCAACTTTCTGGATGTCGTTGGTACCCGTCGACGAGTCGACATCGGAATCCGTTGCGTCCAGGGACAGGTCGATCTGACCGTAGAGTTTGACGTTTGCGTTGGCCAGGCCCATCGCGCCTGACATTGCCAGACCTATCGCAGAAGCAATCAGTTTTTTGTTCATGACAGTACTCCTCTCACTTTTAGCTAAACATAGCAAAGATAATTCGTTACGAGTTGAAGCTTAGCGCACATCCTGACGACGATGCAACAAGTTTTTCAAAAAAACCACATAACGCGTTATTTGTATCTTTATCGCAACACAGAGGTGGGATTTTGCGCCAAAAACCTGTCAAAGACATAGACATACATAGGGAAAATTTAGAAGCCTGAACGCCAAGCAACGTCAGGTTCTTGACAACAGTTAGGCTGAAAAGGTTGTTGCGAGACAAAAAAGCAACAGCCTCCATCGGCGCGCGGGGCGCGTGCCGGCACTGATTATGCCGCCCGGTTCTGGACACTGCGCTCAGGGGGGTTGTTCGTGCAGGAGGCTGGATACAGGACAGCGAAACCATTCAAGCACGCCGCAGTGTTGGGCTTCGCGAGGCTCAGCCCAACCTACTATGCCCGCTGTAAAAGTACGGCCCGCCTCGCGGCGGGTTGCGGCTGTATTGGCTGGCGGACCAGGATTATTCGCCGCTTTGCGGCTCACCCCTCCGGGGCCGGCTTTGCCGTTCAAGTTCGCTGCGCTCACTTGTCGAACCTGAGGTTCTCATCCCAGTCCGCCAGGCAGCCAAAACCCGCCTTACGGCGGGTTTTGGCTCTATTGGCTGGCGGACTAGGATTCGAACCTAGATTGGAGGAGTCAGAGTCCTCTGTCCTGCCGTTAGACGATCCGCCAAATCCGACAGCCTCCTAGCGCTTGCTGAACTGAGGTGCGCGACGCGCCTTGTGCAGCCCGACCTTCTTGCGCTCGACTTCGCGGGCGTCGCGGGTGACGAAGCCGGCCCGGCGCAACGGGCTGCGTAATTCGCCGTCGTAATTGATGACGGCGCGGGTAATACCGTGACGGATCGCGCCGGCCTGTCCAGTGGTACCGCCGCCCTTGACGGTGCAGGCCACGTCGAACTGGTCGTTGAGTTGCACCGCCTCCAGCGCCTGGCGGACAATCATGCGCGCCGTCTGGCGGCCGAAGTAATGGTCCAGCGGACGGCTGTTCACCGTGATCTCGCCGCTGCCCTTCTTGATGAACACGCGCGCCGTGGAAGTCTTGCGACGACCGGTTGCATAATAGGTCTCAGTCATGAAGTCTGTCTCTGCTCTAGATTTCCAGGGCTTTTGGCTGCTGCGCCACGTGCCGGTGCTCGGGACCAGCATAGATCTTCAGCTTACGGTACATGGCGCGGCCCAACGGGTTTTTCGGCAGCATGCCCTTGACGGCCAGTTCCAGTACGCGACCTGGGGCTTTCTGCTGCAGCTTTTCGAAGCTGATGGACTTCATGTTGCCAATGTAACCGGTGTGGTGATGGTACATCTTGTCGCTGGCCTTGCGGCCGGTGACCCTGATCTTGTCGGCATTGACCACGACGATATAGTCGCCGGTATCCACGTGCGGGGTATATTCTGGCTTATGTTTGCCGCGCAGGCGCCGCGCGATTTCGCTGGCGAGCCGCCCCAGGGTCTTGTCCGCAGCGTCAACGACAAACCAGTCGCGCCTGACTTCATGCGCTTTGGCACTGAAGGTCTTCATTGAAATGTGCTCCGAAAATTCGGTCGTGCTCCAAAAGAGGGGGAATGATACAGAAGCGCATAGTGCTATTCAAGCTGCCTGAAACAAACAAAAAAAAGCGCAACTGGAGGAGTTGCGCTTAAAAACCACCAAAGGAGGATTGGAGGAGACTGACCGGTTAGTTACGGTTGGGGGGCTAACCGATCAGCTGATTATTATTTTATTATATACTTTCGCATTGTCAACCCTGGCTGCAGATTTTTTTTTAGCGGCTGGCAAAAAGCCCGCCGGAATTCGAGCGCACCAGCGTATCACGCTGATTTTGCTACATAAATATGCGATGAGCGGTAGCGTCATGGCCGCCTAGATTTTCAGGCGCTCGACCACCCGCCCATTGATAAGGTGCTCCTCGATGATTTCGTCGATGTCCTGCTCATCGATATAGCTGTACCAGACGGCGTCGGGATAGACCACCAGCACCGGGCCTTCGCTGCAGCGGTCGAGGCAGCCGGCCGTATTGATCCGCACCTGCCCGGGACCGGCAACGCCCAGGTCCTTGCTGCGCTGTTTGGCATAATCGCGCAACGCCTGCGCGTTGAAGCGCTGGCAGCAGGCCGAACCGTCAGCGCGCAGATTGGTGCAGAAGAAAACGTGGTATCGATAGTAGGACATGGGGCATACCCTATCGGCGGCTCACTGCCAAGATACATCAGCGGCAACCAGAATAACATTGGTGGTTCAGCGCTTGTCAGCAGCCTCCGCCTTCCTGTATCTGTCTGTTTATGACTGACCTATCCGCCACCGAGCGCTGTGTCAAATGTGGCCTGTGCCTTCCTTACTGCCCGACCTTTCAACTGACGGGGAATGAGGCTGACTCGCCGCGCGGGCGTATCAGTCTGATGCAGCTGCTCGATCAGCCGGACAGCGACTGGTCGCCCGGCCTGTTCAAACACCTGGACCAGTGCCTGCTTTGCCACGCCTGCGAAGCCATGTGCCCCTCCAAGGTTCCCTATGACCGTCTGATGGACAGCGCCCGGGAGCGGCTGCAACAGCACCGGCACCGTTTTATTGTTCAACAGCTCACGCAGGCCGCCGGGCTCAGCCTGCTCACGTCCGCTGGCGGCAGACGCGCAGCCGCCGCCGTGCTGAAGCTTGTCCGCGTGCTCGGCCGGGAGCGGCTGGCAAGACTGCCCGGCATGCCGGCAAAGCTGGCGCGGCTGGTGCAACTGGTACCGCCGCGACCGTCGACGCGCACCGCTGCTGCCCGCACAGATACACCGGTTTGGCGTGGAGACGTCAATCTGTTCACTGGCTGCACCGGGGAACTGCTGGACCGAACCACATTCGAAGCCGCCCGGCGGCTGTTGGGCCGTCTGGGCTACCGGGTGCTCACACCAGGGCAACAGGGGTGCTGCGGGGCCCTGCACCAGCACACTGGCAAAGTGCAACAGGCCCGGCAACTTGCCGGCACGAACGTCGCCGCCTTTTCCGCCAACAGTGATCCGATCGTCAGCTTTGCCAGCGGCTGCTGCGCACAGCTGCTCAGTTACCGCGAGCTTTACCCGCTGGCAGAGGATTTTTCCGGGCGGGTAAGCGATATTGCGGCGTTCCTCGCCACAGGCCATGCCGGCCTGCTGCACTTTGCACCGTTGCCGGAAAAAGTTGCCCTCTACGTTCCCTGCACACAGCGCAATCTGCTCGGCCAGTCTGCACTGATGCAGGTTCTGCAATGGATTCCTGACCTGCAAGTCGAGATAGTAAACCCTGACGGTGGCTGCTGCGGCGCCGCAGGCAGTTATCTGCTGACGCAACCGGAAATTGCAGATCAACTGGGTGACGCCATGGTCGACCGGATCACCGCCAGTGGTGCAGCCACCCTGCTGACCACGAACATCGGTTGTTCGCTGCACCTCGGCGCCCGGCTGCGGCGACGTGGCCTCGATATTGCCATCCTGCACCCGGTGACGCTGCTCGATGCCCTTGCGATTTGACTGACTTGACCCAGTTGTTGCAAGAATCTCGCTGTGGGGGCGGCCTTTTATGCCCTTTAGGGTGCCTGGCCGCGATTCGCGCCGTGGGACGGCGTTTACGCCCGGCACGGGTGCTCCTACTGGTGAATTCCGGAAACCTGTGGCAATAGCCGGTTGCGTTCCAGGTTTCACACGGTGAAATCGGCATGCAGATCGAAACTTATGCAACTATCAGATTAATCCTGCAGGACAAACGGCACGCGCAAGACGGCGTGGCGCCCGGCGCTCACTAAGTCGAACTCTGCGATCCAGTCACTGCGCCCGGATACACAGACCGGCAGAGTAACGTCCGCCCGCCAGCCGCCCAGGTTGTCGCCAAGCATGCGGTAGCGGTTCAGACCCATGTCCATGCCTGGCATTAAGAAGGTCACTATCACTGTCTCGACGGGCTGCTGGCCGGCGGCGTGCACGCTGACGGGAAACGGTTTCAGGGCGCGCGGTGGCGCATCGAACTGCACGTGTACAGACAGCGCCGCATCACCCGCCTTGCAGCCCTCTTGGATGTCACACGCCGTAGCCAGCCTGAGGGACGTCACCGGCCGGTCGGCGTACTGGGAATTGTCGCAGCCGCCCGCGGACAGCGCACACAGCAAACATATCGCGCACCAGGCTCGCATCGCCGCTCACTTCCGCGGCCATAGCGCGCGAATGGCCGCAATGCCGTGCCCGCCGTGAGCCTGCGCCGTGACAATGTCATCGGCACTCATTCCGCCCAGCGCGTACACCGGAAACGGACAGTCGTCGACCCAGTCCGCGAACCGCGCCCAGCCTAACGGCCGCACCCCGGGGTGACTCTCCGTCGCTTGTACCGGCGAAAGTACGGCGGCATCGACAGCGATGTGTCTGGCCTGCTGCAGCTGCTCCTGGCTGTGGCAGGATGCTATGACTTTGAACTCCTGCGATAGCGGGCGACCCACGGCGTGCGCCAGACGCTGCGAATTCAGGTGTACACCATCGGCACCCAGCTGCTCCACCAGCCTTGCCTCAGCATTGAGCAGCACGCGCGCACGGTGCTCATGGCACAGATCGATGACCGACCGGGCGAGGGTTACATAGTCACGCGGGTCAAGGCGGGGCGCACGCAACTGCACCAGTTCAACGCCCGCTCCCAGTGCCTGCTGCAACTGCTGTAAAAACACCTCCTTACCGCTGTCCGGTTCGGGGGTAATCAGATACGCGGGAGGCAGCTGCAACGCCTGGACGATGGGACGGTTGGCCGCCGGAAACGCCCGCGTGGCAAGCTGATCAATGGGTACCCATTCGACCACCTGGCCTTCACAGCCCTGCACCTGGCCGGCAAACTCCTCGACCCGCCACACGTCCAGCAGTACCTGGCGGTCGGGGTAGCGATGATGCACGCGGATCAGTGGCCGCGACACGCCGATGCGGATGCCCAGTTCTTCAGCGATTTCGCGTTGCAGCGCTTGGCTCACCGACTCACCGGCCTCCAGCTTGCCGCCCGGAAACTCCCACAGGCCGCCCTGATGAAGACGCTGTAGACGCAGACTCAGCAACACTTCCCGGCTTGCATTGACGATGGCCGCAACCGCAACGTGCAACACACGCCTGTCAGCTGCGGTACTCGGCGTTGATGCGCACATAGTCATGAGAAAGGTCGCTGGTCCAGACCGTTTCGCTGGCGGCGCCACGACCCAGGCGTATGTCGATGAGGATTTCCTCCCGGTCCATGACCCGCTGGCCGTCGGATTCCTGGTACTCATCTGCGACGCCGCCATCACGCACAACGCACACGTCGTCCAGGTACATCTGTACACGGCCGACATCAAGGTCGGTCAAGCCGGCGCGGCCCACCGCCGCCAGGATTCGGCCCCAATTCGGATCACTGGCGAACAGTGCCGTCTTGACCAGCGGGGAGTGCGCCACGGTATAGGCCACCTGCAGGCATTCGCCACCGTCGCTGCCGCCGGAGACGCGGACCGTGACAAACTTGGTCGCGCCTTCGGCATCACGGATAATCAACTGTGCCAGCCTTTCACACACTGCTGCTAACGCCTCGAAGAACAGCGGGTAGCCGCTGTGGTGCGTCTCCATGGCCTGCATGCCACAGGCACCAGTAGCCACCAGCACACAGGCATCGTTGGTCGACGTGTCACCGTCGACCGTTATGCGGTTGAAAGATCGCTGCAGGGCGGCGTGCAGAGCGTGCTGCAGGGTGGCAGCTTCGAGGCGTGCGTCCGTGGCGATGTAGGCCAGCATGGTGGCCATGTCCGGGCGGATCATGCCGGCGCCCTTGGTGATACCGGTAATGGTTATCGGGCAGCCGTCAATTTCCAGGGTTGTGGAAGCACCCTTGGCGACTGTATCCGTTGTCCTGATAGCGTCCGCCACGGTGGCCCAGCTGTCAGCGGCTAAACCGGTAAGTGCCCTGGGCAACGCCGCCTGCAGGCGATCGACGGCCAGGCGCTGGCCGATCACTCCAGTGGAAAACGGCAGCACCTGGTGCATCTCGCAGCGAGCGACCTCGGCCAGCGCGCGGCAACACCGCCGTGCATCTGTCAGCCCGGCCGCACCGGTGCCGGCGTTGGCATTACCGCTGTTGACCAGCAGGTAGCGCGGCATGCCCAAAGCGAGGTGCTGTCTCGCGACGATGACCGGTGCCGCACAGAACGCGTTGCGGGTAAACACGGCGGCAGTCTGGCTGCCTTCGGCGAGCTCCATGACTACCACATCGTTGCGCCCCTGGTAGCGGATACCCGCGGCAACCGCCGCGAGGTGCACGCCGGCTACGGGCAACAGGTCAGGAAGCTGGGAATAACCGACAGGCATATGTGTAACTCGTTCCAATCCTCCGCAGGCTACCGCTTTTGGGTTGAAGGCCCAAGGATGTTGGGTTTCGCTGGGCTCAGCCCAACCCACCGCTCTTACCGTCCGCTTCTTAATGCTCGCGCGGGCCCTGGATCAGCCTTTGCCCACAGGTAGAGGAAGCGGGTTGTTTAACTGAGTCTACCGTGGCAGTGTTTGAACTTCTTGCCCGAACCACAAGGGCACGGTTCATTGCGGCCGATCTTGCGGCCGTCGCGCACAAATGGCTGCGCTTGCGCATCCGGCGTAGCGCCACCCGCATCCGCGCCGGCGGCCTCACGCATGGCGCTGGCTTCGTCGTGACGATACTGCATGTCGGCACGACTGCGGCGCTGTTCGTCGACGGCCTGTACGTCGGATTCGGTACGCACCTGCACCTTGGAGAGAATGCCGACCACATCCAGCTTGATGCGTTCCAGCAGGCTGGTGAACATCTCGAACGCTTCGCGCTTGTATTCCTGTTTGGGGTTCTTCTGCGCATAGCCGCGCAAATGGATGCCCTGTCGCAGATAGTCCATCGCTGCGAGGTGCTCCTTCCAGTTCTGGTCAAGCACCTGCATCATCACGGACTTTTCGAAGTGCCGCATGGTTTCCGCACCGGTCAGCTGTTCCTTGGCTTCATAGGCCTTGACCAGCTCATCCATGATCTTGACCCGCAGCGTTTCCTCGTGCAGGTCGTGGTCGGCATCCAGCCAGCCCTGGATGTCGAACTTCTGGGCGAACTCGGTCTCAATGGCCGCTTCCAGCCCGGGAATGTTCCATTGTTCCTCGAGGCTGCCCGGCGGCATGTAATTGCTGATGACGTCGTTGACCACGTCTTCGCGAATCGCCTTAATGGTTTCGGACACGTCGTCGCTTGCCATCAATTCGTTGCGCTGCTCGTAGATCACCTTGCGCTGATCATTGGCGACGTCATCGAATTCCAGCAGGTTCTTGCGGATGTCGAAGTTGTGCCCTTCCACCTTACGCTGCGCATTGGCAATGGCTTTAGTCACCCACGGATGCTCAATGGCTTCGCCTTCCTGCATGCCCAGCTTCTGCATGAGGCCGGAGACACGCTCCGAGGCGAAAATACGCATCAGGTTGTCTTCCAGCGACAGGTAGAAACGACTGGAACCGGGATCGCCCTGGCGGCCGGAACGACCACGCAGCTGGTTATCAACACGCCGCGACTCGTGACGTTCGGTGCCGACGATATGCAGACCGCCGGCATCCAGCACCTTCTGGTGGCGCTGCTGCCAGTCTTTCTTGATGCGCGCCACGGTGTGCTCATCCGGACTTTCCAAGGCTGCGAGTTCGGCATCCAGGCTGCCACCCAGCACGATATCGGTACCGCGACCCGCCATGTTGGTGGCGATTGTCACGACACTTGGCCGGCCTGCCTGCGCCACAATATGGGCCTCGCGCTCGTGCTGCTTGGCGTTCAACACTTCATGTTCGATCTTCTGGCTGTTGAGCAGCTTGGACAGGTACTCCGAGGTTTCGATCGAGGTGGTGCCGACCAGCACCGGCTGTCCCCGTTGCTGGCAGTCACGGATGTCCTCGACCACCGCGTCAAATTTTTCCTTGGCTGTCAGAAACACCAGGTCACCGCGATCGTCGCGGATCATCGGCATGTTGGTGGGTATGACCACCACCTCGAGCCCGTAGATCTGCTCGAACTCGGCGGCTTCGGTATCCGCAGTACCGGTCATGCCGGCAAGCTTGCCGTAGAGGCGGAAATAGTTCTGGAACGTGATCGAGGCCAGTGTCTGGTTCTCGTTCTGGATCTTCACGCCCTCCTTGGCTTCGACAGCCTGGTGCAAACCCTCTGACCAGCGTCGTCCGGGCATAGTGCGGCCGGTAAACTCGTCGACAATCACGACCTGACCATCTTTGACGATATATTCAACGTCCTTGTGGTACAGGGCCAGCGCACGCAGGGCGGCATTGAGGTGATGCATCAGCGTCAGGTTGGCCGCGTCATAAAGGCTCTGGCCGGGTTGCAGCAAGCCGGCTTTTTCCAGCAGTTCCTCAACGCGCTGGTGACCTTCCTCGGTCAAATGAATCTGTCTCTGTTTTTCATCGACACTGTAATCGCCCGGGCCGTCCTCCTCTTCCTGTTTTACCAGTCTCGGCACCAGGTCTTTTATCACCAGGTAGAGATCGGAATTATCGTCGGTCGGGCCGGAAATGATCAGCGGCGTACGCGCTTCGTCGATGAGAATGGAGTCCACTTCGTCGACCACGGCGGCGTTCAGCTCGCGCTGCACCTTGTCTTCCATACGGAAGGCCATGTTGTCCCGCAGGTAGTCGAAACCGAACTCGTTGTTGGTGCCGTAGGTGATATCGGCATCGTAAGCCGACTTCTTCTCGGCGTGACTCATGCCGGCGATCGCCACTCCAGTGGTCAGACCGAGGAAGCCGTACAACTTACCCATCCAGGCGGCATCGCGGCGCGCCAGGTAGTCGTTCACGGTCACCACGTGCACGCCCTTGCCGGACAAGGCGTTGAGATAGGCGAACAACGTTGCTACCAGGGTTTTGCCTTCACCGGTGCGCATTTCGGCGATCTTGCCTTCGTGCAGCACCATACCGCCGATCAGCTGTACGTCGAAGTGCCGCATACCAAGCACCCGCTGTGAGGCCTCGCGCACCACTGCGAAGGCTTCGGGTAACAACTGGTCCAGAGTTTCGCCATTCCCGACGCGCTTGCGAAATTCGTCGGTCTTGGCTGTCAACTGGTCGTCACCGAGCTTCTGCAGCTCGGGTTCCAGCGTGTTAATCCGGTTAACCGTTTTTGACAGGCGTTTGAGAATCCGCTCGTTGCGGCTGCCAAACACCTTGCGAAGCAGCGAAGAAACCATGGCGTTATCGTGAGAGTTCAGTTAATTTCGGTGGTGCGCCAAGAAAGACGGCATGATACCCGATATGCGCCGCCGAAACAGATTTTTGCTCTACGCCGGGGATAATTTCGCGAATCGTCCCGGCGAATCGGAAAGACCGTGAATACGTCGTACAGTTAAAAGCCTGCCCGACTAATCATTCTGCCACTACAAAGACGGGAGAGCTAGGAGGCTGTCGGGCTTGAGCGATCGTAGCGAGCAAGGTGGATGAGCGAGGCCATTTTTTCGATCGTTTGAGAAGAATAGCCGTAGCTATTTGACGAAAAGGATCGGGAAAATGGGGCGCTCTCCCACCGGCGCAGTAGATCAGCCCCAAGTCCGACAGCCTCCTAGCCGGCAGGCTGGCGCCCTAGCCGCACGTACTGGGTGGGATTGACCTGGCGACCGTCCTTCAGCACTTCGTAGTGCACGTGGGGACCGGTAGAGCGACCACTGGAACCCATCAACCCGACTGTCTCTCCCTGCTTGACCGTCTGCCCGACCTTGACGAGAACCTGTTCGCAGTGTCCGTAGCGGGTCGATATGCCGTTGCCATGATTGATCTCGATCAGTCGGCCGTAGCCATAGCGCTTGCCCGCCCAGGTTACCACGCCGGCCGCGGTGGCCACCACCTCGGAGCCCATCTGCCCTGCGAAATCAATGCCTTTATGCATTTCCTGCCGACCGTTGAACGGATCCGTGCGTTTCCCGTAATACGACGACAGCCAGCCCTTGCGGACCGGGCGTCCCGCCGGCGACGTGGCGTGCTTCAGCTGGCGGCGGCTGACCACCTGCTCCAGCACCTCCAGCTGACGGGCACGGTCATCGATTTGCAGCGCCAGGTCATCCAGCGCGCGCATGAAGTCCACGCCACTGATCTGTTCTTCGGCCAGCGGCTCGGCGGGACCACCGCGAGCCGGCAACTGGTCGAAATCGAATTCCGCTTTATCCAGTTTGGCCTGCTCGGCGAGGCGTTGTCCCAATGCTTCCACGCGCAGCATCTGCGCCTGCATCTGTCCAAGACGCACGGCAAGAGCATTCAGCTGGTCTTGCGCGGCATCGCGTGCCTGCGCCACTCGCCGCCGCTGTTCGTCCAGGGCCGCGTGCCACTGCAGGTCACCGGCGCGGCCTGCTTGTGGCCCCGCCATTGAAAGGGCTGGATTGGCCAGCATGTAACCTACCCAGCCTGCGCCCAGCAGTATGCCGCAGGCACCCAGCAACGCCGGCACCCAGAATCCAGGGCGGTTCAACTGTACGCTGCCGGACTTGCCGTAGGTCGTCGTATAGAGTAAAAATTTCATTGACTGCTACCGTCCCTCACCTGGTTGATTAACCATGCGTCAAGAAACCGCCTGTTCCTGTTCGCAACTGCTCGAACAGGCCAAGCTGCCGATACTGGAACGGGCACGCAAACTGTCGCGCCTCGATCAGGCCGTTCTGCAGTTGTTACCGGCCGAGCTGGGCCAGCATTGTAAAGTGCTGAACCTGAGAAACGAAACCCTGATTCTTGCGACCCCGTCGCCTGCCTGGGCCGGACGCCTGCGTTTTGCCGCTCCGGATCTGCTTATGCAACTGAAATGCCAGCTTTCCCTGGATATCCGTGCGATTGATCTGAAAGTTCAACCAGAGCCGGTTGAAAATCAGTCCATTAAAAGAGCATCCATGCAGCTCTCCATGAGCAGCGCCACACTGCTGGCACAGACCGCCCGGAGCGTCAACCACCCACCCCTGCAGGAAGCACTGTTACGTTTAGCGGCAAAAACGCGCGGAATTTAACTTTTGCGACGTGGGTCACGCCGAGGCGGTCACCGGGCGGACTAACCAGGGCGGCGTACGGGCGGGGTCGTCGAAGGTGACGATTTCCCAGGCATCCCGCTGCTGCACCAGTGCCCGCAGCAGACAGTTGTTCAGGGCATGCCCGGACTTGTGACCGGAAAAGGCACCGATAAGACTGTACCCCAGCAGGTACAGATCACCCACGGCATCCAACACCTTGTGCTTGACACATTCATCGTCATAGCGCAATCCGTCCTGGTTAACCACGCGGTAGTCATCCAGTACCACGGCATTGTCCAGACTCCCGCCAAGTGCCAGACGGTCTTCCCGCAGCTTCTCGATGTCGCGCATGAAACCGAAGGTACGGGCCCGGCTGACTTCGCGCACAAAGGATGTATGGGCAAAATCGATTTCCGCGTGGCTACAGCGTCCTCTGATCAGCGGATGTTTGAAATCAATAGTGAAACCGACCTTGAAGCCCTGGTGCGGTATGAATCGCGCCCACTTGTCGCCATCGCTGACTTCCACCGTGCGGCGTATGCGCAGAAAGCTCTTGGGCGCGGGCTGTTCCTCGACCCCCGCTGACTGGATCAGAAACACAAACGGTCCGGCGCTGCCATCCATAATGGGGACCTCGGCCGCTGTCAGGTCGACGATAGCATTATCGATGCCCAGCCCGGAGAATGCCGACAGCAGGTGCTCGACTGTGGAAATGCGCACGTCCCGAAAACCAAGGGCGGTGGACAAACGCGTGTCCGCCACATGCTCCAGCCTGGCAGGGATCTCAACCGGCGACCGCAGATCGACACGCCGGAAAACGATACCGGTGCCTGCTGGCGCCGGCCTCATAGTCAGGTAAACCTGCTCGCCCGTGTGCAACCCGACGCCTTTTGCCCGGATGACATTTCTCAACGTTCTTTGATAGATCATCTTGATTGTCGGCGCCGCGCAGCACCTGTCCCGGCATTCTTACGTCATTAAAAAATATGGCATTTAAGAACAGGCGCCCACCTCCGCAACAGTCGGCGCCTGTCCATGCCGGGCCAGTTTGCAGTTCAGTTGCAGGCCGGCTGGCGATTATGCCAGCCCGTGCGGGCTGGCGCCAACGGCGGCGCGCCCTACAAAACCGTCTGACAGCCGCCGGGGCGGCGTCAGTCCGCCTGACGCCGCAGGAATGCCGGGATGTCCAGGTAGTCCATGTCGTCCGATGCCGCCGGGGGTGGCATCGGATCACCGGCAGCACGGTTACGGATCACGGCCGGCCGGTCCAGCTGGGCATAGTCCACTTCGCCGGTCTTCTTGCGCTGTACCAGTTGCAGCGGCTCCGGCTTTTCCTCGGCTTGTGCGGCATGGCTACCCAGACCGGTAGCGACCACGGTGACGCGCAGCTCATCGTGCATATCAGGATCGATTACCGTACCCACCACGACCGTAGCGTCGCGCGAAGCGAACTCTTTCACGGTATTGCCGACTTCTTCGAATTCGCCGATGGACAGATCCAGCCCGGCGGTAACATTGACCAGGATGCCATGCGCCCCCATCAGATCGATATCCTCCAGCAGTGGGCTGTGCACGGCAGCCTCTGCCGCCTCGCGGGCACGATCCTGACCCGACGACACGCCTGAACCCATCATCGCCATTCCCATCTCCGACATAACGGTGCGCACATCGGCAAAGTCGACGTTGATCAGGCCCGGGCGGGTAATCAGTTCGGCGATGCCCTGGACTGCGCCCTGCAGAACATTGTTAGCCGCCTTGAACGCACTGAGCAGACTGACGTCTTTGCCCAGCACCGCAAGCAGCTTCTCATTGGGGATGGTGATCAGGGAATCCACGTACTGGCCGAGTTCCTTGATACCGCGGTCGGCCACTGCAATGCGCTTGCCGCCCTCGAAGGGGAACGGCTTGGTAACCACCGCCACGGTGAGTATACCCAGTTCCTTGGCGACCTGGGCCACGACAGGCGCAGCACCGGTGCCTGTGCCACCACCCATGCCTGCAGTGATAAACAACATGTCAGAACCGGCGATGACTTCATGAATACGGTCACGGTCTTCCATTGCCGCCTGGCGACCTATATCCGGGTTGGCGCCGGCGCCAAGGCCCTTGGTGATACCGCTGCCCAGCTGCAACGTTGTGCGCGCATTCATACTGGTCAGCGCCTGGGCATCCGTGTTGGCACAGATAAATTCAACCCCTTCGATATCCGCGTCAACCATGTGCTGCACCGCGTTACCACCCCCACCGCCAACGCCCAGTACCTTGATGACTGCGTTCTGGCTGTACGAATCCATTAACTCAAACATAACGATGTCTCCTCTGGTGTGTAACTAGAAATTTCCCTGAAACCAGCTCTTCATCCGTTCCCAGACCCCGCGCGCGCCACGCCCGAAGTCCGCATCAAAAGCCCGCTGTACACGATTCTGACTCCCGAACAGCAACAGGCCTACGCCGGTTGCATAGATCGGGTTGCGCACCACGTCCACCAGGCCCATAACACTCTGCGGCACGCCCAGACGCACCGGCATGTGAAATACTTCCTCCGCGAGATCCACCAGTCCTTCGATCTTCGAACTGCCACCGGTCAGGACAATCCCGGCTGCGATCAGGTCCTCGAAGCCACTGCGGCGCAATTCGGCCTGCACCAGTGTGAGCAGCTCTTCGTAGCGCGGCTCGATCACCTCGGCCAGCGTCTGACGGGCCAGGCGCCGCGGCGGCCGGTCACCGACACTGGGGACTTCGATACTTTCGTCCCGCGTCGCCAGTTGCGTCAGGGCACAGGCGTACTTGATCTTGATTTCCTCCGCATACTGGGTCGGCGTACGCAGGGCCACGGCGATATCGTTGGTAACCTGATCGCCGGCAATCGGAATCACTGCGGTATGCCGAATGGAGCCCTCGGTAAAGATGGCGATGTCGGTTGTGCCACCGCCAATGTCCACCAGACACACGCCCAGGTCTTTCTCGTCTTCGGTCAACACCGAATAGCTGGACGCCAGTTGTTCGAGAATAATGTCATCGACTTCCAGACCGCAGCGACGCACGCACTTGACAATGTTTTGTGCCGCACTGACAGCACCGGTGACCATGTGCACCTTGGCTTCGAGACGCACTCCACACATACCAACCGGCTCTTTGATCCCGTCCTGGTCGTCAATGACGAATTCCTGAGGCAGGATGTGCAGAATTTTCTGATCGGCGGGTATAGCCACCGCTCGGGCTGCATCGATAACCCGTTCAATATCGTTGGGTGTGACTTCCTTGTCGCGTATAGCGACAATACCGTGGGAATTCAGGCTGCGGATGTGACTGCCGGCGATACCCGCATACACCGAGTGAATCTGACAGCCCGCCATCAGCTCGGCCTCCTCCACAGCACGCTGAATGGAATGCACGGTGGACTCGATGTTGACCACCACGCCTTTCTTCAGGCCCTTGGACGGGTGCGAGCCGATACCGATGATCTCGATTCCGCCGCTGGGTGCGATTTCGCCGACGATCGCCACCACCTTGGAAGTCCCGATATCCAGGCCAACGATCATGTTCTTTTCGAGTTTCTTTGCCATATCCTGTCTACCGACCTACCCGGCGTGGGCGGCCGCAGCAGCTTGCCAGTGGGCCGCAAAACCGTTGCTGTAACGCAAATCGACGGCAGTCAACCGGCCGTCCACCGTTGCCAGTATTGCCGGATAAACCTTTACAAACCGCACCACACGCCGCAGCGGATGGTTACGCCCAACCTCCAGCTTCAGGCCATTACTCAGGCGCACCCGCCAGGCCCGCCGTGCATCCAGACTCAGGTCGCTGACTTCGAGCTGCAATGGCTTGAGCAGTGCTTGCATCCGACCGTGCATCTGCAGGACCCGTTGCTCATAGCCTTCAGGGCCGGACAGCTGCGGCAGTGTCGTCAAGGCCACCCCTTGTTCCGGCGTAAACACCGCGGCGCGCGGGTTCAGTAGACTGCCGGCTCCCCAGCGCGCCACCGGCTGTTGTTCGCGGACTTCGATATCCAGCTGATCCGGCCACACCCGCCGCACCGATACCTGATCGACCCAGGCCATAGCTTGCAACCGCGCCTGGATCTCGCTGACATCGACGACAAAAAATCCGGTTGCCGCCAGCGGTGCGACCGCTTCCCGCAACTGGGCTGCCGTGAGATGCTGGAACCTGCCTTCAACATGCACAGTGCCCACCGGCCATTGTTGGGGGTCTTTCATCCACTCCAGCATGAGGGTCAGACCGAGTCCGCTGCCGACCAATATGCATACAGCCAACAGCGGCTTTACCCAGCCGAAGCCGGGTCGGGAGGTCTGTTTGCGTCTGGCTTGCTGCTTTTTTTTCGCCACGACTAGCCCTGTTTCTCAGCACTGGTTTCCAGCAGCCGCCACGCCAGTTCCGGCATGTCCCAGCCGTACACCCTGGCTGCCATGGGTACCAGACTGTGGTCGGTCATGCCGGGCACCGTGTTGACTTCGATTAGCCAGGGCCGCTGGCTGGCATCAAGAATAAGATCCACCCGCCCCCATCCGCTGGCAGCAACCGCTGCAAAGGCCTGCAGCGCGAGCGTCTGCAAACGTGACTCCTGTTCCTGCGGCAAACCGCAGGGACAGTGATAACGTGTGCTGTCGGCCTTGTACTTGGCCTCGAAGTCATAGAATGTGCGTGGTGTCTCTAGACGAATCAGCGGTAGTACGGTGCCGGCCACGATGGCGGCGGTGAACTCGGGCCCCGTAACCCAGCGCTCCGCGAGCACGTCGTGATCATACTGGTCGGCTGCCTGCCAGGCCTGCTGCAGGTCAGATTCATGCTCGACCTTGGTCATCCCGATGCTGGAACCCTCGTGCACCGGCTTCAACATCATGGGAAAGCCAACCTCACTTGCAGCCCGCGGTAGATCGGCTTCACTGTTCAGCACACAAAATGCAGGGGTGGGTAGTCCTACACCGAGCCAGAGCTGTTTCGTACGCAGTTTGTCCATGGCCAGCGCCGAACCGAGAACACCGCTGCCGGTATAAGGAATACCCAGGTACTCGAGCAGTCCCTGCACCACACCGTCTTCGCCGCCACGGCCGTGCAGCGCATTAAATACGCGATCAAACCCGCCCTCTTCCAGCCGTCTGACGAAGTCTGCATCGGCGCTGTCCAAAGCCTGGGCATCGACGCCGCGCTGCTGCAAGGCGCGCAACACAGCGTCACCACTTTGCAGCGAAATGGCGCGCTCCGCGGAGCAACCTCCGAGCAGCACCGCCACTTTGCCAAAGGCTTCCGGCTTGTCGAACACTGCCGTCACACGGACTCCCCGATAATGCGAGCTTCCGGCTCGAGGCGCACACCGTGCTGCTGCTGCACACGTTGTTGCACATAGTGGATCAATGCCTCGATGTCCGCGGCCGTGGCCGCGCGGAGATTGACGATAAAATTGGCGTGTTTCTCTGATACCTGGGCATCGCCGATCCTTTCACCCTTCATGCCGCAGGTCTCGATCAGACGCGCAGCAAAATCACCGGGCGGATTACGGAACACCGAGCCACAGCTCGGTTGTTGCGTCGGCTGGGTAGCCGCACGCCGTTCCAGCAGACTCCGGATTCTTGCCTGCGCAGCTGCGGTATCGCCCGTATGCAACTGCAGATCGGCGGACACAAACCATTCGCCTTCGGGGCCGGTCACGCTCCGGTAACCGACCTGATAATCGCCGCGGTGACGCGTATGCAGCCCGCCGCGGCAGTCGACAGTCTGCACCGAGACCACCAGAGGCCAGGTTTCGCCACCGAAAGCGCCGGCATTCATAGCCAGGGCACCGCCCATCGTGCCTGGGATCCCGGCAAGGAATTCGCTCCCCGTAAGGCCACTGCGTACCGCGTAACGCGCCACCTTGGCGCAGGTCACGCCGGCACCGGCACGGATGCAGCATTCGCCGCTACGCTCCAGCGTATCCAGCCCGCCAAAGGGCAGGATAACGGTGCCGCGTATGCCGCCGTCGCGCACCAGCAGATTGCTGCCCAGACCGATCCAGACCAGAACTTCGCCTTCCGGCAGCCCTGCCAGAAACTGTCTCAGGTCATCCAGATCTGCCGGGCGGTAACAACGGTCCGCCGGTCCACCGGCGCGCCAGCTGGTATGCGCCGACATGGGTTCGTCGACGCGCAGCTCACCGCGCAGGCCAGACATTGATTTGGCTGCCATCACGTTTTGCACTTTGTCCCGGACCTCATTGTCGTGCGCGGCTCTTGCACCGTTCCCTTGCTTGCTCCCGTGTCGCCAGGCGGCAACGACCGCCGGGGACGGACAATCCACGACCGGCATTGCAGCGGTTCGCCGCAACCCATATGAAGACGCTGCTTGATGCCGAAACTCATGCGTCTCCTCCTGCCTGCATGTGGGCTAGTGCTTCCGGTAAAGTCGCCGCAACGGCGCCGATAGACCCGGCGCCGAGCGTGAGTACCACATCACCGGCCTGCAGCACGCTGATCAGCACTTCCGCCAGATCCTCCACGTCCTCGACAAACACCGGGGCGACCCGACCCCGACTGCGTATCGCCCGACACAGTGCGCGTCCGTCAGCGCCGCTTATCGGTTCCTCACCGGCGGCATAGACTTCGTTAATCAGCAACACATCGGCATCCACCAGCACCTGCGCAAAGTCATCGAACAAATCATGCGTGCGGCTGTACCGGTGCGGTTGAAATACCGCCACCAGGCGTCGCTGTGGCCAGCCGTCGCGCACTGCCGCGAGGGTTGCCGCAATTTCGCGCGGGTGGTGACCGTAGTCGTCAACGAACAGCACCGAACCGTCTTGCAGACTAATTTCGCCGTTCACCTGGAAGCGGCGTCCGATGCCCGCGAACGTTTCGAGTGCCCGCTGGATGCTGGGCGTGTCGACCTCCAGTTCGCGCACCACCGCGATGGCGGCAAGTGCGTTAAGCACGTTGTGATGGCCTGGCATATTCAGCACCACCGGCAAGCGCGCGTGCCCCGTCTGCTGCACATCGAAATACATGCGCAGACCGTCCTGGTGAATATTCAGTGCGCGAATGTCCGCGTCCGCTGAATCGATCCCGTAGGTGCGTACCTGGCGGGTAATCTCCGGAAGCACCGCATGCACATTGGGATCGTCGAGACAGACTACCGCCAACCCGTAGAAAGGCAGGTGGTGCAGAAACTCGACAAAGGTCTGACGCAAGCGTTGGAAGTCACCGCCGTACGCGGACAGGTGATCAGCGTCGATATTGGTCACCACCGCGAGTACCGGCTGCAGATAGAGAAAAGAAGCATCGCTCTCGTCGGCCTCGGCCACCAGGTAACGACCGCTACCGAGGCGTGCATTGCTGTTGGTGCTGTTCAGGCGTCCACCAATGACAAACGTGGGATCCAGTCCGGCTTCGGCCAGCAGGCTCGCGATCAGGCTGGTCGTCGTGGTCTTACCGTGCGTTCCTGCCACCGCGATGCCGTAGCGGAAACGCATGATCTCGGCAAGCATTTCCGCACGTGGCACTACCGGTATACGCTGTTCACGCGCGGCCAGTACCTCGGGGTTATCCTCGTGCACGGCGCTGGACACCACGACCACATCGACGCCGTCCACGTTGGATGTCCGATGACCGATATGGATCCGCACTCCCAGATCCGCAAGGCGCCGCGTAACCACCGTCTCGCGCAGGTCGGAACCACTGACCTCATAGCCAAGGTTCAACAGCACTTCGGCGATGCCACTCATGCCGGCACCGCCGATACCGACAAAATGGGTACGTCGTATGCGTCCCATGGTGTCCGGTCGAACCGGTGGGGTCAGCACGGCTGGCATCATGCCGCCTCCTTCCAGCCGCTGGCTGCAATGCAATCAGCGGCGACGCGCTCCGCCGCGTCGGGCAACGCCCTGTCGCGTGCGCGGCGAGCCATCAACGCCAGTTGTTGCGGCTGCTGCAACAATGCCAGTTCGCGTTGTAAGCGTGGCACCGTAAGTTCCGATTGCGGCAGCAGCACGGCAGCATTAGCGTCGACCAGGTAATGCGCGTTGCTGGTCTGGTGGTCGTCTACAGCGTAGGGATAGGGCACCAGGATTGCGGCCACGCCGACCGCTGCGAGTTCGGCGATCGTCAGGGCACCCGCCCGGCACAGCACCAGGTCCGCCCAGCGATAGGCGTCCGCCATATCCTCAATGAACGCATCCAGCCTCACCTCAACGCCGGCGCGCGCATAGGCACGACGCGCCGCGTCGACCAGCTTCAGACCGGTCTGATGCCAGACCTCCGGTCGTTGCTCGCCACTGACACCAGTGAGCGCGGCGGGCACCAGTTCGTTGAGTACCGCAGCACCCAGGCTGCCGCCAACCACCAGCAGTCGGGGGCGTCTCCCCCGACTGTCCGGCGCCACAAACGGCAGGCAGGCGATGCTGCGGCGCACCGGATTGCCAGTGTACTGTGCATGTTTCAGACTGCCGGGAAATGCCTCCAGCACCCGGCTCGCAAAGGGTGCCAGCAAACGGTTAGTCAGGCCTGCGATGGAATTTTGTTCATGAATCACCAGCGGTCGTCGCAATAACCAGGCCACAATGCCGCCCGGTCCGGTAGTGAAGCCGCCCATACCCAGTACCGCAGCAGGCCGCAGCTTAATCAGCACTGCGGCTGCCTGCAGCATCGCCCATAGCACCATGAACGGCGCCGACAGCACGCGAACCAGCCCTTTGCCACGCAGTCCCTTGACGCTGATCCAGTGCACCGGGATACCGGTAGGCGGCACCACGAGCGCCTCCAGACCGGCGCGCGTACCCAGCCAGTGCACGGGCCAGCCATTCGCGCGCAGCTGTTCCGCCACCGCCAAGGCGGGAAAAACGTGACCACCGGTCCCACCGGCCATGATCAGTAAAGGCCGCTTTGCCGTCACGCCAGCCTCCGTCGCCGTCTCGCGGCCGCGGTTCCGGAAGCCGGCATACTGCTTACCGTGCAGCGGCTTTCGTAGTCTATCCGCAGCAGCAGCGCAATGGCGACGCAGGTGACCAGCATGCTGCTGCCGCCATAGCTCAGGAGTGGCAGAGTAAGCCCCTTAGTGGGCAGCAGCCCGGTGTTTACACCCACATTGATCAACGCCTGCACACCCAGCCAGGTACCGATGCCGTAGGCCAGGTAGGCGGCAAACAGGTTGTCGCCCCGTTCCGCAGCGACTGCAATCAGGTAGGCGCGGTGCACCACCAGCGCATACAGGCCAAGCAGGACCAGGATGCCAACGAGACCGAGTTCCTCCGCCAGCACGGCGAATACGAAATCGGTGTGCGCTTCCGGGAGATAAAACAGCTTCTGGATGCTGGCGCCGAGTCCGACCCCAAACCATTCTCCGCGGCCGATCGCAATCAGCGACTGAGTCAGCTGGAAATCGGTGTTGAATGGATCGTTCCACGGATCGACGAATGCCGTCAGGCGGTTGAGGCGATATGGGGAAGTGATCGCGAGCGTTGCAAATCCTGCACCGGCAAGAGCGATCAGTCCGCCAAACTTCCACAGGCTGACACCGGCCATGAACATCATCACCAGCGCCGTGGTCATCAGCACCACAGTGGCGCCGAAGTCCGGTTCGAGCAGCAGCAACAGCGCCACGACCAGCAACAGGCCCAACGGCTTGATGAATCCGGCGCCGGTATAGCGTACTTCGTCACCGTGTCTCACCAGATAGCCGGCCATGTAGATCAATGCCAGCAGCTTGGCCGGCTCGGAAACCTGTAAACGGAAAGCCACCAGGTTGATCCAGCGGGTACTGCCATTAACCTCCGCGCCGATGCCCGGTAACAGCACGCTTAGCAGCAACAGGATCGCCAACAGAATGCAGGCCAGACTGCCGCGCTCCCAGACGGCCATACGCACGCGCAGCGCCAGGACACCCAGCAGCAGCCCCAGCCCCAGGTAGATACCCTGGCGGATGGCGAAATAAAACGTCCCGACGCCCAGGCGTTCGGCAACCGGCATCGATGCCGACGCGACCATGACGAGGCCGATTGACCACAATGCAGTGACTGCAGCTATCAGCACCAGGTCCAGCGGCGGCAGCTTGTTGCCACGCCGCGCAGGCATATCCGGCAGCAATGCCGCGAAGTTCACGATGCCAGCTCCTGCACCGCCTGCGTGAATACGTCGCCGCGGTGCTGATAGTTGTCGAACATGTCGAAGCTGGCGCACGCCGGTGACAGCAGCACCAGGTCACCGGCGTCGGCCAGTTCTGCCGCCACACCGACCGCTTCCCGCATGGAACTGGCACGACGTATCGGCAGCCGTTCACCGAGCGCCCGCTGGATCTCGTCGGCGGCTTCGCCGATCAGCACCACGGCCTTCACGCGCTCGTCCAGACCGGCGACCAGATCAGCGAAATCGGCGCCCTTGCCCTGCCCGCCGGCAATCAGCACCAGCGGTCCGTCGAAGCCCTGGACTGCCGCGAGCGTCGCACCGATATTGGTCGCCTTGGAATCGTCATACCAGGCGATACCGTTGCGTTCGGCTACCCACTGGGTACGGTGAGGCAGACCGTGGAATTCACGCAACACATGCAGCATTGCCTGCCTTCCCAGGCCGGCTGCCTCACCCAGCGCCAGCGCTGCGAGGACATTGGCCAGGTTGTGGCGGCCGGCTATGCGCACATGCGCTACCGGCATCCAGCGCTCGCTGCCACGCACGATCCAGGCGCCGGCAGCGGTATCCACGACGCCGAAGTTCTGCCCCTCAGGTTCATTCACCCCGAAACTGACACATGCCGGACCCGGCAGCACCAGGGCCGCCGCCAGCGCGTTCTCACGATTAACCACCTGCACCTTTGCGCCCACATAGATCTGCTGTTTCGCCCGCGCATAGGCGTCGAGCGACCTGTAACGATCGAGATGGTCCGGGCTGATATTCAGCACAGTTGCGGCAAGGCAGTGCAGACTGGTCACGGTTTCAAGCTGAAAACTGGAGAGCTCCAGCACATACAGGTCGGGCTCGATGTCTTCGATCAGGTCCAGCGCCGGGGTACCGAGGTTACCGCCGATGCGGACCTGCTTGCCGGACTGACGTGCCATTTCGCCCACCAGGGTGGTCACCGTGCTCTTGCCGTTGGAACCGGTGATGGCAATCACGGGTGCTTGTACCGAACGGGCGAACAGCTCGATATCGCCGACAACCTCTACACCGCGCCGTTGTGCGGCGCCAATCAGCGGTTCCTGCAGGGACACGCCAGGGCTCAGAACGATCCGTTCCGCCCGCGCAAAGATATCGGCATCGAAGCCACCCAGGAACAGCGCGACATCCGGCAACTCGGTGCGAATCGCAGCCATCGCCGGCGGCTGTTCACGGCTGTCGGTGACGGCCACTTCAACGCCCTGCTTTACCAGAAACCGCGCGCACGACAACCCTGTAGCGCCCAGACCAACGACCAGGGTGCGGGGTTCCAGTTGTGAATCAGTTCGCATGTAGTCGGTCGCCAGCATCGAATTTCGTCGTAATCGCCTCTTCCTGCCCTTAAAACCAGCTGGTGAATGTCTTACAAAAGTATCAAGCTCGAGACGCAACTGTCGCACGCACAGCAAACTGTGTGCTGCGTGCTGTGCAAAACCCTTACGTCCCCTGGCCCACCCTGATTAGATCAACACCAGCAAGACCGCAATGACCACGAACGTCACGCCCACCACTGCTATTTGACTCTTCTCGTCCATCTCCACCTCTCATCAACGAATCTTCAGTGTCGCCAGCCCGGACAGCACCAGAATCACGGTAATAATCCAGAAACGCACAATCACACGGGGCTCTGGCCAGCCCTTGAGCTCGAAATGGTGGTGTAGCGGCGCCATGCGGAAAATGCGTCGCCCGGTGAGTTTGAATGACGCCACCTGCAGAATCACCGACGCAGTCTCCATAACGAACACCCCCGCCATGACAAAGAACACCAGCTCCTGGCGGGTGAGCACCGCCACAATACCCAGTGCGGCCCCCAGAGCCAGGGCGCCTACATCGCCCATAAAGACCTGCGCCGGATAGGCGTTAAACCATAGGAATCCCAGGCCGGCACCGACCATGGCGCCACAGAACACCGCCACCTCGCCGGCGTCCCGGATAAACGGGATGCCCAGGTATCCGGAGATATTGAAATTACCGGCCGCATAGGCAAACACGGCGAGCGCACCAGCTACCAGCACCGTGGGCAGTATGGCCAGTCCGTCGAGCCCGTCGGTCAGGTTGACGGCGTTGCTGGCCCCCACCACCACGAGATACACCACCAGCAGGTACCACGCGCCCAGCGGCAGCGCAACGTCCTTGAAAAACGGCACAATCAGTTCCGTCTCGGCGGGTGACTCGGCGGTATAGAACAGGTACACGCCGGCCAGTACCGCCACGAGCGACTGCCAGCCATACTTGACACGCGCCGACAGACCCTTACTGTTCCCATAGACGATCTTTTTGTAATCATCCACCCAGCCTATGGCGCCGAACGTCAGGGTGACCAGCAGCGCGACCCACACATAGCGGTTTTCGAGGTTGGCCCATAACAGCGTCGCCACGGCAATGGCGACCAGAATCAGCGCGCCGCCCATGGTGGGTGTACCAGCTTTGGAAAGGTGCGATTGCGGGCCGTCGTTGCGTACCTGCTGACCGATCTGGCGAAAACTCAGGTGCCTGATCATGACCGGACCGACAATGAATGAAATGATCAGCGCGGTCAGCACACCGAGAATGGTGCGCAGGGTGAGGTACTGGAACACGTTGAAGCCGCTGTAGTAGCGGGCAAGGTATTCGGTGAGATACAGCAGCATCACGCATCCCCCCGCCGGGCAGCAGGCGTGTCGCGCAGCGCATCAACCACCCGCTCCATGTGCATGGCGCGGGAGCCCTTGACCAATAGGGTAACGTCGCGACGCATCTCGGAACGCAGCGTGTCGACCAGGTCGTCGACAGTCGTGAAAACAGCGGCTCCCTTACCGAACGTGTCAGCAGCCAACGCAGCGAGCCCCCCCAGCGTGAACAGGCGTCGCACGCCGGCACGACGTGCAGCCTCCCCCATATCGCGGTGCAGCTGCTCACTGCTGGCACCGAGTTCGCCCATATTGCCGAGCACCACCCAGGCTTCGCTGTCAGCCGACGCCAACAGCGCCAGCGCTGCTGCGAGCGAAGCCGGATTAGCATTGTAGGTATCGTCTATAACGCGTGCACCGCGCAAGCCCAGTCGCGGTTCCCAGCGACCGTGCACCGGCTGCACGTCGCCCAACCCCTGGGCGATGCGGTCCAGGTCGACGCCGAGTGCCAGCGCGGCGGCTGTCGCCGCCAGCGCGTTCATCACATTATGGCGTCCCGGCAGGGCAATCCGTGCGCTTGCCGCGCCCTGCGGGGTGTGCAGCTGTATCTCACTGGCGTCAATATCACCCTTCCAGCTGGCGCTGACGTCAGCAGCAGATTCCAGCCCGAAGGTCATGACCGGCCGCGACCCGGCGAGTGCCCGCCACAGCACCGCGTATTCGTCGTCGGCATTAATCACACAGATCGTGGCCGGAGCAGCACTGTCGAAGACTTCGCCCTTGGCTCTGGCCACACCGGCGACACTGCCGAAACCTTCAAGATGGGCAGGAGCGGCGTTGTTGATAAGCGCCACAGTAGGCTGTACCAGGCGGGTGAGATAGGCGACTTCTCCGGGATGATTGGCGCCCAGTTCCAGCACGGCATACACATGTTCCCTGCCAAGGTTGAACAGCGTGTGCGGAACGCCGATATCGTTGTTGAAATTGCCGCGTGTCACCAGCGTATGGCCACAGCGACGCAGGATCGCGGCCAGCATTTCCTTTACCATTGTCTTGCCATTACTGCCGGTAACCGCCACCAGTGGCAGGTCGAACTGCCGGCGCCAGTGCGCCGCCAGTTCACCCAGAGCAAGACGGGTATCCTCGACCTGGATCTGCGGAATGCTCTCGGCGGCCAGGTGACAGACCGCGGCAGCAACCGCGCCCTTGCGCCGCGCCTGTTCGATGTAGTTGTGGCCGTCGAAATTCGGCCCGCGCAGGGCGACAAACAGGTTGCCTTCCGAGAGGGTGCGGGTATCAGTACTGACGCCTCGAAATACGACATCACTGCCGAACTGTCGGGCCTTCAACACCTGCGCTGCGGCGGATAATGCCATGGTCATCATCCAGCGCGCCTCCGCAGCGCCTGCCGGACCCGCGCACGATCACTGAAAGACAGGCGCTGTTCACCAACCTGCTGGTACTCCTCGTGCCCCTTGCCGGCGACCAGCAACAGATCGTCGGCTGCCGCCGTGGCGATGAGCTCATCGATCGCCTGGCCACGATCCGGCATGCGTAGGGCACGCTGCGGTTGCGCGAAACCGGCGGCGATCTGCTCGAGTATGTCGACGGCTGATTCACTGCGCGGGTTGTCGCTGGTCAGCACCACCCGGTCGGCGTAGCGCTCCGCAACGGCGCCCATGTGCGGGCGTTTGCCCGGGTCGCGGTCGCCACCGGCACCGAACAGGCAGATCAGCTCCCCGCGGCAGTGAGGCCTCAACGCCTGTAACACCGTTTGCAGGGCGTACGGCGTGTGAGCGTAGTCGACAACCACGCGGGGCATACCCGGTTGCGCAAATAGCTCCATACGCCCGGGAACCGTTTTGACGGCCTCGAGACGCTTCACTGCAACGTCGAGCGCAAAGCCGGAAGCCAGCAGCGCGCCCAGCGCGGCCATCAAATTGTCGGCGTTGAACGCACCCAGTAGTCGCGTCTGGAGCCCGGCGCGTCCCCAACTCGAGTCCAGTTGCACATGGATACCGTCCTCGCGAGGTGTGACTGACTCGAGACTGATCCAGTGCGCGGCAACGCGCGCGCACTGATCTTCAGGGTGTCCATAGGCGATAAGCCGCAACCGGTTACCCAGCTGTTCAGCCAGCTGGCGACCAAATGCATCGCCCACATTAAGTACCGCGTTTTCCAACCCGGCACTGACGAACAGGCGCCGCTTGGCCTCGGCATAAGCTTCTACACTGCCGTGATAATCCAGGTGATCACGACTGAGATGCGTGAGTACTGCAGTATGGAACCTGGTGCCCTCGGTACGCTGCTGGTGCAGCGCATGCGATGACACTTCCATGGCGACCTGGCGCACACTGGCGTCACGCAAACGCGCGAATTCGGCCTGCAGGCGCACAGCGTCGGGCGTGGTGTGGGTGGGAGGTTGCAGCCGGCCGTAAACGCCGTAACCCAGCGTCCCCAACAACCCGCAAGGCTGTCCTGCGCCGCTCAGCGCCTGGGCAATGAAATGCGTGACCGAGGTCTTGCCGTCGGTACCGGTGACACCAATGACCTGCATATCCCGTGTGGGATGGGCATAGAAACGGTCGGCAATCGGGCCCAGCTTGTGTCCCAGCCCTGCGACCGGCAGCGCCGGCACCGGCAGGCTGTCGGCCACCGCCTGCAGCGACGTATCCCCACCCGGCTCCCACAACACCGCCACGGCGCCGCCCTGTGCCGCCTGAGCGGCGTGCGCCAGCGCGTGCTCGCGCAAACCCTGACAGGCCAGGAACAGATCGCCGCTGCGGACTTCGCGGCTGTCAGTAGCGAGCCCGTTCACCACCAGCTCGGCCAGGGCATTGACCGGTATGACGTCCGGCAGCAGTGCGGCCAGCGCCACGCCACAGCCCCGCGATTCGGCAGCCATCATGCCGGTCCCTCCGCCACGGGTCGCCGGGTCTGCAGCAAGGGCGCGTCGTCCGGTGCCACGTTCAGCAGGCGCAAAGCACCACCCATCACCCTGGAAAAGACAGGTCCGGCCACCTGACCGCCGAAGTGCTCGCCGTTGGACGGCTCGTTCACCACCACCACAACGACCAGACGCGGATCGCTCGCCGGTGCCATCCCGGCGAACAGGGCCAGGTAGCGGTGTTGCGCATAGCCGCCCGCCTGCGACTTATGCACGGTGCCGGTCTTACCCGCGACACGATAGCCGCTGACCGCAGCCAGGGGCGCCGTGCCGCCGGGTTTGACCACTTCTTCCATCATGGCGCGCACCGAACGCACCACTTCGGGACTGAACGCTGCCTGCTTTACGACGGCGGTGTCATCGCGCCGCAGCAGGGTTATTGGTACGCGATAACCGCCGTTGGCCAGCACGCTGTATGCCTGCGCCAGCTGCATGTTGGTTGCAGACAGACCATAACCGTAAGCCAGCGTGGCGCGTTCGACATCGCGCCAGCGATGGAAGTCGGACAGGTAACCGTCGGCTTCTCCCGGAAAGCCACTGCCGGTGGCCATGCCGAAGCCGGCTGCGGAATAACCCCGCCACACATCCTCGGGGTCCAGCGACAACGCGATTTTGCTGGCCGCGACATTGCTCGATTTGCGGATGACACCGGTCAGGTCGAGTACGCCGTAATCGTGCATATCGTGGATGGTATAGATACCCACCTGGAGCAGGCCCGGCGAGGTATTGATCTGTGTACCCGGGGTATAGCGCCCGCTTTGCAAAGCCGCGGCGATGACGAATGGCTTCATGGTGGAACCGGGCTCGAAGACATCCGTCATGGCGCGGTTGCGCAGCTTGTCGGCACTGAGGAGCTTGCGGTTGTTGGGATTGAATGCGGGCTGGTTGGCCAGCGCCAGCACCTCCCCGGTACGATTGTCCAGCACGACGATGGACCCGGAGTGGGCATGCTGCTGCTGAACCGCGGCTTTCAGTTCGCGATAGGCCAGGTACTGAATGCGACGATCGATGCTCAGCGTCAGCGCTTTGCCGGGATGCGCCGAGCGAATATTTTCCACATTTTCAACAATATGCCGCCGACCGTCTTTAACCACGCGCTTGGCGCCGGGTTCACCGCTCAGCCACTTGTCATAGGCGAGTTCCAGTCCTTCCTGCCCGTGATCGTCAACGTTAGTAAACCCGATCAGGTGTGCGGCGACTTCGCCCGCCGGATAGTAACGACGGTACTCCTGCTGCAGATAGATACCGGGAATATCGAGGGCAACAACCTGCTGCGCCTTGTCCGGCGCCATGTGACGCCGCAGGTAGACGAATTCCCGATCCTTGCGCTGTCCCAACAAGCGCTGCAACTGCTCCACCTGCATCCCCAGCAGGCCGGCCACACGCACCAGGTCGGCACGGCTGGCAACCAGCTCACGCGGGTTGGCCCAAACCGATTGCACCGGCGTACTGATCGCGAGCGGCTCGCCATTGCGGTCAGTGATCATGCCGCGGTGAGCCGGGACCTGAACCACGCGCAGATGCCGCGCGTCGGCCTGCCCCTGCAGAAACTCGCTGTCCACCAGCTGCAACTGTGCACTGCGCCCGGCCAACAGCACGAAGCCGGAAAGCATCAGGCCACTTAACAGGATGCGGCGGGGACGACTGATCGAAACCGGTCTGCTCATGGACGTATGATGGTCACTTGTTGCGCTGCAGGTATGTGCATTCCCAGACGCTCGCGCGCCGCCCCTTCCACCTTGCCGTGCGTGGTGTAAGTACTCTGTTCCAGTTGTAACTGACCCCACTCGACGTTCATGCCATCGCGCCGCAGCTCCAGCGCCTGCAATTCGATAAACAACTTGCGGCTCTGGTGTTTCGCGTAGGCAGCGGACACGGCGGTAGCGATAACCGCCAGCAACAGCACGGGCAGCAGCAACACCCTCATGCGACTCGTTCCGCCACGCGCAACACCGCGCTGCGCGCGCGTGGATTGGCCCGCACTTCTGCTTCGCTGGCATATACCGGCTTGCCCACCGGGCGCAGCCGGGGCCTGAAAGTCGGCGGCACAACCGGCAGGTCCGGTGGCAGCTGCGGCCCGCGCTGCTCGTCGCGCATAAAACGCTTGACCATGCGGTCTTCCAGCGAATGGAAACTGATCACCGCGAGACGTCCCGCAGGCGCCAGCGCCTCCACCGCCTGGGGCAGGACAGCTTCAAGTTCCTGCAGCTCCTGGTTAATGAAAATACGGATAGCCTGGAAACTGCGCGTGGCAGGGTGTTTCTTCCCTTCACGACCGGGGACCGCCGCGGCTATCAGCGCTGCCAGCTGCCGGGTGGTATGGACAGGCGCGCTGGCACGTGCAGCGACAATCGCTCGGGCAATACGCCGCGAGTGGCGTTCTTCACCGTAGCGCCACAGCACGTCGGCAATCTCCTCCGCACTGGCATCGGCCAGCCAGCCCCTGGCGCAGACGCCGGACTGCGGATCCATCCGCATATCGAGCGGTCCTTCGTTGAGGAAACTGAAACCACGGCTGGCATCATCCAGCTGCGGTGAGGACACCCCCAGATCCAGTAATATCCCGTCCACTTTCCCTTGCCATCCCAGTTCCGTCACCACCGACCCAAGATTCCCAAAGCTCCCGCGACGCAAGATCAAACGCGATTCGTTATTGAACCGGTCTGCCGCAAACGCCAGGGCTTCGGGATCTTTGTCGAAGGCGAGTAACCTGCCCCGCACGTGCAGCCCTTCCAGTATCGCGGCCGCGTGGCCGCCACGCCCAAAAGTCCCGTCCACGTACAAACCGTCTTCCTGAATCTGCAGAGCGTCCCGTACTTCATCGAGCAGCACGGGACGATGTAGCCCGTCCATCAGAGCGTCAGCGACTCAAGCGGGCTGGGCATAGCCCCTTCCGCGTCTTCCTCCATCCAGGCACTGCCGATCTGCTCCCAGGCTTCTTCGTTCCAGATTTCAAACTTTTTTCCCACACCCACCAGCGCAACGTTCTTGTCCAGACGGGCGAACTCGCGTAACCGGGGAGCGATCAGGATGCGGCCGTTGCCGTCCATCTCCACTTCTGTGGCATAACCGACCAGCATGCGCTGCATAGTGCGCGTGCGCCGCTCCTGGTTGGGGGTGCGAATCAACTGCAGCTCGATGTCTTCCCACTCCGGCTGCGGGTAAAGGAGCAGGCAGCCGTCGGTGTGTACCGTCAGCACGAGCTGGCCGGCATAGCGTTCGGTAATCAGCTCGCGATAGCGCGTCGGCAAGGCGAGCCGCCCTTTCGCGTCCAGCTTGACTGAACTACCGCCCCGAAATACCAAGCCGCCCCCCGCCTCCAATTCTTACCACATTTATCCACTTCTACCCACCTTTAAACACTATAGGGAGGGTTCCGCCGTCCTGTCAAGGTGGAAACTGGTGATTCCTGCTTTTCTGACAGTGACTTAGGCTAGTGAAAACAAAGTGGGAGAAGACCATAAGAATGACTGATCAGGTGTTTAAATTGGAAATCAGGGAGTTGGTGAAATTTGCTCGAATTACGCGCGAAGTTTCCAGGAAAATTCGACCGCTCTATCAAAGTTTTTTATGTCTTGATTAGCGGAATTGCAGCCGCTATTCGCGGCGTTGTTGGGCAACAAATGACGGCGCCCGCGAACCGGGGCCCAGGCGGTGATCGGCGCCCACCTGACCTCTAGGAGGCTGTCGGACTTAGGCGATCGTAGCGAGCAAGGTGGGAGAGCGAGGCCATTTTTTCGATCGTTTGAGAAGAATAGCCGTAGCTATCTGAAGAAAAGGATCGGGAAAATGGGGCGCTCTCCCACCGGCGCAGTAGCTCAGTCCCAAATCCGACAGCCTCCTAGAAAGGGATATCGTCGTCAAAGTCGTCCGTGGCCTCGGCCGCCGCCGGTGCCGCCTGGGGCGCCGACGAACCGCCAAAATCGGCGCTGCCACCGCGACTGCCAAGCATTTGCATCTCGGCGGCGATTATTTCCGTGGTGTAACGGTCGTTGCCGTTCTTGTCCTGCCATTTACGGGTCTGCAACTTGCCTTCAACATAGATCTGCGAACCCTTGCGCAGATACTCGCCGGCGATCTCCGCAAGCCGGCGGTAAAACACGATGTTATGCCACTCGGTCTTATCCTTCTGCTCGCCCGTCTGCTTGTCCTTCCAGGACTCGGTGGTAGCGAGTGTAACGTTGCAGACTGCGCCACCATTAGCCATGTAGCGCACTTCCGGGTCTTTGCCCAGATTGCCCACCAGAATAACTTTATTAATACCTCGTGCCATGTTGCTCTCCTCTACAGGGTCACGTCCCTGGATCCTGGGTATACAGTGATATCTTGCGTTGTTCAGTTGACCGGTAGGCCATCATAACGGCTGCTGTTGCAGCTGCCCAGCCTGCCTTGTAAGCCATTGATTTATTATTTGGCAGCGGGCACCGAGAACGCCTGCAGCGCGGATTCGTCCAGTATCTGCTGGTCGATCTTGAGATAGACCACTTCGTCCTCGGCGATCACCACCGCCTCGGCAACACCGGGGACGGCGGTAATCTGCTGGGCGAGCTTGCTCGCACTCGCGGGGTCATGGGGACCGATGCGCAGCACCCGGGTGCCCAGGTAGCGCGGGTTTTGCATCGTGGCCGCCAGCAGCAGCCACAGCGCCGCAACAGCACTGCAGAACATAAACACCGCCCCAAAACCGTAATGCCCGTGCAACCAGCCGCCCACGGCCCCACCGACAAAGGCGCCGAAGAACTGTGAGCTCGAGTACACGCCCATGGCCGTGCCCTTTCGGTCCGGCGGCGCAACTTTGGCGATCAGGGACGGCAAGATGGCCTCGAGCAGGTTGAAGGCGGAGTAGAACACGAACAGCAACACGCCGATGGACCACACGCTGGCGTGCCGTACTGACAATGCGCTCTCCGCCAGTAAAATCACCGCAACCGCGCCGACGAACACCTGTTTCATACGCCGGTGCTTTTCGGCCTGCAGGATGAAGGGCACTGCCATGGGCAGTGACAGCAACAGCACCGGCAGGTACAGCTCCCAGTGCCGCTCGGCCGGCAGGCCCGCCAGATCCCGCAGTGCCAGCGGCAGCACCACGAAACTGGCCGTAAGAATCAGGTGCAGCGAAAATATGCCCAGATCGAGGCGCAATAACTGCGGATCGCGCAGCACCGACGAAAACTGCCCTGGCACCGCCTCAGCGTCGCGGTGCACACGGCTGAGGGTCGGCGTTGGCACGATCATCACCACCACCGCAATCCCGCCCAGCGCCAACGCTGCGGTCAGCCAGAAGATACCGGGCACACCGATCCAGGCATTCAGAACCGGGCCAAGGACCATGGCCAGTGCAAACGAAGCGCCGATACTCATCCCGATCACGGCCATGGCCTTGACACGGTGCTCTTCCCGAACCAGGTCCGCAGTAAGCGCCATAACCGCCGCGGCAATCGCTCCGGAACCCTGCAGTGCCCGGCCAACAATAACCATGGCGATTGTGTCGGCGCTGGCCGCCACCGTACTACCCGCGGCAAACACCAGCAGGCCGAACACGATCACCGGTTTGCGGCCGATCCTGTCCGACACGAGGCCGAAAGGAATCTGCAGCAGGGCCTGCGTCATGCCATAGATACCGATGGCCAGTCCGGCAAGCGCCGGGGTAGCCCCTTCGAGTTCCTCGGCATACAGCGCAAACACCGGCAGAATCATGAATAACCCCAGCATGCGCAGGGCATAAATGCCCGCCATGGACGCCGCGGACCGCACCTCGTTGCGGCTCATTCCAGCAGCAGCATCAAGGTCATTGCTCACCTGCGGGGATTCCTTTTGGTCAGTGTTGCAAAACGCAGTATAGTAACAGGTTAGCTGTTAAGCCGGAATCAAGATGGACAGTATTCGTATCCGCGGCGCCCGCACCCATAACCTGCAAAACGTCGATCTGGAGCTGCCGCGCGACCAGCTGATTGTGATCACCGGGCTGTCAGGCTCGGGCAAGTCGTCGCTGGCCTTCGATACCATCTATGCCGAAGGCCAGCGCCGCTACGTCGAGTCGCTGTCCGCTTATGCGCGCCAGTTTCTGTCGATGATGGAAAAGCCGGACATTGACCATATCGAAGGTCTGTCACCGGCCATTTCCATCGAGCAGAAATCCACCTCACACAACCCCCGCTCCACTGTTGGCACTATCACCGAAATCTACGACTACCTGCGTCTGCTGTTTGCCCGCGTGGGCACGCCGCGCTGTCCGGATCACGACATTGTCCTAGAAGCGCAGACGGTCAGCCAGATGGTCGACCAGGTCCTGGAGCAGGCCGAAGGTTCACGCTGGATGCTGCTGGCGCCGGTAGTGGAGGAACGCAAGGGCGAACACCTTGGCCTGCTCGATGAACTGCGCGCCCAGGGTTTCATCCGCGCCCGCGTTGACGGCAGGGTCGTCGAACTGGACGATGCACCCAACCTGGACCTGCGGCGCAAACACAGCATCGAAGTGGTTGTCGACCGATTCAAGGTGCGCAACGACCTGCAACTGCGCCTGGCAGAATCTTTCGAAACCGCCCTGCGGCTTGCCGACGGCCTGGCACGCGTGGTCAGCATGGACGATGGCAGTGAAATCACCTTCTCGGCCAAGTTTGCCTGTCCGCAGTGCGGATACTCGCTCACCGAACTCGAGCCGCGGTTGTTTTCTTTCAATAACCCCGTTGGGGCCTGCCCGACCTGCGACGGCCTCGGCGTGCAGCAGAGTTTCGACCCTAAACGCGTGGTCACCAATCCGCATCTCAGTCTCGCCGGCGGCGCAGTCCGCGGCTGGGACCGACGCAACGCCTATTACTTCCAGTTGATCAGCTCGCTCGCTGACCATTACGGCTTCGACATCGAAATACCGTTCGAAGAGCTCGAAACTGCTGTCCAACAGGTCATTCTTTACGGCAGCGGCAAAGAGGTTATCGAGTTCCGTTACCTCAACGAGCGCCACGGCATCCAGGTCAAAAACCATCCCTTCGAAGGTGTTCTGCGCAACATGGAACGCCGCTACCGCGAGACTGAGTCGAACGTGGTGCGCGAAGAACTGGCGCGCTACCTCAGCACCCACGCCTGCCCCGACTGCGCCGGCACGCGCCTGAACCGCTCCGCACGCCACGTATTCGTTGCGGGTCGCACCCTGCCCGACATCACCAGCCTCCCCGTGGGCGACGCCAGCCGCTTCTTCGCTGAGCTGGATCTGCCAGGGAAGCGCGGCGCCATCGCCGAAAAGATCGTCAAGGAAATCCGTGAACGGCTGGCGTTTCTGGTCAACGTGGGTCTGAACTACCTGTCACTGGAGCGCAGCGCCGATACCCTGTCCGGCGGCGAAGCCCAGCGCATCCGCCTGGCCAGCCAGATTGGCGCCGGACTGGTGGGCGTCATGTACATTCTTGACGAACCGTCCATTGGCCTGCACCAGCGGGACAACCAGCGACTCCTGAACACCCTCACGTACCTGCGCGATCTGGGCAACACGGTTATCGTGGTGGAACATGACGAGGACGCCATCCGCAGCGCCGACCACGTCGTCGACATGGGCCCCGGCGCCGGGGTGCACGGCGGTAAAGTGGTTTCTCAGGGGACACCGCAATGGGTGATGAAGGATCCGGCATCGCTCACCGGCCAATACCTGAGCGGGCAGCGTCGCATTCAGGGCCCCGCGACCCGAACCCTCAACGATCCCGGGCAACAGCTGGTGATCCGCGGGGCCACCGGCAACAATCTGCAGGGCGTCGATCTGTCGATACCCGTTGGCCTGCTGACCTGCGTCACGGGCGTGTCCGGCTCCGGCAAGTCCACGCTCATCAACGATACCCTGTACAGGATCGCCGCGGCCGAATTAAACGGCGCCGCGACCGAACCGGCGCCGTACACCGACATACAAGGCCTCGAACTGTTCGACAAGGTGGTGGACATCGACCAGAGCCCGATCGGCCGCACGCCGCGCTCCAACCCCGCCACTTACACCGGCCTGTTCACACCCATCCGTGAACTCTTCGCCGGGACTCAGGAAGCGCGCTCGCGCGGCTACAAACCCGGGCGTTTCAGCTTCAACGTCAAGGGCGGCCGTTGCGAAGCCTGCCAGGGTGACGGCGTGATCAAAGTGGAAATGCACTTCCTGCCGGATATCTACGTGCCCTGCAACGTCTGCAAGGGGCAGCGCTACAACCGCGAGACCCTGGATATCCGCTACAAAGGCCGGACTATCCACGAAGTGCTGGAACTGACCGTGGAAGACGCCGCCGAATTCTTCAGCGCCGTACCGGTTATCACCCGCAAGCTGCATACACTGCTGGATGTCGGTCTGTCGTATATCAAGCTTGGTCAGAACGCCACCACGCTGTCGGGCGGCGAAGCGCAGCGCGTCAAGCTGTCCCGGGAACTGTCGAAGCGTGACACCGGTAAGACCCTGTATATCCTCGACGAGCCGACCACGGGGTTGCACTTCCACGACATCGAACAGCTGCTCAAGGTGCTGCATCGCCTGCGCGACCATGGCAACACTGTCGTCATCATCGAACACAACCTGGATGTCATCAAAACCGCTGACTGGCTGATCGACCTGGGTCCGGAAGGCGGCAACGGCGGTGGCAAGATTATTGCGAGCGGCCCCCCTGAGGCCATTGCCAGGCAAAACCACTCACACACCGGCCGCTTCCTCAAACCAGTCCTGGAGCGCGAAAGTGAGGCGTCGAACACCGACGCCGCCTGAAACGCCGGCGCGTACCGGTGACAGGCAAAAACAGCCCTCGACTACGGGGCTTCTGGGATGCAGCGGGAATTCCGGCTACCATGCACTTATGAAAAACGCCCCGTTTCAGACCATACTTGCAGTGTTCGCAGTGCTGCCTGGGTTAGCAACATCCGCAATACGATCTGCTGAAGTGCAGACCTTCACCGACGATGCCAGCGGGCTGTTGTCCTGGAAGGCGCAGCATCCGGGCTTCAGCCTGCAGTTCATCCAGCTGCTGCCGGACTACATACGCGCGGTCTACAGTGCGCGCGGTTTACCCCACGACCTGGTGGAACGGATGGCGGGATACTGTATTTTCGGCACCATCATCAAGAATGAATCTACCCAGCCACTGAGCTACCGGGTGGCCGACTGGCGCTACATTACCGCGGACGGTCAGGAACACCCCATCAAGACCAAGACCGAATGGTTGCAGGAATGGCAGGACCGGGGAGTCGCCTTCCGCTGGTCCCTGTTACCCGATACCCAGACTTTTGCGCCGGGCGACTGGAGCCAGGGTTTTACCACCCTGCCGCTGCCACCGGACGCGGTCGTCAAACTGCACTACACTTGGACCCAGCAAGGTAATCCTTATGAAGGAGCGTTTGAAAAGCTGCGCTGTGCGCCCGCCGTGGCACCGCAATCCTAGTTTGCGTGCCTGGGTCGCCACCGTGCTGTGGCTGGTCCTTCCGGCTGCCGTGGTCAATGCCGAGTTGCCGGCGCCGGACCTGAGTTACGAACTGACAAAGCTCGACGCGCCCATCCCCGCCCCCGACTTCACCCTGGAAGACATGGACGGGAAGCGGCACTCCCTGAGCGACTACCGCGGCAAGGTCATAATGCTGAACTTCTGGGCTACCTGGTGCCCGCCCTGCCGACGCGAAATCCCGTCCATGGAGTCCATATACCGCGACCTTGGCAAGTCAGGCTTCCTGGTGCTGGCGGTCAATGAATTCGAAGAACCCGATCATGTATTTGCCTATACCGGGCAACTGAGTGTCTTTCCAACCTTCCCGATATTGTTTGACCGGGACAGCGCCGTATCGCAAGCCTACAAGGTCAAAGGACTCCCTACTACTGTGTTGATCGACGCACAGGGACGCATCGTTTACCGGGCCGTCGGTGGTCGCGACTTCGATCATCCGGAGGTGCGTAAAATTGTGCGTGAGCTGCTCGCCAGCGACTGACCGGCGCCCCAAACCTGGGCGCTTAAGGGGACTTCCTTCTTGCCAGCAGGCTCACAGCAACGAGTCCTCCGCCGAGCACCGCGAAAATATTGGTGCCACCAATATCCAGTGTCTGAGCCGCTTTGCGGATAACCGCATCGATCCCCAGCAATTGACTTTCTTGGGTCGCCGGCACAGGCTGCACCGCTACCGCTTTCGATTCGAGGTTCGATGCGTGCCCGCTTCCGACACCCAGAGCCAGCACGCACAGCACTGCACCCCCCAGTAGGTTCTTCACGTCCTTAACCTTCTTTTAGTATATAACCGAGTTCTAATTTAACAAGATCCGGACCAGACTGCAACAACGATACGGGTCCCTGGTTCAGTATCTCGCTGGCGGAGGTACCGCGCAATGCTTCATGACGCCGGCTGTATGCACCTAAGGCGCAGCAGGCACGCGTGTCAACGCACTGTGGCACTGAAGGGCTGTCCCACCGCCAGGTTCAGCACGCTCGCGGCACTGCCCCCCGCGACGGCGATTTCCACCAGACCATTAGCATTGGCGTACCAGAACGGCGTATCCGGTGCCGCGTCACTGAAGGTGCGCCGATAACGGCAGTCCATACCGGCGATTTCAATGCGCGCGCTCGGCGCAAGCCGTCCGGCACGCAGGCCGGTGATGGCATTGCCGTAATGATCAAGATAGACCACTTCGTGCAGATCCGGAGGCCAGTCGGGACTCCGCAGGGCACCAACGTCTATACGTCGGCCCGGCACCTGCCCGGTGCTGGCCAGCATGCCGCACACCGGGGCAAACAGGTCACGCCCGTGGAAACTATTTGACAGCGTCTCCGGGCGCCAGGTGATTTCGATGGCGGACGGGCTGTCGGCACGACGGACGATTTGCGAGAACAGACCGTTATCGGGCCCCACATACCAGCGTTCACCCGCTTCGACGGCCACGGCCGCGCGGTTGCTCCCGACCCCGGGATCCACGACGCACAGGCAAATGCTGCCTGGCGGCAGGTACTGGCTGTAAGCGGGCAGCAGATAGGCCGCGGCCTTGACCGCACAAGCCGGCAGGTCGGTGAACAGGTCGATGACCGGAACGCCCGGCGCCGACTGCTGCAACACCGCCTTGATCTGTCCCAGGTAGGGACCTTCTGCACCGAAGTCTGTAAAGGTTGCGATCATGTGAGAATCATAGCGTAGGGACGGTTTGTTTAACCACGGGGGCGCACAGAGGAAGAAAATAAGAAAGATACAAACCGCTAAGTCGCGCGAAGTCGCACAAAGTATTTTTGAAATGTTAATTGATGCGCTGGGCTTCGCGTGCGCTCGGCCTAACGGGTAAAAGTATTTCTTGAACTTGGCGCGACTTAGCGCGACTTAGCGGTTTAAGCACTGGTTACCTCTGTGCACCCCCGTGCGCCTGTGTGGTTAAACAAAAAAGCCGGGCATTGCCCGGCTGCGTTTATCCATTGCAGTATGACTCAGCTTACTCAGCTGCCTCGAACTCCGCTGAATCGGTCTCGGGACGGTCGACCAGCTCCACCAGCGCCATGGGAGCCTGGTCACCGGAGCGGAATCCCATCTTCAGGATCCGCAGGTAGCCGCCGGGACGGTCCTTGTAGCGTGGCCCCAGATCGTTGAAGAGCTTGGTGACGACGTCGCGATCACGCAGGCGGTTAAACGCCGTTCGGCGATTGGCGACGCTGTCGCTCTTGGCCAGGGTGATCAGCGGTTCGGCAACGCGACGCAGTTCCTTGGCCTTTGGCAGGGTGGTCTTGATCACTTCGTGATCCAGCAGGGAAGCCGCCATGTTACGGAACATGGCCTTGCGGTGACTGCTGTTACGGTTCAGTTTTCGTCCGCTTTGACGGTGACGCATTGTTCTGTTCCTACGGTTAAGTCACTCGCCCGCGGCAAGGCGGCGGGCGCAATCACTTGGGTTTCTCAGGCGGATTGCTTTTCACTTTCCTTGAGGCCCGCCGGCGGCCAGTTTTCCAGACGCATACCCAGCGACAAGCCACGCGATGCCAGCACATCCTTGATTTCCGTCAGCGACTTCTTGCCCAGGTTGGGAGTCTTCAGCAACTCCACCTCGGTACGCTGAATCAGATCGCCGATAAAGTAAATACTTTCGGCCTTCAGACAGTTAGCGGAACGCACTGTCAGTTCCAGATCGTCAACCGGGCGCAGCAGGATCGGGTCAATGTCGGTCTCGTGGCTCTCCTGACGGACCTCTTCCTTGCCCTGCAGGTCGACGAACACGGACAGCTGGTCCTGCAGAATGGTCGCCGCGTGGCGAATCGCCTCTTCCGGATCCAGGGTGCCGTTGGTTTCAATTTCGATAATCAGCTTGTCCAGGTTCGTGCGCTGTTCCACGCGCGCCGCTTCAACGGTGTATGACACGCGGCTAACGGGGGTAAAGCTGGCATCCAGTTGCAGGGCTCCAATTGGATGTCCCTCGTCGTCCCGCTCGGCACGCACAGTGGCGGGCTCATAGCCGCGCCCCATCTGTACTTTGAGCGTCATGTTCAATTCACCGCTCTGGGTGAGGTTGGCGATCACGTAGTCCGGATTGACGATTTCAACGTCGTGATCCAGGATGATATCACCGGCCGCCACCGACCCCGGGCCTTTCTTGCTCAGTTTCAGGGTGACCTCTTCGCGGTTGTACATCTTCAACGCCACGCCCTTCAGGTTGAGGATGATTTCCATGACGTCTTCCTGGACGCCTTCGATCGCCGAGTACTCGTGCAATACGCCCTCGATTTCCACGCTCGTGATAGCGCAACCCGGCATGGACGACAGCAGAATGCGCCGCAGGGCATTACCCAGCGTGTGACCGAAGCCACGTTCCAGCGGTTCCAGAACGACCCTCGCAGTGTGCTCGTTGATGCTTTGAACGTCGACAATACGCGGTTTCAGAAACTCGGTAACCTTGCCCGGCATGTATAACCCTCTTAAGCTGTTATCTTACTTGGAGTACAACTCGACGACGAGATGTTCGTTAATCTCAGCGGGGAGATCCGAACGCTCCGGACGCGCCTTGAACACGCCAGCCATCTTTTTGGCATCCACGTCGATCCAGTCGACAAAGCCGCGCTGTTCGGCTATTTCCAGCGCCGATTTCACGCGCAGCTGGTTGCGGGACTTGTCGCCCACCGCCAGGGTGTCATTGGGCTGCACCTGGTAAGACGGGACCGTCACCCGCTGGCCGTTTACCGTGATCGCGTTGTGGCGCACCAGCTGACGGGCCTCAGAGCGTGAGGCCGCAAAACCCATGCGGTAAACGACGTTGTCGAGGCGGCTCTCCAGCAGTTGCAGCAGGTTTTCGCCCGTGGAGCCCTTGCGCTGGGCGGCGCTCTGGTAATAGTTGCGGAACTGACGTTCCAGCACGCCGTAGATGCGGCGCATCTTCTGCTTCTCACGCAGCTGTGCGGCATAATCCGACAGGCGCCCCCGCCGCTGACCGTGCTGACCCGGGGGGAAGGCCCGATTCTCTACCGAGCACTTGCTGGTGTAACACTTTTCCCCTTTCAGGAACAGTTTGGTGCCTTCACGACGGCACTGGCGACACTTGGGTCCTACATACTTGGCCATGGGCTCTCCTCCGTCCTACACACGCCGCTTCTTCGGCGGACGGCAACCATTGTGCGGAATCGGGGTAACATCGGTAATATTGGTAATTCGAAAACCGGCATTGTTCAGCGCGCGCACGGCGGACTCGCGGCCCGGGCCCGGGCCCTTGACTTCAACTTCAAGATTCTTCAGCCCGTACTCCTTGACCGCTTCACCGGCCTTTTCCGCCGCGACCTGGGCGGCAAACGGCGTACTCTTGCGCGAGCCGCGAAAACCGGAACCGCCGGCAGTCGCCCAGGCAAGGGCGTTCCCCTGACGATCGGTGATGGTCACGATGGTGTTGTTGAATGACGCGTGGATATGGGCGATTCCATCGACCACATTCTTCTTAACCTTTTTGCGCGTGCGGGCTGTACTCGGCTTAGCCATATTAAATACCTGTGAAACAGCAGCTTATTTACGAATCGGGCGACGCGGTCCCTTGCGGGTGCGCGCATTGGTACGGGTGCGCTGACCACGCAGCGGCAAGCCCCGGCGGTGACGGATGCCCCGGTAACAACCCAGGTCCATGAGGCGCTTAATATTCATGGACAGGGTACGGCGCAGGTCGCCCTCGACCGTGTACTTGGCGACTTCACCACGAATGGCTTCTACTTCGGCCTCTGACAGATCCTTGACTTTCACGTGCGGCTGGATACCGCTGGCCTCACAAATCCTGCGCGCTGTGGTCGTGCCAATGCCGTAAATAGCGGTCAGCGCAATCACTGTATGTTTCTGTGGTGGAACGTTAATCCCGGCTATACGAGCCATGAACCCTTTCTCCTAAACGAAACGACCGGTCGCGAGCTGCGAAAACAGGTAAGTTTACCGGAAGTTACCTCAGTTCTCAATCTGAATACGACCAATCCGGGCACGGCCTCAGCCCTGGCGCTGTTTGTGGCGGCCATCCTTGCAGATGACCCGCACCACACCCTTGCGGCGGATGACCTTGCAGTTGCGACAAATACGTTTTACGGACGCACGAACTTTCATGGTTTCACCTAATTCAACTCAGTTATCGCAGCACACCGGCGCGGCCGTGCCCCTTCAGGTTGGCCTTTTTCATCAGGCCTTCGTACTGATGCGACATCATCAGCGCCTGCACCTGGGCCATGAAGTCCATGACCACGACCACGATAATCAGCAGGGACGTCCCGCCGAAATAGAATGGCACGTTCCAGTACAAAATCAAAAACTCCGGCAGCAGGCACACCGCGGTGATGTAGATGGCACCAGCCAGCGTCAGGCGGGTCATCACCCCGTCAATATACTTTGCGGTCTGTTCTCCCGGACGAATACCCGGAATAAAGGCACCGGACTTTTTAAGGTTGTCCGCCGTCTCTTTCGAGTTGAAAACAATGGCGGTATAAAAAAAGCAGAAGAAGATGATCGCCATTGCGTAGAAGATAATATACAGGGGCTGCCCCGGGGACAGGGTGGAAGAAATATCCTTCAACCAGCCCATGCCTTCTGAACTGCCGAACCACTGCCCCGCGGTCGCCGGGAACAGAATGATGCTCGACGCAAAGATCGGCGGGATAACCCCGGACATGTTCAGCTTGAGCGGCAAATGCGTGCTCTGCGCCGCATACATCTTGCGGCCCTGCTGCCGCTTGGCATAGTTCACGGTAATACGCCGCTGCCCGCGTTCAACGAACACCACGAAAGCCGTCACTGCCAGCGCCAGGGCGAACAGGAACAACAACGTCAGGGTGTTCATCTCACCGGTACGCACCAGTTCCAGCGAGCCGCCGATGGCTCGCGGCAACCCGGCGACAATACCCGAGAAAATGATAATCGAGATACCGTTGCCGATACCGCGTTCGGTTACCTGCTCCCCCAGCCACATCAGGAACAGAGTACCGGTGACCAGGCAGGCCACCGATGAAATTACGAAAGGCAGACCCTGCAATATCACCAGCGGCTGACCACCGACAACCTGCCCCTGCAGGGCGGTAGAAATGCCGATCGCCTGGAAGCTTGCCAGGACCACCGTGGCATAACGGGTATACTGAGTGATTTTGTGCCTGCCGGCTTCGCCTTCCTTCTTCAACTGTTCGAGAGTCGGTACCGTGAACGACAGCAACTGCATGATGATGGATGCCGAGATATAGGGCATGATACCCAGCGCAAACAACGACAGACGCTTCAGAGCGCCACCGGAAAACATGTTGAACATGTCCAGAATGGTGCCTTTCTGCTGCTCGACTAACACCTCGAGCACGTGCGGATCAATGCCCGGCAGCGGAATGAAAGAACCAATACGGAAAACCAGTATTGCGCCCAGCACAAAGAAGATGCGGTGTCGCAGTTCTGTCAGTTTTCCAAGGTCACCGAGTCCACCGGTGAGCCCTGCCGCGCCAGCTCCAGCCATGAGTGCTACTTATCCGCCTTAATCCTCGACCGTGCCGCCAGCAGCCTCGATGGCGGCGCGGGCACCCTTGGTCACTCCGATGCCTCGCACAGTCACGGGCGTGCTGAGTTCGCCGGACGCCATCACCTTGGCGTACAGTGCACTCTGCTTGATAACGCCGGCCGCTTTCAGGCTCGCCAGGTCGACGTTGCCACCCTCGACCAGCGCGAGTTCGTGCAGGCGCACTTCGGCAGTCACGCGCGACTTGCGCGAGGTGAAACCGACCTTGGGCAGACGGCGCTGCAACGGCATCTGACCGCCCTCGAAACCGACCTTGTGAAAACCGCCAGCGCGCGATGTCTGGCCCTTGTGGCCGCGGCCACAGGTCTTGCCCAGGCCGGACCCGATACCGCGACCGACGCGCTTCGCGTCGCTGCGCGCGCCAGCGCCGGGCTTCAATGTATTCAGGCGCATGATTTAAGCCTCCTCTACAGCGAGCATGTCGGACACCTTGTCGATCATACCCCGGTTTTCCGGAGTGTCGGCGACTTCGACACTGTGACGTATTCGCCGCAGACCCAGCCCGCGTACACAAGCCTGCTGCGACGCCACCCGTCCGCTGGTGCTCTTAAGCAAAGTAACCTTGAGTCGCTTGTCAGCCATGGCTTACCCCAGGATCTCCTCTACCTTCTTACCGCGCTTGGCAGCGATCATTTCCGGTGAGTCCATTTCGACCAGACCCTTCATGGTCGCGCGGACGACGTTGTTCGGGTTGTTGGTACCGATACATTTCGCCAGCACGTCGCGCACACCGACCACTTCGAATACGGCACGCATAGCGCCCCCGGCAATAATACCGGTACCTTCCGAGGCCGGCTGCATGTACACCTTGGCAGCGCCGAATGTCGCAGTAATCGGGTGCTGCAGCGTGCCGTCCTTCAGCGCCACTTTCTTCATGTTCTTGCGCGCGTTCTCCATAGCCTTCTGAATGGCAACCGGCACTTCGCGGGCTTTGCCGCGCCCGAACCCGACTTTACCCTCACCGTCACCGACCACAGTGAGCGCTGCAAAACCGAACTGACGACCGCCCTTCACCACCTTGGCAACCCGGTTTATACCGATCAACTTCTCGTGCAGACCATCAGTATTTGTTTGTGTATCGACACTCGCCATAATGCAACCTTTAGCTAGAATTCCAGACCGCTTTCACGCGCGGCATCCGCCAGCGCCTTCACACGACCGTGATATTTGAAACCCGAACGGTCAAACGCAACCGCACTGATACCGGCCGCTCTGGCACGCTCGGCAACCGCTTTACCGATTGCCGCAGCGGCTTGTGCATTTCCGGTGGCCTTCATCGCCTTGCGCAGCTCGCGATCCAGCGTAGACGCACTGGCAAGCACCTTGTCGCCGACGTCATCGATGATCTGGGCATAGATATGCCGCGGCGTGCGATATATGCACAGGCGGGCCTTGCCCAGCTCGCGGATCTTGGCCCGCGTCTTTCTGGCGCGGCGCTGTCTTGATGCCTTTTTGTCCATGTTGATACCTTCACGTTCATACCAGGGACAGGCTTGCAGTCCGTCCCCATTAGATTACTTCTTCTTGGCTTCCTTACGCACAATGATTTCATCGGCGTATTTTACACCCTTGCCCTTGTACGGTTCCGGCGGTCGATAGGCGCGAATCTCTGCAGCCACCTGCCCTACCTTCTGCTTGTCGGCACCCCTGACAACCACCTCGGTCTGACTGGGAGTCTCGACGCTCACACCTTCAGGCACCGGATAGTCGACCGGATGGGAAAAACCCAGTGTCAGATTCAGCTTCTGGCCCTGCGCCTGGGCGCGATAACCGACGCCCACGAGCTGCAGCTTTTTCTCGAAGCCCTGGGTGACACCCGTCACCATGTTGTTGACCAGCGCGCGTGTCGTGCCGGTCAGGGCCATGGCGATCTTCGATCCATCCTTGGGAGCGAAGCTCAGGATCTTGTCTTCCTGGCTGACTCTCACCGAGCTGTGCACGGTGTGCGCGAACGAACCCTTGCCGCCCTTGACGGTCAGCGCCTGGCCCTTGATGGTGATCTCGACGCCGGCCGGGAGTTCTATTGGTTTCTTAGCAATTCTGGACATGATTTGTACTCATTTTACGCCACGTAGCACAGCACTTCGCCACCTTCGCCGGCAGCGCGCGCCGCGCGATCACTCATGACACCCTTGGACGTGGACACGATCGCCACACCCAGCCCCCCCTGAACCTTGGGTAACTCTCCATTGGCCTTGTAGATGCGCAGGCCCGGGCGGCTGACGCGCTTCAGGCTCTCGATTACCGGTCGACCCTGGTAGTACTTGAGGTCGATGCTCATCACCGCCTTGCCGGCTTCGTCCTGCACGACAAAGTCAGAAATATAACCCTCGTCTTTCAGTACCTGGGCGATAGACATCTTCAACTTCGAAGATGGCATCGATACCGATACCTTGCCGGCGCGCTGTCCGTTGCGAATGCGGGTCAGCATGTCGGCGATAGGATCAGTCATCATAGTCTGCGTACCTCTTAATCCTCAAAACCTGTTACCAGCTCGCTTTCACCAGCCCCGGGACATTCCCGGCCATGGCATGCTCGCGCAGTTTGTTGCGGGCCAGGCCGAACTTGCGGTAGTAGCCATGGGGACGCCCGGTAATACGGCAGCGATTATGCTGGCGACAAGGGCTGGCGTCACGCGGCAGCGCCTGCAGCCTGAGCTGCGCCTCATAGCGTTCTTCATCCGACCTTTTCATGTCGGCAATAATTGCTTTCAAGTCAGCTCGTTTTGCGGCGTACCTCTTCACTGTCTTGGTACGCTTTAATTCACGCTGGAGCATGGATTGCTTTGCCATGTATCCGGTCCTCAGTTTCTGAACGGGAAGTTGAACGCCGCCAGCAGCGCACGCCCTTCTTCATCGGTTTTTGCCGTGGTAGTGATACTGATATCCATACCGCGCAAGGCGTCGATCTTGTCGTAGTCTATTTCCGGGAAGATGATCTGTTCCCGAACACCCATGTTGTAGTTACCTTTGCCGTCGAACCCCTTGGGATTCATGCCACGGAAGTCACGAACACGCGGAATCGCAATGTTCACCAGGCGATCAAGGAACTCGTACATACGGTCGCGGCGCAAAGTTACCTTGCAGCCGATAGGCCAGCCTTCGCGGACCTTGAAACCGGCGACCGATTTGCGCGCCAGGCGGACCACCGGTCTCTGACCGGCAATCTTTTCCATATCGCTAACGGCGTTGTCCATTATTTTGCGGTCACCGATCGCCTCACCGACGCCCATATTCAGGGTGATCTTGGTTATACGGGGGACCTCCATCAAGTTCGCATAGCCAAACTGCTCAAACAGTTTCCTGGCAATCTTATCGCGATACTGATCCTGTAGTCTGGCCATCTCAGCAACTCACTCTCACGCGTCCACGACTTCGCTGGTGGACTTGAAAACACGCACCTTGCGACCGTCTCCCAGCAGCTTGAAGCCGACGCGGTCGCCCTTCTTGGTCTGCGGGTTATAGAGCATGACGTTGGATACATGGATAGGCATCTCCTTTTCCACGATGCCGCCAGGCACGCCCGCCTGAGGATTCGGCTTGGCGTGCTTCTTCACAATATTGACGTTCTCAACGACGAGCTTGTCCACTTCCGGCAGCACGCGCAGCACGGTACCGCGCTTGCCGGTGTCCTTGCCGACCGTTACGACGACGTCATCACCTTTACGAATCTTGTGCATTATTCCGACTCCCGCCTACAGCACTTCCGGCGCCAGAGAAATGATCTTCATGAAGCGTTCGCTGCGCAGCTCACGCGTCACCGGGCCAAAAATGCGCGTGCCGATCGGCTCCAGTTTGGTGTTGAGCAGTACAGCGGCGTTGCCGTCAAAACGGATCAGCGAGCCGTCCGGGCGGCGCACGCCCTTGGCTGTACGCACTACCACCGCATTGTAGACTTCACCCTTTTTGACCTTGCCACGGGGAATAGCCTCTTTAACGCTGACCTTGATGATATCGCCGATGTTGGCGTAACGGCGGTGTGAGCCACCGAGCACTTTGATACACTGCAGACGGCGCGCACCACTGTTATCAGCGACATCTAGATTGGATTGCATCTGGATCATGGCCTAATTCCCACTCACGCAATTGTTCGGTATATGTCAGACCGCAGGCCGTTCCACTATCTCAACCAGCGCCCACGACTTGGTCTTGGAAACCGGTCGGGTCTGTCTGATAGTCACCGTATCGCCCAGCCTGCATTCATTCTGTTCATCATGAATGTGCAGTTTGGTGGAACGACGGATGTATTTCCCGTATAACGGATGACGCACCTTGCGTTCCACCACGACGACGGCACTCTTGTCCATCTTGTCGCTGACGACACGACCCGTCAGGGTTCGGGCCAGTTTGGCTTCTTCACTCATGCGGCTTCACCTGCACTCGGTTTTTGATTCAATACCGTCTTGATGCGTGCGATATCGCGACGCACCTTCTTGACTTTGTCCGGCCGGCTCAGTTGCCCGGTCGCTTTCTGCATGCGCAGGTTGAACTGCTCGCGCACCAGACCGTCCAGCTCCCGTTGCAGATCGACGGCTGACTTTTGACGTAGATCGTTGGCCTTCATCACATCACCGTTCGGTTGACGAATGTGGTACGTACCGGAAGTTTCGCGGCCGCCAGTTTGAAGGCTTCACGCGCCAGTTCCTCCGAGACACCTTCAATTTCATAAATCACCCGTCCAGGCTGGATCTTGGCGACCCAGTACTCGACGTTGCCCTTACCCTTACCCTGGCGCACTTCGATCGGCTTCTTGGTGATCGGCACGTCAGGAAAAACACGAATCCATAGCTTGCCGCCGCGCTTGACTGTGCGCGTGATGGTGCGACGCGCCGCCTCGATCTGACGCGCGGTAAGCGAACCGCGCGACGTCGACTTAAGCGCATATTCGCCGAAACTGACCTTGTTGCCGCTGGTCGCCAAGCCACGATTGCGACCTTTCTGCTGTTTGCGGAACTTTGTTCTCTTGGGCTGTAACATGCTTCGCGACTCCCTTAATTGGCGCCAGCGGCTTTCTTGCCGGCTTCGGGCTCGACATTCTGTTCGTCGCGATCCAGGATCTCACCTTTGAAGACCCAGACCTTCACACCAATCACGCCGTAAGTGGTATTGGCTTCGGTAAACCCGTAATCAATATCGGCACGCAGCGTATGCAGGGGCACCCGTCCTTCACGGTACCACTCGGTACGGGCAATTTCCGCACCGTTCAGTCGTCCGGCCACCATGATCTTGATCCCCTGGGCACCCAGACGCATCGCGTTACCAACAGCGCGTTTCATGGCGCGGCGGAACATGATACGACGTTCCAGCTGCTGGGCCACACTTTCGGCCACCAGCTGCGCGTCGATTTCGGGCTTGCGGACTTCTTCGATATTGATGTGTACCGGCACACCCATCTCGCGGGCTACTTCTCCACGCAGCTTCTCGATATCTTCGCCTTTCTTGCCAATGACGATACCCGGACGTGCGGTATGAATCGTAATGGCCGCATTATTAGCCGGGCGCTGGATCTGGATACGACTGACCGAGGCGTGTTTCAGTTTGCGTTTGATGAAATCGCGTATCTTCAGGTCCTGATTGAGGAAATCCGCATAGTGCTTCGAATCCGCGAACCACGTAGATGCCCAGTCCTTGACCACGCCAAGGCGAATACCGATTGGATGTACTTTCTGGCCCATGCCGTACTCTCTTTATCTCTGCTTCGATTACTGCTCTGCGACAGTAATCAGTATATGACTTGTGCGCTTCAGGATCTGGTTGGCGCGGCCCTTGGCCCGCGCCTTCCAGCGCTTGAGCGTTGGACCCTCATTGACACAAATCTCGGATATCTTCAGCTCGTCAACGTCAGCACCCTCATTGTGCTCGGCGTTGGCAATCGCCGATTCCAGCACCTTGCGAACAATATGAGCGGCCCTTTTCTGACTAAAGGTCAGCATTTCCAGCGCGCGCTCGACCGGCAGACCACGGACCTGATCGGCGACCAGGCGGCACTTCTGCGCTGAGATGCGCGCATGACTCAATTTGGCTGTCGCTTGCATTAGTCGGTACCCTTACTTGGATTTCCTGTCCGCCGCGTGCCCCTTAAAGGTACGTGTAACAGCGAATTCACCGAGTTTGTGCCCCACCATGTTCTCGTTGATCAGAACCGGAACATGCTGCCGGCCGTTATGCACGGCAATAGTCAGACCGACCATGTCGGGCAGTACCATGGAACGGCGTGACCAGGTCTTGATCGGCTTGCGGCTGTTGCTGCTCACCGCCTGTTCAACCTTCTTCATCAGGTGAAGGTCAACGAAAGGACCTTTTTTAACTGAACGTGGCACGGTCTCTATCCTCTATCGATTACTTCTGATTGCGACGACGCACAATCATGCTGTCAGTGCGCTTGTTCTTACGGGTCTTGTAGCCCTTGGTTGGCGTACCCCACGGCGAAACCGGGTGACGACCACCGGAAGTACGACCCTCACCGCCACCATGCGGATGATCTACGGGATTCATAGCCACCCCGCGTACTGTCGGACGCACACCGCGCCAACGTGTGGCACCGGCCTTGCCCAGCGAACGCAGGTTATGCTCCGCGTTGCCGACTTCGCCAATGGTTGCCCGGCAATCCACCGGTACCTTGCGCATTTCGCCCGACCGCAGACGCAGCGTGGCGTGGTCGCCTTCGCGCGCTACCAGCTGCACGCTGGCACCCGCGCTGCGCGCGAGCTGCCCGCCTTTGCCAGGCTGCATCTCGACGTTATGCACCACGCTACCCATTGGGATATTACGCAGGGGCATGGCGCTCCCCGGCTTGATGGGGGCTTCGGCGCCACTATGGATTTCAGCCCCCGCATAAACCCCGCGCGGCGCCAGAATGTAACGGCGTTCGCCATCCGCATACAGTACCAGCGCAACGTGCGCGCTGCGGTTCGGGTCGTATTCCAGACGCTCGACACGCGCCGGAATACCGTCCTTGTCCCGCTTGAAATCGATAATGCGGTAATGCTGGCGGTGGCCACCACCGATATGGCGGGTGGTGATACGGCCCGCGTTGTTACGCCCGCCGCTCTTGCTCTTCTTCTCCAGCAACCGCCCGTAGGGTGCACCCTTGTGCAGCCCGGCCTCGGCGACCTTGACAACAAACCGGCGCCCCGGCGAAGTTGGTTTTGATTTGATGATAGCCATTACTCGGTACCCACAAAATCAATATCGGAACCTTCAGCCAGGGTTACATACGCCTTCTTCCAGTCGGAACGGCGCCCGAGGCTCTGCCCGAAACGTTTTACCTTGCCCTTGACGTTAGACACCTTTACTGCGGCGACCTTAACGTCAAACATGGTTTCGACGGCCTTGCGGATTTCCGGTTTGCTGGCTTCCGGCAGGACCTTGAAAATCATTTGCCGATTCCGGTCAGCAACGCGCGTGCTCTTTTCCGACACCACCGGACCGATCAGGATTCTGCTCAAGCGTTCGGTGTTCATGCCAACCTCTCCTCGAACTGACGCAGCGCGGCAACTGTGATCAGTACCTTGTCGAAACCGACGAGGCTGACCGGATCCGTGATTGTTGTATCGACAACATCCACACGAGGCAGGTTACGTGCCGCCAGATACAGGTTCTCTTCCGGGTCGTCGTGCACGATCAGCACGCGATCCAGGTCCATGGCGCCGAGCTTGTCGACCAGTTCCCTGGTCCGCGGCGCATCGACGGCGAAACTTTCCACCACGACCAGCCGACCCTGACGCACCAGTTCGGAAAGAATCGAGCGAACAGCCGCGCGGTAGGCCTTCTTGTTGACCTTCTGCGAGTAGTCGCGAGTGGTTGCCGCGAAGGTCTTGCCGCCGCCACGCCACAGCGGGCTGCGGATTGTACCAGCACGCGCGCGTCCTGTCCCCTTCTGGCGCCAGGGTTTTGCGCCGCCACCCCTGACCGCCGCACGGCTCTTCTGCGCGTGGGTGCCGGCGCGGCCAGCGGCCATGTAGGCGACCACCACCTGGTGCACCAGGGTCTCGTTGAATTCCTGGCCGAATACGGCATCGGCAACAGCCATGCTCGACCCGCCATGCATAGTGATATTCATATCCGCCACCCCTTAAGCCTTGACCGCCGGTGTGACAATCACGTTGCCACCGCGTGCACCCGGCACCGAGCCCTTGATCAACAGCAGGTTGCGCTCGGCATCCACACGCACGACCTGCAGATTCTGGGTGGTGCGGCGTACGTTACCCATATGGCCCGCCATGTGCTTGCCCTTGAACACGCGCCCTGGTGTCTGATTCTGACCGATGGAACCCGGTGCACGGTGGGACAGGGAGTTACCATGGGTAGCGTCCTGGGTGCGGAAGTTGTGGCGCTTCACGCCGCCGGCGAAACCTTTACCGATAGTGGTACCGGCAACATCAACTTTCTGGCCGGCGGTGAAGATATCCACGCCGATCTGTTTGCCAACCTCGATGTCCTCACCCTCGCCGTCCGCCAGGCGGAACTCCCACAGGCCGGTACCGGCTTCGGTTCCGGCTTTGGAAAAGTGCCCGGCCATGGCCTTGTTGACGCGGCTCGCGCGCCGCTTGCCCGTGGTCACCTGAAAGGCCCGATAACCGTCGACTTCCTGATTACGCACCTGAGTTACCCGGTTGGGGTCGATTTCCACCACGGTCACCGGCACGGATTCACCGTCTTCGGTGAAGATGCGGGTCATACCTGCTTTTATACCTACTAATCCGATTGCCATTTTCGTATCCCCGGCAAAGCTAACGCCTGCGTTTCCGCCCTCAGTTCAACTTGATCTGCACGTCAACGCCGGCCGCGAGGTCCAGCTTCATGAGTGCATCGACGGTCTTGTCAGTGGGATCCACAATGTCCATGAGGCGCTTGTGAGTACGGATTTCGTACTGGTCGCGGGCGTCTTTGTTGACGTGCGGCGAAATCAGTATCGTGAAACGCTCTTTCTTGGTCGGCAGCGGTATGGGGCCGCGAACCTGCGCACCGGTGCGACGTGCCGTCTCGACGATCTCACGTGCCGACTGGTCGATGAGACGGTGATCAAACGCCTTCAGGCGGATGCGAATTCTTTGATTTGCCATATCAACCTCTAAAGAACGGGGACGGCATTTGATCCATCCCAGTTACGGGGACAGAATCGAATTCTGTCCCCACCATGATTTGATTACTCGATAACCTTGGACACCACGCCGGCGCCGACAGTACGGCCGCCTTCGCGAATGGCAAAACGCAAGCCTTCTTCCATCGCAATCGGCGCAATCAGGCTCACCGTCATCTTCACGTTGTCACCCGGCATCACCATCTCCACGCCTTCCGGCAGGTCCACCGCGCCCGTCACGTCCGTCGTACGAAAGTAAAACTGCGGGCGGTAGTTGGAGAAAAACGGCGTATGCCGACCACCCTCCTCCTTCGATAACACGTACACCTCGGCCTCAAACTTGGTGTGCGGCGTAATACTGCCCGGCACACACAGCACCTGGCCGCGCTCCACGTCCTCACGCTTGGTGCCGCGCAGCAGCACACCCACGTTGTCGCCCGCCTCGCCCGCATCCAGCAGCTTGCGGAACATCTCCACACCCGTGCAGGTGGTCTTCACCGTGTCGCGGATACCCACGATCTCAATCTCGTCGCCCACCTTCACCCGACCGCGCTCGATACGACCGGTCACCACCGTGCCGCGCCCGGAAATCGAAAACACGTCTTCGATCGGCATCAGAAACGGCTGGTCCACCGGGCGCTCCGGCACCGGAATATAATCGTCCAGCGCCTCCATCAGCTTCTCGATCGACGGCACACCAATCTCACTGGTGTCCCCTTCCAGCGCTTTAAGCGCCGAACCCGTGATGATCGGCGTGTCGTCGCCCGGAAAATCGTACGAACTCAGCAGCTCGCGCACCTCCATCTCCACCAGCTCCAGCAGCTCCGCATCGTCCACCTGGTCGGCCTTATTCAGGTACACCAGGATGTACGGCACACCCACCTGGCGTGCCAGCAGAATGTGCTCGCGCGTCTGCGGCATCGGACCGTCCGCCGCACTCACCACCAGAATCGCACCGTCCATCTGCGCCGCACCCGTGATCATGTTCTTCACATAATCCGCATGACCCGGGCAGTCCACGTGCGCATAGTGACGCTTCGCCGTCTCGTACTCCACGTGGGCCGTCGCAATCGTAATACCACGCGCGCGCTCTTCCGGCGCATTGTCAATCTGATCGTACGCCTTGAACTCGCCGCCCATCTTCTCCGCACCAACCTTCGTCAGCGCCGCCGTCAGCGTCGTCTTCCCATGGTCTACGTGACCAATCGTTCCCACATTCACATGCGGCTTCGTACGTTCAAATTTTCCCTTGGACACGTTAATTACCCTCTTTCGGTTCTGTTTAGTGTCTAAATACCAGTCAAATCAGTTAAGACGCTTTCTTGATCACAGCTTCGACGACGCTGGTCGGAGCTTCCAGGTACTTCTTGAACTCCATCGAGTAGGTCGCACGACCCTGGGTCTGCGAACGCAGCGAGGTGGAGTAGCCGAACATTTCGGACAACGGCACTTCCGCCTTCAGAACCTTGACACCAGCATTGTCTTCCATACCCAGGATGACGCCGCGACGACGGTTCAGGTCGCCCATCACGTCACCCATGTACTCTTCCGGCGTTTCCACCTCGACGGCCATGATTGGTTCCAGCAGCGCAGGATTGGCCTTGAGCGCACCCTCCTTGAACCCCATGGAACCGGCAATTTTGAACGCCATTTCGTTCGAGTCCACGTCGTGGTAGGAGCCGTCGAACAGTGTGACCTTGACGTCCACTACCGGATAGCCGGCGATAACACCGTTCTGCAGCTGTTCCTGGATGCCCTTGTCCACCGCTGGAATGTACTCCTTGGGCACCACGCCACCGACGATGGCGTTGACGAATTCGTAACCCGTACCGGCCTCCTGCGGGTCCAGCTTGAGCCAGACGTGACCGTACTGGCCGCGCCCACCCGACTGGCGCACGAACTTGCCTTCCTGTTCGACGCTCTTGCGAATAGTCTCGCGGTAGGCCACCTGCGGCGCACCCACATTGGCCTCGACCTTGAACTCGCGCTTCATGCGGTCGACTATGATTTCCAGGTGCAGCTCGCCCATGCCCGAAATAATCGTCTGCCCGGATTCCTCGTCGGTACGCACGCGAAAGGACGGGTCCTCCTGCGCCAGTTTCTGCAGCGCCAGGCCCATTTTCTCCTGATCACTCTTGGTCTTGGGCTCCACGGCCACCGCAATAACCGGGTCGGGGAATTCCATTTTTTCCAGCGTCACCGAACTGCCGAGCGCCGACAGGGTAGTACCCGTAACGATATCTTTCAGGCCGACGCAGGCGGCGATGTCGCCGGCGTACACTTCTTTCAGTTCCTCGCGCTGGTTGGCGTGCATCTGCAGGATACGTCCGATGCGCTCCTTGTTGCCGTTAGTGGAGTTACGCACGCTGTCTCCCGACTTCAGGACCCCGGAGTAGACGCGAATGAACGTCAGGGTGCCCACAAACGGGTCCGTTGCGATTTTGAACGCCAGCGCGGCAAAGGGCTCGGTGTCGTCGGCGTGGCGCTCGATCGGGTCACCGCTGTCGGAATCGATACCGCGGATCGCCGGCACCTCGGTCGGCGCCGGCAGATAGTCCACCACAGCGTCCAGCATGGCCTGTACGCCTTTGTTCTTGAACGCGGAGCCGCACAGCATCGGAAAAATTTCCAGGTCGATGGTGCGCTTACGCAGTGCCGACCTGATTTCCTCCTCGGAGAGATCGCCCTCTTCCAGGTATTTGTTCATCAGCTCTTCGTCGGCCTCGGCAGCGGCCTCGACCATTTTCTCGCGCCATTCCTGTGCCGTGGCGACGAGATTCGCCGGTATGTCGTCATAGGTGAACGTGACGCCCATGTCGGACTCGTTCCAGAGAATCGCCTTCATCTTGACCAGGTCGACCACGCCTCTGAAATCGTCTTCCGCGCCGATCGGAATCTGGATCGGAATCGGATTGGCGCGCAGGCGCTCGCGCAGCTGACGCTCGACCTTGAAGAAGTCGGCGCCGGCGCGGTCCATCTTGTTGACGAAGGCAATACGCGGCACACCGTACTTGGTGGCCTGACGCCACACCGTTTCCGACTGCGGCTGCACACCACCGACCGCGCAATACAGCATGCACGCACCGTCGAGCACGCGCATGGAGCGCTCCACCTCAATGGTGAAATCGACGTGGCCGGGGGTATCGATGATATTGACACGATGCTCAGGATACTGCTGACTCATTCCCCGCCAGAAACAGGTAGTCGCCGCCGAAGTAATCGTGATACCGCGCTCCTGCTCCTGCTCCATCCAGTCCATGGTGGCAGCGCCGTCGTGTACCTCGCCGATCTTGTGACTGACACCCGTGTAAAACAGGACGCGCTCGGTGGTAGTGGTCTTGCCGGCGTCAATGTGCGCAGAAATACCGATGTTGCGGTAGCGCTCTATAGGTGTAATACGGGGCACGATAGGTTCCTCTTTCGACTTACTACCAGCGGTAATGCGCGAAGGCCTTGTTGGCATCCGCCATGCGATGGGTATCCTCTTTCTTTTTGACCGCCGAACCGCGGCTTTCGGCTGCATCCATCAGCTCTCCCGCCAGACGCAGCGCCATGGATTTTTCTCCACGAACGCGTGCGGCATCGATCACCCAGCGCATGGCCAGCGTGGTACGGCGTGCCGCCCGCACTTCAACCGGCACCTGGTAGGTGGCGCCGCCCACGCGGCGGGATTTGACTTCGACCATGGGGCGCACGTTGTCCAGCGCCTTATCCAACAGCTCGATCGGATCGGCCTTGCTGCGCTCCTTGATCTGATCCAGCGCGCCATAAATGATGCGCTCGGCAACCGATTTCTTGCCCGACTGCATCACCATATTGATGAACCGGGCCAGCATTTCATTGCCAAATTTCGGATCAGGAAGAATCTCCCGCTTCTCGGCGACTCGTCTTCTGGACATACGCTTACGTCTCTATGCAATCCCGTTGACTGAACAGCCTTACGACTTGGGTCGCTTGGCACCATACTTGGAACGGCCCTGGCGGCGACCGTTCACCCCCTGGGTATCCAGGCTGCCCCGCACGGTGTGATAGCGCACACCCGGCAAGTCCTTGACGCGGCCACCGCGAATCAGCACCACCGAGTGCTCCTGCAGGTTGTGTCCCTCACCACCAATATAGGTCGTGACTTCGTAACCGTTGGTCAGTCGGACACGGGCTACCTTACGCAGCGCCGAGTTTGGCTTCTTCGGGGTGGTGGTATAGACGCGCGTACAGACACCGCGTTTCTGCGGACATGCCTCGAGCGCGGGTACGTTACTCTTCGCCTGTTTACGGGCCCGCGGTTTGCGCACCAGCTGGTTAATCGTGGCCATTAATCAATACTCCACCCGCACACATGCCAGGGTGTTGAAAATTTTGTAAAGTGCTGAAAATAAATGACAGGCCGGGCGGACCCGGCCTGTCGAAGGAGGCGCATTTTAGGTATTCAGCGCGACACTGTCAAGCAAATTGTTCAGCATAACGGGGTACTTGCGCCCCACTGCCGAACCATGCCGGCGAACCGTCAAGCTTCCGTCATTCGTTACCCACCGAGCCTTCGGTCTCGTGTGCCTCGGCATCGCCCGGAGGCGCCTCCGCGATCGTGGGTGCCGGTGCGGCCGCAGCCTCCGGCAGCGGCAGCCCAGCGCGCTTGCGACGGCGTTCCAGGTGATGTGCGAGACCCGTGCCGGCAGGAATCAGAACGTCCGACAATGACGTTTTCCTTCAGGCCACGGAGTTCGTCGCGCATGCCGCGCACCGCTGCCTCGGTGAGCACGCGGGTGGTTTCCTGGAAGGACGCTGCCGACACAAAGGACTCGGTGGCCAGCGACGCCTTGGTGATACCGAGCAACAGGGGTTCCCAACGCGCCAATTCCTTGCCGTCCCTTTCCAGCTGTTCATTTTCATCGAGCACACGGGCCTTGTCCGCTTGCTCGCCCTTGAGAAAGCGCGAATCGCCGGCCTCGCTGACTTCCACCTTGCGCAGCATCTGACGAATGATGACCTCAATGTGCTTGTCGTTGATTCCCACACCCTGCAGGCGGTAGACGTCCTGAATTTCCTTGACCAGGTATTCGGCCATCGCCGTGGTACCCAGCAGGCGCAGGATGTCGTGCGGGTTCGGTTCGCCGTCGGCGAGAATTTCGCCCTTTTCCACCTGTTCGCCTTCGAATACTGAGATATGACGCCACTTCGGAATCAGCTCCTCGTAGATCTGCTCTCCACTCTGATCGACGATCACAAGCCTTTGTTTACCCTTTGTTTCTTTGCCAAATCCGACGGTACCGGAGATTTCCGCCATGATGGCAGGATCCTTCGGCTTACGCGCCTCGAACAGGTCAGCGACGCGCGGCAGACCGCCGGTGATGTCACGGGTCTTGGAGGATTCCTGGGGGATACGCGCAACCACGTCACCGACCTGGACCTGCCTACCGTCTTCAAGCGCCACGATCGCCTCGGCCGGCAGGAAGTAGTGCGCGGCAACGTCGGTACCCGGGATCTTGAGTTCCTTACCGTGCTCGTCCAGCAGCTGCACCAGGGGACGCAGGTCCTTGCCGGCGCTGCCGCGCTGCTTGGGATCGGTCACCACCAGACTGCTCAGACCGGTGATTTCGTCGGTCTGCTTCTGCACCGTGACGCCGTCGACGAAGTCTGCAAAGCGCACTTTACCCGCCACTTCGATAACGATCGGGTGGGTATGTGGATCCCAGTTGGCGACGATCTGGCCGCCGTCGACAGCCGCGCCGTCGGCGACGCTGATGACCGCGCCATAGGGAATCCTGTAGCGCTCGCGCTCACGGCCGTGGTCGTCGACCACGCCGATTTCGCCGGAACGCGACACCGCCACCAGATGGCCGTTCTTGTCCGTGACTGTCTTGATGTTGTGGAGACGAATCGAGCCAGCGTTCTTGACCTGGACGTTGTTCACCGTGGCAGCCCGGCTGGCGGCACCACCGATGTGGAACGTCCGCATGGTCAGCTGGGTGCCCGGTTCGCCGATGGACTGCGCCGCCATGACACCGATGGACTCACCGATGTTGACCAGGTGGCCGCGGGCCAGATCGCGCCCATAGCAGGACGCGCAGATGCCGTAGCGCGTTTCGCAGGTGATCGGCGAACGCACCCAGATTTCGTCGATGCCCGCCGCCTCGACCTTTTCGACTCCCTTTTCGTCCAGCAGCGTACCGGCCGACACCACGACTACATCCGAACCCGGTGCGCAGGCGTCGACCGCGGTAACGCGACCCAGCACCCGTTCGCTGAGCGTTTCCACGACATCGCCACCTTCGACCAGAGGCGTCATGATCATCCCTCTCTGGGTACCGCAGTCCACTTCCGTTACCACCAGGTCCTGGGCCACGTCAACCAGGCGACGCGTCAGGTAACCCGAGTTGGCGGTCTTCAGGGCGGTATCCGCGAGACCTTTGCGGGCGCCATGGGTGGAAATGAAGTACTGCAGCACGTCCAATCCTTCACGGAAGTTCGCGGTGATCGGGGTTTCGATAATGGAGCCGTCCGGCTTGGCCATAAGACCACGCATACCGGCCAGCTGACGAATCTGCGCCGCCGAACCGCGCGCGCCGGAATCGGCCATCATGTACACCGAGTTGAAGGAGTTCTGTTTGACCGTTTCGCCCGCGGCGGTGGTCACTTCCTCCTTACCGAGCTTGTCCATCATTGCCTTGGCGACCTGGTCGTTGGTGCGCGACCAGATATCCACCACCTTGTTGTAACGCTCACCGTTGGTAACCAGACCGGAGGTGTACTGATTTTCAATTTCCTTAACCTCCGCTTCCGCCTTGGCGAGAATCGGCGCTTTCTCTTCCGGGATCACCATGTCATCGATACCGAAGGACACTGCGGCGCGGGTCGCGAAGGAAAATCCGGTATACATCAGCTGGTCGGCGAAAATGACCGTCGCCTTCAGGCCGACCTTGCGGTAACACGCATTGATCACGCTGGAGATCGCCTTCTTGGTCATGTCGCGATCGACCGCTGCGAACGGGATGCCCTCGGGCAGAATTTCCGACAGCAATGCACGACCCACCGTGGTTTCCCGCAAGCTGAATTTCTTCACCAGCTCACCACTTTCGGTGATCTCGCTGTCCGCAATGCGTACCTTGATCCTGGCTTGCAGTTCGGCCGCACCGGTTTCGTAGGCGCGGTGCACCTCGGCGACGTTGGTGAACATCATGCCTTCGCCCCTGGCGTTGATACGTTCGCGAGTCATGTAGTACAAACCCAGCACCACGTCCTGCGACGGCACGATGATTGGCTCGCCGTTGGCCGGCGACAGAATATTGTTGGTCGACATCATCAGCGCACGGGCTTCCAGCTGGGCTTCCAGCGACAGTGGCACGTGTACGGCCATCTGGTCACCGTCGAAGTCGGCGTTGAAGGCCGCACACACCAGCGGGTGCAGCTGGATTGCCTTACCCTCGATGAGGACCGGCTCGAAAGCCTGAATGCCCAGCCGGTGCAGGGTCGGAGCGCGGTTCAGCATCACCGGGTGCTCGCGAATGACTTCCTCAAGAATATCCCAGACTTCGCCCCCTTCGCGCTCCACCAGCTTCTTGGCAGCCTTAATCGTGGTCGCGAGGCCGCGCAACTGCAGCTTGCTGAAGATGAACGGCTTGAACAGCTCCAGCGCCATGCGCTTGGGCAGACCGCACTGGTGCAGGCGCAGGGTCGGACCGACCACGATGACCGAACGGCCGGAGTAGTCGACACGCTTGCCCAGCAGGTTCTGACGGAATCGGCCCTGCTTGCCCTTAATCATATCGGCCAGCGATTTCAGCGGACGCTTGTTGGTGCCGGTAATGGCGCGGCCGCGGCGACCGTTATCCAGCAGCGCGTCCACGGATTCCTGCAGCATGCGCTTTTCGTTGCGTACGATGATGTCCGGCGCATTCAGTTCCAGCAGGCGCTTCAGGCGGTTGTTACGGTTGATTACCCGGCGATAGAGGTCGTTCAGATCGGAGGTCGCAAAACGGCCACCGTCCAGCGGCACCAGCGGACGCAGTTCCGGCGGCAGCACCGGCAGCACCGTCATCACCATCCATTCGGGCTTGTTGCCAGATTCGAGGAAGGATTCGACCAGCTTGAGGCGCTTGCCCAGGCGCTTGAGCTTGGTCTCGCTCTTGGTCGCGCCCATTTCTTCGCGCAACGTGCCGACTTCGGCCTTCAGGTCCAGGTCACGCAACAACTCGAACACGGCCTCGGCACCCATACGGGCATCGAACTCGTCACCGTTTTCCTCGATGGCTTCCAGGTAGGCTTCTTCGGACAGCAGCTGGCCACGCTCCAGCGTGGTCATACCCGCATCGATCACCACGAAGGCCTCGAAATACAGGACACGCTCGATGTCACGCAGCGTCATGTCCAGCAGCAGGCCAATGCGCGACGGCAGCGACTTCAGGAACCAGATATGCGCTACTGGACTCGCCAGTTCAATGTGGCCCATGCGTTCGCGGCGCACCTTGGACAAGGTCACTTCAACGCCGCACTTTTCACACACCACACCGCGGTGTTTGAGGCGCTTGTACTTGCCGCACAGACACTCGTAGTCCTTAACCGGGCCAAAAATCTTAGCGCAGAACAGCCCGTCGCGTTCCGGCTTGAACGTACGGTAGTTGATGGTCTCAGGCTTCTTGACTTCGCCGTAGGACCAGGAACGGATCATGTCGGGTGACGCCAGACCGATGCGAATGGCATCGAAGTCGTCGCTATGCCCCTGGGGCTTTAACAGGTTCAATAAGTCTCTCATGGTGTCTCCCTCAGTCCTGTTCCAGTTCCAGGCTGATAGCCAGCGAACGAATTTCCTTCACCAGTACGTTGAAGGATTCCGGCATACCGGCCTCCATGTAATGGTTGCCGTCGACAATGTTCTTGTACATCTTGGTACGGCCGTTCACGTCATCGGATTTCACTGTTAACATTTCCTGCAAGGTATAGGATGCGCCGTAGGCTTCCAGCGCCCAGACCTCCATTTCGCCGAAGCGTTGACCACCAAACTGCGCCTTACCCCCCAGTGGCTGCTGGGTCACCAGACTGTACGGCCCGGTGGAACGCGCGTGCATCTTGTCATCCACCAGGTGGTTGAGCTTCAGGATATACATGTAGCCCACGGTGACCGGGCGCTCAAAGGCATCGCCGGTACGGCCATTATAGAGGATCGTCTGCCCGCTTTCCGGCAACCCGGCGAGACGCAGCATGCGCTTGATTTCCTCTTCGTCGGCACCGTCGAATACCGGTGTGGCCATCGGCACACCGCGCCGCAGGTTGCTCGCCAGCGCGATGACCTCCGCGTCGGTCAGCGATTCCAGGTTCTCCCGCTTTCCGCTGGCGTTGTAAATCTCGTCAAGGAACCTGCGCAGTTCTTCCACCTGTGTCCTGGCGTCCAGCATCTGGCCGATGCGCACGCCAAGACCCGCCGCCGCCCAGCCAAGGTGAGTTTCCAACACCTGGCCGACGTTCATGCGCGACGGCACGCCCAGCGGATTCAGGACGATGTCGACCGGCGTGCCGTTTTCGTCGTACGGCATATCCTCGACCGGCACGATCATGGAAATAACACCCTTGTTACCGTGCCGGCCTGCCATCTTGTCACCTGGCTGAATACGACGCTTCACGGCCAGATAAACCTTGACCATCTTCAGGACGCCCGGCGCCAGGTCGTCGCCCGCGGTTATCTTGTTGCGTTTTTCTTCCAGACGCCTGTCGAAATCCGCGCGCAGGCTCTGCAATTGCTGGGAAGCCGACTCCAGCTGCTGGTTCGCTTCCTCGCTCTTCAGGCGCACTTCAAACCACTTCGCCGGCTCCAGCTCGTCGAGATAACTCTTGAGGATCTTGGTGCCCGCTTTCAGCTTATCGGGACCGCCCTCGGCCGTCTTGCCAAGCAGCAGCTTTTCAACACGCTGGAAGATGTCACCTTCCATAATGCGCAACTGGTCATTCAGGTCCTTCTTGATACCGGCAATCTGTTCGTCTTCAATCTGCAGCGCGCGCGCATCCTTCTCGACACCATCACGGGTAAACACCTGCACATCAATGACCGTACCGTCCATACCGGATGGCACCCGCAGCGACGTGTCCTTAACATCGGATGCCTTTTCACCGAAGATCGCACGCAGCAATTTCTCTTCCGGTGTCAGCTGGGTTTCTCCCTTCGGCGTCACCTTCCCCACCAGAATGTCACCCGGCTTGACTTCGGCACCGATGTAGACGATACCGGATTCGTCCAGCTTGCCGAGCGCACCTTCGCCGACGTTGGGAATATCGCCGGAAATTTCTTCCGGCCCCAGCTTGGTGTCGCGCGCCACGCACGTCAGCTCTTCGATGTGGATGGTGGTGAAGCGGTCTTCCTGCACCACCCGTTCGGAAATCAGAATGGAGTCCTCAAAGTTGTAACCGTTCCAGGGCATGAAGGCGACGCGCAGGTTCTGACCCAACGCCAGTTCACCCATGTCGGTACTCGGACCGTCGGCCAGTACGTCGCCGCGCGCAACAACGTCACCCGGGGAAACCAGCGGTTTCTGATTGATACAGGTGTTCTGGTTGGAGCGGGTGTACTTGGTCAGATTGTAGATATCCACACCCGGCTCACCCGACACCGTCTCGTCGTCGTTGACGCGCACCACAATGCGGGCGGCGTCAACAGAATCAACCTCGCCACCACGACGCGCCACCACGGTAACCCCGGAGTCGACCGCCACGGTACGCTCGATACCAGTACCCACCAGTGGTTTCTCGGCACGCAGCGTCGGCACCGCCTGGCGCTGCATGTTGGAGCCCATCAAGGCGCGGTTGGCGTCGTCGTGCTCAAGGAACGGAACCAGCGCCGCGGCAACGGACACGATCTGTTTCGGCGACACGTCGACATAGTCGACACGGTCTGGTGAAGACAGGGTAAATTCGTTCTGGTGACGCGAGGACACCAGGTCATCGACCAGGTAACCGTTTTCATCGACGCTGGCATTAGCCTGCGCGATCACGAATTCACCCTCCTCGATCGCCGAGAGGTATTCGACCTCGTCGGTCACCTGAGAGTCGACCACCTTGCGGTAGGGAGTCTCCAGGAACCCGTACTCGTTGGTGCGCGCGTACACAGCCAGCGAGTTGATCAGACCGATGTTTGGACCTTCTGGTGTTTCGATGGGGCAGACGCGCCCATAGTGCGTAGGGTGCACGTCGCGCACCTCGAAACCGGCGCGCTCGCGGGTCAGACCGCCCGGCCCAAGCGCGGATACACGGCGCTTGTGCGTCACTTCCGACAGCGGATTGTTCTGGTCCATAAACTGGGAGAGCTGGCTGGAACCGAAAAATTCCTTGATAGCGGCCGCTACGGGCTTGGCGTTGATCAGCTCCTGTGGCATCAGGCTTTCGGATTCCGCCACACTGAGGCGTTCCTTCACGGCACGTTCGACGCGCACCAGGCCAATCCGAAAAACGTTCTCCGCCATTTCACCCACGCAACGGATACGGCGGTTGCCCAGGTGGTCGATGTCGTCAACCACACCGTTGCCGTTACGGATATCAACCAGGGTGGTCATGACATCGAGAATGTCCGAGGTATCGCCGAGTTTTTCGACGTAGACCTTAGCTTCTGAGTCGCCTTTATCAGCGCGCTCGTTGAAATAGACGCTGTCGTACAGGATGCCGACGCCGGTGTCAGTATCGCGGCCGACGCGCCGGTTGAATTTCATGCGCCCGACAGCCGACAGGTCGTAGCGCTCGAACGTAAAGAACAGGTTGTGAAACAAGTTCTGCGCAGCATCCTTGGTTGGCGGTTCGCCGGGGCGCATCATGCGGTAGATCTCCACCTGGGCTTCCAGCTGGCTGCTGGTCGAGTCGATGCGCAGAGTGGTGGAAATGTACGCACCACGGTCCAGGTCATTGGTGTATAGCGTGTTGATTTCCTTGATGCCAGCCGCGCGAATTGCGGCAACCAGTTCTTCGGTCAATTCGTCATTGGCGCTGGCGATGACTTCCCCGGTCTCGGTATTGACGAGGTTTTTTGCCAGCACCTTGCCGACCAGGTAGTCTGCAGGCACCTCCAGTCTCTTGACGCCAGCCTTTTCGAGTTCCCGGATGTGGCGCGCGGTCACGCGGCGCCCTTCTTCTACTATCACCTTGCCCTTGGCCTTGATATCGAAGGTCGCGGTTTCACCGCGCAGGCGCTCGGCAACCAGATTGAGCTCGATAGCGTCGCCGCGCAGGTGGAAGGCATTGGTTTCAAAAAAGATATCCAGAATCTGCTCGGTCTCGTAACCCAGCGCGCGCAACAGCACGGTCGCCGGCAGCTTGCGGCGCCGGTCGATACGCACGAACAGGGCATCCTTGGCGTCGAATTCGAAGTCCAGCCAGGAGCCACGGTAAGGAATCACGCGCGCCGAGAACAGCAGTTTTCCGGAAGAATGGGTCTTGCCCTTGTCATGATCAAAGAACACCCCCGGCGAGCGGTGCAGCTGCGAAACGATAACCCGTTCGGTACCATTGATGACAAAGGTGCCGTTGTCGGTCATCAACGGCAGCTCGCCCATGTAGACTTCCTGCTCCTTGATGTCCTTGATGGACTTATTGGCGCCTTCCTTATCGTAGATGATCAAGCGCACCAGCGCGCGCAGTGGCGCCGCGTAGGTCATGCCGCGCATCTGGCATTCTTTAACGTCGAACACCGGTTCGCCCAGGCGATAATTAACGTAATCCAGCGCTGCTGTACCCGAATAGCTGGTGATCGGAAATACCGATGAGAAGGCCGCGTGCAACCCGTTGTCAGCGCGCTCGTCGATACCGCAATCGGCCTGCAGAAAATCCCGGTACGAATCCAATTGCGTCGCCAGGAGATACGGGACCTCCAGGATGCTCTGCCGCTTGCCGAAATCCTTGCGGATACGTTTCTTTTCGGTAAAGCTGTAAGCCATCGGTATTCCTCTCAACTAAAGAATTCGATACTCCCTCTCCGTAACGGGAGAGGGCCGGGGTAGGGGATGTTTCAGACCACACCCTTCACCCTGATCCCCCTGCCTGCGGGCAGGGGGCATACAATCCAGAAACGGGAAAAGGCCGGCAGCGAAAACTCGCTACCAGCCGTTCCCGGTTAACATCCCGCCGGCAATCGCGGCGGTTTCCAGTCGGGCAATGCCTGCGGGCATCGCGGTCGTTATTTGACCTCGACGCTGGCGCCGGCTTCTTCCAACTGCTTCTTAATGTCCGCCGCTTCTTCCTTGGAAGCAGCTTCCTTGATCGGCGAAGGCGCGCTTTCCACCAGATCCTTGGCTTCCTTAAGGCCGAGACCGGTAATCGCGCGAACCGCCTTGATGACCGCAACCTTGTTGGATCCGAAGCTGGTCATCACTATGTCGAACTCGGTCTGCTCTTCAACAGCAGCACCGGCGTCGCCAGCGGCGGCGACCGGAGCGACGGCCACTGCGGCGGCCGCTGATACACCGAACTTTTCTTCCATGGCGGAAATCAGATCGACGACCTGCATCACGGTCATGTTGGAAATTGCTTCCAGAATGTCTTCTTGAGACGCTGCCATAATTGCTTACTCCAAAAAAATTACTTTATCAAAAAACGGTTTCAGGCTGACTGTTTCTGGTCGCGGATGGCGGCCACGGTGCGAACCAGCTTGCCGGGCACCTCGTTGAGGGTACGGACAAGCTTCTCGGCCGGGGCTTTCATCACAGCCATCAGCATGCTGATAGCCTGGTCGCGCGTCGGCATTGTCGCCAGGCGATCCAGATCCGATGCGGCAAGCATCTGACCACCAAACGACACCAGCCGGGGCACCAGGCGCGCGTGATCTTTGGCGAAGTCTTTCACCAGACGCGCTGCGGCCCCCGGCTCCTCGCGCGAGAAAGCCAGCAGCAGCGGGCCGCTCAGACCGTCCTGCATGCACTCGAAACTGGTACCTTGTACGGCACGTTTAGCCAGCGTGTTCTTGACCACTCGCAGGTAAACGCCGCCCTCACGCGCCTTGCCGCGCAAAGCCGTCATTTCGCCTACGGTCAGACCACAGTACTCGGCAGCAACCGCTGAATGCGCCACAGCGGCGATTTCAGCCACCTCGGAAACTACAGCCTTTTTCTCTTCAAGACTCAGTGCCACCTGTTTACCTCCGCGGACAGGATCAAGCAGCAACCCCGCCCCCTGTTGCAACGCCCCGGCCAGCAAGGCCGGCGACGCCGGTTTGCGGTGACCTCGAACAGGAGCATTCCTGTCGGGGCATCACCATCTGCGCAGGACACCGGATTCACACCCGATCATTAAGCCTTTCGGCACCTGCGGTCTTTGACGGCTTCCCGGATGTCCGAGCAGCGCCAAACTTTCCGATCAACTACAGTCCCAGCGTGGTCTGGTCGATCGCCAGACCGGGGCCCATCGTGGTCGAGACCGTAATCTTCTTCATATACACACCCTTGGCCGCGGAGGGTTTCAGCTTATTGAGATCGGTCAAAAGCGCCTGCAGATTTTCACGCAGCTGATCGACCTTGAAGTCCACCTTGCCAATGGTGCAGTGGATAATACCCGCCTTGTCGGTGCGGTAGCGGACCTGACCGGCCTTCGCGTTCTTCACCGCGCCGGCGACATCCGGCGTCACTGTTCCCACCTTGGGATTCGGCATCAGGCCACGGGGACCGAGAATCTGACCCAGCTGACCGACGACGCGCATGGCGTCCGGACTGGCGATAACCACGTCGAAATTCATGTTGCCATTTTTCACCTCTTCGGCGAGGTCATCCATACCGACGATATCGGCGCCGGCCGCTTTGGCGGCGTCGGCATTGGCGCCCTGGGAAAAGACCGCAACGCGCACCGTCTTGCCAGTACCGTGCGGCAACACTGTGGAGCTGCGGACAACCTGGTCGGACTTGCGCGGATCGACGCCGAGATTGACGCTGACATCCACGGATTCCCGGAACTTCACATTGGACAGCCCCGACAGCAAACTCAACGCCTCCTCAATGGGGTACTGCTTTCCGAGCTCCAGCTTCTCCGCAATGGCTTTGGTGCGTTTGGTTAACCTGGTCATGGTCATTCCACCCCTTCCGTTTCCAGACCCATGCTGCGGGCAGTTCCGGCAACGGTGCGCACTGCCGCATTCTTATCCGCCGCGGTCAGATCAGGCATCTTGATGTTAGCCACCTCTTCCAGTTGTGCGCGGGTGACCTTGCCAACCTTCTCGGTATTGGGGCGGCCGGAACCCGAAGCGATGCCCGCGATCTTCTTTAACAGCACGGCAGCCGGCGGGGTCTTGGTGATGAACGTGAAGCTACGGTCACTGTACACGCTGATCACTACCGGCACCGGCATGCCTTTCTCGAGGCCCTGCGTCTGAGCATTGAACGCCTTGCAGAATTCCATGATATTGACGCCATGCTGACCCAGCGCAGGACCGACCGGAGGGCTTGGGTTGGCCTCCTGGGCCTTCACCTGCAGCTTGATATAGGCTTCGATTTTCTTTGCCATGTTTTACTCCTGTGGGTACAAACGCCTCGTGGCTCCCCGCTGCTGGCGACAGACTGGCGATCTGCCGCCCTGGATGAAAGCTAAGCTTTTTCGACCTGACCGAAATCCAGGTCCACCGGCGTCGAGCGTCCGAAGATCATTACCGCCACGCGCAGCTTGCTCTTTTCGTAATTGACCTCTTCAACCACGCCATTGAAGTCGTTGAATGGGCCGTCGGTGACCCGCACCACCTCACCCGGCTCGAACAACACTTTGGGCCGTGGCTTCTCGGCACCCTCCTGCACGCGCTGTAGAATGGCATTGGCTTCCTTATCACTTATCGGCGCCGGGCGGTCCGAAGTGCCGCCGATGAAACCCAGCACTTTGGGCACTTCTTTGACCAGGTGCCAGGTATCATCATCCATATCCATCTGTACCAACACATAGCCGGGGAAGAACTTCCGCTCGCTGCGGCGCTTCTGGCCTTCGCGCATTTCCACAACTTCTTCGGTAGGCACCATGATCTCGCCGAACTTGTCCTGCATGCCGCTGCGTTCAATACGCTCAATCAAAGACTGCTTAACGCGGTTCTCGAACCCGGAATAGGCATGCACGACGTACCAACGCATCGCCATCTGTCAGCCTCCCTGACCCGTCAGCAGGCGGACCGCCCACAGGATCACCATGTCCAGCAACCAGACCACGATGCCCAGCACCAGAACGATGACCAGTACTGCCAATGCGGTTTGCGTGGTCTCAGCGCGCGTCGGCCACACCACCTTGCGCACTTCCGTTCGGGTTGCCCCGATAAAAGACCAGACAGAACGTCCTACACCGGTCTGTGACGCTACCAGGACCGCAACTACCGCGACCCCGAGCAACCCCAGAACCCGCAACAACAACGACTCGTCGGCGAACCAGTAAAACGCCACTACGGCACCGCTCAACAGCAGCGCCGCAGCGGCCAACTTAACGGTATCCATACCGGATGCCTGTGCTTCTGTATTCATACTTCCCTAGCTGGATGGGGAACGGGAACCAATCCCGTCCTCATCTCCTACTGGCGCTGCAAATAATGGCAGGCCAGGAGGGAATCGAACCCCCAACCTGCGGTTTTGGAGACCGCCGCTCTGCCAATTGAGCTACTGGCCTGTAACTTTACTCGATAACCTTGGACACCACGCCGGCGCCGACAGTACGGCCGCCTTCGCGAATGGCAAAACGCAAGCCTTCTTCCATCGCAATCGGCGCAATCAGGCTCACCGTCATCTTCACGTTGTCACCCGGCATCACCATCTCCACGCCTTCCGGCAGGTCCACCGCGCCCGTCACGTCCGTCGTACGAAAGTAAAACTGCGGGCGGTAGTTGGAGAAAAACGGCGTATGCCGACCACCCTCCTCCTTCGATAACACGTACACCTCGGCCTCAAACTTGGTGTGCGGCGTAATACTGCCCGGCACACACAGCACCTGGCCGCGCTCCACGTCCTCACGCTTGGTGCCGCGCAGCAGCACACCCACGTTGTCGCCCGCCTCGCCCGCATCCAGCAGCTTGCGGAACATCTCCACACCCGTGCAGGTGGTCTTCACCGTGTCGCGGATACCCACGATCTCAATCTCGTCGCCCACCTTCACCCGACCGCGCTCGATACGACCGGTCACCACCGTGCCGCGCCCGGAAATCGAAAACACGTCTTCGATCGGCATCAGAAACGGCTGGTCCACCGGGCGCTCCGGCACCGGAATATAATCGTCCAGCGCCTCCATCAGCTTCTCGATCGACGGCACACCAATCTCACTGGTGTCCCCTTCCAGCGCTTTAAGCGCCGAACCCGTGATGATCGGCGTGTCGTCGCCCGGAAAATCGTACGAACTCAGCAGCTCGCGCACCTCCATCTCCACCAGCTCCAGCAGCTCCGCATCGTCCACCTGGTCGGCCTTATTCAGGTACACCAGGATGTACGGCACACCCACCTGGCGTGCCAGCAGAATGTGCTCGCGCGTCTGCGGCATCGGACCGTCCGCCGCACTCACCACCAGAATCGCACCGTCCATCTGCGCCGCACCCGTGATCATGTTCTTCACATAATCCGCATGACCCGGGCAGTCCACGTGCGCATAGTGACGCTTCGCCGTCTCGTACTCCACGTGGGCCGTCGCAATCGTAATACCACGCGCGCGCTCTTCCGGCGCATTGTCAATCTGATCGTACGCCTTGAACTCGCCGCCCATCTTCTCCGCACCAACCTTCGTCAGCGCCGCCGTCAGCGTCGTCTTCCCATGGTCTACGTGACCAATCGTTCCCACATTCACATGCGGCTTCGTACGTTCAAATTTTCCCTTGGACATCGGACGTTTCTCCCGGTGGTGTTCGCCAAGCGGTTTTCTCTATCGATATATCAAGGCCAGGTGTCCACCCGGCCGGAAATGGAGCTCATAACCGGATTTGAACCGGTGACCTCTTCCTTACCAAGGAAGTGCTCTACCGACTGAGCTATATGAGCAAGATTCACCTTGGAGCGGGTGATGGGAATCGAACCCACGTAATCAGCTTGGAAGGCTGAGGTTCTACCATTGAACTACACCCGCAGTTCAAACTGCACATCGCAACTCCGAAGTGCGAGGATCACCCTGGGTATACTGCTTCCCACCCCCCCAGGGTTCGCCTCGACCAGCGCGGTGCTCAATATCGCCTTGCGGCTTTGTCAATCCTTGTCAAGGTTCTCACCCTCCCGCCCGCGGGGAACGGCGGAACCCCGACAGAGTACCTCATCGCGTTACCACGCATACTTCTGGTGGAGGGGGGAGGATTCGAACCTCCGAAGGCTGAGCCGTCAGATTTACAGTCTGATCCCTTTGGCCACTCGGGAACCCCTCCGAAACGCAAGCCGCGTATTTTGATCGGCAGGGCGGCTCCTGTCAACTCTGTCTGCGGGATCTTTTCTCAGTAAATCTGTAACTTTGTGCCAAGATGGTGGATTCCCCTCGGCCTTCTGGGGATGGTATTATGGTGGGATCATGGACGTGGGTTCCTGCAGCAGCGTCCAGATCAGACCAAGCGCATAACAATCAAACCTTTTAGTTCTTTCGGGGATTTCAATGAAAGTAACCATTTACGGGTCCGGGTATGTGGGCCTCGTCACCGGCGCCTGCCTTGCGCAGGTCGGCAACGATGTCCTCTGCGTCGACATCGACCCCGTGAAAATCGATTTGCTGAGCAAAGGCGAAAGTCCGATTTACGAACCTGGCCTCAGCGAAATGATCGCAGCCAACCAGTCGGCCGGCCGGTTGAAATTCACCCTGGATCCGGCGGAGGGCGTCGCCCACGGCCTGTTTCAGTTTATTGCTGTCGGCACGCCGCCCGACGAAGACGGTTCGGCCGACCTGCAGCACGTCCTGGCGGTGGCCGAGGCCATTGGCCAGCACCTCGAGGACTACCGGATTGTCGTCAACAAATCGACGGTTCCGGTCGGCACGGCCGACCAGGTCCAGGCGAAGATCCAGGCGAGTCTGGACAGGCGCGGTTTGGCAATCGAATTCGACGTGGTCTCGAATCCCGAATTCCTCAAGGAAGGCGCGGCCATCGAAGACTTCATGCGCCCCGATCGCATCGTTATCGGCACCGACAATCCGCGCACCACCGAGTTGCTGCGCGCCCTGTACACGCCGTTTAACCGTAACCATCAGCGCATCCTGGCAATGGACATCCGCTCGGCGGAACTGACCAAGTATGCCGCCAACTCGATGCTGGCTACCAAGATCAGCTTTATGAACGAATTGTCGAACATCGCTGAACTGCTGGGCGCAGATATAGAGAAAGTGCGGATCGGCATCGGTTCAGATCCGCGCATCGGTTACCAGTTCATCTACCCCGGGGCCGGTTACGGCGGCTCCTGTTTTCCCAAGGACGTGCGCGCCCTCGAGCGTACCGCGCTGGCAAATGGCTACAAAGCGGAACTCTTGCACGCGGTGGAAGCGGTGAACTTCAGGCAGAAGGAAAGACTCTTCGAGAAAATCTCCGCGCACTTTTCCGGCGACCTCAAGGGCAGGACTTTCGCTCTATGGGGACTGTCATTCAAGCCCAACACCGATGACATGCGTGAAGCGTCCAGCCGCGTACTCATGGAGGCCCTGTGGGAACAAGGCGCCAGCGTGCGCGCCTTCGACCCTGAAGCGAATGACGAAACCGCCCATATTTATGGCCAGCGTGACGATCTGGCACTGTGCAAATCACCGGAAACCGCGCTCGAAGGTGCAGACGCCCTCGTGGTCATCACCGAATGGAACCTGTTCCGCAGCCCTGACTTTGAGCGCATCCGTAACACGCTGAAAGCACCTGTCATTTTTGATGGGCGCAACCTGTACGATCCGGGCTTTCTGACCAAACAGGGGTTCACATACTATTCGATCGGCCGTGCTCGGAATACAGCCTGACGCCCCGTCCACCGGGACAGGTGGACCCAGCCTGTCCCCCGTGGAAACTGTTTACGGACGGCGAGCGAATTCCGAGTGCTGGACCTCGCCCAGCAGATTCTCGAACGTCTCGGCACTGACATGGACCAGACGCTCGTGATCGCCCGCCTCGAAATAGATATCCGATTGCTCGGCGAGGCTTTCGTCGACAATGGTCTCCATGTTATAAACGCTGCCGAACGGTGGCACCGCGCCGGGTTCGCAATCGTCGAACAGGGCGCCCAGCTCGTACTCACTTGCCAACCCGAGGTTGCGATTAGTCTGCCGGTGCAACTCACCCAGGTCGACTCTCGCGCTGGCCGGCAGTACCGCCAGCAGGTAACCGCGCTCGTCGCCCAGTACCACCGACTTGGCAATGCGAGTTCCTGGCACATGGGCGAGTTGTGCTGATTCACTGCTGGTCGAGGAATGCGGGTGGCGGATGATATCGAAATCAGCGCCCTGTTCCGCGAGGTATTCCGATACTCGATGGGCAATAGGCATGGCAGGTTCCTCCTAATCCTGAATACTCCATTTCCAGTATAGTTCAGTCCTTCCAGGTAGCGACTGGACGCGTGCCGCTGCGAATCCATTCACTCCAGGAACCGACATACAGGCGGGAGCCGCGCAGACCTGCGACTTCCATCGCCAGCAGGTTGTGGCAAGCGGTAACTCCGGAGCCACACATATGCACAACACCCCCGGTCGGGCGCTCCCGTAGAAATCCCCGCCACAGTGCGCGCAATTCCCGAGGAGGACGGAACACTCCGGCGGAACCAAGATTCTGTTCAAAGGGAAAATTCAGCGCGCCCGGGACGTGGCCGGCCACAGGATCGATGGGCTCCTTCAGGCCGGCAAAACGCTCGCTGCTGCGAGCATCGACCAGCAGGAATTCGGCGTTGCCGAGATTGTGCTCCACCTCTTCGGTCGTTACCCAGCCGGTTCCGGGTGACAATGCCACCGGCCGCGAGCCGGCCGGTGGCACCGCATCCGTTTGAGGACCACCGGCAGCCTGCCAGGCAACCCAGCCACCATCGAGTAACGCTGCGCGTGGATGGCCTACGGCTCTGAGCAACCACCATAAACGCGCCGCGTAAGCACCATTTCCCTGGTCGTACACCACAACCTGGGTATCGCGGTGTATACCCCAGCGACTCAGCCTGTCGGCGAAGACCTGCCAGTGAGGCAACGGGTGGCGGCCACTGTCGTTGCCCGGCACCCCGGACAGGTCAGCTTCCAGGTGCGCATAGTAGGCTCCGGGTATGTGGCTTTCGCGATAGGCTTGCACACCCCAGGACTTGTCGCCCAGGTCAAAGCGACAATCGATCAGTCGCCAATCGGCTGCCGTCCAGTGCTGGATGCACTCAGCAACCGATATCAACGTGTCATAATAGCCTGACATCACAGTCCCCGTACCGGGTCCCCAGCGCCTATTGTAGTCGTCACGTCAGCGTTGCAGCTATTACTGCTCGACCCGGGCCGTGGGTGGAGGCGTTGTTGTGCCGCCATGCCGAGCCGCACCCATGTTTTCCCTGGACTTGCGGTGAACGTGCCAGGCATCCGCTGCTGCATCTGGGCAGGAATCGGTGCGCGTCGAACTGGCTGACGCTGGCAATCACCATCACCCGGGCAGCAGGACCGTTCGCCTGACCGCCGTGGTCGTCGTCGCACGTGAAGTCGGGTAAGCCCTGCAGCACCGCCCTGGTTAACCCCGCGACGCTGGCGCACCCGACTGGCCACGCTGTTCCATCTGCTAACTCTCCCGGAGAAATGGGCGCCAGCTTCCGGCGCGGCTCTCACCTGCGTCGCCGGGTCCTGGCATGCCGGTCGCTGGATAGACCCCTGAATGGCTCAAGCGCTGTCCCCGCGCGGCCGATGTAATACACACTGTTGTCAAGGAGTTATGTATGCAACGGATAGTCACTCTGGTGGTTTTCGCCGCCACCCTGGGCGCCAGCTTAATGGCACGCGCGCGCGACCTGGATGATCACTACGCCGTGTTCGGCGTAGGCGGCGAAAACTGCGCCACCTATCTGGTGGCCCGCGACCAGGGGGGTAGCGCGGAACGCTGGTACCACCACTGGCTAAACGGTTACCTGACGGCAGTCAACAATGCCGGCGCCAGCACGTACAATATCCTGGGAGACAGGAGCATGGCCAACGTCCTCGACTGGCTGGAGGGCTATTGCGCCGCCCGTCCGAATGTGAACTTGGCCAACGCTGTCGCCGACATGGTAGCGCTCCTCTACCAGGACCGACAGAACATGGCGCCTGGAAAACAGGGCGGATGGAGCAAATTCACTGCCCCGGCGCCGTCGCCGGCACCCTGACGATGGCATAATCACCCAGCGCCTCCCGCACTTCGGGCAATCGAATCGGCGCTGCGACAGCCGGGTTGTCAAAGGCCCCCGAGCATACCAGTTTGACGCCGGGCTGGTCGTCCGATGCCAGTGGCATGTGAAACTGGTAGGCCATCGTCGACCAGCCTTCGGCGAATCCCAGCAACGCGGATGCCACCCTGATCGGCCTTTCCAGAGCGACGGTTGTCTCGTCCAGCCACACGGAATCAACTGCAAACATACCCGGCTTGACATGTTGCTCGGCCGGCAGCGGGTCCCGCAGGCGAAAATAGCAGAACGGCGCATACTGGTTGGTACCGCCATAACTGGTCAGCTTGCCCTGTTGCAGGTAGACGCGTGCCTCACCTGCAGGAACAGGGATGTCCTTGAGAACCTCGACCTGATCACCGGGTTGCAGGGGGCTCGAATAAAAGCCACCCCGGGGGTTGGCAGTCTGACAACCGATCAGAACCACAAACACGCCATAGCCACATAATTGTTGCCAGCTTCGGGCCTTCACCTGCGAATTCTCCGATGCAACCGAGTCCCGACCGCAAGTCTAGCAGACCAGCGCACCGCCGCGACCGGCAGGCCGTTGCCAGGCCGTGCTCAGCAAGTCGATACTCAGTCGGCAGCCTCCCGATTGCAGCCGACTATCAGCTGCCGCCACTGGTGGATGACCAGACCACTCAAGATCAGCCCCGCGCCCACCCAGATGGCTGGCAGTATGATTTCACCGTTCAGCCAGTGTCCCAGCAGCAGCGCAGTGACTGGCGTCACCAGGGTAATCAGATTCACTTTGACCGCTGCTACCCGGCCGAGCAGGTAGTAGTAGCAGAAGAAACCCAGCACCGAACCGAACAGGGCCAGGTAGGTGATCGCAAAACGGGCCCTTTCCGGCAAATCGTTCGGCCAAATACCGTCAAATACGAACCAGGTCAGCACGAAAGCGGGTACAGCGACGCTCAGGCCACCACCGGTTACCGCCAGCGCCGGCAAGTCCGTAGCCATACGCTTCACCCACACTGCGCTCGCCGAGTGCAGCAATGTCGACAGCAACACCGCGGCAACACCAGTGCCGACACGCGGTCCGATGTCCGCCCCTTCGGAAAAGATAATCACTAACCCCAGGACGCCCAGCAACAGACCCAGCAGCTCCGAGCGGGACAGTCGCTGTTCCAACAACCAGAGCTCCGAGAACAGACCGGTAAGCAGCGGCGATAAGCCGAACAGCACCGCTATCCAGCCGGAGGGGATATACTGTGCCCCCCAATAGACAAGGGTCATGGCTCCATAAATGGCTACGCCAGCCGCCAGATAGGCGCCGCGCGCCCGGGCGTGCCAGGGCATTTCGATCCCGGTGATGCGGATCGCCAGCAGACAAAAGATCAGGCCCAGGACCATACGCGCGGTGACCCCAAACAGAAAGCCACCCCCCTCACTGCTCCACTGAATAGCGAGTGGCGTGGTCGACCAGATCAATATGACGCCTGTAAACGCTGCCGGTACCGACATGCTATTCGCCCCTGATGGCCACAACAAAAAAGGCTGCAGTCCTTTCGGTCTGCAGCCTTTGCGGAAAATACGGGTAATTCGGGTTTAGCTCATTTCCTCGAGACCACAGACATACCACACGGCCACAGATGCTGATGCGCGGCCGGCATGGCAATGACTGCTACTGAACGAAATCTGCTGTACATGGTAATCGCAGTCTGCAACATCAGACTTTGCAGTGTCAATACTCAGGAAACCAGCGCGACAAATCAGCTGCCATGGTCTCACGCGGGACTGCCTCGGTCCCGCAGCGGGCAAGTTCGCCGGGCCCGCTGGCCGGAGTGACACCATATCAGCGCAGCCGACAACGTCTCCATTGTCTATACTATTGCGCAGCCATGCAGCCGCCCGATTACCAGTACTGATGCTCACCGCCTGTTCCGATGTGGCCCCGGCCGATGTCCAACCGCTATAAATACGCTGTAGACCATCTACTTGCTGGTGTTTCAACATCGACGGGGCAGGCCTACCTCGACGATTTCGTTGCCCAACTCAGCGAACTGTTCCCAACGGACTATGCAGCCATTGCGTTGCTCGACGGCGATCACCCTGACCGCCTGGAAACCCTGTCCATGTGGAGCGGCGGCCAGCGCGCCGAGAACATCGTATGGTCGCTACCGGGGTCCCCCGGCGCCGAAGTCATCGACAGCGCCGCGCCCTGCACCTTCCGCAGCCGGGTTCAGGACAGGTTTCCGGACGACGCAGTCGTGCGGCGCACCGGCGTACAAAGCTATATCGGCGTTCCCCTGTTTGCCTCCAGCGGAAACATCCTCGGCATGATCATCCTCATGGACCGGCAATCGGTCGCCGACGACCTGTTCGTCATAGACATTGTACAGCTGTTTGCCGATCGCATTGTGGCGGAAATTGAACGTCTACGGACCGAGCCCGCCGCACTGCGCGAACAGCAACAACTGGAGCACGCGCTGCATCACTGCCGCGGCGATCTGCACACCGCCCGCAAGGAACTCGAAGCTTTCACCTACGCGGTATCACATGATTTGCGCGGCCCACTGCGCGCCATAGACGGGTTCAGTGAGACGCTCGCAGTAGACTATGGCGACCGGCTGGACGACGTGGCCCGGGACTATCTGCAGCGTATCCGTAACAACGCCCGACAACTGGATCAGTTGATCAACGCCCTGCTGATGCTGTCGCGCGTTACCCGGCACGAACTGCGGTTGTCACCGGTCGATCTGTCGCAGCTGTGCCTCAGAATAATTGGCCGGTTGCAGCAGCGAAATCCGGAACGCAAGGTTACTGTGCGGGTACAGCCGAATATCAAAGCGTATGGCGACCCTGAACTGTTGGCCACGGCGCTCGAACACCTGCTTGTCAATGCGTGGAAATTTACCGTGAATGTCGCTCACGCCCGCATCGAGTTCTCGGCCGAGGAGCAGGATGGTGCAATTGTGTACCGGTTGAGCGACAATGGTGCCGGCTTCAATATAGCCTACGCCAACCGTTTGTTTGAAATATTCCAGCGTTTGCACGGGCAACAGACCTTCGAAGGTATCGGCGCCGGACTGGCTATCGTCAAACGAATCATCGACCGACACGGCGGGGCGGTATGGGCACACGGGGAAGTCGGTGGCGGCGCCAGTTTTTATTTTAAGTTACCGGAACAACGCTCCGGCGCGGCTTAAGCGGTCGCGGCGCATTGCTTGACGTAATAATGCTGTTTTTCCGCCAGCAAGGCGTGGTCGGTGAAGAAACTGCGCAGCACTGGCGCGAAACGGTCACGATCGACCAGAAAGGCATCGTGACCCTGAATGGACGGCATAATGACGAATTCGACATCCCTGCCCAGCTCGCACAGAAGGTCCGCCAGTGCCCGCTGCTGGTGAAGCGGATACAGGCTGTCGGACTCCACGCCGATCACCAGCGCACGGTGAGCACTGATGCGTGCCAGCGCCGCCTCATCGGTGCCACCAAAGTCCGACACGTCAAACCAGTCCATGCTGCGCGAAAGACACAAATAGCAGTTGGCATCAAAACCACAGACAAACTTGCGCGCGTTGGCATCCAGATAGGACTCCACCTGAAACTCCGGAGCGAAGCCAGCCTTATCGTTATGGGTTTTAGCAACCCGCTCGTGGCCAAAACGCAACCGCCATTCCTCGGCCGACCGGTAAGTGATAATACCGAGCTTACGTGCCAGTCGCATACCATCGACCGGGCCGGCCCCGGGGTAGTAACGGCCCTGTTGCCAGGCCGGGTCATTGCGGATGATTTCACGCTGCAGCGAGCGCACGGCGATGGCCGCGGCTTCCGCGCGCATGGCTGAACTGATGCTGACGAGCTGTTCGACCTGATCGGCAAACTCGATGGCATAAGCCAGGGCCGACATGCCACCCAGTGATACGCCCACCACAGTGTGCAGGCGCTTCACTCCCAGTAGTTCAACCAGCGCGTGTGCACTGCGGGCGATATCCTCTATCGACAACTCGGGAAAGTCGGGGCCATATGGTCGCCCGCTGGCAGGGTTGACGGAAGCAGAACCGGTAGAGCCGAAGCAGCTCCCCAGCGAATTAACACAAATCACGTGATACGTATCCGTATCAATCGGCTTGCCCGGCCCTATTACCCACTCCCACCATCCCGCTGTTGGATCTGCGGTCGAGGACGCTGCGTGTGCACTGGGCGACAGGCCGGTAAATACCAGAATCGCGTTACTGTCGTTTGCGTTGCGCTCGCCCCAGGTTTCGTAGGCCAACTGGACTTCGGGCAGCCACCCGCCCCGCTTCATAGCAAACCGGTCGGCGACGGGCATGATTTTGACAGCATCTGACATGGATGAAAAAACCGGGTATTCAGCGTCATTAGTTTGGCAAATCCGGTCAGTGCTGTACAGCCAGCTGATCGGCCAGCGCGTCGTACCAAGCCACTAATTCACCCAGAGAAAAGGCGGCATTGGCCGAACTGGGATTTGGCGTGACGAAAACCCGAGTGGCTTCGATGACCAATGGCTGCAATCCCCAGACATCCGTACCCGACGCATACCCGGCTCGCCGGAGGAACTGCTGGTAGGCGAGCCTGCCATGGAACCAGGCAAGATCCGGCTGATACTGCTGTATCACCCTCCGCAACCGTAAAGCGCCGGTCTGATAATCCGCGGCACGCAGATCGGACGCGCCGCGGGTCGGGCGCTTTACCAGATCGGTAAAACCGATCCCTGCACCTTCAAACAGGCGCTGCACTGCCGCCTTACCCGGCGTCACCAGGTCATCCAGCAGCCGGCTGGCGTTCAGGGCCGCCCAGAATCTGTTGCGCGGATTGGCAAAGTAATATCCTGCCGCCACGGACGGCAGCGACGGATTGAGTCCGACGGACAGCAGTCGCAGACCCGGCGCCAGGTAGTCAGGCAGCGTGTTCGAAGGTGCTGGCGGGCTCGCCGGTCAAACCGGCATTTCCTGCCCTTTGTGCACCGGTCCGTACGGCTCTTGCCGGTGTCTGTCGTGATAGTGCATGCGGTAACGCACGAAGCGGCCCAGATCATCGAAATGCATGAACGGGTTGCCTTCGATCTGCTCGCCAAGCGTCGAAGTGGTTTTCTCGGCGTAGTTGTGCCCGGGAAGAATAATTGTATCTGCAGGCAACTTATGCTGCATGTCATTCAAGGTATGGAACATCTGCTCCGGGTCACCACCGCGCAGGTCGCATCGACCACAACCGAACACGAACAAGGTATCACCGCTTATCAACTGATCTGCGACGCGGTAACAGGCCGAGCCGGGCGTATGCCCGGGGGTATGCAGCACCTCGATTTCAGTATCCCCCAAGGAAATGCGGTCTCCCCCATGGTGCAACGTGGGGAGATCGAGGCAGGAACCCCAGAAACGTGCCTCGTCCTTCAGCAGATGCAACTGTGCGTCGTGATGCCGCAGCACGTCCTCGATACCATTGATGTGATCATGGTGACTGTGCGTCAGCAGAATATCGGTAATGTGCACAGCGTGGCGTTGGGCAAGCGCCAGCACTTGCGGCACGTCCCAGGCCGGATCGACGACGGCCGCACGGCCACTGGCCAGGTCCTCGATCAAGTAGACAAAATTTTCCATTGGCCCGAGTTCCAGGGCATGGATAGCGTGTGGGTGCGTTGCCGACATGGGCACACCTCGCATCATGAATGGACACCTATCAAACCGCAAAGTGACGCTTAAAGCAATGTCACTTTCATCCCGGCAGACTCCCGATGCTCCTGCAGCGAAGCCTCGCTTATCCCGTGTCACAGCCCTTGAAACCCGGCAGCGCGAATCAGGCCGGCAAACAGCCCCTATGCTTACTGGGCAAACTTCCACCCAGGGTCAGGGAACGCTCTGACTTCAATCCCTTTCCCGCTTGAATCCAGCGGGAACAACGTTGCCTGCTCGCCGACCCGCCCCTTGAAGCGGATACGGAGCTCGATACACCTGCGGTGCAGGCGCGCCTGGCGCCACCCTGGCGCGAACTGTTACTCTAGTGAAGACCATACTCTCCGAAAAATAATGAAATCCAAATCCGCGCGTATCATCCACAGCCAGTCAATAAAGGAACACTGGTTCGAGGAAGGTTGCCACATCCGGGAAATCAGCAACAGCTCCAATGATGCAAATGTATCGATTGCGCGTGCGCGGGTTGCGCCTGGCGGGCGTACCTGCTGGCACCGTCTGGACGGCATTTTTGAACGCTATCTGGTGACCGAGGGGCACGGGACCGTGGAAGTCGGCGACCTGGCACCGGAGGCCGTTGGTGCCGGCGACCTGGTGCTGATTCCACCGGGGGTAAGACAGCGCATTTCCAATGACGGTCACACCGACCTGGTGTTTTACGCCATCTGTTCACCACGGTTCAGCGCTGAACGCTACCGTCAGCTCGAAACCGGGGACCCCGACTAGGAGGCTGTCGGACTTGGGCGATCGTAGCGAGCAAGGTGGGAGGGCGAGGCCATTTTTCGATCGTTTGAGGAGAATAGCCGTAGCTATTTGACGAAAAGGATCGGGAAAATGGGGCGCTCTCCCACCGGCGCAGTAGATCAGTCCCAAGTCCGACAGCCTCTCATCAAACAAAACGTAACCTATTGGAGTTATTGGCAAAGCATTTGGCTGTTTGCTGCGCGACAGCGCGCCGCCTGCGGGGCGGGTACTCCTAGACCGCTACCCGAAATGTGCTCGCAGTTTTCGCAGCGTGGCCGGCCCGACACCACGGATTGCGACCAGCTCATTATCGCAGGCAGCGCACAACTGCCGTGGCGAGCATATGCCCGCGGCAAGCAATGCCCTGGCGATAGTCACGTTGACGCCGGCCCTCCGTACCCCGGCGAAGAATGCCTGCAGCGCCTCATGATCTTCGGCAGCGAGAACCGGCTTCTGCGTCTGTTTGGATACGCCTGGATCAGGATTCTTCAAGCGCGCCGCCGGCCGCCAGCCGACATAACGGGCCGCATGACGCACCTGATCTGGAAGTTCGACACCGCGCGGCCAGGCCTCCAGCGCCTGCCTGAACAACCACTGCGCGGTCGCCAGCCCCACTACGGACGTTAGCCCCCGAACCAGCGACTGATTCCACGGAGGTCCCACGTGGGCAGCCGTGTACTGCAGAGAAATACCCGACAGAAACAAAGAGATGGACACCAGTATGACGCCAAACACGGAGAATGCAATGACCCAGGCGTACGGACAAACCTTGCCGCCCCTGGCGCACAACCAGTTGCCGGCAATGCTATGCCAGTGGTCGAAAAGCGTCGGATCAGCATAGAACTCGTGTTTGTGCATCGCCGGGTACTCTGTGTCGCTATTCGGGTAACAAAGGTGTGCTGGGGCCACCGCTGCGCCGACGTGACCGGGTTCACGGTTCCGCCGCCCCTCTGCCTAACTGTGTGTATGCTATCGTCCACCACTCAAATCAGTTGAGCCCTCCAGCCTGCCATCCTATGCTTCGCGCCAATGTCATTATTGCGCACCCGTAATCTGCACCTGAGCTATGGTCGCCCGCCGCTGCTGGAGGGCATTGATTTTTCGATCGAAGCCGGGGAACGTGTCTGCCTTGTAGGCCGTAACGGCTGTGGAAAATCGACATTCTTGCGGCTGCTGGCGGGAAACATCCCACCCGACGACGGGCTTGTCGAACGCCGACAGGGACTCACGGTCTCCTGTCTCGAACAGGCGCTGCCCGCCGGCGTAACCGGTACCGTTTTCGACTGTGTGGCCGCCGGCGTCGGCGAGCTCGGCCAGCTGATTGGCGAGTATCACCACCTCAGCCGGCAGCTGGCCGAACAGCCCGCTGATAGCCTGCTGGAACACCTGGAAGATACCCAGCATCGCCTGGAAGTGCTTGGCGGCTGGACATTGGAGCAACAGGTTGAAACCGTGCTGTCCCGTCTCGAGCTGGACGCCGATACCCGTGTGGAAAGGCTCTCGGGAGGCATCCAGCGTCGCGTCCTGCTCGCACGCGCGCTGGTGTCAAACCCGGACCTGTTGTTGCTGGACGAACCCACCAATCACCTGGATATTGAGTCGATCGAGTGGCTGGAGAATTTCCTGTTGGAGTTCAGGGGTACTCTGCTGTTCATCACCCACGACCGGAGTTTCCTGACGCGTCTGGCGACCCGCATCATCGACCTGGACCGAGGCGTGCTGACCAACTGGCCTGGCGACTATCCGACTTACCTGAAGCGCAAACAGGACTGGCTGGACACCGAGGCCAGCCACCACGCAGCCTTCGACAAGAAACTCGCCGAGGAGGAACGCTGGATTCGCCAGGGCATCAAGGCACGCCGCACCCGCAATGAGGGACGTGTGCGCGCGCTGCAAACACTGCGCGACCAGCGACGGCAACGCCGACAGCTCGCCGGCAAGGCAAATATCCGTGTTGAGGATGCCGACCAGTCGGGCAAGCTGGTTGTCGAATGCAGCAACGCCAATTACGCCGTCGCCGGGCGCCCGTTAATAGTCGACCTTAATACCCTGATTTTACGCGGCGACAGGGTCGGGATCATCGGTCCCAATGGCGTCGGCAAAACCACTTTGCTGCGCCTGTTACTGGGTGACCTGGCACCTGCCAGCGGCAGTATTCGGCACGGGACACGGCTCGAGACGGCTTACTTCGACCAGCGGCGCGCCCAGCTGGATGAAGCGCGGTCGGTCATCGACAATCTCGCCGACGGCCGTCACTTTGTCGACGTTGGGGGCCAGACACGCCATGTCATCAGTTACCTGCAGGATTTCCTCTTCACGCCCGATCGCTGCCACACACCGATCGGCGCCCTGTCTGGTGGCGAACGAAACCGCTTGTTACTCGCCAAACTGTTCAGCAAACCCAGCAATCTTCTGCTGCTCGACGAACCAACCAACGACCTCGATATCGAGACGCTCGACCTGCTGGAAGATCGACTGTCCGAATACAGTGGCACCGTGCTGCTGGTCAGCCACGACCGCGCTTTCCTTGACCGGGTGGTAACCAGCTCGCTGGTCTTCGAAGGCGATGGTCGGGTCAACGAATACGTCGGTGGCTACAACGACTGGCTGCGACAGCGCCGGGCGCTTCGCACCCCTGCAGCGTCTGTGGGAAAAGGGCCGCGCAGGGAAACGCGAAAGCCACGTCCACCGGTCAGCAAACTCAGCTATAAGGACCAGCGCGAACTTGACCTGTTGCCAAACCGGATACAGGCGCTCGAGAGCGCCATCGAGGCGCTGCACGGCCGCATGGCTGACCCGGCATTTTACCAGCTGCCGGGTGAGGCGATCGCTGCCGGGAAAGACCAGCTGCGGAGCGCCGAAACAGACCTGCAATGTGCCTACCGGCGTTGGGAGGAACTCGAGCAGCTGAAAAATACCTGATGCCTGAGACGCCCAATACCCGTTGAAACCAAGATGTATTTCGGTGAACAGCGGCGCCTGTGGCACAATGATCAGAGCAGCCGAGGTGAATTGACTATGAGTGAACCCGAACTGACGACCGAAGAGCGCGTGCTGCGCATGGTAAAAAACGTGCTGACCAGAGTTGCCAAAGACACCGCGACCGAACCCGGCCTCAAGCACCCGCTGTCCAGACAGACCATTGATGAAATCCGCGAATGCCTGATGATGATCACGGCGCGCGAACAGGAACTGTCGAAAGAATATAACCGTGACACCAGGGCCAGACCACGGTTCATCGATGAACCGAAATCCGAGGTGGTCGTGTCCCTTGACATCGCCGCTATGAAACAGGGTCTCAACAAGGGCAAGGACTAGTACGAGCGCCGTCCCCCAGCGCGAATCGCGGCCAGGAGGCCGTTCCCACAGCGAAATGCTTGCAATGATTGGGTAATAATCATTCTGCTGCTGCGAAAGCCGTAGCGCGAGGACAGGTTTTCATAAGACGAAACGTAGCCTATTGAATTTATTGGCAACGCATCTGGCTGTCGCGCAGCAGCAGCGCGCCGCCTGCAGGGCGGGTACTCCTAGGTTGAATAACGGTCGCTTCGGGCATACGTTCTCGCCACGTAGCCGGCCAGCAAACGTCGCAAGTGATGTAGCCGCGCGTGATTTAGCGCGATAAAACCGTTATCACAGCCGTAGAGGCGGCGGATATTATCTGCCGATAAACGCCCAACACGTAGACCCCAGATGTCGAACCAGTCCCAGGCCAGTTGACCGCAGCAGCGCAAGAAGTGGACATAGCTCCCGGGAGTGCTGCGCACACCTGCCGGGTATGGCATGCGGTATAACCTGTTTGCCATATACAGATATGCCCCCAAAACCTGGCCCTTCCGCTGGTCGACCATACGACTCCGAATCCATGACCAGTCAGGGGGGACAGGGCTCCTGCGGTCTTCAATCATGACTTCGCTCAGGGAGCGTAACGGTATCACCCCATGGACATAGTGAGCGTCCACCAACTGGCTGTGCAACACATTGTGCAGTATACGGTGCGTGGGTGACAGCATCTTCATGGCCAGGCCATTGAACGATACGGACCGCGCACCGGCCAGCGCTTCGTCGGCTGCCAGGATCTCGGCATGACCGTCCATCAGCTCGCGGTGAATCTCTATCGATGCGTAGTCACCCGGACGAAACAGAGGCGGACAGTGATGATGGCCTTCACCGTAGTCGTCTAGCGTCGTATCGTCCGGCCGGTAACCGAGCTGCCACAGCGCGCTGTAGGCGTTGTCCGTTTCAGCCGGGGCAACCAGTAGATCCATATCGGACATGATGCGTGCGCCTATGTCCGTGTACATGCCCGACACCAGGTGGGCCGCGCCTTTCAGCAAAACTGGAACAATACCAGCCCTGTTCAACTGTGCAACCACCTCCGTCAGCTGGTCCAGCAGATGCTGGTTACGCTCTGTGCTGAGTTTGTGCAGTTCCCTGAGGTAATTGACCAGGTCAGAAGGCAATTCATCGACAAGCCCCCGTTCCTGCAACGCAACCCAAAGCGCGGGGGTGAGCAAATGGTTGTTTGCAAGTTCGACGATACGTTCCCAGGACAAATCCCCTGAACGAATATGTCTGCGCAACGCATCAGTCTCTTGACCGGTCACATCGAACGCCAGACACGCCGTTATGAATCTTAGTGCTGATATCCGCTGGTTCATGATAGCAGCCCGGCAACCGCCGCTACGGCATCGTCCAGATCATCGAACCGTAGTTCATAACAAGGGAGCCCGCCAATCCAGTCAATGAGGGCCACGACGGATTGCCGGTCCAGCCCCCCTGCAACGTCGTACCCGGCCGCGGTAACACGGCACAAAGCATCGCCCGCAGTGATACTTGACAGGCTCGCGACGTGACCTGGTTCATACCGCGGGAACACAGCGGCCTGCACCGGGCTGCCCTGGGCAAATGCAGACGCCTGTGACCCTCGCGGCAACAGGTAGCGTACCGTCTTGCCGTCCGCGCGCAGGTACACTGGCACATTATTAAGTCCCGGATAATATTTACCCAGGACTGCCCATGCGCCGGACTTCGTGCTTATCGCGACCGGCGCACTCCGCACCTGCGCGGAATCCCGGCTTATCAGCACCAGTTCGTCCGTGCAGTAGTCGTAACCACAAGCAACCAGTGCGGCCGTCAATGTAGACTTGCCGCTGCCTGATACAGCCGGGAAAACAATGCAGCGATCGTCCTTGCTGATCGCAGCAGCATGCAAGCCAACCAGACACTCGGTGTTCACGTAAGCCACGGCTGCGGTATAGGCGAGCAGCAGGGGCGGCAACTCCTGTTGCGTAGCGCAGTGCGCGGCAATGCGTGCACCTTCAAGCAGATAATATCCGCGGTCATCTCGCCACAGATCGAGGCCAACATTATAATTCTGCTTTTCCACCAGACCGTCAGGCATCAGTATTGTATCAACGAGACCCTGGATCTCCGTATCCGGAAACCGTATACGGAGCACTGCATCGAGAAGCCGGTAATACCGTTCGTGCACCAAGGACTTGTCATCAAACGGCAGGTATCCCGACTTGCACTGCGTTTGAACAGGCCGCTCGTCAGCGTCGATCGTCTCATCACTGGCGGTCGTCCGGAACGTTACGTCGGAGCCGCCAAGCAACCCGAGTGATCGCCACCGCTGCAGCACGGCCGACAAGTCATTCTCAGCGCACCGCTCGTCAATCGAGAAGACCTCCGTCAGCTGGTCCTTTATCGCCGCGTACGCCAGTCCATCCTCGATGCAGTCCCAGATAAGCGCCGCACTCCCGTTGAGCCTGAACATGGCCCGCGCCGCAGCGGAATACAGCAACAGCTCATCGCCGACCAGAAAAGAGTCGACGCCGTCGGCTTTCCGGAGAATGATTTCACGCTGGTTCACAAATGATGTTCCAACTTCTTTACTAACTTTAGTTCTATATCGCCGGTCAAGTCGGGTGACTGGAATCGCCGGGAGCAGCCCCCCATCCCGCAGAGCCGTGCGCGCACCGAGAATAAGCACGGCGACAGCCTTACTGGCTGCCGCCGTTTATCTGCAGCTATTGAATGATAGGCAATTAATCAAACCGCCAAAGCAACGCCGGGAATACTTGATTACCGCTCGCGCCTATAGCCGTTTGACTTGCCCATCTATCTGTGGTCCCCGAAAAACGCGCTGCCGACAATGTCTGAGTTCCGACTTCCAGAACTCGCATTGCCGGGACGCCCGCAGTACGATTTGTTGATGTGCGCAAAGCTCGGCTTCATCAACAGCATTACCGCTGGCGGTGTGTACACCGCGAACTTGCCGGCTTTCTTCAGAAATGCTCTGCGGGATTCTTCCGTTTCCGACCGGCTAACGCCAGCCATTTCATCGTTCTTATTAGACATGTCTGTAACCTCATTTTATTCTTTTTGAACATCAACTTGCGATTGCGATCCCAGCACTCTGTTTCCACTTCTGGTCGCTTGCGTTCCGTGGCGTGTTGGCGAACCAATCTGAATCCCCATCCGTATTCACCAAGGCCCTCTGCGCGTAAGTTTCGCGCTGTGTAGACCCACCTCTGCAATGTAAAAGACTACATTAACCCAGAGGCAAGTCAAGCGGTTGGCAGGTGCCAGCAAAAAAAAAATCACTGTGAAGCGACAAGAACAGAGGCTCATCCCTTTATGCGCGTAGACGTTCGTCTAGGCCGCCAGGCAATGGAGCTGAGCCGATCGCTGATCTTGTAGGAACTGGAATACCCGGACCTGACGGACCGGCCGACCGGCAACCATAATCCGCAGCAACCATCGCCGGTGCGCCCGATGCCAGTTCAATCGGCGGTAAGGCGGGAGAAATCCTGTGCGGAAAACGCGTTGTAAAACTGCTTCGCGGTGCGGCCTCTGCGCGATCCCCTGGCCATGGAAAACAGTCTTGCAGCCTGGTGCAGGGCCGCCCGGTCACCTTGAAAATCACGAAAATAGCTTTCCACGATCGCCAGGTAGCCCGGCATATCCGTCTGGTAGAAAGACAGCCAGAGGCCGAACGGGTCGGACAGCGAAATCAGCTCTTCCACGGGATACACCGCGACGACCGGCCTGAGCAGCGCACGCTGGGACCGCCAGACGGCCGCAGGCACCCTATTCCAGTCTTATATCCAGGGCGTCGAACTGTTTGTTCATGGCTGCCTGCCAGCTCTTTCGTACGCCCTGATCAAGTCCCTGGCAGAATCCACCTGGTCTTCGGCCACCAGCACGCTGGCAAAACCCTGTACGGCCAGTTCACCAATGCCGCCTTGCAGATAATGGCCGCCGACATACGCGCCGATCCCATGAGCTTCGAGCATGCCGCGCACAATGTGCGCCTCAGTTATATTGCTGGCGTCGTAGACCTTGATCATGCCGCCAGTCATCCTCGCTGCAGGAGGTCACGCAAATCGATTATGGCCGCGTTGGCCCGCGCCACGTAATTGGCCATGGTCAGGGAATAATTAGCGAACAGTCCGAAGCCACTGCCATTCAGTATGACCGGACTGAGCTTCGGCTGCTGACTCTCCTCCAGCTCACGAATAATCTGACGCAGCGAAATCAAGGCGTTCTTCTTCTTCAGGATGTCCTCGAAGTCATACTCGACTGCCTGAAGAATGGCCCGCAGCGCCCAGGTCGCACCGCGCGCCTCGTAGAAGACGTCGTCCAGCTGCAGCCAGGGTGTCTTTACCGTGACCGCCGCAGGCGTTCCGGTGGACCTGCGCGCGCCGCTCTCGCCGGCCAGATCGGTATTGATGCGCAGCTGGCCAACGCTGGCGCTGAGTCGCTGCGATAGACTACCGAGGCGTTTTTCGACAATCTCGAGGTACTGGCGAAGATTGTCGGCACGAGCAAAAAACTGCGCCTCACGCACGCCCGTGTCGATCAATCTCTGCAGATAATCATCCAGTGACTGCAGGCCTCTCCGATATTCGCGCTCGGTGGGCGGAAACATCCAGGAGTCATTGCGGAAATTGAACCGCGGTTCCGCTTCGGCCAGATCCGGGTCTTCCACTGATTGCGACTGCGAACGCGAAATATGATTGCGCAAGGCGGCGGCCCCATCGCGCAACATCACCACCGCGCCGTATTCCCAGCTCGGGATGTTATCCAGCCAGACACCAGGTGGCGCCACATCGTTGGACAGATAGCCACCGGGCTTGTGCAATAGCACCTCACCAATCTTGATCAGCGTACTGGTATAAGTAGCGCCCACCACCAGGCGGCTGGCATCCCCGTGCACCCGCTGGAGGGCAACCTGCCTGACGTCGAAGGGGCCCGGTTCGCGGCTCCAGTACCACCCCACAAACACAGCAATTATCAGGGCGGTTAGCAGCAGCAGCAACAGCGAACCAAACCAACCCTTTCGCTTCAGACTGTCCGGACGGTAGAGGTCGCGCAGCCGCCACAGCCAGGCTTTAAGCCACTCCAAGATCGTCCAGACCGATGTTCTCGCCTGTTCTCTCCATTTCACGTTGAGATAGTATCATCGGCCGGTCCGGATACCGAATTTCCTTCGCCAGGCACAACGGGTCAGTAGGGCGCTGTCGGTTGGGTCAGCATCGTTGTGATGAGTGCCTGTCATAGGGCAGATCGGCTTCACCCTCGGCACGGCCGACGAACCAGACAGACTCGACGCTATCAATGTGTGCTAGTCTTTCCCGCACAAAGGATTCACGGGCGGCGATAACTTGGATCAGTCGATCGTTTCTTCAGTATTCCTGATTTTTACAGGTGCCGCGGCACTGGCCACGCTGGCCTTATATGCACGGCAGTCCATGCTGGTCGCCTATATCGTTCTCGGCATGGCAATCGGACCTTCGTCGCTGGGCCTGGTAAGAGATGTGCAGCTGCTACAGGAGCTGTCACATGTTGGCATCGTGTTTCTACTGTTCCTGCTTGGGCTCAACCTGCATCCGCAGGATCTCTGGCATATGTTTCGCAAGGCGACTCTGGTAACCCTGGTGAGTTCCGCACTGTTTGGCGCTTCAGGCGCGGCGGTCGCCTTACTGTTCGCGTACAGCACGGTGGAAGCGTCGATTATCGGCGCCACGATGATGTTCTCCAGCACCATCATTGGGCTGAAGCTGCTGCCTAGTACTGTCTTGCACCACCAGCATACGGGCGAAATTATTATCAGCGTCCTCCTGCTGCAGGATCTGATCGCCATCGTCATTCTGCTGGTACTGCACGGCATGGGGAGCGACCAGTCGGGCTGGCAGGGCATCACCCTGCTGGCGTTGACACTGCCCGTCTTCATGCTGTTTGCGTTCGGCTTTTCCCGCTTCATCCTGACACGCCTGCTGGCACGTTTTGACACCATCCAGGAATACATTTTCCTTCTGGCGATCGGCTGGTGTCTTGGCATGGCGGAACTGTCGGAAGCATTAAGGCTGTCACCGGAGATTGGCGCCTTCATAGCGGGCATCTCGGTGGCAACCGAACCCATATCGCGGTTTATCGCCGAAAGCCTGAAGCCATTGCGCGACTTTTTCCTGGTGGTGTTTTTCTTCAGCCTCGGAGCGGCTTTCGACCTGTCAGCGATGGACCAGGTGTTGCTGCCGGCAGCGGTGCTGGCAGCGATAAGCCTGCTGTTGAAGCCCCTGGTGTTCAAGCAGCTCTGGATCTACCAGGGAGAAACTGCGGCGTTGTCTCGCGAGGTCGGGGCAAGGCTCGGACAGATCAGTGAATTTTCGCTGCTGATCGCGGTGCTTGCCACGCAGTCGGCGGTCATCAGTTTACAGGCCTCTTACCTGATCCAGCTGGCGACCCTGATCACGTTCATCATCTCTTCATACTACATCGTGCTGCGTTACCCGACGCCAATTGCTGTCTCCGACCACCTGCGCCGTGACTGAGCATCCCAAAGCAACCAGCGCCAGGACTTACGACAGTTGGTGATGCTCCCGCCTGAATGCGGATTTGGCCGCGACCACTGTTTCTGTAGGCGCCGCTCATCCCGCCGATAACGGCCGCGCGCACCACAAGCTGTTTCAGTCTGCATAGAAGTAGCGCCAGGGGCTTGCGGAGTAGCCGCGAAGGCTCTCGAGCAGGCGATCCGACGGGACCGCTTCGTGGGGACAAATGCCGGTAATTTCCAGAAAGCAGCGGCCAAAACCCGCAGACTGGCGCCAGTCCAGAGCGTGGGCCGCGGAAATCCGGCCACATTGCGGACAACTGAACGGTGCATGGGGGGCGCTCGGAACGCTACCGCTGGCCGGCGCTCGACAATGCGGACAGCGAACCGTCGGAGGTCTTCTCGCGGACACAAAGCGGGGATCCGGGTACTCATGATAGCGCAGATGGCAAACGGGCGGTCCCTTCCCGCCATCTCGCGGATCGATTAACACGTGTGGGGAACAACCCAGAAACATCACCAGGGCAAGGAACCGGCGCCCCAACCAGAAAACGCTCGCCTGCCCGGTATCGGCTGGGACCTCAATCAGTTCAAGGTCGCGCAGCAGCGTAACAAAGTCAGTCCGGGCCGCTGGTACCCAGTCAGGATCGTCCGGGTGCAGCAAAAGCGATGGCACCGGATAGGGCTGCCGTTTGCCTTAACCCTTGGAGCCCGAGATATCCCAGCTGTACGAACAATCCAGATAGGAGCGCACCGAGACCAGACCAACCATTCCGTCTTCAACCATCGTGGCAATCGGTGTTCGCTGACGGAACTTACGGTTCGGTTTGTGCATCCACAGGCCGCCCATTCGCTTGCTGAACGGATAGGTAGTGCGTAGCGCGTCCGCGATACTGATCAGATGCTCAACCCGTTGCATGATTTCCGGTTCGTCCGGCAACGGCCGGCTGTCGCGCAAACGATTGACTTCCCGCGCCGGAACATTTTCCAGGCCAAGCAATGCCAATTGGTCTTTGGGTTCGATCTGCCACTCATCCAGCATATTCAGTATGCCCCGGGTCAGTTCCAGGCGCTCTTGTTCGCTCATTGTGCTCATTGTGCCGTCCTCGCAAGGTATTTCATTGAAGTCTAACACGTCGCCTGGGTACCCGCCGGAGGCCATTTCCCAGGTAGATTGAGGATGGCGGTCTTACTGTATTCATGGTCCGCGGATACTGTTGAATACTCAATTGGATCACGATCTTCCACCAGTTGAGTCATATTTTCCCATTTGGACATAAAGTTACAGACGTTCCACGCCAATTTTGGCAAACTGCCTGTGATGACAGCGGGACCACGGATAGACTGAAGGATTTCCCTCCATGGGCAGCTCCGGACTGGCACTACTCGTCATACTGGCCGTGCTGATGTGGTTCTGGCAGAACACTCTGTACGTGCGCGAGCTGGCATTGAAGGCGGCGCAGGACGTTTGCCTCAGACAGCACCTGCAGTTACTCGACGCAACTGTCACGCTGCAGCGTGTGGTTCTGCGGCGCTCAGCCGGCCGCCTGCTGCTGCAACGTACCTTCCAGTTCAGCTACAGCAGCGACGGCGACAGCCGCAACACCGGTTTTGTCATTCTTGCGGGAAACCACGTGGAACTAGTGGGCTTGTGAGTAACCGGTAACGGGTTGCTATACTTTGCTGGCCCTGCCATAAGACAGATACAGACGCACTCATGCCCTACTATATTTATAAGATCACTCCCGGCCCTACGGGCCTGACCAAATCGTTGGAGAAACTCGAGCAGTACGATGCCTTCAAGGACGCCAAACAGCGCGCCCGCGGTATGCGCGCCGAAATGAGCGGCCGTGAAAGCCATACCATAAAGGTCATGTTTGCAGACAATGAGCTGGAAGCCGAAGAGAAACTCATGGAAAAGCGGGAACAACCCATCCTGCGCGAGTGGGAGAAATAGCGCCTCGTTCCATGGTTGAAGAAGACCAGTACCGCAGCACCTACAGGAGCGTTAACAAACGCCGTTGTGTGTTCGAAAAAGCAATGCTCAGTGGACGCTGTGCCTGTATGTGTGCATCGCGCTTCTATCTGGCCGACCGAGAAGGAGTGGCCTGCAACGCGGCGCAAGCGCACAAGCGCTGCAGCCAGCTGATACAACTGCTGCGCGAGAGTGCCAAATTTGCGCTCAAAGTCACCAGCATCGACGGCGAACTCCCGCATGCCAAGGAGATTAAGGTGCAAAACGGCGGCCTCCTGGGCCTGCAACGTGTACTGCGCCCCGACCTCAACGCACGAAATGTTATCGACATCGCCGGCCTCGCAACCCTCGGTGAGCGCACATTTGGTTCGCTGGAAAGATTCCCCTACCGTGAAATTGTTAAATCCATCGTGGGCTTCGAGGGTCGTCGGCGCCCGCACTCCAGGCGCTGACTCGATACTCGAGACCTGTCGCGACTAGCTCACCCGGACAATGCTGTTCCTGACGTTAGCCGGTTCAACTTCCCGATTGTATGCCCAGAGCCCGCCTGGCCCGCTTCCGACATGACGCCGAACAGTTAATCACTTACGCAGCAGCTGACTGCAAGGCAGAAACATACATGCAAATTCAGGCATTTGCCGATGAAGGGCGCTAGGAGTACCCGCCCCGCAGGCGGCGCGCTGTCGCGCAGCAAACAGCCAAATGCTTTGCCAATAACTCCAATAGGTTACGTTTTGTTTGATGAGAGAGGCTGTCGGACTTGGGCGACCGTAGCGAGCAAGGTGGGAGAACGAGGCCATTTTTTCGATCGTTTGAGAAGAATAGCCGTAGCTATTTGACGAAAAGGATCGGGAAATGGGGCGCTCTCCAACCGGCGCAGTAGATCAGCCCCAGGCCCGACAGCCTCCTAGAGTCCACTGGATTCTGGATACCCATGTGCACGCCGACCACATCTGACCTTGGCGAAGGAGATGCTTTTGGTTGTCAAGCCATGATTTCGGGAAACAAGCGCTGCGCAACAGTGGGGCAACCAGTCATCGCACCCCGCTGATCCTTAACCACGAAGCCTTTGAAGACCTGATCAAAAACCCGTTCGTCAAGACTGTCCATCCCAGGATCGCCCGAACCACAACCAAGACCGGCTATTGGCTGCTGGATGTGCGATATGCGGAAGAACACGACGACCACCCTAATTCCCGGTGCCGTCCTCGTACCGCTGTGCGACTTGCCCAACCGCATGGATGAACTGGACAAGAACCAACGGTATATTGTCTACTGCTACGCGGGCGGTTGCAGCGCAGTCGCCACACTGATTCTGAATCAGAACCAGTTCGACGTCGTCAGCCTGGAGAACGGGTCCGCGACTGGCCGTTCGAAACCACCTCGGTTGAAGAAGCCGTGGAGGACACGAGCAAACAGGCAGTCAACGCCAATTGGTCGTTCCGACCCGGCCCGGACGACCGCAGGCAGGAGCCCCGGCTATCAATAACCAGCTGACAAGCGAAGAAATCCAGACACTGCGCCAGGAACTGGAAGAATTACGTATGGAGCACAGGGACCTGGACGACGTTATCGACCACCTGAATCATTCCGCCTACCCCGATCAGTTGCAGCTCAAGCGCTTGAAAAAGCGCAAGTTGCGGCTGAAGGACATGATTCAGATGATCGAGAGTCGACTCATTCCGGATATTGATGCCTGATCATCTGACCTGGTAGGACACCTTCTTCACCGGGGACACGACCGCGATACTCGCCCCCTGCGCCTGGGTCGCACGCCGCACCTGCACATACAGCTGTTTAACACCCGTACCGGCACTCAGCGCAAATGGTACCGTGGCTCTGTACGACTGCCATTCGGCGTCTTCAAAGTCGGGCTGTTCACTGATACGTATCTGATTTACCGGTCCGGAGGCGTGAGCCGATACCAGTACACCTGCGGTATCTGGGGAATTGCTGTCGGTGCGAACGCGCACTTGGTCCAGGCTCAGGCCCGAACGCATGTCAGCGTCGAGGACAGCCGGCGGCGCATCGCAGACCGGCCCACCACCGCCGGTTACCAGCGTCACCACCAGCACACGGCTCTCGTACAGGGGCTCGACCACCTGTTGACGACCCTGGTAGCCCTGTCCAGAAACCGTAAGCACCAGCGCATGAGGCTGGAGATCGGCGAACCGGACGACGCCGTTGCTGTCCGTGCGCCTGGCACCGAACTGATCCTGACGGGCGCGGGTTCCCAGACACACGGTGCCGTCCGCCAGCGGCTTGCCGGTCTGTTTACTGACCAAGTGTACTTCAAGCCAGCTCGGCTCCAGCGCTGCGGCCCCCGCACCTGCCCCCAAAATACTCATAACAACTGCTGCCAACAGCGGCAACCAATACCCCGAATGTTGATTATTCATATCATTATTTCCCCATGTGTTTATTGCGTTGTAATTCATTATATAACCGTATACCCCACAGCCCGAAGCACCCCGATACCGCTATTCGTCCAGCACTGGAAACCGATGGGCAAACTGCCTGATCCATTCGCGTGCGGCCTGTTCACCGTTCAGATGTCGGCCTTCCCTTGCCAGCACCTCAGTCTTGTAGTGTTCTATATGACAGAGTTGCTCAACCATCCGCACCCGGAACAAGTCGTCGGCCTCGGTAAACGCCACCCCTACAACGAAACCCTCCTCCCGGTCGGGCTGGCACCAGGCCACCTGTCCGCGCGCCTCGAAACCCGGTTTGACCTTGTCCATACGAATCGTAATATGCGTTCCTCTGGCGATCTCGCGTGAGCAGGAAAACGAGATACCACCGGCACTTACGTTATTCAGGCGTTCCTGGCTGACACCAGCGTTGTTGTCATCCGCCTGATACTCAATGGGTATATCCGAAGGATGACGTATATAACTGCGCATGCGCATCCTCCGCCCCGTCACATCCCCACTAGATCTTCCGTTCCGTTCCATTGTAGCCCGTTGCCCTGCTGCAGACGAGTTCCCGTCGCGATTTTTGCGGCCATCGGCCGTTTGCTGCAGCACCAGACCAGCGTAATCTGTTCACTGGTTCAGCTTTTCACGCAAATCTATTGCCGGTTGGCAAGTTTTCTTGCCGTTTATCGGTCGCGCCCCTCAATAAAAGTCCCGCGGTGACGTTATCTCAGGGGGGAAAATTGTTGTTACTTATGGGAATTCGCAAACAAAAAGCAGGGCTTCAGACTGCCGGATCCCGTGCGACCCGCTTGCCAGTCCAGCGCGAATATGTTGAAGAAGTCCAGCGCCGCGCAGCGAGAGTGAATGAATCCATTGAAAAGAAGCCAGAATACTATTTCGGGCACGACTTCGTCGGACGTCAGCAACAACAGATTCAGCGACATTTGGCGCAGCTCCGCAGTGAAGCGGTGCAGGCACGCAGCCTGGCTGAGCAGATCCATAACCTGTCCCGGGACGGGACAGCGGAGAAAGGGAAACCAGTCATGAACGACAACTCAATGGTCGACCGAGGGCACGCCCGGCGTGCTTCGGACAAGTCCCGCGCCAGCGGCAGCCAGTCGAGCTTCAATCCTCTACATCCGTCGATGGAGTTACCCCCCGAACAGCTGATCCGCCTACTGGGCCTGGAGGGGAAAAAGACACGTAAGCGCCGCAAACCGGCGACGGTTAAAGAAGCAGTGCCTGCCAGAGAAGTGCCTCCGTCCACCGAAGTGACACGCCATGCCGCTTCAACCGGCGCCTGGACTCTGCCCGATGACATGGTACCTGCGAGCAGGAAGCGGGCAACCAAGTCTGTGAACTCCGAGCGCGATCCTGCGCGCAGCAGACCGCGCCGCGCGTACGCCGAAGAGTCGGTATTCCAGGAGCACCGCAACGGTCTGCTGCTGCCCGCCGTTGGTGTCGGCGCGCTTACAGGGATCGTCGTAGCGGCTTACCTCTTCTGGTGGCAGCCGTCATCCGAACCGGCCGCCCCCACGCAAGCGGCTGTGGCGGTCAAACCGCCCGTCACCGCGCAAGGCGTACCGTCGAAGAAGACCCCAACCGCGGGCACACCATCGGCCAGCCAGGCGGGCGGCGCGTTGATCAAACGCAAACAGCCTGACGTGACGGACGACCCAAAATGGCGTGCCGCCGTCAAGGCCCAGGAGCAGCGCGTGCGCGCTGCGGCAGAAGAGCGTCTGCGGGAGCGTGTGCAGGCTGCCCGGGACAACGCCGCGGGGGCAATCGGCACAGCAACGTCCGGGATACCGCAGGTCACCCGTGGGCGGTCACTTGCGTTACCTGTGCAGACAATCGAGGCACCTGTCGAAGGGGTGAACCCGAACGGGTTTGCGGAAACACCGTCAGTGCCCGCAGAGCAGCCCGAGTCAGCTGCCTTCGACGCGTCTGCGGCAACGCCACGGGACGTGTCGACCCAGAGCGAGACGCCGATCGCTCCTGAGCCCACAAGCGCAGGACCTGGGCCGGTACCGACTGCATTGCAGCCACCCATAGACACAGACGCCACATCTGGCGCGCCCGAAGCATTCGACAGTGCAACTGACAACGGTCTCGCACAGCCGGCCGAGGTTAAAGGACTGCCAGCGACTGTTGTCGACGACGACCCGCAGCCGCAGCCGCAGCCCGACGCAATCGAGGCAACGGACCCGGAAGGATCATTCTGACGCACGTGACGAACCAGCGACAGGTCTTCTCCCAGCTCGTCGGTCTGTTCAATACCCGGCCGAGGTGACCTTCGGGCCGTTGCTCAGTCACCGGCAGCTGGCAGCAGGCCACTTTCTGGCGGGTTCGCGGTCGACGTAGGTGCCGGCGCCTGATCTGGCGCCTCACGGGTAGCCGCACCGTCCTCCAGATCGTCTGGCGGCTGCAACAATGGCGCACCGCTCTCATAGCGAAACATCTCTGTATACAGCGGCCAGCCGCTCTGGTCGATCACAGTCACCGACCACTTGCCGACCTGATCCGGCTCGATCTCCTTTTTCGAATATACCCGCCAGCGCGGTCCGGCGACTGAAAATGGGACTTGCGATACCACCTTGCCCTGATACTCCCAGCGATGGGTGACGGTACGCCCCTGCAGATGTCGCAGATCGGTAAAAAAATATACTTCGCGGATAAGCGGCGTCGCTACCACGAGTCGATCGACCGGTTCCCGGTTACTGATACCGGACGTGAACTGACCGCGGGCAACCTGCCAGTCCGGATCCGGGCTCTTGTCTTCCTCAGCATGCAGGGACAAGGGCTGTATTAACAGTGCGGCAACCGCCAGCCATAGCCATGTCTGCATAGTGATTTCCTCCCGTGCGAGTTCTCAGTCGGTGCGATGCGGGCGCGACAGGTAAGCGATACCGGACATCTCGGTCAGTCGACTGGCCGTACGCTGAAAGGTCTGCCACAGGCGCTGGCCCGTGTACAGCTCGTCGGGTACTGCCGCGGCAGTGACAATCAGCTTGACACCATGATCGTACAATGCGTCGATGAGGTGTATAAAACGCCGCACTGCCTCGTCCATCTCTTCGCCCAAACGCGGCACGTCCTGCAGCAGCAGGGTATGAAATTCGCGCGCCAGTTCAAGGTAATCCCGTGCCGAACGCGGGCGCATACAAAGTTCGGCAAAATCAAACCAGACGACATCTTCCGCGACGGCGCGCACCGGAAAAAGACGCCCGGCGATTTCTACCGCAGCGCCCGCCGGCTGGTGCGATGTTACCAGTTCCTGCATGCAAGATTGCAGCCAGTTTTCCGATTGTTTACCGTCCACAACGCGATACGTCCCACTGTGCTTAAGGTGCTCGAGACGATAATCCCGCTCCCCGCACAGCTCCATCGCGATTGTATGGCATTTCAGCAATTTGATGGCCGGCAAGAAGCGCTCCCGCTGCAGGCCATCGCGATATAGGTCATCAAGTGCCGTGTTGGAAGTAGCGACGAGCACGACATGCTGTCTAAACAGCTCGTCAAACAAGCCAGCCAGCAGCATGGCATCCGCCACGTCCGTGACATGAAACTCGTCGATACAGAGAATGCGGTAAGACCTGGACAGCTGCCGGGCCACAGTCTGTAAGGGATCGGCTGTCCTTCGCAGACAGCCGAGCGCTTCGTGGACCTCCAGCATGAAACGGTGAAAGTGGACACGCCGTTTTTCCGCAAATGTCAGGCTTTCGAAAAAGCAATCCATCACGTAGGTCTTGCCACGCCCCGGGCCTCCCCACAGATAGAGCCCCTGCAGCGGTGCTGGCCGGCTTAATCGCAATCGTTCCCAAACTGAGCGGCGATTGCCCGAACCTTGTAAAGCCTCGTACAAGGCCTGCAGTGCTTCAACTGCCCGCCGCTGTTCGCCATCTGCGCCAAATCCATCGCGCGCCAAGTCCGCCTGGTAACGTTGCAGCGGGGTCATACCGTCTGTTCCGCATCGTTTGTCGCTACGCCCCTCGTTACAGTAATTTCACCTCCAGTCCGAGATCGCGGCAGCGCTGCTCGGCGGCGGAGCTGCTGATTACTGCCACACTGGCATTTGCAGCTTTGAGGTAAGTCTCGCCGACCCGCTGCAGATCTTCGAGAGACACCTGCAGAACCCGTTTCCGGAACCGCTGACGGCACTCCGGTTTGCGTCCGTAAAGGCTGTTGTAGAATGCGTCCTTGGCTTCGCCAGCGGGCGATCCTGGCTTGTCGATGTTGCCGATCACGCCCAGGATGGCTTCTTCCACAAGGCGCCACTCGTGTTTCTCTTCCAGCAACCAGTTCACAGCCCGGTCAAAGTCATCCAGAGTTTCCGTCAGGCGTGGATCCCGGTAAGAAAAGAAGCGGAAAGCAGCGTTGTCGCTGTCGTGGCTGGCCCCGCCACCATAAGCGCCCCCCTGTTCGCGGATCACGCGGTGCAGGTATCCGTTGCGTAAGAAACCCGCCAATACGGTCAAGGCGGCAGCATCTTCGTGCTCATACGGAACTGTGGGATAGGCCTTCGCACAGAAGTTGACCTGGGTATTGGTCAGCCAGGCTTCGCGCACCTGCTGTTGCACCGGCGCCGGGTTGATCGCGGTAAACCCGCGCGCGGGCGTCACCTGTTCCGACCAGGCGTTTTGCAGCTCTGCCCGGGCCTGTTCAAGACGATCGGCTTCAGCGACCAACAGATACTGGCGCGGCGCCTGCAGCACTTGTTGATGTATCTCGGCGAAGCGTTGCGCCAGTTGCTGCAGCGCCGACGCGTGTTCGCAGCTGTCATCGAGTTGCTTCAGATTCTTGATACCTGCCAGCCCCCTTAAGCGGTGCGCCAGTGCAGCACCACTACTCAATCCCGCGCTCGCCGCCAGCATTGCCAGACCGTGTCCATTACCGGTGACACTCTGTTCGCGACGTGCCCGCTGCTGAGCGACCAGTTCGCGGATACGCTTCAGTTCGTCGAACCGTGGCGCCACCAGGATGTCTCGCATCAATTCGCTGAGCGCGGCGTGGTTGCGTACCAGGGCCTTGCCCGAAAGAACGAAGTGGCCTTTCACGGCCTGCACGTCCGCGATTCCACCGCGCATACTGCTAGTGGCATGCACACCACCGGAAACACTGCTCTGCAATGCCTGAATGGCGAGATAATCCTGTTCCGCGCACCCCAGCTGAGTGAGCACGTTGGTATAGACAACGAGCATGTCCAGCTGGGCATCCTCCAGGTGTGGCAAGTCGCTCACCACCTGCTGGTAGATCAGACCATTGGTTCCCTGGGGATAGTAGCTGGCGGGGCGCCCCGCCAGGCTGCCACTATCTCCCTGAGCGATATGCATCTCGGCGGGTATATCCTCGAGCCCGACCTTGGGCAACACCTCCGGGTCATCGCGCTGTTGCTGCCGCTCGGCCAGTGTATGCGCTTGCCGTACGATGTGCAGACGCTGGCGTTCGTCCATCTGCCGCCTGATCGCGGCCAGGCGCCCCGCCTCGGCCTGTTCACGGCGTGCCGAAAGAGCGGCATCCGCAACCATGGTCAGACGCACCCGATGCTGATTGTCGAGCAACCGGTGCCTCACCAGGCGCGGAATGTAGCCGGGATCGCGGACGAGCTCGCGCAGTTCCTCGAGCACCGGATCGAGGTTCAATACTGCCACGGGATCACCTCGGTGGACAGCGCTGGACAGGCCTTCGAGTATCAGCTGCAGCCCATACGGATAACCATCACCGGAAATTTCGCGTTGACTGAGTTCCAGCTGGTGCAGAACCGCTTCAACACGCTCAGTCGGAATACCCTCATCGACCACCTTCTGCAGCACTTTGAAAACCAGAGACTCCAGTGCATCGGCGTTTTCAACACGACTGCCTTCCAGGCCGCAAACAAAGCTCATTTCGCGGTTCGACGCCTCCAGCCCGCACAGCGGCGACGGTGCACTGCCGAGCTCGGTGGTTTCCAGTGTGTGGCGCAACGGCGAGGCGCCGTCGTCCAGCAATACGCCGTCGAGCAAGTGGGCTTCGAGTTGCTCCTTGAGGTTGGTGCTGTGTCCGAGCAGCCAGCCGATAACAATGTGGGTCTTGTCGCTCAAGTCGCCCGGTTCGTCCAGTGCGTAGCTTTCCTGAACGCGGATCGGCGCATGGTAGTGCTTTTCGTCGGGGACGCTGATATGCACGTCCAGTCGGTCGAAGCGCGACAAGGCCTTCTCGTGCATGCGCCGCTGGTGTTCCTCGGCCGCTATATCCCCGTAGGTCATGAACACCGCATTGGAGGGATGGTAATGCGTCTGGTAAAACGCCTTTAGTTCCGGGTAGGTGAGATCAGGAATATGCTCCGGCTCGCCGCCACTGTTGTAGTGATAGGTAGTAGTGGGAAACAGGTACTTGGTCAACGTCTGCCAAAGCGTGCTCGATGCCGAACTCATCGCACCCTTCATTTCATTAAACACCACGCCCTTGAAGACCAGTGGGGACTCCGGGTTATCCGGTTCGGTAAATTCGACGCGGTGGCCTTCCTGGGCGAAGTCCAGCTCGTGCAGCCGTGCAAAGAACACCGCATCCAGGTAAACATCCATCAGGTTGTTGAAGTCTTTTCTGTTCTGGCTGGCAAACGGGTAGGCGGTCCAGTCGCTGCTGGTAAATGCATTCATGAAGGTGTTCAGGGAGCGACGAATCATCATGAAGAACGGATCGCGCACGGGGTAATGCTCGCTGCCGCACAAGGTCGTGTGCTCCAGAATATGGGCGACACCGGTCGAATCGGTCGGGACCGTCCGCAAAGCTACCAGGAAGACGTTCTCCGTATTGTCGGCGGCCAGATGGTAGTGCGGTGCGCCGGTCTTGCGGTGACGGTACTCCTCGACCACAAGGTTCAGCGACTCGATGGGCTCGCTGCGTAGCCACTCGAATGTAGGGTGGGCCCTGCCGTGGTTCTTGCTGCTGGCCGAATCGCCGGCGACTGCGCTACTCATAATGCCTTATGCACCTTGCGGTTGTGTGAATCTCGTGTTGAGGCGATTGTAACGCGGTCAGCAGGCATTCTGCCATGCCACATTGCTGTCTTGTGGATCGAGCCGCTAGAATGCGCGCTTTGGGCGACGCAACAGAACCCCATGAGAATCGTTTCATTTAACACCAATGGCATCCGCGCCCGGCCACACCAGCTGCAAGCAGTGGTTGAACGGCTGCGGCCGGATATCATCGGCCTTCAGGAAACCAAGGTCCAGGATCCAGATTTTCCCGTGGACATGATTACCTCGCTGGGGTACCAGGTGGCTTACCACGGCCAGAAGGCGCACTACGGGGTCGCGGTCTTGTCACGCACGCCACCCCTCGAGGTCTGCAAGGGCTTCTCGCACGACGATGCGGATGCCCAGCGCCGCCTGATCACGGCAAAGTTCGCCCTCGCCGATGGCCGGCGTCTGACGGTTCTGAACTGCTATTTCCCCCAGGGGGAAAGTCGTGATCACAAGACCAAGTTCGACGCCAAGCGCGGATTCTACCGCGATTTGTTCGAGCACTTGCAACAGCACTACGACCCGCAGCAACCGCTGGCGATCCTCGGCGACATGAACGTTGCCCCCGTCGATCTCGATATCGGCATCGGCGAGGAAAGTACCAGGCGCTGGCTCAAGTCGGGCAAGTGCAGCTTCCTGCCGGAGGAGCGGGAGTGGCTGCAACGGCTGGTGGACTGGGGGCTGGTCGACACCTACCGTCAGTGCCGCGCGGACAGCACTGACCGGTACAGCTGGTTTGACTACCGGAGCCGCGGTTTCGAACGCCAACCGCGCCGCGGTCTCCGGATCGATCTGATTCTGGCGACGTCGCCGCTGGCGAGCACCTGCCGCGATGGCGGGATCGACTACGCGATCCGGGCCATGGACAAACCGTCCGACCACTGCCCGGTATGGGCGGATTTCGATATCGCCTGAAACGCTCGACACCTTTCTCTGGCTCCGCGCCGACGGTAGAATAGCCCAATGACCTGGCTCGCGAAAAATGCACTGAAAATTCAAGGGTTGATACTCGGCCTGATCGTGGCGTTCACGGCTACAGCGTACGCCGCGCAAGCCGCGATCGTCGATAAGACCGCGGCCGGCGACCCGCAGCCCTTGCTGGAAGAACGTATCCACGAACTGCTGGTGCGCCTGCGTGACAACACCGAAGCGATCCGCAAGGACAAATCGGTCGCTTACGAGATCAGCGACCAACTCATCGTCCCCATGATCGATTTTCCGCGCATCACCCGCCTGGTGATCGGCAAGTACTGGCGCGACGCGACAGACGCGCAGCGCGAGGAGCTGGTCAAACAGATCCGTGACCTGCTGGTGCGCTCCTACGTTACCGCTATGGCAAGTTATATCGACGAGCTGGTGTCAGAAAAGAACATGATTGACTTCATGCCCTCCGGCTACCGGCCGGGCGACCGCAAGGCTTCCGTGCGCTCCAGCATTGCCCTCGGCGGCCGCGCCCCTGCAGAGGTACAATACCAGCTGTACTATGTGGATCAGTGGAAAATCTACGATATCCGCATCGAAGGTATCAGCCTGGCGCTCACCTACCGCACCAGCTTTGGCGAACAGATTAGCCGGGAGGGGTTGGACAAACTCATTGCCCAGCTGACGGAACGCAACCGCAAAGGTGAGGTGGAACTGCCCAAATCGGTTGCACCAGAGTAGTGCAACCGGACCTGTGCTGAGAGCGATTGCGCTGTCGATGGCCTGATTTATGCCTAAGTGCTTTCACGGGTTACAACAACCGGAAGGACAGCATGATGCAGATCATCCATCGATGCTGGAATCCCTATGGACCATTGTCGAACAGCCGTAAGGCGCTGCTGCAGCAACTGCTTGAAACGCCCGACCAGTGTCTGTGGGAACGCGCGCGCGGTCTAATTGTTCGTGCCATCCCAATCGTCACGCTCGAAACCGCCGTCAGGTCGGTGCGCAAAAATGGTGATACCAGAAGGGTCCCCGATCCGTTTACGCTGTACCGGGCGCTGCGTTATGCCGTCGACTGCGACACCGGGGCCCCGCCGAGCTGTATGCCGGCATCCATCTGCTGGTCCATTTGGTCCAGATAGGCGCGCTGTGCTTCCGCAAGCGGCTTACCACGATGATACTCGATCTGCGCCACGCTGTTAGCACCCCTCATCAGTTACCGACTCCGCCTGCGACGCTAGGAGATGCCCGAGCTATCGTTCTGCTGATGCGAAAGCGGGAGAGCGAGGACAGGCTCCTAACCCAGCCTCGCCAGACCGAGTCCGCTGGTGATAGTTGGCTCTTGGAGTTCGATGAAATCCTTATGATTGACGGCAAGTATTCCACCGGACATTTCGTACCAGGAATATCCTGCGGACCAGTCGGCTAACGCAAAGGCACCCTGTTTTCTGCGCGGCATACAGTACATTCCCGCCGCTGTATACAGCAGATTGTAGGCTTCGTTCTGCGCGTGCAACTGCTCGATGAACCGCCAGGCTTCGGCAGCCGATACGAACAGCCGGCAGTCCACCGGGTAGGCATCGGTGCCACCGTTGTGCACCCAGCCCGGATTCTCAACGGGCAGCGGCTTGTTGCGGATAAATAACTGATAGTGCAGGTGGTTGACCGACGCAAACGCCCCCAGTGCATTGTAGCCAATGCGGATACCGGGCAGAGCGCCACACAGCCGACGCAGCAGCCCCCAGATAAAGACGTGTACCTCGTGACGATGGAACTGCGGCAGGCAACGCTCCCGCGCCGGTACCAGGAGACAGTGCAGATCGACAAACGGGTACTTGTTGTAATACAGGTCGAAGCGCCGGCCCAGCAGCTCGCCGCAACAGAGTATCTCCTGCTGTAAGAAGGGCTTGTTGAAATTAAACCCCTCGGCGTCGAATGGCGCCTGAATGGACGTTATCGGCCGCCGGCTGTTAGGCAGCGGACGAAACGAGCGCAGCTGATTGAACTGCACTTCCCAGACACCTGCCTGGCGCTGCTCGGTCAGTGCCAGTGCATCGAAACCGATGGCGGCGATCTTCCCGAATACCAGCAGGTCATCGTCTGCTTCTTCAACACGGCTGCCGTGCTGCAACGCCTGTCGCCACCTTGCCGATGACTGGCGGTAGGTCGCCTCCAGCCGCCCCTGCAGGTGCGAAAACAATGTAGTTTCAAAACTGGCGTTGGCCGCTACCAGGATGAACAGATTCAAGCTGCCGATATCCAGCAAGCGATGCAGCCCATCCTCAAAACCCTGGCGAAAACAGGCGGGTGATGCAAACAGACGCCCGGCTGTGTACGCCATAACAGTCAGTGACTATCCCAGTATTTGATTATCCGGTCAGCCGCTTCTGCGGCGCCCCTGGGCTGCCGCGGTTGCACGCGCAGCGCGCGTAGCGGTGCCCGCAGGTCCGAAAACTCGCCGGTGATCAAGCGGTGCGGCTCGACGGCCAGCGCCGCGTGGTGAGCCTGCAGCCAGCCCAGCAACGCTGCCTCCTCGGGCCACTCCGGACGCGGGATGTACATTAATGGCGTGGCGTTCACGACACATTCCGTGACCGTTCCGTAGCCACACTTACCCAATACGGCATCGCAGGAGGCGATCAGGTCGGTAAAGTCAAGTCCAGTATCCTGGAAACTGCTCACGTTCGGGTGCTGTACCCCCCATTCGGCGCTCACCAGCCAGTGATACCCCTGGTCCACCGGCCAGGAATCCATGGGGAAACGCGCCCTGACGCCCCCCGTTGCTACCAGGATCAGCAACTGGTCAGCAGCCAAATTCAGCCAGGCGCGCAACGACTCGGGCCGTGCCTTGCCGAGCGCTGCAATCGGCCCGATCCCGACCCGCTTGCGCAGGAATGGCATGGACATGGAAGGTTCGGGACACAGAAAGGCTCTCGCACTGCTATAGGCGCCCTCCATGTGTTCCAGCACCTGACCGGCTTCGGGGCGCTGGCCGAAATAATGACGGTAGATATCGGCCCAGTTCAGCGAGCACATGGCGACGGCGGGAATACCGGCGCGTTGTGCGGCAGCCAGCGTCAGGTACGGCACATCCGCCAGTACCAGGTCCAGCGCAAGGCGCTGCAGACGTCTGGCCTCGGCGTCGACGCGGCCATGCCAGTCAGCATGCAGCTGCCGGTAGGCACTGGCGCTGCCCTCAAGGTCGATGTCGAGTGCGGACTTCATGACCAGACCGAAGTCCGGAGCGTCGCTGACCAGCTCGAAGTCACCCTGGATGCGTGCCCGCAGAAATACAGGTGACAGACTGGTCAACAGTGTAAGGCGCAACTCAGGATAACGTTGACGCAGCCTGTTCAGCACAGGCGCTACCTGTGCGGCATGGCCGAACCCATGCGGTGTGATCGCCGCCAACAGGTGCACAGCTGTCTAAGCCATTAGACCAGGCCCGCCGCCTGCCGGTCGGCATGGTAGGAAGAGCGCACCATCGGCCCGCTGGCCACCTGGCGGAACCCCAACGACTTGCCCAGAGCGCGCAGCCTCTCAAACTCATCCGGATGAACAAAACGCGCCACCGGCAGGTGGTGCCTGCTGGGCTGCAGGTACTGGCCAAGCGTCAACATTTCCACATCATGGGCGCGCATATCGCGCATGACCCGTTCGACCTCGTCGAGGGTTTCCCCGAGGCCCAGCATGAGCCCGGATTTGCAAGGCACCGCAGGATGCTGCAGTTTGAACCGCTGCAACAAGCCCAGCGACCACTGGTAGTCCGAGCCGGGGCGCGCCTGTTTGTACAGGCGTGGCACAGTCTCAAGGTTGTGATTAAACACGTCAGGCGGCGCTACACGCAGGATATCCAACGCCCGATCCAGGCGTCCGCGGAAATCCGGTACCAGGATCTCGATGTCGATATCCGGACTGGCCTCGCGCACTGCCCGGATACAGGCAACAAAATGCCCAGCTCCCCCATCACGCAGATCATCGCGGTCTACGGAAGTAATGACCACATAGTGCAGCCCCATGGCCTTGATGGTCCGCGCCAGATTATGTGGCTCGTCTGCATCGAGTGGATCGGGCCGACCGTGCGCCACATCGCAAAAGGGACAGCGCCGCGTGCAGATATCGCCCATGACCATGAAGGTCGCCGTACCTTGTGCAAAACATTCACCCAGGTTCGGGCAGGACGCTTCCTCGCAGACCGTATGCAGCCGGTTTTCCCGCAGCACGTTCTTGAGACGCTGGATCTCCGGTCCCACCGGCGAACGGGCGCGGATCCAGGACGGTTTTCGCATCGGCCTCACGCTTGTCTCGACCTTGATGGGGATACGCGCCGTCTTAGCGGCGCCGCGCTGGTGTTTGTCTTGTTTGTCCGACATAGCGTTCGCGTTTCAAGCGCCGGTTCCCACCGGCATCAGCGTTTATCCCAGGCTGTAACCCAGCTGGCGGGCAAAATACGGCAGCCACTGTTGCGCCACCTCGTCCACTGTCAAGTCAATACCCAGGTCTCTAACCTGTGTTACCTGCATACCTTCATGGCCACAGGGATCGATTTTGGCGAAAGGCGCCAGATCCATATCCACATTCAGCGCCAGGCCGTGATAACTGCAGCCCCGTCTTACACGCAGTCCCAGGGCGGCAAGCTTGGCCCCATCAACATACACACCGGGTGCATCAGTGCGCGCCGTCGCAGCCAAGGCGTGGGACTGGAGCCAATCGATAACCGAGTGCTCCAGTACGTCTACGAGACCCCGGACGCTGGTACCAAGGCGACGGAGATCGAGCAGCACGTAGACCAGCAGCTGTCCCGGACCGTGATACGTCACCTGCCCCCCGCGATCGACGTCGACCACCGGGATATCTCCCGGCGCCAGCAGGTGTTCGCGCCTGCCGTTCATCCCCAGAGTGAATACCGGGGGGTGTTGCAACAACCATAACTGATCTGCAGTATCCTGGTCGCGCCGCGCGGTGAAAGCCTGCATATCGCGCCACACCGGCATGTACGCACACATCCCGAGGTGTCTGATCTGCAAGGGCGCAGGCGTTTCGCTGCTGTGCGGACGCGAGACCATCAGAGCACCATAAGCAGCTCTTCGCAAGCGGTCAGCTCGCGGTAAAGAATATCCAGCTGCTCGCGACTGGCAGCCCGGATGGAAAAAGTTACCGACAGGTAATTACCTTTGCGGCTGGCGACGGTGCGCATGGCCGCGGTATCGAAATCCGGCACATGGCGCCGCACGATCGCCAGCGCCCGGGCTTCGAAGCCGCTGTCACACCGCCCCATGGCCTTGATGGGGAAGACGCAGGGGAATTCCAGCACGCTGTCCGCTTCGTTCATCGGGTCATGATAGAACATGTCGGCGGAATTTACCCCGTCGGGTGGTCAGGGAATCCGACTGACCATGCTCCCTAAGGCCCATAGACACCCAGTACCCTACCCGCTACAACCCGGGAAACAGGTCTCTTATGCGCTGTCGCAAAGCAGGTATAGCATCCTGCTCGAACCACGCATTGCGCCGCAACCATAACTGGTTTCGTGGCGATGGGTGCGGTGTGGGGAAATACGCGGGCAACAGCCCCTTCCAGCGCCGGACAACCTCGCTGACCGAACCGCCGGCCAGGGGAAAGTGATAGCGCTGCGCATACTGGCCAACCAACAGTGTTAATTCGATATTGGGCAAACATCGCAGCAGGCGGTCGCGCCACAACTGCGCACACTCGGGCCTTGGCGGTAAATCGCCGGACTTGCCCTTGCCGGGGTAGCAAAGCCCCATGGGGATAATGGCGACATGGTCTTCATCGTAGAAAAATTCGCGGTCCATGGCCAGCCATTGGCGCAAACGATCCCCACTGGGATCATTCCAGGGGATGCCGGTAGCATGCACCCGGGTGCCCGGCGCCTGGCCGACGATCAGTAACCGGGCCGACGCCCTGGCACGCAACACGGGGCGCGGCGGGAATGGCAACGCCGCTTCGCAGTGACGGCAGGCGCGCACCTCTTTCAGCAAAGCCGTGAGGCGCCGCTGTATGTTTACGGCGCTCACACCCCGTCAGTGCGTGTTATGACTGGCTGTCGATGAAGCACCATCCTGCGGCAGGAATTGCGCCAGCCACTCAAGCGCCGGCTGTTCATCCCTGAATATTCGCGTCGGGTAGGGCGGTTTATGGAAACGCATGAACAGATCGGACATTGCGCGGGTAAAAACCGATTTGACAATAATGCCCATACCACTGATCCGCGCAGCAACATCTTCTCGGGAGGCGAACTGCTGGGCCTCATATTCCGCCGCGGCGACGCTATCTGCGTAGACCAGCAGCGGGCATGGCTCTGCGGTAAGTTCAAGACGTCTCTTGTGGATGAACTCCATCACTTCCAGCGTAACATTGGAATTCTGCGGATACTGAATGCGCAGTATATTATCCTCACCCAGCCAAACCTTGGGGTCTGGATCAGCCATACAGCAACCTCCCTGAAATCACTCCAAATCTGATCCTGAAAATGCTTGCACGACGGGTGCCGCTTTCAGGCGTTTTTATGAGTGCTGCTGCGCCAACTCTATCAATCCTGATGCCATCTTTCCAGTCATCCGGCAATTTCACTATACTGTATGTATTTACAGTATTCGGATGACCTATGCAAAAGCCTTCCCTGCCAGATTACGCTGAACTGCACTGCCTGAGCAATTTCAGTTTCCTACGCGGTGCCTCACACCCACAAGAGCTTGTTACACAAGCCAAAAAGCTGGGTTACCGCGCTCTGGCGCTGAGCGATGAATGCTCGCTGGCCGGCGTGGTACGCGCCCACCTGGCCGCTCGTGAAGCGATGCTGAACCTGATTATTGGCAGCGAATTCCGGCTCGAAGACGGCCTTCAGTTCGTTTTGCTGGCAACAGACCGTAACAGCTACGGGAATTTATCGGCGTTGATCAGCAAGGCACGGCGGCGAGCCGGCAAGGGAGGCTACCGGATCGAGCGGGACGACCTGGCACAGGTTCGCGGCTGCCTGCTGATCTGGGCCAACGTTTACGCCTGTGCTAATAACATTATACAGTCTATGGGAAAATGGCTGCAGCACCACTTTGCCGGGAGTGCCTGGCTGGGCGTCCATCGCCGGTTGGACGGCCGGGACGGGCAGCGATGGCAACAGCTACAGCAACTGGCGCAACAATTCGGCCTGCCGCTGGTCGCCTGCGGCGGCGTGCAGATGCACCACCGCAGGCGGCGCTCGCTGCACGACACGCTCACTGCCATTCGCCTGGGCGTTCCTGTCAGCGAAGCCGGCACCGCCCTGCAGGCCAACGCCGAACACTGCCTGCGCAGCCGTGCCCGCCTGGCACGCCTGTATCCGCGCGACCTGCTCGGCGAAACCCTGCATATCGCCGAACGCTGCCGTTTTTCGCTCGACGAACTGCGTTACGAGTATCCGCAGGAAATTACCCCCCCCGGTCTCAGTCCGCGCGAATATTTGCGCCGACTCACCGAGGACGGTCAGCAACAACGCTGGCCCAGTGGCGTACCCGACAAGATTCGCCAACTGCTTGAACACGAGCTCGCTCTGATCGCCGAACTCCGTTATGAGCCTTATTTTCTCACCGTCTACGATATCGTCCGCTTCGCACGCTCGCGCAATATCCTCTGCCAAGGGCGTGGTTCAGCGGCCAACTCGGCGGTGTGCTACTGCCTGGGTATTACCGAAGTGGATCCGGCACGCATCGACACCCTGTTCGAGCGTTTTATTTCCAGACAGCGCAATGAACCACCGGATATCGATGTCGACTTCGAACACCAGCGGCGCGAAGAGGTAATCCAGTATATCTATGCAAAATATGGCCGCGAACGCGCGGCCCTCGCCGCCACCGTGATCAGCTACCGGCCGAAAAGCGCGCTGCGCGATGTCGGCAAGGCCCTGGGCCTGAGCCTCGACCAGCTCGAGCGGCTGAGCAAGACGATCCACTGGTGGGATGGCCGGGAAATCGCCCGCGAACGTCTGCTGGAGGCTGGCTTCGACCCCGACAACCCGGTCATACAACGCCTGCTGCAGCTGGTTCGCCAACTCATTGGCTTTCCACGTCACCTGTCGCAGCACGTCGGTGGTTTCGTCATAGCCCATGAAGCACTGCACCGGCTGGTGCCGGTCGAAAATGCCGCCATGCCGGATCGCACCGTCATCCAGTGGGACAAGGACGATCTCGATGCCCTGGGCCTGCTGAAAGTCGACTGTCTGTCGCTGGGCATGCTGAGCGCCATCCACCGCTGCCTTAATCTGGTGAATCATCACTACGACAAGCACCTCGGCATGTGCAACGTACCCGCCGAAGACCCGGCGGTGTATGCCATGATTTCCCGTGCCGACACTGTCGGCGTGTTCCAGATTGAATCGCGCGCCCAGATGTCCATGCTGCCACGCCTGCGCCCGACCTGTTTCTACGACCTGGTAATCGAGGTCGCCATTGTGCGGCCGGGCCCCATCCAGGGTGACATGGTGCACCCCTACCTGCGCCGTCGCCAGGGGCTGGAACCGGTCACCTACCCGTCGGAAAGCGTGCGCGCGGTACTGGAGCGCACGCTGGGTATTCCTATTTTCCAGGAGCAGGTAATCAAACTGGCCATAGTCGCGGCGAGCTTCTCGCCCGGCGAGGCTGATCGGCTGCGCCGCTCCATGGCCGCCTGGCGCCGCAACGGCGCACTGCAGGGATTTGAACAGGATCTGGTGAGCGGTATGCGCAAACGCGGTTACTCTGAACAGTTCGCCCGGCAGATTTTCCAGCAGATCCTGGGATTCGGTGAATACGGGTTTCCGGAATCGCACGCCGCCAGTTTTGCCCTGCTGGTATATGTCTCGGCCTGGCTGAAACACTATTATCCGGTAGCCTTTACCTGCGCACTGCTGAACAGTCAACCCATGGGCTTCTATACGCCTCGCCAGCTGGTCGACGACCTGCGGCGTCACGGCGGAACAGTCCTGCCGGTGGATGTCTGTTGCAGTGACTGGGAAAGCGGCCTGGAGAAAATGGGGCACTTTTCCAGCTTGCGCCTCGGCCTGCACCTGGTCAAAACCCTGTCACGCCACGGCGCTGACCGTCTGTTGAGCGCGCGCGCGCAACGCCCGTTCCGCGACATTGCCGACCTCGTCCGTCGCGCCCAACTGGACCGCGGCGACCTCGAAGCCCTGGCCGCTGCTGACGCTTTGCAGTCACTGGCCGGCCACCGCCACCGCGTTCGCTGGGCCTGCGCAGCGGTTGAGCCGGATATTCCTTTGTTGCGAGATGCGCCGATCCGTGAAGCCACAGCCTTGCTGAAAGCACCCAGCGAAGGCGAAAATCTGGTAGACGACTATGTCAGTACCGGCCTGAGCCTGGGACGCCACCCGCTGGCGCTGCTACGCAGGAAACTCGACCGTCTATGCCTGCTGACAGCCGCACGCGTCCACAGGAGTGAACACGGCAGCATTGTGCGTACCAGCGGCATTGTTACCAACCGGCAACGTCCCAGCAGCGCTTCGGGCGTGATTTTTGTCACCCTGGAAGATGAGACCGGTCTCACCCAGGTAATCGTCTGGCCCGACCTGGCGCAACGCCAGCGTCATATTTTGTTGCAGGCCCGATTACTGGCCGTCGAAGGGGAAATACAACGTGACGGTGAAGTGCTGCATTTGATTGCCACACAACTGGAAGACCACAGTCACCTTTTAGGCAGACTCGTCACGCAGTCCAGAGATTTTCACTGAATCAAGGAACACCGCAACAACAATTGCTCTCTCATCAAACAAAACGTAACCTATTGGAGTTATTGCCAAAGAATTTGGCTGTTTGCTGCGCGACAGCGCGCCGCCTGCGGGGCGGGTACTCCTAGGGGGCTGTCGGACTTGGGGCTGATCTACTGCGTCGGTGGGAGAGCGCCCCATTCTCCCGATCCTTTTCGTCAAATAGCTACGGCTATTCTTGTCAAACAATCGAAAAAATGGCCTCGCTCTCCCACCTTGCTCACTTACGATCGCCCAAGTCCGACAGCCTCCTAGCCACTCACCTTCCGACCCAGATGCTCTGCCAGACGGCGCATGGCGGGTGACGGGTAATTGCTACCCAGCTGAACATTGATCAGATGGGGCGCCCCGTCGTCTACAAGGCCTGTTGCAGCGCCGCCTCGAACTCGTCCTCGCTGGCGGCGCGAAAGCCGGCAACCCCGCCAATGAGTTCACGGATAGCCTCATAGGACCATTCCGACACCATAAGTAACTGTTAACGCACCGAGCCGCCGGCAGCGGGCGTACCCGTCGTCTGCAGCAAAAGCGCCGGTATCTTCGCGCGTAGTGCCAACGTGCTGCAGAGAACTCCGGTTCGGCTTCCGATAGAACCGAGAATATAGTCACCGGGAACGCCGGAAACATGGTCAACCCCGTATTTCTAAGTAGCTGCAACTGCAGGTATTCAGCGACTGCAGGTCCGCTCATGGCAGCCTCCCACGCACCTTCTTTTCCTGTTTGACCCACATACCCGCAAAATGTGCCCGAGTCTTGGCGCTTATCATGGCGCCGGTCTCTGAACAGAGTCAACGGACTGCCAGGTTCCACCTGTATCCAGGTCTACGCGCCCACTGAGGATTACATGTAACGAGGACCGCGCAACACCCCGGAACCTTTACCGGCTTTTTCCGCGCGGATCTGGACAGGCCGGCGAGATGGTCGGCACACGCACGCCGCGCAAGCGGATGCTGAATTTCTGACAGCGGCCTTTATCGCTGCGCAGCGAAGTGAGGCAGGCTGCGATCAACCGACCAGCTGGTTAAGATTGAAAATCGGTAACAGGATGGCCAGCACAATGACAAGCACCAGGGCGCCCATCACCAGAATCAGGACCGGTTCGAACAGCCCCATGACCGCAGCAATCAGCGTCTCGATTTCGCGTTCCTGGTTGACGGCGGCGCGCTCCAGCATCTCCTCCAGTTTGCCACTGGCCTCGCCGCTGGCGATAAGGTGGACGGTCATGGGTGGCAAATAACCGCTCTTTTCCAACGCGGCATGAATACTTGCACCCTCGCGGACTTTGCGAGTCGCCTCCTCGACCGCTTCGCGCATCGGCAGGTTGGACATGACTTCCGAGGCGATACGCAGGCCGTCCAGCACCGGGACACCACTGGCCGTCACGATACTGAAGGTACGGGCAAACCGTCCGGCATTGATACCGCGCTCCAGGCGGCCAATTAGCGGCAAATGCAGCAGCATCGCGTGAAACCGGCGTTTGGGGCCCGCCTTGCTGAGGACCCAGGCGATAACACCGCCCGCAATCGCCAGCAGCAGCAGCAGCAGCAAACCATAGTTGCGCATGAAGTCACTCACCGCAATCAGCGCGCGCGTCAGTACCGGCAGTTCCTGGCCGATGTTCTCGAACACCTGAACAACCTGCGGCACGACGTAAGTCATCAGGCCAATAACCACGCCGATGGCAACCAGTGTCAACAACACCGGATAAAACAGTGCCAGCTGGATCTTCTGCTGCATCTGCTGACGGCTTTCCGTGTAGTCGGCAAGCCGTTCCAGCACCACATCGAGGTGGCCAGACTGCTCGCCCGCCGACACTGTAGTGCGATACAACTCGGGGAATACGTGCGGAAAGTCTCCTAGCCCCGTCGCCAGGGTATGGCCTTCCATGACGCGCGATCGTACTGCCAGCAGCATGCTCTGCAGGCGGGATTTTTCCGTCTGCTGAGCAGCTGCCTGCAAGGATTCCTCCAGCGGCAGACCCGAGCGCACCAGCGTTGCGAGCTGGCGGGTGACTAACGCCAGGTCGGTGGCACTGACACCGCGGCGAAGTCTGACTTTCCGGTGCTGGCCGCCGGCTTCGCGCCCAGTGGTTTCCTGCACGTCCACCGGCATCCAGCCTTTGTCGCGCAGTTGCTGACGCACCTGGCGGGCGGTATCACCCTCCAGAACCCCCTTCTTTTCTTTGCCGCTGGTATCCAGTGCAACATATTCAAAAGCGCCCATCGGTGTTCAGTCACTAGGAGGCTGTCGGACTTGGGACTGATCTACTGCGCCGGTGGGAGAGCGCCCCATTTTTCCGATCCGTTTCGTCAAATAGCTACGGCTATTCTCCTCAAACGATCGAAAAAATGGCCTCGCCCTCCCACCTTGCTCGCTACGATCGCCCAAGTCCGACAGCCTCTCATCAAACAAAACGTAACCTATTGGAGTTATTGGCAAAGAATTTGGCTGTTTGCTGCGCGACAGCGCGCCGCCTGCGGGGCGGGTACTCCTAGCCTTCATGGCTCACCCGCAGGACTTCCTCCAGCGTCGTAGTGCCGGCGAGCACCCGCCGCCAGCCATCATGTCGCATGCTGGGCGAATGCCTGCGCGCGTAGGCCTCAAGCTGGTGCTCACCCTCACCATCGTGAATCCGGGTGCGCGTTTCATCATCGATTTCGATGAGCTCGTAGATACCGGTACGCCCACGATAACCCAGCTGGTTGCATTCGCTGCACCCTACCGCACGATACAGGGTCGGCGGATTGGCCGCGTCAATCCCCATCAACTCACAATCGCTGGTGGACGCGGTGTAGGCTTCCTTGCAGTAATCACACAGTACGCGGACCAGACGCTGCGCCAATACGGCGACAAGACTCGACGACAGGAGGAATGGCTCAACGCCCATATCGCGCAGGCGGGTGATCGCCCCTACCGCACTGTTGGTATGCAGCGTGGAGAAAACGAGGTGGCCGGTCAAACTTGCCTGCACGGCAATTTCAGCTGTTTCCAGATCGCGTATCTCGCCGACCATCACCACGTCCGGATCCTGGCGCAGAATGGCACGCAAGCCACGCGCAAAGCTCATTTCCACCTTGGTGTTGACCTGCGTCTGACCGATCCCATCGAGGTAATACTCGATGGGATCTTCCACGGTCATTATATTGCGGCGCTTGTTATTCAGGCGTTCAAGTGCGGCATACAAAGTGGTGGTCTTACCGGAGCCGGTTGGCCCGGTCACCAGAATGATGCCGTGCGGCTTTTGAATGGCGCTGTCCATGACCCGCTGGTCCTGCAGCGACATGCCCAGGTGATTAAGGTCGAGGCGACCGGCCTGTTTATCGAGCAGACGCAGTACCACGCGCTCGCCGTGGCCCGACGGCAGAGTCGAAACGCGCACATCGACCGCCCGGCCCGCGACACGCAGAGAGATGCGGCCATCCTGGGGCAGGCGCTTCTCGGCGATATCGAGCTTGGCCATGACCTTGATGCGTGACACCAGCAGCGGTGCGAGCACCCGCTGGGGCTGCAATACCTCGCGCAATACGCCGTCGACGCGGAAACGCACGACCAGGCGGTTTTCGAAGGGCTCTATGTGAATATCGGAGGCATTTTCCTTGACCGCTTCGGTCAGTAACGCATTGATCAGCCGGATGATCGGCGCATCGTCTTCACTTTCCAGCAGGTCCTCGGTTTCCGGTAACGCCTGGGCGATCTGAAACAGATCCAGGTCATCGCCCAGCCCTTCCATCATCTGCATGGCTTCGTTCGAGCCCTGCTCGTAGGTCGAGGCCAACAGGGCGTTGAACTCCTCGCTGCCGACCTGGCGGAAGTTCAGGTGGCGGCCGACAAACCGGCGTAATTCGATCAGCGCACCGGCGTCGGCGTCCGGGCCGAGCACAACGTTGGCACCCGCCTCTCCGATGCCAGTCACCAGCAGGCTGTGCCGCTTGGCGAACATGAATGGCGGCCGACGCCGCTCCTGCGGGGCCTGCACGGCGGCGGCATCAGCCTCAGCCGCGACGACCACGACGTTGTCTGCTTCTGCTTCACCCATCGGTATCAGGCTTTACTTGTTCGGCCTTGCCGGCGGGGGTCGACTCAAACGGCGGTGGCAACTCCAGCAGCTCACGCATTTGCGGCAATCTGGGCTGCGGCTGTTCTGGCGTCATGAATACGCCATCCTTGAAAGAGCTGGACTCGACAGCGCGGATATAGTTGTACTTGCTGGCCGTATAACTGTCCGCGGTACCCGCATCGCGCAGAATCGTCGGATGAATGAACACCATCAGGTTGGCCTTGTCGACGTTACTGGACTTGGCGCGGAACAAGGCGCCCAGCAGCGGCAGGTCGCCGAGCAAGGGCACTTTCTGTTCGGACTGGCGCACGCGGTCCTCGATCAGGCCACCCAGCACAATGATCTGACCGTCGTTGGCCAGCACATTGGTTTTGATGGAACGTTTGTTCGTGATCAGATCGGAGGCCTGCGCATCGCTGGCGATAGAGGAAACTTCCTGTTCGATCTGCATCACTACGGCGTCGCCTTCGTTGATCTGCGGCTTAATCTTCAAGGTGATACCCACGTCCTCGCGCTGGATAGTCTGAAATGGATTGACCGAGCCACCGCCGCCGGCGCCGGTATTGGTGAACGAGCCGGTAACGAATGGCACGTTCTGGCCAACCACGATCTCCGCTTCTTCATTGTCCAGCGTAAGCAGCGACGGCGTCGAAAGAATGTTCGAATCACCGTCCGAGGCCAGCGCCTGCATCACTGCAGCGAAATTGACACCATCATTGCCCAACTTGCCGACACCGAACGACAGGCCCGGGGTGAGGCCGACCAGACTTCTGTCAATGATTCCTTGCGCGATGTCCACCAGGTTGGTGCCGACATTGGTAAAATTGGTGCCGCCGACCGGGGCGGTCTGCCCGCTCAGGTCAAACACCGCCCACTGGATACCCAGCTGGCGCGCCTTGTTTTCACCGACCTCGGCAATAATGGCGTCGACCAACACCTGTGCACGACGGATATCCAGCTGACGTATGACACTTTCCAGAGAACGCATCAATGACGGTGGCGCCGTAATGACCAGCGAATTAGTTGCCTCGTCAGCGTGGATGTCCAGCTGTTTTTCGCTACTGGCCGCTGGGGTACCTTTCTTGGCTTCTTCAGTCTGGCTTTTACCGACGCCTGTCAGGGTTTCCACCAGGTCGGGCGCCTTGGCGTACTTTAGATAGATAACCTTGGTATTGCCTTCGGATTCCAGCGGTGTGTCGAGGTGCGAAATAATCGCGCGCAGGCGAAGTCGCTCGGCGCGGTCCCCACCGAGCAGCACGCTATTGGTCCGCTCGTCCGCGACCAGCGCCTCGGTAGCACCGGGCGCCTTGCCCGGCGCTGCTGAGGAGCGACTGATCGCATTGAGGATGCGCACCACTTCTGCTGCAGACGCATGCTCCAGGCGGATGACTTCGATTTCACTGTCACTCACCTTGTCGATGCGCTGAATGATACTCACCAGCCGGCTGACATTTTCAGCGCGGTCAGAGATAATCAGCACGTTGGTTTCCGGGTAAGCCGCCAGGTGACCCTGCTGTGGCACCAATGGCCGCAGAATGGGTACCAGCTGCGCCGCAGCCACGTGGTCTACCTGAATAACCCGCGTGACCATTTCATCACCGCTGCCCGGTTCCCTGGCCGTGGCGTTGGGAATACCCTCCTGCTTGGCAGTGACATCGGGGACAATCTTGACCACCGAGCCACTCGGCACAGCCGCGAAACCGTGCACCTTCAGAATCGACAGGAACACCTGGTAGACTTCGTCTGCATTCATGGGGCGCGACGAAATCACAGTCACCTTGCCCTTCACCCGCGGGTCAACAATGAAATTCTTGCCAGTGACCTCAGCCACGGTACCGATCAGGGCATTAATATCGGCGTCCTTGAGATTCAGGGTAATGGTCTGCGCGAACAACGGCGCAGCCCAAACCAGGCACAGCAGCCACACAACTTGCAACCAGCGCCTGCGATTGTTTGCCCGGGATTTCACACTAATTCTGCTCCTGCGTGGCTGCACGCTAGTTCTTGCCCGACGGTACAGTAAGACTCAGGGACGTTTCCTGCCCCCCCCGCAATAATGTCACACTGACGTTATCGCCCTCGCCCAGCGCCTGCATCGCCTTCATGCCCTTGGCAGGCGAATCGATCTGTACGCCATTAATCGAAGTGACAATATCCCCTGGCTGCAAACCCAGCGCCTTGAGCGCGCCACGCTCCCTGCCCGCCCGCAGGCGGAAGCCGATAAACCTGCCGTCACCGCTGCGCGCTGGCGTGGCGCGCACATAGTTCATGAATGACGACGGATTCTGCTTGACTTCATTGCGATACTTGGTAAAAGCGGCCAACCTGCTGGCAGTATCGCCCGCGCCCACACTGTCCGGTCCGCCGTTCTGCAGCGCTGCCGAAGTACGTTCCCTGGGCAGCCGCAAAGTCTCATACCGACCATTGCGCTCCAGGATGATCCGGTCCGGATAGATCTCCGAAAGTTTGGCGCCGCCCGGCAAAGGGTCGCCAATCGCATAATGGTCCTCCTGTCCCCTGGGATCCCCGATTATGGCTCGGGCCCGTGCCGCATCGTCGCTGGCGAATACACCGCGCAAAGTCAACTGCAAGCTGGTATCCGGTGCCTCGACCGTGGCGGCCCTTGGCGCCTGCTTATCTTCTCCCGCCACACCGAACACGTGCCAGGCAGCGATCTGCTGTTCGTCAATACGCGGCTGGCGGCGCTCTATGTCGGCGGGCACACCGGCGACCGGTTGCGGCAGAGAACCCTGCTCAGGTTCAGGCACTAGCAGCCAGCCCAGGCCCGCCAGCAGCCACCCCAGCCAGATAACCAGCAGGATGTTTACTATCCTGGACACCTGGCCACTGCGTTCCGGACGCAACCAGTTCTGCAGCGCAGCGTGCGAAAGTGTCAGAGTACCCATGCTGACAATATTCTAAACGTTACCATATCCCAGAGTAACTAACCGCGGCCGCTTGGCAAACAACTTAAATGCCTGACGCTAATGTATTATTTTAACACGTTGAAATTGTAATCCAATTTGACCACGACGGCTCAACGGCGCGCATTGGACCGGAACACCGTCTCAGGAGGCTTTGGGCGCGGGGCGACGGTTTCCTCGCCGTTTCGGGCCGCTCCCCTTGCCGCGGGAATCCCTTCGCGGCGGCAGCTCTCGCTTTGGCCGCGCCACGGGCGGTGCCGGCTCCACCAGGAGGTCGTCCGAAAGCGACTCCACGGGGATGGACTGGCCGATATAGGCCTCGATCTCCGGCAGCGAATAGACGAAGCGCTCACAGGCGAAGCTGATCGCGTCTCCATCAGCCCCGAGACGTGCGGTGCGGCCGATGCGGTGCACGTAGTCCTCCGCATCCTGCGGCAGGTCATAATTAAACACGTGGCTGACATCCGGAATATGCAACCCGCGGGCGGCCACGTCGGTGGCGACAAGAATCGCCAGTTCACCATCCTGGAAGCGCTTCAGCAGTGACTGGCGCTTCTTCTGCGGCACATCGCCAGAGAGTATCGCCGACTTGAAGGCATTACCCTCCAGGTAACTCCAGACCTTCTCTGCATCCCGTTTGGTGTTCACGAACACGATGCTGCGTTGGGCATCGATCCGTTGCATCAGGCCGAGCAGTAGCGGGATCTTGTCTTCGTTAGCGGTATGGTAAACAACCTGCCGCACGTGTCGCGCCGTCACCTGTTCCGGCTCGACCTCCACCTGCTGTGGATTGTTCATGTGTTCGTAAGCCAGCTCGCTGACCCGCAGCGACAGGGTCGCAGAAAACAGCAGGCCCAGGCGCTGTTCCGGCGGTGGACAGCGCCGTAACAGGTAGCGCACGTCCTTTATGAAGCCCAGATCAAACATACGGTCTGCTTCGTCAAGCACTACCACCTGCGCCCTGCGCAGGTCAAAAACGTGCTGCTTGAAGTAGTCAATAATTCGGCCGGGCGTGCCAATCAGCACGTCTACGCCCTCTGCCAGCTGCTGGCGTTGACTGTCGTAGTCGGTACCGCCGTAGGCGAGTCCGAAGCGCAGCCCGGTGTATTGCCCAAGTTTTGTTGCATCGCGATGAATCTGGATAGCGAGTTCACGGGTCGGCGCGAGCATCAGGGCGCGTACCTGGTTAGCCTTGCGATTTTCGTCCGGCGGGTGACGCAACAAGTGATTAAACGCAGCAATAAGAAAAGCCGCGGTCTTGCCTGTGCCCGTTTGCGCCTGTCCTGCAACGTCCTTACCCGCCAAGGTCAACGGCAGGGTCTTCTCCTGAATCGGCGTACAGGCTAAAAACCCTGCTTCATCAATGCCTTGAACTATCTCCGGCGGCAAATCAAAACTGGCGAATGTGCTGTCTGTGGTCATGTTCTTTGTCATGGAGGCCAAGCATAACTAATTTATCAATTTTATTCTCAGCTTTAGGCTTGCAATCTGACGCTATTTGGGCTGAAATTAACCCCACTGTGGTGTCGCCCAGAGGCCAATGTGCCTGATCCGAACTCAAATGGCCGGCGTCCAAAAGCAGTTAAGTCTGAAAAGACCCGCTTTTTAATTGCATCCCCATTTGTCATTCGTACTGTTTAGTATTATTCATACTGTTTAGTATCTAGTGGTCAGGAGGCCCGCAGCGTGAGCGATAACATCGTTTATTTGACCGATGACTCTTTCCAGAACGAAGTACTTGAATCTTCCGAGCCGGTACTCGTGGACTACTGGGCCGAATGGTGCGGGCCGTGCAAGATGATCGCTCCCATACTTAACGAGATCGCAGCTGAGTACCAGGGCAGGATCAAGGTTGCCAAATTAAACATCGACGAAAATCCGCAGACGCCCCCCAGATACGGTATTCGCGGTATCCCGACTCTGATGCTGTTCAAAGACGGCAACGTGGAAGCGACCAAGGTTGGCGCCTTGTCAAAGTCGCAGCTCACGGCATTCATCGACACGAATCTGTAAGCGGCACTGTTCCATTGTCGCGTGTAACCTGGAGGCATGGACTCAATCCAACGCATCTGAACCGACATACGCTGCTGCAATAGTGGCGTACCGTTAACCACCGCTGCACGGCGGTGCTGTTCCTACCACCTTAATTTAACGATATAAACGATTATGAATCTGACCGAACTGAAGCAAAAACCGGCATCTGAACTGATCGACATTGCACAGGAAATGGGCATAGAAGGCGCCCGCTCGCGCAAACAGGATGTCATTTTTTCGATACTCAAATCGCATGCCAAGAGCGGTGAAGACATATTTGGTGACGGTGTCTTGGAAATTCTCCAGGATGGTTTCGGCTTTCTGCGCTCGGCGGACAGTTCTTATCTCGCCGGCCCGGACGATATTTACGTTTCTCCCAGCCAGATCCGCCGCTTCGGTCTGCGGACCGGCGACACCGTATCCGGCAAGATTCGTCCGCCGAAAGAGGGCGAACGTTATTTCGCGCTGCTCAAGGTCAACGAGATCAATTATGAGAAGCCCGAGAACGCCAAAGGCAAGGTGCTTTTTGAAAACCTCACGCCACTGCACCCGAATGAGCGTCTCAAGCTGGAACTGGGAAACGGCAGCACCGAAGACATCACCGCCCGGGTCATCGATCTGGCGTCGCCCATCGGCAAAGGTCAACGCGGTTTGATCGTCTCGCCGCCAAAGGCCGGTAAGACGATGCTGTTGCAGAACATAGCCCAGTCGATCACAGCCAACCATCCGGAGTGTTATCTGATTGTGCTGCTGATCGACGAACGTCCGGAAGAAGTCACGGAAATGGCGCGCTCGGTACGCGGCGAGGTGGTCTCTTCGACATTCGACGAACCCGCCAGCCGCCACGTACAGGTCGCGGAAATGGTAATCGAAAAGGCCAAGCGTCTGGTGGAACACAAGCGCGATGTCGTCATCCTGCTTGATTCCATCACCCGCCTGGGTCGTGCCTACAACACGGTTGTACCGTCATCCGGCAAGGTACTGACCGGTGGCGTCGACGCCAACGCCCTGCACCGGCCAAAGCGCTTCTTCGGCGCCGCGCGCAACATCGAGGAGGGCGGCTCACTCACCATCATCGCAACCGCCCTGGTCGACACCGGCTCACGCATGGACGATGTGATCTATGAGGAATTCAAGGGCACCGGCAACATGGAAATCCACCTGGACCGCAAGATTGCCGAAAAGCGCGTGTTCCCCGCTATCAACATTAACCGCTCCGGCACGCGCCGTGAAGAACTGTTGACGATCCCGGACGAACTGCAGAAGGTCTGGATACTGCGCAAGCTGCTACACCCCATGGAAGACATCGCCGCCATGGAATTCCTGCTAGACAAGCTCAAAGACACCAAGACCAACGACGAATTTTTCGATTCCATGAAGCGTTGATTACGGAGGCGTACGGAAGCGCGCAGAGCGAGGGGCGAGCACAACAGGTTGACCGCCAAAGTCGCGCGACGTTCATGAATGGCCCTAACAAGGTTGGGCTGAACGAAGATGAAGCTTTATGGGTCGGCGCCGCTGGGCTTCGTACCCTCAGCCCAACCTACAACTAAAAACTTTGAAACTGCACGCGACGTGGCGCGACTTAGCGGTTTGAGTCGCTTTCCCGCGGTGCGCCTCTATGCCTAGCCTTTGAGATGCCGATCCTTCAACCGCGCATAGTGCTGCGCTGAATACCTGAGGAAACGTTTTTCCTGCTCGGTGAGCTCGCGCCCCTGCCGGGCGGGCGCACCGACGTAGAGATAGCCGCCCTCCAGGTCCTTGTTGGGCGGCACGAGCGCTCCGGCCGCGATGATGGCACCAGAGCGTATTATGGCACCATCCAGCACTACCGCCCCCATACCGATCAGACAAAGGTCTTCCACGGTGCAGGCATGCAGCACCACCCTGTGGCCGACAGTGACATCACTGCCCACAACCAGCGGCGCACCACCCGGCGCATACTCGCTGTCATGCGTCACATGCAACACCGAACCATCCTGCACATTGGTGCGCTCGCCGATCATTATGGTGTTGATATCGCCGCGGACCACCGTCATCGGCCAGATCGAGCTGTCGGCACCGATCGTGACCTGACCCGAGACCATGGCCTGCTCGTCGACAAAGGCTGAAGCGTGAATGCGGGGCGCGTGTCCCTCGAAGTTACGGATCGCCATGAGCGCCGGCTAGACCCAGTACGCGGTACCGGTCATGATTTTGGACGCGACTCTCATCAATTGCTGCACTGGTCGCGGCAAATCAGCACCACCCGCGCGTCTGGCTTCGGCGCCGTGGCGCGCCTCGTCAATTTTCATCTGCTCAATGATCGCGCGGCTTTTCAGATCCTCCCGGGCAATCCGCTGCAGGTGACCGTCCAAGTGTTTGACAACCTGCTTTTCCGTTTCAGCGACAAACCCCAGACTCCATCTGTCGCCGACAGCACCGGCCGCTGCACCGATGGCGAAAGAACCCAGATACCACAGTGGATTAAGATAACTGACATGTCCGTCCAGTTCGGTGACCCGCCGTTCACACCACCCGAGGTGATCGTTTTCCTCTGCGGCAGCGCGTTCCATGCGCCCGCGCACCGTCTCCAGGCGCGCCGTGAGCGCCTGACCCTGATACAGCGCCTGAGCAGCGACCTCACCGGCGTGATTGATGCGCATCAGGCGCATCGACTCGGCCTTTTCGGTCTTGCTCAGTTCGGCATCTTCGCGGTCGTCGGCGGGATTGCGTCGGCCCGTAAGCAGCGGCTTGCCGGCAAGCGTCCGCAGCGCCTGGTCAAAGTTCATGACCAGACGATCCAGCGGACTGTAGACTCTGTTGTTCATGCCGCAAGTGTGCGCAACTTCCGACACGGTTTCAATAGCCGGGGGAACACAGGCACGCCGCCGAATGAAACGGCTGGCACCTGTGTTTGCCGGCCTGATCGCCTCCCGGCCCGGTGCTGCAGCTGGCTTCGGCCAACAGCCTACTTATTCCTCGGCAGGATGTTACCGTAGAAAATCTCCATGATTTCATGCTCAACCTGTTTGCTGATCCGGCGCTTTGCAGCAGCGCTCAACGCCTCTTCGCCGACACCGAACAGGTAGTCATTCAGCTTCAAATCCTTGAGACACATCTTCGTGTGAAAAATATTTTCCTGATAGACGTTGACGTCGATCATCTGGTAACGGTCGCGCGTATCCTTGGAGATAAAGTTCTGGATGGAGCTGATCTCGTGGTCGATGAAGTGCTTGCGACCGCGCACGTCGCGGGTAAAACCGCGCACCCGGTAGTCCATGATCACAATATCGGACTCGAAACTGTGAATCAGGTAGTTCAGTGCCTTCAACGGCGAAATCACGCCACAGGTAGAAACATCGATATCGGCGCGAAACGTACTGATACCGTTGTCCGGATGACTTTCGGGATAGGTGTGCACTGTAACATGGCTCTTATCGAGGTGAGCGACAACTGCCTCGGGCAAGGGACCGGGGCCCGTGGTGTTGGGGATATCCGGAGAACCAACCTGCTCCTCTGCGATCAACATGGTGACGCTGGCACCTTGAGGCTCATAGTTCTGGCGGGCGATATTGAGGATATTCGCGCCAATAATTTCACACACGTCGGTGAGTATCTGCGTCAACCGCTCCGCATTATATGCTTCGTCAATGTACTCGATGTATTCGTGCCTGTGCTCGGTGAGATTAGCATAGCAGATATCGTAGATGTTGAAACTCAGCGACTTGGTCAGATTGTTGAAACCTTCCAGTTTAAGTTTCTTCATGGCCGAGTTGATAGGCATAGGGTCTTTCCTAACGATACGCGATGGGCGGATGAAAAATCATCTGCACGACGACGTTCTGGGGCCCGGCGCAGTAAAAGCTGCGCGCACCATCCCGGTGGGTACGCGGCGTCGACTTCATTTCTATACCGTGCGCCAGCAAAAACTCATACCAGGCGTCGACGTCGTCCGGCGTCTTAAGCATGAATCCGATATGATCCAGCGTCTGCGCCGCAGCGTCCGTCTCACGTTCACTTCGATGCAGCGCGAGATTGTCGTTACCCGAAGTCAGGTACACATTGTCCGCATCTGGGCGCCACTCTACCTGCATCCCCAGCAGGTCGACATAGAAATGTTCAGCAGCCTGGAGATCGTTCACGTAAAGCGCGATGTGCCGCATGCCCGCGGTCGCTGCCGGACGCTGCATTCAGGCCTCTCGGATTTCATAGTCGTGGGTGATTTCCGCTGTCTTGCCCAGCATGATGGATGCGGAGCAGTACTTGTCGGCAGATAAAGACACAGCGCGCGCCACGCGCTTCTCGTCCAGCGCGGCGCCGGTCACAATAAAATGTACATGGATCCTGGTGAATATCTTGGGGTCCTCGCCGGCGCGCTCAGCGTCAAGTTCGGCGACGCACTCCGTGATGGGCTGCCGCGACTTCCTGAGAATATGCACGACGTCAAAAGCCGTGCAGCCACCCATGCCCAGCAGCAGCATTTCCATGGGGCGGACGCCAAGATTCCGTCCCCCGTGCTCGGGTGGACCATCCATCACCACTGCGTGGCCGCTGCCCGACTCACCGAGAAAAGTCGCGTCCTGGATCCACTTTATGCGCGCTTTCATGAGCCACTCCCGTCAACAAAGAACTGAGAATCCCGTCACAAATCAGCCTGGCCCGATGTTTGCATCGTCTAATGAAAACCGTCCACTCAACGCTATATCCGGGACAAGGGCCCGCGAAGGTACAGTCGAATGCTGCCAAATACAATACCCGTTCCCACGCCGAGCGCGCACGCGTCGTCGATTGACAAATTTCTGGAGCACTGCCACCGGCGGCGTTACCCGGCCAAGAGCGTCATCATCTACGCCGGTGACCAGTCCGACGTCTTGTACTATATCGTAGAGGGTTCGGTCACCGTGCTGATCGAGGATGAGGACGGCCACGAAATCGTGCTGGCGTACCTTAATCCCGGCGACTTCTTCGGCGAAATGGGCCTGTTCGGCGAAAACAGTAATCGCAGCGCCTGGATCCGAACCAAAACACAATGCGAGCTGGCCGAAATCAGTTACAGCCGCTATCGCCAGTTGGCCGAAGATGATCCGGGTATACTGTTCGCCCTGGCCGGCCAGATGGCCACCCGCCTGCGCAACACCAGCCGCAAGGTCGGCGATCTGGCCTTCCTCGACGTTACCGGACGCGTCGCGCGCGCACTGCTGGATCTGTGCAAGCAACCCGACGCCATGACCCACCCCGACGGTATGCAGATCAAGATCACCCGCCAGGAAATTGGCCGCATTGTCGGCTGTTCCCGGGAGATGGTCGGCCGTGTCCTCAAATCACTGGAGGAACAGGGACTGATCTCGGCCAAGGGCAAGACCATGGTGGTGTTCGGCACGCGCTGAATCTGTTAACCACCGAGGCGCGCGGAGGCGCACAGAGGAAACCGTCAAAATCTATTCACCGCCAAGTCGCGCGAAGTCGCACAAAGTTCATACCTGCTTGCTGTAGGTTGGGCTGAACGCATGTGGAGCCCAACGGGCCGGCTTCGCTGGGCTTCGCGAGCTTTGGTTCAACCTCCGATTCTTGGGACCCGCAGAGCGCCACCTAAAAGCTTTGAAAACTTCGCGCGACTTAGCGGTTAGAGTCACTCTACCGCGGTGCGCCTCCGCGCGCCTCAGTGGTTAAACAGTTCGGCCAGCTTTTCACCGGGGTCGGCCGCCTTCATGAAGGCCTCGCCTACCAGGAAGATATGCACCCCCCGCTCCTGCATGCGCCTGACGTTGTCGCAAGTATGGATACCGCTCTCGGTCACCAGGAGACGGTCAGAGGGAACATCCTTCATCAGCTCAAAAGTCGTTTCCAGCCTGGTCTGGAAGGTGCGCAGGTCACGGTTATTGACGCCAATAAGTGTCGCGGGAGTCGCCAGCGCGCGGCGCATTTCTGCGGCATCGTGCACTTCGACCAGCGCATCCAGCCGCAGGCACTCTGCGACGCGTAACAATTCCAGCAGCGTAGCATCGTCCAGGGCCGCGACGATCAATAGGATGCAGTCTGCGCCCAGCGCCCGGGCTTCATACACCTGGTAGGGATCGATGACGAAATCCTTACGCAACACCGGCAAACTGCAGGCGGTGCGCGCCTGCTGCAGGTATTCATCGGCACCCTGGAAAAAATCCACGTCTGTCAGGACCGAGAGGCAGGCGGCGCCGCCCTTTTCATAGCTGACCGCAATGGCGGACGGGTCAAAATGCTCGCGCAGCACGCCCTTGCTGGGCGATGCTTTCTTGATTTCAGCGATCACTGCCGCCTCGCCGGCGTTGATGCGGGAGCGCAGCGCCTGCACAAAGCCGCGCGGTGCACCGACATGTTCCACTTGCCGGCTGAGCGCACTGAGCGGCATACGCCCGCTGCGCTCGGTCACCTCCTCAGCCTTGCGGCGCAAGATCTTTTTGAGAATATCCGCTGTACCAGCCATCAGAAGCTGTTGCTGATCTCGATTAACTGCTGAAACTTCTGCCTAGCACCGCCTGAGGCGACTGCCTGACGGGCGGCCTCTACGCCGCTTTCCAAGCTATCGGCGACACCCGAGACATAGATAGCGGCACCGGCGTTCAGCAGGACGATATCGCGCGCCGGGCCCGGGGTGTCGTCAAACACCGCATTGATGATCTCCAGGCTGGCCGCAGCATCGGCCACGCCAAGATCTGCCACCCTGCCGGTCTGTATGCCGAACTGCCCGGGTGAAATCCGGTAACAGCTGACTGCGCCGCCCTTCAACTCTGCCACCTGGGTCGAGGCACCAATGCTGATTTCATCCAGCCCGTCATCAGCGTGTACCACCATCACATGTCGGCTGCCCAGATTGCGCAGCACCTGTGCCAGCGGATTGAGCCAGTGGCTGCTGAACACGCCAAGGACCTGGTTTGGCGCGCCGGCAGGGTTGGTGAGTGGCCCAAGGAGGTTGAACAGCGTACGCACGCCCATCTCCTTGCGCGGTCCGATGGCATGCCTCATGGCGCTGTGGTGCCTGGGCGCAAACAGGAAGCCCACGCCGATCTTCCCGACGCAGTGTGCGACCTGATCCGCGCTGAGCTCCAGGTTGACCCCGGCCGCCTCCAGAACATCGGCGCTACCGCAACTCGACGACACCGAGCGGTTGCCGTGCTTGGCGACCTGCGCGCCGGCAGCTGCGGTGACCAGCGCGCTGGCCGTGGAGATGTTGAAAGTCGACGCGCCGTCACCTCCCGTGCCGCAGGTATCCACCAGGTGATCACCCCGGACGGGCACCGGCGTGGCAAGTTCACGCATTACCCGGGCGGCCGCGGTGATTTCGTCCACCGTTTCCCCCTTGATGCGCAGGCCGATCAGAAGACCACCGATCTGCGCGGCAGTTGCCTTACCGGTCATGATCAGCCGCATCACATCGAGCATCTCGGTTTCGCTCAGGTCGCTGCGTTCGGTGACGCGGCGGATGGCGGATTGCATGTCCATGGTGCTGTTGCCCTCTACCGCTGCCCTAGCGCTCTGCAGGAACCCCAGGGGACTCCAGGAAATTCTTGAGCATGGCGTGGCCGTGTTCAGTGAGAATGGATTCAGGATGAAACTGTACGCCCTCCACAGCCAGCTGTTGGTGACGCACCCCCATGATTTCGTCGATTTCGCCCGCGACGCCGACAGTCCAGGCTGTCACTTCCAGGCAGTCTGGCGCGCTGTGCTTTTCGATAACCAACGAATGGTAGCGGGTCGCTTCCAGCGGGCTCGGCAAGCCCTTGAAGACGCCTGCGTCCTCGTGGTAAATCATCGATGTCTTGCCGTGCATAATCTCGCCGGCGTGGACGATGCGGCCACCGAAGGCCCGACCGATGCACTGGTGGCCCAGGCACACGCCGAGAATGGCGATGCGGCCCGCGAAGGCTTTAATGGCCGCCACCGATATGCCGGCCTCGTTGGGTGTGCAAGGCCCTGGGGAAATCACGATCCTCTCCGGCGCCAGTCGCTCGATCTCGGCGACAGTGATCTGATCGTTGCGATACACGCGCACGTCGGCACCCAGCTCACCAAAATACTGCACCAGGTTGTAGGTGAAGGAGTCGTAGTTATCGATCATCAGCAGCATATAAATGTTATCTTCATGTTCTATATCGATAAATGTCTAACAATAATATATTTATACCCGCTTAGATACCCGCTTTTTTCCTGGATACCCCTGCCCTTTCTTACCCGAAACCGACAGCACGAAGCGCGCTATTGTGGCTTAAATAAGCACCAGCTTAAATCCCTAGCTGCAACGCATTCGCCTGCTACCGCAATGCTCGCGGTGCCTGCCTTTGAAAACAGCACCATGAGTACGCCATGAACTATTTGATTCTAAACGTCCGGGATCACCCAGATAACGGACGCTCACCAGATGAGAAAACCCCGCTAATGCGGGGTTCCTGTACTTCCTAGATCGGCCAGAACACGTCATTCCCGAGCGGCTAGGGAAAGGCAGAAACGCAAGCAAACCCGGAGCGTGCTCCGGGTCTGGACTGGAAGACCCCGCACCCTCGCGCGGGGTAAAGAAGCCAGCCTAGTTGCCGGTGGGCAGCGGGATGTTGATGCCTTCCTTGCCCAGCTGGTCCCGGACCCACTGGAACTTCTGGTAGTTCGAAATCGTGATCGGGCCCGTGTACGTCATGCTCTGCAGCTTGCGCGGCGGGTACTGCACATAGGTCTTCATGAGATTCTTGATCGCCTCGCTGATGGGGACCATGGTCCAGGTGCGCTCGGTGAAGTTATTCATGAAGATGTCGTAGCGTTCCTGCGGGTCGGCCCACAGGTCGAAGATCTGGGGTACGGTGGCCACATACTTCGACGCACCCTTCCAGCCGAGGTTGGTGTCCACAGCCAGTCCGCCGGTTGGGGCGCCATCGTCGCCGCGCAGGTTGAAGACCGCCTTGTAGTTGCCGACACGCGCCGCGCCCGGAGTCAGCTCGTCCTCCGTAAAGTAGAACCACGCCTTGCGAGCCGACTTGCCGGTCCCGAACAGCACCGGCGACATATCATAACTGTCGAAGATGATCGGCTTGCCGTCGCGGTCATTCTTGGGCAGCTTCACACCCGCCACGCTTGCGAAGGTCGCCATCAAGTCCAGACCGCCGACGATGTCGTGGTTCCTGGTTCCCGGCTTGATCTTGCCCGGCATGATGGCGATCGCCGGCACGCGGTTGCCCCCTTCGCGCACCGTTCCCTTGGTGCCGCGGAACGGCGTGTAGCCGGCATCCGGGTACACGTCCTGCCAGGCGCCATTGTCGGTGGTGTAGAACACCAGCGTGTTCTTGTCGAGCCCGAGCTCGCGCAGCTTGTCCATGATGCGGCCGATGCGGGTGTCGAGCTCGACAATCGAGTCGGCATACTTGCTCTTGGACAGCGACTTGTGCTCGAACTCAGGCGCGGGCAGATTCGGCTGGTGCACCTTCATGAAGTTGACATTGATGAAGAAGGGCTTGCTCTGGTCCTTCGCCGACTGCTCAAGGAACTCGATCGCCGCCTTCTCGACATAGCCATCGAAGAACGGGATGCCGACGACGCCATCCGGGTATTCGACCCCATGCAGGGTGACGCTTTTGCCGGGCTCGTCAACGTACTGCCCGTTTATCTTGAAGTCTTCCTTTGGCTTCTCTCCCGCCTTGCCCGAGAGCGAGCCTTTGGTCACCTTCTGGAACATGGCACGCAGCTTCGGATCCATGTCGGGGAACCAGGTCGGGTCGCCGTAGGTATACGCATTGAGGTGGTACAGTCCGACGTATTTCATCTCGTCGTAGCCCTGCGCGTTGGGAAGCGCATAGTCCGCTTCACCCAGATGCCACTTACCGGTGAAGTAGGTCTGGTAGCCGCCCTGCTTGAGCACCGAGGCCAGTGTCCATTCCGCCTCGGGCAGACCACCTCCCTGCCCCTGGAAGGCCACGGTCGTCATACCGCTGCGATTGGGTATACGCCCCGTCTGCATCGCCGCGCGGCCCGGGGTGCAGCTCGGCTGCGCGTAGAACGAGAAGAACGTCATGCCCTCGGCTGCCATGCGGTCGATGTTGGGCGTGGGCATACCCCGCCCCTCTCCACCGCCATAGGGACCGAGGTCACCATAGCCGGTATCATCGGACACGATAAAAAGGATGTTGGGCTTCGACGCCGCAAGCACGGTGCTCGGGGCGATTGCCAGCAGAAGTATGAACAATAATGCTTTGGGAAACGATTTAGTCGCTTTCACGGCCACCTCCTGGTTGATGTTATTTGTTCAAATGCAGCTAAGGAAACGCCGAAGCTTCAGCGTTTCCGCTGTCTCTAGCCTGGAGTACGTTCCCACGCTATTACACAACTCACATGTTCACCTGTATAGCTCATTAAGCGTGCGTTATCCATGACAGTATTGTGACAGTCAACATGATGACGCCTTTTCGAAAGGGTGCTTCAGCTACAGTCCGCGATGCTGCAGGTTGGCGTCGTATAAATACGTCTTCGTTTCTCGGGGATGGACAAACGTTTAGGACGCATCGCTGTTTGCCATTTGGCGGACGTTTATATCAGCCCGACTGAAGGGCCGTGTTGGGTTTTTGTCGCTTTACATCCATCGATAATATTAGAAGTGCGCAAATGGCAGGGTTGGGTCCCAAGTGGCCGCACAGCCTCTGCTGTGTAACTGTCTGACTACAGCACAAAAGCTCCATTCCTCACTCTCTTGCGAATGTCGCAGTAGGGTCGTCTCCCGCCTGTTAGAGGAATGTTATATAAGCAATTCCTGTAGGACCGAGATAGGGCAGTAAGCTGCCGTTGGATGTTCTCATGAATACGGATTGTTGCTCAGACCGGCAACGGAGATAACCGGCCACAAGTTGCCTTTCCAGGACAACTACCGAAGGGAGAGTACGCAGCAGAAGTTGTCGTTCCCGCCCAGTTAATCGTAATTCAGTAACCAGCCACAAATTACCCTTCCCTAGTGCAGTAAACCTGCTCCGACTCCCTTTTAATGCGAGAAGGGATTCTTTGCGCCACTACATTCCGCTTGAAATCTTCCTTGTAGTTCCGTCTCTTTTTCGCTTCTGTTGTCATTTCTCACCTCGTTATGGCATTTTACCGCCTTAACTCGGTGTCCAGATTTAGGAGACCACTTCACTTCAAGGTGACAGCATGAAATATACACAACCCGGTTCAGCTGCACGTACCACCCTCATAACACTGGTTGCTATTGTGGCCTTTTTAGTGGTTGCAATCATGTTGTTGCCCAAAGGGTTTAGCAGCGACACCTCCGTTATCGGACAGGGTTCCCATGTCGTCGTGCTTGCTTACAACAAGGATTCCGTACAAAGCCTGACCCTCATGGACTTACTAAATAAAGTTCGTTCTGAATATTCCAGTCGAATTGAATTTCGAGTAATTGATATGTACACACCGCAAGGACAAGCGTTTCTCCAGCAACAACAAGTCCAACTCGGCTCCTTACTATTTTTTGCGCCAAACGGCACGCGGCAACGCGTCGTCAGCAACATCGATGACGAAACCGAGTTGCGTGCGAGCCTGAATTCAATTTTCAATTAGTCGTAAGTACGACATTCCGTCAATAGCAACAAGCAAAACCGGGGTCAGAACACAGTTTTCGCGTACAGCAACTTACGGGGAACCGGGTTGGGTCGATGGTTGCAGTCTAGAATCCGACCCGGGAACGGCAACTTCCAGTAATTTCCGGCCCTCACCAGGATTCCTGAGAATGTCGCATGGGCGTTGACTCCTGCCGATTAGCGAAATCTTATATAAGGATTACATGTAGGACCGGGTTCGGTCTGCGGATTCAACTGATCGACGCAACGCATGAATTTAATCGTTCTGCCGGCGTCTGTAATCCATCTCTGATTTTGTTGTGCGCAATTTCTTACAATTGTCCTAAAGGGTTAAAGGAAATACGGCTGGGTGCCGCATACTACGCTGCACGGGACACTCTAAAGGAACATAAGTGCCACAGGTTCTCCCCTTTATTCTATTCGGTACAGGTTTTATCGTATTGTTCGTGTGGATAACCCAGAAGGCTCGCGCCTCCAAGAGTGCGCTGGCAAGCCGGATGGAACTGCTCGGCTTCCGCGCCTGTCCCGAAGAATCGGAGGCTGTGCTCGCTCGCGTCACACAGCTTGAGAACAACGCAGAATACAGGTATGAGATTGATAACCTGATGCGCGCGGAGCTCGACGGCAAGGCGCTGTTTTATTACACCAAGACCCTGCGTCGTCACGATGAGACAGCGGCCACCGAAGACGTCCTGGTCCCCCTGAAGCGCCCATCTAACGCGGGCCTGCTGCTGTTCGTGAAACCGAACAGTGTCCCGGCCGGCGCCATGAGCAAGCTGATCGGGAATGTCGCTACCGGACCGTGGGACCGTCAACCCGATGATCTGGTGCGATTGACATTGCCCCGGGACTTGCAAAGCAGCAATATCATTGGCGCCCTAGGGCCGCATGACGGTTCCCTGTACGATCTCATGGATCCAAAAAAGCTCCCCTTGATCCAGCAGCTGGGCGACTGTGGTGTCCTGATGGTCCTGTGTCGCGGTGGTTGGTGCAGCCTTATCATCCCTCACTCTCACATACCACTCAATATTGATAAGCTCGGGCCCATCATCCAGCAGCTTATGTAACGCGCGTGGAAGGACCTTCTGCCGTTCGCTTCAAGTCTGATTGCTCAATTCGCAGTGTTGGTTTATCCATCACCGGACGCTTATCTTTGTGTGTTAAATTTCTAACAGAGGTACACCGCTCCCTTGGAATGCCTGACCTGACCCCAGCATGGCGATCGGGAGTTGTCGAGAAAATAAGCACGTTACGATTTGCCAAATGACAAAGTGCGGCCAACTCCTGACCTAGAGGGATGGCCAGCGAACGGCAACTACGCAGCAAAACACGATATTGAAAAGAGCAAGGGGTGATACCCCGTGCACCCCGGGACCGGTAGCGGCATCAATGGAGAGAAGTACGTCGATAGCAATGTCGACGCCGCAGATCTGGCCTGAACTAGAACAGATCAGCGTCCCGGAATCGATGCACTTCTTTGTCAATAACCGGTATGTAATGTTTTACAAAAAACTTCGCGGAAATAACCGGTCTGCTTGGAGCAAGCGTCAGAAAACCTGGTCGGCCCGCTCGTCCCAGGCCTGTGCCAGCGCCGGATCGTCCGCACGCCGAAGCAGATCGTAAGCACTGTATGGATACTTGAAAACGTGCCCGATATCGACATGCTGATCACGCCGGGCCTTCCAGTAGGCCACTTCCGTTGGTCTAAGATCACTGTGGGGGTGATCGGGAATGGCTCTTGCCTCCGGCTCAGGGCCAAGTCGTGTGACGGTTACATATTTACGGAAGGCATTGCGGCAGCTTTCGGCCCAAGCGACTTCCCCCATCGCTGCCAGCTCGACGAGTGCCTGACCAAAGGTAAGCATGTGGCCAGAGTAACCCTGCCCGTAGCCGATAAACCTGTCGACGGCATCACAGGCTTGGCGCAAGATGTACCGGGACGCGGCTTGCGCATCCTCAAATGGCGGGGGGTTCACTTCAGGATCCGGCTCGATATCGCGCCATGGCTTAAACATGCGGATCAGGCGGCATACCCCTTCAATTCGCGCCGGCGTCGCTGCCTCAGGCATTAGCTGAAAACCCTTCGTCGCCAACATTGTGAAGATCGCGTTATGTCCAACCTCCCGCAACGTTTCTGCTCCCTCGATCAGGGCGAGGCCGATCTCGTGAATCCGTTCGGGCCGGGGGTCTTCGTCCGGAAATCCCGCGCACAAAGATGTCCCCGACCAGTTCAGATCGACCAGCTCCTCGATTCGCGACCGAACCGTGTCACTCAGATCGTTGTCCGTGCAGAACAGGTGTGCGGCCACCGTCGCAGCGCCTCGATGGCCGTCCGCAAAGTACTCCCGCTCATGCGCCCTCGCAAGCGCGTTCAATCCAAGAATAACCAAACGTTCGGCAGACAAAGTAGGACCCTCCATTGCCGGCGCCTCCTCAGCTCGCCATGCGGCTGGCGTTGCGAGCTCCGCCGACATTAACCGGACTGATAGCTCATGTCAGAAAAGATTAGCAGACTGGTTAAGGAATGTGGGCGACACGAAGGCAAGCGTCCCAGACGGACATGCCGTGAAATATTAATGAACGTCTTCCTTCCGTACAAATACGAAATGAGGCCAAAAACTCGGGATGACCGTTTAGGGTCGTTTTTTCTCGTTAAGCGCCTGATTATATAAGCAGCGGCTAAAGGTCATAGTTGGGTCGAAAATCGCCGTTTAGTAATTGCCGGTTCAGAGCAGGAAGCGGACTTACGATCTGGCGCAGTCTGCGCGATCAAGTCGGAATTATTACGTATTTATCAAGAGTTCCCGCCGCACCTTCTCCTGATCCCTCAATAGGCATCGCAATTCCCTAAGTGCCTGCCGGCCACCGCCCTTGTAGGCGTTTTGTGATGCCAGTGCCTTACCTTTTACCGTTTTTGGCCCCGTCGATTTCTCCCAAGGTCGCCATTGCCGGATCATCCTCGCCTGCCGTGCCCGTCGTTCCGAAGTCCAGCCGTTCGCCATGCTTTGCCTCCAATAGTTCGTTTGGCGGATTTTCATTTTCCCGCGCGCGCGTAGCGTCCTTATTAAACGTCGCCCCATTATTAACCTGTTGGTGACCTTGGGCGATGTTTGCCTGCTTTGCGTACACAATCGGCGGATTCTTGATTGTCGATAGGGTTTCCAAGGTAGCCCGGCATTGGCTCTGTGCCTTCAGTGCGAGCCGGAAATAGCTTTCGGCGGCATTCAAGTATTCACCCATATTCAACGCTGCGCGTCTTGTCAGATTATTGAACAACTCATTCAGTGTATGGGCTTGAGTTATTAACAACGCCTCGGCTCGCTTCATATCACCAGAATGTACGGAATCAATCTGATTCCGCAACTCATCAACGAAACCTTGAATACCGTACTCCGTGTTCTCTAATTTGTGAATAGTCGAAGCTGCCTGAACACTAGGAGCCATCAGCTCCCTAGCTATCGCCCTGTCTGGCGATTCACCCGGCCGCACACCAACCATCAGTTGGTCTGGTTTGTTTGTTTTGGCGCCAACATTCGTTTTCTTCCCGGCTTTGCTAGCCATTATTTTCCCCTGTCTGAATTAGTACCGGCCAGAATGGTCCCTTTGTGATCGCGCAGCGGCTGGATACATCCGCCCTTTTCGCGAACCTCCAGCACGCGCTTAGCGTCAAACATCATCCGACAGGTACGGGCGGCTTCGGTCAAATCACAGTCGGCAATCAGGGTTAGCCAGGTGCCGGGCTTGTCGGTTAGCCGGTACTCGTAAACGTTCACCGCTCGGCCGTGGTGCGCGGTTACGGTTTGCTTGCCGGTATCCTGTTTTTTTGCGGTTACAGCGGTTACGCCGGTTACAGTGGGGGAAAGCGCGCCTAACTCATTGTTTCTTAGTGTGTGCTGATTGCTTTCAGGTGTAACCGCTCGCGCAGGTGGTGCGGTTACAGCGGTTACAAACTCCGGCAGCAGGTCGGCAAAGTAGTCGGTTCGCATCAGTCCGCCTCGCCGGTGCGAATGAAGTGGTAGCAGGTGACGGTGCCCAACTCGGGTAAGCGGTGCGGGCTACTCGGCTGCCCGTTGCTGCGCGGTTCGATTAGCCCGCGTTCGACGCATAGCCTGGCGACGTGGCGGGCGTCCAGGCCGGCGCACACTTCGGCTTTGAATACCTGCGGCAGTACAAAGTATTCCGCTGTTCCGTCGCTTCTGGTGCGTTTGAATCCTGCGCGGTTGACTGTGCGGGGGCCGTCGCTGCCGTCCATCGGCGAAAAACGGGATTCCCCGTGCGCCTCGAAGAATTGAGCAACTTGCGCCAGCGCGGCGCGTTCCTCTTGGGCGCCAGCGCCGCCGCGGTTCTCCAGTCAGGCCGCGAAACAGGTGCGGGCCGCGCTTGTGGCTTCGCCCTGCTGCCAGCCCGTCAGGTTAAGGCCGGTTGCCAGCTCGCCGCCGGCAGCAATCAGTGCGAACCGATCCGCGACGCGGCGGGCTTGGCCGTCGGCATTAGTGGGCAGGTTTTCCGCGGTGAAGTCAGACCGCAAGGCGTGCAGGCGCTCGCGTAACTTGTCCCGTGGCATTGCCACCAGGCGGCGCAAATACTCGCGGGCAGGGGCGCCGTAGCAGGTTCGTGCAGCATCTTTCAACGCATCGGCCAGGGCAGCGCCGTTTGAGTAGCCGTGCAAGGTTTCAAACAATCCGCAGCCGGTGCCGGCGTCGGCGGGTACATCGGCAAGGCGCACTTCTTGCCCGGCGCGGGCCTTCTTTCCGGCTTCGCGCATATGCTGTGCTAGTCCGATTTCGCCGGCCGACAGAAACAGCAGGCGCCAACTAGCTTTCGGCTTTGCCAAGCCATCGCGGCGCGCACGCTGTTTGCCGGTGCCGTTGGCGAGCATATAAGCCACCTCGCCGGCTTCGCGGGCATCGACTTGCGCCAGTTCATCCAGACATAGCAGCGCGTCGTTATGGGCTTGTGCCGTGGCCTCAAGGCCGTTTGTGGTGGCTCGCCAGCGTTGCAGGTAGTCAGGGCTTCCCCATACCGAAACAGCCGCGGCTAGGGCAGTTGTCTTGCCCGTGCTGTTTTGTCCTTGCAGGTTGATTCCGCCGGAATCATCGCCCGTTATGTCCAGCAATGGCGCCGCAAAGGCGGCGGATACCGCCAGGCACAACCGGGAATTACCCGCACACAGGGCGGCCAGGTGGTCGCGCCATTGTTCCAGACTGCCCGCGGTACGCATGGCGGGCGGTTCGTTCAAACTTTGTAGCAGGATGCGTTCGCCGTTTTCGCCCAGCGTTTTATCAGCCAGCACAAACACGCCGTCGTGCCAGCCGGTTTTCTGGACGCAGCGGGCGCGGGTGGTTACAGGTGCCGTCTGTATAAATTCCGCCAGGCGTTGCCGGGCGCGGGTGCTGGGCGCGATTTCCAGGCCCATAGACAGCAGGGCGCGGCGGAAGTCGTTGCCATCGCCGGCTAGCAGTTCGAGCGGCATGGCCCACTGGTGCGGCCGGCCGTCATTGTCGGGAAACTCCAGCAGCCGGCCCCAAGCATTACCGTCCGCGTCGCGGGTTTGCGCGGTTATTCGCAGCGGTGCGCATATCCATTCTGGCGGCAGCGGCTTTCCGTCTTTGTCGGTGCCGTGATAATGGACGCCTTTAGCATCCAAACTGAACCGCTCGGGTAGTGCCGGTTGTTCTTCGGCGGGTGTGATTTCGCGCCAGGCCGCAGCATCAGCCAACAGCGCCGCGCCGGTTTCGGGTGTCCAGCCGGTTGCGTCTGCGGCGTCGCCTTTCTCCGGCAGCGGTTCGGGTAGGGCATCCAGTTTCAATATGGCGACACTGAGCGCGCCGGCTTCGTGCGCCAGCCCAGCAACCGTTTCGGCATACGCGGTGCCCTGGCTGTCGTTATCCGGCCAGATCAGCACGCGCCGGCCTTTCAGCGGCGACAGGTCGGCTTTATTGGCCGCCTTTGCGCCGTTCGGCGTGGTGATCGTTATGCAATCAGAGAACAGAGCTGCGGCCGCGTCGGCGGCTTTCTCGCCCTCGCAGATCAACACAGGTGCATCCGGTCGGGCGGCCAGGGTGTGCAGGTTGTACAGCGGGCGCGGTGCGGGGATACCTTTCCAGCGCCAGGCGGTGCCGTCGAAACTGCGCGGCAGGATTTCCTTGCCGGTTGGCGTATCGAACCGGCAAACATGGAAAACCGGCGCACCTTCCGCGGTGTGATATGTCCAAACCTGCGACGCCTCGCCGTGTTTGTGGTGCGTGAAGGTTGGCGGCGGTGCGTTTTCGCCGGGTGTAACCGTTGTAACCGCAGCCGGTAACGCCGCGGTTACGCTTCCCGTTTCGGTAACACCCTTGTTTTTCCTGCCGTTCTTTCGCGGTGTAACCGTGTAACCGTTGTAACCGTCGTTTTCGCGTTGCAGCCCGAGAAAATCGGCCAGCTTCGTTTCGGCTTCGACTTGGTTGCAGCGTTCAAGGTAGGCGACCAAGGAAACCAGATCCCCGCCGGCGTCCTCGGTGGCGAAGTCTGACCAGCGGCCCGTCACAGTGTTGATTGAAAAGCTGCCCGGCTTGTTGTCGCTGCGCGTCGGGTTCCGCGCGACGTATTCCGGCCCGTTGTATTTGCCGCCAGGCAGCCAGCTCTGCAAAACGCGATCAACGGCGTTCAAGGCCGCGGCCGCTGTCGATTTGAAGTCAATCGCCGCAGGTACCGTACTCATCGCTGCGCGCCTAGATTACCCGGCGCCGCTGGTGGCCGCTGTGTGTTGCGCAGTGCCTGCCGCACGTCTGGCGCGTCATTTCGTGGCTGCTCGCGAGTGTTGCGAAGCGCTTGGTGGATCTGCTCGGCTGTCGGGGTCATGCTCATGCCCCCCATCAAACCGATTCGATCAAGGCGCGTATATCTTCCACACGCCAGAATGTTCCGCGCCCATTGCCGATCTTGACAGGCTTAGGGAAACGCCCCGATTTAACGCCAGTCCACCAGCAGGATTTCTTTACGGGTATGATTGGGGGAATCGGCGGTTCAGCTTTGGGGTCGCCGATGATTTGCGGCAGTCGAAGAAAGCCGGTTTCAGGTAGTTGATTCATTCGGATAGATCCTGTCCAAGTTAAGACAGTGCCATCCTCGTTATTCCGTTCCAGTTAATCGAAGAAACTCAGAAGATAATTCACGCCCGAGTTTCTATAGGCTTTCCGATTGCCTTGGTAACGTCGTCATAGGTCACTACAATGTTGGGATAATCTATTACCACGGTTGCCGCAATCGCCATCGCCTTCATGATATTGAGCGTTAGAGAAAGGCCGTGCGTTTCGGTTAGAAGGTTGCCAAAGGCCCTAAGATATTCTTTATTTTCTGCTCGGCTTCGCTGCCGTGATTTGATCGCCGCACCGACCATGCCTGATCCGCTCGGCTGGAAATTCCGCGCCGCTTTCGCCACGGTATCAAGTAATTCTGACAGGTCAGGTGCGATTCCCCATGCGTAGCGCAAGGTATCCCGCGTTTCGTTGCCTTGGTAGTCGTCGCCGGAGTGAGGAATTTCGGCACGTCGCATGGGTTCGCCGCCATTCTCCGCTGGCTTCGCTTCTGGAATATCTCGCTTCGGCAGGTCGCCTAAAACGTAATGCCGCATGGCTCGCCACATATGCAGGTTATTCCCCTGCATGTCGTGGTTATCAGTTTGCCGCAGAAGCTCGGGGACTGAATAAAATTCATCCGGCCTACTCATGCCGGTTTCAGAAAATTGCCGGATCAATTTCGCAAGAGTGTCGGCGGCATCTGCTATATCGCCTTTTAGTTCCGTCGCTCGCCTCATCCGGTCGCGGTATTCCTCAAAATTCACCCGCGCCGACCATGCGGAATGGATGAAATTTCGCCATGGCTTATCGGTGGTAAATTCGCAGCTCAGTAGTTCGAAGGCGTCTTGCATCCGTGTATCGTGCGCCAGTCTTTGCAAGCAACCTACATAGCCCGCCAGCATGTCACGATGTTTTTCCGCCTCAACTAGCCGCATCCGTAGCCGATCAAGGTAAGGGTCGCCAGCTAGATCAAAATCCTCCCACTTAGACACATACGCCGATATGGCGCGTTCAGCGTCGGCAACTCCCCTTTTTGCGTTTGTATGTAGCTCGATATATCCCCGAATATCTCTTTCGTGCTCGCCTTCTAGATAGTGCGAAATGTGCGCCCGGACTGCCGCCGGGACATAAGCCGGAAATTCCATCGTCGCGCCCCTTCACGCCCCCTTGAAATAGGTGCCACGCCAGCCGGGCAAGGGTGTCCCGGTTTTCGCCCCGTCGGGCTAGACGCGGCAAACTCGCTATGCCGTCCGCTTGATCGGCTTCACCTTGCTTTCAGCCTTCGCCATTTCATCGGTCAGGTCTGCCCATTGCTGCATCATGGCCCGCCGCTCTTCCAGATATTCGGCTTGGTTATAGCTGGCCCTTACCTTGTTGCGCTCCGCATGGGCTAACTGGCGCTCGATCACGTCAGGGCGAAAGCCGATTTCATTCAGAATGGTTGAAGCCGTCGCCCGGAAGCCATGCGCCGAAAAGCCGATACTGTCTTTACCGTTGAACCCCATGCGTTCCAGCGCCCGATTCAGTGTTGTAGCCGTCATACAGGTTTTGGGGTTCCGGTAATTCGGGAAAAGGAAGGCCCGCCCGCCGGTGAAGGTATGCAGCTCCCGCAGCAATTCCACCGCTTGCCGGGATAGGGGGACAAGGTGCGGCTCCCGCTTTTTCATGCGCTCGGCAGGAATGCGCCATTCCGCCCGGTCTAGGTCGATCTCTTCCCATCGCGCCGCCCGTAGTTCCACGGTGCGAACGAAGGTCAGCAGCATCAGGCGCAAGGCAATAACGGTTGTCCGATACCCGCCATAACTTTCAAGCGACTTCACGAAGTCGGCTATCTGATCGCGGGATAGCGGCTTGTGATGCTTTACCTTGGGACGGTGAATAGCGCCCTTCAATGCCGCCGCCGGGTCGCTGTCCGCCCGCAGGGTCGCCACAGCATAGCGGAAGATCGCCGAAGCCCATTGCCGCAGCAACACGGCCACGGTTTCAGCGCCGCGCCCTTCCACTCGCCGGACGATTTCCAGCAAGTGCGCCGCCGTCACGTTGCGGATGGGAAGATTGCCGATATAGGGAAAAACGTCAGCAGCAAAGAACCGCTCGACTTGGCGCAGGTAATAGGCTGTCCAGCCCGGTTTTTTCTTGGCTATCCACTCCCGCGCCACGGCCTCGAAGGTGTTGGCGTTCTCGGCATGGGTTGCCAGACGTTCGGCCTGCCGATGGTGCGCTGGGTGTATGCCTTGTTTAACCAATCCTCGCCACGCTTCGCGGCCTATCCGCGCCTCGGCAAGGGTCAGCCGCCCGGCATTGCGCCGTGCCTCCGCTTGTTTCGTGGTTTCCCCGTTTGGTGCTTGGGCATACTCGCCAGCGGCAAAGACGTTTTCCTTGCCCGCGATGCGGTAGCGGTAGCGCCACAGCTTCGCGCCGGTCGGTCGGATTTCCAAGTATAGCCCGCCGCCATCCGCCAGCTTGACGGGTCTATCGCTGCGCTTTGAGTTGCGGATTTGGGAATCAGTGAGGGGCATGATGCGGGTATCCGGGAAGTCGATACCCGCAAAAATACCCGCTGTTTACTCGGATAGCAATGGACGATGCCAATTGCTAACGGATGCTAACCGATGGATAACACGATGATTTAATGCGGGCATCACATAGAAACGGACATTGCCGGATGCCGATGCTGCTTTTCGATCATCAACAGCATGCCGCATCCTCACCGGTGCCTGCCGTCGAGACCAGCCTGTGCCAGCGATACCGCGCGGAAAACAGCGCGTCCCTTGTTCATAGTTTCGGCCCATTCGTTTTCCGGCACCGAGTCGGCGACAATACCGGCCCCGGCCTGGATATGTAGCGTACCGTCCTTGATCACGGCGGTGCGGATGGCAATCGCTGTATCCATATTGCCGCTCCAGGAGAGGTATCCGACCGCGCCCGCATAGACGCCGCGCTTGACCGGTTCGAGCTCGGCGATGATCTCCATGGCGCGGATCTTTGGCGCTCCGCTGACGGTACCGGCGGGAAATGTGGCGCGCAGCACGTCGATCGTCGACATGCCTTCTTTGATCCGCCCAATGACGTTGGAGACGATATGCATGACGTGCGAATAGCGCTCGATGACCATTTTCTCAGTCAGCTCCACACTGCCAATGCGGCTGACCCGCCCGACGTCGTTACGACCGAGGTCAATCAGCATCAGGTGTTCCGCCAGTTCCTTGGGATCCGCCAGCAGCTCGTGCTCGAGCGCCAGGTCGTGGGCCTCATCCCGGCCGCGCGGTCGGGTTCCGGCAATGGGACGCACCGTGATTATGCCGTCTTCAAGGCGCACCAGGATCTCCGGCGAAGACCCGGCAATATGAAAGTCGCCCAGATCCAGGTAAAACATGTACGGCGAGGGATTCAGACTGCGCAGGGCACGATACAGGTCCAGTGGCGGCGCCTGGAAGGGAATCGACAGGCGCTGTGACAACACCACCTGCATGGCATCGCCTTCAACAATGTACTCCTTCACGCGGCGCACTGCGGCCTTGAAACCTTCCTCGGTGAATCCGGAAACAAAATCTGTCTCGTCGACCTCACGGGCCTCTCTGAGCGCACCGGGGATTTCCACGGACTGGCGCAACTGTTTCATTAACTCGCCCAACCGCGCCTGCGCGTTGTCCCAGGCATGTGCCTCGCCGGCATCGACGTGCACAATCATCTGCAGCTTGCCCGCGAGGTTGTCGAAGACCACGACCTCATCGGATACCATGAGCAGAATATCCGGCGTCTGCAGCGGATCGGGCTTGTCGACGCCCTGCAGTCGGCTTTCGACATAGCGCACGGTATCGTAACCAAAGTAACCGACCAGCCCGCCCGCAAAACGCGGCATACCTTCGATCTCGGCTACCCGGAAGCGCTCCTGGAAATCCTCGATCCATTGCAGCGGATCTGCGTGGTTCAGCGCTTGAATGCGCTGGCCGTCATTCCAGACTTCGATACGCTGGCCGAAGATGCGAACCACCTGCCGGCAAGGCAGGCCGATGATCGAGTAACGCCCCCACTTTTCCCCGCCCTGTACGGATTCAAACAGGTAGGAAAACGGGCCGTTGGCCAGCTTGAGGTACGTGCTTAACGGTGTGTCGAGGTCAGCCAGCACCTCGCGCATAACCGGTATCCGGTTATAGCCCTGGCTGGCCAGCTGCTGGAATTGTTCGAGGGTCATGGTCCTCACCGCGGAGACAGTCTACATAAACGAACACAGTTGCGATTGGCGAATCAGATCCACCATCGCAGGTGGTGGCTGCGCGCTTGTGTCTCGACGATGAATTTCATGCAGCTTGTTCGAGTTCAGTTCTCAGGGCGGCGAGATTTTCAATCACCAGATCCGGCTGGGCAAGTCGGATATCCTCGCCGTGGTTGTATCCATAGGGCACGCAGGCGATAGCAAACCCGGCCGCGCGTGCCGCTTTCACGTCACTGATGGAGTCACCGACCATCAGCGCCTGCGAAGGCTGTACCTTAAAGAATTCCGCGGCGTGCAGCAACGGCGCGGGGTGCGGTTTCTTTTGCTCGAGCGTGTCGCCGCTAACGACAATGGCAAACTTGTCGAAAATACCAAGATCTTTCAGCAGGGGCTCAGTGAACTGTCTGGCCTTGTTAGTCACGCAACCGAGCGCATAGCCCGCGGCCTGCAGATAGTCCAGCCCTTCCCGCACACCCGGATACAGCAGCGAACGTTTGGAGGTGTTGTCAGCATACAGATCGAGGAAGATCGGGTAGGCGTTTTCATAATCGGCATCCGACGGCTCGCCGTGAAGCTGGCCGATCAGCGCGCGGCGCACCAGACGTTCGACCCCGTTACCCACCCAGTTGCGCACCCGGGCCTCGCCCCAGGGTTCGCGGCCGAGCTGCTTCATCATTTCATCGACACAAAAGGCCAGGTCGGGGACGCTGTCGACCAGCGTGCCATCCACGTCGATGAGGATCATTTCCGGCTTTGTCGTTAGCATGGAAGCCCTGTATTCAACCACGGAGGCGCACGGAGGCGCACGGAGGAAAAACACGATATTCACCGCCAGGTCGCACAAAGTCGCCCAAGCTTATTACATAAAATACTTTGCGCGACTTATGCGACCTGGCGGTTAATCTCTTTAACTCCGCGCGCCTCCGTGCGGCTCGGCGGTTAAATTTGATCCTGCCGTTTGGCACGCCCACCATGATAGGCTCACACCTTGGCCAGCTCGTCGCGCATCGCCTTGATAACCGTATCGTAACGGTTGGGATCGCTCTCCCTGCTGGCGCCAAAGATCGCAGAACCCGCAACGAAGGTGTCGGCGCCAGCGGCGGCGATTTCGCGGATATTGTCGACCTTCACGCCGCCGTCGATCTCCAGGCGGATATTACGTCCGGACGCGTCGATGATCTTGCGAGCTTCGCGCAGCTTGTCCAGCGCCGTGGTGATGAAACTCTGACCACCGAAGCCCGGGTTCACGGACATCAGCAACACCATGTCCACTTTGTCGATGACATAGGTCAGGTAGTCCAGCGGCGTGGCCGGGTTGAAGACCAGACCCGCTTTACAGCCTTCGCCCTTGATCACCTGCAGGCTGCGGTCGATGTGCTCACTGGCTTCCGGGTGGAAGGTAATGTAGCTGGCGCCCGCCTGGGCAAAATCCGGGATAATCCGGTCGACCGGCTTGACCATCAGGTGCACGTCGATTTCCGCAGTCACACCGTGCTTGCGCAGGGCCGCACAGACCAGCGGGCCGATGGTCAGGTTGGGCACATAGTGGTTATCCATGACGTCGAAGTGCACGATGTCGGCACCGGCCTTGATGACGTTATCGACTTCCTCGCCCAGGCGGGCAAAGTCGGCAGACAGGATAGACGGCGCAATCTTGTAATCTGGCATAATCCAAACCTCTTGGCGTGAAACCGGCTGGCTGACAGTCAAACCGCGCACTTTACCGGAAGCGGGAGAGGATTTCAGCCAGGCTAATAGGATAAGGTAACCGGCAAGGGCGCAGTCGCCACCACTGACACCTGAGCGACGCCAGGCGGCCGGCGGGTTCCGGCGCCAGCGCGACATCTGACGGAAGCGAGGAACCTATGCGCAAGCTATTGTTAAACATATTAATTTTTATGCTATGGGAGACGCCCGGAGTGGCCTCCGATGTGCAAAAAGAAAAGCGCTGGGCGGAGCAGATCAGCGACAGCCTGCTCAGTGGAGAGGTCGTTGAGCTCAAAGCCGGCGAGACAGCCTTCATGGGCATTTACACCGAAGCCGAGCAGGGCTCGACCGGGCGCGCGGTTATCCTGGTCCACGGCATCGGTGCGCATCCGGACTGGCCGGATGTCATCCACCCGCTGCGGGTCGGCCTGCCGGAGCACGGCTGGGCAACCCTGTCGGTTCAGATGCCGATCCTGGCCAACGATGCGGCTCTGAAAGACTACCTGCCCCTGTTCGACGAATCCGGCCCGCGCCTGAAAGCCGCCGCCGACTACCTGCACCAGCAAGGCGCAAAAACCGTGGTGATCGTCGGGCACAGTCTTGGCGCCAGCATGGCGGCGCGCTTTGTCGCGAACAACCCGGGCGCCGTGGACGGTCTGGTGATCATCGGCATGACTGTCATTGAGCTGGACGAGAAAATGAACGGCGCCCTGGCGCTGGGAAAAATCAGGCTGCCGGTATTCGATCTGTATGGCAGCCGCGATCTGGACGACGTGCTGACGTCGACCGATGCCCGCGCGCGTGCCGCCCACACGGCCGGCAACTCGGATTATCGACAACTCGCCATCGAAGGCGCGGATCACTTTTATGTCGGTGTGGAAGACGAACTGGTACGCCGCGTTTACGGCTGGCTGAAGAGCCATTACGAAACACCGACGGAGGGCTAAACATGACAGCAAACGCTATAGCCATTGCCGTGCATGTACTGGCCGCCACCTTGTGGGTGGGCGGCATGTTTTTCGCCTATCAGGTACTGCGACCGGTGGCCGCCAGTCAGCTGGAACCGCCGGCACGTCTGACGCTGTGGGCGGGGGTGTTCTGCCGCTTCTTCCCCTGGGTGTGGTTGTTTGTCCTGCTGCTACCGTTGACCGGTTACTGGATGATTTTCAGGCTGTTCGGCGGCATGGCTGCGGTCGGCCTGTACGTGCACGTTATGCAGGCGCTGGGCTGGCTGATGATCCTTATGTATATGCACCTGTTTTTTGCCCCGTTCCGCCGCCTCAAGGAGGCCGTGGTCACCGCCCAGTGGCCGGAGGCGGGCAGACAGCTTAACCAGATCCGCCGCATCGTCGCCATCAACCTGGTGCTGGGGTTGATTGTTATCGCCGTCGCCGCCGGCGGGCGCCTGTTTGCGGGCTGACCCACGAATTCTGGATAGCAAACAGGAGACGATGTTGCCGGTGGTCACCTTCGACGGCAAGTACTAGCGGATCTACGCTGCTGGCGGCTGGATCAGTCCACACTCGGCCCACGAAATCGACCGCTGGTCTGCTCCGCTGGACCCCTGGACCTTACGGCGAGCACATGCGCTGGTGGTGGACATGGCCTCGCTGTAGCCAAAATGTCACACAGCGATCACGCGACGGTCATCGTTCTTTGACACCGCCGCGTAGTTATGCGGCCGATTTTTTTTCCCGATGCTTCTTGATCATTTCATAAGCCTCTCTGATCTCCTGCGTCTTTTCCGTGGCCAGTTTGATCATTTCTTCCGGTAACCCCTTGGCCACCAGCTTGTCGGGGTGGTGCTGGTTCATCATTCGACGGTAGGCCTTCTTAATTTTGGTATCGCTCGCCGATTCTTCTACACCCAGGATCGCATAGGCGTCGCGCAAGGATGCCCGCGCGGGAGCGGGCGTCTCCTGGCCGAAACCTCCACCACCAAAATAGCGGGCGTTGTAAACCACAGCTTGTATATGTTCAAACTCACGGGCTGAAAACCCCAGTTCGATACGGACCTGTTCGAGCACATGGCGCTCTGGCGCATCCAGACGACCATCGGCAAAGGCAACATGCATGAGGATTTCGGCAAACATCCTCATCAGATTGCGGCGGCCATGACATTCCTTGCGAAACTGGCGCAACACCGCTGGCAATATGAAATCCGGCTGCTTGCCCTGCGTAAACAGGCGAATGGCCGCGTGGCGCATGTCTTCATTCAGGTTCATGCGCTGCATGACGTCGCGCGCCAGTTCGATCTCCTTTTCCGTGACGCGCCCGTCTGCCTTGGCCAGGTGCCCCATAACTGAGAACAAAGCCGTAAAGAAAGCCGTCTGCACCCGCTCCTGGTCGCCCGGCTCGAATTGTCGGCGCAGATTACTGACCAGACCTTTGTCGAAATTGTGCCCCAGGGCGATACCGATCAGCGCACCGAGTGGCCCGCCCAGCAGATAACCGAAAGAGCCACCCAGCAGCTTGCCCCACCAGCTCAAGGTTGCAACCCCTAGTTCCTGGCCGTACGGATGTAGTGGTCAATGGCCGCGCACACGCGGTCACACAGGTCTTGCGCACTTGCGATTGACGAGTACTCCGCCTCCGGGAAAACCAGTAGTTCGACGCCGCTGGCAAAGGCGGCCGTCTGGTCCACCCGCGAACAGGCTTCGCCGGCACAGATCAACAGGCCGACCCGGGACATCTTTTCTAATACCGCGCCGTCAATGCGACTCGCCAGCGTCACCACGATATCCGCTCGCCAGCACCTGTCGGCGATTTCGTCACTGTTAAGTTGCGGATACTGCTCCCATCGGTACTTGTCGATCTGCAGTGGCGGAAAATCGACACCGGCGGGCAATCGTCCGCTGTCCAATACCACAACTTTTATACTCATTATCGAACCTCACCTGGAACAAAACCTGCCTGCTTGCCAAGATCGACTTATGCGCCTATAAACCGGCCATGGTCAACGTTGTATTTGGCCCGTCACGCACCGAAACAAGCCGCTCGGCTTGCCAAGTATCAGCAGTTTAATCATGGAGGTAAACCCGCTATGTTTGAACCTACTCCGCGGATTGGCGATTGGTACAAGAACACGGTTGGCGATGCCTTTGAGGTTGTCGCCCACGACGATGACGACGACACTCTGGAATTACAGTATTACGACGGCACGGTAGAACAACTCGACGCCGAAAGCTGGGAATACATGCGTCCGCAGCCTATAGACCCCCCCGAAGACTGGAACGGCTCCATGGACCTGGGCCGTGAAGACCGCCAAAACCCCGAAATCGGGGTGGAACCCGAGGACTGGATGCGCCAGCTGGACCGTATGGACAGCGAACCGGGTTGACTGCTTTAGGAAGCAACTATACTGGTTTCATGGGTCTAATGGTAATAAGCGAAACCCTGTAACCAACTGTGCTCGGGGAAGGAGGCTTATCATGAGACGCAGGCTCTATTTCCTGTTACCCAACGTGGAGCGTGCGCAGCAGGTTGTCGATGAACTGCTGCTGGCGCGTATTGACGACCACCATATTCACGTCATGGCCAGGGAAGAGACACCCCTGGGAGACCTCCCCAGAGCCAACCTGCTGCAACGTAGCGACTTTGTCCACGGCATTGAGATCGGACTGAGCGTCGGCGGTGCCACGGGTATCGTTGCCGGCCTCATAGCTGTTGCCTTTCCACCGGAAGGAATTGTACTGGGCGGCTGGACGTTGCTGGTAACTGCACTGGCGGGTGCCCTGATCGGTGCCTGGGTGGCAGGCATGATCGGCACGGATATCCCCAATAGCCAGCTGAAGCATTTCGAAGCCGCAGTCGCCGCGGGCCAGATCTTGATGCTGGTCGATGTTCCCAAGGGCAAGGTCGAAAGCGTCACGAATATGATTCGCAAGCACCATCCGGAAGCAGACATGCACGGTGTTGAGCCAACGATACCGGCCTTTCCATAACACGCAAGCGGCTGAAAACCTATCTATAACCCCGGCATCTGCAAACATGTCACGGGCTTATTATGCGACGGCACACAACTTGCTGCGCAGACAACAGGGCGCCAGGTTAATGTTTGTGCCCCCGCGCCGATAGCATCACGGAAGGCTGCACGAACAGCTGAAGACACCCGAAGGAGGTGTGCCATGACCTACATTTACGAAATGGCAAGTGGTACGGAATACCTGGGCGAGGAGTTGAGCTGCCCGAAGCGAGCCGCGGCCATAACCACTCCAGTGTTGCACCCGGCGCGCGACGAATCCCGGGTGGAGCTTCGACTCGCACTGGTCGACGCCCTCCCTTCCAGATCTGCCCTCTCAGACTTTCCCGTTGGGCTGGACCTGGACGACCTGTTCAACGCGATAGAGGACTGAAGTTCAGACAAGAAGGGGCCGGAACCATGGTGGTTCCGGCCCCTTTTTTGCGCTTTCTTTCGTAAAGCTGCCAGACTGGCCTGCCGTTGGTTTTTGTCTGGATATTTCGGAACTGACTATTGCAGTCGTCGAGCCTTCATTGACGCAGGGCAAGTTCACCGAAGCCGAGCTGAAAAGACTGGCTATCAGCAAAGTCATCTACCAGGACTGTGGGCAGGGCGCGCTGGCAAACATGCGACAGGACAGCCCCGACCTGGCAGTCAGTGCCATGTATCTGTCTGATATGACCGGCGCCGAACTGCTAAGCGCTATGCGCGAGGACAGCCGCCTCGAGGACGTCCCCTTTATGCTGATATCCAGTGAAACCAAATTCTCAATGCTCGACCCGGTCCGCCAGGCCGGGGTGATTGCCATACTGCCCAAACCTTTCGATCCCGGGGATCTGCGCAAAGCGCTTTATTCCGCGGTGGAGTTCATAACTCCGGACGAAGATGCCCTGGGCGATATCGCGCTCGATGACCTGAAGACGCTGGTGGTCGACGACAGTCCTTTGGCGCGCAAACACATCAGCCTGGTCCTGGGCAATCTCGGCATCCGTGATATCGCCATGGCAGAAAACGGCATGCAAGCGGTGGGGCTCATCGACTCCACATTTTTCGACCTCGTCGTCACCGACTACAACATGCCGGAAATGGACGGTGAAAATCTGACCCGATTCATCCGCGAGCACAGCACCAGCGCTCTGTACCCATACTGATGGTAACCAGCGAAGGCGATCAGAGCCGTTTGTCCGCGGTGCAGCAGGCTGGTGTCTCCGGCATTTGTGACAAACCCTTTGACACGCTGTCGGTGAGAAAGATGATCCGCCAGTTACTCGCGGCCTGACACATCCAGTATTACCGACACCCGGCCCTCATTTACCTCGACCAGGAGCGCGTTGAGCGACCGCCCTGCACAGGGCCCTTTCAGACACAGACCATCTTCGATCCTGAAAAGCGCGTCGTGAGTCGCGCACTGTATAAGACTACCTTCCAGATTGAGAAACTGATCGGGGACCCAGTCGAGGGGGCCACCGGTGTGCGGACAACTGTTTTGGTAGCCAAACACGCGCGCTCCCTTACGCACCAGAAAGATGTCCCTGCTTCCACCCGGGCCGGCAACAGTGAAACCCCGGCTGCGTCCAGCAGGCAGGTCACTGAGCCGGCAGATCTTAAATTGCCGCCGGACCATGCCCCGACCCGCTTCGCAGGGGAATGCTCAAGTTGTGCAATCCGGTTTGACCGCATTTCGCACCAGCCAGCTGAGACGCAAACCGCATAGCATCGGGCAGGACGGTGCCGCGCTGCAGGGCGTCGATCATACCGGCGTTGAAGGTATCCCCCGCACCGAGCGTATCCACCACTCGCTGAGGTGGATGCGCACCTACTGTGACTACAGCGCCCGCCCGGCTGATACCGACAGCACCATCTGGACCGAGCGAACAGACCAGGTCAGCCTGCGGCGCCGCTTGCCGCACCTGCCGCAGAAGTTCACCCGGTGAAAGTTGGCGCTGCCTGGCAACCGCGTGCGAAAACAGCAACAAATCGGCACAGGGGAAGAGCCGGTCAATATGCTGCCGCAGCTTCTCGATTTCCAGTGAGACTGGCGTGTGCGGTACCACATCGCGGACACGCTCCATCATAAGTCGTACCTGCTCCACATTTCGACCTTCGAAATGTAGCCAGTCAAAATGCTGCAGGGGGATCCGCGAAAAACTGTCCGCATCGTATTCTGGCAGGCTTCGATAATGCACGACGGTGCGCGAACCAGTGTCGCGGCTGACGGTGATGTACGATGTTGGTAACCTGCCCGCCGCCAGCCGCCGGCAGTAGCGGGTGTCAATGCGGTAGCGCTCCAGCTCGTCCACCACAATAGCCGCATCCGGTTCGTCAGCCAGCGTGCCCCCCCAGCTGCAGCGGTGCCCCAGCTGCGTCAACACCACCAGGGTATTAGTCGCATTTCCACCGCGGCGCACGCTGTGCGCCAGCGCACGCACCTCGGCGTCTTCGTTTGGGTAGGTATCGACTTCATTGACAATATCCAGGGTCGCGATACCTATGGCGAGAATCTGAGCCATAAGCCTTCAGGTGGATCGTCCAGAAAATGAGCGTACCCCGGAATCTACTCTTTAACAACGCGGAAGCCCAGGTTGTCCAGACGGGTGTCGGCTGCGCGCGCATCACGGCTGGCACTGCGCAGACTCTCCGAGGGGCTGTCATAGCCGCCGCCACGTACTACCCGGCGACTGCAATCACCGCTCGCTATCGCGCTGCCATCGGCTGGCGCACTCGTGTAATCCGGCTGGTAGCAGTCCTGCACCCACTCCATGACGTTACCGGCCATATCGCGGACCGCGAATGAACTGGCGGGGAAACTGCCGACCGGTGCTGTCTTGACACCAGCCCACTGCCCCCCACAGTCAAAACAGTTGGCATGTGAGTCACCGACCTCGTTACCCCACCAGAAGCGAGCATCACTTCCTGCACGTGCGGCGAACTCCCATTCCGCCTCGGTGGGCAAGCGGTAACGGCTTCCCGTCTGCTCCGACAGCCACTGGGTATAGGCCAGCGCATCCCGCCAGCGTACGTTGATAACCGGTCGTTCGCCACGCCCCCAGCCATGATCGCGCGGCAGGCTGCGGCCGCTGGCACGTGCAAATTGGTCGTATTCGGCGAACGTGACTTCGTCCCTGCTTATTGCGAAGCGCTGCAAATCCACCCGATGACGCGGGCGTTCGTCGAAGTTGGGCGAACTGATCCCGCTGCCCATCTGAAAACTGTCTGCCTGGAACTCGACCACGGTTGGCGCCCGTCCACCACTGCTCAGTGGTTCACTGTAGGTTCTGATTGGCTGCCGTTTTTGCGGTCGCGGCGGTTCAGCCGCAGTATCCTCGGCCACCTGTCCGTCGGCATCGCTGGTCTTTTGGGCATCGGCCTTGGCCCCAGCGGTCTGCGCGCCCGACACAGGCTTGACCAAGTTCGGTGAGCTGCCATTGGCAAAGTCAGGAATCCTGCCAGGCTGTTGTACCGCACCCTGAGATACCGCCTTGCTCTCAGCCTCCGGCCGGGTTTTCACATGCTGCTGAACCACGGCGGTTGGCGCGCTGGCCTCGAACTCAGAGCGTTTTATCTGGGGTTTTCCCTCAGGGTCCTTGCCCGTTCCAGCCAGTGTAGCGCTGCCGGGGGTCAGCGCCCCTGCCGACGTCTCCGCGTCATGTTGCGCATCCGGCAGCGGCGACGACTGTTTCAGCGCCCACCAAACGGCTCCACCCAGAGCCAGTGCAGCGATCACTACACCTCCCACCAGGCTCTTCACGCGGCCGCCCGGCACGGGTGTGGCTGGCACTGCAGAAGACACCGCAGAAGAAGTCGCTGGCGTGACGGCGTAGCTCTCGTCTTCGTCGATCAGGAGCGTTGCACCCCGTGGCTCGTCTTCTTGCCTATCCGGGTAATCGGGATTCAGAACCGTGGCAGCCTGTGGGTCGTTCTCGTCCAATGAACGAATGTGGCTGGCCGACGGCAGAGCAGCGTCCTGTAGCTGCGTTCTCAGGCGCGCGATGTCGGCCTCAAGTTTGGCGTTTTTCTCCTCCGCTTGGCAGCGAAGACGTACTGCGACATCGACATTCTTTTGAGCCTGTTCAAGCTGTCCGCGTAGCGCAGCATCGCCCCCGGCAGACGTCTGCATATCCACGAGCCCACGGGTAACTTCGGCTTCAGCGCGTAACTGGTCAAGCTGTTGCTGCGCCTCGAGCCGGCGTTGCAGCTCCTCGTCCCGCTCCTGCTGCAGCCCGAGCAAAGCCTGTTGGCTGCTTTCATGGTCTGCCGCTTCCTGCCGCGCACGCTCCACGGCAGCACGCAGCTCGTCAAGCTCCTGCAGCTGGACAGTCAGTTGCTCCTGGGAGTGGTTTCGCTCCGCAATCACCGCCGCCAACTCATCGCGCAAGGCTTGCTGAACCGTTCCCTCGGCTTCCATGCGCACGGCCATCTCTTCATTAGCTGCCTGGTTGGTCTCCAGCAACTGCTGCTCTGCCTGGCGGGCGCTGTCCTGCGCCTGGCGCAACTGGACGTTCAGTTTTTCGACCGCTGCCTGGACGTCTTCCAATTGAGTGCTGCGTTCTCCCAGCTTTATCTCCAGATCATCCCGTGCGCGTGCCCCTTCCTTGAGCTGATTCTGCAGAGTCTCGAACTCCGCTGCCAGTCCCGCACTCGACTCGCCGGCCGCTTCCTTCAGCTCACGACGCAGACGATACACCTCGGCCTCGTGTTCCTGACGCTCGCGTTCGAGGTTACGTTCCGCCTTGCGCAGAGATTTCATCAGGCGCCTTTGCTCGCGCTGGACGTTGTCTGTTTCGGTCTGCGCGCGGCTCAGCGCCTGATGCGTGCTCGCCAGGTCTGATTTGTGCTCTTCGACGAGACCGGTCAGCTGCACCTGCAGTGCGGCGTTGCGCTGCTCGGCTGCCTCGTGCTGTCGCCGTACCTCGGTGAGCTCCGCGTCGATCCCAGCGAGGGCCGCGGCCGCTTGTTCGGCCTGCTGCTGCAATCGCCCGCTGTAGTCCTCCTCCTGTGAATGCTGTGCGGCCAGCTCTTCCTGAAGGCGCTGTTCCTGTTCGGTTTTCTCGGCCAGCCGCCGCTCCGCCGCCTGATACTCGGACTGCCGCTCCAGCAGGTCATGCTGCAGGTCAGCCAGTCGCTGTACCAGCTCCTGATTCTGCGCGTTTACGGCGTCGCGATCCTTCTGCAGTTGTTCCTGGTCACAGTGCTGATTCTGCAGGTCTGCTTCCAGCTGCTGAACCCGCTGCGCCAGCGCGTCTCTCTCCGCGCCGGTCTCGCCACCGGTCTCTTCCAGTTGCTGCTGCAAATGCGCAATGCGCTGACTCAGCTGCTCTGTCGCGACGACGCTCTCGGCGCGCTGCTGCTCAAGCTGTTGGCCGGCCTGCTGCTCCGACTGCTGCAACTGTTCACGCAGGACCTCAACCTGCTGGTTGGCACTCTGCAGCGCAGTTTCCGTTGCGTGATGCTGCCGTTGAAGTTCCTGCAAGCGGCCTGTCAGACCTGCGGTTTGTGACTTTTCGGTGTCAGCGACTTCGCACGCAGCGCTTAGCTGCTGCTGCAAATGCTGGTAGCTGCCTTCTAACTCATCGAGTCTGTGCTTCAGACCCTGGGATGCAGCCCGTTCCGCTTCAAGGGCCTGCTCACGGTCATTCAAGGTCTGTTTCAGGCTCTCCAGAGCATCGCGGTCTTCAGCCAGCCCACTGTCAAACCGGCGCTGCAGTGCCGCGAACCGCTCCTGCAATTGCTGCAAGTCACACGTCGCCGCGTCGCGCTCAGCGGCAACTGCACTGGTACGCTGATCCAGTTGCTGGTAGTCGTCGCGCACACGACCGAGCTCGGCCTCAAGTTCTTGCTTGTGTGTTTCATAGCGCTCTTGTTCTGTTTCCGCACGCCCTGCGATCTGCTCCAGTTCGTGGCGCAGGGCCGCATCGCGCCCTTCGGCTGACTGCTGGAGCTGCGACAGGCTCTGCTCCAGCTGCGTCAGCTCCCTCTGCAGGGCGTCTTTGTCGTCATCTGCGGCTTGCAGCCGGCCGCGACTGGCTTCGAGTTCTTTGCGAACAGCGGCCAGCTCGTTCTGAAGATCGGCTCTTTGCTGCTCTGACGCCCCGTTCTGCTGTTCTATCTGCCGGTCACGCTCGCCGACCCTCGCCCCGAGCTGTGCCAATTCCTGCTGCAGCCGGGACAGGCTCGACTGATGTTCCTGTTCGCGTGCTTCGCCCTGTCTGACACGGCTTTCAGCCTCGCCCAGTCGCACCTGCACCTGTGCGAGCTGCTGCTGCAAGGCCAGCTTCTCGTTTTCCGCAGCCGCGAGCCTGTCGATCAGATCACTCTCCACGGGTTCGTCCAGGGGGTCGTCGCCGTTGTCGTTCGCGGCAGAAAGGGATTCGGGTCGACCTTCGGTTTCAAAGCGGATAACGTCAGCGTCTCTGCCCGACGCCACTGGCCGCTTGTCACGCGCAGCGGTGAGGGCATCCTCCGGCAGATCCATGAGGCCGTTCTTCAGCGCGTAGACGTTGAAACCGCGCTGACTGAGCACAAACGCACCCGCCGCACTGCGTCGGCCGGTGTCACAACAGACGATATAGTTGGTATCGCGGTCCAGTTCGCTGCACCGTTCGCGCAGCGCAGACAAGGGCAGATTGATGCTCCCTTTGATCGCCTGGTTTTCGTATTCACCGGGCAGTCTCACGTCCAGCCACTTGGCGCCTTTCGCCGCGAGTTTCTGCGCCCCCTCAAAGTCCGCCTCATGTACCAGAGACGCGCACAACAAGTCGTCAAAGTCCTTTTTTGACAGCCGCATGAGTGTGCCGTCGGTGATCATCGTCACCGATGCGTTGCGTTTGGTTCCGGAGACCAGCGCCTCCTCGCCAAAACAGGCACCCTCACCGAGCTCCGCGAGCAGTACTTCTTTGCTGTGCGGCGATGCCTTGCGATTCACTGCCAATCGACCGCTCTTGACAATGTAGAAAAAGTCGCCTTCGTCGCCCTGCCGGACGATGACTTCACCGGCGTTGGCAGTGACTGCTTCCAGGCGCATCAGCAACTGGTGGATATTGGATGGTGGCAGCTGGAGAAAGGCCTGCGACTGCAGCATGCGGGTCATCCAGTCATCATCGTCCTGGGCATCTATCTCGACGACATCGTAACCCGCGGACTCATCCCACGTGAGCAGCACATCGAGGAGACTGGAGTCGACGCGGGCAACGGTCACTTTACCCGCCGCGCGCGCACCAAGCTGTCGCGGCTGTTTGTGCGCGAGCGGATGGCAGGCAACGTCGGAACCGGCCGTCACCATCTCGACGACCTCGCGGCCGTCAATGATTTCTACCTGACCATCGAGCAGATATACCGTCTGGGCATCGCGGTCACCCTTCTTGAATACATAGGTACCCGCGCGGACGTCTTCAATAATGGCCTTTCTGGAGATTTCGTCAAGGTGCATTGGCGAGAGCGCGTTAATCGGCACCAGGTTCCGTAAAACTTTCTTATCAATTAATTTCTTTGCCGCTCCCATGCTTTCCCAGTCCATCCGATCTGTTGATTCCAGGGCTCGTAAAAGAGCCCAATACGGGGCCCGCGCAGTATCCACCACGTTCTTTGCATAGCGGCCGCGGGGCCCGAAATGTTAGTCATCGGGACAGCGGCTGGTTTGTGCATTGCGACACAGATTCGCGGCGTTGCACCAGATGGCCGCGCTGGTACTATAAGCTGCGCATGCAACCGGTCAGCCGACAATGAGCACATTGGTATATCCCACACCCGAAGATGCGGAGCAGGCGTTCTATGACGCGTTTCAGGCAGGCGATCTGACGGCCATGATGGGCGTGTGGGCGAATCGGGAGTTTATCGAGTGCATACACCCCCTTTCGGACCGAGCCCAGGGCCGGGATCGAATTGCGGCGGGCTGGCGCGAAATTTTCAGGAGTGGCCAGCGCGTGCAGATCAAGCGTTCCAGAATACACCGCACTCAGGACGCATTGCTGGCCGTACACGTTCTCTACGAGCACTTCTACATTCCGGGCAGTACCGAACAGACTACGCCAATCATCGCTACCAACATCTATCAGCTGATCGCGGGCAGCTGGCACATGGTGCTGCATCATGCATCGCCTTCGGCACGCGGTGAACTGGAGCAGCAGCAGGAAACGTCTTGGGCGCAGGGCGACAATCACAAATTGCACTGAGCACACGTGCATCCGGCACTGTTATTTACGCTGTCTGCGTGGACCCACGTTGATTTCGGACTAAAATAACAGCGAAAAATGCAAAAATAGCTTTTACTTTTCCTTCTTTGTGCTATCTTTGCGCCGTTACTGTCCCAGTAAACAACTCAAAAGGAGCTGATGAATGGCCGTAAAGAAAAAGACTGCCAAGAAGACCGCCAAGAAGAAGTTCGCTGCCAAGGCGGTTAAGAAGCCCACCACCAAAGCCGAAACCTACACCTACATTGCCGAAAAGACCGGGCTGACCAAGAAAGACGTCGGCGCCGTGTTTGAATCCCTCAGTGGTCTGGTCAAGCGCGATTTGCGTCGCAACGGCCCGGGGGTTTATAGCGTGCCTGGCCTGATGAAGGTCAAGGTAGTGCGCAAGCCGGCCACAAAAGCGCGTAAAGGCGTGAATCCCTTCACCGGCGAACAAATGACATTCAAGGCCAAACCGGCCCGCAATGTGGTCAAAGTGCTGGCGCTGAAGGCATTGAAAGATATGGTCTAAACGGGTGTTTACCCGATCGACTCCGGGAGCAGTCGATATTTCCGGGCCTGGAAGGCCGAATAACCAATAACAGTTTTCGCGATGTTAAAGGCAGCCTTTGGGGCTGCCTTTCTTATTCGGACGCATCCATCACCCGGTGCTTCAAACGGATAAAATCACGGTGAGGCACGTGGATCAGGTCGGCGATTTTGCGTACCAGCGCCTCTTCATAGCGATCGAGGCGACCATCCGCGAAGGCTACCTGCCACAACATCTCGACGACCTGCAGCTTCTGTTGCGGCGCGAAATGCTGATTGATGAGCCTGGTAAACTGGTACAAGGAGACGGCATCTGCCGCTTCGCGATCGGCGAGGGCGGCCAGCTCCCGGGTTTCCGCCTTGCTGAGTGCAAATCGCTCCCGCAAGGCATTTTCCAGCACCCGCCGTTCCTCCGGGTGCTCCTCGGCATCCGCCCGCAGCATTTCAAACAGGAGAGCCGCCGTAGCCAGGTGCAAACCATGCTGATCAGGCCTGGAAGCACTTTCAGCCTTTATGCGTGCGCGAAAGAATTCGTGGATCGCCTGCAGCATGCTCGAGCTTACTCAGCGCGACTGACGACGAAATACCGGGTAGAGACCTGCGAACAGCGCGAACATCGGCCACACGGGATCAATGATTTCCGTGCCCGCGGACAGCGAACATCCACCACCACCGCCGGGATCGACGAGTTTGTCGCCGTTCGAGCTGACAGTTACTGTAGCCGTGGACGGCGCGGAATCCGCAACACCGTCGTCGACTACCAGTGTTACCGTGAAAGTTCCCGCCGCGGCGTAGACGTGCCCGGGGTTCACACCGGTCGCAAAGCTGTCGTCGCCGAAATCCCAGCTGTACCTCAGCGGCTGACTCTCCGGGTCGCTGGACCCTGATCCGTCGAATGGGATTACCACCCCCTGGAGGCCGCTGTACGGACCGCCAGCCGACGCTGTCGGCGGCTGGTTGGCCGCGATCATGCCGGGGTCTGCGGCCAGTGCCGCATCCGCGTCGAGTACGCCGCTGCCACACAGGCTGGTATCACAGCTGGGATCCGGGAAGGCGCGCGCTGTCGCTTTGAGTATGTCTGTTACCTGGGCGGGGGTCAGCGCGCCGTTGGCGGCGAGCATCAGGGAACTTACGGCAGACACCTGGGCTGCGGTAAAGCTCGTTCCCTGAATCACGGCCACTGCATCGGCGCCTGCCGTGGTCTGACCAAAATTGGACAGGGTCAGCACGCCGTTGGGTGGATTATTGATCGGGTCCGGCGGATCCGGATCATCTCCGCCGGGCGCTGTGAGGTCCACGCTGAGTCCGAAGTTGGTGTAGGCAGCAATTTTGCCGTCACGCGCGATGGCGCCCACGGCGATGACATTGTCACAGTTTGCGGGACTGACCTTACTCACGTTGGCGGCTTCATTGCCCGCCGCGACGACGACCACCGCGCCAGCGGTCACGGCCGCATCGATCGCCGACTGCTCCGCTGCTGAACAGACGCCGTCGCCGCTCAGACTAAGATTGATCACATCAGCCGGGTTCGGGTTGTCGGGCACCCCGGCGACCGGCAAGCCGGCAGCCCAACGCACCGCATCGGCAACGTCAGACAGATCGCCGCCGCACTTGCCCAGTACGCGGATGGGCAGGAGGCTGGCGTTGAAATCGATACCGGCGATATCCGTGCTGTTATTCGCTGTCGCTACGATCACGCCAACAACCGAAAGCCCGTGCCAGGAGCTGTCCTCGCCGATTTCGCCGGTTCCGCACTCACCATCGATCGTCGCATCGCCAGGATCGGTCGGGTCATTGTCGCGGCCGGGCACCCCGTCATTGTCCCGCGCGGTATCGCTGAAAAAATCATAGCCTGGCAGCATTCGTGCCGGATTGAGATCACGGTGAGAAATGATACCGGTATCCAGCACTGCGACCACGATGCTCGATGACCCGGTCGACCGGTCCCAGGCGGCAGGCATGCGTATGCCTGCCACAGTTTCGAACAGGTGCCATTGGCCCGGATCGTGAACCGCGTCAGCGCCCGGCGGATATTCGGGATCGTTCGGAGTCGTCAGCGCCGGGTAGAATCGCCGGTCGGGTTCGACCGATGCAATCCCCGCCTGGGTTGACAACTGCGAGGCTATCCGCTGCGCCTCGACGAGACTGACTGTCTCCGGGAGTTGCACCACCATCGCATTGCCGTTAAACGGGCGCAGAAATTTCACCGGGCGCCCGTCCGGCAGGAGAATGCCCGGAACAGGGTGATGGGGTCTGACCGACTGGCGCCGCACAGCGTTATCGCGAAACTGAACAATCAGCTGGCTGGTGCTCGAGTGTGCGACGGCGTTGTCTGCGAGCACCGTGCCGGCAGACAAGCCCGCCGCCAGACAAGCCCCCAAGACAATAGCACCCTTCGTATTAAACATTGGCTGACCCTTGACTGACCTTTATTGGGATTGCATGCGGAAGCGCTGTCCCCGAAATGACAGAATCACCCCTTCAGGTGTTATTGCGTCCACCACCGGGCCTTCCTGTAGCTGTTCACCCTCCTTGTATTTCCGCATATTGATCAAGACGAAGCGTTCGTGCTGCTGATCGCTGTAGACGTGAACATCCAGGTGCAGGGCACTGTTGATCTCCCGCAGCAGCTGATCGGACACCTGCGGCCAGACTGGCAGGTTGTCATCTCCAGAGTTCACCGCGGCTGCGACAGGCGGAGGCGCAGCCTTCACCTCCCCGGGCCGGCTGACAAACGGGTCTGCGAACCCAGTGGTTCCGACCACATCGGGTTGCGGTGGTTCAGATAACGGTGGCAAGGGGCGCAGCGGCGTCAAACCTGCGGGAGGCGGAGCAACCACCGCTGGCATCTCCCGGGACACCATTGGCTGCCCGCGCGGATGAACTATTTCACTATTGGGTGCCGGTCCGGCAGGCAGTGGCAGCGAGCCCAGCGGCCGCGCGGCACTCACGGTGGGATCAGGAACCGGAACCGGGCGTGACCTTGAAGCGGATTCCGGCCACAGAGTGAACGCCAAAAGCGCGGCATTGACCAGCAGGACAAGCAGCAGGATCCAGACCCAGCGGCCGACACCCGCAACGGACGCGGTCTCGTGTGCACTGCCAATGCCGGGTACCTGTCCGATCTCTCGCTCGTGTTCAGCCTTTTTCAGGGCATCGAGAATATAAGACATCTGCCAGGCCGCCTAACCCTTGACCACACCCAGGTGCGGCACTGCGGATCGCCGCTCCAGGGTGTTCAGGTGTATGAGGGTCCGGGGACCGGCGATTCCATCGTCCTGGAGTCCTTGGTCCCGCTGGAATTCCTGCACCAGCTGCTTCAGTCCGTCGTCGAAATAGCCTGGGTCTGGCGCAATCAACGTCAGGCCGGTGGCGCGCTGCATCTGTTGGCGCAACCACGCGACATCGCTGGCACGATCGCCTGGCCGAAGCACTGCGCTACCTTTCGGCGGCGTCTTCCACAGCATCCGGTAGTGCCCGAGCCAATCCTGTATCAGCTCTTCGACAGGCACCTCGATTTCCTTGCCGTCCACCTGCACCCTGACGGTGGCACCCAGTAACTCGTGCAACAGTACCGGCACGCGCCTTCCACCGCTGGCGACCAGCAACAGAATCGCGGGACGATCGAACTGTGTCACCACCGTCCAGCTGCCGGCATCCTCCAGGCAACGCAAGCCGACGCCCGGCGCCTTTGCACACGCCTGCTCGTCACCCAGCACGTCGGCCTGCACACCCCATAAGCGATACAGCCCTGCCCAGGCATGGGACGCGGCATCGGGGCCGGCCTGCGCCAGTGCTCGCTGAAGATCGGTGGCCATCAACGCATCCGCCGGCATCTCTGACTGCTGCGCAGCCACGACCGGCGGCACCTCGACTGCGGATACTTCTGCCGGCTTTTCCAAAGGCGTAACGTTCATCGGATGCTCGAGCGTCGCTTTTGCCACGGGCGGTGGCGCAGCCGCCGGCTTGTCCGGCTGCCGCGCAGCGCCAAGCATCGGCAGCATAGGCAGTGCCGCGGGCTGGTAGAAAAACAGGTAGCCTGCCAACCCAATGACGAGTCCGCCAAGGACCACCACTGCTGCTGCGGCCTGGCGCCAGCCGTGGGCGGCCGGTGCATGCAGGTGTTCCTGCGGCAGCACCTCGCTCGCCGCCTTGCGGACAATGGGCGCCTCGATCCGGCGTTTGCCCTCGACAAATGCCCCCAGCATGGCGCGGTCACACAGCACGTTGATCAGACGCGGCACACCGGCCGAGAGTTTGTGCACCAGACTGACGGCACTTTCGCTGAAAATCGGCTCGCCGGCACCACAGACCTGGAGGCGGTGCCGGATATAGGCGGCCGTTTCCTCGCGGTTGATGGGCTCCAGGTGATAGCGCGCAGTAATCCGTTGCGACAGCTGGCGCAGCTCTTCACGCGCCAGCAGCGAGCGCAGCTCCGGCTGTCCGACAAGGATGATTTGCAGGAGTTTTTCGCGGGTGGTTTCGAGGTTGGTCAGCAGTCGGACCTGTTCAAGCGCTTCGGTGCTGAGATTCTGCGCTTCGTCGATCATCAAAACGGTTCGCCGTCCCGTGGCGTGACTGTCAAGCAGGTAGGTATTGAGCAGGTCTGTGAGCACCTTGATGCTGGTCGTATCCTTTGCGTATTGGATGTTCAACTCATCGCACAGGCTGGCCAGCAGTTCCTGCGCAGTGACCCGCGGATTGAGAATCAATGCCATGTCCACTTGGCCGGGGAGTTGCTCGAGTAGACACCGGCAGATGGTTGTCTTACCAGTGCCCACTTCACCAGTCAACTGAACGAAACCGCCCCCCTCGCTGACCCCATAGAGCAGGTGCGCCAACGCCTCGCGGTGCTGCTGGCTCATATAGAGAAAGCGCGGGTCGGGCGCGATGGAAAACGGCCGCTCTGTCAGTCCGAAATGTTTTTGATACATCGAATCTTTAATCGCCCAACCGGCGAGCCCTATAGTATGCCTGTTCTGACAGCCGCCGTCCTCACCGGCCGGTCACGCGTGCCTGCCCGGTCAAGCCGGTGTTTCGACCGCCAGGTGACACCGGTGTGCTGGTGCTGGAGCATAAGCAAGCTGTGCAGGGAGGTTCTTCGTGCCTTTCGAGGACATGGCGCAGCGGGCTTTCGTGCCGCCCGTGGCGGCACGAGCAAAGGCCCTTGTGAGCGCCTGCCAGCGATGCTCCTGATTACTCGGTGTCTTGACGGCAGCATTAGCGTCTGGTTATATAAGCGTCGATGAATTTAACCAACTGGCCCCATGAGTGCCAGAATTCAAAATAGCTTTACCTGCGGCTTGTTAAGGGCATTCCACCGCCGAGAGGGGGCGGCTGTGTGTCGGTATATTTTACGAATATTCAGCCTCCAGCGGAGGAGACCAAAGACCGTGCTCGGAGTGTCTTTTGTATCAATAACTTAGAGTGAATGGCATGGCGTTTGCCTCGAACTCAAGGTAAAGAAAGGAACTGTGTACGCACCATGAACGCGAAAGTCGAAAAAAAGATCAACGGCGTGTCTGTCATTGCCAATCCGATCTACAAAGGCGGTATGTTGCCGGCTTACTGGGCGTGTTCAATAAACGACCACATTATTCCGAAGACGTTCAGTTCCGCCAACGAGGTGTTCCGCTTCGCCGAAAACATGAAACGGCATTAGTCGGTAGGGAAGTAGTCAAGCATCGCCTGCTTCAGGTCATTCAGCCGGCCGTGAAAGAAATGGTCCGCGCCGTCGAGGACCACCAGGGATGGCTGCGTACGGATGTTGTCGGCGAAATACAGCACCTCATCAAGCGGCACAATATCGTCCGCGCCCCCCTGAATCAGCAGCCAGTCCGCTGCGGAAACATCGATGTCGTGGTCGGTGAAGTAATTCACAGCTGGCGCAATTGTCACCAGCCGCTGCGGCCGCAATGACGCAGCAGCCTGAATGGCGATAAACCCGCCAAAGGAGAACCCGGCCAGCCACAAAGGCAGACCAGGCCAGCGGCTCGCGGCCCACGCGGCCACTGCCTGCAGATCCTGGCGCTCTCCCCGCCCTTCGTCGTATCCGCCTGCGCTCCCGTCAACGCCACGAAAATTAAATCGCACACTGACAGCACCAAGCTGGTTAAAGGTACGCGCCAGCAGGTGGACAACTTTATTGTTAAAGCTGCCACCGTGGAGGGGATGCGGATGACAAACGACCGCCAATGCCTGCGGCGCTGCGACTGGCAGGTCCTGCAACAGCTGCAGGACGCCTGCCGGGCCAGGGATAGACTCAAGCATCACTCTGCGACCATTGACCGTCCGGTCGCGAGGTGCGGTAATCAGAAAAGACCCTGGCTGGAATCGTCGCGGCGACGACGCCGGCACTCAACGCCGGGCGAATGCAGGGTCAGATCCAGGCGATACCAGCCGTCCAGATCGACCGTCTGGCGCTTGCCGTTGATGTTCTCCAGCACGATAAGCTTTTGTCGGCTGCCCTCGTGCAGTACTACACGCACCTGCTGCAACCGACCAACAATATTCGTATACCAGTAACCGGGCATGGGTTGATGTGCCAGCATGTCTTTTCTCTGCAGTTTGTTGTGAAACAGGTTCATCCGCATTTAGACTCGCCGCAATTCAGACAGGTCAGACAACCATCCATCTTGATCGCGGCCTTGGTGTTGCACTTGATGCACAGTTCAGCACCCTCCGGAAATTCTGCGTTTTCCTCGTTTTTGTTGTTCGTCTTCATGGCACTCTCGAACTGAGCGCGTTTTTCGGCTACCAACTTCTTCTGGTGATCGTCCAGCTCGTCGTCTTTCAACATACCGATCATGCGCAAGTGACACTCGATTGCGTCACCGATTTCCGCCACCAGCGAAGGCATGTACCTGCCGCCCTTCTTGAAGTAGCCGCCCCGCGGATCGAATACCGAGCGCAACTCTTCCACCAGAAAGGTAACGTCGCCACCTTTGCGAAATACCGCGGAAACGATACGCGTCAACGCGACAATCCACTGGAAATGATCCATGTTTTTCGAGTTGATGAAGATCTCGAAAGGTCGCCGCAGTTCATGCCTGGTGCCGGGATTCAGCACCACGTCATTAATGGTGATATACAGGGCATGTTCGGACAAGGGAGTCTTCACCTTGTAGGTGGACCCCAGCAGCATGTCTGGTCGCTCGAGCTTTTCGTGCAGCTGGACCACCTTGTCTTCGCGCTTTTCCTCAACAGGCGCCGCCTGCTGAGCCGGTTCGCCCTCCTTGAGCACCTCGTAAGCGATAATCTTCTGGCCGATTTTTCTCACCATGTCATACTCCTGTTACCCAGTTCGAATCAGAACTTTCCGTAGTAGCCCTCTTTCAGGGCATCGTACAGGTTCGCGGCGGTATGGGTTTCGCCGTCGTATTCGATCTCCTCGTTGCCTTTCAGCTGTACCACGCTGCCGTCTTCCAGGGTGAACTGGTAGGTAGTATTGGCGAGATCCTTTTCTTTTACCAGGACGCCCTGGAACGCCTCCGGGTTGAAACGGAACGTCGTACAACCTTTCAGACCCTGCTGGTAGGCATATAGATAAATGTCTTTGAAATCTTCAAACGGATAATCCGTCGGCACGTTGGCAGTCTTGGAAATGGAGGAATCCACCCATTTCTGCGCGGCCGCCTGGATATCGACGTGCTCTTTGGGACTGATATCGTCGGCCGAGACGAAGTAATCCGGCAGACGTTGACTCTCCTCTTCGCTGAATGGCATCGCTTCAGGATTCACGAGCGCCCGGTAGGCCAGCATTTCGAAAGAATACACATCGACCTTTTCCTTGGTCTTGCGGCCTTCGCGGATGACGTTGCGAAAATAATGGTGCGCAAAGCTAGGCTCGATACCATTACTTGCATTGTTCGCCAGCGACAATGAAATCGTGCCTGTAGGCGCAATTGAAGAATGATGGGTGAACCGTGCACCGGTTTGGGCGAGTGCCTCCACCAGTCCGGGATCGGAACCTGCCACCTGTTGCATGTAGCGGCTGTAGCGCGCATGCAGCACCTTGCCCTTGACCCTGTCGCCAACCTTGTAACCATCGCGCTTCATCTCCGGACGCTTTCGCAGCATCTCGGCCGTCACTTCAAAATCCTCTTCCAGTATCGGTGCCGGACCTTTTTCCTGGGCCAGGTCCAGTGCTACCCGCCACCCGGTCAACGCCAGTTCTCTGCTGACTTTTCCGGTGAACTCGACCGACTCGGTCGAACCATACCTCATGCGCAGCATGGTCAGTGTCGAGCCAAGACCCAGAAAACCCATGCCGTGACGGCGTTTGCTCATGATTTCGTGGCCCTGCTGCTCCAGCGGCAGACCATTGATCTCCACCACGTTATCCAGCATACGGGTAAAGATGGCTACGACCTTGTCAAACTCTTCCCAGTCGAAGTGCGCATCTTCGGTAAATGGGTGGCGGACGAACTTGGTCAGATTGACCGAGCCCAGCAGACAGGATCCGTAAGGTGGCAGCGGCTGTTCGCCGCAGGGGTTGGTGGCACGCACGTTTTCCACGAACCAGTTGTTGTTCATCTCGTTGACCTTGTCTATGAGAATGAAACCGGGTTCGGCGAAATCGTAGGTGGAAGCCATGATCATGTCCCACAGACGCCGCGCGCGGATGATCTTGTAGACCTTGCAGGCCACCAGACCGGCTTCGTTAGCAATATAGTTCTTGTGAGTCGGCCATTCACGCCATACCACCTGATTGGAGTCGTAAAGGTCCAGCCCCTCGTCACCTGCTTCCTGCTCATTGAGCGGGAAAGCTAGTTTCCAGTCGGCGTCGTGGCTGACGGCCTCCATGAATTCCTGCGTGATCAGCAGTGACAGATTGAACTGCCGCAAACGGCCGTCTTCGCGCTTGGCACGGATGAAATCCATGACATCCGGGTGACCGACATCAAATGTCGCCATCTGTGCGCCGCGGCGGCCACCGGCCGAAGAAACGGTGAAGCACATCTTGTCATAGATATCCATGAACGACAGCGGACCTGACGTATACGCCCCGGCGCCGGACACATAAGCACCGCGGGGACGCAGGGTGGAAAATTCGTAGCCGATACCACAACCGGCTTTCAAGGTCAGTCCGGCCTCGTGCACGCGCTCCAGGATGTTGTCCATGGAGTCCTGGATGGTGCCGGAAACGGTGCAATTGATCGTCGATGTCGCCGGCTTATGCTCCAGGGCGCCGGCATTGGAGGTGATACGACCCGCCGGAATGGCGCCGTGGCGCAATGCCCACAGGAACTGTTCATACCAGTAGTTTCGCATTTCCGGAGTAACCTCGACCTCGGCAAGAGCCCGCGCTATGCGCTGATAGGTAGCATCGATGTCGGTATCGACGGGACCGCCATCCTTGCGCTTCAGGCGGTACTTTTTGTCCCAGATATCCATGGACGTGTCCTGGAGGGGAATGTCGGAAACTTTGGTCGGAACGGACTTCAGCTGCACTGATTTCATTGCGATTCCTGACTCCTTTTGGCATTGTCCCTGTGGTCACCGCCGGACATTTGAGCAACGTCCGACATATTGAGGTGTGTTTTCCAGACAACCACAAGATGTTGTGTGAACGGGTGGTAAGGTTAGGCGCGCTTCGGGAGGCTGTCAAGCCTGAATTCAGCAAAACTTTACAATGATTATTTACTTTCATAACAGTGCGTTATGTCACCAACTGGGATTATAGCCGGAAACTATCAGCCGCGCATACTGAAAACAGGTCATCCAGCAGCAAAACACTATATATTGTGTTTCTAATATAGGCGCGAATCACTCAAGCACACGGCTCAAGTTTTGAGTGAACTTGTCGCGTTTCAGCTGGTCTCTTGGGTGCATTCCGGTACATTCCGTCGCGAGGTCATTTCGTGTTTTATTGCTCATTTCGTCGTCCTGGCCTTGTCGCCCTGTTGATAGCTGCGTTCGCTCTACCGGCTCCGCTGCTGGCCTCCCTGCCCGCCACTGTCGAGGGACAGCCACTGCCGACATTGGCGCCGATGCTGGCCCACACGACGCCGGCGGTGGTCAACATTGCTGCGCTAGGGCACATCGAGGTCAAACAGAACCCGCTGCTGAGTGATCCGTTTTTCCAGCATTTTTTCAGTCTGCCCCAGGTTCAGCCACGCCGGCAGCAGACACAGAGCCTGGGCTCGGGGGTCATTGTCGACGCTGACAAGGGTTATATTCTGACCAACAACCACGTCGTCGAACAGGCAGACAAAATCAGCGTGACGCTCCGCGACGGCCGGAAGTTCAACGCCCGGCTGCTCGGAACAGACAAGGAATCGGATATCGCCGTCATCCAAATCCCCGCTGAGGCCCTCACCGCCCTGCCGCTGGCAGACTCGGAAGCGCTGCAGGTCGGCGATTTCGTGGTTGCCATCGGCAATCCTTTCGGCCTGGGCCAGACAGTCACCTCGGGTATTGTCAGCGCGCTGGGGCGCACCGACCTCGGCATCGAGGGTTACGAAGATTTCATTCAGACCGATGCTTCCATCAACCCGGGTAATTCCGGCGGCGCCCTGGTCAACCTGCGTGGCGAACTGATTGGCATCAACACGGCCATCCTGGCCCCCGGCGGCGGCAATGTCGGCATCGGTTTCGCGATCCCTATCAACATGGCAAACAGCGTCATGCAGCAGCTGATCGAGCACGGCGAAGTACAACGCGGCCAGCTCGGCATCACGGCCCAGGACCTGACGCCAGACCTGGCCAGCGCCTTCGGCATCGACCGCGACAACGGCACGGTCATTTCACGTATCGAACCGGAGTCGCCCGCAGAGCGCGCGCAGCTGAGGGTGGGGGACGTCATCCTCGAAGTGGACGGCAAGCCGGTGCGCAGCTCGGGTGAAGTTCGTAACCGGGTTGGTTTGCTGCGCGTCGGTTCCAGGGTGAACATGACCATCTGGAGAGACGGGCAAACGCTCCAACGCTCGCTGGTGATCGAACCCACCCGTCTGGAAGAGCTGGCCGGCGAAGCACTGCATTATCAGCTCGCCGGTGCGACCTTCAGCAACCTGCCTGAAAGCCTGCAACGGCCCGGCAGGGCCAGCGGCGTGCTGGTCAGCGCGGTGGAACCCGACAGCCCGGCCTGGCACGCCAGCCTGCGCAAGAACGACATCATACGGTCGGCCAACCGCATCCCCTTGAGGACGCTGGATGACTTTAGACAGGCCGCGCAGGGCAATCGCAAGCTGCTGATCAACGTGCAGCGCGGCGATGGAGCCATGTTTATCCTGTTGCAGTAATTCACGGGCAGACAAAGAGATCCCGGCCTGCGCGATCCCAACCCCGAATCTGGGTTAAGTTTCAATCCGCGCCCGCTCTTTCGAGCGGGCGATACTCCACTGTGACAATACATTGATTTTGCAAATCTACCAGGGGTAGATGCGCGAATGTGCTCACGAACTCATACAAATAGCGGGCGGTCTCAGTGGAGATTAACAGAACCACCCTTTTAAAATAATAAATTAGCAGAATCGCGAACCTAGCCGGATTAATACGCTTAGTGCTGGTTCGCGCATTACACGACAAGTGGGCCTTCAAAATCGATGGACCGCGTCTTCCCATATTGCTTTACCCGTACTTCCGTGGGCTCCGTGATGCGGTAGAAGCGCAGGCTGTCCTCATCTTCCTCAATCTCGTCAAGCAGCGAGCGGACCAATTGTTCGTACTGCATCTCAGTCACCTGACATTCGAATACCGACTTTTGCACTCGTTGCCCCATGCCTTCACACGTCTTTGCTTCCCTACGCAGACGCCGGCGGCCAGCGGATGTTTCGGTAGACACATCATAGGTTACGATAATCAGCATTTCGTATCCCTATTTTGCCAGGAACGGTAAGTACCCTTCCATTTCATCGCGTAACGTACGCGCCAAAAAGCGCGCCTGTAAAAACGGCAGCAATGCCAATGGCACCTTGTTCTCAGTGAGTGGGTGCGTGACTTCTTCCTGTTTGCGTTCCTGCCAAGCAGTGACCACAGCGCGACGACCGGTATCATTGAGCATGACAGACCCACCCTCGCGCTCATCGAAATCGTTCCTGGACACCTGACCGCGGTTGATCAGCGTGAGCGCCAAACGGTCGGCGAGTATGGATCGAAACTCCTCCTGCAGATCCAGTGCAAGTGCTGCCCGTCCAGGTCGCACTACATGCAGAAACCCCAACTGTGCGTCCAAACCCACTGCCTCCACGGCCGAGCGGCAATCGTTCATGAGCAGGGCATAGAGAAACGAGAGCAGAGCATTTAAACGGTCCAGGGGCGGCCGTCGGGTTCTGCCATTCAGATTGAAGTTCCGTCGCATGGCTGGTTTGACGACGAAATTCAGTGCTCGGAAATAGCCACGCGCGTCCTCGCCTTCAATGCCACGCAGCGTGTCGAGGTCGACGGCTTCCCGCGTCGCACGCAGCGACGCGGCGAGGTTACCGGCAGTCCGGCTCAGCGCACCGGCTTCGCCCGCATCACCGGATTCACGTACACCGCGCAGGATGACCGTGCGGCTGTTTCTCAATTTTCCGGCCACAATGGCGCGGGCGATTTCCAGCGCGGTGCCTGCATCAGAAGATTTCCGGTGCTGTGCCTGGCGCAGCAGAATGTTGCCTGAGACCGGGCCTTCCAGACGGGCCTTGAAACAACCCGTGCCGTCCAGCAGTACGAGACTCTTTCCCTCGTCGGCGAGACGGTGCATCAAGGCCGGAGAGATCATAACATTGCCGAAGGACACCAGTCCGCCCAGATGATGCAGCGGAACCTGAAGTTTTTTTTCGCGTTCCACGTCGATGCGCACCGTGTTGTTTTCCAGGTGGGCATAGGCATTCGGGGTCATTACGTAGAGGGTGTTCAGCAAAGTGTGCACTCAGGGATCCTCGTCGAACAGGTGCTGTCTCTCGTCGCGCAGTCTGATGGTGGCAGCGATGGCTTCGGGTTGACAGATATCTCTCAGCGAGCATTCGCGGCAACGTTCGTCATTAGCCGGCCGTGGTACCATGACGGAACGCAGCATCGCGCGGATGGCGTTAATTGTCGATTCAACTCGCTGGTGCAATTCCGGCGCGATCGCCACCTCGCGGCGCCGGCGGCTGCTGGCGTGGTAGATCGCCCCAACAGCTACGTGGCGACCAAGCATCTCTTCCAGACACATTGCCTGGGCGGCGAGTTGAATATCATCATGAATCTTCTGCCGCTTGCGGCCGTGCTTGAACTCCACCGGGTAAATGGAGCCGTCCTGACGAAATTCCACCAAGTCCGCTTTGCCGACCTGGCCCAGCCGGTCCGACCACAGGGGCAACGCCCGCTCTACCTTGACGCCGGACTTCATTGCATAACCCGGATCATCCACCAGATGATGGACTGCCTGGCCGCGTGCGGTGTGGACGTTGTCCTCGAAGGCCTGCTCCAGATGGATAAGCCCGCACTGGCGCGGGCAATAGGCCCAATGCTGCAGGGCGGGGATGGGGATCGGGTCTGTTTCCATCATGACACGGCTGGTATCATTGTCTTGTCATACGCCGTCAGGAGGTTTCGCCATGCCACTCACACTGGAACAACTGGAAGCGGAAGCAATGAAACTCAGCCCAGACGAACGCGCTGACCTGGCGGATCGTCTATGGCTTAGTGTGGCTTCAAGGAAAGAAGTCACGGCGGCCTGGGAGGCCGAAATCGCGCACCGGATTGCCGATATGGATACGGGCCGTACGAAATGGAATTCAATGGAGGAAGTCATGACCGAGCTGCGCGCGAGGATCAAGACTGCGGAGGCCGATGCAGATAAGGCTTAGCGACGAGGCAAAAGCCGACGGCCGGGATGCTATCGAGTGGTATTTCGACGAGGGAGCCTTTTCTGCAGTTAACGCATTTGTTGGCGAACTCGAAAACATGCTGCACCTGCTGCGACAATTTCCCGAGATGGGCACACCAGGCCCCTACAGCACTCGCATCCTGCCCCTGCGCACTTTCCCCTATTCTCTGGTCTATCGAATAGATTCTGCGTCGATACATGTGATCGCTATCGCTCACCATAGCCGCCGGCCGAGGTATTGGGAGGGGCGGCGGTAGGCTGACAACTAACAAAGTCGTATGAGTGTTACATTCTCAGCCACTTTTATCGGCGCATCTGGATTAACTCCAACTTCTTTCTCATCGAAGGTGCCGTCGTAATCGGAGAAGTGACGTGGTGCACCTTCCCGATCCTTTCGCTTGATCTCGATACGGTCAAATAACGCATGAGCTGGGGCATTACCCAAGGGGCTATCGTGTTTGAATACATAAAGACCGCGGGTCGTCATTTCGCCTCGTGCGGCAGAATGGTCGTGCTCGAACATGTTCTTCAGCGCATCCCAGAGTAGTTCAAGGTCGCTCTCATTGAACTTGGTTTGGCCTGCCAAGTGGGCGGATATGAACGCGTGGGCACGGTATAGTCTGTAGGGCACAGTGAATTTACGGCCCATGGTGCGGTTATCGCCGCCTTGCTTTTCGGCCTCCGCTTCCGTAGCCACGGCGCAACGAGTCATGGAATGCTCCAGGGTGACGATGGGGTCAATGGATCTGGCAAAAGTAATTTGCACCGGGCCACGGACCTGACCGCAGTTCGGTGCGGTCTTTAGGGAGAGTACAGCACCGAAGGTGTGGATGTCGTAGAAATCTTGGCACATTTGCTCGCGTCCCTTCTTGGATTCGTCCTGTTTCGGTTTACGCGCGGTGGCATTCCTGAGCGCCTTGCCGATGAAATCCTTCAATGGCTTTGCAGGGCTGATGTCTTTCAGCCATTTCTGAACTTCCTTCTTGTCCAGCGTGGCTCCCGACAGCTTGAGGATGGAGCGCCCATCTTCGTCAGTGTCGATTTCCATGCCTTCCGGCAGAGTCAGTGCATCAAACTGTTCGGCCAAGTTATCAGGAATAAGTTCAGTGGCATCCTGCCCCAGACTGATGCCAAGTTTCTCAAATGCGGTGTTGGGGCGCGCCCCAACACCGCTTTCTCTTTGACATAGATGTCGTAACCAGCTTCATAAACATCATCCTTGCTTTTGGTAACGCCAACGAAATTTCTTATCTTCCGTTTGATGGACACATCGGTGACCAAGCCTTGCCCGGTCTCGGTATCAAGACGCGGCAGATTGCCGGCATCCGGGTCGCCATTCGGGTTGCGGTCTTTTACATCAAACAACAGGACACAGTCGTAACGGTTCTGAATGTTCATCGCTCGCTCCCCTCACTTAAGATTTGGTAAACATGTCCTGGCGCTGCTGGTAATAACCAATGACGAATCGGCCCTGGTCTGCCAGAGACAGAATGGGCTGAAAACCCATTTTACCGTCGATGCCGTCGTTGCAGATGGTTTGAATCAATTTGTCCTGCCTGATATAGAGCCCCGGTTTTTCTTTCCGCAGCTTGGTCATGTGGTGCTGATTGCGTCGCATGAGGGTAGGAAAGACCGCCGATGGCGTGCTGGAGGCGGAGCCGAAATAGCTGTCCCGGATAGTGGTATTGAGACCTGGGTTGGCATCTGCTTGCACCTTTTCCAGTACGGCGAACAGACGCCCCAGCCGGTAGCCAATATTGGTATTGCTCTCGTCCAGTGACACGATAACCTCCTCATTCTGCCCAGTGGAGCGGGTTAAACGGTTGAGCCACGCCTTGATAATTGCAGCACGGGCGTAGGTGACATGCTCTTTCTGTCTGCCTTTTTCGTCTTTCTTCGCCTGGTCGGCACGGATGCGGCGCAGCACCGCCTGCAACAGGGTTTGCGGATAAGACGTACCATCCAGGATGGCCTTCATGAAATCCCCAGCCAGCTTGGGTGGTAGTTTGTCGAGATCACCCAAGGGGCTTATGGAAACAAGCAGGGCCTTGAGAGATGGGAACGGGCGTTCCACATATCGGGGTCGGATAATTTCCAAATCTTCGAAGTGTTGGCGGATGTGGTTGGCGAGTTCGCCCACGGTTGCGACGTGCCAGAAGCGGACGGCGATACGGGCAGCGTTGGGGGCAAGTCCTAGGACGTAGAAGCGGGTACCGTCATCGTAAATCGCAGGGGCCCCGGCCAAGGGTGCTTCAAACAGTTCTTTGACGGCATTTGTCCCCTGGCCGGGGTGGTCCAGCGGTGGCTCGTCAAAAAACTGCGCGAGCAGCGATTCCATCCTGTTGTCTGCCGCTGCCCAGAATACCGTGGAAGCATCCCCGATTTGAAGATACTGGGATGAGCCGAGCAGATGGTTCAGTGCCGTGGTATAGGCGAAAGCTGCGCGTTTCCCGATGGGAGCGTTGGCACCTTGCTCTTTTCCGTAGGAGTCGAATCCCATGTGCTTCTGGAACGAGACCAGCTTGGCATTGGTCTTGGCATCGCGTATGGGCGTTCTGGGGTGCGTGCGAGCAATCGGTCCGGTTTCCTCTGAAATTAGGCAAAAACTGGTCACTTTATCGGCCGCCTCGTCCGCGCCCTCTTCATCCTCCTGCATTTCCTGTTCCCAATACGCCGCCGCCATGGACTGGACATTAGTATTGTCCGTGATCACTCCCTCTTGCCCGGCGATTTTGAAAGTCAGATTGCATCCCTTGATTTTGCTGCAGTCGGGCCATTTTGGATCAAGGACAACCTGCTTATATTGCTCCTGCTCGTAGAAGGCGTGGATGGCTTTCAAGTCCTGGTCGTCCGGGTATGCTCCCACCAAGTCGGCCACCATTTGTCGGAAGGTTCCGAACTGCTTGTGCGCCTTTTCAACGTCCTTCGCGTCATCAGTTGCCGGATGACCCAGCACGAAGCCGTAGTGATCCCATAGCAGGTTGGCCTTTTGCCAGGCATTGCTGCCCGGTCGTTCTTTTTCCTTGGGCACTCTGAAAGAATAGGCCTCTAACCGCTTTTTTTTCTTATTGGGCTGACGGGTGTCCGACAGCCCAAGGAATTGTCCATTCGGCATCAAAGTGATAGCAAACGGGATTTCCTTCATTTGGAAACCATAGGGTGGCAGGTCGACTTGTTTGCGTTGGTAATACTCGTAGAGCGACCGAAGGATCACCGCCGTACCTCGATACCAGTGAGGTCTATGACTCCGCCCTTCATCTCTGCACGAAAGAAGCCTGGCTTCATGAAGACGCCGAACTCGATGTCGTGGAGCATCCAGCCCAGGCTGGAGCTGTCCATGATGGGCGGTTCGACCAGCGAGGCAGCAGCAATATCGTTCACCAGCTCGAAATGGGCAGAAAATTCTCGGCAGCCCAAGTAGGGTTGCCAGAAACATTGGCCTTTCTTGGCTCGACGCTGAAACATGCAGAGATACTTGGCAGGGTGTTCACGCTGGCTTTCCTCCGGCTCCGGCAGAAAGTGGCCTCGCAGTTTCGGATAACGGTGAACATGCCTGGAACTATTCACAATGTCGAACTGGGCATGTAAGCGATAGGCCACGTCACGCAGCAACAGGCTGGCGCGTTGTTGGCGATATTTAAGTTTTCCCTGATCGTCTACATCGTCAACGCAATAGCCATCGTCGCTTCCCTCCAGGAACGAGACCTCGTTGCGGCGCACGGATATCCACTTGATGGGCTTGAGAACTTCGATTTTGGTTACATACCAGCGGATTTCCGGTTTCCAGAGGATGGCCTCGAATACGGCACGCGCAGCGGAGGGGGTAATCACGTCGTAGGAGACGCGCTCGACCTTCATTTCAGGCCGGGTGAAACATGCAAAGTCACCCCAGACCTTGAGACAAAGCGTCTTAGACAATGTCGTTATCCTCTCTTGAAATGATTAGCTTGCCGATATGCGGGGCGACATTCTCGGCACAGCCTAGGAAGCCGAAGGTATTGTCGTAGAGCAGATCGTTGACTTGGATGTAGAGGCCGGGTAGCAATTCTTCCACATCGTGTTGCGCGATGACCTGGTCTAGGCAACCCCGACGCACGTTCACCGTGTAGCGTTGCAGTTTGCGCATAAGCCAGCGGTCAGGGCCATCTGCTTTCAATTTGGCCAGCCATTTTTCCGCTTCGCCCCAGCGTACGATCACTGGCGCGCCATCATCCGGGATGAAGTGGAATTTTTCAGCGGCGGTGCGAAATTCCATTTCCATGCCTTTACCTGGTGTCAGCAGAACGAGCATGCCTTCCTTGTCCATGCTGTTGATCGAAGCAAACCACAGCCGGAAGTAGTGTTCGAACAGTTTAGGTGTAAGGGTTGGGTTCGGGTCAAGACCTAACAATGCTATCGTGGCATTTTCGCCTTTGAGAAGCAGACTTGGCGGAGCCGGTTCGGGCGGCGCGAAGACATGAACCTCCCCTTTCACCTCATCACCACCACGCATGAGCCGCCCTTCCCGGTTGCAGCGGCCGGCTGCCTGGGCAATGGAATCCAGCACCGCCAGCGCACGGAACACAACCGGGAAATCAACATCCACACCAGCCTCTATGAGCTGGGTGCTGACCACGTGGAGCGGACAGATTGGCATACCTGCATTTGCCCGCTCGCGGTTGGCGCTCAGCCGGATACGGATTTCCTCAATCCGCTCGGCGCGGTGCGCGCCACACAAGTCGGTAGAAAGATAGAGGGCGTTCGGTAGTTGTTTGGCCAGTTCTCTGGCGTGGGCCTTGCGGTTGACGATGGCAAGTGTTTAGACGTGGCAGTTTATGCGCTCGGCGAGTTCGTCCCAGCTCGTTGCCACACGTGTATGCGGCCAATGCACCTGGGTGCGATCCAGCCCGTGATAAAGATCATTCGGGTTTTGAACGTGAGGCCCGCCGCTCATCAGTTCTCGGACGTCGTGCAGACCCGCGAAGACATTTCCGTTGATTTCGCGTGGCTGGAAAGCGGGTTGGATTGCAGTACAGAGGACGAAGGTAACGCCGTAGTGTTTGCTCAGTGCGCGAATGGAGGCGAGGCAGGGCTGCATATATTCAGGCGGCAGAAGTTGTACTTCGTCCAGAATGACCACCGAATCCACCAGATTGTGCAGCTTGCGGCAGCGGGATGTGTGCGCCGCGAACAGCGATTCGAACAACTGCACGTTAGTGGTGACGATGAGCGGAGCATCCCAGTTTTCCGATGCTAACCGACTTCGGGCAGACTCCCTGTTCAGATCGAGGTTGCTGTGATGTTCGACTACATCTGCGCCGAAAATGTTTCGGAATACATCTGCCGTCTGTTCGATGATGGACAAATAGGGGATGGCGTAGGTCACTCGCCTTTTCCTGTGTTTAGGATTTGCCGCGTGATGCAGTGCGAAGGCCAGCGATGAAAGTGTCTTGCCGCCACCAGTAGGTAGGGTGAGGGAATACAAGCCATTGCCACGCTCATCGCCCGCGCGCTCGATGCACTGATTCAGGACATCCGCGCGGATACGATTGACGGTGGTAGGCGCAGCGTTTACGGCGAGCTGTTCCATGTGAACGTTGAAACGCGAGAGCAGATTGTCGATGTTCGGATGAGCCGCGCGCATATGTGCCTTGTCCGCGTTCATGTAGTCCTCTGTGTCGAGGAAGTCCCCATCGACCAAGCTGGAGAACAACATGCGCAGCCACAGATGCAGGTCAGCTGTGCCACCCCTGGGACGACTATCAGGGAGCTGTCCATGCAGGACGGTTTCGGGTGGCCGCTGATCCAACGCCTCCTTGAGAAAGCCTTTCTTGCGCGCATCCTCCAAACGTTGAAATAAGCTGGCGTTATCGCCATTCCAGTCGGGTAGCCCTGCGTGGTGGCCTGCAATTAGATAGGCCAGCAATCGGCCAGCCCCCGCGCCCAATGTATCCACGGCATGAACGGCTCCCGCCGTGGAGTGATCCACCCGACCGACGCCTTCAATATGGGCGTTTACTTTCTCGAAACCACTCTTATTGCGGATATAGTCGTGAAATGCTGGACGGTATTTGCCCAAGTCATGCCACAGCCCGGCAAGATGCCCCCAGCCCTCAGCGCCGAATTTTCGTGCGTGGCAGGCGGAGAGCGCAGCGACTCCTGCCAAATGGTCGGCTAGGTCATGAGGCGCAGCCCAACTTCCATCCGGATTCTGAGCAGCGTGGGCTATAGGACGAATAACAGCATCCATGTTCGTATTTTTGATCTCGACAACAATCTACCTGACCAGTCTAACTTATCGCCCTGTCAAATCCTGACCAGGAGCTCGACTGACTTACTCATACTGCCTCGCCGCAGCCCCCAGCCTTGCCGCGACCGCCTCCTTGAGCCGTTCCGGCCCCATCACCCGAACGTCCGCCCCATACTTCAAGATATCCATAATCAACTCCCTATCATCACCGTAGGGCGCCTTGAGTTCGTAGCCTCCGTCCTTCAGAACCTTACCTTCCTGCTCCGGATGCCATTGTTCGTCCACGACCCGGCGCGCGGCATCGGGGCTGAAATGCAGAACCGCCTTGTACTTACACTTTCCGGCAAAAATGCCGTAGGCGCTGGCATAGTGCTTGTCGAGCGCCGCATCGCTGATGTCCTTTGCCGGCTCGTCGCGCACTTCCACCAGGTGCAAGCGGTCCAGGGAGAAGCTGCGCAGGCCCCTGCGCAGGTGGCACCAGGCGTCCAGGTACCAGTTGCTGCGGTAGTAAACCATCCGCTGGGGGGGGAGATCACCCGCTCGGTGGTCTGGTCGCGTTCGCGGCCGTGGTACAGCACGCGCACGCGTTTTCGTTCCCGCAGCGCCGTGGCGAATCGACGAAATTGCTGCAAGTCAGCGGGTCGGGCGGCCATCTGCAGGATGCGCACCCGGCGGGCAATGTCGGGCGTGGTGTCGCCGTGTTTTCTCAGCAGCTCTTCTATCTTATCTTTGACCGGATCGATATAGCGGCTCAGCAGGCCGGGTTGCAGCTCGTTCAGCAGGTGGTGGGAGACCAGCAGGGCGTAGAGTTCTTCGGGGCTGAACCAGAGACCGGGGATTTCATAGCGATGCATCCGTTTGCCGGTGAACAGCCAACCGTTGCGCTCGCGATCGTATTCCAACGGGGTGTCAAGATAATCCCGCAGGTAGCGCAGAGTGCGCCGGGCGGTGGAGGCGGAACAGTCGAGCTCCCGGCGGATTTCGTCCATCGAAACCGGCCTGCGGCGTGCCGCAAGCAACTGGTGCAGTTCCAGAATGCGGTCGAGCTTACTCACGCCGGGCCTCCATGATCCGGACGAAACATGCTTTTATCATCCTGTTTTCAATGGTTTTATACAGGATCACCGGCCATGGTTGCAAGTAAAGCGGCAAACAGCCAGCTTGCGACTGACTACATTATGTAATCCTATTTGCTTCACATAACGTGAGACGCTCCATGAGCACCGTCAGCCTGCGCATCCCCGACGAACTCGATGAAAGGCTCAACCAGGAGGCACGCCGGGAAAACCGGCCACGCTCCGAACTGTTGCGGGAAGCGCTCATCGAGTACCTCGAACGCAAGGAAAAGGAGCGTTGTCTAAGCGACTTCGTGGCCGAGGCCCGGACAGGTTACGGCCATCCCGAAGTCGCTCGCGACGCCCGCACGATCGCCGAGGATTTCCTCGAACTGGAAAACGAGGCGCTGAACAACGCCGATGAGAAGTGGTGGAAGTAGTGCGCCGCGGCGAAGTCTGGGTGGCCAGCCTGAATCCCGCACGCGGCCAGGAAATCAGCTAGATCCGGCCCGTGCTGGTGATGCAGAACGACGAGCTGACGGGTGCCGGAACGCCCATGGTAGCCATCCTGCCGCTTACCACCCGCGTCTTTCACAACTTCGGCAAGTGGCGCATCACCCCGCAGGCGCGCGACCGTCTGTTGAAAGATTGCCAGATCATTGTCGATCAGCCCCGCGCGCTCGATCGATCGCGCTTCGGCGAAGGACCGCTGACCCGGCTGACGGCTGACGATATGGCGGCAGTCGAAAAAAGTCTGCGCGTGGTTTTCGGAATGTGGTGAAGCGCTGTTGCCGGCGTCAGCTTGTCAGGCGCCGATAGATATCCGACACCTTCAACGGCAGCTTGCGCACCTCATCGATAACCGCGTAATTCACCGCGCCGTACATGTGCGGCAGGTAGTCACGTGCTTCGGTATCGATCGTAATGCAGAAGGGATGAATACCACTGCGCTTGGCCTCGATGAGCGCCATGCGCGTGTCTTCGATACCATAAGCACCGCGGTAGGTATCGTAGTCGTCCGGTTTGCCGTCCGAAAGGGTAATCAGAAGCTTGGTGCGCGCCTCAACGTCGCTCAGTAATCGGGTCAGGTGGCGGATAGTCACGCCCATACGGGTGTAATCTTTCGGTCGTATGCCGCTTATGCGTGCCTTGACGTCCTCGCCGTAAGGGTCTTCGAAAGACTTGATACGGTAGACCTCGCAGCGTTTGCGCGTCATACCGGAAAAGCCGTAGATGGCGTAACGGTCGCCGAGTGTCTCCAGTGATTCGCACAACAACGCCAAAGCCTCGCGCTCGGCATCGTTAATCCAGCCCTTCGTGGACCCGCTCATATCGACCATGAACATGACCGCGATGTTGCGTTCCAGCTTGTGCAGCTTGGTAAACAGCCGTTCGGTCATTTCCTCGCCATGGTGACTATCGGCGACCGCTTCCACCAGCGCATCGATGTCAACGTCATCGCCATAGGGTTGCTTCTTTAGCAACCTGTCTTCACCGCGCAGGGCTTCAAAGGTACGGCGCAGTTCCATAGCCAGGCCGCGGTACTTGTACAGGGCCTGGTCAACGAAATGGTCGTGACTGGGGTGCACATCCAGTTCGCGCAGCACCGCCCAGTTCTTGCGGTAGTTCTGGCGTTCGTAGTCCCATTCGTTGTACAGGAAAGCACCTTCCTCGTGGTACGTGCCTTTCCACACGTCGTCGGCACTGCGTTCGCCGGTATCGCCGGCAAAATACACCCCGTCGCCGGCGGCTTGCAGGTAGTCTTCGGGAATTTTACCGAGGTCCTGAAGGATGGACGCCATCGTGCCCTTGACATTGTCCGGCACCGGTAGTGGCCGGCCATCGAGCTCGATCTCGTAGGCAACCCCTTCGGCAGTCCTTTCAGAGGTCACTTCGCGCAGCCTGAAGTTGTCCTGCACGACATTGTCAGCCGTCTCCTCCCCGGCGGTTTCCTGGTCGCCTGTGGTCTTCTCCAGATCCTGGCGCAGGCGCAACAGGCCCAGGCGGAAAGCCTTCTTGTCTGCCTGCAGACGTGCCTCGCGAACGCTGGCAACCTCGAGCGGTTGAAGCACACCCTGGTATGGCACGGTAGCGATCGGTGTCGTGCCGATAACATCTCCCACCAGCGCGAGACTGTCGTTAACGCGGGCCGAGTCAACCGACAGGCGTTCCACGGCGCGTCGCCAGGCCGGCTCATCGGGCGGGACACAGTCGCCGCGCAGCATCTGCATCTGCCGATACACGCCGGGCAGCGTGCGACGGATCTGCGCATCCAGCCGCAAGGTCTCCAGCGCGTGAAAACAGGCCAGTGCCTGTTCGTAGTCACCGAATCTGGCCAGCACAGCGGGGATATTTTCCCGCCAGGTACCGTACCAGGTCTGCGCCCACAGGTGGACCACCATAGCCTTGTATAGCTGGAAGTTAGCGTCGCGGTCAGGAAAGGGGCTGACGGTCGCCGGCAAGTAGAGTGTCTCGGTGTCGGTGTAGACCTGTTCGCCGGCTTCGATCTTCAGCCGTCGCCCATTAAGCCCATGGACAAAACCTTCCAGCACATTGACCACCTCATCGAGTGCCAGGCCGGTGCTACGCGCCTTGTATTCCCGTGCAAAGGCGTCAACCTCCTTGAACGCCACGACCGCCGGGTGTAATCCCCGGGTATCGTAGATATCCATGCAGTGCAGCAGCCAGGATTCGACGCCGTCCTCATTCATCAGGCGCAGGGCACTGCACACATGGGTGACAAAATTGAACGCCATACCGGAACTGGTACGCCCCACCATGGCGGCGCAGCGCAGAACGAAGTCCTGGGTTTCACGAGGAAATTCCGCCAGCGCGCGCGACGGCTCTTCGGCCGCCCCCAGTGACACCATGTGCGCATCGAGACGCTCTTCCAGCTGCCTGGCCGTCAGCGGCGCGCCGCCGGTCTGCAGAAATTCGCTTGCGTCGAACCAGCGCGCCGCCACGCCCGCGGCCAGCACCCGTCCATCTCTGCTCCTGATACCGAGATTCAGCGGTTCGACGGTGCACCCGGGAAGAACTTCACGAAACAGTTGCCCGAGGCTCTCGGGTTTCCAGGTTATGGCACCGCCGTCGGTCGACAGCCAGATGCCCAGGCAGTTTTCAGTAATCAGGCGTGGCAGATATTTCACCAGCTTGGGCAGATCAACTTCGCGGTCCCATAGCTGGCCCCGGGGACCATGCCCGAGGGCCGGGCACGGCAGCACGATCATGTCGAAGCGGCGCTGACGACGCAGCAGGCCTTCGATGTAATCCATGACATTGGCTCGGACATACTCGACATTCTGCTCACCCGCGTTGGCTCGTGCCAGCGCGAGCATTTCTTCGTTCGCATCGACATGCACCACAGTCGCACCGCCAGCCAGGGCCTGTGCCGTGATAAATCCATTGCCACCGAAAAGGTTCAGAACAACGAGTTCGTCGAGGTCGTAACAACCGGCGATACGCTGCCGCAACCACGGCCCGCAAATCCAGTCGCGCGCGTGCAGGCCAATGCGGCCACCGCTGCTGAGGCGGCAGCAGACAGCCTGCCCCGCCAACCACGCGCTCCACTCCCGCTGCAAGCCACTGCGCGTCGGTTCCCAGTGCCCCTGACGTCCGACCTCTTCAACGTAAACCCAGTCGGCCTGCCAATCGGATCTGCGCGGCTCGCCAACCGCTTGGCGGTCCGGCCGGTCGACCAGGTAGGCGCCCCACCGCTCTAACTTCCGCCCGTGACCGAAGTCGATCAGCTCATAGTCATCCACTGGCGACACCACCAGGGCGTCCCGGGTATCGGTTTCGGGGATGGTGGGCAGTTGGACCATGGCCTAGTAACCACAGAGGCGCACAGAGGAAACAGATAAAAAAACAACTACCGCCAAGTCGCGCCGAGTCGCGCGAAGTTTGTTTGCTCGCGGTGTACCCCGGGCCTCAGCAGGGACCCTTGATTGCGCCTGACTTGCCATTGCATAGACACTTGGCGCGACTTGGCGCGACTTGGCGGTGAGAATCATCTCCTCCGTGCGCCTCTGTCGTTAAAACACCGAAGCGCTCAACTCGTTCACCGCCATCAGCATTTCATCGTCGTCAGTCAGCGCTTCGGCGATGCTTGACCGACAGGCGACCACCGGGCTGACGCCGGTCTTCATCAGCTTCGCCGCGTGGACCAGCAGGCGGGTACTGGCGCCCTCTTCCAACCCGCTGCCCTTCAGATTGCGGGTCATCCGCGCGAACTTGACCAGCTGCCCGGCCATGGCCGGGTCAATACCGGTTTCATTGACAATGATCCTGCTTTCGAGCTCCGCGGTGGGATAGTCGAAGTTCAGCGCGACGAAGCGCTGTCGCGTCGACTGTTTCAAATCCTTGAGGACGCTCTGGTAGCCGGGGTTGTACGAGATCGCCAGACAGAAATCGTTGCTGGCTTCCAGCAGTTCGCCTAATTTTTCCATGGGCAGCACGCGGCGATCGTCGGCCAGCGGGTGAATGACCACCGTAGTGTCTTTGCGTGCCTCGACGATTTCATCGAGGTAACAAATGCCGCCGGCGCGCACCGCCCGCGACAAGGGGCCATCGACCCAGACGGTTTCGCCACCGCGGATCAGGAAACGCCCCACCAGATCTGAAGCCGTGAGGTCATCGTGGCAGGAGACGGTAATCAGCGGCCGACTCAGGCGCCAGGCCATGTGCTCCATGAAGCGCGTCTTGCCACAGCCGGTCGGTCCCTTCAGCAACACCGGCAGCTGGTTCCGGTAGGCCGCCTCGAAAACACCGATCTCGTTCCCGACGGGCTCGTAATATGGTTCGTCGGTAATAAAATATTCTTCCGGTTTGAGGACTTGCGCTGGCACGGCGAGTTACCTGTGAGACTGGACAGCTGACCACACACGGTACCGCTTCTCCCCCATTGCAGCAACAATACATACAAACTCAACGTGATATATACACCCCTTATTTTATTATCGAAAGATTCGATGCACTTTAATATCTACACACTGTGGCACAGCACCGGGGCCTCAGGTATCTTGTAGAACGTTTTTGCGCCCGGTCCAAACAAGGTGCGTGAACCCTTCTAACAATTGGGAGGGGCAGCTATTCACCTGAGCTTAGATGGTTTCCTGACCGGCTTAGTCCGTTAATTTTGTCACAGTGACTCTGAGCGGAGGAGCATCCATGTCAGAGGTTATCGCAACCAACCAGACCATTCTGGTGGTGGGTGGCGGCATCAGCGGTATGACAGCCGCGCTGGAAGCCGCCGAATGCGGCAAGCAGGTCATTTTGGTGGAAAAGAATTCATCGATTGGCGGCCGTGTCAGCCAGCTCTACAAATATTTCCCCAAACTCTGCCACCCGAAATGCGGCCTGGAGATCAACCTCCGCCGGATCAAGGCGAACCGCAATCTGCGCGTCATGGCCATGACCGAAGTTGCCAAGATTGACGGTGAAGCCGGCAACTACAGTGTGACGCTGCAGACCCGCGCGCGCTACGTGAACGAAAACTGCACCTCCTGCGGTGCCTGTGGCGAAGCCGTCGAAGCGGAGTTCGATGACGAGTACAACTACGGTCTGAGCAAGCGCAAGGGCGCCTATCTCCCGTTCAACCAGGCGTACCCGGAACGCTACGTGCTGGATCCGGCCATCATCGGTACGCCCGACGCCGAAAAGGCCAACGCCGCATGCAAGTACGACGCCATTGATCTCGATATGGGTGCCCGTGAAACCACGATTACCGTCGGCGCCATCATCTGGGCCACTGGCTGGAAACCCTACGATGCGGGCAAGATACAGCCGTATGGCTACGACCGCTATAAGAACGTCATCACCTCGGTCGAATTCGAGCGCATGCTGGACCCGCACGGTCCGACGGGCGGTAAAATCCTGCGTCCCAGCGATGGCAAGGAGGCCAAGGACGTCGCCTTTATCCAGTGCGCCGGCTCGCGCGACCTGAATCACCTCAAGCACTGCTCGCGCATCTGCTGCATGGCCAGCCTGAAGCAGACGACCTACCTGCGCGAACAGTATGGCGACGACGCCAAGGGTACGATCTACTACATCGATATCCGTGCTATCGATCGCATCGACGACTTCCACCAGATGGTCAAGAACGACCCGAATATCACCTTCACCAAGTCCAAGGTGGCGTCCATCACCCAAGACAAGGCAAGCGGCAACCCGGTGCTGCACGGGGTGGACACCGAGGGCTACCACCGGTATAGCAACCCCCACGAGCTGGTGGTGCTGGCCATCGGCATGGAACCCAGCGTCCCGGCCGACGGGTTCCCCATCAAAGTCGTGCTGAACGAGGAAGGTTTTGTGGAACTGGACGAAGCCAATGGCGCTCTTTTCGCCGCCGGCTGCTCGGCAGACGCACTGGACGTAAACCGCGCCGTACAGAGCGCGACGGCCAGTGCGCTGCGCGCCATCCAGGTTGTCAACAGAGTTGCCGGTGCGGAGGGTTAAGCCGTGGCTGACATGAAGATCGGAGCATATGTATGTAAGGGTTGCGGCCTGACCGAACGCCTGGACTGCGACGAGCTGGCCACTGTCGCCAAGCGCGACGGTAAGGCGCAGGTCGTGCAACAACACGACTTCCTGTGTTCGTCGACCGGCGTGAACGTGATCCAGCACGACATCGACAACGAAGGGGTCAACCGCGTGGTCATCGCCGCCTGCTCGCGCCGCGCCAAGAGCGAGGCCTTCAACTTCGAAGGTGTCACCATTTCACGGGCCAATCTGCGTGAAGGCGTCATCTGGATCCGTCCAGACGAAGACGACTTGCGCGAGACCACCCAGGAGATGGCTGCGGACTACGTGCGGATGGCTTGCGCGGAGGCCAAGTTCTCCACACCACCGGCTTCCGCGCAGGAAAAAGGCCGCAACGACACCATCCTGGTCGTGGGTGGCGGCATCACTGGCATGACTGCGGCGCTGGAAGCCGCCAAGACCGGCTACCCGGTGCAGCTGGTAGAAAAGACCGGGCAGCTCGGTGGCGCCGCGACGGGAATGTGGAAGGACGTGCCCAGACACAGTCCGTACAGCGATCCGGTCGACACCGGTATTGCGGACATGATCGCGGCCATCGGCGCCAGCAACAAGATCACTGTGCACCTGAATTCCACCATCACCCGGACGTCTGGCGCCCCAGGTCGTTTTGCCGTGGATATCAGCACCGAGTCAGGAAGCACCACCACGGAAAACGTCGGCGCCATCATCCAGGCGTCTGGCGCCACACCATACGATGCCAGCAAACTGCCGGAACTGGGTTACGGCAAGAGCAAGGATGTGGTTGACCGCACGGAACTCGAACAGCTGGCGATCGCCGCCAACGGCGGGCCCATCAAGCGTCCGTCCGACGGCAGGGAAGTGAAGAAAGTCACCTTCGTGCAGTGCGCAGGCCAGCGCAGCACCAAGGAGGGCCACCTGAACTACTGTTCCGGCGACTGCTGCCTGAGTTCGATCAAGCAGGCGATGTACTTCAAGGACCAGAACCCGGACATCGAAACCGAAATCCTGTTCGATGACCTGCGCACCCCGGGCGCGCCCGGAGAAGACTTCTACCGTTCCGGCCAGGACAAGATGATCACCTTCCGCAAGGGCAAGGTCAGTGAAGTAGTGGCCGGCAGCAGCGGCCCGCTGGTCAAGTTCAAGGACATGATCCTGGATGAAGACCTGGAAGAGGAAGCTGACCTGGTGGTACTGGCCACCGGCATGGTCGCCAACTCCGGCGTCGACATCGACGAGGTGCCCCAAAACGAACCGGGCGAATGGGAAGTCAGCGTCGACTCCATCCTCAACCTGAACTACCGCCAGGGCAAGGACCTGCCGCACCTGAAGTATGGCTTCAACGACTCGCACTTCATCTGCTTCCCCTACGAGACGCGCCGTACCGGTATCTACACCTGCGGCCCGGTGCGCCGGCCGATGGATACCCAGCAGGCCATCGAGGACGCCACCGGGGCCACGCTGAAAGCTATCCAGTCCCTGGAGAGCGCTAAAGTTGGCCGTGCCGCACACCCTCGTTCGGGCGATCTGTCGTACCCGATCTTCCGCAAGGAAGGTTGCACCCAGTGCAAACGCTGCACCGTGGAATGCCCGTTCGGCGCCATCGACGAGGACGAGAAACGCTTCCCGGTATTCAACGAGTCGCGCTGTCGCCGCTGCGGCACCTGCATGGGCGCCTGCCCAGTTCGCGTCATCTCCTTCGAGAACTACTCGGTCGAGACGGTAGGCCAGCAGATCAAGAACTGCGACATGCCCGACGAGTTCGACGAGAAGCCGCGCATACTGGTGCTGGCTTGCGAAAACGACGCCTACCCGGCGCTCGACATGGCGGCGCAGCAGGGCAACAGCTACAGCCAGTGGGCCCGCGTCATACCAGTCCGCTGCCTGGGTTCGATCAACACTATCTGGATTACCGATGCGCTGAACTCCGGCTACGACGGGATTGTGCTGATGGGTTGCCAGAAGGGCGAAAACTACCAGTGCCACTTCGTCAAGGGGTCGGAAATGGCGCAGATGCGCATGAGCAAGGTCGACGAAACACTGAAAACGCTGAACCTCGAGAAAGAGCGCATCTCCACTTACGAGGTCGCCATCACCGATATCGACCGCGCGCCCCGACTGATCAACGACATGGCCGAGGCTGTCGCGAAGATCGGCCTGAGCCCCTTCAAGTTCTAGGAGCGAGTCATGAGCTATAACAATGAAATGATCGAAAAGTACCGTGGCAACTTCCTCAAGGAAGTCACGGACAACGTGGAAGAAGGCGACTGGGTAAAGATGTGCATGCAGTGCGGCGTGTGCTCGGGTTCCTGCCCGCTCGGCCCGCACTGGGAGCACCCGCCACAGGAAATCTTCATGATGATCCGCGCCAACAAGCGAGAGGAAGTGCTGGAGTCGACGTCGATGTGGATGTGCACCTCCTGCTACAACTGCATCGCCCGCTGCCCGCGCGGCCTGCCGATTACGCATATCATGCACGGTCTTGCGACCTACTCCAAGCGCCTGGGACTGGCCCCGCAGCAGCAGCCGACCGCCAAGTTCGCGCAACTGTTCTGGGACAACCTCCTCAAGACCGGCCGCGTCAATGAACTTAAACTGGGCCTGTCGCTGTATTTCATGAACGGCTTCGGTGAAGGCGTCAAGACGGCGTTGAAAATGAAGGACATCGGTTTGGGTATGCTGAAAGCCAAGCGCATGACCCCGATGGAAATGCTGGGCGGCCACGGCTGCAAGGATGCCAAGGGGCTGCAGGCCATCCTGAAAAAGGCCGAAGAGCTTGAAAACGCCCGCATCGGCAAAGCTTGATGCTTACGGAGAACTGACATGGCAAAGAAATCCTATTCCTTTTACCCCGGTTGCTCCTCGCAGAAAGCCGCGTCCTCGTCCAATTACCAGGTATCGGTTGACAGCATGTGCAAGGAGCTGGACATCGAGCTGAACGAGATTCCGGACTGGAACTGCTGTTCGGCATCCATTGGCTACGCCGGTGGCGGCGAGTTACCCCGCCTGGCACTGTCGGCGCGCAACATGGCACTGTCGGAGCAGGCCCACGGCGACCAGGACATCGTAGCCACCTGCGCCGCCTGCTGGCTCGCCACCAAGGAAACCCAGGAGCGCCTGCACAGCGACAGCGAACTACTGGCGGAAACCAACACGGCACTTGCCGAAGCCGGGCTGAAGTTGAAGAACGACAAGAAGATCCGCCACATGGTGGAGGTCCTGATCGAGGACATCGGTTACCAGGAACTCGGCAAGCACGTCAAAAAGCCGTTGGAAGGCTTAAAGATCGCCGGCTACGTTGGCTGCCAGACCAACCGCCCGTTCGGCATCGACGGCGAGTCTTTCGAGAACCCGATGTACCTGGATAAGATGGTCGAAACCGTCGGTGCCGAAGCCTGCACGACCTACGAAAAGAAAGTCTCCTGCTGTGGCGGTGCACTGGCGTTTTCGGAACCCGAGAAGTCCCAGGCCCTGATCAAGGACATCATCGAATCCGCCTACGACAACGGCGCGGACATGATCGTAACCCCCTGCCCGGTATGCCAGATGAACACCGAGGTCTACCAGGACCAGATCAACGCCAAGTACGGCACCAAGTTCAAGATGCCGGTGGTCTACTACAGCACCCTGTTGAGTGTGGCTTACGGCAAGTCTGCCAAGGAAGCGGCGTTGGACGGCCAGATCATCCGCGCAAAGCAATTGGAAGATATTGCCGGCAAGTAATGTCTCTGCCTATGGGCAGGGCATGCCTCCTGCCCACTCCTTGATGTCCCAGCCCCTCGTAAGAGGGGCTTTTTTACCAGAGATATCGATCGGCGCCCCAGTCGGTGGCCGCCTGCGCTTTCGCCGCAGTGTCCCCGCGGAGGTATAATCGGCCCGTGGAAGAATTCGATACCGGACACCCTTATAGCCGGCTTTTGCCCGACCGGGTCCTGACGGCGCTGGAGACAGTCGGCTTTCGCTGTGACGGTCGGCTGCTGGCATTGAACAGCTACGAAAACCGGGTTTACCAGGTCGGAATCGAAGACAGGCCGCCGGTGGTCGCCAAGTTCTACCGTCCCGGACGCTGGTCACGCGCCGCGATCCTGGAAGAGCATGCGTTTTCCCGGGAACTCGCCGACCAGGAGATTCCTGTCATCGCGCCGTCCCAGGACAGCAACGGCGAAACCCTGCACCAGCACGACGTCTTTCTGTTCGCGGTGTACCCCCGCTGTGGTGGCCGCTGGCCGGATCTCGAGAACCGCGCAAAGCGCCAGCAGATGGGCCGTTTTCTCGGGCGCCTGCATGCCGTTGGTTCGGTGGACAGGTTCGCACACCGCGGCAACCTGGACATCGACATGCTCGGCCGCAGCGCGCGCACGTTCCTGCTTGAACAGCGGTTAATTCCGGACTACCTGGTCGAGGCCTATTCTACGCTGAGCGCCGAACTCCTCGAGCAAATCCAGGACCGGTTCGACGCGGCTCGCCCGCTGCGCCAGATACGCCTGCACGGCGACTGCCATCCGGGTAACATTCTCTGGACCGACGCGGGGCCGCATTTCGTCGACCTCGACGACAGCCGCAATGGGCCGGCCATTCAGGATATCTGGATGCTGTTATCCGGAGACACCGAAGAGATGCGTACGCAGCTCGAGGATTTGCTTGAGGGCTACCAGACCTTCTGCGATTTCGAGTACTCGGGTGTGCTGTTAATTGAAGCGCTGAGAACGCTGCGCATCATGCACTACGCGGCCTGGATCGCGCGACGCTGGGACGACCCGGCCTTTCCCCGGGCGTTTCCCTGGTTCGACTCGCCGCGCTACTGGGAAGAACATATTCTCAGCCTGCGTGAACAGGCCGCTGCGCTGAACCAGTCACCACTCTTGTAACCGCTTCAGTTTCAGGGACGCGCGTTTTAAACTCAGGCCATCGCCAAACCAGGGGATGCTCTTGTGATTCGCTACATCAACTGTTTTAGAAAGTTGCCCGACATGTCGGTAGAGGATTTCCGTGACTACTGGCAAGGTGCCGAATTCGGCGACCTGGTCAGAAGGGTCGCCACGCTGACCGGTGCGCGTCGCTATAATAGGAGCCTGACGCTGCAAGTCAGCATGGCACAGAGCACCTGCTTAGCGATCGTGGCCTGGCACCGCCCTATGACGGTATCGTGGAATTTTACTGGGACAACGCGAATCACCTCGCCAGCGTCTACGAAACCAAAGAAGCGGTGGCGTTGACCCAACAGATGCAGCGCTACCAGAGTCAGTTCATAGATGTCGCTAACTCAACGGCGTTTTTTACCGAACACCAGGCATAGCGCTGACGCAGACCAACCAGACAGTAAAAAGGCGGCCGGTTGGCCGCCTTTTCAGTAGTGCGTCACCCTGGTGACAAGCAGTATCAGTTCACACGCGGATCCAGTTCACCCGATGCGTAGCGCTTGTACATGCTTTCCAGGCTTATGGGTTTGATTTTGGAAGCGTGGCCTGCGCAGCCGAAGGCTTCATAACGGGCTTTGCAGATGTCCTTCATGGCCACAGTCGATGCCTTGAGGAACTTGCGCGGGTCAAAGTTGGACTTGTTCTCGGCCATATGTTTGCGGATAGCGCCCGTGCTGGCCATGCGCAGATCGGTGTCGATGTTGACCTTGCGCACCCCGTGCTTGATGCCTTCCTGAATTTCTTCGACCGGCACGCCATAGGTTTCACCCATGTCGCCGCCGTAAGTATTGATGATTTCCAGCCAGTCCTGTGGCACCGACGACGAGCCGTGCATCACCAGGTGGGTGTTGGGAATTCGCGCATGGATTTCCTTGATGCGGCTGATCGCAAGGATGTCGCCGGTCGGCGGACGAGTGAACTTGTAGGCGCCATGGCTGGTACCGATAGCGATAGCCAGCGCATCGACGCCGGTTTCCTTGACAAAGTTAGCAGCTTCTTCAGGATCGGTGAGCAGCTGGTCCATGGACAGCTTGCCTTCGGCACCGTGACCGTCCTCTTCACCCATTTCGCCCGTTTCCAGCGAACCCAGGCAACCCAGTTCGCCTTCCACCGAGACGCCACCGGCGTGGGCCATTTCCACTACTGTACGTGTCACGTCGACGTTGTATTCATAAGTGGCCGGCGTCTTCATGTCGGACATCAACGAACCGTCCATCATCACCGAACTGAAGCCGGACTGGATGGAGCGCAGGCACACGCCAGGCTCCGCGCCATGGTCCTGGTGCATGACGATCGGGACGTGCGGATACATCTCGGTCGCCGCGATAATCAGGTGACGCAGGAAGGGCTCGCCGGCATAGGAACGTGCACCCGCAGAACCCTGCATGATGACCGGGCTGTCGGTTTCATCGGCAGCCTGCATTATGGCATGCACCTGTTCCATGTTGTTGACATTGAAGGCTGGCATACCGAAATCATTCTCGGCAGCATAATCGAGCAGTTGACGCATGGATATCAGGGCCATGATGGTCTCCTCGGAATTCTCATTAAGTAAATGTTGTCAATATGGTGCTGGCAGTCCGGCGGATCATTCCATCGTAAGGACTTCGTCACCTACACGGATAATCTTCATGGCGTTCGTACCGCCATGCACCCCGGTCAGATCACCCTTGGTAATAATGACCAGATCACCGTCACGCACCGCGCCACGCCGCCTGAGTTCATCGATCGCTTCCCGGTTCAACTGGGGATGGTCGGTCGTTGTCACGTCGAAACTGACGGGATAGACCCCGCGGTAAAGGGTTACCTTTCTACGCGTCTCGACATGGCGCGTCAAGGCATAGATCGGTATACCCGAGCTGATACGGGACATCCATAATGGCGTCGCGCCTGACTCGGTAAGCGCGGCAATAGCCTTAACACCGGTATGGTTTGCAGTGTACATCGCGGCCTTGGCAATCGCCTCGTCGACCTGCCGGAAGTGCATGGCACTGCGCCGCTCCTGAGCCATGTCCATGCGCTGGCGCTCGGCACCGCGGCAGATGCGGTCCATGGCTTCGATGACCTTGGCAACGTGCCTACCGGCCGCGGTTTCTGCCGACAGCATCACAGCGTCGGTGCCGTCAATTACCGCATTGGCCACGTCAAAAACCTCAGCCCGCGTAGGGATAGGATTCTCGATCATGGACTGCATCATTTGCGTCGCGGTGATTGCCACGCGATCCATGGAACGCGCGATGCGGATAATGCGTTTCTGCACCGCCGGCAGTTCGGCGTCGCCGATTTCCACACCCAGGTCACCGCGCGCAATCATCACCACGTCGGTAGCTTCTATGATCTCTTCCAGCGCCTCCATGGCTTCCGCTCGCTCGATCTTGGCAACGATGCCACCATGACCGCCGGCCGCGCGCAGCAGTTCACGCGCTTCGTGAATATCGGCAGCGTGACGCGGGAAAGACACAGCAATATAGTCGGCCTGCATTTCCGCGGCCACCTTGATATCGGCACGATCCTTTTCAGTGATCGCCTGAGCAGAAAGTCCACCGCCCTGGCGGTTAATACCCTTGTTATCGGACAGCGAGCCACCGACCACGACGCGAGTGATGATCTCCTGGTCTAAGACCTCTTCGACCCACAGCACCACCGCGCCGTCATCCAGCAGCAGTGTATCGCCACGGCTCACATCATCGGGGAGCGCCTTGTAGCTTAAGCCGACACACTCTTCTGTGCCGGCCTTGGCCGGTAATGCCGCATCGAGCACGAAGCGCGCGCCCTCTTGGAGATTTATCTTGCCGTCCTTGAATTTTTCGACGCGGATTTTTGGCCCCTGCAGGTCAGCAAACACGCCCACTTGCCGGCCGTGGGCGCGCGCGCGGTTACGCACCTGCTCGGCGCGCCGAAGGTGTTCTTCGGCGGTACCATGGGAAAAGTTGACACGCACGACGTCAACGCCAGCCTGTATCATGTCGTCGAGGACCTTGGGGTCATCCGTGGACGGTCCGAGGGTGGCGACTATTTTGGTTCTGCGCTGCATATTCGGCTACTTTGCTTGTCCGCTAATGGCAGTGCTGGAATACGCTCACCCCTTTTTGAGGGGTGCGGCGGCGCTCCGCGGCCATCGTGCCGTTACCTGGCGCGCTCTTCAAGCATGGCCACCGCGGGGAGGGTCTTTCCTTCCAAGAATTCCAGAAAGGCGCCGCCGGCGGTGGAGATGTACGAAATCTTGCCGTAGATGTCGTATTTCTGAATCGCCGCAATGGTGTCGCCGCCGCCGGCCAGGCTGAATCCCGGCGCGTTGGCGATCGCCATGGCAATGGTCTTGGTGCCTTCACCGAACTGATCGAATTCAAATACCCCGACCGGGCCGTTCCAGATGATGGTGCCAGCCTTGCTGATGATATCTGCGAGTTGCTGTGCAGACTTGGGTCCGATATCGAAAATCATGTCGTCATCCTCGACATCGCCGGCAGCCTTGAGCACTGCCGGTTCGTTCTCGTCAAAGTTCTTGCCACAAACCACGTCGACGGCGATCGGTATGCTGGCGCCACGAGCCGCCATCTTGTCGACCAGGGATTTCGCCGTGTTCACCAGGTCGTTTTCGCACAGCGACTTGCCGACATTCTTGCCGGTGGCTTTGAGGAAGGTATTGGCAATGCCGCCGCCGACGACGAGCTGGTCGACCTTCTCCGACAGCGCCTCCAGCACCGTAAGCTTGGTCGAAACCTTCGAGCCGCCGACAATCGCAACCATGGGGCGCGCGGGTTCCGCCAGCGCCTTGTTCAGTGCATCCAGTTCTTCTGCCAGCAGCAGACCAGCACACGCGACCGGTGCAAACTTGCCGACACCATGGGTGGAAGCCTGCGCACGGTGCGCGGTGCCAAAAGCATCCATGACGTAAACGTCACACAGACTCGCATATTTTCTGGCAAGCTGTTCGTTGTCTTTCTTTTCGCCCGCATTGAAACGCACGTTTTCCAGCAGGACCACTTCGCCTTCGGCGACCTTCGGCGGATTTTCGAGGTAGCCCTTGATAAGCGGCACCGTCGTGCCGAGCTTGGCAGAAATGACGTCGGCGATCGGCTGCATGGAGTTTTCTTCGTCCACAACGCCCTCTTCGGGACGGCCACGGTGTGACATCACCATGATCCTGGCACCGGCTTTCTTGCAGTGCTCGATGGTTGGCATGGAAGCCGTAATACGGGCATCGGACGTCACCTTGCCGTCCTTGACGGGTACATTAAGGTCAGCGCGGATCAGAACGCGCTTGCCGGCGAGATCAAGATCGGTGAGCTTGATGAAAGACATTATAGACACTCCATTAACGTTCAAAGACTTTTGGTAAACGCCGCGCTTACCGAAAGCCTCTGGGTTCATCAGCAAACATGCAGGGCGGGGATGCGCGCGCCGGGGGGGGGCATGCAACCCCGCCCTGCAAATTCACGCGCAGCTAGGAGGCTGTCGGATTTGGGACTGATCTACTGCGCCGGTGGGAGAGCGCCCCATTTTCCCGATCCTTTTCGTCAAATAGCTTCGGCTATTCTCCTCAAACGCTCGAAAAAATGGCCTCGCCCTCCCACCTTGCTCGCTACGATCGCCCAAATCCGACAGCCTCCTAGCTACTTGGAAACATGCTGCACCATGCGCAGCATGTTGCAGGTATAGCCATACTCGTTGTCATACCAGGCGACAACCTTGATAAAGCTGCCATCCAGTGCGATGCCGGCACCTGCGTCAAAGATAGACGGGGTGCTTCTGCCACGAAAATCGGTCGAAACCACCTTGTCCTCGGTGTAATCCAGTACACCCTTCAGATCACCCGACTCGGAAGCAGCCTTCATCGCAGCACAGATGTCATCGTAGCTTGCGTCCTTGTTCAGCTCGACGGTCAGGTCGACGACGGACACATCAGAACGTCGGCACACGGAAAGCCATACCCGTGAGCTTGCCGTTCAGCTCCGGCAGCACCTTGCCCACGGCCTTAGCCGCACCCGTAGAGGACGGGATAATGTTCTCCAGAATGCCGCGGCCACCGCGCCAGTCCTTCTGCGAAGGCCCGTCAACGGTCTTCTGGGTAGCAGTTGCGGCGTGCACGGTCGTCATCAGGCCACGCTTGATACCCCACTTGTCATGAAGCACTTTAGCGACCGGGGCCAGGCAGTTGGTGGTACAGGAAGCCGCAGAAATGATGGCCTGACCGGCGAAGGTCTTGTGGTTAACACCATATACGAACATAGGCGTACCGTCCTTGGAGGGTGCACTCTGCACGACCTGCTTGGTGCCCGCGTCGATATGTTTCTGGCAAGTCTCTTCGGTCAGGAAGAAACCGGTGGATTCGATCACCAGGTCAGCACCAACGTCGCCCCACTTCAGGTTGGCGGGATCACGCTCAGCTGTCAGACGGATCTTCTTGCCGTTTACAACCAGGTTGTTGCCCTCAACAGCGATATCACCGTTGAAGTTGCCGTGAACCGAATCGTACTGCAGCATGTAAGCCAGATAATCCGGCTCCAGCAGGTCATTGATTCCGACGACCTCGATATCCTGGAAGTCCTTTGTGACACCGCGGAACGCCATACGGCCGATGCGGCCAAAACCATTGATACCGACTTTAATTGCCATGCTATATCTCCGTAAGTCTCTTGATGTGAACTTAAGAAAAATCCGGTTACGTCCGAACGCTAGACCACCGCGTCGATAGCCGCGACCACGTTCTCCACCGTAAAGCCGAAATGTTTAAACAGGTCACCGGCCGGCGCAGATTCGCCAAAACGGTTGATTCCGATCACTTTGCCGTTCAAGCCGACATACTTCAGCCAGTAATCCGTCACACCGGCCTCGACGGCCACGCGCGCGGTCACAGACGATGGCAGCACCGATTCCCGGTAGGCCTCATCCTGGGCATCGAATACGTCTGTCGACGGCATGGATACAACCCGGACTTTCTTGCCACTCTGCGCGGCGGCCTGCATGGCCAGGTCGACTTCTGAGCCGGTAGCGATAACAATGGCATCCGGTTTCCCGTCGCAGTCCTTGAGGATGTATCCGCCGCGCTCGATGTTCGCGAGCTGCTCAGCGCCGCGGTTCTGGTGCGCCAGGTTCTGGCGAGAGAAAATCAGGCAGATGGGGCCGCCACTGCGTTCCACGGCAACTTTCCAGCACACGGCCGATTCCACGGCGTCACAGGGCCGCCATACTGACATGTTCGGTATCATACGCAGTGTCGCTGTCTGTTCGATTGGCTGGTGGGTCGGTCCGTCTTCACCCAGGCCGATGGAGTCGTGGGTGTAGACGAACACGCAGCGTATCTTCATCAGGGCCGCCATGCGCAGCGCGTTGCGGGCATACTCGGAGAACATCAGGAAGGTAGCGGCGTAGGGAATGAACCCGCCGTGCAGGGCAATACCGTTCGTGATTGCAGACATGCCAAACTCACGTACGCCGTAATAGATATAGTTACCATCCGACACCGTATTGCTGATGCCCCTGGATCCGGACCAGATAGTCAGGTTGGAACCCGCCAGGTCGGCCGATCCGCCGATGAACTCGGGCAGCAGGGGTCCAAAACCATTGAGAGCATTCTGCGAAGCCTTGCGCGAAGCGATGGTCTCGGCCTTGGCATTCACGGCAGCGATAAAGCTGGTGGCGCCTTCGGTCCAGTTGAGCGGCAGTTCACCAGCCATGCGGCGCTCGAATTCGGCCGCCAGTTCCGGGTAGGCCGCCCGGTAGGCGGCAAACTTTTCGTTCCAGGTTTTTTCCGCGTCTGCGCCCTTGGCCCTCGCGTCCCAACCGGCGTAGATGTCGTCCGGCACAACGAAGGGCGGATGGTTCCAGCCAAGATTCTCGCGGGTAGCCTTGACCTCGTCTTCGCCCAGCGGAGCGCCGTGACAATCGTGACTGCCGCACAGGTTCGGCGCGCCGTAACCGATGACCGTTTTGGTGCAAATCAGACTCGGCTTGTCATTGACCGACCTGGCTTCGTGAATCGCCTTATCGATGGCGGTCGGGTCGTGCCCGTCAACGTCGCGGATCACATGCCAGCCGTAAGCGGTGAAACGACCTGGGGTGTCGTCGTTAAACCAGCCTTCGACATGACCGTCGATGGAAATACCGTTGTCGTCCCAGAATGCGATCAGCTTGCCGAGACCCAGTGTTCCGGCCAGCGAACAAACTTCGTGGGAAATGCCTTCCATCATACAGCCATCGCCCATGAACGCCCAGGTGTAATGGTCGACGATATGGTGACCATCACGATTGAACTGCCCCGCGAGTACTTTTTCGGCGATCGCCATGCCAACGGCATTGCTGATGCCCTGGCCCAAAGGACCGGTCGTGGTCTCGATACCCGGCGCATAACCATACTCCGGGTGACCGGGGGTCTTGGAATGGAGCTGGCGGAAGTTTTTCAGATCGTCCATGGACAGGTCGTAGCCGGTCAGGTGCAGCAGCGAGTAAATCAACATGGAGCCGTGGCCGTTGGACAGCACGAAACGATCACGGTTGGCCCACTTGGGGTTGGCGGGGTTGTGCTTCAGATGGTCGGTCCAGAGCACCTCGGCGATATCCGCCATCCCCATGGGCGCACCGGGGTGACCGGACTTGGCTTTCTGAACGGCATCCATACTCAGCGCACGGATGGCATTGGCAAGGTCTTTACGAGAGGCCATTGCTGTCTCCTGTCAGTGTTTCAAATCTGTTCTTGGCCGCCTGACGACGGCAAAAGCGCCCCCATCCCGCAATTCGGTATGCGACCACTTTGGAATTCAACGTTGTTAACACGGGATCCGGTCGACCCTGCGGCACACCACGGCTCCACCGGCCACCGCGACGACGTCCAACGGCCGGTCTGGCCGAATTCGAGCGCGCCATTCTCCACCAGATAGCAGGCGGTAGCAACCGTTGTTTTTGATCGACGACAAGGATTTGACGGGCGCACCGGGACGGCGCAGCATGTCTGTGAACAACCGTTCAGTGACCTAAATGCACCTTATATATCGATAGAAAAATGTCAGGCCGCCTCAGTCTTCCACTTGATGGAACAACCCATACTGGGAATCTGTTCTGCAGGGCCCCGACCGGTCTGCGCCACGGCAAGCATGGCTTCGAACAGGTCGCGCCGCGCGTCGGCTCGGGCGGCATCCTTGCGGCTGGCATCGAAGCGGCCGCGGTACTGCAGTTCCAGGTCGTCATTGTAGCCGAAGAAATCCGGCGTGCAGACCGCGCCATAGGCCTTGGCGACGGCCTGGGTTTCGTCGAGCAGGTAAGGAAAGGCAAAATTGGCCTGCGCGGCAATTCTTTTCATGTTGTCGAACGAGTCTTCGGGATACTCTGTCGGGTCATTGGACATGATGGCAACGCTGTTGATACCGTGCTGAATCAGCTCGCGGGTATCACGAACCAGACGATCACGAATTGCTCTGACGTAGGGACAGTGGTTGCAGATGAACATCACCAGCAAGCCATTTTCGCCGCTACACTGTTTCAGGGTCCACAGCCTGCCGTCTACGCCCGGCAGCTCGAAGTCGACCGCCGGGGCACCGAATTCGCATACCGGTGTTTCCAGGGAAACCATAGAAAACTGCCCTCATCCGCTGACTTGGTAAAAACAGTCTACTCCAGGCAGGGAAAATTAAAACCCTGGTCCGTGGGCGCCTTTGACATACTGGTAAGCATTCGCCTACAATAGCGATCAGCGCCGATTTGAGTTCAGATTGCGGGCGCTTAATAAATGCGGCTAAAGCGAGGCAGACGAACTTTCCAGACCCGCGTGAACTCAGTTCAGGCGGGTTTTTTATTTTGCGAGGTACATGACGTTATGAGCGAACACCTGTTTTCATCAGAGTCGGTCTCCGAAGGCCATCCGGACAAAATGGCCGACCAGGTGTCGGACGCCGTCCTCGACGCCATCCTCGCGGAAGACAAACATGCCCGCGTCGCCTGCGAAACCCTGTTCAAGACCGGCATGGTGTTGATTGCCGGTGAAATCACTACTACAGCGAAACCGGATTATGAAAAACTGATGCGGCAAACTATCAAGGATATCGGCTACAGCAGCTCGGAGATGGGCTTCGACTGGGAAACCTGTGCGGTAATTACGGCGCTGGGGGTGCAGTCACCGGATATCAACCAGGGTGTAGATCGCTCCAGACCCGAAGACCAGGGGGCTGGCGACCAGGGTCTAATGTTCGGTTACGCAACTAACGAAACCGACGTACTTATGCCCGCACCGATAACCTATGCGCACCGCCTGATGCACCGCCAGTCGGAGATGCGCCGCAGAGGCGTGCTCAGCTGGCTTCGCCCGGACGCCAAGAGCCAGGTCACCTTTCAATACAGGGACGGCAAACCGGTCGGCATAGACGCCGTGGTTTTGTCGACACAGCACGCACCCGACATTGACCATAAGGAACTGGAAGAAGCGGTCATGGAACACATTATCAAACCAGTATTGCCCAGCGAATGGCTGAGCACCACCACCAAGTACCACATCAATCCGACCGGGGCATTCGTCATCGGTGGCCCCATGGGCGATGCGGGGGTGACAGGCCGCAAGATCATTGTCGACACTTACGGCGGTTCAGCGCGACACGGCGGCGGTGCCTTCTCTGGTAAAGATCCCTCCAAGGTAGACCGTTCGGCCGCCTACGCAGGGCGCTACGTCGCCAAGAATATTGTCGCCGCCGGACTGGCGGATCGCTGCGAAATCCAGATTTCCTATGCCATCGGTGTGGCGGAGCCGACCTCGATCATGGTCGAAACCTTTGGCACCGGTAAAATCAGCGACGACCGGATCACCCGGCTGGTACGCAAACACTTCGACCTGCGTCCCTACGGCATTCTCAAGATGCTGGATCTATTGAACACCGATCTGATTCTGTACCGTAAGACGGCCGCGTACGGCCACTTCGGGCGCGAACACGAGGGCTTCACCTGGGAGAAGACCGATAAGGCGGAAATGCTGCGCGCGGAAGCCGGCATGTAGATCGAGATCAAAATCCGCGGCGAAGCGCCGGTGTGCTCCGTTCTCCGTAAAGACGGCCGGAGACAGTTGCGGTGACCCGAGGCAGTTCCAGCTGCATGAACTGCGCCCCCTTTTTTACTTGCTGGGGCAAATCGGGGATAATCGGTGCGATAGATTTGCCGTGTTCTCTGAGGGGCGCTGCAGCGGGACAATCCCGTCAGGCTCAGGGAAACCAACGCTTCTAAACAACGGCGCTCATCTTTAGCTCTACTGGAGATGAACTATGAACGCTGTGTTGGATTCTTCCGCCGACTACAAAGTCGCTGACATCAAACTGGCTGACTGGGGCCGCAAAGAAATCGCCATCGCCGAAAGCGAAATGCCCGGTCTGATGGCGCTGCGCGAAGAGTTTGCTGCCGAGCAGCCGCTCAAGGGCGCGCGCATCACCGGCAGCCTGCACATGACGATCCAGACCGCGGTGCTGATCGAAACTCTGGTGGCACTCGGAGCCAACGTACGCTGGGCGTCCTGCAATATCTTCTCCACCCAGGATCACGCCGCTGCGGCCATCGCCGCGACCGGCGTACCCGTGTATGCCTGGAAAGGCGAAACCATCGAAGAGTACTGGTGGTGCACCGAGCAGGCGTTGAACTGGCCGGATGGCGGCATGCCGAATATGATTCTCGACGACGGCGGCGACGCAACCCTGCTGCTGCACAAGGGCGTCGAATTCGAAAAGGCTGGCGCCGTGCCCAGGCCCAAAGCGGGTGACAATGAGGAATGGGGCGCCATCCTCGGCGTGCTCAAGCGGACGCTGGAATTTAAACCCGGCTTCTGGCAGAAGATGGCCGACAGCGTCAAGGGCGTCACCGAGGAGACCACCACCGGTGTACACCGTCTGTACCACATGCAGGAAACCGGTGAATTGCTTTTCCCCGCAATGAACGTAAACGACTCGGTCACCAAGTCGAAGTTCGATAATCTATACGGCTGCCGCGAATCTCTGATCGACGGTATAAAGCGCGCCACCGATGTCATGATCGCTGGCAAGATCTGCGTGGTGCTGGGTTACGGTAACGTCGGCAAGGGTTGTGCACAAGCCTACCGCGGTATGGGCGCCACCGCACTGATTACCGAGATCGATCCGATCTGCGCGCTGCAGGCCGCCATGGAGGGCTATCGGGTGGTTACTATGGAGGAAGCGGCCAGTATCGGCGATATCTTCGTCACTACTACCGGTAATGTTCATGTCATCACGCACGACCACATGCTGGCCATGAAAGATGAGGCGATCGTCTGCAACATCGGCCATTTCGATTCTGAAATCGACATCGCCTCCCTGGAAAGATACCAGTGGGAAGAGATCAAGCCCCAGGTCGACCATGTTATTTTCCCGGACGGCAAAAAGATCATCGTGCTGGCCAAGGGCCGCCTGGTCAATCTGGGCTGCGCCACCGGGCATCCAAGTTTCGTGATGTCCGCCTCGTTCACCAACCAGGTAATGGCGCAAATGGAGCTGTTCAATAATGGCGAAAAGTACGAGAACAAGGTCTACGTCCTGCCCAAGCTGCTCGATGAAAAGGTCGCCCGGTTGCACCTGAAAAAGATCGGCGCCAACCTGACTGTGTTGACGCAGGAGCAGGCGACCTACCTGGGTATCAAGCCTGAAGGGCCATACAAACCGGGACATTATCGTTACTGATCCGCTCAGGTGATTTTTACCCCAGTAATAGGCCGCACCCGGCCGTAAGGGGGACTCTAGTGCGCGACCGGCAGCCAATTATGGAATCTCAGAAGAAGTATGAGAAGGTTTACAGTTTCGAGTTCTTCCCGCCGAAGACACAGGAAGGAGTCGAAAAGCTGCGCGCCACGCGGATTCAACTGGCAGAACTGAATCCGCGTTTCTTTTCGGTTACCTTTGGAGCCGGTGGCTCGACACGGGAGCGCACCTTCGACACAGTTTGCGAAATTCAGCGCGAGTCCGGCATCGAGGCCGCCCCCCACCTGTCCTGCGTCGGTTCGACGAGAGACGGGATTCGCGAAATCCTGCAGATGTACCAAGCACAGAACATTCGTCACATCGTTGCACTGCGCGGAGATCTGCCCTCGGGCATGGGGCAGCCCGGTGAGTTCCGCTACGCCAACGAGCTGGTTGCATTCATCCGCGAGGCGACCGGCGACCACTTTCATATCGAGGTCGCCGCCTACCCTGAATTTCACCCCCAGGCGCCGAGTGCGGAGCGTGACCTGGATAATTTCAAACGCAAGATCGAGGCCGGCGCGAACAGTGCGATAACGCAGTATTTCTTCAATGCCGACGCATACTTCCACTTTGTCAGCCAGTGTGAAAAGCGGGCCATGGACCTGCCGATTGTGCCCGGCATAATGCCTATCACCAATTACACTCAGCTGGCGCGTTTTTCCGATATGTGCGGCGCAGAGATACCTCGGTGGATTCGCAAATGTCTGCAGGGTTTTGGTGACGACCGCGCCTCGATTTGCGCTTTCGGTGAAGCGGTTGTAACCGAAATGTGTCAGAGACTTCTGGACGCCGGTGCCCCGGGACTGCATTTCTATACCATGAATCAGGCCGGGCCCACAACGGCCATATGGAACAACCTCAGGCTGGGCCACTGAGCCGGGGTGTTGTAACCACGGAGGCGCACAGAGAAAATGACTGTCACCGCCAAGTCGCGTCAAGTAGCGCCAAGTTTCTATGCAATGGCATGTCAGGCGCAATCAAGGATTCCTGCTGACGCCTTGTGTTCAGCGCAAGAGGAAAGACTTCGCGCGACTTGGCGCGACTTAGCGGTCATTATTTTTAACGTTTTTCCTCCGGGCGACTCCGCGCGCCTGTGCGGTTAGAACCCCAGTGAACAACGCCGAGCTGGTAAAACGCGATCTGTCCGTTGTCTGGCATCCCTGCACCCAGATGAAGGACCATGAATGGCTGCCGATGATCCCCGTCCGCCGCGGTCAGGGTGTGTGGCTGGAGGATTTTGACGGCAAACGCTATCTGGATGCCATCAGCTCCTGGTGGGTCAACCTCTTCGGTCATGCCAACCCCCAGATAAATGCTGCACTGGGCCAACAGGCAGACACACTGGAGCATGTCTTGCTGGCCGGCTTCTCCCACGAGGCCGTGATCGATCTGTCGGAACGACTCGTCAATATTACTCCATCCGGGCTCGATCGGTGCTTCTATGCGGACAATGGTTCGTCAGCGATAGAAGTTGCCCTTAAAATGAGCTTTCACTACTGGCGGAATACCGGCCAAGGCAATAAGACCAGATTCATTACTCTGGAAAACAGCTACCATGGCGAAACCCTGGGTGCACTGGCTGTCGGCAACGTAAAGCTTTACAAAGATACTTACGGCCCCCTGCTCATGGAGACTGTCAACGTACCCTCACCCGACTGTTTCAACCGCGAAGCCGGGGAATCCTGTGCGACTTACAGCGAGCGCATGTTTGCCCATATGGAACGGGCGCTCGCGCAGCACGCGAGCCAGATCTGCGCTGTAATTGTCGAACCGTTGGTGCAGTGCGCCGGGAACATGCGCATGTACGACCCAATATACCTCGCGCTGTTGCGTGAGGCCTGTGACCGCTATGACGTGCACCTGATCGCCGACGAGATCGCAGTCGGATTCGGCCGTACCGGTACAATGTTCGCGTGCGAACAGGCCGGCATAAGCCCGGATTTCATGTGTCTGTCAAAGGGCCTGACTGGTGGCTACCTGCCCTTGTCCGTGGTACTGACAAGTAACGACATTTATCACGCATTCTATGACGATTACCACAAACTGAACGCGTTTCTCCACTCCCACAGCTACACCGGAAACGCCCTGGCCTGCCGAGCGGCCCTGGCCACCCTGGACTTATTCGAGCAAGGCGATACGCTCAATGCCAACCGGGTTCTGGCAAGCGCAATGGCAGACAGCACAGAGCATTTCTGCGAGCACCCGCACGTTGCCGAAGTTCGCCAGCGCGGCATGATACTGGCTATCGAGATGATCAAGGACAAGTCGAAGCGTATAGCCTATCCTTGGCAGGAACGTCGCGGCATCAAGGTCTACCAGTACGGACTGGATCACGGGGTACTGCTGCGCCCGCTGGGCAATGTCGTTTACTTCATGCCCCCCTACGTCATCACCAGCGAGCAGATCGACGTGATCGCCGCCGTTGCCTGGGGCGGAATCGCCCATGCGGTCGCGGACTGATGCGTATTCCACGCTTTTACACGGCGCAAACCCTGGTGCTGCACCAGCCGGTCGTTCTGGAGCAGGCACCGAGCCACCATCTGCTCAAGGTGCTGCGCATTCAGGCCGGTGATTCGGTGCTGCTGTTTAACGGGGATGGCAAGGAATACCAGGCGATTCTCGAAAGCAGTGAAGGCAAGCGGGCCATCCTCGGCATCAGCTGCGCTACCGACCGGCACCGCGAATCCAGACTACGCGTCAGTCTGGGACAGGGCATTTCCCGCGGGGAACGTATGGACCTGGTAATACAAAAGGCTGTCGAATTAGGTGTTAAAGAGATTACACCGCTATGGTCGCGCCGCTCACAGGTACAGCTCAGCGGACAACGGCTGGACAAGCGCCTGTCACACTGGCGTGGCGTCATACAGGCGGCCTGCGAACAGTCCGGCCGGGTTCGTCTACCGGTGTTGCACCAGGCAGTCGACCTGGCGGAGTGGCTTGGCGCAGCGGCGCATGGAGTTCTCGGAATAATCCTGGATCCCGAAGCGGACACAACACTGCAAGAAATCGAGCCAGCGAGTTGCGTACAGGTTCTCGTAGGGCCTGAAGGTGGACTTGAACACAACGAAGTGGGAGCCGCTGTGGCCGCGGGCTTTCGACGCGTTCGCCTTGGACCGCGGATACTGCGTACCGAAACTGCTGCGCTGGCTGCTCTAGCCGCATTACAGACGCTGTGGGGTGATTTCAATCGTTAACAGCAGCAACGACAGTTAGCCTCCGCGGCTCCAGCGCTACTGATGCTTGAATTCATCCCAAGTGGATTCAACCCTTGACTGAATGATTTCCATATCGGGAATCAGTGCTTCCTCGTTACCGATCTGGACACAGTCCGCCACCGTATCTGGCAGGCTTCTCGCCGCCAGCAAGGACTCACCCAGCCCATCGGTATCCGCACTAATGAGACGCGGAATACCGGCCGTGACCATGGCGTAGAATGGCAGCGTCGCACCGCTCTTTACAGAATTCAGCACCGAGATACGCGCACCGAGCTCGCCCTGAGGCAGGCCAAAGCCACACAGGTGCTCCATAGATATCACCGGCAACGCCTGATCGCGCCAGCGCAGCCTTCCGAGCAGCCACGCAGGTCCATCCTGGATCAGCGCCAGAGGTTGATAGTTGATGACTTCAGCGATGGCGACGTTAGGCACCAGCAAGTTAACGCCGTCCAGGGGTACCCACAGGCTACGTACCGATTCGACTACTGCATTCATAGTACCACTCCGTGTATAACACTAGTTGATGCTCGTACTTCCGAGCCTGCAGCGTGTTGCCAGGGCCTGCGCCAGCTCCTCCGGTGACCCGCTCAGCTCGACTCTGCAACATCGCCGCGCTGCGTCGGGCATATTCGGAATTACGCAACTCTCCGAACTCTGCACCCAGACAAAACCGCCGGACCGCGAGATTGATTCACAGCCGTGCGTGCCATCCTTGCCCAGGCCGCTGAACAGGATGACGCCACAGCGACCGCGGAAAGCGCGGGCCACTGTATCCAGAACCGCATCAATGTCCGGCCGCTGGGTTGACCGCCAGGCGTGCGGACTGCGCCGCACCGCGCATTTTTCGTCAACCTCTATGCGACACTCGGATGGTACTAACCAAATCTGCCCTGGTTCGACAGCTTGATAGTCCCCTAACTGGGTAACCGGCCAGCGGCTGCAGCGGTCCAGTTGTTCCACCAGCAAATCCTGGAATGCTGCGGAAATATGCTGGGCCAGCAAAAGCGTTACTGGCAGATCGAGGGGCAGTGCCTGAAGAAACCGCGCAACGGCCCTGGGGCCGCCGATTGAGGCACCCAGTACCACCAGCCATGGTGTCTCTGCACCGACGTCCGGCTGCCCCTGTATGAGCTGCAGAGCCGGTCTGGAGCGCACTGAGCCGACACGGGTGTTGGGAACCGAGCGGTTCGCCAGAGCCTGCAGTTTGCCTACCAGCCTGCGGTGCCAGATAACGCTGCTGCCAACGCCTCCGGCATTTAACAGCACGGGTACCGGTGACCGCTGCAGCAGGCTTTCAACCTGGGGCCGTTCTAGCTGCGCTTCCATATCCACCAGCAGCACCTCGGCGTCATTCCACTCGTGTGGCAGAGGCAGCTCGAATCTGCCATCCACAACAACCTCGATGCCCTCGTCTTCCAGCAAAGCGCGAAATTCGCCGCGTTCACAATCCTTGGCCAGCAAAGCGACGCGCAGCGCTGCCTGAGGAGTTTCACCCATCTGTCGTCGTTTCCTCCAACAATGCCTGAATGTTTTCCAGCAACTCGCTTTCCTGGAAGGGCTTCCCAAGATAGCGGTTTACGCCGATCTGCATGGCCCGCTGACGGTGTTTATCACCCGTGCGCGAGGTAATCATTATAATCGGGATATCGCGCAACCGCGGTTCATTACGAACATGGGTAGCCAGTTCGAAACCATCCATACGCGGCATTTCGATATCGAGCAGCATTATATCAGGAATATTTTCCTGGAGCTTGGATACAGCGTCGACACCGTCCTTGGCAGCGATGACGTTCATGTCATTGCGCTCCAGCACGCGGGTTGTGACTTTGCGTACCGTAATCGAGTCATCGACCACCATCACCGTTAGACGACCGGTGCGTGTGGGCTGACTGATGATGTTGTTAATCTGGTCAAGGCCTGTCGAACCGGTGCGCAGCAGTGCGGCGATATCCAGAATCATGACAACCCGCCCATCGCCGAGGATGGTAGCGCCGGACAGCCCGCGCACGGTGCTGATCTGCGGTCCAACGGACTTCACGACGATTTCACGGCTGCCCAGCAGGTTCTCGACTTGGAAGGCAACGCAATGCTCGCCCACCCCCGCCAGCAGTACGGGGAGGCGTTTCGGTCCGCTGTCCAGGCGCGGCGTACTGGTGCCGAGAGCAGTGCCGAGATGGCGCACTTCGTACGCATAACCGCCGTACTCAAAGCGAGTATTCGGGTCATCATAGTAGGCCTTGAGATCTTCGCGCCGCATGAGCACGATACCCTCGATGCTTGACAACGGGATCGCATAGGTATCCTCACCTACTTCGATCAGCAGGGCCTGGTTCAACGCCAGAGTGAATGGCAGCCGTATTGTGAACGTAGTACCCCGATTGTATTCAGAGTCTATATGCAGCGAACCACCCAACTGTTTGACTTCGCTGTTCACAACATCCATGCCAACGCCGCGCCCGGCCACCTGGGTGACCTTTTCCGCGGTACTGAAACCGGTTTCCAGGATGAACTGCAGAACCTCGTTATCGGTGAGTTCTGAATCCGCCGGCATCAGACCGCGCTCTATGGCTTTCTTGCGAATCGCGCTGAGGTTGATACCGGCGCCATCGTCAGCAATCCGTAACACGACGTCAGACGATTCGCGCTCCAGGGTAATCCTGATCGTACCGGTTTCCGGTTTGCCCTTCTGCAGACGCTTCTGCGGCGCTTCGATGCCGTGTGAAATCGCGTTACGCAACATGTGCTCGATAGGTGCAACAATCCGATCAACTACCGTGCGATCCATTTCCCCTTCTGCACCCGAAAGCTCAAGTTCGGCCTTTTTGCCCACTTCCTGCGCGGTCTGGCGCACGATACGGCGCATGCGTGCCGCCAGCCCGAGAAACGGCACCATGCGGGTGCGCATCAATCCTTCCTGCAACTCCGTATTGACACGCGCCTGCTGCAGCAACAAGGTCTCGGATTCACGCGTGATGTTTTCCAAAAGATTCTGGATACTGCTCAAGTCACTTACGCTTTCCATCAACGAACGTGAAAGCTGCTGCATGTGCGAATACCGGTCCATTTCCAGGGGATCGAAGTCCTCGCTGTTGGCGGCTCCATCCAGTAGTTCGCCCTCGCGCTCGTAACGGTAGAGCACCTGGGCTTCGGTTTCGATTTCCAGCTTGCGCAGCTGTTCTCGAACACGAGCAACGGTTTGCTCCATCTCCACCAGGTTGAAGCTATAGGCGCCCACCTGTTGCTCAAGTCGGGAGCGGTAGATGCTGACCTCGCCGGCGAAGTTCACCATATTGTCAAGCAGATCCGTTTTGACACGGACAAGCTCCTGGCTGCTGCGTGACTTGGCGCGGCGTTCCTTGAACTCAGTGCTACCCTCCATGGTCCCGCGGGTCGTGCTGTCGGTGCACTCTCCGGGAGCGGCCACCACACCTTCCAGACCGTCACGCAGCTTTTCGAGATCCGCGATAATACCGACGTGCGGCTTCAGTGGCCGACGGTTGCGCACCTGTTCTAGCATACCGGCAAGCGTATCCTGCGCTTGCTCCAGCACTCGGAATGTCGTTTCGCCGCAAGTCACCTCTCCCTCGTTGACCTTGACCATAAGCGATTCGACGGCATGAGCAAGATCTCCGATCTCAGTGATATCCGCCATGCGTGCGCCGCCCTTCAGGGTATGCAGCTCGCGTTGCAGTTCCGCCATCAGCGACTGATCCCCGGGCTTGTGCTTCCAGCCCTGCAGCGTTTGCTCGCAGTGCTCCATGATGTCATTGGCCTCTTCGAGGAAGACCTGAAGTATTTCCGGGTCTGTTTCGGCATAGGGGTCGACACTCAGGGTGTCTGGCACATCGCCTGCAGCCTCGACCTCTGCTTCGGGCGCGGCCTGCTGACCTTCAGTCGCGCGATCACTTGTCACCGATGGCGTCTGTGCCCGCAGTGCTTTTAGTTCGGCGACCACCTGGTCTGCTGCCTCGACCGGTTGACGGCTGCGCACCCGGTTCAGCATTTCTGTCAGGCAATCATGAGCGTGTTGCACGCCACCCATAGCGGCTTCGCCGTGGTCGGCACGACCTTCGCTGATACTGACAATCAGTGACTCCGCAGCGTGGGCAACGTCACCGATGGTGCCCAGATCTGCCATCCGCGCGCCGCCCTTCAGAGTATGTAACGCGCGTTGCAGTTCTTCCCAGACTGAACTATCACCGGCTGACTCACGCCAGCGCTGCAGTGCAGCATCACAAGTTTCGAGATTTTCACCACCCTCTTCCAGGAAAATTTCCAGCAACTCAGCATCGTGCTGTGCGTATTCGTCGATGGAGCTGCTCGCAACCTGGTCATCACCCATCTGCTCTTCAGGTGTGGAAGCAGTACGTTCATGAGTTTCCGGCGCGTTCAGAAGAGTCTCCTCGTCTTCTTGGGATTCGAGGGATGCTTCATGATAATCTGCAGGCGGAATCGCAGCTGATAAGTCTTTCACATGCTGCAAGGTGGCCGTATAGTCCTGCGGTTCCGTAGTTCGCTCAGGCAGGCTCGACAACATTGCCTCGATGATCACCACGCTGGCTTCGAGGGCCTCACACACTTCTTTCTCGACCGGTAGTCCCGCGCCCAGCAATAGCTTGAGCAGCCTTTCCAGTTCTCCAGCAAGTTCGGCGATAACGTGTGCTTCAGCCATGTGTGCACTGCCGTGCATGGTATGCAAGGCGCGCGCCAGAGTCTCGTCAACCCGGCTCTCGCCGACCACAGCCTGTGCCAGGAACTCGCGCACAACGTCGAGATGCGACTGCGATTCGGTATTAAAGATGTCGTACAAGAGCGGATCCATTACGCTATCCGCGTACAACACTGATTCCTCACCATCGGGTTCTTCGCCAGACGTATCATCGGATAGCGGTTCGGGCTCGGAGGGCTCCGAGAGCGCGGCAGCCACTGGCTGGGGCTCCTCAAGCTGATCAATCGGCAGCGTGGTGCTTTCGAGGTTCAGCACCGGCTCGACGAAACGCTCCGCAACGACGCTATCTTCGTTGCTCATCTCCGTTTGCGCTTCCGGTGTACTTTCAGCTTCCGCCGGCTCGCATCTAACCGGCGCCGTCGCCAGCTCCGGCAGAGCGTCCCCCCTGCTCAAAGCCTCGGCGCTGCGCATAAGGTGTGCGACAGGCTGCCGGGTTGGCACACCGTCCCTGATCTGCTGGATCAGCTCAGGTAACGCCTCCAAAGCCGACCGCAGCAAGCCTGTCAACTCCGGACTTACCGACAACGTGCCGTCAATTAGGCAGTTCAGCATGTTTTCGAAAGCCCAGGCGAATTCCCCGACGCGCATCGCGCCGACCAGTCGACCGCTGCCTTTGAGGGTGTGGTAGGAACGGCGAATACTTCCCAGTGAGTCCGCGTCATCTGTGTTAGCCAGCCAGACCGGCAATTGTTCGGTGATACTGGCCAGTTCTTCCTCGGCCTCCTCGATAAAGATTTCGAGAATTTCGTCATCGACATCTGCGCCGATCACTGCCAGAGCATCATCGTCTTCTTCAACACCGGTGACGGCTGAAACTGGCGCTGCCTCTTCAATTTCGGGAAGTTCATCCGGCTGGATTGGCGCGGTCGAAGCCTTTACCAAGTCCGCCGGGAGTACCTGCGACTCAAAAGGCTCAACTGGTTTAACGTGGACCCTATTCGACGCCGGCTCGCTTGCCGCTTCTTCCAAGGGGTCGCCGTGCTCCTGCGGCGCAGCGGCTGCAGGGTCGTCGCTCTCTGCGACGAGAGGTTCCTCGAGCAGTGAGAAATCGAATTCGAAGCCTTGGCCAGCAGGCAGGTTTTCGGCAGCCGGCCGCCCATCGGACATCGGGGCGGGCTCGCGGCTACTCGCCTCAAATGCAGCATATTCTGCAGGTTCGGCGGCCGTCTCTTGCGTGCCGGTTTCGGTATCGGTAGCGTTTGCGGGTTTGTTCTGTTGCGTGGGATAACCCAGCCGGTCAACACCTCGTTCGGCGACGGCGATGGCAGAACCGCCGTACATACGGTGTTCCTTGCGGCTTTCGAGGTAGTATTCCAGACCGCAGACGGCGTCGGCGAGCGCATCCAGTTCCGGCTGGCCCGCCTGTCTTCGACCTTGGATAAGGTCTTTATCGATATAGCGCGCAATGGAGTCAACAAGCGCCGCCGGGCGCGCTTCTCCCAGTAACAACAACCCGCCCTTAACCTGGTTGAACCACTGCGGGACATCATTGAGCTGTGCCGTGTCGTGGTCCGACGCGATATAGCTGACAATCGCCTCCTTTGCCCGTATCAGGTCGGCGATGGCTTCCTGAACAACCACCTCCATAACATGCTGGTATTCGTTTGCGGCGAGTTGGTCTTCGACCTGGGTTTCATCGGAAGCTGCTGCCCGACCACAACCCATAGTGTCTACCGATGACTCGACGAACAGCAGCGTGCTCGCCACATCCATCAGGGAGGTGTCCGCCGGAGCCCCGCCGGAATCGACATACGACTGCAGATCGACCGCTTTGGCAACCACGGCCTTGCGCGCTGCGCCAAGGCTCAACATTGCCAGCGTATCGGCCAGGGAGCGCAGCGCAGCGATCAATGGTCCCAGCTCCTTACTGTCCCGGCAACCATGACGCAGGAAAATATCCAGACTGTCCTTGAGGAGTGCCAGTTCTTCCTTGACGGCAACTGCAACCGTCTGAAACAACTCTAAATTCCGGCCGGAAAGACTTTCGCGCGCCGCCGCCAATTCCGCCTCATCTGGCAGCAGTTCTTTCAAACGATAGGTTTCCTGTATCTGCGCGACACGGACACTGGTTGTCGCCGGTGACTGCGCACAGTAGAACAACAGATTCTTGAACAAGTCGTCGCGGGTATCGTGAATTAGTGCATCTTCGCCACGGTCGATCATGCGTTTGATTTCACGATCTACCTGACCCAGGACACGCTTCATAGCAACGCCGTTGACCAGTACCCCCGCCATCAAACTTTCCACCAGGCCCGCGGCGACCCACCAAAGGCGCACGACCCTGGCATGGCCTCCCAGCTGCTGCAGTCCGTCCAGAGCCTGCAACAACGCTGACAATGACATTTCCGTGTCCTTTTCACGGAACCATCCCAGCAACCCCAGCTGGAAACGGTGGCGCAAATCCCGGGTCATTTGGCGGATATCGCCATCCGTGTGCGTGTTCAGCAGGGACTCGGGCAGTGCTGCGCCCAGGTCGGGGGTGAACATCGAGTTCTCTGACAACAGGTTTTCGCCACGCACAGCGCGCAGATCATTGAGCAACGGCAACAGTACAATCGGAATATCGCGGAAACCGGAATTCAAACGATCAAGATAGTCCGGAAGCTGCAGCATCGCGCGCATCAGCACTTCGCAGGCGTCATCGTGCTGGGTGACTATCTGGCCGGCGATCGCTTTTGCGACCTGCTCCATTTCCTCGGCCAGAAGGGCTGCACCATACAGCTCCACCATTTGCAGCGTGCCGTACACCTGGTGGAGATGTGCAGCAAGAAAGCCGAGCTGCGCTTCATCCTGCGGGCGTTCTAAATGGGCTTCAAGCGCTTGACGCGCCTCTTTCAGCGTGTCATGCAGTTCGTTTCTAACCCATGTCAAAGTGCTGAAATCGATGACTTGATTCATTGTATTTCCCTTCATCCCGCACTCAGTGCTGTCAGTTCGTGCGCCGGTACGCCAGCGTATCCGGATAACGCACTTTCTCCATATTCGAATTACGCCAGTCCAGCAATTCACCCGCGCCTAGAACCAGGACGCCCCGCGGCCGTAGGAACCTTACAAGCTCATTTACTATTTCTGCACGGCGCTTGCGGTCATAATAGATCAACAGATTCTGGCAATAGATAAGGTTAACTTTGGCCATAGGTGCATCTTTAACGTCACGCAAATTCAATTGAGTAAAGCAAATTCGCTTGCGCAGCTTATCCACGACTCTAAAGTGCGTGTCTGATACTGTCTCGCAGTACTTGTCCGGGAATGGTTCTGGAATATCGCGTAGGCGCCGTTTAAGATAAATACCTGCACGCGCGTGGCGCAACGCGGGCAGGCTGACATCGGTGCCTGTAACACCGAAGAAGCACTCATCTCGCGCGGGGTACAAACACGAATCGATATGCATCGCAAGGCTGTACGCCTCTTCGCCAGTCGCACATCCCGCGCTCCAGGCGAGGTAACTGCGCTCGTTTGCAAGCACCTCGGGAACCAGTTTCTCCCTTACCATCTGCATTGACGCCCGGTGACGAAAGAAACAGGTCTCGTGAACCGTAAGGCTGTCGACCAGCAGCGACCACTCGCGCGCCTGATTGCGTGCGCTGGTCAGCCGGTCATAGTACTCCTGTGAACTACCGCAGCCGTTCACACGCATGCGTGCCCGGATGCCACTTACCAGGAATGAGCGACGCTCGCGCGCTATAAACAGACCTGCACGTCGCTCAAGGAGTCTGGTCCAGTCCGCAAACTGCCGGTCATCCATTTCCACGCGAAGCCCGACCTGAGGCCTGTGGGCCGCAAACGCCTGCGCGCATCCGGAGGAGTCAGCCATGAAGTGGCTCCCTGCCGTTTACTCCGGCAACTTGAAACCGGTAACCGAGTTGGCCATCTCCTCGGCCAGGCCCGCGAGGTTACCGATCGACGCTGCAGTTTCATTAGTGCCGGCGGACGTTTGTGTGGTGATCTCCTGGATAACGTGCATGGTTTCGGAAATGTTCGCCGCTGCCTTCGACTGTTGACGGGCGGAGGAAGAAATGTACTGGATAAGACCGGAGAGATCCTCCGACACCTTCACAATCTCTTCGAGCGCTTCGCCGGATTCTTCGGCCAGACGTGCACCGTTGACCACACCCGCCGTACTCTGCTCCATGGAGATAACCGCTTCGTTCGTATCGGTCTGGATTGTCTTGACCAGCGCCTCGATCTGTTTGGTAGCATTAGATGACCGTTCGGCCAGACGCTGCACTTCGTCGGCGACCACCGCAAAACCGCGACCCGCCTCTCCAGCCATTGCCGCCTGGATTGCGGCGTTCAAGGCCAGGATATTGGTCTGTTCCGCGATGTCGTTTATGAGCTCCACTATGTCGCCGATTTCCTGGGAGCTTTCGCCCAGGCGCTTGATACGCTTGGAGGTTTCCTGGATGGTTTCGCGGATACGATCCATGCCCTCGATGTTACGGCGAACCGTGGCGCCGCCCTTCTTGGCGTATTCCACGGAACGCAACGCTTTCTCGGCCGTTTCTTCCGAGTTTTGCGACACCTCGTCGATGGACACAGCCATTTCATTGATAGCCGTTGTCGCCGAAGTGATTTCTTCGGCCTGATGCATACTCGCCTCGGTCAGGTGCTGCGCGGTGTCCTGGGTCTGCTTGGCCGCGGAAGATACCTGGTGAGAGGTTTCGTTGATGGTGGTAACCATGTCGCGCAGCGCGTCGATGGTGTAGTTCACCGAGTCCGCAATGGCGCCGGTGAAGTCCTCAGTCACTGTCGCGTATGTGGTCAAGTCACCGTCGGCGAGGTTACCCATCTCGTCGAGCAGTCGCAGAATGGCCTCCTGGTTGTTCTTGTTTTCCGTTTCGGCGTGCTTGCGGCGAGATTCCTGGTCACGGTACACCTGCATACCCAGCAGGAACAGGACTAGCAAACCTATTCCGCCCAACATATAGCCCATCGTCGGCTGCACGACACGCGTGCTCGCCGCCATTGCGTAAGCATTCTGCAGCCGCAGTGACGCCGCAAACAGGTCGTCAGACTGTGATGAGATAGTGCGTGCCGCCCGCTGTACTTCCAGCAGATCATCGGACATATCCAGCAGTTCTTCTACGTTGTCAGCAACGGTCTTGAACAACATCGACGTTTCATACAACTTGGCCTGGACGTCATCGTTCTTGATCATGGCGATGACATCATTACCACGAACCATGCCATCAAGCACGGTACCGTATTCCTCCACGTCTTCAGAAAATCGCTCGATGGCCACCTCCACGTTTTCGCCGGTGAGCGCCAGATTGACGTTGTTGACAATGCGCTGACTCAGCATCAACTGGCGTGTCGCCAAACTGATCGTGTTGCGATCCGCCTTCTTTTCTTGAAGGATATTGACGATTTCTTCGTCATATGCCTGCAACTTCGGGATCACCTCGTTGATCACGCCGCCGATTTCCGCAACGGTAACAGCAACGGTATCCTTGGATCCGATCACAAAATCGAGACTGTTGCGGAAGCCTTCCCAGTTCTTCTGGAGGGCGTTCAGGTCTTTCTCCACCTCCTCACGACTCGGAGGCAGGCCGGTGGCCACATTACCATTTCGCTCAGTCTTAAGAACCTCTTCAAACCTGTTCCGGTATATGGTCAGCTGATCAAAAGCGGCCGCGACGCCATTGGCGGCTTCCAGTGCGTATTTTGCCGCCTGCTGCGACAACACCTGCTGCTCGCTGGTATAACCGATGTATTGCTTGTCGTAGTTCGCCTGGATGCCGACGTACCAGAAGACACTGACCATGCCGCCCAGTGAAAGCAGCAAGGCTGCAATCAGGTACATCGTCCGTTTATGTGAACCCACCTTGGCGTGGGACTGCTTGGCTGTACTCATGTTTCCTCTCCTGACCTAATCGGCTATCTTCTTTCCAGGGATAAACAACCTACTTCAACCCATTCCCGTTCCGCCTAGACGGCGGCCTTCAAAAACTGCGGTGTCTCCGCAAGCTTATGCATGCTGAACACGCCCCAATGCACGCTTTCTGTCATGAAACCGTGCATCATATACTCGTGGATGCGTGCGTCGTCACCTGGCAGCTCGTTGCAACGTTGCTCGTCGCGAAAATGCCTCAACCCCAGGACGGCGTCCACCACCAGTCCCGAGTACACGCCCTGATGGTTGACGACAAGGATACGGCTGCGCCGATGGAGTACGGCCGCCTTGTCCTGCAGGTAGCCCTGCAGGTCCATGATCGGCATCAAGTTGCCGCGCACGTTGGCGATTCCGCAAACCCATGCCTTGGTACGCGGCACGTGCGACAGACTGGGTGGCGTGAGGATCTCAGAGACTTCCGCCAGGGGTGCGACAAGCCGCAGCCCTCCCAGGCGGAAACCGATACCAATCCATGCCTCTTCATTCTGCTCCTGCTGGGGTAGACCGCAGGCGTGCTGCAGACAAAGCTGCTGCAGTTGTGCCAGCCTTTCCAGTGGTGTTTGACAGGCAAGGTCAGACATTTCCGGATCCTTCAGACGAGTTCCAGCACTGTGTTGATTTTTTGCATCAGCGTTTTCTCGGATACCGGCTTGGTAAGAAAATCCCTGGCGCCTTGGCGCAAGCCCCAGACACGGTCGGTTTCCTGGTCTTTGGTAGTAACGATGATGACCGGAATATCCTTGGTCTCCGGGTCCTTGGTCAGTTGACGGGTGGCCTGGAAGCCGTTAAGCCCGGGCATTACAACGTCCATGAGGATCAGGTCCGGTTTCATTTCCCGGGCACGCTCAATTCCTTCGGTGCCATTTTCCGCAGTCTCGACCTCGAATCCGTTCTTCTTCAGCAGGCCCTTCAGGACGTGTGCTTCGGTCGGAGAATCGTCAACAATCAATATTTGTGCCATTGGTGCTACCCCTTGTTTAATTACGGCTCCCAGCAGCTGGATGCCCTGATTGGCCTCCATCCGGGCCCGCATCTTACGTCCGCACGTGCTCGCGGATCGCGCCCAGTAGTTCGTCTTTGGTAAAGGGTTTGGTCAGATACTGATCCGACCCAACGATGCGCCCGCGTGCTCGGTCGAACAAGCCATCCTTGCTCGACAGCATGATGACGGGCGTCTCCTTGAAGACCTGATTGTTCTTGATCAACGCGCAGGTCTGGTAACCGTCGAGTCGCGGCATCATGATGTCGACAAATATAATGTCTGGCTTCTCGTCGGCGATTTTCGCTAACGCTTCGAAACCGTCCGTGGCCGTCACCACTTCGCAACCTTCCTTCTTCAGCAAAGTTTCGGCAGTCCGCCGAATGGTTTTTGAATCGTCAATAACCATGACTTTGAGGTTTTCCGTACCTCTCGGGGCCGGAATCCCCTTGCTGGCGCTTTCTTCGTCAACCGGGGTTTCTACATCTTCGGTTTCTGCTGGATCTACAATGGTTTGCATACGGCTCGTACCTGACCCACTTGGTGATGTCCTGTGTTGCGCCCGCCGCCAGCCCTGGCCCCTTCACCCTGGTCTGCGGCTTACTTCAAGCGCCCGATTTGCCGACAAATTTACGCTACAATGGCGGCTACCAGCTTCTATCGTCCACTCGCCAGCAAACTTTACATTTATGAATTTGTTCACATTCTGCGACTCAGGTCAGCCGTCAGCCGGGAAACCATGAGCATTCAACTGGCCATCGTGATGGATCCCATCCAGACGATCAAAGTCTACAAGGACAGCAGTTTCGCTATGCTGTTGGCGGGTCAGGCACGTGGCTGGCGACTATTCTATCTGGAGCAATCCGACCTCTACCTCCGTGACGGCGAAGCCTTTGGTCGCAGCAGGCGCCTGCGGGTACGCGATCAAAGCAGCGACTGGTTCGAACTGGGGCCAGCAAACGAACAACCGCTTGCGGACCTCGATGTCATCCTGATTCGCAAAGACCCGCCGTTTGATATGGAATACCTGTACACCACGTACCTGCTGGAACACGCCGAGCACGCCGGCGTCGTGGTGGTCAACCGTCCCGCATCGCTGCGCGACAGCAACGAAAAGCTATTTACGGCAAGATTTCGGGACTGCTGTGCACCCACTCTGGTTACTCGTGACACGTCACGGATTCGCCGATTTCTTGACGAACAGGGTGACATCATACTCAAACCGCTGGATGCCATGGGCGGCGCTTCAGTCTTCCGGGTCCGCTGCGGTGACCCGAATACCAGCGTCATTCTGGAGACGCTCACCGATCTCGGTCGGCGGACAGCCATGGCACAGAGGTTCATTCCCGAAATCAGTGCCGGCGACAAGCGCATCCTTATGGTTGACGGTGAGCCCGTGCCATACGCCCTGGCACGCATACCGGCGCAGGGAGAAACGCGCGGCAACCTGGCGGCCGGTGGGCGCGGCGAGGGCGTCGAATTGAGCGAACGCGACCGCTGGATCTGCAGCCGGGTCGGACCGACACTGCAAAAGGCCGGCCTGCTGTTCGTCGGCCTGGATGTCATCGGCGATTACCTCACCGAGATCAACGTAACCAGTCCGACCTGCATCCGCGAACTGGATAAACTCTACGGGTTGGATATCGCCGCCCAGCTGATGGACTGCATCGAGACAAGATTGAAAACCCACCCGTGAATCTTCAGCGTTTCATGCTTGGCCTAGCGATACTCTGTATCACCGGCTGTGGGCGGCCGCCCGACACTAGCTACGAGCAGCAGCTGTTCGCTTTTGGAACATTGGTCGACATCAGCCTCTATGGCGTCGAGCCTACGCAAGCGCACCAGGCGGTACAAGCCATCGACAGTCTTTTCCAGCGCCAGCACCACGACTGGCACGCTTGGCAGCGCGGCGCCCTCGACGATCTGAACCGTGCCATTAGCGAAGGCCGCAGTATCGAGACCACCGCGTCGCTAATACACCTCATCCAGCTGGGCCAGCGCTTCGAACAGCTCAGCGGGGGGTTATTCAATCCGGCCATCGGTCACTTGCTTAACCTGTGGGGTTTCCAGCAGGACGAGCCCAACCACACACCACCGGATCCCGCCAGCATCCGACAGTGGCTGCAAGCGGCACCCAGCATGTCGCAGCTGCACATTTCCGGCTCCCGGATAAACAGCGATAACCCGGCAGTCAAACTGGATTTTGGCGGGTTTGCCAAGGGGTATTCGGTTGCTCTGGCCGTCGAGCTGCTGGAAGAACGCGGCATTCGAAACCTGATCGTCAATGCCGGCGGTGACCTCTGCCTGCGCGGCCGCCACGGCGATCGCCTTTGGCGCATCGGTATCCGTGCCCCCGATGGCCAGGGCGTGCTCGCGAGCATGGATCTCGAAGGCAGTCAATGTGTGTTCACATCGGGGGACTACGAGCGCTATTTTGAGTTCAAGGGCAAACGCTATTCGCATATCATCGACCCGCGCAGTGGCTACCCGGCGGTGGGCGCACGTTCGGTAACCGTGCTCGCCGGCGACGCCACGCTGGCGGATGCCGCCGCCACCGCGCTGTTCGTGGCCGGTCCGGGACGATGGCCAGACATTGCCCGCAGCATGGGTATCCGCGATGTCCTGCTCATCGACACGGCGGGCGGCGCTCATATGACCGACACGCTGCAGGCACTGGTGCATTTTGAGCGGCCGCCAACCAGTATCGAAACTGTGACTCTGGAGCCCCCAGGGACATCTGAAAAAGGTATACTCACCGCTTGGTAATACGCAGCAGCGGACGCTTGTCGAAACGAATACCATGAACGTATCCACACAGCTACCCTTTGAATCACCAACTGCGGACCGCCTGGCGTTAACCCTGTTTATCGCCACGGCATTGCATGCACTGGTCTTACTGGGCGTCAGTTTTGACGCTTTTGATCACGACGCAGCCGAGCAGGACATGCCGACACTCGATATCACAGTTGTCAGTCGTCAGAATACCAAAGCACCCGAAGAGTACGACTACCTAGCCGAGACCAGCCAGGATGGTGCCGGCAACACCAAGGAGAAAGTGCAGCCCCAGCAGGAAACTATCGAACAGGCCCCGCCGCCGGCGCCCCCGCAGGAAAGCACTGCTGAGCCGACTCAGGTACTTACGGCAGACGTTAGCCGCGAAAAGGTGCAAGCACCCGAAAAATCCAAGTCCGAGGAAAACAAGGAGGCCGCCAACGCAGCGGAACTGATCAATCGGAGCATGGAGATGTTGACACTCAATCAACAGATCAACCAGTCGTTGCAGGTCTATTCGAACACACCCAAGAGCAAGTTTATTTCGGCGCGAACCAAGGAGTACAAGTACGCCAATTACATGCGCGACTGGGTCGCCAAGGTCGAACGCGTCGGGGACCTGAACTATCCGGACGCGGCGCGCCGCCAGAACCTGTCTGGCAAACTGATAGTCCAGGTAGCCGTTCACCCGGACGGCAGCGTACGGGAAATCACCATTAGAAAACCTTCCGGCTACAAGATACTCGATGATGCCGCGGTACGCATTGTCAAACTGGCTGCGCCTTTCGCTCCCTTTCCGGATGCCATCAGGCAGGAAACCGACGTACTGTACATTACCCGCACCTGGGTTTTCACCAGCGGCAACCTGAAAAGCCACTAAACCTTGCGCATCCCCCACCGTCCAACTGCTTGTGAAAATGCGATAGCTCACCGATACTAACGCCATGGTGGAGATTCAATACCTGACCAATCAGTTCCTCATCGCCATGCCCGGGCTGGAGGATCCGAATTTTTACCACTCTGTGACCTACATTTGCGAACACAACGCCGAGGGGGCACTGGGACTGGTGGTCAATCGCCCTCTGGATATGCAGCTCGGCGAAATCCTGCAGCATATAAACGTGGAAGATGCGCAGCCGGAAGCGCGCCAGATGCCCGTCCACCTCGGGGGACCGGTGCAGCAGGACCGTGGTTTTGTCCTGCACGAACCACTGGGGGACTGGGAGGCCACACTCAAGGTAACCGACAGAATCGGCATCACATCATCGATTGATATTCTCCATGCCATCTCCCGCAACGAAGGGCCCGAACGCATGTTGATCACACTGGGCTATGCCGGCTGGGGCGCGGGACAGCTGGAACGCGAAATCGCCGACAATGCCTGGCTTAGCGGCCCCGCCGACCCCGAAATCTTGTTCCGGACCCCGGACGAAGAGCGCTGGCGCGCGGCCGCCGCCTCGCTAGGGATCAATCTCGACCTGTTGTCAGGAGACGCCGGCCACGCCTGATGGCAGAACATGATGCACAGTCGGGCGCCCTCGGCGCACAGACGCTGCTTGGGTTCGACTATGGACGCAAACGCATCGGCGTCGCCGTCGGACAGACCTTAACTGCGTCGGCGACCGCACTCACGACGGTGCAAGCCCGCGACGGGAGGCCGGACTGGCCGGCCATAAGCCACCTGATCACGGAATGGGACCCCGGCGCGCTAGTGGTTGGAATTCCGTATCATATGGACGGCACTGAACAGGATATGACAGCCAACGCACAGCGATTTTGCCGCCAGCTCGAAGGCCGTTACGGCTTGCCGGTGCATCGCGCCGAAGAACGGTTGACCTCTTACATCGTCGAGAGCAGCATGGCGCAAAAGGCCAACAGGCAGGACACAAACCCTTTGTCTGCACAGGTAATTCTTCAGGACTGGCTGCAACAGCACATGCAACAACAATGAGTGAACAGTGCGACATACCCGCCCTCATTACGCAAATGGCGGACAAGCTTCAGCCGCAACTCGATAGAGAGGCGCATACTGTGATGGTAGGAATTCATACCGGGGGGGTATGGATTGCGCGGGCGCTGCACCAGAAACTGGGCGTCAAGGAAGCACTGGGGGTCCTGGATATCTCGTTCTACCGGGACGATTTCACCCGTATCGGCATCAACCCGCAGGTCAAGCCCTCGCAGTTGCCATTCGGCATTGACGACCGGCATATCATCCTGGTAGACGATGTGCTGCACACCGGTCGTACTATCCGTGCCGCCATGAACGAGTTGTTCGACTACGGCCGCCCGGCATCCATCACCCTTGCGGTACTCGTCGAACGCAGCGGCCGGGAGCTGCCGATCGAAGCCAATGTTGTCGGGCTGCATATGCCACTGGGGCCGGCCGAACACGTCAAACTTTGTGGTCCCGAGCCCTTGACGCTGGAGGTCAAGAGCACTCCATGAGCAGCGCCAATCTGCAGATTCGTGCCGATGGCCGGCTGCGTCACTTTCTGTCGACCGAAGGCCTGACTCACGGACTGCTCAGGGAGATTCTGGATACCGCCGAATCGTTTGCCGGCGTCGCCGAACAGTCCGTCAAGAAAGTGCCACTGCTGCGGGGCAAAACCATCGTCAACCTGTTCTTCGAAGCCAGTACGCGTACGCGTACCACCTTCGAGCTGGCAGCCAAGCGCCTGTCCGCGGACGTACTTAACATCAATGTCAATGCCTCAGCCACGATGAAGGGTGAAACTCTGCTCGACACCCTGCGCAATCTCGAGGCGATGCACGTCGACATGTTCGTGGTACGTCACAGCGACAGCGGCACCGCGCACTTTATCGCACGCCATTCGCAACCCCACGTCAGCGTCATCAATGCCGGCGATGGCAGGCATGCACATCCCACCCAGGCGATGTTGGACATGTTTACAATCCGTCGCGAGAAAGGTGCGGATTTCGGCCGCCTGCGTGTTGCCATTGTCGGCGATATCGCGCACTCGCGAGTGGCACGTTCGCAAATCCATGCCCTGAATCTGTTAAACACCGGTGAGGTTCGCATCGTAGCACCGCGCACTCTGATACCGTCGCACGTTGAGTCGCTTGGTGTGCAGGTGTGTCATGACCTGCGCGACGGTCTGCGCAACGTCGACGTAGTTATCATGCTCCGCCTGCAGAATGAACGCATGGAAGGCGCGCTGCTACCCAGCGAGCACGAGTACTACCAGCTGTATGGTCTGACGGAAGAAAAGCTGTTCATGGCGAAACCGGATGTTACCGTGATGCATCCGGGGCCCGTAAACCGTGGCGTGGAAATAGACTCGCAGGTTGCGGATGGCCCGCGTTCGGTGATCCTGCAACAGGTCACCCACGGTATCGCCGTCCGCATGGCAGTGATGTCCATGGCCATGCAACAAAAACGGTCGCAGGAAAGCCGTGGCTAGACCCAGGATAAAGATAGCCGGTGGACGTCTCATAGATCCGCACAACCGCATCGATGCGGAACTGGACCTGTACGTCGCCGATGGCCGCGTGGCGGCTGTTGGCGAGGCCCCCGATGCGTTCACCGTCGACATTGAGATCGACGCTTCCGAGCTGTGTATCATTCCGGGCCTTATTGACCTGTGCGCCCGTTTGCGGGAACCCGGCGAAGAATTCAAGGCTACCATCGACAGTGAGTGCCGCGCGGCTGCAGCCGCGGGAATCACCACCCTGTGCTGTCCACCGGACACTAGCCCGATTATAGACACGCCCGCCGTTATAGAACTGATTCACCACCGCGCCAGGCAAGTCGGCGCCGCCCGCGTGGTCGGCCTGGGGGCGCTGACCCGCAATCTCGACGGTGAGCATCTGAGCGAAATGCACGCCCTCAAGCAGGCTGGCTGTATCGGTGTCAGCAACGCACTGACACCACTGGCGTCGACGTTGATTCAGCGCCGCGCCTTCGAATATGCCGCCACGTTCAACCTGACGGTGTTCCTGCACGCCAACGACGCGGCATTGTCGGCTAACGGCTGTATACACGAGGGACAGGTGTCGACCCGCCTGGGGTTGCCCGGGATCCCAGAGGCCGCGGAAACGGTGGCCGTGGCACGGGACCTGGCGCTGATTGAGCAGGCCGGAGTGCGCGCTCACTTTGGGCGGCTTACCACTCAACGGGCTGTCCGTATGGTGGCGCGCGCGCAGTTCGACGGCGCACCCGTGACCGCCGACGTGGCCATACACAATGTCTATCTCAGCGAACTGGATGCCATTGACTTCGGTCCGGACTATCATTTCATTCCGCCGCTGCGCACCCAGGAAGACCGTGACGGCCTGCGCGAAGGACTACGTAGTGGCACGCTCGCGGCGATCTGTTCCGATCATCAGCCGCACGAACCCGACGCCAAGCTGATGCCGTTTCCGGCAACCGAACCAGGCGCTTCGGGACTGGATTCACTGCTGCCACTCACCCTCAAACTGGTGGCGGAAAACCACCTCCTCTTGCAAGACGCCATCGCCCGCGTCACCTGCGGACCGGCGAAAATACTCGGGCTTCCCTATGGCGAACTGGGTGTAGGGCGGGCTGCGGACATCTGTATCTTTGACCCGTGCGCAACCTGGCGCCTGGATGCGGGCAGCATGAACAGCCAGGGCAAGAACACGCCATTCCGTGGCTGGGAAATGCTCGGACGAGTGCGTTACACACTGCGCGACGGAGACATTATCTACAGCCGTGACTGAGCATGAAACATCCAGCGCACCGTGACAGCATCGGACTGGAAGTGGCGGAAATTTTGTCGCACCAGGCCTTCGCCGGCGACCAGTTTGTCCTCAGGGTAAAGGCGCCGGGTTGCGCTGCCAGCGCGAAAGCCGGCCAGTTCGCCCATCTGCGTTGCGACCCGTTGCTATCCATGCGACGCCCGCTGTCGATCATGCGCGCCGACGCCACCCAGGGTTGGGTAGAGTTCCTCTACAAGGCCGTGGGTCAGGGCACCCGCCTGCTGGCGCGGCGCGTCAGCGGCGAGTCCATCAGCCTGCTTGGCCCCATCGGCGCGCCGTTTTTGCCCGATACGCACCGGCGCCGCGCCCTGCTGCTCGGTGGCGGCGTCGGTATGCCGCCAATGATATTTCTTGCCGAACACCTGAAACAACTGCGCGGATTCGATCCGCTGGTGCTGCTTGGTTCAGAAGTCCCGTTTCCGTTCACCCAGCGACCCTCGCAGATCATGGTACCGGGGATACCCGACGGGGTTATCGGCTGTATGCCGCTACTGGAAGATTGGGGTATCGCCAGCAGGCTGACAAGTCTCCAGGGCTATCCGGGGTGTTTCGAAGGTTACATCACTGAGCTCGCGCGCTGCTGGCTTGAAACTCTTGACAAAACACAGCGCCGGGAGGTGGCGATCTTCAGCTGTGGTCCACACCCGATGCTGGAAGCGGTAGCGAAACTCGCGAAAACTTATGGCCTGCCTTGCCAGGTTTCACTGGAGGAATTCATGGCCTGCGCGGTGGGCGGGTGCGCTGGCTGTGCTGTACAGGTCCAGACGGACAGCGGGCCAACAATGAAACGTGTGTGTGTGGACGGCCCGGTTTTCGACGCCCACTCGATATTCAGCTGAGCGCCGAGTTCGTTGCGCGCCCGCCGGCGGCCGGAAACCACGCAGGAAAGCGCGCGTCCACAGGTTAGCAACCAGCGGGGGCGCGGTTCCTTGGAGGCTGTCGGACTTGGAACTGATCTACTGCGCCGGTGGGAGGGCGCCCTATTTTCCCGATCCTTTTCGTCAAATAGCTACAGCTATTCTCCTCAAACGATCGAAAAAATGGCCTCGCCCTCCCACCTTGCTCGCTACGATCGCCCAAGTCCGACAGCCTCCTAGTCATGGCGTTTCTACCAGTGTTACGCCTTCCAGAGCATTACTGGAGTCGACTTCGTTGTCTTTCAGCTTGATCATCAGGCGCACTTCGTTGGCGGAATCCGCATAGTGGATGGCGTCCTCCTGGGTTATTTCGCCTTCGCGGTACAAATCATATAGTGCCTGGTCAAAAGTCTTCATGCCCTGCTGGTTGGAGCGCTTCATCAGATCCTTGAGTTTATGTACCTCACCCTTGCGAATAAGGTCGGCCGCCAACGGCGTATTGATCAGCACTTCGACAACCACCCGGCGCCCTTTGCCATCCGGCGTAGGGATCAACTGCTGGGCCAGAATGGCCCTCAGGTTCAAGGATAAATCCATAAGGAGCTGATCGCGGCGGTCCTCGGGGAAGAAGTTGATGATACGGTCCATCGCCTGGTTTGCGTTGTTGGCGTGTAAAGTTGCCAGACACAGGTGACCAGTTTCGGCAAACGCGATCGCATGATCCATGGTCTCGCGAGTCCGAACTTCGCCGATCAGGATAATGTCCGGCGCCTGGCGCAGGGTATTCTTCAACGCTGTGTCAAATGATTCGGTATCGATACCCACTTCGCGCTGCGTCACGATGCAACCCGCGTGCTGGTGCACGTATTCGATCGGGTCCTCTATAGTAATAATATGTCCGGTGCTGTTGTGGTTGCGGTAACCGATCATCGATGCCAGCGACGTGGACTTACCGGTGCCGGTCGCCCCCACGAATATAATCAGGCCACGCTTGGTCATGGCCAGGTTCTTGATAATGGGTGGCAGATTCAGTTCGTCGACCGTCGGAATCCTGGTTTCAATACGCCGCAGCACCATGCCGCAGTGATTGCGCTGATAGAACGCACTGACGCGAAAGCGCCCCACTCCGGTGGAACTGATGGCAAAATTGCATTCGTGGTTGTTGTCAAATTCCTTGCGCTGTTCGGCGGTCATCACGCTGAGCACCACCTCGCGCGCCTGCTCTGGCGTCAGGGTCGACTGCGAAACCGGCTTTATCCGGCCGTTGACTTTCATGCTCGGCGGCATGCCTGCTGTGATAAACAGGTCGGAGCCACCTTTGTGAACCAGAAGCTTGAGTAAAGAGTTAAAATCCATTGTGCAACCCCAATCAGCGGAACATGTCTTTATTCGTTGCCTTGGACCTGGCATCGATACGGCTGATCAGGCCCCGCGCCACCAGGTCCTGCAGGTTCTGGTCGAGGGTCTGCATGCCTACTGCCTGACCGGTCTGGATGGCGGAATACATCTGCGCCACCTTGTCTTCGCGGATCAGATTACGAATGGCCGGCGTACCGATCATGATTTCGTGTGCCGCAATTCGGCCACCGCCGGTCTTCTTCAACAGCGTCTGGGAAATAACCGCGCGCAGCGATTCCGACAGCATGGAACGCACCATGGTTTTCTCGGCGGCGGGGAACACGTCGATGATACGGTCGATGGTCTTGGCCGCCGAACTGGTATGCAACGTGCCAAATACCAGGTGACCGGTTTCGGCCGCTGTCAATGCGAGACGGATGGTTTCCAGGTCGCGCATTTCGCCGACCAGAATAATATCCGGGTCTTCACGCAGCGCTGAGCGCAGCGCCTCGTTGAAGCCATGGGTATCGCGATGGACCTCGCGCTGGTTAACCAGGCATTTCTTGCTCTCGTGGACGAACTCGATTGGATCCTCGATCGTCAGGATGTGTTCGAAACGCTCATTATTGACGTGATCCATCATGGCCGCCAGCGTGGTAGACTTACCGGAACCCGTCGGGCCAGTCACCAACACAATACCCCGAGGCTGATCGGCAATATCCTTGAAAGTCGCCGGACACCCCAGCTCTTCGAGCGTCAGGATGGTCGAGGGTATCGTACGGAACACCCCTCCGGCACCCCTGTTATGGTTAAAGGCATTAACACGGAACCGCGCCAGGTTGGGAATTTCGAAAGAGAAGTCGGTCTCCAGGAATTCCTCATAATCCTTGCGCTGCTTATCGTTCATGATGTCATAAATGAGGCCATGAACGGTTTTATGATCCAGCGCTGGTACATTGATACGGCGAATGTCGCCATCGACGCGGATCATGGGAGGCAAACCGGCTGAAATGTGCAGATCGGAAGCGTTATTCTTGACGCTGAAGGCAAGTAACTCGGCAATATCCATGAGCATTCCCTTTTATTGAGTTCCGGATTTCCTTATCGTCAAGCGGACCCAGAACTTGACTGGCTGCCAGGTCTTGACAACCGCATTTCAACGCAAAGCGCCCGCGAACGCAAAATGGCTGTCGCCACTGCCCGATCGGCACCGCCGGCCGATGACCGCAGTCAGCCGCAACCTGGGATTTCGCGCTTGTATCAGCCATTTATGATCCTGTATCTTCTGGGCCATGAAAAATACCCGACTCGCTTTTATCGGCGCCGGCAACATGGCGCGCAGCCTCATCGGCGGACTGATCGCAGATGGCTGGAATCCGGCCAGCATCTTGGTCGCCGACCCCGACAACAACCAGTTGAGCGACCTCGCAAGCCGGTTTCAGGTGCAGACCGACACGAACAACCAGCGCGTTACAGCTAATAGCGAAGTACTGGTACTGGCGGTAAAACCCCCGGTCATGCATGGTGTTGCGCTTGATCTTGGCCCTGCCGTGCAGGCCGTACAGCCGCTGGTAATCTCCGTTGCCGCCGGCATCCGCACATCCGACCTGGCGCGCTGGCTCGGTGGCGACTGCGCACTGGTGCGTTGCATGCCGAATACGCCCGCCCTGGTGCAAAGCGGAGCGACCGCGCTGTTTGCCACCGGCTCCGTTTCCCCGGCGCAAAAAGACCTGGCCGAAAATATCCTGCGAGCGGTTGGTCTGGCGTTATGGGTGGACGACGAAGACCTGATGGACGCGGTCACTGCCCTCTCCGGCAGTGGCCCCGCATACATCTTTCTGGTCATTGAAGCCCTCCAGGAAGCCGGCCAAGAGCTTGGACTGAAAGCAAAAACAGCCAAACTACTGGCTCTGCAGACAGCTTTTGGCGCCGCCAAGATGGCACTGGAGAGCAGTGATGAACCGGCGGTGCTGCGCCAGCGGGTCACCTCGCCCGGGGGTACCACGGAAAGAGCCCTGGAAGCGCTGGAAAACGGTCGTCTGCGAGCCCTGTTTAATACTGCCCTGACCGCCGCGCGTGACCGTTCGCGCGAGCTGGCACGCCAATTCGGGGCGGACTGATGGGGAGCAGTTACGTCACCAACCCTCTCGAATTTCTCATCAATACCCTGTTCGGACTATATATCCTGTGCGTGATGCTGCGCTTCCTTCTCGCCGCGGTGCGCGCTGATTTTTATAACCCAGTCAGTCAGTTTCTGGTCAAAGTCACCAACCCGCCGTTGCTGCCCTTGCGCCGCATACTGCCGAGCATCGGCAAACTGGACACCAGTTCTCTGGCGCTGATGCTGGCGCTGCAAATGGCGTCGTTCGCCCTGATTACACTGTTGCGGAGTGGCAGCCTGTCGGTCGGTGGGCTGCTGATACTTTCCTGCGCAGAACTGCTCGGTTTGTTCCTGAATGTTCTACTGTTTTCCATCGTGGTGCAGGTGATCATCAGCTGGGTGAATCCGGGCACCTATAATCCGGCCGTATCACTGCTGTACAGCCTGACAGAACCGGTGCTTAGACCCTGTCGCCGGGTGATCCCGCCGATGTCGGGCATCGACCTGTCGCCCCTGGTCGCTCTAATCGCCATTCAGCTGATCAAAATGCTGTTGCTGACCCCCTTGTATTCGCTGGCAAACTGAAACGCCGGGTATGTCTGCCGAATGGTACACCTGGCAGGGTACAGCGCTGATCCTCACTGTCAGGGTACAACCACGCGCCAGCCGTAATGAAATTGCCGGCGTGGTCGGTGAAACGTTGAAAGTTCGCCTGACCGCACCGCCAGTCGACGGCAAGGCGAACCAGGCCTTGTTGAAATTCCTGGCAAAATGCTGTGGCGTGTCGCACGGACAAGTCACACTGTTGAGCGGCGACACGGGTCGCAACAAACGCGTCCGGATCGATGATCCGCGGCAACTGCCCGGTGGCGTGCGCAAAGCCGGCCTGTGAGCCTCGTCACACCGTGCAGTCATCGGCGCCGATACTCTGGACGTTCGCTAAGCTATTAATAAACTGGCTAAAGACCCTGTAGCAGCGGCCGCTACGGGAGTCGGGCGTGCCTTTAGCACAGCCATGGTCATCAGTGTCGAGCAAAGAATAACTGACGGGAAAGGTGCATGAAGCAGGACCAGCTCAATCAACGTCTACAGTCATACAGCGCCTGGCGTGGCGACTTGATTAAGACGGTGGAGAATTTCCAGGCCTGGATGGAAGACCATGACATGGCCTCGCCTGACCAAGAATTCAGGGTCTTCGAGGCCATCGAGGCGCTACGCAGGGACCGTTTGACTCTGGCCTTCGTCGCCGAATTCTCGCGGGGGAAAACCGAGCTGATCAATGCGCTGTTCTTTTCCCATTATGGCCGGCGTCTCCTGCCTTCAGAAGCCGGCCGCACCACCATGTGCCCCACCGAACTATTCTATGACAGCGACAGCAAGTCGGCCTACATCCACCTGCTCCCCATCGAGACCCGGCTGGAGGACCAGAGCATCGCGGAGTTCAAACACGAGCCGATTCACTGGACCCAGATCGCGTTAAATTTAGGCGACGTCGAACAGGTGTCGCAGGCACTACACGAAGTTATCAAGACCAAGCAGGTGCCCGTGCAGCGTGCTCGGGAGCTGGGACTGTACGACGAAAACACCGATCCGTATTATCGCGCCCACGGAACCACCCCAGCACAGGTCGAAATCCCGCACTGGCGACATGCACTGATCAGTTTTCCTCACGAACTTCTTGAGCAGGGCCTGGTGATCCTGGACACCCCCGGGCTGAACGCCATGGGCAACGAGCCCGAACTCACCCTGAGCATGCTGCCTTCGGCCCAGGCGGTGATGTTCCTGCTCGGAGCCGATACCGGGGTCACCCGCAGCGATATGGAAATGTGGCAGCACCACGTACGTAGGGTGCGTGACCAGTCGGACAGTAACCTGGTAGTGGTACTGAACAAGATCGATACATTGTGGGATGAGCTCAAGGACTCATCCCGGGTAAACGCCAGCATCGAAGCGCAGCGCCGTGCAACTGCCGAACAGCTGCAGGTCGCTGTTGAGCGAGTATTCCCGATCTCGGCGCAGAAAGGACTGCTCGCCAAAGTGCGCGACGATGTCCGCCTGCTGCAGCGAAGTCGTCTGGATGAACTGGAGTCTTTCCTGGCCGGTACGGTATTGCCGCGCAAGCAGGATATCGTTCGTGCCACCCTGGTAACGCAAATCGACGGTATGATCGACGAAATCCTGGTTCTGCTGGAAAACCGCAAGGCAGAAGCCCGCAAACACCTGGCGGAGCTGCGCTCGCTGCGGGGCAAGAATGCCAACGTCATCATGCACCTGATGAACAAGTCACGTGAAGAGCAGGCGACTTACCTGCGTAATGTTGAGAGTTTCCAGAACAGTCGCCGGCTGCTACAGAACCAAGCGCGTAATATGCTCGATGCACTAAGCATGGATAACCTTGACCGGCTTATCCACAAGACGCGCGAAAATATGACGCACAGCTGGACCACATCGGGCATGAAGCGCGGAATGGAGACCTTTTTCGACGGTGCCCGTGACACCATGGAGCAAGTCAGCGGACATGCCGAACAGACGCGCATGCTGATCCGCGCCACCTACAAGAAATTTCATGAAGAACACGGACTGCCGCAGATGACTCCCAAGCAGTTCTCGACAGCCAAATATTCGACCGAGCTGGAACGCCTCTACCAGGAAGCCGAAGCGTTCCGGCGCAGCCCGGTCACGACCATGACCGAGCAATCGTACGTGATTAAGAAATTCTTCATCTCGCTGGTGAGCCACACTCGCAGCTTGTTTTTCAAAGCCAACCAGGACGCCAATGCTTGGCTCAAAGAAGTTATGAATCCGCTGGTCAGGCAAATCAAGGAGCATAAGGCAACCATGGAGAAACGCCTGGAGACTCTGCGCCGTATCAGCGAATCACGCGATACACTGGATACCCGCATCAAAGAACTGGAAAACAGCCTGCGCGACACCAAGCAGCAGCTGGACACCCTGCAGCAACTGCGTCACTCGCTGAAGAGGACCCCGTCCGACCCGAATACGCCGGCAACCATCACCGACCAGGCCGCGGAAGCCGCCGTCCAGGCTTAACTCTCTTTAGGTCGTCAGCCGCGCCGGAGCCCGGCCCGGCGTACCCGCGGTGTGAAGCTGATCACCGACCAACAGGTAGGACTGGCCGGCCGTTTTTACTGTTGTGCAGCTCATTCTCTGCGGTTTGGTCTATAGTTGGGGTGGAACTACCGAATCATCAGAAGGAGATAGCGGATGTATAAGAAAAACATGATGTCGTTCCTGTTTGGCCTGCTGATCGCTGTGGGCGGCGCGAGTTTTGCTGAGAACTCCCAGGATTTTGGCGACTATGTTGTGCATTTCAACGCCCTGAACACGACCTACCTACCACCGGCTGCCACGCATGAGTACGGTATCAAGCGCAGCAGAAACCGCGGCATGATAAATATCACGGTCCTCTACAAAACGCTCGGCACCGCCGGCAAACCGGTTGCCGCGAGCGTGGCTGCGGACGCTACCAATCTTACCGGGCAGAAGCGCGCCATCAGTTTACGCGAGGTCCGCGAAGGCCCGGCCATCTACTATATCGGTGACTTTCCCATTACCAACGAAGAAACACTGCGCTTCAAGGTGAACGTCAAGCCCGAGGGACAGAAAGAAGTTTACGAGGTAAACTTCAAACAGCAGTTTTTCACCGAGTGAGCTGATACAGGGCGAACAGACCAAACCCCATTACCAACGCACCGGCGACACGGCGCACGCGCGGGTCACGCACCCGCGCGGACAACCGTTCCGCCAGCACTCCCATCGCTAACAAATTGGGCAACGTTCCCAAACCGAAACTTGTTAACAGCGCTGCTCCAAACAGGGGGTCGGCCGTCGCTATCGACCAGACCAGGACACTGTACACAAGTCCACACGGCAGCCAACCCCATACCAGCCCCAGCAGGAATGCCTGACCCGGCGTGCGTACCGGCAGGAAGCGGCGCCCCAAGGGCTCAAGGCGAACCCAGAGCAGTCCGCCGGCACGCTCCAGTACTGTCAGCCCCTGCCACCACCCACCGAGGTAAAGGCCGAGGATAACCATGAATACGGCCGCTGACAGTTGCAGAAACAACTGCACCTGATACACGCCGCTCCAGTTGGCTGCCAGCCAGCCAACTCCGCCGAACAGGGCACCGGCGACCGAATAGCTGGTGATACGCGCCACGTTGTAAGCCAGCAGGTAGCGCCAGCGTGCTGTGCTGGCGGCCTGCTGTTGCGGCAAACCCAGCGACAGTGCGGTCACAATGCCGCCACACATGCCGACACAGTGCACGCCACCCAGCAAACCGACCAGAAACGCCGACAGCAGGGAAACGTCACTCAGCATCGCCGATCCTCTCGAGCCAGTGGCGAAAACGCCCGAGTAACAGAAGTCCAGGAATAGCGATCAATGCACACCCGGTGAAGAACACCGTCCAACCCAGCCATTGGGCAAAATACCCGGTGGGCGCAGCGGCAATTACGCGGGGAACCCCCATGAGGCTGCTCAGCAAGGCATATTGGGTCGCAGTAAATTTCTTGTTGGTCAGGCTAGCCATGAATGCAACAAAGGCTGCCGTGCCCATACCAGCGCTAAGATTTTCGAACGCGATCACGCCCGCCAGCAGCGGCAAGCTGTAACCCACCTGAGCGAGCACAGCAAAACCACCCGTGGACAACGCTTGCAGGATACCGAACGCCCACAGCGCACGGTAGATTCCGGTGCGCAGCATCACGATTCCACCGAGCACGCTGCCAATGATCGTCGCCCAGAAACCGAACACCTTTACCACAGCACCAATCTCCGTCTTGCTGAAGCCGATGTCGAGATAAAAGGGCGTGGTCATGTTGCTGGCCATGGTATCGCCTACCTTGTACAGAAGTATGAACAACAGTGTGAGGACAGCGTCTGCACGCCGAAAATAGTCAGCAAACGGCTGCACCACGACCTCCCGCAGCGTGGTTGGCAAGACCGCGTGAATATCCGGTTCCGGCGCGAACAGGGTCGTCAACAGCCCAACCAGCATAGTCAGGGCCATGAACTGGTAGACCAGGGTAAAGCTGAAATAATCGGCCATAATCAGGCCTCCACCCGAGGCGAGCAGCATGCCTACCCGGTAACCGTTGACATACAGCGAAGCACCGAGACCCAGTTCCTGGTCGCTCAAGGCCTCGCGCCGGTAAGCGTCGATAACAATATCCTGGCTGGCCGAGAAGAACGTCACCAGCCAGGCCGCGATGGCGACCGTCAGCGGACTGCTGGCGGGTTGCGTCCAGCCGAGCGCGGCGATCGACACCATCAGCAGCAGCTGCACCACGATCAGCCAGCCCCGGCGGCGACCGAAAAACGGCAGGCAATAACGGTCTGCCAGTGGCGCCCACAGGAACTTCAGCGTATACGGCAGGCCTACCAGGGCAAACAGGCCGATAGTGCCCAGGTCAACGCCTTCGTCCGTCATCCAGGCCTGCAGCACCGAGCCTGTCAGCAGCAGCGGCAAGCCCGAGGAAAAACCCATCAACAGCGCAACCAGCATGCGCCCGGAGAAAATGCTCCTCAACATTGCCATCACGAACAGCCCCACTCGACCGCCATGATTTTACAGGGTGTAGTCATAGTCCATGATCAGCGGCGTATGGTCGGAGAAACGCCTGTCCTTGTAGATCTTCGCCGCCCTGACATATTTGGCGATGCCCGGCGTAGCCACTTGGTAATCAATCCGCCAGCCGACGTTCTTCTCCCAGGCGCGACCACGATTGGACCACCATGTGTACTGATCGGGTCGCGGGTCCACCACCCGGAAGGCATCCACGTAGCCGGCCGGACCAAATAACTCGTCCATCCAGGCGCGCTCTTCCGGCAGAAACCCCGAGTTTGTTACATTGCCGCGCCAGTTCTTCAGATCGATCTGTTTGTGCGCAATATTCCAGTCGCCACAGATAATGTATTCCCGGCGTCTGCGTCGCAGTTTGCGCAGGTACGGCATGAAGCGGGCCAGCATATCGAACTTCAGTTGCTGGCGCTCATCGCTGGAAGAACCGGAGTGCATGTACAGAGAAGTCACGCTCAGCGCGCCGAACTGCACTTCCAGAAAACGGCCTTCGGCGTCGACGTCCGGCCAACCCAGTCCCGCGATGACCTTGTCGGGCTTGCACCGGCAATAGATCGCCACACCGCTGTAGCCCTTCTTCTGTGCATCGTGAAAGTAGGCATGATAGCCGCGCGGCCAGAATATCCGGTCCACCAGCTGACTGACCTGAGCCTTGGTCTCCTGAATACAGACAACATCGGCGCGCTGGCGGCTCATCCAGCTGTAGAACCCCTTGCGCGCCGCAGCGCGAATACCGTTGACGTTGACGCTGACGATACGCATGCGTTCTCCTCGACCATCTACGCGTGTATCATACCGAAGCTTACGGACCGCCGGTGGAAGACATGCAGCAGTACAAGAACGCGTTTCTGGAGTTTGCCATTGGAGCCGGTGTGCTGCGGTTCGGCGAATTCACACTCAAATCGGGCCGTGTCAGCCCCTACTTTTTCAATGCCGGCCTGTTCAATACCGGGCATCAGCTGGGCCGCCTGGGGCGTTTCTATGCGCAGGCCATCATCGCGGCCGGTACCGGGTTCGACATCCTGTTTGGCCCGGCCTACAAAGGGATACCGCTGGCTGCAGCCACCGGTATCGCCCTCGCAGATCATCATGATCGGAACGTCCCGTACTGTTTCAACCGCAAGGAAGCCAAGGACCACGGTGAAGGCGGCAACCTTGTTGGTGCACCGCTGGTGGGCCGTGCCCTGATCGTCGATGATGTCATCACGGCGGGCACAGCGATTCGCGAATCCCTCGCCATTATTTCCGCTGCCGGCGCTACCGCCGCTGGTGTAGTGATAGCGCTGGATCGCCAGGAACGCGGCCAGGGCAAACTCTCGGCGATTCAGGAAGTCGAGCGGGACCTTGGCCTGAAGGTCACCAGCATCGTGACCCTCGCGGACTTGCAGGGTTACCTAGCTGGCAACCCGGACTTCCGGACCGCGCTGGCTAACATCACTGCCTACCGCGGACGGTATGGGGTCTGATTGACGCTGACCGCGGGGCAGCACTCAGCCGAACATCAACTTCACACCGATAACCAGCGTCGTGACCTCGAAAGCGCGCTTGATCCAGCGGTTGCCCTTCCGGATCGCCAGGTGCGCACCGGCATAGCCACCTAGCAACGAGCCGGCCAGCAACGCCGGCAACCATTGCCAGTGGATCTCCGCGAGAAGACCGAGCGTCACGGCACCGGTGCCGTTCCAGAAAATCCCCACCAACACCAGCGTATAGGCCACAGCCCGCCGGTAGTCGAAGCCAAACCAGCGCACCAGCCACAAGGTCACAAACAGGCCGGTACCCGAGGTCAGCGAACCATTAAGCACACCGATAACAAACAGACCCGCCCCCCCCACCGCAAAACCCGCCGCGTCGCGGTGTGTCGCGCTGTCGCTCTGCCCGAGGTGCGGGGTCAACCAGGAATACAGTCCGAGACCGGCCGTGAGCACTCCGAGGGCCATCTCGGCGGTACGCCCGGGGATATCCACAATCAGCTTAGCCCCCACCACCACACCTGGCAGCCCCGTTGCAAGTATAAATAACGCAAGGCTTTTCTCCAGAGCCCTCTCTCTCAAGTGGCGCACCGTCGCGCCGATACCAAGGGCAACACTGGCTACTTTATGGGTCGCCAGCGCGACCACAAACGGCAGGCCGAGAAAGATCAGCGCCGGCAACTGGATAAGGCCGGCTCCACCGCCGGAAAATGCTGAAAACAGGTTAGCCGCCAGTGAGATCAGAAACAGTAGCAGCTGACTGGACCAGTCCATCAGCGCAGATCCGTCATATAGCATCTGGTAGTGATGATCATGAAAACACTCAATCCCTATATTGCCCTGACATTATGCGCCCTGATAGCACTGCCCGGTGCCGGCGTACACGCCGCCAAGCTATACAAGTGGGTGGATGACACCGGCCAGGTTCGCTATGGCGACAGCATTCCGCCACAGTTTGCGCGCAAGAGTAACGAGACTCTGAACAATCAGGGCATTGTGGTGGACCACAAGGAGGCTGCCAAGACCCGCGAACAGATCGCCGAGGAAGAGCGCATTAAGAAAGCCGAAGCCGAAGCAGAGCGCATCCGCCAGGAACAGGCCTACCAGGACCGCATCCTGCTGGACACTTTCACCAGCGAAGATGAAATGATCATGACTCGTGACGGCAAAATCGAGGCAATCGAAGCCGTAATTCGCATAACCAAAGGTCGCACCGAAAAGCTCAAAGAGCGTCTCGCCGCATTGAAGCGGGCCGCGGCCAATATGGAACGCGCTGGCCGACCGGTCCCGAAAAGCCTCACTGCCGATATCGACGAATCACGTCAGCAGATCGAGCAAAACCATTCTTACGTCGAAAACCGTAAAGCCGACCAACGGAAAATACGCCAGCAGTTTGAAGCAGATATCAAACGTTTCCGCAAGCTGAAAATGGCGGCGGCTACCGAGGAGGGAAAATAGCGCCGCTAGGAGGCTGTCGGACTTGGGCGATCGTAGCGAGCAAGGTGGGAGAGCGAGGCCATTTTTTCGATCGTTTGAGGAGAATAGCCGTAGCTATTTGACGAAAAGGATCGGGAAAATGGGGCGCTCTCCCACCGGCGCGGTAGATCAGCCCCAAGTCCGACAGCCTCCTAGCCGCGAATGAGGGTACCGATACCTTCGTCGGTAAACAGCTCCACCAGCACAGCGTGCTCGACACGGCCATCAATGATATGCGCGCTACGCACTCCGGACTTAACCGCCGACAAGGCACACTGAATCTTCGGTAGCATGCCGCCGCGGATCGTGCCGTCCTCGATCAGGCGATCGACCTCGGCAGCGGACAGCCCGGTTAACAGTCTCCCCTCTTTATTGAGCAGACCTGCCGTATTCGTCAGCAAAATGAGCTTTTCCGCGCCCAGCACTTCGGCAATTCGCCCGGCGACCAGATCGGCGTTGATGTTGTAGGAGTGCCCGTCTTCGCCCACTCCGATGGGTGCGATCACCGGGATAAAGCCACCCGATACCAGCATATCAACCACGGCGACGTCGATGCTGGCAACCTCGCCGACATGACCGATATCGATAATCTCCGGCGCGTTCAGTTCGGGCGCGTCGCGCGTAATAGTCAGCTTGCGCGCCCGTATCAGGTCACCGTCCTTGCCGGTCAGGCCCACCGCACGACCACCGTGGCGGGCAATCAGATTGACGATGTCCTTGTTGACCAGTCCGCCCAGCACCATTTCCACCACGTCCATCGTCTCGCTGTCGGTGACACGCATACCCTGGACAAACTCGCTTTGCTTGCCGATCTTCTCCAGCACCTGAGCGATCTGAGGGCCACCGCCGTGCACTACCACTGGATTGATGCCGACCAGCCGCATCAGAACGATATCGCGGGCGAAACCGCTCTTAAGCTGCTCGTCCACCATCGCATTACCGCCGTACTTGACCACCACAGTCTTGCCGCGGAAACGACGGATGTACGGCAGCGCCTCGCCAAGGACACGGGCGACGTCTGTGGCTTTCTGGGAACTCAGACTCATCGTCAGAACGGAAGTGACAGGCTGGGGTCAACCTGGAGCATAACCCGACGGAATTCATCCTGGATGGTGCTCAACGCCAGTTCATCATCGGCTTCGAAGCGCAACGCCAGGCAAGGCGTGGTATTGGAAGCCCGCACAAGGCCCCAGCCACGTTCGAACTCGACCCGCATGCCGTCGATGGTGGCGACACGCGCATTGTCGAAATGCGCACTGTTGAGCAGTTTTTCCATAAACACGGCGGGCTCGCCCTCCGCCATGGGAACGTTGATCTCGGGCGTACTCATGCTGTCCGGCAGCTCAGAAAACACGTCACTCGAACTACGTGGATCGTTAGCCAGGATCTCCAGCAGGCGAGCGGCTGAATAAAGCGCATCGTCGAAACCGAACCAGCGCTCCTTGAAAAAGATATGCCCGCTCATTTCGCCGGCCAACAGTGCACCGGTTTCCTTCATTTTGGCCTTGATCAGGGAATGACCCGTGGCCCACATCAGCGGTTCCCCGCCATGCTCTGCCACCACAGACGCGACGTGGCGCGACGATTTCACGTCGTAGATGATCTGTGCACCCGGATTGCGCGCCAGCACGTCCATGGCCAGCAGCATGAGCAGTCGATCCGGCCAGATGATTTCGCCCTGCGAGCTGACCACACCAAGGCGATCGCCGTCGCCGTCAAAGGCGATACCGAGCTCCGCGCCCTTCTCCTGTACCGTCTGGATCAGCATCGCCAGGTTTTCTGTCCTGCTCGGATCGGGATGATGGTTTGGAAAACGGCCATCCACGTCACAGAACAATTCGACCACCTCGCAGCCGAGCGCCTTCAGTAACCGCGGAGCTGCGATTCCCGCCACACCATTGCCGCAGTCGACCACCACTTTCAGGGGTCGCACAATCTGCACATCCGACTTCACCCGCTCGATGTAGTCGGGCAACACATCCACTTCTTCAACAGCGCCTTCACCGGTCAGCATATCGCCGGATTCGATACGCTGACGCAGACTATCGATCGCTTCGTTGGACAGCGTGTTACCAGCCAGAACCACCTTGAAGCCATTGTAGTTGGCCGGGTTATGGCTTCCGGTCACCATCACACCGGAATTACTGCCAAGATACTGTGCGGCAAAATACAGGACCGGTGTTGGTACCTCGCCGATATTCTTAACGTCTCGGCCGGTAGCCAGCAGACCGCGGATCAGGGCATCGCTCAGTTCCGGGCCCGACAGACGCCCGTCACGCCCGACCACCACCGTCTGCTCGCCGCGATAATATGCCTCGCTGCCAATGGCCCGCCCGATTTCGAAGGCGACATCTGCCGTCAGGTCCCCACCCACAATTCCGCGGATATCGTATGCCCGGAAAATACCCGGAGCAACTTTGCTCTCGACCACATCGGCCCGGCTGATTTCCACCGCACTATTATCGAACAACAGGTCACCTGCGAGTTCGTCTTTCACCTGCCGGTCAGGGGCCGTTGCCTCGGGCACAGCAGCTTCTGCGGTGGTCACGCCGGCAGCCGCGACCCGCCGGTTGATACCCGCACTTGCGGCACGCGCCACCAATTCGATAGTGTCCCGCATCTCGGCAAGCGCATGCGAATACTCGGCGTTGCCAGGCCCAGGGCGCATATCTTTAACGATAGTCAGCAGCGTACCCTGGTCGCGTTTCAACGCACTACCCAGGTTGCGGAACACCAGCCAGATTAGCGCCGCCAACAGCAAGGCGGCGACGCCGACTGCGATGGCCGCGGAAGTAAACAACATCCCGCTACCTGCTCGGACACCGTCGGAGGCCCAGTACGCAACCCTCCAGCGGCTGCCGCCAACCGGCATCAGGCTGTCTGCCGAGGCGCGCTTGAAGCGCGCGTCACCCTGGCTAGCAAGCACCAGCGGCGTAGCTCCAGCGACCTGCTGCAACTCCGCATAACCGTCCACATGATCGTGTTTGAGCAGATCCTGCAGCTGCTGCACCGGGTAGCTCACCATCAGGTCGCCGACAATGCGTCGGCCTGCAGGGTCCAGAATCCGGCGCACCAGATTGATGTGCTGCTGGGGCGTACCCGACATGTGCACTTCCACGGGCGGAGGCGTGTCCTGGGTTTCAGCGTGCCTGAGCATGTCGAGCGCGGCATAACTGATCGGCGGGCTGGTTTCCAAATCGACTTCGTCAATACCGGGCGGTAGCAGCCGCACCCGTATCGAGGTAGGAAACAGGTGAGCCAGCGAGCTGGCCTTCTGTTCACGCGCCTGAGCGTCGCCTTCCATGAACACGCGTGCCAGTTGAGGGTCCTTGGCTACCAGTTCGGAAGTCGCCCCCTGGCGTTCGATCCACTGGTGGAAGCTGCTGGTGAACAAAGCGGCTGCCAGCTCCGCCTGCTTCTGCTCCGCATCCTTGAGTTCCAGAACCGTCTGCAGATAGACCGTTATCGGGGCCACCCCGATCAGCAGAACACCCGCCACGATCAGCAGCAGCATCTGGGTGCGCAGACTGGATGTTTTCGACGATGGGGCAGACTCAGGTCTGGAGGATTTGGCCTTGGCAGGTTGACTCTTCCCCGACCGAAACGGTAATTTCATCGCTATCCCTGGTAGACTTCCTAATCGAACGGCTGTCAGGCGCGCCCCGTGTGGCCGAAACCACCCGCACCTCGAGTACTATCGACAAAATCGTCGACAACTTCAAACCCGGCGCGCACCACCGGCACGAAAACCATCTGCGCGATACGCTCCCCGGGTTCAACGGTAAAGACCTCACTACCGCGGTTCCAGCAGGAGACAAACAGCTGCCCCTGGTAATCCGAGTCAATCAGCCCAACCAGGTTACCCAGCACGATGCCGTGCTTGTGGCCCAGGCCGGACCGCGGTAACAGCACTGCAGCCAGCGACGGGTCGGCGATATGGATAGCTATGCCTGTGGGGAGCAGCTCTGTCTGGCCCGGTTCCAGGATTACGGTTGCATCCAGACAGGCGCGCAAATCCATACCCGCAGCACCGTCGGTGGCATAATCAGGCATCGGATAGGTTGTGCCGATGCGGCTGTCAAGTATCTTAAGCTGAATGCGTTGCATGAGGCTCCCTGTGGGTACTATGCGTGGATGCCTGGTAGTGCCTGGCAACCTGTTCGATCAGCCGCTTGGCGAGGTGGTATTTGCTGTCTTTTTCCAGCTGTAGCTGCCCACCCTCCCAAAGCAGCAGCAAGGCGTTTTCATCGGCATCAAAACCCAGCCCCTCGCCGACCTGGTTGGCGGCGATCATTGCAATGCCCTTGTTGAGGCGCTTATGGTGCGCATTGTGCTGTAAGTTTTCCGTTTCGGCGGCGAAACCGACGCAAAAGGGCTGCGGCTGCAAGCCCGCTACCGTCGCCAGTATGTCGGGCGCAGACTGCAAAGCCAGCACGCAGTCGGCCGGCTGTTTCTTACGTTTCTGCGACGCAATTTCGACCGGCTGATAGTCGGCCACGGCCGCCGCGGCGATGAAAATATCGCAGCCAACGACCTCTTGCAGCACAGCCGCAAGCATGTCGCGCGCCGACTCGACCCGGACCACCGGCACCCCGGGCGGCACCTCCAGCGACACGGGGCCGCTGACGAGCGTCACTGCAGCACCGGCCTCCCGCGCGGCCGCCGCGACGGCGTAGCCCATTTTCCCCGAACTGCGGTTGCTCAGGTAGCGCACCGGATCCAATGGCTCGCGCGTCGGTCCGGCAGTCACCACGACCTTCAGCCCGGCCAATGCGCTGTCGCAGAACGTGTCGGACAAGGCCGCCACCAGCGCCTCCGGCTCCAGCATTCGCCCGGGCCCGACCTCGCCACAGGCCTGCTGCCCGATCGCGGGTCCGCAGACCTGCGCGCCTCGTGCGCGCAGCAGTAAGACATTCGCCTGGGTTGCCGCGTGCTGCCACATCGCCTGATTCATGGCCGGCGCGACCAGCAGCGGCGCCTGACTCGCCAGGCAGATCGCCGCAAGCAGGTCGTCGGCCCGCCCATGGGCAAGCCGGGCGAGCAGATCGGCCGTTGCCGGCGCGATCAGCAGCCGATCCGCCCAGCGTGCCAACTCGATATGGTCCATGCCACTGCGGTCGTCCGACCACCCACGCCAGACGGGTTGACCGCTGAGTGCCTGAAAAGTCCGCGCGCCCACGAACTCGCTGGCCGTGGCCGTCATGACCACGCGCACCCGTGCATCGGCAGCGCGCAACAGCCGCACCAGCTCGGCACTCTTGTACGCCGATATGCCGCCGCACACACCGACAAGGATGTGTTTTCCCGAAAGAAAATTCATAGCCGGCAGTGTACCAGAAGCCGTGCGTACTGAAAGCCGCCGCGAAACCGCGTTACACTTAAGGGGCGACCTTCCATTATGCCGGCAGAGCGCTGGGGCGGTCGCGCCTGATTCATACACGGCACAGGGAGGTGCTGCATGTCTATACGTGATTGGCCGGAGGCTGATCGACCCCGGGAAAAGCTGCTTGCTGCGGGAGCGCAGACCTTGTCAGACGCAGAACTCTTGGCGATTTTCCTGCGTTGCGGCAGCCGCGGCCAGGATGCCGTCCAACTGGCGCGGGACCTTATTCGCGACTTTGCCGGGCTCCGGCAGCTGCTGCTCGCGGACCAGAACCGGTTGTGCGCGGCCAAAGGACTGGGAGCGGCAAAATATGCGCAGCTCCAGGCGGTGCTGGAGCTCGCCCGGCGCCATCTCGGCGAATCCCTGCAACGCGGCGATACGCTAACAAATCCTTCTGATACAAAGCGTTATCTAAACGCCCGGCTACGCGATTACGCCCATGAGGTGTTCGCCTGCCTGTTTCTCGACACCCGCCACCGGCTGATCAGCTATGAGGAACTGTTTCGCGGCACGATCGACGGCGCCAGCGTTCATCCGCGCGAGGTGGTGCGGCGTGCCCTGGAGCACAACGCCGCAGCCGTAGTTCTGGCACATAACCACCCATCCGGCGTGGCTGAACCCAGTGACGCGGACCGTCGCATCACCAGGCGACTGCAGGACGCACTTGGCCTGGTGGATATCCGTGTTCTGGATCACCTGGTGATCGGCGACCAGGTCACAGTGTCCTTCGCGGAGCGCGGCTGGATGTAGCAGCGGACCAGGCGACCGCACCGGGGTAGAAGATGGGCCGCAGGCTTGTCCGGCGCGAGGCTCTCTGGTATAAAGCGCGGTTCTCGCTGTTCGTTCGCCGGGCAGCGCAAGATTTTTGAGGATTTGAACCATGGCCAGAGTCTGTCAGGTTACCGGGAAGCGCCCCATCACAGGCAACAACGTCTCCCATGCGCATAATAAAACCCGTCGCCGGTTCCTGCCGAACCTGCATACCCACCGCTTCTGGGTGGAAAACGAGAAACGCTGGGTGACACTGCGGGTCTCTTCGAAGGGTATGCGCATTATTGACAAACTCGGTATCGAATCGGTGTTGGCCGATATCCGCTCCCGCGGCGAAAAGGTTTAGGAGAGCGAGCCATGCGTGACAAAATCAAGTTGGTTTCGAGCGCCGACACCGGCCATTTCTATACCACTACCAAGAACAAACGCACCACGCCGGACAAACTGGAGCTGAAGAAATATGACCCTGTGGTGCGTAGGCACGTGGTCTACAAGGAAAGCAAGATCAAGTAAGGTCGCCTACCCTACCTGCAGGCGCAAAAAAAGCCCGGAATTTCCGGGCTTTTTGCTGGTGACACCGGGTATTGCACTGCAGCGTTTGCGTCGCGGCTCAGGCCGGCTGAATACTGTAACCCTTCAGCCTGTGAGCAAAATCCTGCAGCGCCTTTACGCCGGTCGCCTCGGCCTGCTGACACCACTCCTGCAAGGCCATTAGCAGGTGGTCGTGGCTCGCGGCCGAACGACTCCAAATACCCTGCAGACGTTCGCGGTACTGATAAACGGTCCGCAGAGTGGAAAAACCTTCCAGCACGCCCTCCAGGACGCCCCGGCTCTTGGCATCCATAATAGCCGGGTTGCGCACCAGCAGGCGGCGGGCGCTGCGCAAACGCTTGCGACAGGCACCGTCCCGGCAACGATATTCCTGGCGTAGCACCGGCAGCACCACTTCGCGCGCATAGTTCGACATGACATTGAAGCGATTGGCGAAAACGGCGCGCAGTGTGTCCATATCCACGCGTTCCTTACCGGCCACGATATGCGCGGTCGGGGCCAGTTTCTTCACCCTCGCCAGCCCCAGAGCCTGCAGAACACGGATGTACCCCCAGCCAAGGTCAAATTCCCACCAGCGACTGGAGAATTTCGCCGAGCTGGCAAAAGCATGGTGGTTGTTGTGCAATTCTTCACCGCCAATAAGCGCGCCAAGGCAGGTAATGTTGCGAGATGCGTCGGCGGTCTCGAAGTTACGGTAACCCCACCAGTGACCGATTCCGTTGATGACCCCCGCCGCCCAGAACGGAATCCACAACATCTGCATCGCCCACATGGCGACACCGCCGAAGCCAAATAACAGGTAGTCGATGACCAGCATGGCCGCAATGCCAAACGTCGGGTGGGCGCTGTAGATACGCCGTTCCACCCAGTCGTCCGGAGTATTGTGCCCATAGTGGTTCAGCGTTTCACTGTTCGCGGCCTCGGCACGGTACAACTCGGAGCCTTCCCAGAAGACCTTGGAAATCCCGCGTGTCTGCGGACTGTGAGGGTCTTCCGGGGTTTCGCACTTGGCGTGATGCTTGCGGTGAATCGCCACCCATTCGCGCGTCACCATCCCGGTCGTCATCCACAGCCAGAAACGAAAGAAATGGCTCACAAACGGATGCAGATCGAGCGCGCGGTGGGCCTGGTAACGATGCAAGAAAACCGTCACGCTGACGATAGTAAAGTGCGTTAGAGCGAATCCGATCAGCAGGTAAACCCACCAGGAGGGACTGAGAAACCCGCCGTACCAGGAAAAACCGGAAAGGAAATCGAGCATCTGTGCCTCATTTAAGATTAAGAACCTTGTAAGTATATTACCACATAAGTTGTATATGCTGGGGGTTTCAGCCTGCAGATACCCGCTGCCGCGGGCGCGCAGTTGGCCGAAGCTGGTAGACTTCAGGCAAAACAACCCACCGGTAGCAGGGCTCCAATGAGTGACATCTACATCGGGCGCCAACCGATTTATGACCGCAAGCTCAATGTCTACGCCTACGAGCTGCTGTTCCGCGCCGCGGCCGACAACAGTGCAAGCTTTACGGACGGCGACCAGGCGACCACTGACGTCATCGTCAATACCTTCCTGGAAATCGGCCTCGACAATATCGTCGGCAACCGCTTGGCATTCATCAATCTAACCCGCTCCTTTTTTGTGGGCGAACATAGCATCTCCCTGCCGAAGGACCGGGTGGTGCTGGAATTGCTCGAGGATATCGATGCCGACGCGGAGGTCATCGCTGGTGTCAAACGCCTCTCGGATCTGGATTACACCATCGCACTGGACGATTTCATCTATCACGAGTCGCTACAGCCGCTGGTCTCGCTGGCTGACCTGGTCAAGATTGACATCATGGCCCTGAACAGGGGTGAAATCCGTGAACACGTCAACGCCCTGCGTCAGCATCCGCTGCGGCTGCTCGCCGAGAAAGTCGAAACGCAGCAAGACTTTGATTTCTGCATGGAGCTCGGCTTTGACTATTTCCAGGGCTATTTCTTTGCCCAGCCGAAGGTTATCCGCGGCCAGCGGCTGCCCAACAACCGCCTGGCCATTCTCAAACTACTGAGCCGCCTCCAGGATCCCAACATCACCCCGCAGCAACTCGAAGACCTGATTTCCCAGGATATCGCCTTCAGCTATCGCATTCTGCGTTTCGTCAACTCAACATCACTGGCGCTGCCACGCAGAATCGAATCGATTCACCAGGCGGTAGTCATCCTCGGACTGCAGAAGATCAAATCCTGGACCACACTGCTGGCCATGTCACAGGTCGATAACAAGTCTGCCGAGCTGGTGGTCACCGCCATGGTACGTGGAAGAATGGCCGAAGGCCTGGCCAAGGCCATGAATGCCGCGCAGCCGGAATCATTTTTCACCGTTGGCCTGTTCTCTGCCCTGGACGCGCTGATGGACAATAGCATGGAAGAAATCCTGACGCAGTTACCGCTGGCAGACCACATTGCCGCGGCGCTGCTGCACCGGCGCGGCCTGCACGGTGAGATTCTGGAGTGCGTGCTTACCTATGAGCGTGGCCAATGGGAAGACCTGGGCTGCAGTCAGCTGGGTACGCACAAGATTCGCGACTGTTACCTTGAAGCTCTGCAGTGGGCAGGCGATGTGTGGCAGCGCTTGATCGAGGAATAGACACTCGCCCAATCGTGCCGACGAATGGTCTTGACACAGGTCAAAGAAAGCGGCCAGCGCGCGTTTTATGCTTGACCTTGGTTGGACTAGCGATGGGTCCGGTGGCGGCAGGCTAACTGCTCGGCCGACCGACACCACAAGCCCTTAATCCTTGTCTTCCTTTCCCGTCCTTGCCGCAGCGCCTCGCAACGTTGCGGCAATTTTTTGGTTGCGCGGCTCCTGCGTCTGGGAAACAATGCAGACACACCCTTGACGCGCGGCATCCATTGAACCAGATAACCGACGCACGCTCGCTGGCTGCCATTGATCTGGGCTCCAACAGCTTTCATATGATTGTGGGGCGGTTACAGAACAAACAGCTTCAGCTTATCGACCGTCTTCGGGAGCCCGTGCGCCTGGCCGAAGGGCTCACCAAAGAGCATACCCTCGAACCTGTCGTCGCCGCGCGTGCCCTCGACTGCCTGCAGCGGTTCGGTCAGCGCGTCCGCGACCTGCCGGCTGACAGCGTACGGGCTGTCGGCACCAATACGCTGCGGCGCGCGCATGCGGCAAGCGGCTTTCTGCGCCAGGCCGAAGACGCCCTCGGACACAGCATCGAGGTGATTTCCGGCATTGAAGAAGCCCGCCTGGTCTATCTGGGTGTCGCCCACAGTCTGGCCGACCCTGGCGGCCGGCAACTGGTGGTGGATATCGGCGGCGGCAGCACCGAACTGATCATTGGCGAGGGTTTCCAGCCCATCCAGCTGGAGAGCCTTTACGTGGGCTGCGTCAGCATGAGTCAGCGCTATTTTGGCGACGGCAAGATTGACAAGTCCGCCATGAAAGAAGCTGTTCTGGCCGCACGGCTGGAGTTGCAGGCCAGCAAACAGGCGTTTAGACGCACCGGCTGGACGATGGCCACCGGTTCCTCGGGGACCATCCGCACCGTGCGCGACGTCGTGCTTGAAGCCGGCTGGAGCGACAACGGAATTACCCCTGAATCGCTCAAGAAGCTGCGCAGCACGCTGGTGAGTATGGGGCAGGCAAACAATATCGGATTCGCGGCCGTCAGCGAGGATCGCAAGCCGGTATTTGCCGGCGGTGTCGCTGTCCTGAGTGCTGTCTTCCACGCCCTGAAGATCGACCGCATGCTGCACTCTTCGGGCGCACTGCGTGAGGGCCTGCTGTATGATCTTCTGGGGCGATTACAGCACCAGGATATGCGCGAAGCGACCGTGCAATCGCTGTCGCAGCGCTACCATACCGATATGGAACAGGCACTGCGCGTCGAGGAAACAGCACTGATGCTGGCGGAACAGTTCGCAGCGATCTGGCAACTGCCCGAACCAGCCACTACAAAATGGTTGCACTGGGCGGCACTGCTGCACGAAATCGGACTCCTGATTGCCCATAGCCAGTACCATAAACACGGTGCCTACCTGGTGAAATACTCGGACCTGCCAGGTTTTTCGCTGCGCGATCAGCTCTTCCTCTCGGTGCTAGTAAGATGTCACCGGCGCAAGTTCCGCCCTGCCATGATTGAGGTCCTGGCGGACGACATGCGCAGCTATGCTATAAAGTTGTGCTTGGTATTACGCTTGGCGGTATTACTGCATCGCAGCCGCTCCCACAAGGCTGCTCCGGAAGTACAGGTCAACGCCGCCGGCAACAGTGTCCACCTGACGTTCCCGGACGGCTGGCTGGAAGAACACCCTCTCTCCCAGGCCGATTTGAAAGTCGAGCGGAAACAGTTGGCGACATTCGGCATTGGGCTGGAATACCGGTAAATTCTCCATCGGCAGGCGCGGGTGGAGAATTTGCGACTGAAAACCGGCTGGATCAGACAGTCGGTTGAGTAATACCGCACCAACCTACCCGGCACCAGGCAAGCCGGCCGGACGCTGGCCGCAGCCCGAGTCAGTGGCGCAACTCAGGACTCATTTTATTCTTGCCAACAGACTGCGCTGGGCGCGCCTGAAACGCTGATTTCCTGTCGGCGCGCAGCGCTTGTACTCTCCGTCGCGCTGCAGGACCCAGGCTTTGCTGTTATTGGACAGGCACGGATCCAGGCCCTCTTTCAGAATACGCTGGCGGAGCGCCATGTCTTCGATGGGGAATGCCACTTCTACCCGCTGGAAGAAATTGCGCCCCATCCAGTCGGCGCTGGAACGCCCAAAAGCATCCCTGCCCTGCAGCGATACAACAAAATTCAAACTCTTGTTGAGAATGCGCGGAAACGGGTGCGCCGGATCCAGTCCGAGCGGGCTCAATACCGGCAGCAGATCGTGACTGAAGAAATCCTGCAGCCAGGCCTCGGCTTTGGGACTCCACTGGGTGGGTCGCACGAAGCGTATATCTTTCTCTCCCAGTTCGGGGATCAGGTCATCGTTAAGCACCCAGTATTGCTCGTGGACCAGTCGGTGGGCCTGTTGGCTGATCTGGCTCATCACTTCCGTTGCCGAGAAATTGTCCGCGTCGGCCTCCACCGAACCCGAGGCGATCTTCTCCTTCAAGCCAGCGACACGGATTTCGAAAAACTCGTCCAGGTTGGTGCTGGAAATACACGGGAACTTGAGCCGCTCTGGGAGGCTGTCGGATTTGGGCGATCGTAGCGAGCAAGGTGGGAGGGCGAGGCCATTTTTTCGATCGTTTGAGGAGAATAGCCGTAGCTATTTGACGAAAAGGATCGGGAAAATGGGGCGCCCTCCCACCGGCGCAGTAGATCAGTCCCAAGTCCGACAGCCTCCTAGCAGCGGCGTTTGCGGATTACTGGCTTGCTCCAGCACGCGGCGGTTAAACTGCAGCAGGCTGAGCTCACGTTGATATACAGTTCCGGCTGGGAAAGATCGATCCTGTCCATAAGACGCGCCGACGGCAACTCCACAAGATTTCATGACCACCGGCTACAGTACAGGTTTTGCTGACAGCGGGCAAAAGACTTCGCCTGCTGCTGTGTCCTCAGCAACGCTCCATCAACAGACTGCCACCGACCTCTCTGGTGGCACACCAGCCGGGCGCGACATACGTCGTTGCCACAGCGTCGACAACCAGCATTGGTCCGCAATACGACCGTTCACAAACGAGATCGTCGCGCCGCCGTACCGGCACCGGTTGCACCTCGCCGACCAGCCTGGCCTCTTCAAACCGCCCGCCAGACGGGTTAGGCGATTGTTTACCCATCATCAAGGAGATACCGCCGGCCGATAACCCGACTCTGAGGTTTACCACCTCGACCGGCACATTGAGTGCGTGGCCGAACCGTTGTTTATGAGCGCGGTGAAAGTCGCTGACCGCCTGTTCTATACTCCGGAAAGACACATTCAGGCTGTAACGCTGGCCCTGGTAGCGCAGATCCAGGCTGAAGGCTGTCTGCACAGATTCCGCTTTAATGCCCTCCGCCAGCAGCTCGACGCGCCCCTGGTCTGCCAGCGCCACCAGCCTGGTGCGCAGCCGGGCATCGTCCTGCTGCAGCAACGGCAAGCACAGTGTGTGTGACAATTGCCGCCCGCGTGGTGCGGCCAGCATGCCCAGCGCCGAGAGCACACCGGCGTGCATCGGTACCAGGACGCGCCGCATCGCCAGGGCATCCGCAAGCGCACACACATGCAGACCGCCGGCCCCGCCGAAAGCCAGCAGGGTATAGTCACGGGGGTCAATACCGCGTTCCACCGAAATGACGCGCAGTGCTTGCGCCATGTGCTCGTTGGCCAGCGCAATGACACCGAGCGCTGCCTGTTCAGCCGTCAGCCCCATGGCCTCGCCCAGCTGGCTCAGCACCGCGAGCGCAGCCTGCCAGTCGAGTCGCATATCACCGCCCAGAAATGCTGCCGGACGTAGCCTGCCCAGTACCAGGTTTGCATCTGTCACCGTTGACTCCCGGCCGCCGCGCCCGTAGCAAGCCGGTCCGGGGTCGGCACCCGCCGACTCCGGACCCACCACCAGCATGCCACCTTCGTCGACGCGTGCCAGCGAGCCACCACCGGCGCCAATGGTATGCATATCCACCATGGGTACCGCCACCGGGTAGCGGCCGATACTCCCCTCGGAAGTCAACTGCACCTGGCCATCGATCAGCGCGACATCCGTCGACGTACCCCCCATGTCCAGGGTCAGCAGCCGGGTAAGGCCCAGCTTTTCGCCGGTGGCCAGCGCGCCCATCAGACCGCCGGCAGGCCCGGACAACAACAGATTCACAGCACGCCGAGCCGCCTGCTCGGCGTCGATGGTCAGCGCCGAACTCTGCATGACATGAAGCGGCGATGGCTCAATGGCCTGCTTCAGGCGCTGCAGATAACCCTGAACGCGCGGTCCGACCCAGGCATTCATCCAGGTCCCGATGCCGCGCTCATATTCACCCTGCTGCGGCAACACATACGACGATCGCGACACGAACAGGTCGCCCGGTAAGGCCTGCTCGATCCTGCATTCGAAACGCTCGTCGAGATAGGAAAACAAGAGATTGATAGCCACCGCTTCAACGCCAAGTGACTGTACTAGATCGGCAAGCTGGCGCAGCTCCTCCTCATCCAGAGGTTCCACCAACTGGCCATCCGCACCCAGTCGGCCACCGACTTCGAAGCAGAGTTCCGCGGGCACCGGGGGTAACCCGGCGCGCGGCTGCAGATTGTAAAGTTCACGCCGCGCCTGGCGGCCAATGCTCAGCAGGTCGCCGAGACCGCGATTGGTCACGTAAGCGGTACGTACACCCTTGCCTTCGAGAACGGCGTTGGTAGCTACCGTCGACCCGTGCACCAGATAATACGACTGCCCCTGCAGGCCGAGCTCGCGAATGCCCTGCAGAATGGCGCGTTCCGGCGCCGCCGGGGTCGACAGTACCTTGTGCACCCGGACCTCGGCACCATCAAGGCAGACAAAATCAGTAAAGGTTCCGCCAGTGTCTACGCCAAGCAGCATGCACCAGTCCGCTCGTGCCGGCGCTCAACCCTCGACGACACAGTTGCGCCCCACCGACTTGGCGCGATACATGGCCTGATCAGCCCGCCTGAGCAGGGACTGTACATCATCGCCCTCATGGCACAACGCCAAGCCCTGGCTGATGGTGACCTCCACACTTGCGGCACTCAGGTGCACCGGCCCGTCGGCTATGCGCCGGCGGATACGCTGCGCCACCTGGTTGGCGGTGTGCAGAGAGGTGTTCTCCAGCAATATCACGAATTCTTCACCACCGTAGCGGCCCACCAGGTCGAACTCGCGCAGTGCCGACTTGATGCGGGCCGCAACGTCCTTGAGTACCGTGTCACCAACCAGGTGGCCGTGCTGGTCGTTGACGGCTTTGAAGTGATCCAGGTCGGCCATCACGACCACCAGCGGCTGGCCGGTCTTGGCCGCCCGACCGAGTGCCGACCCCAGCTCTCTTAACAGGCTGGTGCGGCTGGAAACGCCGGTCAGCGCATCCTGCTCCAGCTGTCGACGCAGGTGCTGCCGCTGCTGCTCGAGATTGCGCAGCGAACGATCCGGGTCCTGAATGCGGGCGCGGTGGTAGACTTCGGTGGCCAGGGCAATATCCAGGCTGGTCAGTTTCACCACCAGGCCGGTGAGCAGAGCACGTTCCTCACTCCCTTCCATGCGCTCCAGCACTGCTTCCAGTATCAGACTCTGCAACAGGCCGAACGCGGCCAACAAAAGGCTCAGAGGGACACCAACACGGGCATGAGTGAGGCCGAGGCCAGCCCGGTGCTCGAAATACCCAGCATCCTTGAACCACATGCCGAAATCTGTAAGAAACTGCACCTGGCGCACGCGGAGGTGCCCTATGTCAAAACTCGACAGCAGTTCCGCTGCCTGGGCATGCTGCAGAAGCTGCCCGTAGAAGCGGTCAATAATGCCAGCGGCGCCATCGCGGTCCAGCACAGTGTCATGCAGCAGCTGCACCTGGTCACGGCTGAAGCCTTCAAGCCCGATCAAGGCCAGCTGCGCGTCGCGCCAGTTGACATCAAACCCGAATTGGTCGCAAAGCGGGGTGGCTGGTTTCTCGGCTGACATAGGAAGTATCCAAATCTGCAGTGCTTTCAGTTATGCTTGTACACCGCCTAAATACAGGCATGCGAACAAGATTTAACCATAAAGGCAGATGGATACCAAAATCCTGATTGGTGTGGAACAACTGTACCGCTACTATGGACACCATTTGGCGGTCGACGGAATCAGTTTTGAACTGGCACAGGGAGAAGTGCTGGGTTTCCTGGGGCCGAACGGTGCCGGCAAGTCCACCACCATGCGGATGATCACCGGCAACCTGGCGCCGAGCGCCGGGCGTATTTCGATCAACAGCATCGATTTGCTCGACCGGCCCCGCCAGGCCAAGGCCGAAATCGGTTATTTGCCGGAACAACCACCGCTATACCCTGACCTGACGGTCAACGAATATTTAGCCTATTGCGCCAGGCTGCATCGGGTCAGCCCGGCCAAACGTGGCCAGGCCGTGGCGCACGCGGTGCAGCGCTGCGGCCTCGGAGAGGTCGGCAAGCGCCTGATTGGCAACCTTTCCAAGGGTTTTCAACAGCGCGTGGGCATCGCCCAGGCCATACTGCACAATCCCGCCGTGGTGATCCTCGACGAACCCACCGCAGGCCTGGACCCCAACCAGATCCGCGACATCCGCGCCCTGATCCGCGAACTCGGAGAGAGTCACGGAATCATCCTCTCTACCCATATACTGCCCGAAGTGCAGGCCACCTGCTCACGGGTTCAGATCATTCACCGCGGCCGGCTGGTGTTCTCCGAAGCCATGGAAACCCTGCGCCAGCGCCTGACCGGTAACGCGCTCACCCTGGAAACGGCAGCACCGCTCGAGGTCGGCGTGCTACAGCGAGTTGACGGCGTCACCGCTGTGGAGCCGCTGGGCGCCAACCGCGCGCGCCTGCACTTCGATGCCGGGAACCCCGCTGACAAGGTGGCCGCCGACGTCGCTTCGCGCGGCTGGGGGCTGGTGGAACTGGCGCTCGACAGGCAAACGCTGGAACAGGTATTTGTCGAACTCACCTGCAGCGAAGAAAGCGGGGCTGCGGTGGAAGCCGCCTGATGCTGTTCACCATCGCCAGCCGCGAACTGCGAAATCTGTTTCTCTCGCCGCTGGCGTGGGCGATTTTGGCCGTGCTGCAGGTGATCGTAGCTTACCTGTTCCTTACCCAGCTGGACACTTACATGACGCTGCAACCCCGCCTGGCGGGCGTCGAGGGCGCGCCCGGGGTCACCGATATCGTCGTCGCTCCGCTGCTGCAGACCGTCGGTTTCCTGTTCATGCTCATCGCACCAGCGATCACCATGCGGGTATTCAGTGATGAAAGACGTAACCGTACACTCAGCCTGCTGCTGTCGGCGCCGGTTTCCATGAGCGACATAGTGCTCGGCAAGTTTCTTGGCGTGACACTGTTTTTTCTGCTGCTATTGGTCATGCTGGCAGCCATGCCACTGTCGCTGTATGCGGGCACGTCCCTGGATTCCGGCAAACTGGCAGCCGGCCTGCTGGGCCTCACCCTGCTGCTTGCCAGCTTTGCCGCCATCGGAGTGTTCATGTCCTCCCTTACGGAACAGCCAGTAGTGGCCGCCATCAGCACCTTCGGGCTGTTGCTGCTACTGTGGATCGTTGACTGGAGCGGCAACAGCAAAGAACAGGTCTCGAGCCTGTTCGCTTACCTGTCGCTGCAGACTCACCTGACATCCTTCCTGAAAGGGCTTTTCAGTACCACGGACGTCGTCTATTACCTCCTGCTGACAACTCTGTTCCTGGTCCTCGGTGTGCGCCGTCTCGACCAGCAGCGCCTCACTGGCTGACTGCATGCGGGTTACGCGTCACTCAAGACGGCAACTGCAGCTGCAGAACCTGGTTTTCGTCGTCGGTCTGCTGGTGATGGTGGGCCTGCTGGCCTGGCTGAGTACGCGCTACAGTCTGGAGGCCGATTGGACCCGCGGCGGGCGTAATACTCTGTCAGTGGACAGCCGGCAAATGCTCGATGAGATGCCGGACGCGATCCGTATCACCGCATTTGCCACGGACAACAACGTCATACGGGGACATATCCGCGACCTGGTGGCGCGCTACCAGCGGCACAAGTCGGACGTTGACCTGCAGTTTGTCAACCCGGATGCAGAACCGGAACGCACCCGGGATCTCGGCATCACCATGGATGGTGAACTCCTCATTGCGTACCAGGGACGCAGCGAGAAAATTCAGTCGCTCTCCGAACAGAGTGTTACCAATGCCCTGTTGCGCATTGCCCGGCAGAAACAGCGCAAAGTGGCATTTCTTGGCGGCCACGGCGAGCGCGACCCGAAAGGACAAGCCAATCACGACCTGGGCCAGTTCGGCAAGTTGCTGGAACAGAAAGGTATCGAACTGACGCGCCTGAATCTCGCCGAAACCCCCGAGGTTCCCTCGGATATGAACCTGCTGGTGATCGCTGACCCGCGTGTCTCGCTGCTACCCGGCGAAGTGCACCTGTTGAACAAGTACGTAGAACAGGGCGGCAACCTGCTCTGGCTGGCGGAACCCGGCACTTCGGTCGGTCTCGACCCGCTCGCCGAGACCCTCGGCATCGAGTTTCTGCCCGGTGTGGTGGTCGACGCCACCACCCAGCTTTTCGGTATCGACAACCCGGCATTCGCCATTATTCCCAGCTATCCCATGCACGCGATCACGCGGGAGATGACCAGCCTGACGCTGTTTCCTCAAGCCGTCGCGCTCGAAGTCGATTCACCGGAGGGCTGGCAGGCGGAGCCGCTGCTGACCACACTGGAACGCTCCTGGACCGAGATCGGCCCGCTCAGCGGCACCATCAAGTTTGACCAAGACAGTGACGAACGCATGGGCCCGCTGGATATCGCCTATGTGTTCACCCGCAGCCGCAGCGCGAAGTCCGTTCACCCGGAAGACGGCGACGGCGAGCAGCGTGTGGTCGTAGTTGGCGACAGTGATTTTCTGTCCAACGCCTATCTCGGAAATGCGGGCAATGTGGACCTGGGGCTGAACCTGTTCAACTGGCTCAATCATGATGACGAATTTATCGCCATCACCGCGCGCACTGCGGGGGATATCAACCTGGAGCTCAGCCGGCTGGCGCAAATTGTTATTGCTTTCGGTTTTTTGTTTGGTTTACCGCTGCTGCTGCTAGGCAGTGGTGTCACTATCTGGTGGCGGCGGCGGAACCGTTAGCCACCCGGACCCGCGATGAAGTCACGCTGGATAATCAACCTGCTGCTGTTGCTGGGGATTGTAGCCCTGGGGCTGATCGCGCGCTTCGAACCCGGTATCGAGCCCCCGGCCGAAGTCCCGGCCATTACTGCCTTGAAAACCGATGACATACACCGCATTCACATCAACCGGCCAGTACGTGAGGACCTGGTGCTCCTGCGGCGGTCGCCCGGACATTGGATAATCGATCGCGCCGTGCCCTTGCCGGCCGACGATTTCAAGGTCAGGGCGCTGGCCCACCTGGCGGAGCAGAAACCAGTGCGCAGCTACCCCGCCAGAGATATGGACCTCGCCGCACTGCAGCTCGCTCCACCCTATGCCACTGCCGTACTCAACGATACCACGGTCGAGTTCGGCAACCTGGAACCCATCGATGGCTTGCGTTATGTACGGGTCAGCGCTCAGATCTACTTGATCCCGGATAACTACATTCCCTTGATGGAAGCAGGGTTCACCCAATTCGTACGCCAGCGGCTGTTTGATGAAAGTGCCCACATACAGGCTATCCGCCTCCCGCAGCTAAGCGTTACGCACTCGGACAAGGGGTGGCAGCTGGAGCCGGAAGAGCAGCTCAGCGCCGGCGTCGTACAACAGTTTGTTGATATCTGGCAGGACGCCCGCGCTCTCAGCGTCCAGCCAGCCAATCCGGAACTGGCGGGCGAACCGATACAAATCCAGCTGCAAGGTGAAGATGTGTCCGTCACCTTGCAGATCATCAGTCGCACGCCGGAGCTGATATTGGCGCGGCCAGACTACGGTATACAATACCGCATGGGCAACCGCAGCGAAGCGCTGCTGACGTTCGACGCTGCTAAAGCCGACGTAAGAGACTAGTCCCGCCGCCCCTATGCCCGAACTCCCGGAAGTGGAAACCACGCGCCGTGGTATCGAACCCCATGTCTGCGGACAGCGTATAGAGCAACTGTACGTTCGCCAGCGGCAACTGCGCTGGCCAGTGCCGAGCCAGCTCGAGCAGTTGCTCGCCGACCAGCTGATCGAACGGGTCGCCCGACGTGGTAAATACCTGCTGCTGTCTGTGCCCCGCGGAACACTGATCATTCACCTGGGGATGTCGGGCAGTCTGCGGATACTCGCGACCAATTCGCCACCCGGCCCGCACGACCATATCGACCTGCTGCTGGCCAGCGGCAGCCGCCTGCGGTACACGGATCCGCGCCGTTTTGGCGCCTGGCTGTGGACCGACTCAGCCGTCGAACAACACCCCCTGCTGGCGCAGCTCGGGCCGGAACCTCTCGGCGACGGCTTCAGTGCTGAGTACCTGTACAGGCTGTCGCGCGGTCGCAAGCTGGCAGTGAAAAGTTTTGTCATGAACAGTCACGTTGTCGTCGGTCTCGGCAATATCTATGCGAACGAAGCTCTGTTCCGGGCCGGCATCCACCCCGCGCGGGCCGCCGGGCGCATCGGGCGGCAACGCTACCAGCGGCTCGTCGAAGCTATCAAGAGTGTGCTCGCAGATTCCATCCGTCAAGGCGGCACCACCTTGCGCGATTTCGTCGGCGGCGAGGGCAAGCCCGGCTATTTCAAACAGCGCCTGCAGGTCTACGATCGCAGCAATGCGCCCTGCCGCCTTTGCGCGAGCGCCATTCGCGAAACGCGTATTGGTCAACGCTCGAGCTTCTACTGTCCGGCGTGTCAGCGCTGACCCACGCGCAGGCCGGCGATAGCGAAGCCCGTCAACGTACTTCGGCGCTACCTGCACCACGCGGGTCGGACACGGCCTCGACCCGTTTGCCCGCGAAGTCCCAATAGATGGCCTGCATGTTGCCGTAGCCGCGCTCCAGTGGTTTCAGCGTATGTCCCTGCGCACGCAGCGCTTGCTGCACGTCTGGGCTGAAAGCTTCCGGCTCGTACTGGATGACATCGGGCAGGTACTGGTGATGGAAACGCGGCTCCGACACCCAGGACACCGGTCCATGTCCCTGCTCGAGATCGAGAATGCCCAGCAGCACCATGGTGATGATGCGGCTGCCACCCGGTGTACCCAGAATGGCCACGCCGCGGTCGCTTTCAACGAACGTCGGGGTCATGCTCGACAGCGGGCGTTTACCCGGGGCAATCGAGTTCGCCTCAGCACCGACCAGACCATAGGCATTCGGCACGCCAGGCTTCGCCGAGAAATCGTCCATCTCGTCATTCAGCAGGACACCGGTTCCCGGAGCAACAAACCCGGAACCGAACGGGTAGTTGACACTTAGAGTGCCGGCAACCCGATTGCCATCCCGGTCCAGAATAGAAAAATGCGTCGTATCATTCCCACTCTGCGCTGCTTCGCTGCCCGGCAGCGCCGCGCTGGGCGTGGCGCGGTCAGACCGAATCGAGGCACGCAGACCCGCGGCATACCAGGGATGGATCAACTGCTGCACCGGTACTTCAACGAAGTCCGGGTCACCAAGATATTCCGCCCGGTCTCGATAGGCACGCCGCATCGCCTCAGTGACCAGGTGTACGTGCTCGGCCTCAGGCAGGCTGGCCATAGGATAACCTTCCAGAATATGCAGCATGGTAGCCAGCGCAATACCGCCCGAGGAAGGCGGTGCAGCGGACACGATGTGCAGGTCGCGATAATCGAAGCTGACGGGTTCACGTTCGACCACGCGGTACTCGGCCAGATCCCGCTCTGTCCATATACCGCCGGCCGCGCGCACACCCTGCACCAGCAGCGTTGCCATTTTTCCGCCGTAGAAGCCATCCCTGCCATGCTCCGCGAGCGCCCGCAGGGTAGCCGCGAGATCCGGCTGCCGTATCAGCGTTCCGGCCTCTGGAACCGCATCGTTGTGAAGAAAGATATCCGCCGCCGCGGGATACCGTTGCAGCACGTCCAGCCGGAAGCGTGCCAGGCGCCGGTAGCGTTCGTCGACGGCAAAGCCCTCGGCCGCCAGCCGGATCGCCGGCGCGAGCGATTTTGCCAGCGGCAGGCGTCCATAGTGCGAGGCGAGGTATACCAGTGCCGCCGGCTCCCCGGGGACTGCCGCAGCCAGGGGGCCATTCATGGATAGACCGGGAACCACGTCGCCTGATTTGTCCAGGTAAAGGTCACGCTGTGCTGCCAGCGGCGCTCGTTCCCGGCCGTCGATCATCACCTGCCTGCCATCGCTGGCGCGGTGCAGCAACCAGAAGCCGCCACCACCGAGCCCCGAGCTGTATGGCTCCACCACCGCCAGCGCAGCGCTTACCGCAATGGCGGCGTCGAAAGCATTGCCGCCTGCTTCGAGGATGGCCTGTCCAGCCGCGGTTGCCAGCGGGTGGGCGCTGGCAACGGCTTGCGCGGGTGGTGTGCCAGGCGCTGCAGCCGAGAGCGCCGGCAGCGCGACAAACAGCACCAGCACACACAACAAAAAGGCCCCGAATGGGGGCCTTTTCATGCTGGCGAAACCTGCGGCCTGCATCAGGCGGCGTCCTCGTCGGTGATGCGCCGGTACTTTTCCATCAGCTTCTCGCGGGTTTCCCGGTAGTCCGGATTGAATGGAATGCAGTCAACCGGACAGACTTCCACGCACTGGGATGTCTCGTAGTGACCGACGCACTCGGTACACAAATCCGGGTCGATTACGTAGATTTCTTCACCCTGCGAAATCGCGCCGTTTGGACATTCAGGTTCACACACATCGCAGTTGATGCATTCGTCGGTGATCATCAGTGCCATACCTGGCCTCCTGACAGCGGCTCATTATTCAACATTCGGTTAATGCTAGCGCAATCGCCGCTTCAGTGCAGCCACTACAGTTTCATGGACAAATGGCGTCACATCGCCGCCAAGTCGCGCAATTTCGCGCACCAGACTGGATGACACATAGGCGTAGTGGTCGTCCGGCGTCAGGAACAGGGTTTCAATTTCGGGCGCCAGCTGGCGGTTCATACTGGCCAGCTGAAACTCATATTCAAAGTCGGACACCGCGCGCAGGCCACGCAGTATTATTCCGGCGTTATGAAGACGCACGAAATTAACCAGCAGACCCTCGAACCCTTCGACAACAACGTTGTCCTGGCCGGCCAGGACTGTGCGGGCGAGTTCGATGCGTTCTTCCCAGCTGAATGCCGGCTGTTTCGAACCACTGCTGTGTATGGCCACGATCACCGTGCTGAAACGCCGAGCAGCTCGCTCGATCAGATCGATGTGCCCGTTGGTGATGGGATCAAATGTCCCGGGATAGACGGCAATTTGCATGGTTGTTGACAATCCGATAAGGACGCGGCGCCTGCAATCTACGCGTAACCGAACGGCGCGACAAGTCGCACCGGCAGATGAATACCGCCGCTCAGGCCCCGCCAGCAGGATCGGGACAGCCGAAAATATACGGATTCAGTCAATAATTCAAATATCAAACGACTGAGGCAGCATGGGCGCGGACGCATGTGCGGCAGCGGTCGGTTACCAGGCACAGCGCTCCGGGCCACGCAGCGCGCTGATTAAACTGAGCAACTAAGGTATGGCACCCCTCCAAACATTCGCTTCATCGTTACGGCATAGCTGCAGGTCATTAATATTAAATAACTAAAGATTGGTTCAGCGGTTGTTCTCAAGGAAGCGCAACGGCCACCGGCGGCTTGCCGGCGGGCCACTGAAGGCACCGCCGACGGCAACCTCGATACCTGCACCGGGCAGCGGGTCACGGCCCTGGCCGCAGCTCTGGAATCCGCTCCGCCAGCCGGCCTGGTTGGTTCCTGTCGGGCCGACCTGACTGACCGGCACGGAGGAAGCACGGGCGGGAGCCTGTCCGAGTGATCTTTCTGTTAACGCGAAGGGCGCGCTTCGGCGGCGCGGGCAGTCAATCTTTCAAGGGATTTCGCGCATGGAGACAGTACAGCCGGTAGCTGACGGCACCGGCCCGCTGCGCCCTCCGCAGCTCCCAGCCTGCCGGTGTGTTGGCGATTTCTCGGGCCACGGCGGTCTCCATATACACATACGCGCCCGCCTTCAAATGCGGGCCCTGTTGTAACAACTCAACCGTTTCCGCCACCAGGTAGGGTTGAGAGAATGGGGGATCCAGAAAGACGACATCAAACTGTTCGGAAGACCTGGCCAGGTAGTTCTTCGCCTCACCGTTGATCACTTCGACCTGCCGTGCACCCAGTCGCGCTTGCGTCCGTCGCAGCGCGGCCACCACCCGCGGATCGCATTCGGTCATTACCACGCGCGCCGCGCCTCGCGACGCCGCCTCAAAGCCCAGCCCACCGCTGCCAGCAAACAGGTCTAGACAATGCGCGCCCGAGATCACCGGCGTCAGCCAGTTGAACAGTGTCTCGCGGATACGGTCCGGCGTCGGACGCAGGCCAGCGGCGTCGGGAAAGCTCAACTTCCGGCCGCGCCACTGCCCGGCTATGATTCGAACCTGATTGGATCTGGCACCCATGAACAGGCATGGTGCGCATGCGCAACCGGCAGGGTCAACCCGGCGGCAGGGTTGTTGTGCCGGGTTGACCGTTCCGACTCAGCTGCCGCGGCGCCTGCTCACCGAAATCACTCCCAGCAGACCGGAGCCGAACAACCAGATCGCGGCCGGCACCGGTACACCGCTCACCACCGGCACACTACCGGGCGTCGGCTGGGTCAGCGCGATGAAATCAGCGCTGTTGTCGTCGGTGTCGAGCATCGGATTGAAGCGTGCAATGCTGCCGCCCGACGCCGGATCGGGCGCTGCGCCGCCTTCACCGGTGAAGCTATCGCTGGCAGTAAAACTACCGTAACCCACTGCGTCAAGAATACCGAAAGCATCCCGCAAAACCACCGAATCAGGCCCGTTCTGATAGTCAACGTCGCCAACGAGATCAGCGCCGGCGACGAACGTGGCGCCGCCCCCCGCGTCATCGCCGATGACAAACACACCGTCGGCGGGAATCAAGCCGCTGAGAGCAAGACTGGTGTAGACCGTACCACTACCGCCGTTAACGGCCTCCAGTTCCAGACCGTCCAGGGTGTCGCCCGGCGTACCGAACAGTTCCACGAAAGCCAGTCCAGTGTCGCTGCCACTGGCGTCGTAGAACAACTCGGAAATAACCGGCGTGGCGCCCACTGGCGCACAGACAGGCCCAAGACTGGCGCCGACCAGCAGCGCCGCATACGCGATAGAACCAATTCTCATAACATCCTCCATGCAAATAAGTTGACGTCCGTGTTGGCATCTGCCGCGGAAAGCCGGGGCGAAAGCTGCCAGGCCGCAGATTAGCGGCCAGGCAAGGCATCAAGCAGGAGGAAATTTCTGAAAAGTGTGTCAGCCGCTTCTGAAAATGCGGTAAGAATTTTCTTACCGGCGGCCTCAGGAACCGGCATCGTCGGGCGATTTCTTGCCGAGAATCACGGTTACCATGTCATCGACCTTCACCCGGCGCTGGAAAGCGTCGCGAATCTGTGCAGCGGTCACGGCGTCTATCTTGTCCGTGAACGTGGATAAATAATCCAGTGGCAGATCATAGAAACCGATCATCGCCAGGTAGTCGGTGATTTTACTGTTACTGGCAACCGCCAATGGAAAACCGCCAATAATATTGTTCTTCGACGCCTTGAGTTCCTTCTCCGTTGGTCCCTGATCAATGAACTTCTTCACGGTGTCGCGAAGAACCGCGAGCGCCTCGCCGCGTTTGTCCGTGCGCGTCTGGAACCCCAGCGTATAAGGTCCTTCCCGCTTCATGGGAATAAAGTAGCTGTAGGCACTGTAAGACAAGCCACGCTTTTCGCGGATCTCTTCACTGATGCGCGACACCAGGCCACTGCCACCCAGCACGTGGTTACCAACGTAGAGCGGGAAGTAATCCGGGTCGCCCCGGCGCACACCGGGTTCGCCCATCAACACATGGCTCTGGCTGGAAGGGTGTTCGATGAACTCCGTCCTGGCTTGCTTCAGTGCCGCGACCTTGGGCAGCGGCGCGGCCTTTTCGCCTGCGGGAAGGGCATCGGCCAGCCGGCTGGCTATCTGCTCGGCCTGTTTGCGGGACACGTCGCCGACAATGACCAGGGTGGCATTGCGGGCCACATAATATTGCTGGTAGAACGCCTTGAGATTCTTCACCGACAATGCCGCGACGCTGTCCGCGTCACCCGACGGATTAGCCGCATAAGGGTGTTGGCCATACACCTGGTGATAAAATGCGTCCTCGACAACGGACTTGGGCTGCTGCTTCTGATACTCCAGGCCAATGAGGGTGCGCTGCTGCTCCCGCTTGAAATCGGCCTGCGGGAAATCGGGCCGCGTCAACACTTTCGCAAACAGGTCCAGCGACGGCTCCAGCAGTTTCGGTTCGCTGAGACTGCGTAGCGATAGCCACGCCATGTCCCGTTCTGAATCTGTACCGAACTGTGCACCGCGCTGTTCAAAACCCTCGGCTATGGCATCGGCATCCAGTCCGTCCGCGCCCTGACCGAGCATGGCGCTGGTCAGGCTGGCGACGCCACCGAGCTCGCGGTCACGCGCGCTACCGGCGTCAAACACAATGCGCACGTCCAGCATGGGCAGTTCGTGCGCCTCGACAAACAGCACCTTGGCACCCTTGGCGGTATGCCAGCTCTGGATCTCCGGCAGCGCCTGGGCAACCGCCGCGAACAGCATTGCCAGCACCAGGCACGGGCCACGCAACATCATCGAGTGCTTCCTAGCGTACATGGCCGGTAATGCCTCCTTCACGTGGCGGGTGTTTAACATCTATAGGTTGCGGAGACAGTTCAGCGACCGTGAGCTGATCGTCGATCAGATATTTTTTTGCCACCGCCTGCACCTGTTCGGGGGTCACCGTTTCGATGCGCGACAGGTAGGCATCGGCGTCCTTCCAGCTGAGACCCACTGTTTCCAGCATACCGATCTGCATCGCCTGGTAGAAGATGGAATCCTGCTCGAAAACCTTGTCGGCGCGGATCTGCGCCTTGACGCGCTCCAGTTCCTCGTCGCTAACGGGCTTCGCCTGCAGTTCGCTTATCTGTCCCAGCAGCGCCTTCTGCAGCTCGGCAACGCTGTGACCATTGGCCGGCGTGCCTGAAAACAGAAACAGCGTTTCCTTGCGATCGAAGGCGTCGTAGCTGGCTCCGGCACTTGCCGCCACCTCACTGCTGCGCACTAACTGGCTCGCCAGGCGCGCGCTGTCGCCGCCATCCAGTATACTGGCCAGGACTTCCAGTGCGTACGGTTCCCAGTTCTGCGCCGCGGTAAGGGCCACAGGCGCCTTGTAGCCCATGATCAGATAAGGGAGTTTCGCGGGTCTCTCTACCAGGATACGCTTGGGTCCGTGCTGGGCAATCTCCAGCCGGGGTTTGGCGGGGGCGATATCGCTCGGCTTCAAGGGTCCGAAATATTTCTTTGCCAGCCGATATACGTCGTCCGGATCGACATCACCGACCACTACCAGCACGGCGTTGTTCGGTGCATACCATTTCTTGTACCAGTCACGCAGATCCCCGATCGCCATGCTTTTCAGGTCGCCCATCCAGCCAATGGTGGGGATTCGGTAGGGGCTACTGGCATACGCCGTGGCGTTGAACTGCTCGTAGGTCAATGACTGCGGGTTGTCGTCGGTGCGCATGCGTCGCTCTTCCATGACCACCTGGACTTCTTTTTTAAACTCCTTGTCCAGCAGTGAAAGATTGCGCATGCGGTCGGATTCGAGTTCGAAACTCACCGGCAGGCGGCTGGCTTCCATGGTCTGGAAATAGGCCGTGTAGTCGCGACTCGTGAAGGCGTTTTCCTGACCGCCGTTTTCAGAAATGATCTGCGAAAACTCGCCAGCCGGGTAGGCAGCGGTGCCCTTGAACATCATGTGTTCAAGCACGTGAGACAAACCGGTAATACCATCGTGTTCGTAACTGGAGCCAACCTTGTACCACACCTGGGACACCATGACCGGCGCGCGGTGGTCTTCTTTCACAATAACTTTCAACCCGTTATCCAGCCGGTATTCGTGAACGGCCTGCCCGGCGTAGCTGACTGCCACGAACAAACACGTAACCAGTGCGAGCAATCGTCGCATTCTGTACTCCTTCTGTTTTCGTCCCCGCGGTGGGGTGATAGGATACGCAGACCCGTGTAGACAGCAACAGCGATGTTTGGTTTCGGCAAGAATAATCCCCAGGGCACCCCAAGCGACGATAGCCCGCAGGCTGTTGCCAGTAAGAAATCAGGCCTGCTCAGCCGCCTGAAGGCTGGCCTGGCGAAGACGCGCAGCGGCCTCAGCGGAGGTATCGCCAACCTGGTTGTCGGTCGCAAACAGATCGACGATGAGCTGCTGGAAGATCTGGAAACCCAGCTGCTGACCGCCGATGTTGGCGTCGAGGCCACCCAGGCGATTATCCGGGATCTGACGGGGCGTGTGGCGCGCAAACAGCTCAACGATGCACAAGCCCTGATGGCGGCCCTGCGCGAGGACATGCGCAGCATGCTGGAGGCGGTGGACGCCCCGCTGTCCATTCCCCAGTCGGACCGGCCCTTCGTGTTGCTGATGGTGGGCATCAATGGCGCGGGCAAGACGACTACCATCGGCAAAATGGCGCGCCGCCTGCAGGACGAGGGTCACTCGGTCATGCTGGCCGCCGGTGACACCTTCCGCGCCGCGGCAGTGGAACAGTTGCAGGCGTGGGGCGAACGCAACCAGGTGCCGGTCATCGCGCAGCAGCAGGGTGCCGATTCCGCCTCTGTCATCTATGACGCCCTGCAGGCCGCCCAGGCCCGCAACGTCAACGTCCTCATCGCCGATACCGCGGGACGCCTGCACACTCAATCCAACCTGATGGAAGAACTTAAGAAGATCAAGCGCGTGCTGGGCAAGCTGGACTCAAGCGCGCCCCAGGAGGTCATGCTGGTAGTGGACGCCGGCACCGGGCAGAACGCCCTCAACCAGGCACGCCAGTTCAACCAGGCAGTCGATATTACCGGCATCACTCTGACCAAGCTCGACGGTACGGCCAAAGGCGGTATTATTTTCGCGATCGCCAAGCAGCTGGGTGTCCCGATCCGCTTTATCGGCGTGGGCGAAGCTATCGAAGATCTGCGCCCCTTTGACGCAGGCGAATTTGTCGACGCCCTGTTTGACAACACTGACTGATGCTCCGGTTTGACAACGTCAGCAAACGTTACCCGGAAGGCCGAGACGCACTGCAGGCGGTCAGCTTTTACCTGCCGGCCGGCGCAATGGCTTTTCTCACCGGCCATTCTGGCGCCGGCAAGAGTACTCTTTTGAAACTCATTGCCCTGCTGGAACGATCTACCCGCGGCCAGCTGTTTCTCGACGGGGAAAACCTGTCTCGGACTACAAAGCGCAAGATACCGTATATACGCCGCAAGATCGGCATGATTTTCCAGAATTACCGCCTGCTGTTCGATCGCACAGTGTTCGACAATGTGGCGCTGCCACTGGTGATCGCCGGATACCGCCACCAGGACATCGGACGACGGGTACGCGCCGCCCTCGATAAGGTGGGCCTGCTGGATAAGGAACGCGCCCTGCCCATCACTTTGTCAGGCGGTGAACAGCAACGCGTGGGCATTGCCCGTGCGGTGGTCAACAAGCCGCCTCTGTTGCTGGCCGACGAGCCTACCGGCAATCTCGACCCGGAACTGTCGCGCGACATCATGCACTTGTTCGAACAATTCAACCAGGTCGGGGTCACCGTACTGATCGCCAGTCACGACCTGGACCTGATTTCCCGGCTGACTTACCCTCAGCTGCACCTGCACCAGGGCCGGCTGGTCAACCCCGAGGTGTTGGCATACGCATGAGGCTGCCTGCTGTTGCGCATATCTACCTGCTGCGCCATGCACAGGTTGCACTCAACAGTCTCGGTCGCCTGTATCGTGCGCCGCTAGCATCACTGATGACGGCCGCGGTCATTGGTATTGCGCTGGCGCTGCCCGCGGGGCTTTATCTTCTGACCAGCAACCTGCAGCGCCTCAGTACTCAGTGGGATGGTGGCGCCAGCCTCTCACTGTTTCTGCACTTTGACGTCACCATCAGTCAAGCCGAGGTGCTGGCCGAGAAACTGCGCAGCTGGACCGAGATAGAAGAGCTACAGCTGATCACACCGCGGGAGGCTTTGTCCGAATTCCGCGAATTGTCCGGCTTCGGGAGCACGCTCGACGCGCTTGACGAAAATCCTCTGCCGGCAGTGCTGGCGGTCAAGCCGGCGCCTTCAGCCGCAGACGCCGATTCGGCCGCCGACTTGCTGAAACGGCTGCAAGAACTGCCCGAAGTCGAGCTGGCTCAACTCGATCTGCAATGGGTCAAGCGTTTTAATGCGATTGTCGACATCGTCCGCCGTTCGATCTGGGTTATGGCAACACTGCTGGGACTCGCCGTGCTGTTAACTACTGGAAACACGATTCGCCTGGAAATCCAGAACCGACGCGAGGAGATCGAGATCACCAAACTGATCGGTGGGACCGGGTCTTTTATTCGCCGGCCTTTCTTATACAGTGGCCTGTGGTACGGCCTCAGCGGCGCATTGCTGGCCGCCGCACTGGTGGAACTGGCTTTTCTGCAGTTGAACGGCCCGGTACGGCAACTAGCGGGGCTTTATCAGAGCGGTTTCAGTCTGCGGACGTTGTCGCCGACCGAGTCTCTCAGCCTGCTGCTGGCGGGGGTACTGCTGGGACTGCTGGGCGCCTGGCTGGCGGTCGGCCGCCACCTCGCAGCCATAGAACCAAGCTAAGCAGCTGAAAGTGCTGCCAATAGACAGCGGTTCACACTTCTTTAAAGTTCTACTGACGTTCGGCCGATTTCAGGGGATGCGGGTTGACTGCAACCAACAACAAGACCGCTGAACAAACAGGCCCTAGGTGTAATGCCCCGAAAACTCAATCGCATCCTGGTGGTGGACAGTTCTGAAGTCGCCCGTACGATCATCGTGCGTATCCTGAACGAGGAAATTCCGGACACCGAAATCCTCACCTGCGGTACGGTCCAGGAAGCTTGCGCCTGGCTGGAACGCAGCCAGTTCGACCTGATCACAACCGCACTGATGCTGCGTGACAAGGACGGCCTCGAACTCAGCCGCTACGTACGCGCGTCCAACCATCATCACTACACACCGACCATTGTAGTCTCAGGCGACGCCGACTTGCGGCTGTTGCGCGAAGGGTTCGCCGCCGGAGTCACCGATTACTTCGACAAGTCACTCGGGTATCGTGCGTTCGCCGAATTCATCAAGAACTTCATGCAGCGCAATTCCGGGCTGGTCGGCCGAATTCTGTACGTCGAAGACAGTCAACTCGCAGCGACGGTTCTGATGCGCCTGATGGAACACCATGGCCTGCAGGTAGTACACACAGCCCTGGCCGAAGAGGCCCTGCAGCTGCTGCGCGAAACCGCCGCCGGCGGACCCAGGGAAGAGGAAGGATTCGACGTCGTCATCACCGACTTCTTCCTACAGGGACACCTGACCGGCGGCGATCTGCTGCACGCCATCCGCGCCCGTTTTCACTACTCCCAGCAGGAAATGCCGGTGCTGGTCCTGACCGGCGCGGAAGTGGCGGAAAAACAGGTCGAAGTATTTCACGCCGGCGGCAACGATTTCGTCGCCAAACCGATCGTGGAAGAAGTGCTCATGGCCCGCATCCGCTCGCTGTTGCTGATCAAACAGCAGTTCGCAGCGCTTAAGCGCCAGACCGAGGCCATGCACCGGCTGGCCATCACAGACAGCCTTACGCGCGTATACAACCGCCGCTACCTTCTGGATCGGGGTGAACAATTCCTCGCTGATCGCAGCAACCACCCGGTCGCCGTGGCGCTGCTGGACATCGATCATTTCAAAAAGATCAACGACACCCTGGGACATATCACCGGTGACCGGGTGCTGGAAACTCTGGGCCGACTGTTGCAGGACCAGCTCCCGGAAAATGGCATGGCCGTGCGTTTTGGCGGCGAAGAGTTCGCCCTGCTGATACCGGACTGCGTGGCGGGGGAAGCCCACAACCGTGCCGAACGGCTCCGCCGGGAAATCGAAGTCCTGAATCCCGCTAGTGTCGCCATTACCGTCAGTATCGGGTTGGCCACCAATCAACAGCACCCGGAGATGACACTGACACAGCTACTGAATCGCGCCGACAAGGCTCTCTACGCCGCGAAATCGCAGGGCAGGAACAAGGTATGCGCCTGAATTTCATATAAATATAACGATGATCAAGCTTCTCTGGCGGGTGCCGAGGAACTTTCAGCTTGGTTAGCACTCTCAGGGCTTGAGTGCTAAAATTGGAATTTTTCAACATGGAGGAAGCAGCGCAATGACGAACGGCTTGGTTGCCACCCATGCTGTGCACCTGCCGGTACCCAGCGAACAGCTCGCCGGTTATCTGCAGGCCATCCACCGCATTCCGGTCCTCAGTGCGGAGCGGGAGCGGGAACTCGCGCTGTGCCTGCGTGACCACGACGACCTCAACGCGGCGCGTGAGCTGGTGCTATCGCACCTGCGGTTTGTGGTAAAGATCGCGCGCGGTTACAGCGGCTATGGTCTGCCTTTGTCTGACCTCATACAGGAAGGCGGTATCGGACTGATGAAAGCGGTCAGGCGCTTCGACCCCGATGTGGGTGTGCGCCTGGTGTCGTTTGCCGTGCACTGGATTAGAGCTGAAATCCACGAATTCATTCTGCGCAACTGGCGTATCGTCAAGGTTGCGACAACCAAGGCGCAGCGCAAACTGTTCTTCAACCTGCGCAGTTCCAAGCAGCGCCTCGGCTGGCTCAGCCGTGAAGAAGTCGCATCGGTCGCCGAAGACCTGGGCGTAAGTCCGGAAACGGTCGTGGAAATGGAGTCGCGCCTGAGTGGCCAGGACGTTCTCGTTTGACCCGGTCGCTGCCTCTGAAGACGAAGAAGACGGCTGGTCACCATCCGCTTATCTCCAGGCACCGGCTGCCAGCGACCCGGCTCAGGCGCTGGAAAGCAGTGACTGGGAAAATCGGGCCAGCGACCGGCTATACCAGGCACTGGAACAACTTGGTGATCGTGATCGGGCCATTCTGGAGCAGCGCTGGCTCAACGAACAGAAGGCCACGTTACAGGAACTGGCGGATCGTTTTGGTGTGTCCGCTGAACGGATCCGTCAGCTGGAAAAGAATGCCATCACCCGCCTGCAGAAACTGATGGCCTGATCGCCGCCACTGCGGAACAGGTTTCCCGCGAACAATAGAAACGGCCCCGAACAAAGGAGCCTTTCCTATTGCAGGCACCACTGCCCACCAGGAAAACAGCACCACCGAGAGGACACTCAACCAGCCTACGGTCACCAGGACGATGACGATAGACATTGGGAACCCTTGGAAGGTAAACATTCGCTTGCCCTAGGAGTACCCGCCCCGCAGGCGGGTACTCCTAGAGAACATTAGACCACTCTAATCTTACTCGTCGGGCTCCTTCAGTTCAGGCCTGCGCGGGATCAGCGGGTCGTCGTCGTCCATGAGTATGCGGTGCGCTGGCCCTTCGAGGTCCTCAAACTGCCCGGAGCGAATGGCCCACAAGAACACCCAGATGGCGATTCCCATGATAATCAGACTGATAGGTATCAATAAGAACAGGATATCCATGCTACTTGAAACCCGTGGACCGCAACCGCAGCGCATTCAGCACCACCACCAGGGAACTGCTCGACATACCGATCGCCGCCATCCAGGGCGCGACCCAGCCAGCCGCCGCGAGGGGAACCGCAACCAGATTATATACCAGCGCCCAGGCAAGATTCTGACGAATCACTTTGAGACAGCGGCGACCGGTGCGCACCGCCTGCACCAGGTGCGGCAGCTGCTGGGATAACAGCACCATGTCGGCGCTGGCCTGGGCCAGTTGCGTGCCGCTGCCCATCGCCAGCGACACCTCGGCCCCGGCCAGCACCGGTGCGTCATTGACCCCGTCACCGACCATTGCCACCACTGCACCCTGCCGTTGCAAGTCCTTGATCCGCGCCAGCTTATCCTGCGGGCGGCAGCGAGCGCGATAGTGCTCTATCCCCAACTCCTGCGCGACAGTCCGGACAGTGTCCTGCTGATCCCCACTCAACAACTCCACCTCCAATCCAAGGCCTTTGAGCTGCTGCACCGATTCCGCGGCATGCTCTCGCAGGTGGTCGACAAAGGCAAAATGCGCCAGCAAACCCTGCGCATCACCCAGCACCACGCCACCAGGATAGTCAGTCCGGGGGGCAACACCGCTATCGGCCAATGAGCCCCGGAGTTCACTGACATAGCCGGCAACGCCGATGCGATATCGCTGCCCGTCAACAAGTCCCTCGATACCGAGACCCGGGGTGGCGCTGATGCCGGTCGCGGCGGGCAAACGCTCAACTGCGGCGCACAAGGCATAGGCGATCGGGTGCTCGGACGCTTGCTCCAGCGCCGCCGCGAGCTGCAAACAGCTGTCACGATCGCGGTCGCCCAGCAACGTCACTTGTTCCAACCGCAGCCGACCTTCTGTCAGCGTACCGGTCTTGTCGAAAATCATGTGCGTGGCGCGCGCCAAGGTCTCCAAAGCGTGCCCGCGCGTGGTCAGAACGCCCAGCCGTGTCAGCGCTCCGGTCGCGGCCGTGACCGCCGCCGGTGTCGCCAGCGACAGCGCACAGGGGCAGGTGACTACCAACACTGACAGCGTCACCGCAAACGCCTGCGTAGCATCGTGCCGCCACCACCACCAGGCCACGCCGCCTGCCAGCATCAACAGCGCCGCCACAAACCAGCCGGCGACGCGGTCGGCGAGGCGTGCCACCGCCGGCTTTTCGGTCTGTGCCCGGTCGAGGAGGCGCACAATGGCCGACAGTACCGTCCCTGCGCCGACCGTCTCCACGCGCATCACCAGCGGGCTTTCATTGTTCACTGTTCCGCCGATCAGCAGATCGCCGGGTTTGCGCGGTTGCGGCAGGCTTTCGCCAGTCAACAACGACTCGTCGACCGAGCTCAGGCCTTCAGTGATGCGTCCGTCGGCCGGTACGCTCTCGCCAGGGCGGACCAGTACGCGGTCGCCTGGCGAAAGCTCGAAAACCGGGACACGTTCTTCGCCACTCTCGCGCAGGCGCGCGGCAGTCGCCGGCAGCAGCTTGACCAGTTCCTCGGCGGCCTGGCCGGCGCGGTGTCGGGCGCCCATTTCCAGGAAGCGGCCCGCGAGCAAAAAGAAACTGAACATGGTGACCGAGTCAAAGTAGATCTCGCCGCTGCCTCGCAGCGTAGCCCAGGCGCTGGCGGCAAAGGCGCTGCCGACGGCTATGGCCACCGGCACGTCCATCCCCAGCTGATGTCGCTTGAGGTCCCGCCAGGCGCTGGTAAAAAAGGATTTCCCCGAGTACAGCACCACCGGCACGGTCAGCAGCAGACTCACCCAGCGGAGGAAATTGCGCAATTTAGCGTCCATACCGTCATCGGCGCCGGCGTACAGCGCCACCGCCAGCATCATCACCTGCATCATGCCCAGCCCGGCAACCGCCAAGCGGCGCAAAGCGGCCCTGCGTTCATCACGATAGACTTGCTCCTGACGACCGGGGTCGAAGGGGCGAGCCTGGTATCCGATCACCGTGATGGCGTCAAGAATATCGCTCAGCCTGATGAGCTGGTTGTCCCAGCGCACCCGTGCCCGGTGCGTTGAGTAATTGACTGCAAATTCGCGCACCCCGGGCAGAGCCCGGACATGGCGTTCGTTCAGCCAGACACAGGCGGCGCAAACAATGCCTTCCAGAATCAGTGCCGCCTCCCGCGTATCCCCCGCTTCCTTCTGAACAAATGACTGCTGCACGTCGTCGCGATCATACAGGGCCAGCTCGTTGAGCTGCTCCGGCACCAGGTCTCTGCCCTGCGGAGATTTGTCAGTCCGATAACGGTAGAAATCCGTCAGCCCACCGTCGACAATAGCCTGCGCCACTGCCTGGCAGCCATGGCAGCACATCGGCTGCGATTGATCGTCGATTTGCACGCGGTAATCGGCGCTTGCAGGTATCGGCAGACCGCAGTGGAAACAGGTTTGTGGTTGGCTGGAATCACTCAAGACAGGCAGGCCGCCGTAAACTTGCAGGAGCACATTGTAAGCTTTTCGCACCGCAGATGGTTCTCCGGCCTACCGGATTTGCGCCGCAACAGCAGTACCGGCATGGACTTCGCTCCGGGCCAGTTCAACAGACTGTACGTCAGCAACGCTGTCATGAAGGTCACGGCGACCACCACCGCCGCTTGCTTGCCCTTCGGCTGTGACAATCGACACAACAGCAGAAACAGCAGGACCTCGGCCCCGGCGCTCAATGGCAAGGCGATCAGCGACTGCAGCATCAGCCTTACTGCCCAGGCATGCAGAATGCTGCCGGCGCGCTGACCTTACCCACGTCCAGTCGCCGCTGCGACAGAACGTTGAAGAAGAAGCTGCGTGAACCCTTCACATCGTGTGCGGAGCGCCAGCGCGGCCAGCTTGCCCAGATCGAGTTCGGCGCCCGCCAGGCCACGCATCATGGTCGCCAGAGTAACCGGCTCATAGGTCTTGTTTTCCAGGTGCAGCGCATAGCTGTTCTGTATGCGTCCATCGGACAGCCGCACGAACAGGAATTGACGCACTCGCACGACGCTCATCTCCAGCAGCGCCTGATGCCTGACGCTCCAGCCGAGTGCAGCAGTCGCAGCCACCAGCGCCAGACCGTAGGCCAGCGTCTTCGGTTTCCAGATTCGGCTGGACGCGCCCGCAGCCTGTTCTTTCGGGGTGTGGCGGACCAGGCTCTCGCCACAGTCCGGCGATTTCATGATGGTGTCGCAGGCGTCTATGCACAGCACGCAGCTGAGACACCGCACCCGCAGACCGTTCCTGATATCGTTCCCTGTGGGACAGACCTGCACGCATTAGCCGCAGTCAGTACAGTCACCGACGCCCTGTTGCCGGCGCCGCTCTTGGGTCTTGAGGTCGCGCGTGACTTTTTCGCGCCCTTTGCTGCCCTCGCCGCGTGCCACGTCATAGGCCACGATACGCGTATCGGCGTTGAACATCACTGACTGGAAGTGTGCATACGGCACATATAGGTACAGGCCTGTTCACGCGCGAGTCCGGCCATAACATAGGTCGTTGCCGTCACGAACAAAGCAGGTGCGTACGCGGCGTACGGTGCTTTACCGGTGAACCATTCTCCGAGCAGATGCGACGCAGTGTCTCCCAATAGAGGGTGAAAGTCAGATCCGTGGAGAAAGCCGCCAGCGGCCACAGCAGATGCCTCGCCGCCTTGCGCATGAGCCTTTCCGCCGTCCAGGCCATCTTGTCGAGCCAGATACGCGCCACGCAGTCGCCCTGCACCAGGCGTTCCAGCAACAGGTACAGGTCGGTCCGTAGAGTCTGAAAACAGGAATAACCACAGAATACCCGCCTGGCGATAGCGGTGACGAAGAACAGCAGCAAGGCGGCAATCACCATAAAGCCGGCGAGCCAGAACAGGTCCTGGGCATGCGTCACCAGTCCGAAGAGATAGAACCTTCGCGCGGCGACGTTGAACAGCACGGCTTGGTCCGGGGCGACATTGCGCACCCAGCGCAACCATCGCAACATAAAATTGACGCTGTAGGCGAGACCGAGGATGGTCCACCTCAGGCTGCCGAAGCGCCCCTTGACGGAACGCGGATAAATAGGTGCGCGCGGCTGATAAAGCGGCATTGTGACAGCATCGGTCATCACCGTCGCCGGGACAGGAGAATCCTACTGCCCGCCACCCAGCTCGTGAATGTGAACGGTGAGCAGCTTGATCTGCGCCCAGCTGAGGCGGTCCGACCAGTGCGGCATCTGGCGCTGTACGCCATTGCTGATAACCTTCTCGACGCGCTCCTTTTTGGCTTCGAGATCCGCGGCACCGTTGACATCGGCGATGGTCCAGATCTGATCGGTCAGGTTCGCAGCTCCCTGCGACTTCAGGCCGGTTCCCGCCTTAATATGACCGTAGTAGCAGCCGCCCGCGTCGGTCTGAAAAAGGATCCTGCCGCGGCCCGGATCTAGGAGGCTGTCGGACTTGGGACTGATCTACTGCGCCGGTGGGAGAGCGCCCAAATCCGACAGCCTCCTAGTGCTCCATCCACATTATATTGATGGGTAGAGTGATTTCAGTTTTACCCGGGCGTCTTCGGTAGTAAACCGCCAGTCAACCCGAATGGCTTTTTGGTCGCGTGCGTTCTGCCACGCATTGATTTCACGTTTCAGTGTTTCTTGATCGGGTAGGCGGCGGTCGATACATTGACGCGCCAAGACGCCGATCTCGATTTCCGCCATGTCCAACCAGCTTCCATGTTTCGGGGTGTAATGAATCTCCAAGCGATCAGCAATCCGGCGGGCCTCTGCCGGTTCGAAGGCCTCATAGAGAGACCCCAGCTTGTGCGTGTTTAGATTGTCCATGACCAGGATGATTTTTTCCTTCTCCGGGTAGTGTTCGTCCACCAGTTCTTTGATCAATTGTGCCCAGTCTACCTTGGTGTGACGGTCGGTGACCTTGACCTGCCGCCAGCCCTCAAGCGGCGCAAACAACATGAACAGATTACTGACGCCATTACGTTCATATTCATAATCAAATCTTTCAGGTTCCCCCGGTCGGGTCGGCAACGGTGTACGGGTTTCCTTGACATGCTGCTTGCTGGTCTCGTCCATACAAACCAACACCTCATGTGCTTCATAGCGACGCTGATACACCTCTAACACGTCTTCCATGGCACAGACAAAGTCCGCATTGGCCTTCGGCGGAATACACCAGCATTCTTTTAACCAGGGTTTGAGTGCGTTTTTTTTAGTACCTGTCGAACCGCCTCAGCACTGATGGAATCCACGATTTGACATTCAACCAGCCGATCCGCCAATAACTGCAGCGTCCAGTCCTTGCGCCCGTCCGGCGCTGCCGAACAGGCCGTCGCCACCAGGAAGGCCTCCGCTTTTCCATCCAGCTTTTTGGGTCGATGACGTGTGCGTGGCTTGGGATTGAGCGCCGACTCCAGCCCTTCCTCTACAAAACGCCTGCGAACCCGTTCTACCGTTACACGGCCAACATGCAATACGTCCGCAATGTCTTCATCTTTGAAATAGCCCTCCTCACAGTCCTCGTCGGCATGCAGCAGTATCCGGGCATGGCTTGCCTTGCGGGCCGCCATTGCCCCACTTGAAATCAATCCCACCAGATAGTCGCGCTCTTCGTCAGTCAGCTTGACTCGATATTTCTTGCCTCGCATATAATTCCCCCCAACGCATCAGCTTATTAGTGTGTATACTTGAGAGATTACCTTAATTACCCATCAATTGATACTTGTTGGAGTACTAGTCGCCACGCCGCCGCTGGACTGATGCCGCTAAAGGTGCGGCGGATGCTGGCGCAGACTTAGCGGCTATATCGGCAGCTGAAACAGCAGGTAATGGTCAACCAGCAAAAAGGCAAACAACGCCATGAGGTAAATAATCGAATAGCCGAAAGTCTTCATCGCCTGTCTTTCACTTTCATCTCGCATCAAAATCCAGGCGTGGTATAAGAAGCCGATCCCCAGACCCACGGCACCGACCAGATAAACCACGCCGCTCATCCGCGTCGCATATGGCATGACTGTCACCACGACCAACAATATGGTGTACAGCAACACTTGGAGTCGCGTAAAGTCCACCCCGTGAGTGACCGGCAGCATGGGGATGTCGACCTTGGCGTATTCATTGCGCCGGTGAATCGCCAGCGCCCAGAAATGGGGCGGCGTCCACACAAAGATAATCAGAAACAACAGCAGGGCGTTCGGGTCAACGTGACCGGTCACCGCCGTCCAGCCGAGCACCGGAGGTGCCGCACCGGCAGCACCTCCGATGACGATGTTTTGTGGTGTGGCGCGCTTCAGGTAAAGGGTGTATATCACGGCGTAACCGATCAACGAGGAAAATGTCAGCACCGCCGTCAGTATGTTTACAAATTGCACCAGGATCCACATGGCCAGAGCGCCAAGCGTCACCGCAAACACCAGGCAGTTACGCCCGCTCAAGTGCCCGCTGGCAACTGGGCGGGTAGCGGTGCGGGTCATGCGCGCGTCCGCGTGCCGGTCGACCACATGGTTTATGGCAGCGGCCGAAGCGGCTGCCATACCTATGCCCAGCGTACCGAAAATCAGGGCTGGCCAAGGCACCATCCCGGGTACCGAGAGGAACATACCCACCATAGCGGTAAACACGATCAGTGCCACCACCTTGAGCTTGCAGACACCCAGGTAATCACGCCACTGAATTGCGGCATTAGCCGTCATCGAATAACTCATCATGCCCCCGACGCATGCTGCCTGTATGCCCACCGGCCTCCCGATGGAGCCAGGTATTCTACCCCAGTCCCGAGTATTTTAAGAGTCTTTCCAGGTCCTTGATCATGCCCCGGGGCTCGCTGCCCGGTTCGTACAGCATCATCAGATTTCCGAGCGGGTCCGCCAGGTAGATACGCTCCTGGCCAAGCGGAGCCCGGCCGTCAGCATCGAACGCCCCCAGCAGCTCGCCGTCGCCGCCGGGCAGAACCACCGTCACCTGGCCGGGGAAGTGCCGCTGCAGCTCGACGCGGCTGCCCTCCTCGACGCCAGCGGCTTCCCACAGCATCAGGCGCTGCAGGCGGTCAATATTTTTGCCCTGAGTCAGACGCACTTGGCGCATCTTGTACAACTGCTGCACACAGCTATTGTCGCAGGCACCTTCATGCAGGTATATGAACGTCCACTTACCCTGTAGAAAACTGGCGTCGATATTGTCACCCGACAGGCTTTGCAGCTGAAACGCGGGCAAAGGCCTGAACGGCTTGATCAACATGCCGTGGTTAGTCGTCGCTGTCGGCACCCACTCCGGAAAGCCGAAAAACAGCAGCCACGCCAACACCACCGGTGCTGCGAACATGCCGAAGATAATTAGTAGAGAGGCGCGTGCGCGGGTCCGCGCTGCTGCATCAGATGCTTGCGTGCTCATGGCTCCCCAGGTTTTCGCAGATTCACTGCCAGGTAAATAACGATCAACGCCGCGGCCAGGCCAAACCATTGCACTGCATAGCCGACATTGCGCTCCGGTCCGAAGGTCATCAGGGGATGCCAGTCCCTGACATAACCGTCGGGCTGGCCGGGGTCCAGCAACAGCTCCAAGGGCAGCAGCGGATAACCCAGCTCGCCGGCCAATCTGTTGATATCGACGCGTTGCACCCGGTATGGCCAGCCGCGCCGGATTTCCTCGTCACCTAGGGTGAAACCTTTGAGCGCGGGCTCTTTGAGCCGGCCTGTTACGGTACGTTCGCCCCGACCCACAGGTATCTGCGGCAATGCCTGCCGGCTAACACCAAGGGGAATCCAGCCACGGTTGACCAAAACACCCACCGCTGCATCCCTCAATATCAGCGGCGTCAGCACCTCGTATCCTGCGACGCCCTCGTGGGTACGGTTGTCCAGCAGGAACTGATGCTCAGCGTCAAAATGCCCCGTAGCACTGGCAAACTGATATTGCAGCCCTGTGACCGAGCGAAGACCCGCATCCAGCCTCAATACGGTGGCACGGGCGCCGGCATTGTACTCGGCGAGTAGCAGTCGTTTCTGCCCGGCACGGTCCAGCTGCCAGAACCCCAGAGACAGCAATATCCCGAATAGGATGATGGTAATTACCGTTGGCCAGCGGCCAGGGCTGAATTCCAGGCTGCCAAGACGCATGGCCGCAGGGTACGCAGCGCGCTGCCGTGCCGCAAGTGAAATCTGCTACAGGCCGCACAGGCCCTGTCGCCGCGGACACCTGGCGGCGTTGGTTAAAACGGCGCCATGACATATACTGGATCGGGTAAACTCAACGGTACCTATTCATGCTTATCAAAACACTTATTGTGATGGCCCTGATCGCCATTCTCATCAGCCTCGGCAGCGGCATGGTGTTCCTACTGAAAGACAAGGGCCAGACGGAACGCACAGCAAAGGCCCTCACCGTGCGGATTGTGTTGTCAGTATCACTGTTCGGCCTGCTGATGTTGGGGGTCTTTACCGGTCACATCAAACCACACGGAATTTATCCAACGGCGTCGGCACCGCTCAATAGCGCGCCCTGAACAGAACTCCCGGAAATTTCACGTAAAAAAAGCGCCGCAGTACGGCGCTTTCTTGTTTTCCGCCCACCTGGACTTAAAGAATATAAACGAAAATAAAGAGGCCCAGCCAGACGACGTCAACAAAGTGCCAGTACCAGGCCACACCTTCAAAACCGAAATGGTGATCGGGAGTAAAGTGCCCTTTCATGCAGCGCAACATAATCACCGTAAGCATGATCGCGCCAATGGTCACGTGGAAACCATGAAACCCCGTCAACATGAAGAAGGTCGACCCATAGATTCCGGAACCAAGCGTCAGATTCATCTCATGGTATGCATGGCTGTACTCAAAGATCTGCAGACCAAGGAAGGTAAAGCCCAGCACGACGGTCGCCAGCAACCATAAAACCAGCGGGCCACGGTTGTTCTTCTTCAACGCCCAATGTGCAAAGGTCACGGTCACACCGGATGATAGCAGTAACAGGGTATTAATGGCCGGGATACCCCATGCTTCCATGGCTTCGAACTCGCCGCCGACGTCGCCGGGGCCGTTGGTCGGCCACATAGCCTCCCAGCCGCTCCAAAGGAGTTCGTTGGTGAACACACGATCGCCACCGAGCCACGGCACCGAAAAAATGCGCGCGTAGAACAATGCGCCGAAGAATGCAGCAAAGAACATGACCTCGGAAAAAATGAACCAGCTCATCCCCCAGCGGAAGGATTTGTCTACCTGGTTGTTATAGGTTCCCGCTTCGCTTTCCCGGATCACCTGTCCAAACCAGCCGAACATCATGAACAAGACGATAGCCAGGCCGGCTACCATCATGGTCAAGCCGACATGTGATCCATTCAGAAAGTTGGCCACACCCACCAGCAGCGTGGTCAGCCCTATCGAACCGACAATCGGCCAGTATGTACCGTGGGGTACATAATACCCGCCATGTGCTTCACTCATTCCAACATCCTCACTTTGTGTCTTAATCCAGCAATTTGTGTTTATCAAAGAAAGTATAAGCCAGCGTCAGGGTGGAGATGTTCTCCGGCAGCTCCCGGTCCACCATGAATACCAGCGGCATTTCACGTTCTTCACCCGGGGCAAATTGCTGCTCGGTAAAACAGAAGCATTCCGTTTTCCTGAAATGCAGCGCCGCCAGCCCGGGCGTTACGCTTGGAACAGCCTGACCGATCATCGGATGTTTGGTGCGATTGCGCGCGTAAAACGCTGTCTGATGAACCTGCCCGGGATGTACTTTCATGCGGGCCACCGCAGGGTGAAAATCCCAGGGCATCGACTCGTTGACGCTGGCCAGGAATTCCACCGTAACGGTGCGGGATAAGTCAGGCCCGGCATCTGCAACATGTTCGTGCTCGTTGCGGGTCTTGCCGTTCAGGCCAGTGACGTCACACAAAACATCGTAAATGGGTACCAGCGCGAACACAAACCCGAACATGCCGCTCACAACCAGCAGCGTCTGCCGCAGCGTACGCTTCTTAGCTTGTTCAGTATCCAGCGTCATGCATCAATAACCGTTGGCAGTAGCCCAAATGAAGCCGATATAGAAGGCGATTGCGACCACTGCCAGCACAACAGCCATGATAAGCGCCCGCTTTCTCTGCGTTGTTTCACTCATATGTATCCGCGGGCACCCTTGGAGTGCCCGCAGCCCCGCAATTACTTGACTTCAGGCGCCGTCGAAAAAGTATGGTACGGCGGCGGCGAAGGCAGCGTCCATTCCAGTCCGTGCGCACCTTCCCAGACCCGGTCGGTCGCCTTGGCGCCACCCTTAATGGTCTTGTAGACGATGTAAACAAACAGCAACTGCGTCAAACCAAAGACAAATCCACCAATACTGGAGATCTGGTTGAAACCGGTGAACTGTACCGAATAGTCAGGGATACGGCGCGGCATGCCTGCCAGCCCCAGAAAATGCTGCGGGAAAAACAGCACATTAACCGAAATAGTCGACAGCCAGAAATGCAGTTTCCCCAGCCGCTCGTCGTACATGTGGCCAGTCCATTTCGGCATCCAGTAATAGGTGGCGCCCATGATGGCGAAGACCGCACCGGTAACCAGCACATAGTGGAAGTGCGCCACCACGAAGTAGGTATCGTGGTACTGGAAGTCGACCGGTGCCATGGCCAGCATCAGCCCCGAAAAGCCACCAATGGTAAACATGATGACGAAGCCCAGAGCGAACAGCATCGGTGTCTCGAAAGTCATCGCACCCTTCCACATGGTGGACACCCAGTTAAACACTTTCACGCCCGTGGGCACCGCGATGAGCATGGTCGCATACATGAAGAACAGCTCGCCCGTAAGCGGCATACCGACGGTGAACATATGGTGCGCCCAGACGATGAACGAGAGGAACGCGATCGAGGCGGTCGCATAGACCATCGAGCTGTAGCCGAACAGCGGCTTGCGTGCGAAGGTCGGAACAATCTGCGAAACAATGCCGAAAGCCGGCAGGATCAGAATGTACACTTCCGGGTGACCGAAGAACCAGAAGATATGCTGGAACATAACGGGGTCACCACCACCGGCGGCGTTGAAGAACGACGTACCGAAGAACCGGTCAGTCAGCAGCATGGTCACCGAGCCGGCCAGCACCGGCATGGTGGCGATCAACAGGTAGGCGGTGATCAGCCAGGTCCAGACGAACAACGGCATCTTCATCATGGTCATACCCGGTGCACGCATATTGACGATGGTGACTATGATATTGATCGCGCCCATGATGGATGAGATGCCCATCAGGTGAACCGCGAAAATCAGGAACGGAAAGGCGTTGCCCGTCTGCAGAACCAGCGGCGGGTACATGGTCCAGCCGCCGGCCGGCGCACCACCGTCCATAAACAGTGTGCTGAGCAGGATGGCGAACGCGAACGGCAGTATCCAGAAGCTCCAGTTATTCATGCGCGGCAGCGCCATGTCCGGCGCACCGATCATCATTGGAATCAGCCAGTTCGCCAGGCCAACAAAGGCCGGCATGACTGCACCGAAGATCATCACCAGGGCATGCATAGTGGTCATGGAATTGAAGAACTGAGGCTCAACAAACTGCAGCCCCGGCTCAAACAGTTCGGCGCGGATAATCATTGCCATCGCGCCACCGACCATGAACATCAGCAGCGCGAGTAACAGATACAGGGTACCGATGTCCTTGTGGTTGGTTGTGGTAACCCAGCGCATCAGACCGCTTGGGTGTTCTTCGTGATGTGCGTCGTGTGTCGTTGCGGTACTCATTACTTCTCCTCCACGACCCTTAGCGGGCTGCTCTAACTTCAGAAGGTTGAACCAGGTCGCCGGTGTTGTTACCCCAGCTGTTACGCTCGTAGGTGATGACGGCAGCGAGATCGGTGTCGCTCAGCTGACCGGCGAAGGCCACCATCGCAGTTCCAGTTTTACCGTTCATGACCAGCGCCAGATGATCGGTCTTGGGACCGGTTGCGATAGCCCCACCCTTGAGCGCGGGGAACGTTCCCGGGATACCCTCTCCGTTGGCCTGGTGGCAGGCTGCGCAAGTACTGGTGAAGACCTTTTCACCACGCGCCATCAATTCCGCCTTGCTCCAGTCACGCTGCGCCGCTTCCTGATCGGCTGTGGCAGCGCCTTTCTGCTCATCCACCCACTGCCGGTAGTCGGCTTCATTTTTTGCCACCACCACGATGGGCATGAAACCGTGGTCCTTGCCACACAGCTCGGCACACTGACCCCGGTAGGTACCTTCCTCTTCGATCTTGAACCACATTTCGTTGACGAAGCCCGGTATAGCGTCTTTCTTCATACCCAGCTTCGGCACCCACCAGGCGTGGATCACATCGTTCGAAGTTATCAACAGACGGACCTTCTTGTTCACGGGCACAACAAGAGGGTTATCGACTTCCAGCAGGTAATGTTCGTCTTTGGGCTGCTGGTTATAGATTTCCTCTTTCGGTGTGGACAAGGCACTGATGAAACTCACGCCATCGTCGACATAGTCGTATCCCCAGCGCCACTGATATCCTGTGACCTTTATACTCAGGTCGGCGTCACTGGTGTCTTCCATCGCCACCAGCGCCTTGGTCGCCGGAATCGCCATGCCGACCAGGATCAGAAAAGGCACGATCGTCCAGACCATTTCCACGGCCGTGCTCTCGTGAAACTGGGCGGGCTTAACGCCCTTCGACTTGCGGTGCTTAATAATGGATATGAACATCGCGCCGAAAACGACGATGCCGATACCGATACAAACCTTCAGGATCAGCATGTGCAGGTCATACGCTTCATGACTGATCGGTGTGACACCGGAGGTGAGATTCAAGGCATAATCAGCCGCTGCGGAAGTCACTGCCAACAATCCCGCTATCCCCGCAACCGCTGTCAGCGCTCGTTTTGTCTTATTTACCAACATTGCCAAACTCTCTCCTTCCAACTCCTGAAAGCTGCTCTCATTGGGGACGACGTCATGAAGGGGCGTCGTCCCCGCTTATTCCGGTAAACGCACTGCCCGGCTTAGCTGTTCCGCCAGATAGCGTTTCTCTTCTTCGTTCAAGCAGTGGCCCAGTTCTGCGCTGCGCCCGTGCGAACGAATGATCAGCCGTGACGGATGACCCTTTATTACTGGCCGCTCGTGTACGACCTTCGCCCAGGCGCGCTGAAACGACTGCGCCTGTTCCTGGCCGGAATCGCGTTCAATAACACTGATACGATCGCCGTTGATAGAGATTTCCTGCCAATTGGTCGCGCGTCGGGCCACCACGTAAAGGGCGATGCCCAGTACCAGCATTTCCAGTCCTGCAAACGGCAGAATTAACCATGCGCCCTTAAAGGCGAAAGCGATGGCGATGCCGAATGACACCAGCAGCACACCAAGGTAAAAGCGCACAACATCGCGCCAGGGCAGCGAGCAGTTGGGCCGGATAAGGAACCGGCGGGGGCTGGCAAACTTATCAAACTGAGTTGCGACCACCGGAGTACCTCATATAACAGCCTAAGCTACGAGAAAAAAATCGCAATCTCGCGCGTCGCAGCGCATGCTACCTCAGCGGTCAAAACGGGTGCAAAAAAAATTAAAATTTATGCGCATAAAAATTAACTATATCTATACATTAGCATATTACTATATAATAACACATCACTTAGTAATCGCACTTGTTTTCATTTCAGATTCGACAATCAATTAACGACTATCCGCGCCAGGTAACCGATTGGCATTACCACACCGGGGATGTGGAGACCTGCTGGCAGCAGCCTGCGTAGGGCAGTCAAGAGCGGCCTCCTCAGGCAGGTGTTCAAGTCGCCCACCCATTGGCCGAAATTATGGGATGTACGTCACAACGGTTGAATCCACAAATTGATTCCGACATAGGGATATGCAAGGAGCTGGACCATGAAGGCGCTCTGCAAAACCCTCGCAGTGGTTGCCCTGCTGATCTACGCAGACAATGGCTTCGCCGATAGCGAAGCCGTATTTGAACGCAAACTGGCACAGGCCGAACAAGACGACGTGCAAGCCCAGTATGACATCGGCTATCGCTACGAAAAAGGCCGTGGCGTCGAAGAAGACCTGCAACAGGCATTCAAATGGTACTTGAAGGCGGCTGACGAGGGTCTGGACGCGGCACAGTACAAGGTCGGCACCTTCTACCTGTCCGGCCAAGGCGTCGATAAAGACCTCGATCAGGCCAAGACCTGGTTAAAAAAGGCCGCCCAGCAGGGCTATCCGCCCGCCCAGTACCACCTCGGTAAATTCTACGCCAGGGAGCGGAACCGCGACTACTCTCAGGCACTCGCGTGGCTGGAGAAAGCCCAGGACAACGGCTACGAGCCTGCGACGCAGGAAATCCTCCGAGTCAAACAACAGGCGCAGTGACGGGCAGGCGGATGCGCCTGAACTGGTCAGCCGCTGCGGACTCATCGGCGGCGTAATCGAGTTCACCGAGAAACGGCGCCGCCAGTCGTTCACGCAGCGCCGTGACCGTTTCGTCGGCGGCGTCGCAGGCAGGATCCAGCGGGTTGGCAACCCAGCCGCCAAACTGGACATCGGCGGCCTCAATCGCTGCGGCCGTCAACAACGCGTGATTAAGACAGCCGAGGCGCACGGCGACGACCAGCACGACTGATAACCCAACAGCAGCGGCAACGTCAGCCATGGTCCGGGTCGCACTGATAGGTACCATCCAGCCGCCAACGCCTTCGACCACTACCCGGTCGGCCGCTTCGGTGACGCTGGCGAGCGCCGCCTTGATGACCTCGATCTCGATTTTGATACCCAGCGCCCGCGCCGCGAGGTGTGGTGCAATTGCTGCCTCGAAAGCGTAAGGATTGACCTGGTGGTAGGGAACGGTGAAAGACGCCTGGGCCTGCAGCCGCAGGGCATCACTACTGACCAGCCCCGCTTGCGTCGAATCGCAGCCGCTGGCCACCGGCTTCATACCGGTTACCACGTGTCCCTGTGACTGCAACAGGCGCATCAGCCCCAGGCTGACGCGGGTCTTGCCCACACCGGTATCGGTTCCAGTAACAAAATAGCCGCGTGTCATAAGCGCCTCAACTGATCCGCGGGCAGGCTCACTGTGCCGCTGGCCTCTGTACCCCAGGCATGCCCATTGACGATCTCAAAACTGGCCGGCAGGACTCCGTCACGTCGGTACTGTTCGTAGGCCTGCACAAGGCGCTGCATATGTGCCTTGCCGGTCAATCCACGCGGCCGGCCAGCAGTGACATTGTGTGCTCCGATCTGTTTCAGCTCGCGCATCAGTTGCCACAGGTCGGGATACGTCAAGGTGAGGCGCTCGACATCCATCACCGGATCCGCAAACCCCGTTCTCACCAGCGCATCGCCGACATCGTGCATGTCCTGAAACGCATTAACATGAGTATAGCCGTCCACGCGTGCCCAGCTATCGTGCAGTTCACGCAGGGTGTCCGGCCCGAAACTGGTAAACAGCAGCAACCCGCCCGGGGTCAGCACGCGCTGCAGCTCCCTGAAAACAACCTCGGCGTCAGCGCACCACTGCAACATGAGGTTGGAGAAAACGAGGTCGAAGCTGGCGTCGCTAAACGGCAGACTTTCGGCGTCCGCGCAGACGCAGTACGGTTTGCGCAGCCATCTGCCACGCCGGCGAGCGTGGCCCAGCATGGGCAAGGCGATATCCAGCGCCACCAGTTCGGCTGAGCCATAACGCGATATCAGCTCAGGGATGCACTGGCCCGTGCCGCAACCCAGGTCCAGCACACGCCGCGGCTGAATCTTCATGAAATCCAGGCGTTCCAGCAGTCGCCGCCCCACTTCATGCTGCAACGCAGCCGCCCGATCATAGCTCCCCGCAGCACGTCCAAAACTGCGACGCGCCAGCGTCTTGTCGGGAATGTTGTCAGTCCGCTGCATGTTGGCTCGCCCCGGAAACCTCTTTCAGCCAGCCGGTAACCCGGTCGGTGCAAGGCTGCGGGTGGGAAAGAAAGGGCGCATGACCCGCGCCTTCAATGACCGCATGCTGGCCCGGCACCCGGGCGCTTACGGTCACCGGCACCAGCGTATCGCGCTCGCCAAACAGCCAGTAAATGGGGACATCCAGTTCGGACAACAGGACCCGCAGGTCGCTATTCTGCAGCAGTTGCAGGCCTGCCGCCAGCGCCTCGCGTTGTGGGTAGGGGCGTTCTTTCAGGGCCGCACGCAAGCACCGCAGCGTGCGGCCGGCGTCTTCCGTCCCACGCACCTGCAGGGACAGGAAACGCCCCAGAGTATGCTCTAAAGCCTGCTGCAATTGCCCGGCGAACTGGTCGAAAACTGCCGCATCAACCGCGCACGGCCAGTCGTCTGCTCTGACAAAGCGCGGCGTACTCGCGACCAGCAGCAATCCGCGCACTGTCTGTGGCGACAAGCGCGCGAGGTTCAACGTCACCAGGCCGCCCAACGACCAGCCCAGCCACCAGGCTCTCGATGGCGCCAGCTCGGCAACCGCAGCGGACCAGTCGTCGAGGTAGGGGCCGACCCTGTAGCGACTCCGCCCGTGCCCCGGCAGATCGACCAAGTGGACGCGCAAGTGTGCCGCCAACCGATCGGCCCAGGCGGACCAGACGCCGGAGTGCATACCCCAGCCATGCACCATCACGAGATCCTGGCCGCCTCCCCGGGATTCATGATACAGCACGTGCGATCTCCATCCGGGACTCGGCCAGCGCGGCCAGCAGGCTGTCCAGCTGCTCACGACTGTGATTGGCCGACAAGGTGATCCGCAGACGCGACCCTCCCTGGGGGACGGTGGGCGGGCGAATCGCCGTTACCAGCACACCGCGCTCACGCAAGGTCTCGCTCAACGCCACCGCGGCATCGGCTTCGCCAACCGGAACCGGCTGAATCGCGGTATCCGACGGCATCAAGGGCACGCCGAGTTCGGTGGCACCACGACGGAAATAGGTAATATTGCTGCCTAAGCGCTCACGCCGATCGTCGCCCTCCCGAACCAGCCGCAACGCGGTGCGCGTGGCCCAGGCCAGCGCGGACGGTGCGGCGGTGGTGTAGATAAAAGTTCGCGCTCGCTGAATCAACGTTTCAATGACCGACTCGCTCCCCGCGACAAAGGCGCCAGCGGTTCCCAGCGCTTTACCCAGTGTCGCCATCATCACCAGGTTTTCCTGCTCTGCGCCCAGCTGCTCGACGCACCAGCCGCGCCCTTGCTCACCGAGCACACCGAAACCATGAGCATCATCGACCAGCAACCAGGCGTCGTATTGCTGCGCAAGCTGCTGCATGGGCCGCAGCGGCGCACGGTCACCGTCCATACTGAATACGCCGTCGGTAGCAATCAGGCGTTGCTGCGCACGGCTGGCCGACAGTTTGCGTTGCAATGCCAGCATGTCATTGTGCGCATAACGAACCAGCCTGGCCCCGCTGAGGCTGGCAGCATCGAGCAGCGAAGCGTGATTCAGCCGGTCTTCAAATACCGCGTCACCCCGGCCGGTCAAAGCCGTGACAACACCGAGGTTTGCCATGTATCCAGTGGAAAACAGCAACGCGCGCTGGCTGCCCACAAAGTCGGCGAGATCCTCTTCCAGCGCCTGGTGCGCATAACTGTGACCGGTGATCAGATGTGCGGCGCCGCTGCCGACGCCGAATCGGTCAGCACCTTCTTTAAAGGCGGCGACAATCTGTGGATGGTTAGCCAGCCCCAGATAATCATTGCTGCAAAACGACAGGTAGTCGCGATCGCCGATTGTGACCACCACGTCCTGTGGACCTTCGAGAGTCTGACGGGTGCGGTACAGCTGTTGTTGTCTACGCGCCGAGAGCGCCGCGGCAAGATCCTGCATGAAAGCTCAAACCGGTTTCAGCCCCAGACGCTCGAACAGCTGGCGATCATGCCCGGCGTCCGGGTTCGGCGTGGTCAATAACCTTTCGCCGTAGAAAATCGAATTGGCCCCGGCCAGGAAACACAGCGCCTGCAGTTCATCGCTCATGGACTCGCGCCCAGCGGACAGGCGTACGTGCGTTCGCGGCATGATAATGCGTGCAACAGCGATGGTACGCACAAACTCGAACGGATCGAGGGCCGTCTCGTTGGCCAGCGGCGTCCCCTCGACGCGCACCAGCAGGTTCACAGGCACACTTTCCGGATGCGGTGTCTGACAGGCCAGCTGCTGCAACAGCGACGCCCGGTCGCCGCGCGTTTCGCCCATGCCGACGATGCCACCGCAACAGACATTGATACCGGCATCACGCACGTGCCGCAGTGTTTCCAGACGGTCTTCGTAGGTGCGTGTCGTGATGATTTCCCCATAAAACTCGGGCGAGGTATCCAGGTTGTGATTGTAATAGTCGAGGCCCGCCGCTTTCAGCTGACGCGTTTGCTGGGAATCCAGCATGCCCAGGGTAACGCAGGTCTCCAGGCCTTCGGCGCGTACCCTTTCGACCATTTCCAGCACGCGCTCGAAGTTGCGCCCGCGCGGATTGCGCCAGGCGGCTCCCATGCAGAATCGGCTGGCGCCGGCGCGCCTGGCACTTCGCGCCGCTTCCACCACCGCGTCCACGTCCATCAGTGGTTCGGCCCGCAAGGATGCATTGTGATGTACGCTCTGCGGACAGTAACCGCAGTCTTCAGGACAGCCTCCGGTCTTGATGCTGAGCAGGGTACTGACCTGCACTGCGTTGGGATCGAAGTGTTCGCGATGCAGCGACTGGGCGCGGAACACCAGGTCGTTGAAGGGCACTTCAAGCAGTGCCTGAATTTCCTCCAGGCGCCAGTCGAAGCGTACACCGGCCGAAGCAGCAGGACGGGATTCAGTGCTTGTGGCTGTCCTGGTCATTGCCTTCCACCGGTAATCGCAGGTCGTCCCAGCGGTCACGCCAGATGCGAATCAGATCAAAAATCGACCAGGGAATCAGGATCGCCGCTGCCAGCGCCCAGGCCGCGAGGTAATAGTTCCAGCGACCGCGTGGAATAAACGCGGCGACGGCCAAAAAAAATCCGCTGACTCCATGGAAACGGTAAGCAGCGTGCTGCGTGTAGTACCCGACCTTGGAATCATGATGGTTGGGATTCGTCGCGTACACCAGCATGGACGTCCCCAGCCACAATATACCCAGGAGCGCCTGGACGGTGGTGGCAATGATGTTGCCATAATTGAAAACAGCCGCTGCGGTACGGGACTTACGCCCGAAAAGGATATCTGCACCGGTGCCAGCGACGACGGAAAACTCTGATTCGGACATGAACTTCAATCGGTTACACTGATGGCTGGAGCTGCACTATGCGGTGCCGACGGACGGCTGTCAACCAGGGAAGGTTGTCAATGGTTTACAAGTGGATAAATAAGGCGCGATTGGTCGTTTTCCCGCCTCGTTGCCGCCTCTGCCTGGCAACTGGCGTTCATGGCCGGGACCTCTGCTCAGACTGCCTGCGGGAACTGCCATGGCTGGTACAGGCCTGCGAGCGTTGCGCCCTGCCAATCCCGGATGCCACCGACCCCGGAGTCTGCGCGGGCTGCCTGGCCCGCCCGCCGGTTCTGGATGCCTGCCATGCGTTATTCGGCTACCAGCCGCCCGTGGACCGTTGGATTCACGCGCTCAAGTTTGGCCAGGACCTGGCTGCGGCGCGCATGCTCGGTCAACTTCTCGCCGATCGCCTGACACCCCGCCGAGCTGGTCAGGTGCCGTCGCTGCTGCCCGTACCCTTGCACCCCAGGCGGTTGCGCCAGCGCGGCTACAATCAGGCACTGGAGCTTGCCCGCCCGCTGCTGCGCAACGGTTGGTCGCTTAACCGTTGCAACTGCCAGCGCCGACGCCATACCGCGGCGCAGGCTGGTTTACCGGCGCGTGACAGGTGGCGCAATCTGAGCGACGCGTTTTCCGTGAATAGCCGCCTGGACGGCCAGCATATTCTGCTGATTGACGACGTAATGACCACCGGCGCCACACTGAACGAACTGGCGCGCGTGCTAAAGGCGGCCGGTGCAGAGCGGGTCGAGGCCTGGGTGATTGCGCGCGCCCTAAAACAGCGCTAGAAGCCTGTCCGAGTAATCTTCGCGTAACGAGAAAGTGGAAGAGCGAGGACAGTTTATCGAAGGTTTCAGGAGCATAAGAGTGACTATGCGACAATAAGCTTCTGAAAAATGGACCGCTCTCCTGCTTTCGCAGTAGCAGAATGATTACTGGGACAGGCTGCTAAGCAAACCGACAGCGTCCCCTCTTACCGCGACAACCTTACTCAGGCCAGCGGCTCGAACACCACCAGCCCGTCCAAAGAGGCCGCGTTACCGAGTCCGTGCCCCGGGAACAACGCCTCGAAACCCGCTCGATCGCCGTTAAGTGCCATAAAGTTCAGCAGGACGGTATTTACCAGCAGGTTGACGTTGTTGGCTGTCGGCGAACTGGCGGTGTCCACCGAACCGTCCGCACGGAACCAGCCGATCTGCTGGCGATTGATGTCGTTGCCGATAAGCTGCGGACGACCGTTCGGGTTGTACACTAGGAAGAAGGATGCAGCCGTGGACGAATTATCTCCCGTCCAAACGCCCTTGCCACGACCGTCGGTGGAATTGTCGACCATACCGTTGGATGCCAGGGAGCCATCGCTGAACACGTAGATCATCAATGGCTGTTTACGGATAGCTGCGTAAGCGAGGCAGGCACCGATGCATCGGCCGGCCCGCAGGTCGCGCAATTCACCGGTGGAGCGGTCACCAGTATGGTAATCGTAGCCGCCCATGGCGATAGTGCCTGCTCCCGCATGACGGTCAACGACCATTTTCATGACTGATGCGGTCTTCTGGAACTCACCGCGGTCGCTGCCAGTGAATTCCGCGCCGCTGAAAATGCCCGCCGGTCCGACAATATCGACATCGTTTGCGGGGTCGACATCCACGCCGGCAAAGCGGTCGGCGATGTCGGCGGCGTTGAGGTAACCGCAGCGCACCAGGTCCTTGACCACCAGGTCGGCCCCATTGTTAATCACTTTGTTCAAGTCCAGTCCGGTATTCACCAGGCCAAGCTTCTTGTCACTGATGCGCACGATGGATTCCATCACCGGCACCACGTCGCTGGGCCCGAGAATCGCCGTCAGGTTGCCGGTGTCGACCATACCGGTGACATCGCTGGGACGATCCACTTTGGTGGGCCGGATCTCCGGATCGATCAGCATGGCCGGTGCCATGGATTTGCCGCCCGAATCCGAGTTGCTCGAGCCAATCAGTGTCACCACGTCGCCACTGCCGCCCGCCCGAGCGATACCGTACATGGGGTTGTGCGGATTGTTAGCGGTGTCGTTATCGGAACGCGCCGGAATCACGGCACCGTTGACGTTACCTAGTGCGGATCCCGCTTTCTCAAGAATACCACGCAAGAACGCACTGTCGGAATGAAAGGCCAGCCCCAGCGTGGTATCGGTGTAGTCACCGTTGCTGGTGGCAGTCGGGGTGGTTTCCGCCACACCGGGGATCTGGTCGCCCGGCAAGCCCAGTTTGCTGTAGCCGGCTGTGCTCAGGACATCCAGTTGACTATTTCGGCCCACCAGCACATTGGAACCGGCAATGTTGGCGCCACCCGCAAGGTCGAAACAGATAAACGGTATCTTACCGACGCCACCACCGCCGCCCAGGCTGCAGCCGATACTGCTCGCCAGAGTCTTCAGGTCGTTTGACAACCCGATCGCGGCTGCCGCAGGATCGGAGAACAGGCTGAATATTGATGATCCCATCACCATGCCTGCCCCGGAGATAAAACCCTGGCGCAGGAAGTCACGCCGGGTGACCGGCCGGGGGTGGTCGGGATGCAGCAACGGTGCGTTGGGGTGCAGTGCTTTTCTGTAACGTTTCATTGCGATTCCTCCTATTGCACCAGCATGGCTGCGCTGCCCAGCGCAGCACCGCACATGCCCTTAACAATTGCGCGGGTACGCTGTTCGTTACCGCCGCCCGCGGCCATACCGTCGAAAAGGCTTTCGTGGCCGGGCAGGGTCACTTTGTTACCGGCGTCGTCATACCCAATCAGTTCCTGCTTTATCTGATCATGACTCGGCGCGTCACCTAAAACAGGCCCTGATCCGCCCGGCAGCCCGATCATTCGTTCGAACAGCGCATCCACTATCTGGTTCTTCTGCGTCGAGTCACCGCTGCCAAACGCGGTTGACACATCTGAGGTAAATCCGAAGGAACCGAAGAAGTTGTTCTTACCCACGGTTGCACTTTCCACCAGCGCGTCGCAATAGGACAAAGCTAATTGAGTGATTGACATCTGTTGCGCGGCCAGGAACCCCTGTATGGTTTCCACCGCCGGCAAGGCCTGCCGCATAGCCAGGAAGGCGGCCTGCACATCGGCGGGATCGACACCCGTGACCGCCGCCATGGTCGCGTTGATCTCGTCAAACGTCCGCAGACCGATCTGCGACACGGTGCCGGGGTCGGGCAACGGCACGGGTGTCGTGCTGGGATTATTTACCACGACGTTGGACGCCGTACCGAGCGTTTCGAAGGTCAGATAGAACTCGTCGGCGTTGGTCGCGCCGGGGCCGTTTTCCAGCGCGATAATCGTGCCGATACCGGACAGCTGTTGCCCGGTCTCGGGACTGTAATCGGTGGGATTCACGCTGACATCCAGGTTGGCATAGGCCTGCCCGACATCCGCAAGCCGGCTGTTGATACCGATGCGCATGCCTTTGACCGGTATGGTCGAAGGGGTGAAATTCGCATCCAGGTTAATGAACGTCGGCTTGCTGAAGAGGTAACTGTAACTGTCGAACTGCTCGACCTGGAACATGATGTAGCTATTCGCTGGTACGCCGCCGACACCACCGATACCGAACAGCAGGTAGAATTTCTCGCCGACGCCGGCAGCAAAATTCTGTTGAATCTGCTCGACTGTCAGGGCGCGGTTGTGGATCGCCACCAGGCGGAGAACACCCTGCCACAGACGATCGTTGGACACCTCGTTACCCAGGACCAGCGCAAAACTGTCGTCCCAGTCATTCAGGTTGCCGGGGCTCGCACTGTCCGTATCGCCGGTGTACGCGCCATTGACATAGATACGCCGTCCGTTGAGCGGATCAAAGGTCACCACGACGTGCTGCAGGGTCGCCTGCAGACGCTCGTCGGCGTCAGCGGTCGATAATGCCGGCTCGCCGTTGGCATCGGTGGTGCTCGAACGCTGCAGGAAGTCGTAGTTGTACTGCGTCTGCCCCAGGGTAAAGTTGCGCGCGCTGGTGCCGGCCGAGTAGCTGATAATCCGCGCCGGCCCCTCCTGCACCACATTGGCCGGCACCACCCAGGCCTCGATACTGTATTCGCCCGTCGCTTTGATCAAGTCGTGCAGTTTCTTGCTGGCGTCGTGGGTCCCCTGTGCTCTGCCGTCGTTGATGCGTATACCGTAGCCGCCAACCCATTCAACGTCGTCATAGAGCGTCAGGTTGAGCTCGGGCGCGACGCCACTCAGGTCCAGCACGGTATTGCCGGAACCGGTACGGAACTCGTACAGGGCGATGACATCCTGCTCGTAGCGATTGCCACCCGCGGCGGACACGCCATCCTGCATCGTCAGTGCATTACTGAACACCGTTGGTGCCTGCACCTGGTTGACCGCAATAGTGGCGGACATTGCGCTGATTGCTGTCTGCATCTCGTTTGCGTCGTCAGCGCACACGCTCCAGCAGTTGTGGAATTCGTCGCGCAGGCGTACTACCAGGCGCGACAGCGCGGGATCATTAAGGTTGATCTTCGCCTGGGCAGCGGCGTAGGCGTCATCGACATTGCTGCTGGCGAAAAACGGTGCCTGCGGCGTGGGCGAGGTATCGACATGACAGCCGACACAGTTGGCGGTCAGCAATGGCCATACCGTAGTGGCGAAATTGGTATCGTTGACGTCCGCAGGAAACGTCTTGGTTGAACCCGGCGTCTTGGCTACGGGCGCGACCAGCTGGATCTGGCGGCCGCCGCTCGCAGTACCCGCAGCCCAGTTTTCGATGTAGGAGGTTATGGCTGTGGCACAGGCAGCGGCGCTGGGCAGCCAGCAATTGTGCCCCCCGCCCACCTTGGTGACCAGCCGGGAGTCGGCCGGGTTGTCCAGATCAATGAGCGGATTGGCGGCCGTGTACGCCAGGTTAACGTCGTCCTGGCGCACAAACTGCGGTGACTGGCCGCCTTCGATATGACAGGCCCCACAACGGTTCGAATCGCGCAGGTGTTCCCAGACGTTCACCTGAAAAGCGCGTACGTCATCGGTTTGCGCATTGGGGCCCGTATAACTTGATGATGTAACCGTACCGGTCGTCGTGGTTACCGGGTTAGTCTGCGTTGAGGCACCACCGCCGCAGCCGTGCAGAAGCCCCATAGACAGCAGCATGAACACAGCTGGCAGGAGCAGGCGTTTGACGCTCGAATGGTTTGCAGAAAAGAAGCGATCGCTCGTTTCACCCATGATTGTATCTCCCAGCTTCTCTTCTCAGTTACCCATGCAGGCCGCAGCCGCATTGGCGAACAGGTTTTTCATGTTGTAGTTGGTTTCAAAGCTGCTGGCTGCCAGCAAACTGGTCAGATCGGATTCGGACGGATCGGAAAGACAGACCGTCCGGTAGACCTTTATGCCCTGGCAGCGCGCAAAGGCCTCGCTGCCGGCCAGCTCCTGGCCGAGCGTTTTTGCGCCTTTCCTCTGGGCCGCAGGTATCTCCGGCCCCCAGCCCAGGTTCGCGTTCTGACCGCTGCGCCAGTAGTTGTCCCAATGGTCGTCCGGCGTGACATAGCCGTAACGGAAGTTGTCTGAGTTAATAAGGTACTTTGGTTGTACCACGCCGGGCGTATACACGAGGCGGCCGCTGGTTTCGTCGTAGTCATAGTAAGCGAACGCCTGCGCCATGGGATCCATGCCGCTGTGGCAACCGATGCACTTGTTGAGGAATATCCGGCTGTCCCCACCGGGGCTGCGACTGACATCCTGACGTATCCGGTCCGGCGGTCGCGTAATATCCTTCAGCGGTTCCAGATCGGTACACAGGTGGTTGATCAGCGTAAAGCGGAACATCGCACGGTTGGTGCCGGCAACGAAGAAAGCCTCCGCAGCGGCACGTGAGGTAATGACGCCGGCGGTCGCACTGGACGGGATCCCGTTAAGGGTCGACTGTACTTTGCGCTCCAGTACCGCCGGATTACTCAGGTCTTTGTGCAGGTCTTCCAGGTCCTGGTAGTGATCGTTGTTCGCCGGAGAATAGGCAGCCACGCCTTCATTCAACAGATCGTCGGCGCCCTTGTAGAGAATATCGTCCCACAACACGCGGTCGAATGGCTCGTTATCGCGAATCATGCCAATCACCGTGGCGCTGTAGTCATTCAGCGGCACAAAAACCGACTGCTCCTCGTTGGTCCAGGGGGAAGCGAAGTTCTTCAATGTGACGTTATAGAAATTGAAGGCCAGCGGATTTTGTGCCGGGTCAATGGCCAGTTCCGCCGCCCGTACACCGCTGCCGCCGTTATTGAGAATCGCCTGCTCCATGGCGTCCAGCACCACCTCCGATGGCGCTACGCCGGTCAGACGGTCGTGGATCCGTTTAGCCTGTCGCCGTTCGGTGTCACCGGCAAAAACCGTTGCTGCCAGGGTTACTGTCAGGACACCAGCCAGACAAATACGCACTCCCTTTCCAACCGCATTCCTCCAAGCCCCGTCACAGTCTGTGCACGTCTTACTCATTATGGACGCCTCATCGCTTGTATTCTTCATGGTTCCGGCCATCCGCAAAAACCGGTCCAGCCGTTCCCCGTCTGAGTCACGAGCAACCTTAAGGCACCCGCGGGGGCAATTCCGTGAACCAGTCCACGCAGTAGCGGCAAGAGGCTTTGCTTTTAAATCCGCCTGTTTCCGCGCCTAAATGCGCTACGGCGGTTTCTGTGACCTGATTCGCAGATCCCAGGCAACCACCCCTTTATAGTCGTGGCGTCAGGCTGACGGTTTACCGTCACAGCCAGCGAAACTGTCTGTCAACAGCACGAGGTGAGCATCCTTAGGCCTCATCTATAAGGTGTAAATGCCCGCCAACAACAACAAATGCCCGACAGGCCCAATCTTTGCTTGTGCGTTTGTTCTGTGGGAGGAGACCAAACTTTGAAACGGTCGCGCGTTCAGCATGAATCTAAAAATTAAAGAATTCTCTAACCTATTGGTGGAGCTGGTGAAAGCGGCGGCGACGCTGCAAGCGGCAAGCCTCGGCCTGGCTTGCCTGCTGCTTGCCGCCTGCGGAGGCGGTAGCGGCAGCGCCGGCAGTGGCGGTATTGACCCGCTGGTCGAAGATTTCGGTATCGCCTATGTGAGACAGCCGGTGCCGGACACGGACGATGAAGATCTGCGCGACCCCATGGCCTTTCATCCGGGCAGTGACCTGATTTTCCGCGATCTCGCTTCTCCCGGCGCCAGCGAGCACAACATTACGCAGAGCGTTACCGATGGTATGGGCGACGTGCGCGACGTCGAATCCTCGTACGATGGCTCCAAGCTACTGTTTTCTCTGAGGTTGCCTGAAATAGAGGGGGCCGCGCCCGAAGATCAGCCAACCTGGAACCTGTGGGAATACGATATTCCCACTGGCACGCTTCACCGCGTTATCGAATCAGACATTATCGCCGAGGACGGCCAGGACATTGCCCCGCACTATCTGCCTGACGGGCGCATCATTTTTTCATCCACGCGACAGCGCACCGCCAAGGCCATGCTGACTGACGAAGGCAAACCGCAGTTCTCGGCGCAGGACGAGGATCGGCGCGGCCCGGCTTTCGTTTTACACGTGCTGGACGCACGCAATGGCCCTGTGCAGGCCAGCGATATCCGACAAGTGTCGTTCAACCAGAGCCACGACCTGGATCCGACGGTGCTCGCCGACGGCCAGGTCTTGTTCTCCCGCTGGGACAACATGGGCAACCGCGACGGCATACACCTGTACAAAATGTATCCCGACGGTACCAATCTGCGTCTGGTCTACGGTCGGCACAGCCACGACACCGGCACCAACGGCGCCATCATCGACTTCACCGAGGTACGTGAAACCCCGAACGGTGAGATCATGGCGCTCGTCAAACAGTCCACCGGTAGTTTCCAGGGCGGCGATATTGTCACCATCGACACAGCCAACTTTGTGGAAAACCTGCAGCCCACGGCCGTTAACAGCGGCATCCTGACAGGCCCTGCGCAGGTATCTGACGCCTTCGGCGAGGTGCGCACCGACGGCCTGCCCTCGCCCGGCGGACGGTTTAACAGTTACTACCCCCTGCGGGATGGTACCGGCCGGGTTCTGATCACCTGGAGTCAGTGCCGTCTTATGGACAACGGACGCATTGTGCCCTGCACCAGTCAGCTGCTGGCGGATCCAAATGCGGTAGAAGCGCCTCCACTGTATAGCGTCTACCTGTACGATCCGGGCAGCCAGACCCAGGTGCCCATATTCATCCCACAGGAAGGCGTGCTGTATCGCGACGTGGTGGCCGCTCAGCCCACGGCCCTGCCCCCCATACACTTCGATCAGCAGGGCCCGGCCACTGCCGGTTTTGATTTCGACCCGGCGCTGACCAGCGAGCACGTCGGCATTCTCAACATCCGCAGTGTTTATGACTTCGACGGCAGTTATAACGGGCTGGGCAGCGGCAAACCGGACATCGCCACACTCGCCGACCCACAGGCCACCCTGGCAGACGAACGCCCGGCCCGGTTCCTGCGCATTGTCAAGGCGGTGAGCATACCCGACAGGGATCTGGTGAATCTGAAGGGTTCCGCCTTTGGACGCAGCAGTGCACAAAAGATGCGCGAAATCATTGGCTATGCGCAGATCGAACCGGACGGTTCCGTGCGCGTCAAGGTGCCAGCCAATATCGCCTTCGCCATCAGCGTGCTGGACAAGGATGGAAAACGTATCAAAGGCCGCCACCAGAACTGGCTGCAGTTGCGACCCGGCGAAATCATGAATTGCTCTGGTTGCCACGCCGCCAATGCGGGTACTTCGCACGGCAGGACCAACGCCTTTACGGCCTTATACAGCGGTGCGCCATCCGATGGTTATGTATTCCCACGCACCGAGACCTTCTTCGCCAACGCCGGCGAGACCATGGCTGAAGCGCGTACGCGCATGGATCCGTCTGCATTGAAACTCAGCGTGGATATTCATTACGCGGACGTCTGGACCAACGAAGCGATGGCAGGACGGCCCAAGGATACGCCCTTTGACTACAACTATGCAGACCTTGACCCTGCGCTTACCGCGCCGGTTAGCCCTGCTTGTCAGAGCACCTGGAACAACCTCTGTCGGACGGTCATCAATTACGAAACCCATATACACCCACTGTGGAATCTACCGCGTGGCGCATCTGACGCCGCCACCTGCACGAATTGCCATACCGCCACCAATGCCATGGGCAATGCGACGTTGCCGGACGGTCAGCTGGATCTGACCGACGGCGCATCGGATCAGAACGCAGACCACTTCAAGTCGTATCATGAGCTGCTCTTCGACGACAATGAACAGGTCATCGATATGGCGTCAGGTTTGCTGGTCGATAAACTGGTTCAGGCCACTGACGACGCCGGCAATCCGTTGTTCCAGACTGATGGCAATGGTGACCTGGTTCTAGATGCCATGGGAAATCCGATCCCTGTAATGGTTCCTGTTGCTGTGACGCCCAGCATGAGTGCGTCCGGCGCGCGCGCCAGCAGCCGGTTCTTCGACATGTTCAGCAACGCCGATGACCCGCGCAATGCCGTCACCAACCATGTTGGCTTTTTGGGCCCTGAGGAACTCAAGCTGCTGGCCGAATGGCTGGATATTGGCGGACAGTACTACAACAATCCGTTCGACGTACCGCCGTAGACGCACGGACAAAAATGGATTTTATGACGCTACGAAAAGGACGCCACACCGTCGTGACCACCCGCGTACACGCCTGGCCGCTTGCCTTTGTGCTGCTGCTTTGCCTTGTTCAGATTCCGCGCATCGCGCACGCCGATATGTTCAGCAGCCTGTTTGGCAGCGATCAGCCCATGAACGTGAAGATCGCCGACCCCTATATCGAATTGCACACCGGGGCCGGTGAAGGCTACCCGGTGTTTCATGTCGAGGAACGTGGCGCCTGGGTTGAAATCCTCAAGCACAAGACCGACTGGTTCAAGGTACGCAGCGCCAGCGGCAAACAGGGCTGGGTTGCCCGCGAGCAGCTCGAACGGACGCTGACGCCAGCCGGCGAACAGATGGAAATCAGGGACGTCACACAAAAGGACTTTGGCTTCCACCGCTGGGAAATGGGTGCCATGGGTGGAGATTTTGAGCACGCCGACGTGTTGACGGCATACGGTGGATTCTTCCTGACGCCGAAACTCTTCATTGAATTATCTGCATCAAAGATTTTCGCTCAGTTCTCTGACGGCGAAATGGCTGACGTCAGTATCAACATGCATCCTTTCCCGGAATGGCGATTCTCGCCATTCTTCTCGGTGGGCACCGGCCTCATTCACTCGAACCCCGATACCACTTTGGTACAGGAATCAGACCGGACCGACCAACTGGCGCACGCGGGCATCGGCATACGGGTATACCTGGCCAGGCGCTTTGTGTTTCGCGCGCAGTACAAGAATTACGTGATTTTTCAGAGCACGGACGACAATCAGGAGATCAACGAATGGAAAGCCGGATTTGCCGTATTTTTCTAAGCCGTTGCGCACTGGCCGCCCTGACCTTCAGCATGCCTCTCTTGTCGGCGCGGGGTGCCGATCAGCCTGAGCAAGTGGTTCAGCCGGAGATCGAACGCCGCGACGTCAGCGAAGCCGACATCGACACCGAAGACTTTGAAATCGGCGCATTTTACGGCGCTATGAGTGTCGAGGAATTTGGCACCAATCCGGTGTACGGTGCGCGTCTTGCTTACCACGTCACCGAATACGTCTTTGTCGAAGCCGCCTACGGCCACACCGATACCAGCGAAACCAGCTTTGAGCGACTCAGCGGTTCCGCGCAACTGCTCACCGACGACGATCGCAAGCTTGATTACTATAACCTTTCGTTTGGCTACAACCTCTTCCCGGGCGAATCGTTTGTCGGGCGAAAGTGGGCCTTCACGTCTGATTTCTACCTGATCGGCGGTGTTGGCAGTACCAGCTTCGCCGGTGAAGACAATTTCACCTGGAACTTCGGCTTCGGCTATAAGGTACTGGCTAACGACTGGCTCGCCCTGCGCGTCGACGCGCGGGATCATATATTCGATGTCGACCTGCTGGGCCAGAACCAGACCACCCATAACCTTGAGTTTACCGGTGGTCTGTCGATCTTTTTCTAAACTGTGAGCCGGTTCTCGTTTTCGGAGATCCGGCCTGCCGACAATCCGCAGGAAGCGGTGTGCCCGACCCGGCACCGCGGCACTCATGTATTAACCGGAGACACAGTAAATGAAGGCATTGACATTGACAAAGAGCTTTTACGCGATCGGGCTGGCGGCACTGCTGGCCAGCATGGGCGCCGCAGCCGACATCGACAAAAGCGCCGCACCCGATTTTGCGCTGAAGAGCAACAGTGGCGAAAACCTGCGCCTGAGTGAATTCCGCGGCAACGTCGTCATGATCAACTTCTGGGCCACCTGGTGCGGCCCCTGTCGCCAGGAGATGCCACTACTGGATGAGCTTTATGGCCAGTACAAGCCGATGGGCTTCACCATACTGGGCGTCAATGTGGAGGAAGACTCCACCCAGGCGAAACAAATGCTGAAGGACAGCCCGGTAAACTTCCCGGTGTTATTCGATAACCAGAGCGAAGTCAGCAAACTGTACAACGTCATCGCCATGCCGAGCACCGTACTCGTGGACCGTGACGGCAATGTCCGTTATCTGCACCAGGGTTACAAACCAGGCTTCGAAGAAGCCTACCAGCAACAGGTACGCGCACTGATCAGGGAATAGACGTGAAACACACAGGGTGCCTCTTTCTGTCACTGGGAATTCTGCTGATCAGCGGATGCAGCAGCGTAGTACCCTGGGTGAAACCCTATGAGCGGGCTCATCTTGCTGATCCCATCATGAGTTTCAGTCGGGACCCAGTCTCCGATACTTTTATCGGCCATGTCTACCAGGTCAGGGAAGGCGCCCGCGGAGCGGAAGGCGGACATGGAGGCGGCTGTGGGTGTAACTGATCGTTTGGCAGCATTTCGGTCACCATCGCATGTATACCCCCCCGGTCGTCCGCTGGTATACTTCACCGCTGCACCCAAGCGGTTAGTCCTTGTTCATAGCATTTTAATAGCGCTCGTATCGGTGTTGGTGACGCCTGCACTCGATGCGGGCGTTCTGCCGGAGGACCGTGCCGACGCCCTGTATCACTCCTATGACGGTGGCGGCGTGCAAGTGACCGGTCCCTCCTACCTGGTGCGCAAGGGTGACAACAGGAATATCTCCGGCGAGTTAAACTACTACGTCGACAGCATCAGCAGCGCCTCGATTGACGTACTCACTCAGGGAAGCCCGTATAGCGAGCAGCGCACCCAATGGTCCGGCAACATCGATTACCTGCATGCCGATACCACCATGAGTGCCGGCTACAGCTACAGCAGCGAGAGTGATTACAAGGCTGACACCTACAATGCAAGTATCAGCCAGAGTATGTTCGGGGACCTTACTACGATCGCTATCGGCTATTCGCGCGGCTATGACGACGTGCTCAACAATTTTGATCCGACTTTCAAGCAAAATGCGGATCACCAGAACTACCACGTCTCATTGTCGCAGGTGTTGACGAAAAATCTGTTACTCAGCCTGAACTACGACGGTATCACCGACGAAGGCTATCTGCAGAACCCCTATCGTCACGTCCTGGTACTCAACGACCCTAACGACCCAGCGGCGGGGGCTAACTTCAATACGCCGGAACGATATCCGGACACTCACACCAGCAACGCAATCTCAGCGAACTTTCTCTATTACCTGCCCTACCGCGCCTCGCTGAGGATGGGCTACAGGTACTATGACGACGACTGGGGTGTCAGCGCGCATACGGCAGACATTACCTATACCCATCCACTGCGCAACCGGTGGATCTTCAACGTCGGCTTCCGGTACTATCAGCAGACACACGCAGACTTCTACGCCGACCTGTTCGTGCGTCCTGACCAACAGAATTTCATGGCGCGCGACAAGGAGTTGAGCGAGTTCAAGGACTACAGTGTCGGCTTCGGGCTGACCTACAACCTGCTCGAACAGGGCTGGGGCTACATTGACAAGGCGACCCTGAATTTCAACTATGACCACATCTGGTTCCGGTATAACGACTTCTCAGATGTCAGGAATGGCACCATTCCTCCGCAGGCGCCCGAATACGAGTTTGATGCTGACGTACTGCAGCTGTTCGGCTCAATCTGGTATTGACAGGGCGAGCCGGCTTGCGCGCTCTTGAGCTTTTCCTGTCGCTGATGCTGGCCGCGCAGTCGGCCTGGGCCGGCTGGCTGCACGAAGACGCGGACATCATGGGTACACGCGTCACGGTGGAGCTGTACCACGATGATCCCCTGGTGGCCCGCCAGGGTGTGGACGCTGTACTGGCAGAAATGCGGCGCATCGACAACGACATGAGCCCCTGGATCGAAACCAGCGAGCTGGCCCGGCTCAATAGGGACGCCGCCACGCGGCCGGTCATTGTGAGTGACGAAATGTTCAAGCTGGTCCAGACCGCGCTGCACTTTTCCGAGCTCACCCATGGCGCGTTCGATATCACCTTCGCCAGCGTGGGATTCCTCTATGATTTCCGCAAAGGGGTGCGCCCGAACGACAAGCAGCGGAAGCGGGCCACTGAGCTGATCAATTATCATAATCTGGTGATGGACGAAATGAATCGCAGTATCGCTTACACCAAGCCGGGTGTGCGCATTGATCTTGGCGGTATCGCCAAGGGTCACGCCGTCGACCGTTGCATCGCCTTACTGCAGGCCATGGGCATCAAACAGGGGCTTGTCACGGCGGGCGGGGACAGCCGGATGATTGGTGATCGCTGGGGTGGCCGACCCTGGAACATCGGCGTGCGTGACCCTCGCGATGAAAAGAAACTGGTGGCGGTCATCCCGCTGGAGAATGTTGCAGTCTCGACCTCCGGCGATTATCAGCGCTACTTCGAAGAATACGGTGTCCGCTACCACCACATCATCAACCCGAAATCGGGTGATTCGGCACGCGGAATGCAGAGTGCGACCATCATAGGCCCGGATGCCACCACCACGGACGCCCTCTCCACCAGCGTCTTTATCCTCGGAGTAGGCCAGGGGCTTGCACTGGCCAATCGCCTGCCCGACATCGATGCCATAGTGGTCGACGCCCAGGGGAAATTACACTATTCCGATGGCCTGTTGCCCGCCAGGAATACTGACAACAGCGTCAAACTGCCGACGGCAGCGACAACACCCTAGGCTCCCTTGAGCGCGACCCCCTTGTGTGCGGCGAATCACCCGACCGCAGCTATGACCGATTTGCCACAATCTCCGCCCTTCCCGCCGCCGTATCGGGGCTCGATCACGGGCTACCTGTTGATTGGAGATGCATGGCACAGAGCTTGCCTCAGTTCCTACCGAAAAAATGCCTAATCGGCACCGGCAGGCACCGCTATGGCTGGATCTGTGATCGATCTCACAATTCTGCCGTGACTGGAATTCCGGAATTCCAACCCGCCTGCCGCTGATACTTGGCACATGGTGTACCCACCCGGAACGCCGCAGGAGAGCGTATGCGCAGGTTAATTACAGGATTGCTCACCGGACTGCTGGTCTGGCCGCTGTTGTTGTCGGCGGATCAGGACGCCGCCAGCGAAGCCGGTATCAAGGAAGACGTTCAGACACTCAAACAGCAGGTGCTGGAACTCAACCGTGACCTGTTCATGCTTGAAGAGGAACTCCTGTTCCCATCCAATACCCAGGTGTCGGTGTTTGTCTCCATGGACGTCGGCGAATTCTTCAAATTGGACTCGGTACAGGTAAAAATCGATGGCAAGGAAGTGGCCGACTACCTGTACACCCCGCGAGAGGTCGACGCGCTGGTGCGCGGCGGTGTGCAGCGGATTCACATTGGCAACCTGCGCACCGGTGATCACGAGATGGTGGCCTTTTTTACCGGCAAAGGACCAAAGGGACGTGACTACAAACGTGGAGCGACCACAACGATCAGCAAAGGCCTGGGGCCCAAGTACGTCGAACTGAAGATTGTCGACCAGACCAGCAACTACCAGCCCGAATTCGAAGTCAAGGAGTGGTAATGCTGCCGCGCGGACTGCTGCTGTTACTGCTATGGCTGGCGGTTGCGCCCGCCGGCAGCATCGCCGCGTCGAACAAGCCTCACCAGGTGCTGGATCTTCACTACGGTGAAGTGTTGTTTCATTTCTACCAGGAAGACTACTTTACCGCAATCACTCACCTGATGGTGGCTCGCGAAGAACACCTGCTGCAGCACCACGGCAAGGAATCCGAACTGTTGCTCGGCGGTCTGCAACTGTCTTACGGCATGCTGGACCAGGCGCAAGCGCAATTCCACCGCCTGCTCGATGCGGATACCGACAGCGCACTGCACGACCGGGTGTGGTACTACCTCACCAAGATCAACTACCAGCGCGGTCATTACCAGAAGGCTTACGCTACTCTGCAGGAGATCGGCAAGCCGCGCGACAGGGCACTGGCCGCCGAGCTGGCGCTGCTCAGTTCCAACATCAACATGGAACTCGGCAATAACGCCGAAGCGGCCGAGGCGCTGCAGAAAGCCCGTGCGCCGGAGGGCTGGGAGGAATATCTGGAAATCAACCGGGGCATAGCGCTGATGCGCGCCGGCGAGATCGAGCAGGGCCGCCGGATCCTCGACAAGCTCGGCAAACAATCGGCTGGCACGGAAGAGCTGCGCGCCCTGCGCGACCGCGCCAACCTCGGCCTGGGTTACGAGCTGCTGCGCGCCGGGGACCCCGAACTGGCCCGCGAATACCTCAATCGCGTCCGGCTGCAGGGCCCGTTCGTGCAGGCGGCGCTGCTGGGCGCGGGCTGGGCGGATGCTGAACTCGGCGATTATGAAAGCGCACTGACACCCTGGATGAACCTGGTCACCGTTGGCGGACATCAGCCCGCGGCACAGGAAGCCCACCTTGCCGTTCCCTATGCACTGGCGCAAATGGGCGACGGCAGGCGCGCCGTCGATTTTTACGAAAAAGCGCTCAGCTATTACGACAACGAACAACAGCAGATCGAACAGGCTATCGACGCCGCCCGCAGCGGCACACTGATTTCACTGCTCAGCCAGGCCGATACCGGAACATCCGGCGGCTGGCTGCACGACAACCCGACCCTCCAGGGCGTACCCTCGGGCCGCTATCTGGTGGACATCCTGTCCGGCAACAACTTCCAGGAGTCGCTCAAGGATTATCGCGACCTGGGTTACCTGTCAAAGCTGTTGAACCAGTGGCTGGACAACATGGGTCTTTACGACGATATGGTTGACGCACGGCGGCAGGCCTACGAACAGCGCGCGCCAAGAATCCGTGAACGGCTCCATAAACAGGAAGCGGACGCTCTGCAGGCACGCTGGCAACACTACCGCGACCAGCTGACCGCCGACCGCGAAGACGGCAATCCGGTGAACCTCGCCACCGGCAAGGAAAAGCGGCAATGGCAGCTGCTCGAGAAAATCCAGTCCCGGCTCGCCACGCTGCCGAACGAGTCGCGCTACAACAGCATGCGCGCCAAAGCTGAGTGGCTGAAGGGCGTTCTCTACTGGCAGCTGCAGGCGGACTATAAAATACGTTTGTGGGACGTGCATAAGCAACTGGGGGAGCTTGAGCCGCAGGTGCAGAACGCCCTGGATAAGCACCGGCAGATCAGCGCCGCGCTGGAGGACGTCAAAACCGGCTTCGACGGCTATAACGCACACATCGAAGCGCTGCGGGCACGCATTCTTGAGTTGTTACCGCGGATTGCAACGGCGCGCCGCCAGTCCGGTCAACGTCTGCAGCACCTCGCGCTGGAGGAACTCGAAACCCGCCGGCAGCGCCTCATCAGCTACCGCAGCCAGGCCCGCTACGCGCTGGCGCGCAGCTACGACCAGCTGGCGCGCACCCCCGGAGCACAACCATGAAGCAGGGGCTGGCAGCGCTGGCTGTATCGCTCACGCTGGCAGGTTGCTCGTCGGTCATCGGCCTGAACGACCACAATCAGCAGACCGTAGGTTCGCTGCGTCAGGTGGAACTGCCTCCCGTGCGGCCGTCGGAGCCGGAAAAAAACCGCGACATCGCCATACGCCACTACCAAACGTTTCTCGACGAATCCCCCGACAGCAAATTTGTACCCGATGCCATACGCCGGCTGGCCGATCTCAACCTGGAATCCGAACAGGAAGCACTGGTCGAAGGCACGCCGCCACCGGGCGAATCCAGGGCGGCAACACTGTACGCCGAGCTCCTAGAGCGCTTTCCGGATTACCCGCAAAACGACACCGCCCTGTACCAGCTGGCGCGTGCGCGTGAACAGAGCGGTGAAATCGAGCCGGCAATGGCTGCACTGACCAGTTATACCAGTCAATACCGTGACGGCGATAAATACGACGAAGCGCAGTTCCGCCGCGGCGAATACCTGTTCGTGCGCCGCGAATACCGGCAGGCCGAGCAGGCCTACCAGGCCGTGCTCGATCAGGGACCGGCATCCGACTTCCATCAGCAGGCGCTGTACAAGATCGGCTGGGCGCGCTTCAAGCAGAATGACTACCGGTCGGCCCTGAACGCCTTTATGCAACTGCTTGACGAGACCATCGGCGAGCTCGACTCGTCCGAACTGCCGCCGACGCTGAGGCGAACAGACAAGGAACGCATCGACGACACGCTGCGGGCTGTCAGCCTGAGCATTTCCAATCTGGGCGGCAACACGGAGATCCGTGACTACTATGCCATACAGGGCGCTCGCAAATATGAACCACTGATCTACGCCCACCTCGCAGCGTTGCATTTGAGCAAGGAACGTTTCACCGACGCCGCCGAGACCTACAGCCTGTTTGCCAGCGTACACCCCCAGCACCGCGAAGCGCCCCTGTTCCAGTCGCGCGTAATCGATGTCTACAAGCAGGCGGGCTTCAGTGAGCGCGTGCTGGAGGAGAAGCAGGCATTCATTGAACGCTATGAACCGGCGGCCACCTATTGGAAACAGCACGACCCCGCCGATGCGCCGGACGTGCTGGTTCAGGTCCAGCGCCATCTGCGCGACGTGGCCCGGCACTACCATGCCGTGGCGCAGGCGCAGAAGCAGCCCAAGGCCTTCGCCGAGGCCGGCCACTGGTACCAGCTCTACCTGCGCTCATTCCCCAAGAGCGCACAGGCCCCTTACATGAACTTCCTCTACGCCGAGCTGCTCACCAGCGGCGGCCGGCACGGTCTGGCGGCGGTGCAGTATGAACGCACGGCATACGACTACGGACAGCACGAAAAGGCTGCCGAAGCCGGTTATGCCGCGCTGCTCGCCTACGACAAACACGAACCAACGTTACGTGGCGCAGACAAGGTCAACTGGCATCGCGCCGGCATCTCCAGCGCGCTGCGCTTCAGCGAACAGTTCTCGGACCACAAAGAGGCGCTACCCGTGCGCACGCGTGCCGCACAACAGCTGTACGCGCTCGGCGAGTACGCCGCGGCGATTGCCGCGGCACAGCCGATTGCGGACAACGCCCGGGCACCGGCAGGACTGCAGTTGTCGGCCTGGACCGTCATCGCCCACGCTGAGTTCGATCAGGCCGACTACCAGCGCGCCGAAATCGCCTACCGGCAGGTACTGGCGCGTACCGCAACCAGCGACAAGCTGCGCGTCAAGCTGGAGGAAAAACTCGCCGCCAGCATCTACAAGCAGGGTGAGCAGGAGAAGGCTGCCGGCAACCTTCCGGGCGCCGCTGAACATTTCCTGCGCATCGCCTCGGCTGTTCCCGGCTCCAGTATCAATGTCACTGCGCAGTATGACGCGGCTGCCGCCTATATTGCCCTCAAGCAGTGGCCGGAGGCCATCCGCATTCTGGAGAAGTGGCGTCGCGACTACCCCGGACACGACCTGCAAGGCGATGTCACCCGCAAGCTGGCAGTGCTGTACCGCGAAAACGACCAGCCCCTGCAGGCCGCCAGTGAGTTCGCGCGACTGGCGGACAGTGAAAAAGATCCCCGGCTAAGGCGCGAAGCCACGCTGACCACGGCCGCGCTGTACCAGCAGGCCGGACGGGATACCCAGGCGATCGAGGCCTACAAACGCTTCGTCGAACGCTACCCGGAGCCCGTTGAGGCCGCCATGGAGGCCCGCTACCAGCTGGTGCAGTTGTATGGCAAAAGCCGCCAGACCGACCAACGGCGCTACTGGCAGAAACAACTGGTTAGCGCCGACCGCGAAGCCGGCGGACAGCGTACTGACCGTACCCGTTACCTGGCAGCACACGCCCAGCTGGCGCTGGTCGCTGACGACTACCAGGCGTACCGCCGGGTACAGCTGAGAGAGCCGCTGAAGAAAAACCTGGCGCGCAAGAAAAACTACATGCAGGCCGCTATCAAGGGTTACAAGGACGCGGCCGCGTACGAAGTGGCCGGGGTAACCACCGCGTCGGCCTTTCACATTGGTGAGATCTACGCAGATTTTGGTCGCTCGCTTATGCAGTCCGAACGACCCCGCAACCTCAGCGGCGAAGAACTGGAGCAGTACAACATTATGCTCGAGGAACAGGCTTACCCCTTTGAAGAAAAGGCCATTACGGTCCACGAAACCAATGCCCAGCGCATCAGCACCGGCCTGTACGACGCCTGGGTGCGCAAGAGCATGGAGAAACTGGCCGAGTTGGTGCCGGTGCGCTATGCCAAACCGGAAAAAGGTGAAAATTTTGTTGCTGTCATGCAATAAGACTCTGATGGTCTGTGTCGTCGGCGTGTTGCTGCTCGGTGGCTGCAGCAGCACGGCGTCGCGCCATGAAGAGTCATCACAGTCGGGGCAGCAGCAACCTCTGCCAGACGACTACGAAAAGGCACTGGTGCTGATGCGCAGCGGCGACTACGGCGCCGCCATTCCGGTGCTGCAGGACTTCAGTTCCAAGCACCCGGAACTCGCCGGTCCGAACATCAACCTGGGAATTGCCTATCGCCAGATGGGCAATAACGACGCGGCCGTGAGGGCGTTGGACAAAGCTGTCGAATTGAACCCGGGGAATGCCACGGCCCACCTGCACCGCGGAATCCTGTACCGTGAGGAAGGTGATTTTCAGGCGGCACTGCAGGCCTATGAACAGGCGTTAACCCTGCAACCCGACTACGCCTTGGCGCACCGCAACATTGGCATTCTCTACGATCTGTACCTGCAACAGCCGGGGCAGGCGCTCACGCACTACAAGCGCTACCTCGAGCTGGTGGATGAAGACGACAAGACCGTCAGCGGCTGGGTGATTGACCTCGAACGCCGCGCTGGCTCAGCCCAGGCGAGGGTAACGCCGTGAACACCAAAGGCGGTTTGCTCACTCTAACGCTCGCCCTGAGGCTGACATTGGCCGGTGTTCCGTCGCTGACAGCCGCCGCGCAGCAACTGGACATGGACGGGATGTCAGTAATCGGCAACCGTGAGCTGCCCAAGGCACTGTTCATCGTGCCGTGGAAAGACCCAGAAGCCGGCCTGACGCCGGAGCGTCCGGTCAACAGTTTGGTCGATGAGGCCCTGCAGCCGGTCGATCCGGACGTTTTCCGCCGAAAACTGGATTATTTCGACACAGTTCACAAAAAGGACTAAAGATCCGGGGCGACTTCCCCGAAAAACACCAGAAACTTCTAAGGAGTTAACCATGGATATCTATTCGACACTCGTCAACTTCTTCCAGGCGGGCGGCCTGTTCATGTACCCCATCGTAGGGGTACTGGCCCTGGGCATAGCCATTGCGGTGGAGCGCTATGTTTACCTGACCGCGGCGCGCGCCACCAACCAGCGTATCTGGAAACAGGTGATGCCGTTGCTTATGGACGGCAAATACGGGCAGGCGACAGCGCTGACCGAGAAATCCAAGACTGCGCTGAGCCGTATCCTGCGCTACGGCCTCGACCGTGCCGGCGCCAACGTGCGCCGCGACGACGTCGAAGTGGCCATGGAAGAGGGCCTGATGGAAACCGTGCCGCGGCTGGAGAAACGCACCCACTACCTGGCGACTTTTGCCAACATCGCCACCCTCCTGGGTCTGCTGGGCACAATCATGGGCTTGATCCAGGCGTTTACCGCGGTGGCCAACGCCAACCCGGCGGAAAAGGCCGACATGTTATCCGCTAGTATTTCGGTCGCCATGAACACCACCGCCTTCGGCCTGATGGCAGCCATACCACTGCTGTTGATCTACACGGTGCTGCAGACCAAGACGACGGAACTGGTTGACAGTCTGGAAATGGCTTCGGTCAAGTTTCTCAACATCCTCACCGAGCAGCGCCACGGGGCTGCCGGCTGATGAAGCGCCGCTGGCGTAAACAGCACCTCAGCCAGCCCGGCGAGGTTAACATCACGGCCTTCATGAATCTGATGGTCATCCTGGTGCCGTTCCTGCTGATCACGGCAGTGTTTTCACGCACCACTATCCTCGACCTGAATCTGCCCGTACCCGGCAACCCCGACCAGGCAGCGGAGCGGAATGACGCGGAGAGGCTGGAGCTCGAAGTGATCGTGCGCCGAGACGTGGTGGAAATCGGCGACCGTAAACGCGGCCGGCTGAAGCTGGTGAGCGTCAACAACGACGGCAGTTATCTGAACGAAATTTCTGACGTGCTGCAGCAGATAAAGGCACGCGTTCCGGACAAGACCGACATCACCCTGTTACTGGAAACAGATATCCCCTATCAGCGCCTGGTGGAAATGATGGACACCTTGCGTGTGGTCAAGGTCCAGCAGGGTGAAGAGACCGTGAACGCCGAGCTGTTTCCGACCATTTCTATCGGCGATGCCCCGCCGGGAAACCTACGCACCGCCGACCGGAGCGATAAATGAAGCAGTCACGTCGCGCCAAGCGCATGGAACGTCACCACAAACGCAATAAGGGAACACCGGCATTCAACCTGGTTTCACTGATGGACATCTTCACAATTCTCGTATTCTTCCTGCTGGTCAACACCGGTGAAGGCGAGGTACTGCCCAGCACAAAGAATGTCGAGCTGCCTGAATCCATCGCCGAACAAAAACCACGGCAAAACGTCGTGGTGATGGTTTCCGAACACGACATCCTGGTACAGGGAACACGCGTTGCATCTGTTGATGAACTGAAGACTGCCAGCACACTGCAGATCAAACCGCTCATAGCCGCGCTGCAACAGCAGAATCGGCGTCGCATCCTGCTGGATCCTCACCGCAAGCAGGTGGCGCCGGAAGTCACCATCATGGGCAACAAGGACATCCCTTACCAGCTGCTGAAGAAGGTGATGGCCAGCTGCACCGAAGCCGGATACGGCAAGATCTCGCTGGCCGTGCTGCAGAAAACCGTGCAGAAGAGCTAGGACAATTACCATGGTTTATTCGCATTCGCTGGCACTGCCCTGGTCGATTTCCGCGGAAGACGAACGCCGCTTCCGCAAAACCCTCATTGTGACCATGGTGCTGACCATTGCGCTGGGCATCGCAATTCCGCTCCTCCCGGTCTTCAAGAAACCGGTCGAACAGGAGGTAGAACTGCCGCCGCGCGTCGCCAAACTGATCTTTGAAAAGCACACCGAGCCCACGCCCAAGCCTAAACCGGTAGAAAAAAAGCCGGCGCCGAAACCGGAAGCGAAGCGGGAACCCAAACCGCTGCCGAAAAAGACGCCGCCCAAAGTCGCCGAGAAGCCGAAGCCGAAACAGCCGCCCGTTGACGCCCTGGAGCAGGCGCGAAAAAAGGCGGCCAGTGCAGGCCTGCTGGCCCTGCAGGATTCACTGGCTGACCTGCGCGACCAGAATGTCGACGAACTCAAGGGTGGCCGCCGGCTGAGCAATAGCGGCGCCGAGGCAAAAAATACCGAGCGCGCCCTGATCACTTCCAAGGTTGGTACCGGCAGTAAAGGCATTAACACCTCGTCCATGAGCCGTGACGCCGGCTCCACTCAGCTGGCTGCACGTACCGCTACCGAGGTAAAGAGTTCAATTGTAAAGACGTCGTTGAAAAAACACCCGAAAGCAGACCGAAGCACGTCGCGCAGCCAGGAAGATATCCAGATCGTCTTCGACAAGCACAAGGGCGCGATCTTCAATATCTATAATCGCGCCTTGCGTCAGAACCCGAGTCTAGCGGGCAAAGTGGTGTTCCAATTGACGATTGCGCCCTCGGGCCAGGTAACCGCTATCAGCGTGGTGTCGAGTGAACTCGGCGACCAGACGCTGGAAAGCAAGCTGCTGGTACGTATCAAGATGATCAACTTCGGCGCGAAGCCGGTGGATAGCGTGACTCTAACCTATCCGATCGATTTTCTGCCCGCCTAAGCACAACCGACATGCCGGCCGCTAACAAGCCTCCCCTGCCCGCACACTGCATCGTGCTTGACCTCGTCGGCACCCTGCTGATTCTGGCGGGCGAACTGGATCTCGCCAACGCACAGCTGTTGGGTCCACTCAGCCGACTAACCGCCGGACACGGCTGGACATTAATCATCTTCGGTGTGCTCAGCATGAGCGTTACCGGCATGTTGCCAGTGACGCAGGCCCGGCAGCGGGCGAACAACTCTGGCTTGTCACCCGAGCCCAGAAGTCAGACCGCGCAACGCCGCGCGCACTAGGCGTTCACGCGCGCCAGGTAATCCAGGAAGATACCGCCGAACACTGCCGCACCGAACCAGTTGTTGTTTAGAAACGCGTGGAAACAGGCCTTCGGCTCGCGCTCGCGGATGAGGTACTGCTGATACACCGCCAGCGCTGCCGCGAGCAGCAGCCCGAAATAGTAGTAACCACCCAATTCCACTGCCTGACCGGCGAGCACCAGGGCCAGCAGCAGCAGCACCTGGATGATAGCGATAATCAGGCGGTCCGACTCGCCAAACAAAATGGCCGTAGACTTAACGCCGATTTTCAAATCGTCTTCCCTGTCCACCATTGCGTACATGGTGTCGTAGGCCGTTGCCCACAAAATCGTGGCCACGAACAACAGCCAGCCGACCTTGGGAACCCCGCCTGTCTGGGCAGCGAATGCCATCGGCACTGCCCAACCGAACGCTGCGCCGAGGTAGATCTGCGGCAGGTGTGTATAGCGTTTCGTAAACGGGTAACTCACCGCCATAAAGGCACCGACCAGGGACATCCAGATGGTCAGGCTATTCATCAGCAATACCAGTCCCAAGGCCAGCAGACACAACAGCGCGAACAGCGTCAACGCTTCGCGGGCCGTCACCCGGCCCGCCGCGATCGGCCGCTCACGCGTCCTCGCCACGTGCGGGTCGAACCTCCGGTCGGCATAATCGTTTATCACGCAGCCCGCGGAACGCATCAACGCCACCCCCGCAACAAACACGAACACTACCAGAGGATCGGGAGCACCGTCACCGGCAATCCACAGTGCCCACAGCGCAGGCCACAGCAACAGAAAAATGCCGATCGGCCTGTGCAGTCTCATAAGGTAGACGTATTCGAGAAAGCGTTGCCGCATGGATACAGCCCGTTGGAATCAGGACATCGGGGCGATATCCGTCAGGAACACCTCGGTCACCAGCAGCGGTTTGCCACCGACTCGGAAAACCGAACGCCGCCCCCAGATGGACGCTGGCTTGTGTTGCAGTCCCTCGGTGGCCTCGGCAAACATCGCCTGACCACGGTGTATGCAAGCCAGCTCGACAGCGGTACGCCGCATGCCCGGGTCGGCAAACACATACGCGCCCAACGGCCTGTTACCCAGGTGGGCCAGCTGACGCTGCGCACCACTCAGCGTCTTCCTCGGCACGATGGTACGCGCAAACACTTGCGGCTCACCGTCACACAACAGCTGTACTTCGCGCACCCAGCCCAGTCCAGCCAGCTGCATGCTCAGTGTACGCGCCTCGTCCAGTCGCGGGCGCTGCCAGCCCTCCTCCAGCACCCGCACGCTGAAACACCCTTTGCACGTCGTCCGCAGGCGGTCTGTCAGCGAGCCGGCGTCCAGCAGCCAGCTGCGCACTGCTGCAGGCACCCGACTGCGGAGCCAGCGGTTGTGTACCGCCCAGCGTGAAGCATTGGTGCTGCTCGCCCTGTGTGACATGGATCGATACGGCGTCCTGCGGCGCACTGCCAGTGACTGAGAACGAATTATGACACAAATGCATCTTTTGCTACCGGGTTCACACGCATTCTCAGCGACTCTGTGAATTGGGTCGCCGATATCGCACGGCGGCAGGACCATACTGGCGGGCACCTGGAGTAAAGAGATGGAGTAACGAGATGCACACAAAAACTGTCGACAACATCACCAGCAGCGGCGTGCAAGCGTTCCGCAAGCAGTTGCAGCGTCTGCCCATGCGTTCCCCTGTCCTGGCGAAGGCTGCCCTGCTGCTTGTCCACGCAGCGGGCTGCCTGCTGATGGCGTCTCCCCCTCTCATGCTCGTCGCCAGTATCGGCGGTGCCCTGTATCTGTCCACCAACATCCAGGGACCGCTGGACTGGTTCCTGATCGAGGTCCAGTTCGCACTTGGCCTGCTTTGCGGCTACCTGAGCATGCAGCTGTTCGCCGTGCGGCCGGAGCAGCCAAAGGGCGTCGCCGCCAGTGAGCAGCAGGCCCCGGAACTCTTCAACATGCTGGCACGAGGCGTGGCTCACTTCAAGAGGCGGCCGGTAAAGCGTATTCTCCTTACTACGAAGGCAGAACTACACATCGTCGCCACACCCATCCTACCGTTGCCTTTGTTCCACAGATACACTCTGTGTGTCGGCGCTCCAATGACGTTCTTCCTCAGCCGCGACCAGTTTCGTCTGGCGTTGGCTGGCGCAGTGGCAGCTTCGGTCGAGAACCAATCCAGCCTGACCGGCTGGCTGAGCCAGGCCTGCCGCGACTGGCCAGTGATCCTGGACGCCCTGGAACGCACCGATAGCCTCCTGTCACGCCTGTTCACCGTACCATTACGGTACCTAACCGCGACAGCAGACGCACTCATTCGACCCTTGCCTAGCGACCGGCGGGTGCAGCAGGGCCAGTGGGTACTGAAAAACAGCGACGAGCGAAACGCGATGGACTATCTCGCCAACCAGGTCGTCGCCGCCGCATTTCTTGAGCGGCAATACTGGCCCATGATCCTCAAGGCGGCGGAACGCTGCCCGACGCCGGTCGTCAAGGCCTTCAGTCACTTACCACTGCTGTTGGTCAAAACACTTAATCGAGAAGTCGCCGAACGCTGGTTAATGGAGGCGCAGACCGCCAGCGACCGGCGCCAGTCTAGCGTGCGCGACCTGCTGGCTGAACTCAAACTCGATCACTTGCGCTGGTCTGGACTCCCCACTCCGAATGCCTTTTGCGTTCTATTCAAGTCCACCAGCTTGCTCAGACAACTCGACCAGCTGTGGCAACAGGATATCGAGCCCGAATGGCGCCACCGTCATGCCCGCTTCCAGAACGATCGGGCGCGCTTTGAGCAACTGCAACGACGCGCCGCCAGAGGCGAATTGCGCGGAGAGTCGGCCTTACGCTACATCAAGTTGACTCCACGCTTTCTGGAAAAGAGTGAGGCGCTGGCGGGCTGTCGTGGCGCCTACGCCACCAACCGTGACGACAGTAAAGTGTGCTTCGCCGCCGGTCTGGCGCTGTTGCGTGCTGGCGCGGGCCAGGACGGCAGCCAGGCCCTGCTGCGGGCCGCCGAGCTAGAGCCGTCGCTCGCCCGCCGCGCGCACGCACTGATCGACGAATACAGGCAGCAATGGATACACGAAGACTCATTTAGCGGCAAGAGCATCGTCCGCGAAATCTGCGCGTGAGACCCGCCGATTCCGCTCGGCTGCCACTACTGCAAGCGCTACCCGGGGAACACAAACCACCCACAGTCTCGCCAGCCGGCGCGCTCCAGGGCTGGCCGAACTCGGTGGCTTGGTAACCGGGCTCGCCGTTTCCTAGACTGCCGGACCGAACAACATGCTGGCCGCGGCAGTAAGAGCCATCGCGAATGCCCCCCAGAACGTGACCCGGGCAGCACCAACGACAACGCTGGCATCACCAGCTTTCGACGCCAGCGCCCCGAGCAGCGCCAGAAATAACAGTGAGCTGCCAGACACCACCGCGATTATGTTCGTCATCGCCGCAAAGACAGCAAACAACAGCGGCATTGCAGCACCGAGTGCAAACGTCATCGCAGAGGCAAGTGCTGCCTGGATCGGGCGGGCAGTGTGCGTATCCGACAAGCCCAGTTCATCCCGCGCGTGCGCTGCGAGTGCATCGTGTGCCATCAGCTGCTCCGCGACCTCTTCTGCAAGTTCACGCTCAAGCCCACGGTCTATATAGATCCTAGGAGGCTGTCGGATTTGGGCGATCGTAGCGAGCAAGGCGGGAGGGCGAGGCCATTTTTTCTATCGTTTGAGGAGAATAGCCGTAGCTATTTGGCGAAAAGGATCGGGAAAATGGGGCGCTCTCCCACCGGCGCAGTAGATCAGTCCCAAGTCCGACAGCCTCCTAGTGAGTTCTTCGTGCTCAAAGGCAGCATCAACCGCGAGTTCGTGTCGTTCCCGTTCAAGATCTGCCTTCTCAGTATCCGCCTGGGAGCTTACGGATCGTATTCGCCCGCCGCCATGGACACCGCTCCGGCGACCAGACCCGCCACCCCCGCGATCAGTACCTCGCCCCGAGTGGCGTGCGCGGCGGCAACACCCACGACGAGGCTGGCCGTCGAAACGATACCATCATTTGCGCCCGGCACGGCCGCACGCAGCCAGCCTATACGCTCGCTGTAGTGCCGTTCCCGATGGTATCTGACCACTATGATTCCTTTCTTCTGATCATCGGCACAGATATGGTGGTCTACGGGTATTCTGCGTCAGCCATAGCGCCCGATAATGCCGCTATCGCCGAATGAACCTGTACGCCGTCTTTTCCACCGGCATTTACCTTAGCACATCAGGTCGTCGGCGGCCTTCATCATCTCCGCAATATCGGTCGGCGCCTGTGAGTAGGAAGCTGCTCCAATACTGACAGTCACGGAAAATGCAGGCGCTTCCGACGCCTTTGTCAGCCGCGCGCGGATCTTCTTAATTACGATTTGCGCATGCTCGACCGTGGTGTCCGGCAGCAGGACAACAAATTCGTCATCGCCGACTCGCGCCGCAATATCACTGGCACGCAAGCAGGACACCAGAAGCCCCCCAATGTTGCGCAGCAAGGCATCACCAGACTCATGCCCGTGCGAATCATTTACCTGCTTGAAATTATCGAGGTCGATGTACGCCAGCTTACGGGACTACGAGATCTATGGCACAACGCCAGGACCACGTCCGCTTGCGCATAAAACGCACGCCTGTTGGCGACTCCCGTCAGTGTGTCCGTGCTGCTCAGGAGGCGTTCGCGCCGAAAGCTGTTGTGCAGCCATGCGATAAGCACTGACACAACGCTAAATGTCATCGCCTCGGTTACCACGTTAATAACCCCAAATCACTACTGTCCGGTTAAGTTATCAAACAAATTCAATTGGTTATCCATATCGCGCTCTTCGGTTTTGTAATCACAGTTTGCAAGCATTTGTTCCAAAGGATCTTTTTCGAAAAGTGTAAGGCTCAAAATCTGTAAAATTGTGTAGAGATCGGTGCTGAGATTGAGTCGCTTCTTGATGATGGCGACCAGAACATAAACGGAAATTGCGATCCATATTTGAGTCTTCACCGCATTCTCGGACGTGCCGAAAAAAGATTTGATGCGCAGGTGCTGTTTGATCCATTTGAAGAACAGTTCTACTTGCCAGCGGTAACGATACAGGTCGGCAACTGTTTGTGCCGGGATGGCAAGGTTGTTGGTCAGAAAGTTGAATGTCTTGCCGGTGTTCTCGTCGTGATACTTGATGCGACGTAATGACTGCGGATAGTCGGTCGCGGTATTCACGCCCGTCAGCACAATGGTCTGGTCGCACTTCACGCCAGTCGACTTGTCCACCGGCCTGGAATAGCGGCGTTGGTACTGGGTGTTGGATTTAGCACGGATGACGAAGAAGGCGCTTGCCATGTGTAATGTGAAGAGCCGTTCGAAATCTACATAGCCCCGATCCATGATGTAAAAAGCACCAGCTTCTGGCAGAAGAATATCGAGTACATTGACATCATGCAGTTTGCCATCGGAGATATGTATAAAGGTCGGGATATTGCCACGCAGATCCAGCAGGGTATGAAGTTTGACCGCGGATTTCGTGGATCGGAACAATGCCCAAGGGAATACGGAAAGACAGAGATCGATGGTTGACGCATCGAGTGCGTAGACAGTGTTGTCGAGCTCGAGCCCCAAGTCTTCTTCGGCGTACAGAGGTCGTGCGATTCTGATCAGGGCCTGGGCGAAGTCGGCATAGATGCGCCAGTCGCGTTGCTCGTTGGCATCGGAGAGCGTGCTGCGAACGACCCTGGAACGGATGCCCATGTGATAGAGCTTGCTTTGATGTGCACGCAGACAGGCTTCAATGTCTCGAAGGCTTTCCCGATAAGTTAGCTGTGCGAACGCCATACTGAGGTACTGGTCGAAACAGCGAAAGCGTTTTACATACCGCTCGCCTTGGTAGCGTTTCACGCAACGCCGGAACGTGTGCATTGGCAGGTGGTCGGTTACCTGGGAAAAAACGAGCTGGCCCGTATACATGCTTGACTCCGAAAATATCAGAGCTCGCAGCATGGCCAGAATGGTTTTTCCAGTTCAAGTCGGTAACACCCATAAAATGGTCATTTTGATAAAGAGAACATTACGTTAGAATCAGTGCTCGGTGTTTTTACCGGACAGTAGTGACCCCAAATATAACTGTGCGAATAGTGTCGACCGGCGAAATGAAGGGAAGCGACCCAGGGGAGAGTCGCGACAAACGAGCCAACAATTGCACCCTTCCTGCCAAACACCCAGGCTGCGGGTATAAGCGGTAGAAAGTACAGCGAAAACACGCGAATCTCGGTACCACTCAAATAGTCGACGGCTCGTATGAGAAGAATCCCTAGGAATATTGCAACGCCAATATATGGTTTCCTCATCGTCATAGTGCGCGTTGTATTGCGTAAATCGGACATTACCGTGAGTTTCGCTTGCGCCCTAATCTATCGATTCTCATTTGCATCCAGCAGTAGCCATTAGTCGGCGTTGACTCGTCGTCACAACCGCAACAAGTTGCAAATTGCAGGGATCAACATACCTACATTGGCCCGAATGGTATGCTCGTCCTTATCGCTTTGGAAGACCATGACTCCAAGATTGCTGTGGGCGGAGCCTGACGCCGAACCGGTGCCAACAGAAATCAGCTCATCAGGGTCGGGGACAATTGCCAGTCAGATGCCATACAATGGCCATCCGGCCCTGTACCGGATTCCCGTAACCTGGTACGTTGACTGGAACGCTGCCTCGCGCCGATGTTAACGCTAAGCGTTGCAGCGCCGGTTTGCGTGTACTGCGCGTTACCCGCGCCGCTCACTAACTGGACAGGGCATCTGGCTTTGAGTCCATCGTCCGGAATCGGCCCGCACTGGGGTACGATTTTATTTCCCGGTCACAGGGCTTTGGTCCGCAGCACCTGCGGCAACATGATGCCTGAACCTCGATAAGTCTTTGGCGCAGTCTCGCAGCCGCACCTGAAAGAGCAATTGGGCCAGAATACATACTCCGTCTTGGCGCTTTCCAGAACTCTTAACCCGATCATTGCATAAATCTTGACTCGACTACGGTCAAGCGGCCTGCTTCAAGACCTCCAAGTAATGCAACAACTGAGATTTCACCGCGGGATTGACGCTCATGGTCAGCGTGAGTTTGCCCTGCGGCTTGGTCAGCCGTCCGGCACGCTGGATGAGTTTGCGGCGAATGGTACCCAGTTGCTCGAATCGCCACAGTGGTGCGCGCTTTTCGGTGGTATTTCTTTCCTGGGCATAACAGTGCATCTGCATTTCCCGGTTGAGGTTATGCCCCAGCACGGCCGAGAGGAGGTAGACTTGATTGCCAGCTTTGCTTCGGGTCGGCACGTAATCCATTTGTGTCTGCGACTTGAGCTCGGCGAAAACACCTTCCTGAGCACCGCGTCCATTGTGGAAGGCCAGTGCCTTCTTGGCCGAGAGTTGCTTGTTGGTGACGATCACCTTGAAGTCATAGCCGTATTCGTAGGGGATGAACAGGTCCAGTTGAATGACGCCCTTATATTGTTGGCGGTTCATGGTTCGGATAAAGACGAATCGGTATCCGTCATTCCAACTCGATGGTTTCCAGTTCGTTTCGAAAAAGCTCCACTGTCCGTTCAAGTGACGCCAGCGCTTTCGATTCTCGATCAATGCCTTGAGAGCGCTAAAGCGTTCGAACGGTACGCTGATGGTAAACTCAACCCCTTCACTGTCCAGCAGGCTGACAATATTATCGCTAAAGAAAGCGCTGTCCATGCGAGCCTCAATGAGGCAATGCGGCAAAATAACCTGTATTTCCCGTATGCAGGCCAGTATGAACGCCTTGGCGCCATTGGAATCATGCACGTTGCCTGGGCGATGCCGGACATCGAGCACCTGACCCGTCTGGGCGATGGTACAAAACAGCGGGTAGTAGCTGCGTTGCCCTTTCTTCTTGCGGTTAAAGCCGACGGCCGTGCCTTCGGCAAAGCGGCCGGTAGACAATACGGAGCCGTCGAAGTCCAGTGTGAAGCGGGCCAGCCTCAAACGACTGAGTTGGTCCAACACCCGTTGCCGGCTGAGCCGACGCAGATGGGTGACACTTCGGTCATCCAGGGTCGCCAATGTGCGACTGACGGTCGCCACATCCGGCAGCCGCTCAAGTCCCAACAGGCGACGCACCATGGGATCATCCTGATAGTAGCGCATGTCCTGAAGCCGGCGATAGCCCAGCAGGAGGTGAACGATCAGCAACAGGAGGATGACGCCGTGCCCAAAGATTGGGCTGACGGTCAGATGACGGAAACACCCGGACAACTGCTGCTTCAGGCCGATACGGCTGAACAGCGATTGATACACCACCAAGCCCGCGAATGAGGTTAGTCGCTGGTCTTCAAATTTGATCTCGGGAATGCGGTGGGTCTTGCGATGGATGGCGGCTTTGCTAAACTTCATATAAACGGTCTCTTTTGGTTGAGTTGCTGGATTGGCGTTCACAATTCTACCAAGCCAGAGACCGTTTTTTTATGGCGGAAGACCATTTTTTTGCATCAATTTCTATGTGTTCTGAATCTCACTTTTGGTGAAGTCCAGCGATAGCGTCGCTATAGGGGGTAGAGCCTATAAATAACCTGTTTTCTGCATAAACACCGACATAGTTATGCAACTACAGGGTTAATGGACTTATTCGTTAGCAGTTTCTTATTGTTTCTTCACAGGGACACGCCTCATAAGGGTTGTGCTCTCCGATATTAACTTTACCGACACCTGAATGCACAACACCACCGTACGCCTCATCTTGCTTCGAGCTGACTGTCAGCACCCGAAAGCACACTCCTTTGGAACGCGGCCGTTTGCCTCGCAATACTCGGGCGCAGCTTCGTCGATTGCCTTACCTCAAACCGGCAATTTTCCGAATACTCGTCATGCTGTGCTTCACGAAGCAGTTTCTCAAACCGCCCGTACTGTATACTTCTATCACATCGCAGCAACTGAATGGACGCGGTAAGACCCGTTTCTGTTTGTGTGAGACTTGATGGTGCGGCGATTGTCTGCGTTGCCTGTCATGACAAAAAAAGCCTATAAGACCGAAGCTGATATACTCCAGTCAAACCAGCAACCTGTACGGGCAGTTCGTGTTCGCCGCCAACCGAAGCTCGACCGAGCCGGTTACCAGAAAGGAGCGACTCACCATATCCATGAGTCAACACTGCAGCGTGCAGTTAGAGAAGCCATGCGCATCGCAACCATTTGGAAGCATGGCTCATGCCACACGCTCAGGCGCCATTCCTTTACAACACGTCTGCTAGAGGATGGTTACGACCTCCGCACAATCCAGAATCTGATCGGACACAAACACATTACCACGGTCCAGATCTGCACCCGTGTACTCAAGCGCGACACCAATGCCGTGCGTACTCCCTTGCAGACATTCGGCTAGACGTGACCATAGCGCGGCGCATGCCCCAGCCACCGCCGGATAATCGGTTTGACACTATCGGGGTGCTTTTCCAGCAGTTCCGTGGCGGCCGCCTCGACCTTATCCAGCAACGGCTGGTCGCGCACCAGATCGGCAATGCGAAACTGGATCATACCGGTCTGGCGCGTACCCAGAACTTCACCGGGGCCGCGCAATTCGAGATCCTTGCGCGCAATCTCGAAACCGTCACTGGTTTCGCGGAGCACGGCCAGGCGCTTGCGCGCCACCTGCGACAAGGGCGATCGATACATGAGTACACAGCTGCTCTGCACCGCGCCGCGACCAACGCGGCCCCGCAGCTGGTGTAGCTGCGACAACCCCAGACGTTCGGCGTTTTCTACGATCATCAACGTTGCATTGGGCACATCCACACCTACTTCGACCACAGTGGTCGCCACCAACAGATCGATGCAGCCCCGTTTAAACGCGGCCATACGCTGGGCCTTGTACTGTTCTTTCATGCGCCCGTGAACCAGACCCACGCGCAGTTCCGGCAATGCCTCAGCTAACAGGGTCGCGGTGTCTGCCGCGGCCTGGCACTGCAGTGATTCGGACTCCTCGATCAGGGTACATACCCAGTAGGCCTGGAGGCCCTCGCGACAAGCCATGCGCACGCGCTGGATCACCTCATCGCGGCGACTTTCCGGCAATGCAACAGTCTGTACCGGAGACCGCCCCGGCGGTAATTCGTCGATCAGCGAAGAATCGAGGTCGGCGTAGAGCGCCATCGACAGCGTGCGGGGTATCGGTGTCGCGGTCATTATCAATTGGTGCGGCATCTTGTCCTGCGTGCGCCCCTTGTCGCGCAGCGACAGGCGCTGGTGCACACCGAAGCGGTGCTGCTCATCGATGATCACTAGGCCCAGCCGCGCGAAAGCGACGTCTTCCTGGAACAGCGCGTGGGTCCCTATGGCCACCTGCACTTCGCCGGCCGCGAGGTGTTCGAGCAGCTGCCTGCGCGACTTGCTCTTCACTTTGCCCGACAGCCAGCCAACCCTGATGCCCAGGGCCTGAAACCAGCCTTCGAAGTTACTGAAATGTTGCTCGGCAAGCAGTTCGGTTGGCGCCATGACTGCTACCTGGCAGCCGCATTCAACAGCCTGAATCGCGGCTGCTGCGGCGACTACCGTTTTGCCCGAACCCACATCGCCCTGTACCAGACGCATCATGGGGTGACTTTGCGCGAGGTCGCGGAGCAGTTGCGTCACCACCCGCTGCTGCGCGCCGGTAAGCCTGAAGGGCAGCGCAGTATAGAAAGCCGCCAGCAGTTTGCTGTCCCGCTGCAACGGCTCGGCCTGCAGGTGCATGGCCCGCAAACGTACCCGGCGCAGAGTCAAATGATGGGCCAGCATTTCCTCAAACGCCAGGCGCTGCTGGCTGGGATGGACACCCGCTTCGAGGGCCTGGACGTCGGCGTTGGGTCGTGGCCGGTGGACGTATCGCAGGGCCGATGGCAGGTCGGTGAAATTCAGTTGTGTCAGCAGATCGTCCGGCAGCCATTCGGGCAGAAGCCCGGGCTGCAACATGTCTAGCGCCTGTTCGCTGAGCTTGCGCAACATCAGCTGGTGCAGCCCCTCGGTGGCCGGGTAGATCGGTGTCAGGCGTTCTTCGGTGGCCCTCACCTCTCCGTCCGCCAACTGCTGGTACTCAGGGTGCACCATTTCCAGGGTGGCCGGGCCGCGCCGGACTTCGCCGTAGATACGCAGCCGCGTGCCGCGTTCGAAGCATTGCTGCTGCGCCTTGCTGAAATGAAAAAAGCGTAACACCAATGAGCCCGTGCCGTCGGTCACACGCACCAGCAGACTGCGGCGCTTGCCGAATTTCACTTCTGCAAGATCGACCTCCGCTTCGATCACCGCGTGGTCGCCGAAACGCAGCCGGCCGATCGACGCAATGCGCGTGCGGTCCTCGTAGCGACGCGGCAGATGGAACAACACATCCTGCACCGTCTCCAGCCCGAAGGCGGCCAGCCGGTCAGCGGACTTGGGGCCGACACCGCGTAACACCGCCAGTGGCAATGCGTCAAGTGTCGGGGACGATTGTTTCAAGTGCCTGGTAAGCAAACGGGTGCTCATCCATAAACACCTAAATTGACCGTGATCTGCAGCGCTTCAGCTCAGGACCATGACGGCATCCATTTCCACCTGCGCGTCCTTGGGCAGCGCGGACACTCCAACAGCGGCGCGCGCCGGATACGGTTCCTGAAAATAGTCGGTCATCACCTGGTTAACCAGTGGGAAATGCGCCAAGTCGGTGAGAAATATATTCAGCTTGGCGACATCGGCAAGGCTGCCACCCGCTGCCGAGGCGACTGCCGACAAGTTGTCGAATACCCGCCTGATCTGCGCTTCCATGTTGCCTTCGACCATTTCCATGCTTTCCGGCTCCAGCGGGATCTGACCCGACAGGTAAACGCTGTCACCGACCTGCACGGCTTGCGAATAGGTGCCGATGGCCTGGGGTGCCTTGTCGGTGTGGATGACCTTGCGTTGCATGTGGACTCCCTGCGTAGTCGTTAACTCTTGCTGCGGCTGATGCGCATCACATTGGGCAGTTGGCGGATGCAGCGCATCACACGTGCCAGTTGCCGCCGGTCCTTGACGGTGATCGTGAAATTCAGTGAAGTGTCCAGGCCACCACGTTCCCCGATCGACACGTTTTCTATGTTCGATCCGGTTTCAGCAATGCCCGCCGCGATGGTGGCCAGCACACCTTTCTGATTGGTTACGTCCACGCGTATCTCGGCAGAGAACTCGCCGTCGATGTCCGGCTGCCACTCTACATCGATCCACTTGTCCGGCCGGCTGCGGAGTTCGCTGAGGTTTTTGCAGGTCTCGGTGTGTATAACGAGCCCGCGGCCAGAACTGATGAAACCCACAATCTTGTCGCCGGGGATCGGCCGGCAGCAGCGCGCAAAGTGCACCACCATGCCTTCTGTGCCGCGGATCGCCAGCGGCTTACTAAAGCCCGTCTCCATAGGCTTCTCGCCCTCATCAACAGGCACCATGCGCCGTGCCATAAGCATAGCCATGCGGTTACCGAGACCGATGTCGGCATACAGAGCCTCGCGCGTCTTGAAACCGCACTCGCTCATCACCCGGTCGACCTGATCACCTGTCACCTCGGCGAGGCTGCTCCTGATATTGTGCAGCGCCTTGTCCAGCATGCGCTGTCCGAGTTCGACCGCCTCGTCGTTCTGCAAGTTCTTCAGATAATGACGAATATTGGAGCGCGCCTTGGCAGTGGTCACGAAATTCAGCCATGCCGGATTCGGGTGGGCACCGGCAGCGGTGATAATTTCCACCGTCTGGCCGTTCAACAAAGGCGTACGCAAGGGCGCCAGGCGGCGGTCGATCTTAGCGGCGATACAGGTGTTGCCGACGTCGGTGTGTACCGCGTAGGCGAAGTCGACGGTGGTCGCGCCGCGCGGTAACTCCAGAATTTCACCGGCAGGTGTGAACACGTACACCTCGTCTGGAAAGAGGTCAATCTTGACGCTTTCCAGGAACTCCAGTGAATTGCCGGCGTTACGCTGCATTTCCAGCAGTTCGCGCAACCATTCGCGGGCGCGCGTCTGCGCGCTATTGTCTCCGGCGGCCCTTTCGCTGTTGCTCTTGTACAGCCAGTGGGCGGCGATTCCTGATTCCGCCACGCGGTCCATGTCATCGGTACGGATCTGAACTTCGATGGGCACACCGTAGGGTCCGAACAGTACGGTATGCAGCGACTGGTAGCCGTTTGCTTTTGGAATGGCGATATAGTCTTTGAACTTGCCGGGCACTGGCTTATACAGGTTGTGCATCATGCCCAGCACCCGGTAGCAGGTGTCCACCGAGTCGACCATGATGCGAAACGCATAAACGTCGAACACCTCAGTGAACGACCCGACCCGATCGCGGATCTTCTTGTATAGGCTGTAAAGGTGCTTTTCGCGACTCAGTAGACGACAGTGCAGCTGCTCTTGGTCCAGCCGCTGCTGAATCGCCGATTCGATTTTATTGAGAATCTCCTTACGGTTGCCACGCGCGCGCCGAACCGCTGCCAATAACACGCGATAACGCATCGGGTACAGCGCAGCAAAGCCCAGGTCTTCGAGTTCGAGGCGGATTTGGTTCATGCCGAGACGGTTGGCGATGGGCGCATAGATCTCGAGCGTCTCGCGGGCAATACGGCGCCGCTTGTCGGCGCGCATCACGCCCAGAGTACGCATGTTATGCAGGCGGTCGGCGAGTTTAACCACGATCACGCGAATATCCTTGACCATTGCCAGCATCATCTTGCGGAAGTTCTCTGCCTGTGCCTCGGCCTGGCTTTCGAACTTGATCTGAGTAAGCTTACTCACCCCATCGACCAGTTCGCCGACTTCCTCGCTGAATTCGCGGCACACCTCCGCCTTGGGCGTGCCGGTATCTTCGATAACGTCGTGCAGCATGCCGGCGATAATGCTCTGCGCATCCATATGCATGCTCGCCAGGATGCGCGCGACTTCAATCGGGTGGTATATATAGGGCTCGCCGGACATACGATGCTGGCCTTCGTGGGCCTCGGCGCCGAACAGGTAGGCACGATAGATCTCCCGCACCTGTGCGGGTTCGAGGTACAGCTCCAGCAGATCCATCAGGTCACTGATGAGGTAACGCGGCGCGTCATCGCTGGTAACGGGTGCAGGGTTCGCCATACGTTTCATCTTTGCGTGAGTGCCTGCGTTCAAATCATAGGCGAAAATGACCTGTGCGCAAATAGAAAGCCGCTTCCGGTGACCCGCGAAACGGCTTCTGAGGGGTTTTCTGACCCGGGTAAACGGCTGCTCAGAACTCCGAGGAATCCGGTATTACTGGCATGCCCGCATCGGCCGCCTCCGGCATGGCCAACAAATCCATCTCCACCTCGGGTTCCGGCTTTTCGTCAAGAATCGACGGCTTCACGTAACCCTCGGAGATTTCCCGAAGCGCGACCACCGTCGGCTTATCGTTTTCCCATTCCACGAAGGGTGCCGCACCCCTTGACAACTGGCGGGCGCGTTTGGTGGCGACCAGCACCAAATGAAAACGGTTATCAACCTTGTCAAGGCAATCTTCTACAGTAACACGTGCCATACCAGATCCTATTCCAAGTGGGTTTCTGCGAGCCCAAGTCTACTCGAACCCGCCAGCCGGTTCCAGCAACAGCAAGCCGTTCAATTCAGTGACATAGCGCTCGCACTGGGCAGCGGTGCGCAGCCGCTGGGCACGAAACAGGGCTTCGAGGTCAGCTAGCGCCGTGGCAAAATTATCGTTGACTATCAGGTAGTGGTACTCGTCCAGATGCCGCATTTCGCTCACCGCGTCCGCCATACGCCGCTGGATCACGTCTTCGCTGTCCTGTCCGCGGGCCGTCAGGCGCTGGTACAGCGCTACGCGGCTAGGCGGCACAATGAACACCTTAACCGCCTGGGGAAAAACCTCGAACACCTGGCGCGCCCCCTGCCAGTCAATCTCGAGGATGACGTCTTTGCCAGCTTCCAGCCGCTCCACCAGCGTGCCCCGGCAGGTGCCGTAGTAATTGCCAAACACCTGCGCGTGCTCCAGAAACTCGCCTTCCGCGACTAGGCGTTCAAACTCGGACGGTTCGACAAAATAGTAGTCGTTGCCGTTCCGCTCTCCGGACCGGGGCGCCCGCGTCGTGTGCGACACCGACACCGTGACGCCATCGAGGCGTTCCAGCAAGGCTTTGACCAAGCTGGTTTTGCCGGCCCCGGACGGCGCGGAGATGATGTATAAGATACCCAGCATCAGTGAAGTTCCGGCGCCCGCCAGGCCGCCGCCAGGGTGCTACTCGACATTCTGCACCTGTTCACGCATCTGCTCGATCAGCACTTTCAGCTCGACCGAGACCGCCGTGGTCTCGCTGTCGCCCGACTTGGACCCCAGCGTGTTGGCCTCGCGGTTGAATTCCTGCATAAGAAAATCCAGGCGCCGACCCACGGGCTCGTCACGCTCCAAAACGCGTCGGGTTTCCGTCACGTGGCCGTCCAGCCGGTCCAGCTCTTCGTCGACGTCCATCTTCTGCGCCAGCAGCACCAGCTCCAGCTCCAGCCGATCGGGGTCCACCTTGTCCAGCAGCTCGGCCACACGCGCTGCAAGCTTCTCGCGGATTTTCTGCCGCACCTCCGGCAATCGCTCCCGTGCCCTGGTCACTTGCTCCTCCACACCGTCGAGTCGTACGCTGAGTAGGGCACGGATCTGCTCCCCCTCGCGCTCGCGGGTAGCCATCAGCTCATCCAGCGCGGCGTCCAGCAGCGCCAGTGCCTGTTCCTGCGCCGCGCCGGTATCGGGCGCAGGCTCGCGCACGACGCCTGGCCAGCGCAGCAGCTCGATGACGCCGGGTGAGGCCGCTTCCGCCGAGCGGGTTTCGATTTCCCGGCAGGCATCCAGCACTGCCTTAAGGCGTTCCCGGTCCAGCTCGAGCGCCGCCACGTACTGTGGCGCCCATTGGCAGCGCAGGACGCATTCCACCTTACCGCGCCCGAGGCGCGCAGTAACCCGTTCGCGCACCAGTGGCTCCATGGCGCGCAGTTCCTCGGGCAGGCGCACGAAGACTTCGAGGTAACGGTGGTTCACCGAGCGCAATTCCCAGGTCAAATTCGCACCCACGCGTTCACCGCTGCTTCGCGCAAATGCCGTCATACTGCGGATCATCTCAAGTCAGCCTCTCGTGCTGCCGCTAAACCCATATCGCAACGACCTGTTTTTGTAAAAGATTTCGCCCACCGACTAAAACGTGTACGGCGACAGTCTAGAGGATCATGGGCAAAAAGCTAGACAGTTTGAAACCTGGTACACAGCTGGACGGCTATCTGCTGGAAAAAACGCTGGGCGGTGGAGGCTTCAGCGTCGTCTACCGCGCCCGTCAGATCAATAACAACCGCCGGGTAGTGATCAAGGAGTACATCCCCAATAAGCTGGCACGACGGGACCGCAATGGACAGGTCTGTGCGCGCAGCGAGGCCACCGAAGGACGCTTCAAACGCGGTCGCAAACTATTCTTCCAGGAAGCCAGCACGCTGGCCACCTTGAAGCACACCAATATTGTTGACGTGTTTAACTTCTTCCAGGCTAACGGCACCGTGTACATGGTCATGGAATACCAGGAGGGCGAGAACCTCCAGCACTACCTGCAGCGCTACCGCGGCGGCCTGAGCGAAAAATTCCTGCGCACCGTATTTCCACCCCTGCTGGACGGCCTGGAACTGATCCACGCCAACGACCTGCTGCACCTCGACATTAAACCCGGCAATATCCACATTCAGCGCGGTGGCCAGCCACTGCTGCTGGACTTCGGTGCGGTGCATGGTTTTCCGCAAAGCCGCCAGGAGCAGCCCGGGCAGGTGATCAGCGGCGGGTTTTCGCCAATCGAGCAGTATGACAACCGGAGTTACGTTGGTCCCTGGAGCGACCTGTACGCCATCGGCGCGAGCATGCGCGCCTGCATTGAGGGCAGGCCACCGCCGGACGCCAAGCAGCGTCACGACCAGGACACCCTTAAACCAGCGCAGTTCGCCTTTCGCGGGCGCTACGCTGACAACCTGCTGCGAGCCATCGACTGGGCTATGGAAGTCGACCCGCTGTTACGTCCACAGAGCGTGGCCGAATTTCGCGCCGCCCTCACCGCTGAAACCACGCCCGAACCGGAACAGCCGCGCTCGGCCTTTGGCCGGCTCGCCGATGCGCTGTTGGGGAGGGGCTGGGTATGAAGGTTGCCTGCGCCTCATCCAACCGCCTTGGTAACCGCAGCAGCAACCAGGATCGCTGTCTGATTCTAGAGCACCGTGAATCCGTACTGCTGGCGGTAGCCGACGGCATGGGGGGGCATGCCCGGGGCGACCTGGCGGCGCAAACGGCGGTCGACAGTCTTCGCCGCAGCTTTTTCAGTTGTCCCGGACGTATCGCCGACCCGCTGTGCTTCCTCGAGCAGGCGCTCAACCACGCGCACCTCGCGGTAGTGGACGCCGGCCAGGCGCGGCAACCCCCGGTCGAGCCCCGCACCACCTGTGTGGTCTGCCTGGTGCAGGGTAACGAGACCTGGTGGGCGCATCTCGGTGACAGCCGCCTGTACCTGGTGCGTCACGGTGCAGTTGTCAGCCGCACCCGCGATCACACTCCGGTTGAAGAACTGGTGCAAGACGGGCTGCTTGAAGACGATGCCATTCGGACCCACCCCATGCGCAACAGTGTCAGCCGCTGTCTAGGTGGCACGCTCACGTTACCCAAAATCAGCTTCGGCCAGGCCGACCTGGAAGCCGGCGATACCCTGCTACTGTGTTCCGACGGCCTTTGGTCGGCGCTGACAGAGCAAAGACTGTGCGACCTGCCGACCGACGGGCAACAACTGGAGAAGCGCATCAACCAGTTAACCGATGAAGCCAACGTCGCCACCTACCCGCACAGTGACAATATTACCCTCGTCGGCCTGCGCTGGCAGGCGTCCCCAGCGGTGGAAACGGCAACCAGCCCGGACACTCCGGCGGGCGCTGCAGAACGGCTGTCTGCGGACCCGCTGGAACAGGCAATCGAGGAAATTCACCGCGCCATGCGCGAATATTCCGGTGAAATGAAAAAGTAGCGGCGCGCCCGGCCACCAACGGCGGCTCCACCCGCCCCCTCGCCAGTGGATCGCAAATCGCTATAATGCCCGCCCAAGCAATCCGCCAGGCAAGGAGACGTCATGCGCCCCAGTAACCGTGCACCCGACGAAATGCGTCAAGCCACGCTGACCCTTAAATACACCATGCACGCCGAGGGCTCGGTGCTGGTGGAATTCGGCCATACCCGGGTGCTGTGCAACGCCAGTGTCGAGGACCGGGTGCCGGGCTTCCTCCGCGGCAAGGGTCAGGGATGGGTCACCGCCGAGTACGGTATGCTGCCCCGATCGACCACTGAACGCATGGGACGCGAGGCGGCACGGGGCAGACAGGCAGGCCGCACCATGGAAATCCAGCGCCTAATTGGCCGTTCACTGCGGGCGGTAGTGGACATGCAAGAGCTGGGCGAGCGCACCGTTACTGTAGACTGCAACGTCATCCAGGCGGACGGCGGCACCCGCACCGCCAGTATCACCGGCGGCTATGTGGCGCTGGCCGAAGCGGTGCACAAGCTGATGGCCGACGGTGTACTCAAAAAGAATCCCCTGACCGGCACAGTGGCCTCAGTTTCCGTCGGAATCTACCAGGGCACGCCGGTACTCGACCTGGATTACGCCGAAGACTCCAATGCCGAAACCGACATGAATGTCGTGATGACCGACACCGGCAGGTTTATCGAAGTCCAGGGCACGGCGGAGGGTCACCCCTTCGGCGACGAGGAAATGCAGCAGATGCTTGCGCTGGCACGCAAGGGCATCCGCGAACTGTGCACCCGGCAGAAAGCCGCACTGGAAGCATCCTCAGAATGACGCGGCGTGTCGTTCTGGCGAGCGGCAATGCCGGTAAGGTTCGCGAGGTTAACCAGCTGTTGCACGGCACAAGTCTGGAGGTGCTGCCGCAGTCCGGCTTCGCGGTGGAGGAGATCGAGGAAACCGGACTGACGTTTGTCGAAAACGCCATTCTCAAGGCGCGCAACGCCGCGGCCCGCACCGGCCTGCCGACCATTGCCGACGACTCCGGCCTGGAAGTCGACGCGCTCAACGGCGCACCCGGCATCTACTCGGCGCGTTATGCCGGCGCCGGCGCCAGTGACCGACAAAATCTTATAAAGCTGTTGCGTGACATGGAAGGTGTCCCAGAAGCGGAGCGTACCGCGCGCTTCCAGTGTCTGATGGTCTACATGCGTCACGCCAATGACCCGACCCCGCAAATCTTTCAGGGAACCTGGGAAGGCCATATTCTGCACGCGCCGCAAGGTGACAACGGCTTCGGCTACGACCCGGTATTTTATGTACCTGACCAGAAGTGTTCGTCAGCCCAGCTCGCACCCGAGGTCAAGAACAACCTCAGCCATCGCGGCGAGGCCTTGCGCAAACTTGTCAGCGCGCTGACGTGAACCTGCCCGCTCGTCTCAGAACAGCCAAAGGCCACTATTTCAAACTCTGCCCCCGCCCCCCAGCGCAACTTTGTCGCCTTTGCGGTGATTCTTGCTTCGCTGCGCGCGCAACCGCAACTTCGCGCTATGTGGAGAGATCGATCACTTTTCCGCTGTGCGCCTCCATGCGGCTCTGTGGTTAAATACGCCTGTCTCTTCGCTCGCAGCTGTCCCATCAGCCATGTTCCACTTCATTGCCCGGCCACCGCTGTCGCTCTACATCCATTTCCCCTGGTGCGTGCGCAAATGCCCCTATTGCGATTTCAACTCCCACGCAGTGACCCTTGGTTTTCCGGAATGGGACTATGTCGATGCCCTGCTGAAGGATCTGGAACAGGAGTTGCCAGCGGTCCAGGGACGCGCAGTGCAAACCGTATTCATGGGCGGCGGCACACCCAGCCTGTTCTCCGCAGCCGCCATCGATCGCCTGCTGAGCGGCGTGCGTGCCCGCCTGTCGCTAAGTCCCGAAGCCGAAATCACGCTCGAAGCCAACCCCGGCACACTCGAACAGGAGAAATTCGCCGGTTACCGCGCCGCCGGGGTCAACCGCCTGTCGATCGGTGTTCAGAGTTTCAGCGACCCGCAGTTGCAGGTGCTGGGCCGCGTACACAGCGCCGCGGAAGCCGTGCGCGCCGCCCGAGCCGCCCGCGACGCCGGATTCGATAATCTCAATCTGGATATGATGTTCGGCCTCCCCGGGCAGGACGTGGCCGGTGCTGTCGCCGACCTGGCGGCCGCCACCGAGCTGAACCCCGCGCACCTGTCGTGGTACCAGCTGACGATCGAGCCACACACCCTGTTCCATGTCCGGCCGCCCGCGCTACCGGACGACGACATTAAATGGGCCATCCAGGAGGCCGGCCAGTCCCACTTGACCGCACAGGGCTATACTCAGTACGAGGTCTCAGCCTACGCGCGGGCGGGCCGGCGGTGCCGCCACAATTTGAACTACTGGCGGTTCGGTGACTATATCGGCATTGGCGCCGGTGCGCACGGCAAGCTTACCGCTACCGCTCAGGGGGTGATCCAGCGGCGCTGGAAAAAACGTCACCCGCAGGATTACCTGGCAACCGCAGGGACTGCCGCCTGCCTGGAAGGACAACGCCAACTCGGCGCCGGCGAAAGCGTTTTCGAGTTCGCCCTCAACCGGCTGCGGCTGTGCGAAGGTTTTACGCTGGCTGACTTCACCCACGTCTGCGGTCTGGGGCGGGAATACATTATGCCGCTGCTCGAGCAGGCAAACGCGGATGGCCTGCTTATACTCAACGAGGGTGGCGTCCGTCACACCGAACGTGGCTGGCGCTTTCTGGACAACCTGATCGAACGCTTCCTCGCGGAGGAGGATTCAAATGCTCGAAGCCAGCCGGATTGATTGTCCGTACTGTGGTGAAGGCTTTGATATCAACGTTGACTGCTCGGCGGGCAATCAGCAGTACGTCGAAGACTGCCCTGTGTGCTGTCAACCGATAGAGATCGCCACCAACGTGGACTTCGACGGCAAACTGCTGGGTGTGCAGGCGCAGCGCAGCGATGACTGACTACACCCCCATCGACTGCGGACAATACAGTGAATATGAACTGGCCATCATGCACCGCCAGCGCCTGCGGATTTCCTGGCAGGAGCCGGGCGGTCAACCACACATCGAGGTATTCACACCGGTCCAGCTGGTGACGCGCAATCATGAGGAATTTCTCGTGGTACTCGGCCGCGACGGACGGCAACTGGAGTTGCGGCTGGACCATATCAGGAAAACCGAGACGCTTTAGCCGCTGCGCGGAGATCATTGTCCCGAGCACATACTGCCGCTGGCGCATCTGCTACGATAGGCCGCATGGAAGACAGCGTTAACGACCTGGAGGTCCTGGTCCGCTCCCGCGTGCCGATCATTCTCGTCGAAACCCGCGACGAACCATGCGCATTGGAAATCTTCAAACGGCTCGCGGTGCGCACCGGTCAGCCGGTGATGTGCTGGTCGGTCACCACTGGCCTGCAACGGCTGGACCTCGACCTGCAGCCACAGGCACACGCCAGGGAACCCGGCCAGGCGCTCGAACAGATCAAAGCCACAGGAACGGCCGGCATTTACATACTGCTCGATTTTCACCCCTATCTCGAAGATCCGGCACAGGTACGTTTAGTCAAGGACATCGCCCTGGGCTACGGCGCCGCCAGCCACACACTGGTGTTTATCAGCCACCGCTGCGGCCTGCCGGCTGATCTGCAGCCGTTCAGCGCCCGCTTCGAACTCAGTCTGCCGGATAAAGCCGCACTGGAAAAACAAATTCATGAGGAGGGGAGGACCTGGGCAAGCGCCCACCCCGGAGAAAAAGTGAAAACGGACAACCGCACGCTTGAGCAGCTGCTCAAACAGCTCGGTGGGCTGACCGCCAGCGATGCGCGCCGCCTGGTCCGTAACGCCATCCACGACGACGGGGCGATCACCGAATCGGATCTGCCTGGGGTCATGCAAGCCAAGTACCGCCTGCTCGACCAGGGCGGCGCACTGTCTTTCGAACTTGATACTGCCCGGTTTGCCAACGTCGGCGGCCTGAATCGGCTGAAGCACTGGCTGCACCAGCGCCGGGACGTCTTTCTCGAGCAGGACACCGTCCTCGACCCGCCGCGCGGTATCCTTCTGGTCGGCGTTCAGGGTGGCGGCAAGAGCTTGGCCGCGAAGGCGGTCGCGGGACTTTGGCAATTGCCGCTGCTGCGCCTGGATTTTGGCACCTTGTATAACAAGTTCTTTGGTGAAACCGAACGCAACCTGCGCAGCTCGCTGGCGACTGCCGAAGCCATGGCCCCGTGCGTGCTGTGGGTGGATGAAATAGAGAAAGCCATTGCCAGCGGCGACTACGACAGTGGCACTTCCAAGCGCGTCCTGGGCACACTGCTAACCTGGATGGCAGAGCGCCAGACACCCGTCTTCCTCGTGGCTACCGCCAACCGCATAGACACTCTGCCGCCGGAACTGATCCGCAAGGGACGACTGGATGAAATCTTTTTTGTCGACCTGCCGGACGCCACCACCCGCGTTCGGATATTTGACATTCACCTGAGCAAGCGCGGTCAGGCGCCGCGCGATTTTGAGTTGACCCGGCTGGCTGAGCGGAGCAAAGGTTTTTCGGGAGCTGAAATTGAACAGGTCATTGTGGCCGGCCTTTACCTGGCCCGCGAGCGCGGTGAGCCGCTGGCGACCAGTCACCTATTAACCGAACTGGGCCAGACAAGGCCGCTGTCCGTGGTTATGGCCGAGCAGTTGGCGGCGTTACGCGCCTGGGCCGCCGAGCGCACCGTACCGGCCGACTAGGAGGCTGTCGGATTTGGGCGATCGTAGCGAGCAAGGTGGGAGGGCGAGGCCATTTTTTCGATCGTTTGAGGAGAATAGCCGTAGCTATTTGACGAAAAGGATCGGGAAAATGGGGCGCTCCCACCGGCGCAGTAGATCAGTCCCAAATCCGACAGCCTCTCTCATGAAACAAAACCTAACCTACTGAATGTATTGGCAACGCATTTGGCTGTTTGCTGCGCGACAGCGCGCCGCCTGCGGGGCGGGTACTCCTAGGAGGCAGTCGTCGAAAGACAATGCGTCGAAAAGTCGGCATCGTGCGGAAATTCCTCCACGGTTTTGTAAGAAATCATCGCCATCTGTGAGCTGATCCAGGCCATACTTGGCTTCAAACAACATTTTTGTTCATTGGTAACATATTATTAAGCATTCACTAATATACTTTACGGGTAGCCCGTGAACTTGTGGTATTCTCGGGTTCCGACAACAAGAACTGGTTTAATAATGATGAACTGCAAAGCAGTCGGCGGAGGTCATCCCGATGCAAGAGCTAAAAACACTATCAGCCGAATCCCATAAGTCCCTGGTGGATTTCGACCAGTGGGCCAGTCTGGCAAAAACCGATCTTGCCGCCTTTGAGGCCAAGCGCAGCGAAGTCATCGAAGACTTGATTCAGCGCATGCCGCCCCACAAACAACAGCGGATGCGCTGCCTGCAATGGAAAATCGACCAGGTGCGCAAGCAGGCCAGCAACCCGATGGCCGCCTGCGTCAAACTGAGCGAGATGATGTGGGACTCCGTGGTGGGGCCGGGAGGCCTGCGCGAAGCTCTGGAACGCGTCGGCGACGGCAAGTTCCAACCGCCGCCAAAGGCCTGCGTACTGGAAATCCGGCCGCTGCGCTGAGGCTCGCTGGCACTCGCCGTCGGGCTTGTGGGTAGTCGTCATTTCAAGTATTCTTCACGGTCTTTCGGCAGGCGCCAATTAGAGGTTGCCGGCGCTGCCCGTTATTCTTGCGAGGCACATGGCATGAAAGCAGATACTCACCCTGCATACGACGAAATCAACGTGACCTGCAGCTGTGGCAGCAGCTTCAAGACCCGTTCAACGGTCGGCAAGGACCTGACCATCGAAGTCTGCGCTCAGTGTCATCCGTTTTACACCGGCAAGCAGAAAATGGTGGACACTGGTGGCCGTGTAGACCGCTTCCGCCGCAAGTATGGTATGAACAAACCGGCCTGATGCCCGCGACACCGGCTCTCCTGAAAAAGGCGCTGCTGTCAGGCGCCTTTTTTTTGCTCCTGCCCCCCCTGTTCCCGGCGGCTGCCGAAACCTGCGGTCCGCCAGGGGATGCACCACAGGTCAAGGTGCGCTACGTCCACGACGGTGACACCCTGGTACTGACTGACGACACCCCCGTAAGACTGATTGGAATCAACACCCCGGAAGTAGCCAGTGACGGTGAACCGGCGCAACCTTTGGCTATTCGCGCCCGCGATCATTTGCGCCAGCTGCTGTTCCAGAATGGTAACCAGGTGCGACTGCTGGAAGGCGAACAACGCCAGGATCGGCACCGCCGCACCCTGGCCTACCTGTGGTTGCCCGACGGCACAGACATAAGTTCTGAATTGCTGCGCGCCGGGCTTGGCTGGCTGGTAGCGATTCCGCCCGATACGCGCTTCCTCGACTGTCACGCACGAGCCGAGGCCGAGGCAAGGCAAGCGCAGCGCGGCGTATGGGCACCGGGCATCTATCCGCCGCGGAAATCCGGGTCGCTGGGATTGCGTACCAGCGGATTTCAGCGGGTACGCGGGCGGATTGTCCGGGTCAATCATGGGGGCGGCGCGACCTGGATCAACCTGCAGGGGCGCTTCGCCGTCCGCATTCCGGATGCGGATCTTCACGAGTTCCGGCAACCACCCACACAAAACTGGGTTGGCCGCGAACTCGAAGTACGAGGCTGGGTATATCAGACCAGGGGCGAACTGCGCGTCAACATCGGCCATCCGGCAAATCTCCAGCTATTCTGAAGCCGTTCTGTGCACGGCAACGCAAGCAGCACAGACTTACCGGCACCTCACCGGGCTTGTTCGGCACTGACAATCTCGCTGCCGCTCGAAACGCTGCGTTTCACCATCGGAAAATTGGATAACACGGATCAACACCCCAGTCCCTGTTAATGGCGCTGATGATCTGCCTGCTGCCCGGGTGCGCCACCAAACCGGTAACCGTGGGCCACGATCTTGTGCTCATGTCAGAGAGCGACAAAGTCCACTTCGGACAAGCCTGTCACCAGCAGATAATTGACCAGATGCGGATCTACGACGCGTCGAGCTGGCCGATCGATAACCGGTCCTACAGACTGGTCACGACAGCGCCCAGCCGGGTGGCTGTTATCCAGTTCATGGTCGTCCAACGGCCGCCGGCGGAGTTGCGTCTATTGAGCGGCTTGTACCCCACGGGTTAACCCCGCGTCGGCGATCCGTTGAAGATGGTCCGTTAATCACTCAGACCCAAAAGCCTGCTATCATGCAACGCGCGCAGCCACGGAACCAATACGACATGTTTGAGAACCTGAAGAAAGAAGCACTCGATTATCACGAATTTCCGACACCCGGAAAGATCGCCACGCATGTGACCAAGCCCTGTACCACCCAGCAGGAACTGTCGCTGGCTTACAGCCCCGGCGTCGCCGAACCGGTACTTGAAATCGAATCCAACCCGGAACTTGCTTACCGTTTTACCAACAAAGGTAATCTGGTTGCGGTGGTGACTGATGGGACGGCGGTGCTCGGCCTGGGTGACGTCGGTCCGCTGGCCGGCAAACCGGTGATGGAAGGCAAGGGCGTGCTGTTCAAGCGTTTCGCCAACATCGACGTGTTTGATATCGAAGTGGACGCACAGGATATCGACAGCTTCGTCGATACCGTAGCACGCATCGCCAGCGGTTTCGGCGGCATCAACCTGGAAGACATTGCGGCTCCACGCTGTTTTGACATAGAGCGCGGGCTCATCGAGCGGCTGGATATCCCCGTCTTTCACGACGACCAACACGGTACCGCGATCATCACCTGTGCCGGCCTGCTGAATGCCCTGGAATTGAAAGGCAAGCCTTTGCCTGATGCCAGGATTGTCTGCCTCGGCGCGGGCGCTGCCGGCATCGCCTCCATGCGGCTTCTCAAGGATCTGGGGGCAAGCCCGGGTAACATCCTCATGGTCGACCGCAAGGGTGTGCTGCGCCGCGAGCGCCAGGATCTGAATGTCTACAAGCGGGAATTCGCCGTCGATACCGAGCGGGTGACACTCGCAGACGCCATGCGCGGCGCGGATGTCTTCATCGGCGTCTCGGGACCTGACCTGCTGACCGCGAAAATGCTGGCCAGCATGGCCGACCAACCGATTGTGTTTGCGCTATCCAATCCAGACCCGGAAATCAGCCCGGTGCTGGCTCACCAGGTGCGTACGGACATCATCATGGCCACCGGTCGCAGCGATTACCCCAACCAGGTAAATAACGTACTCGGCTTCCCCTTCATCTTCCGTGGCGCACTGGACGTCCGCGCCCGCACCATCAACGCCGAAATGCAGAAAGCGGCGGTGACGGGGCTACGCGCGCTGACGCACGAGAGGGTACTACCGGAAATCCTCCAGGCCTATCGTCTGCAACATCTCGAGTTTGGCCCCGACTACATCATTCCCAAACCTTTCGATCCGCGCCTGATGGATTTTGTCCCTCCGGCGGTGGCACAAGCGGCCGTGGATTCGGGGGTGGCGCGTTGCGCTTTACCGCCGCACTACAAGCCAGCGCCACATCTGGAAATCGCGGTCGAGCAAAAGCTTCAAGGGGTTCGGGACTAATTTCGGTCCGCTTTCGTGGCGAACGATCCGGATTTGCCGCGCCTGCAAGGCAGAGGTTCAAGACGACTCGTCCAGCAAGGCCTCCACTTCCTCGAGCCGGGCACGCTGCATCGGCCTCCCATCGACCGGGCTGCGCGGCGCTTCCCGGCGCCCCTCGCTGGGAAAAATCACGAGTTCCACCGGGTGGTCACCGGCCATGAATTCATAAGCTGGGAATTCCTGCCAAGTCTCACGGGCAACTCGCAGCCGCTTCTGCGCTGGCTGAAACGGAATGCTGTTGTTCATGAGAAACAGGCTGACCTCTTCGGGAGTATCGGCGAACAGGTGCAGGTTGATATCGGCGTGCTGTCCGGCCGTACCGCTCAACACCGAACCGACCAGGCGGGGCCTGAAACCGGCCAGAAAGCGCATGGCCTGTATAGCTGACTTGCGCAGAGCGCGCAGGTGGCCGAGCTGCTGGGAGCCCCGAAACAGTCGCTGGTATTCCTGCAGAGCAGCTTCGACTTCCTGGTTACGCGGCATGTTCCGGGTGTCTGGCGCGCCCAAGTGCTGGGCCGCCTTGCGCTTGGCGGCATAGAAATCCTGGATGCCCTCTTCCGCCATCAGGCGGGCGGCTTCCTGCGCAATACGCGTGCGCATCTGCTGATCACGTCCCAATGCTCTGCTCACCTTCGTTCAATTCATGCTAAAACAGGGGCTCACCGCTGTCCTGGCCGCGGGTTTCGACATGACCGTTCTGCAGCGACTGACTGTAGCGCTCCGGCACCTGCTCGGGGCGGAACAGCTCAAACAAACCGTCGGCCTCTCCGGGTGGCAGACGTAAACCCGTTTTTGCATCGATTCGTACCGTCACCAGGTCGGGCGGCTGCGGCAGCGTCGAGGTTGGCACATCTTTTAGCGCCACCCGCATGTAGTCGATCCACATAGGCAGCGCCGCGCGACCGCCGGTCTCGCCGTTACCCAGCGGCTGCACTTGGTCGAACCCCACCCAGACGGTGGTTACCAGACGCCCGTTGAACCCGCAGAACCAGGCGTCGCGCTGGTCATTCGTAGTTCCAGTCTTCCCCGCCAGGTCGCTGCGCCCCAGCGACATCGCGCGGCGTCCCGTTCCCCTTTTGATCACATCTTGCATCAACGAGGTCATCAGGTAGACATTGTCATAGTCAACCACGCGCCTCGCATACGCCGGTTTGGCCTCATCAACCTGCTCGTCATTCACGGGCCCGGTGAGACCGCCCGTGGCTTGATCTGTGCCCGGATCAGCTGCCGCTGGAGCCGGCTCAGTGGTGGTTGGCTGCTGCGCCTGGTCCTCGGGTGTAGCTTCGCATTCGAGACAGGCCACCGGCGGATTAGCAGCTAACAGCAGCTGTCCCTGAGAGTCACGGATTTCCTGGATAAGATAGGGTTCAACAAAAAATCCGCCGTTTGCCCAGACGCTATAAGCCCGCGCCATCTCCAGTGGCGTAGCACTGCCGCTACCCAGCGCCAGGGAAAGATTCCGGGGAATCTGGGTAGCAGCAAAGCCGAACCGTTGCACGTAGTCAGCGGCATAGGTCGGACCGATAGCCTGGAGCACCCGTATCGATACAAGGTTACGCGAATGCGTCAGTGCCTCACGCATGCGTGTCGGCCCATAGAATTTACCGCTGTAATTTTCCGGCCGCCAGGTCGTCTCGAGCGACGGATCATCGAACACCACGGGCGCATCATTGAACACGCTGGCCAGGGTATAACCCTTGGCCAAGGCCGCAGAGTATATAAATGGTTTGAAACTCGAACCTGGCTGGCGCTGCGCCTGGGTAGCGCGGTTGAATTTGCTTGCGAAGAAGTCGAAGCCACCGACCAACGCCTGGAGTGCTCCGTCCTGCGGACGTACGGAAACCAGCGCACCGGCTACCTGGGGCAACTGGGACAATACCCAGCCGCCGTCGCTGTCGGCTTGCACACGGACGATATCACCGGGTGCCAGCACATCGGCAGCACGCCGCAGCTCGGGTCCACGAACGTTGACCGTCACAAACTTGCGCGCCCAGGAGATGGCGTCCCAGTTCAATTCGGTCATGCCACTGCCGTCGATGAAAACGCGTGCCGACTTTTCGCCCACTTCCAGAACCAGCGCGGGTTTCAGACCACCGATCGGCGCCCGCCCCTCGAGCGTCTGGTGGTAGTCGTTTTCACTCTGTTGCGATTTGAGGTCAATATGGGCCTCCGCGCCGCGGTACCCGTGCCGACGATCATAGGCCAGCAAATCGCCCCGCAGTGCCGCAGTGGCGGCACGCTGACGACCGGTGTCGAGAGTCGTAGTGACACTGTAACCGGCATGGTAGGCCTCGTCGCCGTAGTTTTCGACCATGTAGGCACGCACCATTTCCGCAGCATATGGAGCCTGCAGGCCGATTGCCGCGGTGTGCAGGCTGGCATTGTCGGGTTCACTCAGGGCCTGCTGATACTGGGCACTGTCAATAAAGCCCAGGACATACATGCGACCCAGAATGTAGTTGCGCCGCTGCATGGCACGCTGCGGATTGCTGACTGGATTGTTGGCCGACGGCGCCTTAGGCAGACCGGCAATCATGGCCACCTGTGCCAGACTCAGCTGATCGATGGACAAACCGTAATACACCTCTGCGGCGGCTCCGACGCCGTAGGCCCGCTGCCCGAAATAGATCTTGTTGAGGTACAGCTCGAGGATCTCCTCCTTGTTGAGATAACGCTCGATTTTCAGGGCGAGAAATATCTCCGTCAGCTTGCGGAAGTAGGTTTTCTCCCTGCTCAAAAAGAAGTTGCGCGCCACCTGCATGGTAATGGTGCTGCCACCCTGGCGTTTTTCGCCGGTCCGGATCAGCTCTACAGCAGCGCGTACCAGACCCTGGTAGTCGACGCCCGGGTGCTCGAAGAAACGGTCGTCTTCGGTAGCGAGAATGGCGTCGATCACCATCTGCGGAAGCTCGGCGTAGTGAATGGGCTTACGGCGCTGCTCACCGAACTCCGCAATCAACTCGCCGTCACTGGCATAAACGCGTAAGGGTACCTGAAGCTGCACGTCTTTCAGCCGCTCTATCGGGGGCAGCTGGGGTGCGATGTAAAAGTAAGCGGCTGCCAGCACCAGCACCCCGGCGGTGAAAATGGCGAATCCAGCGGCTAACAACAAACGGAGGATCTTAAACGGAAGTGTCATATATTTGGCGGGATGTGACCCGGTTCAAACTAAAAAACTCAGTGATTTCTAAACTTCAGTATAAAGCGTCCGATAACTCGAATCGAACCAGAGGGGATAAAGAGACGTTTATTGACAACCATTTGTTGTTGTCCTCTAATCCATAACAGTATCAATATATTGCAATAGCAATGTTTTAAAGGGAAATTACGGTGCAGATCGCGCAACTGTTTACACGGAAAACGCCACCGGTCGTGGGGCTGGATATCAGCTCCTCAGCGGTGAAGCTACTCGAACTCAGCCGCAATGGGAACCGTTATCGCGTAGAAAGTTACGCGGTGGAACCTTTGCCCCCTAATTCCGTCGTCGAGAAGAATATCACCGATGTCGAAGCCGTAGGCGAAGCGGTACGGCGAGCGATCAAGCGTTCGGGCGCCCGAATCCGGGGTGCCGCCGTTGCCGTCGCCGGGTCATCCGTAATCACCAAGGTTGTGCCCATGCCGAACAGCTTGTCGGACGACGACATGCACAGCCAGATCGAGCTGGAAGCTGATCAGTATGTCCCCTATCCCCTCGAAGAAGTCAGCCTGGACTTCGAAGTGCTCGGACCGACCGACAACAATCCCGATACGGTTGATGTACTCCTGGCCGCCTGCCGTACCGAAACCGTCGATATGCGCACCGCCGCCGTTGAGAGCGGGGGGCTGGATGCCAAGGTCGTCGATGTAGAGGCGTACGCCACCGAGAACGCCTTCCAGCTACTGCTCGACCAGGTGCCGGACCGTGGCATCGAGAAGACCATTGCCGTGGTTGACGTTGGCGCCACCATGACGACACTCAACGTATTGCACGACACCAGACTCATTTATACCCGCGACCAGGTCTTCGGCGGCAAACAGCTAACCGAGGAAATCATGCGTCGCTACGGGCTGTCCTACGAGGAAGCCGGCATGGCCAAGCGTCAGGGCGGTCTGCCTGAAAACTACGAATCCGAGGTGCTCGAACCATTCAAGGAAGCCATGTGCCAGCAGGTCAGTCGCTCACTGCAGTTTTTCTTCGGCTCCAGCAAATACAATAGCGTCGACCAGGTGATTCTGGCCGGGGGCAGCGCATCGGTTCCAGGTATCGCGGAATTGATTCAGGACCGGCTCGGCATCGAAACCCTGATCGCCAACCCATTTGCGTCGATGTCCCTGTCGTCTCAGGTGAAACCGCAGTCTCTGAGTAACGACGCACCAGCACTGCTGATTGCGTGTGGGCTGGCACTAAGGAGTTTCGACTAATGGCACATATCAACCTGTTACCCTGGCGCGAGGAACTGCGCAAGCAGAAACAGCAGCAGTTCGCCGTAGTCACCGCTGGAACGGCCATAGTGGGGGTTCTGCTGGTCCTGCTGGCCCACATACAGATGGACGGACTGATCGAACACCAGAACCAGCGTAACCAGTTCATGGACCAGCAGATAGCGGAACTAGACAAGAAGATCGCCAAGATCAAGGATCTGGAAAAGACCAAGACCGCACTGCTAGCGCGCATGGACATTATCCAGCAGTTGCAGCACAGCCGGCCGCAGAGCGTGCACCTCATGGATCAGCTGGTCTACACGCTGCCCGACGGTGTTTATCTTAACAAGATAAACCAGAAAGGCGATGCGCTGACACTAAGCGGTATCGCCCAGTCCAACGCCCGTGTATCGGCCTATATGCGCAATATCGACAGCTCCGAATGGATAAACCAACCCAAGCTGGACGTTATAGAAACCAAGGAAAGCGATCGTCGCCGCACAGCCGAATTCGTTCTGCGCGCCAGCCAGGCCACTCCCGGCAACAGGGAACAGAGTGAAGAGGAGGAAGGCTGATGAATCTTTCCGAACTAAACAATCTGGACCTCAAGAATATCGCCAACTGGCCTGCGGCGGCACGCGCTGTCGTCGTGGCCACGGTATTCTTCGGTGTCCTCGGTCTAGGCTACTGGCTGGACATCCAGGATCAGCGTGTCAGCCTGGAAAAAGCCGAAGCCAAGGAAAAAGAACTGCGTCAGGTCTTCGAAGTCAAAGCGAAAAAAGCCGCGAACCTGACGGCCTACGAGCAGCAACTGGCCGAAATGAAGGAATCCTTTGGGGCCATGCTGCGTCAGCTGCCCAACAAGACAGAGGTGGCCGAACTGCTGGTGGATATCTCCCAGACGGGCCTCGCGTCGGGTTTGGAATTCGAACTGTTCAAGCCACAGGCAGAAGTACCCAAGGACTTCTATGCCGAACTGCCGATCAGTATTCGCGTCAAGGGCAACTATCACGAATTTGGTAGCTTTATCAGTGGCGTCGCCGCCTTGCCGCGCATTGTGACCGTTCACGATATCAACATAGAGCCCAGCAAGGACGGTGAACTGACGATGGATATACTGGCCAAGACCTACCGTTATATGGACGAAAATGAAGAAGGAGGTGCCCAATGATCCGCCCGCATAAAGCGGCATGGGCGATTTCTGCCGGACTGCTGACCGGGCTCCTGACAGCCTGTGGCGGCAGTACCACGGAAGATTTGCAGACCTACGTCGAAGACGTCAAAGCACAGCAACACCCGCACATCGATCCGCTGCCCGAGTTCGCGCCCTATGAAACGCATCTCTACCAGGCCTCCGGGGATCGGGATCCGTTTACGCCACCCGTGTACTCAGCGCCCAAGTCCGAAGTTGTCAAGGCGGGTAGTAGCGGCATCGCGCCCGACTTCAACCGCGCGCGCGAACCGCTGGAGTCAGAACCACTGGACAGCTTGCGCATGGTCGGCACACTGGAACGCAATGGAAATTCCTGGGCGCTGGTGCGCATGAGTGACAGTACCATTCACCGCGTCAAGCCAGGCAACTATGTGGGCCAGAACTACGGCAAGATCATAAGCATCAACGAATCTGAAGTCAACGTCACCGAGATCGTGCCAGATGGCCTCGGGGGGTGGATGGAACGCCAGGCTTCACTGGCACTCAGCGAGTAACTGGAGAAAACAACGATGAACGCGACATTGACGACATGGAACCCTGTTTCACACGGTGCGTGCCTGCTGAGACACCTGCTCGCACAAAGCGCACTGGTGGTGACCACGTTTATCGGTCTACTGGTGCTCTGCGGCAGCGCCCAGGCAGCGGACACCCAATCGCTAAATGCCCTGAAGGACATAAACTTCGCGGGGCTGCCGGGCAACCAGGTGCAAATCACCATGGAATTCTCCGGCCCTGCCGCCAACCCGGCGAGCTTCACGATAGACAATCCGGCGCGTATTGCGTTCGACCTGCCAGCAACCAAGAGCGAGCTCAAGGCGCGCTCACAGGCGATTGGCATCGGCCCCGCAAAAAGCATCACCGCGGTGGAAGTCAAGGGCCGCACGCGCGTGGTGCTCAACCTGTTTGAAATGGTGCCGTACGAAACCCGTGCACAGGACAACAAGATCGTGATCGTGCTTGGCGGTGCCGGCGCGATCTCTACAACCACAGCGCCTGCCACCAGCGCGCCACTAGCCGCAAGCGGGGCAGCGAGCGGCGCCAAGCCAGGGATTACTCACGTGGATTTCCGTCGTGGCGACCAGGGTGAAGGACGCATCATCATTACTCTCTCCGACCCGACAGTCCCGGTTGACATGCACCAGGAAGCTGGCAAGGTCGTGCTCGACATGAAAGGCGCGAACCTGCCCGAAGAGTTGCAACGTCGTCTGGATGTCACCGACTTTGCGACACCGGTAAAGATCATCGACACCGAAGCAACGCGTGATGGTGCACGTATGGAAATTTCTGCGATAGGTGACTACGAGCATCTGGCCTACCAGACCGATAATCAGTTCACCGTGGAAATCCGTGCCACCACCAAGGAAGATAAGGAAGAGCGGAAAAAGCAGCAGTTCGGTTATACCGGTGAGCGCCTGTCGCTGAACTTCCAGGATATCGAGGTCCGCTCGGTATTGCAGCTGCTCGCCGATTTTACCGGAACCAATATCGTCGTCAGCGATACTGTGACCGGCAACCTGACCCTGCGTATGCAGAATGTACCCTGGGACCAGGCTCTGGATATTGTGCTGAAGACCAAGGGCCTGGCCAAGCGCCAGAACGGTAACGTCATGCTGATCGCGCCCAGCGAAGAAATCGCTGCGCGCGAAAAGCTGGAGCTCGAATCGCAGAAGCAGATTGAGGAACTGGCGCCCTTGTACTCTGATTTCATCCAGGTCAACTACGCCAAGGCCGCCGATCTCGCCAAGCTGCTGCAGGACAAGGAAAGCTCACTGATGTCGGAACGTGGCAAAGCCACCATCGACGAACGCACCAACACGCTGCTGCTGCAGGATACGGCGGAAAAACTGGCAGACATCCGCAAGCTGGTGGCAATGCTGGATATCCCGGTCCGGCAGGTGCTGATCGAGTCCCGCATCGTCATCGCGAACAATGACTTTTCGCGCGACCTGGGTGTGAAGTTCGGCCTCTCGGGTAACTCCAGCAGTGGCCGGGACTTCATCGTCGGCGGCGGTACTCGTCCGGGCGACACGAACTTTGGCTACACACCAGGCTTCGAAGTTCCCGCGGGCAGCGGCAACTCCGGCCTGCTGGTGGACCTGCCGGTTACAGACCCGGCCGGTTCACTGGGCATTGCACTCGGCAAGGTCGGCAGCAGCCTGCTGCAGCTGGAACTCAGTGCCATGCAGCTGGAGAACCGTGGTGAAATCATCTCCAGCCCGCGTGTCATCACGTCCAACCAGCAGGAAGCCACTATCCAGCAGGGTGTGGAAATTCCGTACCAGGAAGCCAGCTCCAGCGGCGCCACCTCGGTCAGCTTCAAGGAAGCCGTGCTGCAGCTGAAGGTTACCCCGCAGATTACGCCGGATGACCGCATCATCATGGATCTTAAGGTCAACAAGGACAGCGTCGGCGAAGTCTATGCCGGTGTCCCGAGTATCGACACCCGCAACGTCAGCACCCGCGTGCTGGTCGACAACGGTGAAACCCTGGTCCTGGGTGGTATCTACGAACAGGAGCGCAGCAAGCAGACAGAGCGTGTCCCGTTTTTTGGCAGTCTGCCGGGTGTCGGCTGGCTGTTCAAGACCGAGGCCAAGACGGACCAGAAACAGGAGCTGCTGATTTTCGTTACCCCAAAAATCATCAAGCAGGCTATAAGCCTGAACTGATCCCGACTTGTACCTTTAACAAGTTTCTGGCAAAACTGCCCGGATGACGAATCCGGGCAGTTTTTTTTTGGTTGGCCCCATGGGCGCCGGCAAATCGACCATCGGGCGCCAGCTGGCACGCGCGCTGAATCTTGAGTTCATCGACAGTGACCGTGAAATCGAGATACGTACCGGTGTTGATATTCCGCTGATTTTTGAGCTGGAGGGCGAGAGCGGTTTCCGCAAGCGCGAGCATCAGGTCATCGACCTGTTGACGGCGCGCAAGGGTATTGTGCTGGCCACCGGCGGCGGCGCAGTGCTTGATCCCGAAAACCGCAAGTGCCTGGCCTCACGTGGCAAGGTTATTTACCTGCATGCCTCGGTCAACCAGCAACTGCAACGTACTGCCCACGACCGCAGCCGGCCACTGCTCCAGACCGAACACCCACAACAGAAACTCGAGGAACTGATGCAGATCCGCGACCCGCTCTACCGGAAGATTGCCGACTGGGTTATCGAGACCGACGGTTGCCGGGTGCGCGAGGTCGTCCAGGAGATTGTCCGGCAGATCGAGGCAGACTGATGGCTGCAGTTCAAGGAGTTGCTCAAGATTATAAGTTTTGGCGTCAGCGGCCGGTTCCATTATCCTAGCAGCCATGCACAGAATCCTGCACCTTGACCTCGCGGACCGCGGCTACCCAATTTACATTGGTCCGCACCTGCTGCAACAACCGGAGCTCTATCGGCCTAGTATTCGTGGCCGCCAAGTCATGCTGGTGACTAACGAGACGGTCGCTCCTCTATATCTCGACACGGTGAAGCGGGCGTTGGCTGAGTACCAGCTTGAGCAGGTAATCCTGCCAGACGGCGAAGAATACAAGACCCTGGAAGTTCTGAACCGGATTTTTGACACCCTGCTGGAAAATCGCTTCAACCGCAATTGCTGCCTGCTGGCGCTGGGCGGTGGCGTGATCGGTGACATGACCGGGTTCGCCGCAGCCAGCTACCAGCGTGGTGTTGATTTTATTCAGATTCCCACCACGCTGCTGGCGCAGGTTGATTCGTCCGTGGGTGGTAAAACAGGTGTAAATCATCCGCTGGGTAAGAACATGATCGGCGCTTTCCATCAGCCGCGTTGTGTGCTGGCGGATACCGACACCCTGAACACCCTGGAAGACCGCCAGCTGTCAGCAGGACTGGCTGAAGTGATCAAGTACGGCCTGATCATGGACTCGGCTTTCTTTGCCTGGCTGGAAAGAAACATCGACAAGCTGTTGGCACGCGATGCCGACGCGCTGACCTACGCCATAGAGCGTTCCTGCCAGTGCAAAGCGGAAATTGTGGCCGCTGATGAGCGTGAACACGGCCGACGTGCACTGCTGAATCTGGGGCATACGTTCGGCCACGCCATAGAAACCGGTATGGGTTACGGCAACTGGCTGCACGGCGAAGGCGTGGCTGCCGGCATGGCCATGGCCGCCGATCTGTCGGCCCGCCACGGCTGGCTTGCAGACGCTGACGTTGCGCGCGTCCGCAGATTGTTGTCGCGCTCCCGACTGCCGGTAGCTCCTCCACCTGGACTCAACCGGCAACAGTTTCTCGACCTGATGGCAGTTGATAAAAAGGCCGTTGACGGCGGGCTGCGGCTGATATTGCTGAACGCCATCGGTGCAGCCAAAGTCAGCAGCGATTACGATCCCCGCCTGCTTGACGAGACGCTCGGCGGCAGTTTGCCGCTGACTGGGTCATGAAGACCTGGCCGCACGAACTGAACGTTACCGCCGAGCTGGCGCATTACGCGGTTGTAGATGCCGTTTCCCGCGGCCGGCGCTACCCGGAACCGCCACCCACTTACCGCAGCGAATTCCAGCGTGACCGCGATCGCATTATCCACGCCGCAGCCTTCCGGCGCCTGGAATACAAGACCCAGGTGTTTGTCAACCACGAAGGCGACCTGTTCCGCACCCGCCTGACCCATTCCATCGAGGTCTCCCAGATTGCCCGCTCGATTGCGCGCGCCCTGCACCTCAACGAAGACCTGACCGAGGCCATTTCACTCGCGCACGACTTGGGCCATACGCCGTTTGGGCATGCCGGCCAGGATGCTCTGAATGACTGCATGAAGGAGTACGGCGGCTTCGAACACAACCTGCAGTCACTGCGCGTGGTAGATGAACTGGAGGAAAAATACGCCGACTTTCCGGGCCTGAATCTGAGCTTCGAAACCCGCGAAGGCATACTCAAACACTGCTCGCCGAAGAATGCCGCCGACCTGGGCGAGCTCGGTGAGCGCTTCCTGAACAGGCAGCAACCCAGTCTTGAAGCCCAGCTGACCAATCTGGCCGATGAAATCGCCTACAATAGCCACGACGTCGACGATGGCCTGCGCGCCGAACTCATCAGTATTCAACAATTGCGCGAAATACCACTGTTCAGCACGCAGTACGACGAAGTTCGCAACCGCTACCCAAACCTGTCGCAACGCCGTGTGATTCATGAGGTCGTGCGCCGGCTGATCAATTGCCAGGTCGTCGACCTGGTGCAGACCAGCGCCATGCTGCTGACACGGCATGCGCCTGGTGACCTCGAAGCCGTGCGCTGCCAGCCGCAGCCGTTGATCGCTTTCAGCGATGAAATGCGGGAGCGCAACCTGGAACTGAAGCGTTTCTTGCGCAATCATTTATACCGGCATTTCCGGGTGCACCGCATGAGTGTCAAGGCAGTAAGCGTGATCCGCGACCTGTTTAAGGCGTTTTTTGCAGATCCGCGCCTCTTACCCCTGGAGACCCAGCGCACAGTGGCCGAACAGGGGCAGCTGCACGGAAGCCGTGGCCAGGCGCGCGGGGTCGCAGACTACATTGCCGGCATGACAGATCGCTATGCTATCAAGGAACATCAGCGGGTCTATAATCCGGGTGAGTTAACTTGACGCCCGGCGCACCACCTTCGACGAGCTATGCGCATATATATGCAAATTCCACCCAGCGACGCGGGCGCGCTGAAATTCTACCACCTGCACCTGCAGGAAGACCTGCTCGACGGTTGGACACTGATCCGCGAGTGGGGGTTTCAGGGCGCTGGCGGGCGCATGGTCAAGGACCACTATCCGGACCGAGCGAGCGCGGAAAACGCCATGCTAAAACACCGTGATGCGCAGTTGAAAAAGGGTTACCGCGTCGTGTTCATGCAGGCACAATAATGATCAATACCGCGTCCTGTGCTACTCGCCCCGATTACCTGGAAGCCTATTCCCTCATCTGCGAGCCGTTCGCCGATACGCTCGATGGACGCTTTTTCTACGGCGCTTCGCCCCTCACGCAGCGGATCGACCTCCTGACCCACCTGACGCAGTTTGGGGAATCGGTCATCCTGGTGTCCGGACCGCGCGGCAGCGGCAAAACCACGCTCTTGGGACGCTTTGTGGGCCAGACCGGCAAGCACTGGCGCCTGTGCCTCATCAACGCCCAAGAGTTTGGACAATTCAGACAGCGCCTCGGCGACGCGCTGGGTATCAGCGACGGCGGTAGCGAACAAGAGATGCTGGCGCGCTGGGCGGCGCACAGCGACGCATCCCAGCTACTGGTCATCGTCATCGACGATTCACAACAGCTGCCCGCCGATGGCTTGCAGAACCTTTGCGCCTTGCTTGACCAGCCACTGGCCGACCGCGTCCGGCTAATAATGTTCGGCACTCCCGAGGTCCAGTCTGCATTTAAACAGGCGCTTGACCGGAAGAGCCCGCCCTGCAGGGCCCAACTGCTGGAAATACCCAAACTGTCCGAAGAGGACACCGCGGCCTACCTGATGTACCGGCTTGCGGTAGCCGGCTACAGCGGTGAAAGCCCATTCACGCCGACTGAAGTGCGCGCCATCTGCAAGGCAGCCGACGGTCGTCCCGCAGGCATCAACCAGCTTGCCCGCGAAGGCCTGGTGGAACACCAAATGCGTTCGCGCAGCAAACGCCTGAGACCGCACAGGACAGCGCTTTCGCGGGTGGGTGTAACCTTGGGCCTGGCCTCGCTACTAGTCATCACTGTTGCTGTCTACCTCGGCTGGGAGCGCGAGCGCCCAACACAGTCGATAGACCTTGCCGCGGATCGCGGCGGAGGCGGCGCCCGAAAGGAAGTCCCGTTAAATTTGCCTGGACCGGAACCGGTACCCGCCCCGGCTGGACTGCCGTCGGCAACAATTGCGACCGTCGTCCGACCCGACCTGTCGGCACCTGAGGTCTGGTCGGGGACGGCTCCCTTGCCGATCTCGAAATCGCCGAAAGACCCGGTCGTGCAAGCGCCTGCGTCGCCGGAGCCGGAGCAGCCTGCAGCCGCTGCCCCAGCCGCCGTTGAGGCGGCGCTGCCAGCGACTGAATCCCTGACCGAAGAGAAACCCGCCGCTGCAGCGCGTCCCCCCGAGGCAGCGACGGTCGCGGAACCGCAAGAGTCCGTCCGGACACCTGCGAGAGCGCCTGGGACAATGAGTGAAGGGCCCCACAGGGAGGCCTGGTTACTGCAACAGGCGCCCAGCAACTACAGCCTGCAACTGCTTGGGACGCGTAACCGGCAGGCGATCATAGACTACATCCGGCAGAACAAGCTCAGCCCCGAGCAGGTGGCCTACTATCGGGGCAGCTACAAGGGTGGCGAATGGTACGTCCTGATGCACGGAATCTTCCCCAGCCGCCAGGCAGCGTTGGAGGCACGCGCCGGCCTCCCGGCCCAGGTAAGAAAAGAAAAGCCCTGGCCGCGCAGCCTGGCATCGGTGCACACGGCGATCCGCGAAGTGCAGTGACAGCTCACAGGGGAATCGACGCCTCTCATCTTTCCTCAAAAAAAACAAGGTATAAAACCCAAAACACTGGCGCCAGAGTCGCTTCTCCATTATTCTTTTTGGCTCATAATATCAGCGATCGGGTGCCACCACCCAGTGCGGGCGTGGGAGGCTTCGTGCGCGTTTGATGCATGAGTTCCGATGCAATAGAGACAGTTACAGAGGCCGGACATGAGTCACGGGGCTTTTCCGCATAACCAGGGCCTGTATGACCCGATTAACGAGCACGATGCCTGTGGCGTGGGTTTCGTCGCCCATATGCGCGGCGAACAAAGCCATGCCATTATTCGTCAGGGCCTGCGCGTCCTCGAAAACCTGACTCACCGCGGCGCAGTCGGGGCGGACCCCCTCGCCGGTGACGGTGCCGGCATCCTGATCCAGATCCCTGACGTCTTCCTGCGCGAGGAATGCGCTGGCCAGGGCATGGAACTGCCCAGCCCCGGAAATTACGCAGTCGGCATGATCTTCCTCCCGCAGGACGATCAGACCCGGGCCGAGTGCGAAGCGCTGATTGAGCGTACCGCCGAAGAGGAAGGCCAGATTCCGCTCGGCTGGCGCGACGTGCCGACGGATAACAGTGGCTTGGGTGAAAGCGTCAAGGCGGTCGAACCAGTGGTGCGCCAACTGTTCATCGGCTGCGGCGAAACCTGCCCCACCCAGGAAGCCTTTGAACGCAAGCTGTTCGTCATCCGCAAGCTGATCGAAAACCAGGTGCGCGAGTCCGGCTGGGAAGACAGGGAGAACTTTTACGTACCGTCCCTGTCGAGCCGTACCATAGTGTACAAGGGCATGCTGCTGGCCAACCAGGTCGACGCCTACTATAGAGACCTGAAGGACGAACGCCTGGTGTCAGCGCTGGCCCTGGTCCACCAGCGCTTCTCGACCAACACTTTCCCGTCCTGGGACCTCGCCCAACCTTTCCGCATGATCGCCCACAACGGCGAGATCAACACCTTGCGCGGCAACGTTAACTGGATGCGCGCGCGCCGCTACTCCATGGGATCGGAACTGTTTGGCGATGACATGTCCAAGGTGTGGCCACTGATTCCAGAGGGTCAGTCCGATTCCGCCTGCTTCGATAATGCCCTTGAACTGCTGGTGGCTGGCGGCTACTCCATGGCCCACGCCATGATGATGCTGATTCCGGAAGCCTGGGCGGGTAACCCGCTGATGGATGAAAACCGGCACGCTTTCTATGAATACCACGCTGCGGTGATGGAACCGTGGGACGGCCCCGCCGCCGTAGCATTTACCGATGGTCGCCAGATCGGCGCCACCCTGGATCGTAACGGCCTCCGTCCGGCGCGCTACCTGATCACCGACGATGACCTGGTGGTCATGGCATCGGAAATGGGCGTACTGCCGATCCCGAACAACAAGATTGTCAAGAAATGGCGCCTGCAGCCGGGCAAGATGTTCCTCATCGATATGGAACAGGGCCGCATCATCGATGACGCCGAGGTCAAGGCCAAGCTGTCCGCCAGCCGTCCTTACCAGGAGTGGCTGGACAAGACCCAGATTCATCTGAAAAACCTGCCAGCCAACGTCGACGGCGACCAGGGTGATCCCGCCACCTTGCTGGACCGCCAGCAGGCCTTTGGCTACACGCAGGAAGACCTCAAGCTGCTGATGACGCCGATGGCGGTTACCGGCCAGGAAGCGATCGGGTCCATGGGCTCCGACTCCCCGGTCGCGGTCCTGTCGAACAAGCCCAAGCCACTGTTCAATTATTTCAAACAGAATTTTGCCCAGGTCACGAACCCGCCAATCGACCCGATCCGCGAGGAACTGGTGATGTCACTGGTTTCCCTGATCGGACCGCGCCCCAACCTCCTCGGGCTGCATTCCGGCGGCGAATATATGCGTCTGGAAGTCAGCCAGCCGATTCTCACCAACAAGGACCTGGAACGTATCCGCAATATCGAAAAGGCTACCAATGGCGCCTTCCGCACCTGTACACTGGATATCTGCTACTCAGCCACCCTCGGTGCCCTGGGTATGGAAAACGCGGTGGAAGACCTGTGTGATGCCGCCGAACAGGCCGTACTCGAAGACCACAATATCCTGATCCTTTCCGACCGCTGTGTTGCTGCGGACCGACTGCCGATCCCGGCGCTGCTGGCGACATCAGCGGTGCACCACCACTTGGTACGCAAGGGCCTGCGTACCGCCACAGGACTGGTTGTCGAAACCGGCGCCGCGCGTGAAGTGCATCAGTTCGCAGTACTGGCGGGCTACGGGGCTGAAGCCATCAACCCCTACCTGGCCTTCGAAACGCTGACTGCCATGAAGGCTGATCTGCCCGAAGACCTGAGCGAGGCCGACATCAGCAAGCGCTATATCAAGGCCGTCGGCAAGGGCTTGTTGAAAGTTTTCTCGAAGATGGGTATTTCCACCTACCAGTCCTACTGCGGCGCCCAGATTTTCGATGCCGTCGGTCTGAAGAGCGCCTTTGTGGAGAAGTACTTCGCCGGCACCGCCAGCCTGATCGAGGGCGTAGACATCGACGAAATCGCCGAGGAAGCGGTGCGCTGGCACCGCGACGCCTATGGCAACAACCCGATTTATGCCGACGCACTGGATGTCGGTGGAGACTACGCCTTCCGCCTGCGTGGCGAGGACCACATGTGGACCCCGGATACGATCGCCAAACTGCAGCATGCGACACGTGCCAACGACGCCGGAACGTTCGCCGAGTTCTCGCGCCTTGTGAATCAGCAGAATGAGCAGTTGCGTACGCTCCGTGGCTTATTCGAGTTCGACTTCGCCGCTGAGCCGGTGCCCCTGGACGAAGTAGAGGGGGCGAGCGAAATCGTCAAGCGGTTTGCCACCGGCGCCATGTCATTCGGCTCCATATCCCGCGAAGCACATACGACGCTGGCGGTTGCCATGAACAGGATCGGTGGCAAATCGAATACGGGTGAAGGTGGCGAAGAACGGGAGCGTTTCAAGCCATTGCCAAACGGCGACTCGCAACGCTCGGCCATCAAGCAGGTGGCATCAGGACGCTTTGGTGTCACTGCCGAATATCTGGTGAATGCCGACGACATCCAGATCAAGATGGCGCAGGGCGCCAAGCCTGGCGAAGGCGGCCAATTGCCCGGCCACAAAGTCGATGCGGTCATTGCCAAGGTCCGTCACTCAACGCCCGGCGTCGGCCTGATCTCGCCGCCGCCGCACCACGATATCTATTCCATCGAGGATCTGGCACAACTGATCCACGACCTCAAGAACGTCAACCCGAAAGCGCGCATCAGCGTCAAGCTGGTCTCGGAAGTCGGTGTCGGCACGGTCGCTGCGGGTGTTTCCAAGGCCCACGCGGATCATGTCACCATCGCCGGCTACGACGGCGGCACCGGCGCGTCGCCGCTCACCTCGATCCGACACGCTGGCAGCCCCTGGGAGCTGGGCCTGGCCGAAACCCACCAGACGCTGGTGCTGAACAGGCTGCGTGGCCGCATTGCTGTCCAGGTCGACGGTGGCATGCGGACCGGACGTGACGTCGTGATTGGCGCTTTGCTGGGCGCCGATGAGTTCGGCTTTGCCACGGCTCCGCTGATTGTCGAAGGTTGCATCATGATGCGCAAGTGCCACCTCAACACCTGCCCGGTCGGTGTCGCCACCCAGGATCCGGTGTTACGCAAGCGTTTTACGGGCAAGCCCGAGCACGTGGTCAACTACTTCTTCTTTGTTGCCGAGGAAATCCGGCAACTTATGTCGAAACTGGGCTTCCGCAAGTTCAGTGACATGATCGGCCGCACGGACAAACTGCACATGCGCCGGGCGATCAACCACTGGAAAGCCAAGGGGCTGGATTACTCGCGCATACTGCATATGCCGTACGCCGCACCCGGCGTCTCCATATTCAACAGTGAAAAACAGGATCACGGCCTCGACAAGGCCTTGGACAATAAGCTGATCGAACAGGCCAGGCCGGCCTTGGAACGCGGTGAACCGGTCATAATCGAAACCCCGGTGAGCAACGTCAACCGTACGGTGGGCACCATGCTGTCAGGGCGCGTCGCCGAGCGCTATGGCCACGAGGGCCTGCCGGACGACACCATTTACATCAAGTTCAAGGGTGTCGCCGGTCAGAGTTTCGGCGCCTGGCTGACACACGGCGTAACCCTGGAACTGGAGGGTGAAGGCAACGACTATGTCGGTAAGGGCCTTTCCGGTGGCCGCCTGGCGGTCTACCCGCCGAAGGACTGTCCCATTGTGCCGCACGAAAACATTATCGTCGGCAATACCGTCCTGTATGGCGCCATTTCAGGCGAATGCTATTTCCGCGGAGTCGCCGGCGAGCGTTTCGCCGTGCGCAACTCGGGTGCGACCGCCGTCGTGGAGGGTGTGGGTGACCATGGGTGCGAATACATGACCGGTGGTGTAGTAGTCGTCCTGGGCGAAACCGGCCGCAACTTTGCTGCCGGTATGAGCGGCGGTATTGCCTACGTACTTGACGAACAGGGGGACTTCAGCGACCGCTGCAACCTGGCCATGGTCGACCTCGAACCGATCCCGGAAGAAGACGAAGCCCTGGAAGAACTGGATCATCAGGGTGGCGACCTGGAGACCCACGGCAAGGTAGACATTAAGGCGGACATGACACGCTACGATGCCCTCCGGCTGCATCGCCTTATCGAGAAACACGCACACTACACCGGCAGCGGTATAGCGAGGCAGATCCTCGACAACTGGAACGGCTACCTGCCGAAATTCGTCAAAGTAATGCCAGTCGACTACCGCCGTGCGCTGGAAGAAATGAAACAGGCACAAACGCGGGAACTGGCTGCGGCGGCGAGCGGGTAGTCGGCACCGGCGCATTAACAGGTCAATCGCCGCGCTGCGGAGAAGCACACCGGGTAGCTAATGCCCCGTGTACCCTCGGCGCAAGTCCGCACGCCGGGGTGATTGAAGAATATTACTGACTATTCTCTTAAGTACGAGCTATGGGCAAACCAACCGGATTCATCGAATACCCGCGGCGTGACCGTGGCTACAAACCTGTCGAAGAGCGCATCAAGCACTTCAAAGAGTTTGTGATATCGCTCAGCGAGCAGGAACTCAGTACGCAGGGTGCGCGCTGCATGGACTGCGGTATCCCTTTCTGCCACCAGGGCTGCCCGGTTAACAATCTCATTCCCGACTGGAACGACCTGGTATGGAAAGGCGAATGGCAGCGCGCCATCAAGGTGCTCCATTCAACCAACAACTTTCCGGAATTTACCGGCCGCATCTGCCCGGCCCCCTGCCAGGAATCCTGTACCCTCAACCTTCAGGACCAGCCGGTCACCATTAAGACCATCGAGTGCGCGATCGTCGACAAGGCCTGGGAAAACGGCTGGATACAGCCGGAACCCGCCGCCCACAAGACCGGCAAAAAAGTCGCGGTCGTTGGCTCCGGCCCGGCCGGCCTGGCCTGCGCCCAGCAGCTCGCACGTACCGGTCACGAGGTGACGCTGTTCGAGAAAAGCGACCGCATAGGCGGACTGCTGCGCTACGGCATTCCCGACTTCAAGATGGAAAAGCGACATATCGACCACCGCGTTGAGCAGATGCGGGCCGAAGGCGTCACCTTCAAGACCGGCACACACGTTGGTGTGGACATCAGTGCCGCTGCGCTGCTGAGCAGTTTCGACGCGGTAGCCCTGACCGGCGGCTGCGAAAAACCACGCGACCTGCCCGTGCCGGGCCGCGACCTGGACGGCGTACATTTTGCGATGCATTTTCTGCCACAGCAGAATCGACGAGTTGCCGGCGACAGCATACCAGCGGAAGTCGCCATCACCGCTAGCGGCAAGCACGTCATCGTCATCGGCGGGGGTGACACCGGCTCCGATTGCATAGGCACCTCAATCCGGCAGGGCTGTAAATCGGTCACTCAGCTGGAAATCCTGCCGAGACCGCCACAGCGGGAAGACAAAGGCCTGACCTGGCCGTTGTGGCCGAACAAGATGCGCACCTCATCGTCTCAGGAAGAAGGCGCACGGCGCGACTGGTGCGTCGCTACCAAGGAACTGATCGGCGCAAACGGCAGGGTGAGAACAATCCGCTGCATCCGCGTCGAATGGCACAAGGACGAACATGGTGCCTGGCAGATGAATGAGGTTGAAGGCAGCGAGTTCGAGCTCGATGCCGACCTGGTACTACTGGCAATGGGCTTTGTCCATCCGGTGCACGAAGGTCTGCTCAATGCGCTGGAGGTCGCCTACGACGGCCGCGGTAACGTCAAGAGCGACACCGAGGGCATTGGCGCCTACCGCAGCACCGTCGACAAAGTCTTCGCTGCCGGTGACATGCGCCGCGGCCAGTCGCTGGTGGTCTGGGCGATCCGTGAAGGACGTCAGTGTGCCCGCGCCATCGATGAATACCTGATGGGCTATTCCGAACTACCGCGCTGACCGGCGGTCCGCGGAAACGACCAGGCTGCACAGGCTTACATGACTCAACTGAGAAACGACCGTTTTCTTCGCGCCCTGCTGCGGCAGCCCGTCGAACGTCACGCCGGTGTGGATGATGCGCCAAGCCGGTCGCTACCTGCCGGAGTACCGACAAGCACGTAAACAGGCCGGCAGTTTCATGGACCTATGCACCAGTCCGGAACTGGCCTGTGAAGTTACCCTGCAGCCGCTGGAACGCTTTCCGCTGGATGCCGCCATTCTGTTTTCAGACATCCTGACCATACCGGACGCCATGGGTCTGGGCCTGTATTTCGAGGAAGGCGAAGGCCCGCGCTTCAAGACACCGTTACGCGATGAAAAGCAGATCAAGGCCCTCGGCGTCCCGGATCCGGAACAGGAACTCGGCTACGTGATGGATGCCGTACGCACCATCCGGCGCGAACTGCACGGCCGCGTGCCCCTGATTGGTTTTTCCGGCAGCCCCTGGACACTGGCCACATACATGGTGGAAGGCAGCTCCAGTAAGAACTTCCGCACCATCAAGGCGATGATGTACGAGCGACCGGAACTGCTCGACTGGCTGCTCGAAACTGTGGCGAAGGCGGTCATTCTGTATCTGAACGCACAAATTGAAGCCGGTGCCCAGGCAGTGATGATTTTCGATACCTGGGGGGGCGCGCTGACACCCGGCGATTACTGCCATTTCTCGTTAAAACCGATGGAGTTCATCATTAAGTCGCTGACGCGGCACAACGAAGGCCGAAAGGTGCCGGCCATCCTGTTTACCAAGAACGGGGGGCAGTGGCTGGAGGCCATGACTGACACCGGTGCCGATGCACTCGGTCTCGACTGGACCACCGATCTGCATGATGCCCGCCGTCGTGTCGGCAACCAGGTTGCCCTGCAGGGCAACCTGGACCCGTCGGTGCTGTACGCCTCACCCGGGCACATACGTGAACAGGTGGCAAAAGTCCTGGCCAGTTACGGCCCGGGCAACGGCCACGTCTTCAATCTCGGTCACGGGATCCACCCCGACATCAACCCGGAACACGCCGGCGCCATGGTCGACGCCGTGCACGAACTTAGCAAGCCCTATCACCAATAGCATCAAAAAGGGTTCTCTTCTAATAAGGGCTCTTCGCCCGGCTTGCACATAACTTTAAAGCCGTGCCCTGCCGATTCCTCTTGCTGCGCGGTATTGCGTGAGTCAGGCTGGCGGACTTAAGTTTAGGTCTGGTATGGGGTGGCGTGAGCTCGCGGGGTCAGGCGGTCTCTTCTGGTGCAATCGGCTCAGCCACTCACTTCGCTCAGCAGCGCGTCGATCAGTCCCTGCGCCTGTGACAGGTAGCCGCCGCCGAACAGGTTGAAGTGATTCAACACGTGGTACAGGTTGTACAGCTTCTTGCGTGTCGCGTAGCCCGCATCCAGTGGCCAGGCGTGCTGATAAGCCGCGTAGAAGTCGCGACCAAAGCCGCCGAACAACTCGGTCATCGCCAGGTCTGTCTCGCGGTCGCCGTAGTATACGGCGGGGTCGAAAATAGTCGGTTCTCCGGCGCGCGTGTAAGCGTAATTGCCCGACCAGAGGTCGCCGTGCAACAGCGACGCCTCCGGCTGGCGTCCGCTCAGCAATACCGGCAGGGCTTCAATCAGGCGTTCACCCTGCGCCTGCACGCGCCGACCGGCGCCGTTTGATGCCGCCAGCTGTAGCTGGAATCCCAGCCTGTGTTCCGCCCAGAAGTGGGCCCAGTCGGTACTGTGGCAGTTATGCTGGTGCGTTGAACCGATGCTGTTGTCTCGATACCAGCCAAACTGATCGGCGGTTACGCGGTGCAGCGCGGCCAGACCCTCCCCCAGCGCCGCGGCCGATCCCGAGCCACCCAGTTCCAGGTGTTCCAGGACCAGAAAGGCCTGCCGGCCGGCTACACCCCGGCATACTGGCCGAGGAACCCGTAGCGATCCAGCCTGGCTCAGCTCTTCCAGGCCGTGGGCCTCCGCCGTGAACATGTCCAGGCAATCGTCACTATTGAGCTTAACAAAGAAGGGACCCTGACTGGATGCAACCCGGTAGGTCTGGTTGATGCAGCCGCCGCGCACCCCGCGCGGCGTCTTCAGATGCACGCCGCCACCCAAGGCCGCACTCAGAGACTGTTCGATTTGCTGCCAGATATCCATCGCGTAAACACGGTGCCCGCGTCAGGCCTGGGGCACATTCAAGTGGAAAGGCTGCTACATTTTCAGACGTGCGTGAATCGGGCTGCTGCGGGGGAAATGCGCGCGCAGGAATTCCATCTGGTCGGCGAGCACCCGTTTGCCCTGCAGATAGATGTACTCAGCATGGGTCGGCTTAAAAGGCACCGCCAGTAATTCCATCCCCGCCTCTTCTGGACGTCGGCCGGCCTTGTGGTTGTTGCAGCGGCGACAAGCGGTTACCACGTTGGCCCAGATGTCCCGACCGCTCTGACTGATGGGTGTCACATGGTCACGGGACAGTTCGCGTACCGGGAAACGCTCACCACAGTACATGCACAGGTAGGCATCGCGTTTGAACAGCGCGGGGTTGTTAAGCGGTGGCACATAGCGGTCGCGCGCCTTGGTCAGCACCTTGTTACTGCCATAGGTCGCGATGATGGAATTGACATCGATATAACTGCGGCGGCCCGTGCGTGCACAAATACCACCGTGCACGCGATACAGCAGGCTGCCGCAGCCGTAGGCCACTTGCCCCAGGTGGTACAGGCGTACCGCGTCCTGGTAATTGACCCACTCCAGCGGCATGCCCGACGCGTCGGTTCTCAGGACCTGTTGACGCAGATCGTACACGCTCTTCTCCCGAATCAGGGTTTGACTAGTTATCCCAGAAATTCCGCAACATGTAAACGGTTAGACACCAGAATTCCTACTTTTGTCATGCTTTACGGAACGTTTCATCGCCCGCCCTAATCCAGTATCATCCCGCTTTTTGCCACCTCTGATGCTAGGTCCGGTCAGTTTACCGGATGGGCGGCAAGAATAAGAATACGGAATTAGGAGCTATACGGTCCAGTGGCGGGTTCACCGAACTGGCCCGGGAGATAACGATGCCAATACGTCTGGGGATCCCCAAAGAAACAGAAGCTGGCGAACGCCGGGTTGCGATCGTGCCCACGGTTGCCGAGCGATTCGCCAAGCTGGGTGTTGAGGTACTGGTGGAAACGGGTGCGGGCGCCGGCAGTCATTTCCCGGACTCGGCCTATAAGGGCGCGACCATCGTCACTTCAGCGGCCGAGTTGTACCGGCAGGCCGATCTGGTGGTCAAGGTTCAGCCGCCCAATGAAGATGAAATCGGGCAGCTGAAAGACGGCGCCGTGGTCGCCAGCATGATGCAGCCACACCGCTTTCCCGGGCGGGTCAAGAAACTCCGCGATCGCGGTGTTCTCAGCTTCGCCATGGAACTGATCCCGCGTATTTCGCGCGCCCAGAGCATGGACGTGCTGTCCTCGCAGGCGGCGGTTGCCGGCTACAAGGCCGCGCTGATGGCCGCCGACCGTTTCGGCGGGTTCTTCCCCATGCTGACCACGGCGGCGGGCACCATCCGTCCGGCCAAGGTACTGGTGATCGGTGCCGGTGTCGCCGGACTGCAGGCAATCGCCACCGCCAGGCGCCTGGGCGCCATGGTGGAGGGCTATGACGTGCGTGGCGCCACCAAGGAACAGGTCGAGTCGCTGGGTGCCAAGTTCGTCGATACCGGCGTCTCGGCGGAAGGCAGCGGCGGGTATGCGCGCGAACTGACCGAGGAGGAGAAACAGCAGCAACAGGCCGTGCTGGAGAAGCACATTATCGCCGCCGATGCCGTGATCACCACGGCAGCGATTCCCGGCAGGCCTTCACCGAAAATCATCAGCAAGGCGGTAGTCGAGCAGATGAAACCCGGCGCTGTGATTATCGACCTGGCGTCCGAAGGCGGCGGCAACTGTGCAGTCACTGAACCCGGCCAGCAAATCGTCCACGGTGAAACCATCGTCTACGGGCCACTGAACGTACCCAGCGAACTGCCGGTGCATGCATCGGAAATGTACGCGAGAAATCTGCTCAACTTCCTTACCCCCATGATCTCGGAGGGTGAATTCCGGCCCGACTGGAACGACGAAGTGATCGCAGCCAGCGCCCTGACGCGCGACGGCGAAATCAAGCATGTGCCGACCCGCGAACTCGTAGAAGGAACAGCCTCATGATCGAAGGTTTTACTGCCCTTTATATTTTCATGTTGGCTGCCTTTACCGGTTACGAAGTCATCTCGCGGGTGCCTGTCATCCTGCACACACCGCTGATGTCGGGCTCCAACTTCGTCCACGGCATCGTGCTGGTCGGTGCCATGGTTGCCATGGGGCACGCCGATACCGGCATGGAGAAAATCGTCGGCTTTATCGGTGTCATGCTGGCAGCCGGCAATGCCGTGGGTGGCTATGTAGTAACCGAGCGTATGCTGGAAATGTTCAAGAGCAGCAAGGGGACCCGGTAAATGAACCTGCTGATCCAGCTCAGTTATTTTATCGCCGCGGCGCTGTTCATTCTCGGTCTCAAACGTATGAGCTCACCAGTGACGGCACGTGGTGGTATCGTCTGGGCCGGTGCCGGGATGGTGGTCGCGACCCTGATCACCTTCTTCTGGCCCGGCATGCAGAACTATGTGTGGATGACGCTGGCACTGTTCATCGGCGGCAGCCTGGCCTGGTATTCCGGCAAGAAAGTCGCCATGACCGACATGCCGCAGATGATCGCCATCTACAACGGCATGGGCGGTGGCGCCGCCGCGGCAATTGCCGCTGTCGAATTGCTGCGCGGCGAATTTCACGCGCCGGTCTTCCAGGTGCTGGCGGTTACCGGTGCGCTGATCGGCTCAGTCTCCTTCTCGGGATCGATGGTCGCCTTCGCCAAACTGCAGGGCATCATGAAGAAGTCACTGGTGTTCCGCTTCCAGCAGGTGCTTAACCTGCTGGCGTTTGGCGGCGCGCTGGCATTCGGACTGGTGCTGATGGGAGCCGACCACCCGGCCAGTCTCAGTATTATGGCGTTCTTTGGTCTGGCCCTGTTGTTTGGCGTGCTGATGACCCTGCCCATCGGTGGCGCCGATATGCCGGTGGTGATTTCCCTTTACAACGCCCTGACCGGCCTGGCGGTAGCGTTCGAAGGTTTTGTGCTCAGCAACGCCGCCATGATTATTGCCGGTACTGTGGTCGGCTCGGCTGGTACCCTGCTCACGCAGTTAATGGCCAAGGCCATGAATCGCTCACTGTCCAATGTCCTGTTTTCGGGTTTCGGTTCGGGCGTTGGTAGTACCGCCGAAGCGGGCCCGGAAGGCGTCATGAAGGCAATCGATGCCACCGACGCGGCGGTGATGATGTCATATGCGGAAAAGGTCATTATCGTGCCGGGCTATGGTATGGCCGTTGCCCAGGCGCAGCATAAGATCTGGGAGCTCGCCAAAGCGCTCGAAAGCCGCGGTGTCACCGTCAAGTTCGCCATTCATCCGGTCGCGGGGCGAATGCCGGGCCACATGAATGTGCTGTTGGCCGAAGCCGGTGTGCCCTACGACAAGATCTACGACCTGGAAGAGATCAACAACGAGTTTCCGCAGGCCGATGTGGCCCTGGTTATCGGCGCTAACGACGTGGTCAATCCCGTGGCACGCAGCAACCCCGACAGCCCCATATACGGCATGCCGATCCTGAACGCCGACAAGGCCAAGAACGTCATCGTCGTCAAGCGCGGCCAGGGCAAGGGTTTCTCCGGCATCGAAAACGGGCTGTTTTTTCTCGACAATACCCGCATGCTGTACGGCGACGGCCAGGACGTTGCCGGCAAGCTGATCGCCGAGATCAAGCAGCTATAACCACGGAGACGCGTCGAGGCGCACAGAGGGTAATACCGGAAAGCAAAATCGTTTCACCGCAAAGTCGCGCCAAGTCGACTATTAATAGCCGGGCATGCATTGTCGGTTGGGTTGGGCGCCTTTCGTAGGTTCGGCCGAGCTTGCGAAACCCGACATAACAGCTATCCGGGATCTTCATTGTTGGGCTTCACCTTGTTCAGCCCAACCTACGACCTCGAACTCGCGCTGACTAATCTTGGCGCGACTTAGCGGTGAATGAATTTCCTGCTGTTTCTCCGTGCGCCTCCGCGCGCCTCCGTGGTTATTGGTCAACCGCCCTCTGTCGCCCTTGCTGCATCCGCTTTACGCGGAACTGCTGACGCTGTTCCGGTGTCATTGACTGCCATTCTTCCCGCAGCGCCCTGCGTTTGTCTTCCGGCAATTGCCGGAACCAGTCAAAGCGCTTGCGCAAGCGCTCCTGCTGTTCCGGCGGCAGCTGCTTAAAACGTTCGTAGCGGTGGCGCAACCTATCACGCTGCTCCGGCGTCATCGACCGCCAGCTTTCGAAGCGCTGCCGGGCCTGGTCCCGTTGCTCGGGATTCATACTGTCCCAATGTTCGGCCCCGCGCTGCAGTTTTTCCCGGCGTTCGGCGGGCAACTGATTCCAGCTGTCCTTGAGAGGCGCGAGCACCTGTTGTTGTTGCGCACTCAGCTCTTTCCATGCAACCCCCTCCGCACACGCCGGGTGCGTCACAATCAGTAGTGTCGCCAGCAGGCCGAGCTGCGTCAGCTCAGTCTGTTTCATCGTGCCGCTCCGCATAATTGTCGAGTAATTGCCACTTTGGGCCCTCGAATTCCGCTGGATCCTGCACATTACCCTGTTGATCTGCCCACTCACTCAAAAACTCCAGAAAGGCCTCGGGTGGTGGCGCTTCCTCGCGCGGCCGCTGGCTTGTGCCCAAGTCGGCCGCGTGCGCCACCGCGGTGGCCATGAGCCCCAGCACCGCGCTAGGAGGCTGTCGGACTTGGGCGATCGTAGCGAGCAAGGTGGGATAGCGAGGCCATTTTTTCGATCGTTTGAGGAGAATAGCCGTAGCTATTTGACGAAAAGGATCGGGAAAATGGGACGCTCTCCCACCGGCGCAGTAGATCAGCCCCAAGTCCGACAGCCTCCTAGCTGTTCGATTGTGTCTCTTCCAGCCAGGCATAGAAGTCCAGATCCTCAATCAGTCCGATATCCTCCTGTGCCAGCAGCGGGTACCAGGCGATTTCCGGTGGTCGCGTGTTCTGCACCAGTAACACCACGAGCAGCGCGGAAGCTGCTGTCGCCACCCCGGCCAGCGGCAGCCAGTGCTCCGCCGCCGGCGGCGCCCGCTCCTGCTCATCGCGACCGGCGTAGGCTGTCATCAGCTTCAGCATAGCGTCCTGTACCAGGTCGAGGGCATCATCGCGATTGCCGGTGGCAAACTCGACCATACGGAACGCACGCCGCTCGATACTGGCAAGAAAACGGTCCAGAGCCTGCGTGCGTTCCAGTGTCGACTCCTTTAAGCGCTGCAACCCAATGCGCAGCCAGGGTCTTAACGCCCTGCCTGCCTGCCCGCATAATGCTGTATCCGGTTGCCCTTGCGCTCGAGATAGCGGTCGGACCGTTGTCCCTTGCGATCCAGATGCCGGTCGATGCGCTCACCCCTTGCCCCCAGATGCTGATCGATACGGTCGCCCTTGCGATCGAGCCTGGCCGACAGCACCTGGTTGCCATTGGCAGCAGCGCGCGCCGAGGCCTGGTCGAGGCGGTTGTTGATGCGGTTACCTTTACGGTCCAGCCGATAGTCGATATGGTCGCCCTTGCGGTCCAGGCGGTTTTCAGTGCGGTCACCTTTGTGATCGAGGTAACGCGCGACCGCATCGCCCTGCCCTTCGGCACGCAGTGCGCTGCTGCCCAACAGCAGGCTGGCGGTAAACGTCGCGACCAGGATGTGTTTGTTCATAGCCATTTCCCCTTGCAGTTCGTCAAAGTGGTTTTTTCAATCGCCTACACCACCATCAACGCACGCCCGCGGAAACGGTTGACAAGAACTCACGCGGTTTCCGGCTGCTATCCTGTTACCATAACCACGCCATGTTCCGCCCATCCGCTGACACTTCCACCAAGCCATTGATACAAATAGTTTTCTGGTTGCACCCATGAAAGGCGCAGCGGGCATAGTCGAGGTCGCCGTGCCTTCGCCGCTGTATCGTGGCTTCGACTACAAATTACCGCAGGCGGCCGCGCCGCCCGCGCCGGGCAGCCGTGTTCTGGTACCGTTCGGCCATCAGCAGCTGGTGGGCATCGTTCTGTGCAGCAAACAGCACAGCGATGTTGCCTTTGCAAAGCTGAAAACAGCCAGAGAAGTTCTTGATACACAGCCGGTTTTCGATACGGCCCTGCTGCAGTTGCTGCGCTGGGCAGCGCGCTATTATCACCACCCGATCGGCGAAACCCTGACGACCGCTCTACCATTGGCGCTGCGCAAGCCCAGACCAGTCGCCGAGCAAGGTACTGGCGTCTGGCAACTCACCGAGCTCGGCCGCGAGCAGTCACCGGCCCGCCTGACGCGCGCCGCGCGCCAGGCCGCGGTGCTCGAAGCCTTGCAGGCACATCCGCAGGGCGTAGCGCGTGAGACGCTGGCGGTGCCGCTGGCGGTGCTGCATACGCTGCAGGCCAAGGGCTGGATCACCCAGGCAGCATTCAGTCCCGCCACCCCGGCGCTGCAGCCGGGCGATGCTGCCAATGCCCCGGAACTGACTCCAGAGCAGCGCCAGGCCGTCGCAGCAGTGCGGGCAGCGAGTGACCGGTTTGGCTGTTTCCTGCTGGAAGGGGTAACCGGCAGCGGCAAGACCGAAGTCTACCTCCGCCTCATCGCACCCTTGCTCGAGGCCGGCCGTCAGGTGCTGGTTCTAGTGCCGGAAATCGGCCTCACACCGCAGCTGGTCGAGCGGTTCCGCCAGCGTTTCCAGCTGGCCGTCAGTGTTCTGCACTCGGGGCTCAGCGACGGGCAGCGGCTGCAGGCCTGGCAGCGGGCCGCAGCCGGACAGAGCGGTTTGATACTCGGTACCCGTTCGGCGATTTTTACGCCGTTAAGAAATCCTGGCCTGATTATTGTCGACGAGGAACACGACAGCTCTTTTAAACAGCAGGAAGGTTTGCGTTATTCGGCACGTGATCTGGCCGTCTGGCGAGCTCGCCAGCTGGATATCCCAGCAATCCTGGGTTCCGCCACACCATCACTGGAGAGCCTCTACAACGTTCACGAGGGCCGTTACCGGCACCTGCAGTTGCCGCAGCGCGCGGGCACTGCGCTTCACCCGCACATGCGCCTGCTGGATTTACGCGGCCAGGCTATGCGCGAACTCCTCAGCGACCGCCTCATACAGTCCATGCACCGGCATCTGCAACGCGGTGACCAGGTGCTGCTGTTTCTGAACCGCCGCGGCTACGCGCCGGTGCTGCTTTGTCATGCCTGCGGCTGGGTCGCCGGCTGCGGACGCTGCGATGCACGCCTGACCCTGCATCAGCGACGGGGCGAATTGCGCTGTCACCACTGCGGCAGCCAGCGGCCGGTGGATCGTTACTGCCCTGCCTGCGGCAGCAGTGAACTGCTCGGCATCGGCGAAGGCACCGAACGTATCGAACAGGCGCTCGAAGAGCAGTTCCCGCAGTACCCGGTGCTGCGCATTGACCGCGATACCACGCGGCGCAAGGGTTCGCTGGAAGACGCCCTGGCTGCTGCACAGAGTGGCCGCGCGAAAATCCTGCTAGGCACCCAGATGCTGGCCAAGGGTCACCACTTTCCCAACGTCACCCTGGTGGCGGTACTGGACGCAGATCAGGGTCTGTTCAGCACCGACTTCCGGGCCGGCGAACGCATGGCACAGCTGATTATCCAGGTCGCCGGGCGAGCCGGGCGAGCCGACAAGCCGGGTCAGGTATTAATTCAGACGCATCACCCGGATCACCCCCTTTTGCTCCAGCTGGTGGAGGAAGGCTACCCGGCATTCGCCGCGGCCGCCTTGCAGGAGCGCCAGGAATCGCTGCTGCCGCCGTATGCGAGCATGGCGCTACTGCGCGCCGAAGCACCCCAGGCCGAACACCCTAAAGCCTTTCTGGAGCGGGCCTGCGCATTGGCCGGAACGTTGCGCCACGATTCGGTGCAACTGTGGGGTCCGGTGTCTGCACCCATGGAGCGCCGTGCCGGTCGTTACCGTGCCCAGCTGCTGGTCCAGACCGCGCAGCGCGCGCAGCTGCAGCGCCTGCTGAGCTCCTGGATACCGCAGCTGGACACGCTCCCGGGCGCCCGCCGGGTCCGCTGGTCGATCAACGTCGATCCAATCGACACTTACTGAAACTGGTATATCACGCCGACGTTCCAGTAATAAACTGATGAATCCACCAGCGTTCCGTCGAGCTGTGCGCCCCACTGCGGTGTGAACTTCCAGCCCAGTGCAGCGCCCCAGGAGCCTCCGCTATCCGAGCCGCGCTGCGAAGCACCCCCGGCCTTGACGGAGACATCTTCCCGCAACACGCCGTAGCGCACCTTCATGTAGAAGCGCTCGCCCAGCCGCGCAGCCACATAAGCGGCCTGAGTGTCGATGTTCCAATGGCCCTGCAATCCGTGAACAGAGACGTCGCCGTCAGACACATTGGTGGTGAGCTCTCCTTCCAGGGAGACGGCGAAAATGTCGCGGGTATAGAGGTCGTAACCGAGCAGGGCACCGACGTTGGTGGCGTCATCGAAACCGCTGACATCGTTGTTCATCAGACCCGCTGATGCACCCAGGTACCAGCCCCGGGCCTGCACCGCGGTTATCGCCAGCGATAACAACAACGCCAGTCCCGTTTGTCCTGTTTTCATCGAACCCCCGAAGATATTGAATACCGGACCGTAGCGCGCATAATAGATGCCTCTGCCACAAACCTGAAGTCGATGAAGTCGCACCTTTCCCAGCTATTGTCCACCGCAGTGCAGACACTGCAGGTGGGCGGCGACCTGCCTGCCGACACGGCCATTGCCATCAACCTGGAGCGTACCCGTGACCGCCAGCACGGCGATTTTGCCAGTAATCTCGCCATGGTGTTGTGCAAAGCGGCGGGCACCCGGCCACGGGCGCTGGCGGAAAAACTGGTTGCCGCCCTGCCGCCATCGGAGCAGGTCAGGCGGGTCGAGATCGCCGGCCCCGGTTTTATCAATTTTTTCCTCAGCCCAGCGGCCTACCATGCGACGCTCGAGCAGGTGCTGGCCCAAAAAGCGCGGTATGGCCGCAGTGATCTCGCCCAGGGAAAATCGGTGCAGGTGGAATTTGTTTCCGCCAACCCGACCGGGCCGCTGCACGTCGGGCATGGACGTGGCGCCGCCTACGGGGCCACGGTCGCCGACCTGCTGGATGCGGTCGGCTACAAGGTGCACCGTGAATACTATGTCAACGACGCCGGCCGGCAGATGGATATCCTGGCAACCAGCGTCTACCTGCGCTACCTCGACCTGTGCGGGGAGGAGCTGACATTTCCGAGCAACGGTTACAAGGGCGACTATGTCTGGGATATCGCCGCCAGCCTGCACCGTAAGCACGGCAACGCTCTGCGTCACACGGCCAGCGAGGTTTTTGAGGGCGTACCGGCCGATGAACCGGAAGGCGGCGACAAGGAAATCCACATTGACGGCCTGATCGAGCGGGCGAAGGCATTGCTGGGTGAACATTACTGCGAGACCTTTGATCTGGGTCTCGGTTCCATCCTGGAAAACATCCGGCGCGACCTCGAAGAATTTGGCGTTCACTACGACGAATGGTTTTCCGAACGTTCCTTGGCCCGCAACGGTTCCGTTCAACGCGCAATCGAGCGTCTCAAAGACTCCGGACACCTCTACCGGAACAAGGGCGCCCTGTGGTTCCGTTCGACTGATTACGGCGACGAGAAGGACCGGGTGGTGGTGCGGGACAACGGTCAGACCACCTACTTCGCCTCTGACATCGCCTACCACATGAACAAGCTGGAGCGCGGTTATGAGCGGGTCGTCGATATCTGGGGCGCGGATCACCACGGTTATGTGCCGCGCGTCAAGGCTGCCCTCAGCGCGCTCGGTGACGACCCGGACAAGCTGGACGTACTGCTGGTGCAGTTCGCTATCCTTTACCGGGGCGGCCAAAAGGTGCAGATGTCGACCCGTTCCGGCGAGTTTGTCACCCTGCGCGAGCTGCGCCACGAAGTCGGCAACGACGCAGCACGCTTCTTCTACGTGGTGCGCAAGTGCGAGCAGCACATGGATTTTGACCTGGACCTGGCCAAATCGCAGTCCAGCGACAACCCCGTGTACTACATCCAGTACGCCCACGCCCGCGTCGTCAGCGTGTTCCGTCAGCTGCAGGAAAAAGGCATGACCTGGGATGAGGCCAATGGCGCGCGTAACCTGCAGCGGCTGAGCGAAGCCCACGAGGACGCGATGCTGGTCAGCCTGTCACGCTACCCGGAAATTGTCGAGGCCGCCGCCATCGGCCACGAGCCCCACCAGCTGGCCCATTTTCTCCGTGATCTGGCCAATGAGTTTCATACCTACTACAACGCCCACCAGTTTCTGGTCGAAGACCAGGACCTGCGCGACGCGCGGCTCAACCTGATCGCGGCCACGCGCCAGGTCATTGCCAATGGCCTGCGGCTGCTCGGCGTCTCCGCGCCGGACAGCATGTAGGCGGCCGCACCCGTAATGGCAGTCAGCCGGCGACGTCGCTCAACACGTAACAAGGCCGCGCCGCCCTGGGTATGGGCGATTACTGGCCTGGTGGTAGGGTTGCTGGTGGCTTTCCTGGTATTCCTGCAGATGCGGCCCAAGCAGGCACAGGTAACGGAAGCCGCACAGCCACTGCCGGTACCCGCCGAACAGGCGATTAGGGAGATACCCAAGCCAAAAAGGGTGCCGGTAGCGCCACCGCCAAAACCGCGTTTCGACTTTTACAACCTGTTACCGGAGATGGAAGTCATCGTGCCGGATGAGGATATCCAGGGCCAGGCCACACAGGAAGGCGTCAAACAGGTCGAACAACCCGGCACTTACCTGTTGCAGGCCGGCTCGTTCCGCAGCCGTAAACAGGCCGATCAGTTGCGCGCCAGGCTGGCGCTGCTGGGACTGGAAACCAGTATTCAGGCAGTCACCGTCGACAATGCTCAGACCTGGCACCGGGTGCGGGTCGGACCTTTCAGCAACCTGCGGGACCTGAACGATGCGCGCACCCTGCTCAAAAGGAACGGCGTGGATGCCATACTCATTCGTCTGAAAGGTTAGTGCCCGCCGCGCCGCGCTCGAACATCGCACGCTTCTCGCGAAACAACGCCGATATATCCTCGTCGCTGTAGCCCGCCTGCATGAGCCGCCGGTAGTGGATCAGCGTCATTTCGACCACCGGCAGGGCCACGCCCAGAGATGCCGCCATACGCCGGCAGATCTCGAGGTCCTTGTGGTGCAGCGCAACTTTGAAACCGGCAGCGAAACGACCTTCGACCATGGAGTGCCCGCGGTGCTCGAGAAACCAGTTACCGGCCGCGCCACTACTGACGATGTCAATGACTTTGTCCATCGGCAATTGATGCGCCCCGGCGAAGGCCAGCGCCTCGCTGACCGCCTGATTGATACCCGCGGCCATGATCTGATTGACGGCCTTGGTGGCCTGGCCGTTGCCGAGCCGTCCCATGTGTTCGATACGCGCGGCCATGCAGGACAACAGCGGACGCACCCTGTCCAGTAATGCTGCGCTGCCGCCGACCATCATGGCCAGTGCCCCGTGCCGCGCCCCTTCGACACCACCCGATACCGGTGCATCGAGGAAACCGGCGCCAAACGCCTGCACCCGCGCCGCTGCTGCACGCGCCGTATCGCGGCTGACCGTCGAACAGTCCACGACAATTGAAGCCTCTCCCAGCCCCGCCAACAGTTGCTCCACCACTTCGAGCAAATCGCTGTCAGCAGCGATGCAAGTGACCACCACGGGTGCTGCGCGCGCCACTGCAGCCGGACTATCAGCTCGGGCAACGTTGTGTGCGGCAAGAAAAGCATCAAGACGTTCGGTCGAGCGATTCCACACCGCCCCGAGCCGGTCAGCCGCGTACAGGTTATGGGCCATCGGTGCACCCATGGCGCCGAGGCCAACAAAACCCGCGATCAACCCGGAATCAGTCTTCATGGTAGGTATAACCGCTGAGCCCGGCTTCGAGTTCGGCCAGAAACTGCCGCGCCTGCGCCGCACTCAGGTCGGCTGCGTTGACGCGCTGACGGTACACAGCACGCAGGCGCTTGGGCTCGAAGTGCACATAGCGCAGCAACTCGTCGGCGCGGTCACCGTGCTCGGCTTCGCACAGCTGATGTGAACCGTCGGCGTTAACTTCGAGGTTGACCGTATCGGTGTCGCCAAACAGGTTGTGCATATCGCCGAGTATTTCCTGATAGGCACCGACCATGAAAAAACCCAGAAGATAGTCTTCACCGGCAGCCAGGCTGTGCAGCGGCAAACTGTTCTCGATACCCTCGCCGCTGACGTAGGAATCGATACGGCCGTCGGAATCACAAGTCAGGTCCTCGATGCGCGCGCGCCGTTCGGGCTGTTCGTCAAGCCGCTGCAGCGGCGCAATCGGGAAGATCTGGTCAATCGCCCACACGTCCGGCAGCGACTGAAAAATGGACAGGTTGCAGAAAACCTTGTCGGCGAGCTTCACGTTCAGGTCGTCAATCAGGCCACGGTGATCACGATTGGACGGCTTCAGCATATGCTGCAGGCGTTTCAGCGTCACATAATAGATGTTTTCGCCGAGCGCACGCTGCGCCAGCGTGACCAGTCCCTGGCTGTGCAACCGGTGCAGGTCGTCCAGCGCCTGATTGAGTTCCAGGTGGCTTTCCAGCACCGGGCGGCTGTCAAGCCGCCGGTAGATGATCTGCAGCTGCACCAGCACATCCGGTGCCGTGTCACCCAGTGGCTGCAGCTCGTCGTCGTCCGGCGCCTGTTCGGTGTCGATGATGTTGGTGACCAGAAAAGCGTGGTGCGCCGTCAGGGCGCGTCCGGATTCAGTGATGATATCCGGATGCGCCAGCTGCTGTTCATCACAGACACGAGCTATGCCGCCAACAACAGCCGCGGCGTACTGTTCGAGCGTGTAGTTCATTGAGCAGAAACTGCGCGAAGCCGTACCCTCGTAGTCGACACCCAAACCGCCGCCCACATCCAGCACTTTCACGCCTACACCCAACGCGTGCAGATCGGCAAAAAGGCGTGCCGCTTCCTGGACGCCCTTTTCGATATCCTTGAGGTTCGCCAGCTGCGAACCCAGGTGGAAGTGCAGCAACTGCAGCTGGTCGAGAAGCGCGTGTTCCCGCAGCTGCTCGAGCATGTACAGCACCTGGGCCGCGTGCAGCCCGAACTTGGACTTATCACCACCGGTATTCTGCCAGTTGCCGGCGCCGATGGATGCGAGGCGTACGCGCACACCCAGCAGCGGCGAGACATCGAGTTCGTGCGACTGATCCACTATCTCTTTCAACTCTGACAGCTTTTCCACCACCAGGTAAATACGCAGCCCCAGGCGGCGGGCGATCAGGGCCAGGCGAATGTATTCACGATCCTTGTATCCGTTGCAGATAATCACGCCACCCGGTGCCGACAGGCCCAGCACCGCCATGAGCTCAGGCTTGCTGCCCGCTTCGAGGCCGACGCGATCACCGCCATGCTGGAAGACCTCGCGTACCACGCTGAACTGCTGATTGACCTTGATGGGATAGACGGCGGTGTAGCCGCCCTGATAAGCCAGTTGTTCGCGCGCCCGCACGAAAGCCCCGCACAAGCGGTCCAGCCGATCGCGGATGATGCCACCACAACGCACCAGCACCGGCCAGCTCAGGCCCGAGTCACGGATTTCAGCGGCGAGTTCACACAAGTCGACCTCAACATTGCGGTCGAGTCCGCCTGGCCGCACCACCAGGTGACCCTGGGTATTGATGTCGAAATAGCCGTCACTCCAGCCAGGCAGGTTGTAAAGTTGACGAGACTCCTCAATGGTCCAGGGCATAGGCGTCAGAATTCGATTGGGGCCGGTGTCGATTTTCTATATACTCGCGGACACGGGTTCGCACCTGCATTGTAAGAAAATTCGTCACCGACCCCAATCTATTTCACACAGCATGACAGCGCCGATTATCCAAGAAGGCACAGCCTGGTTCACCGAAGTATGCGAAAAGGGCGGCTCCGCGTTTTCCCTCAGGGTCAGCGGAAAGCTGCACGAAGAACAGAGCCCCTATCAGCGCATCGACATCTGGCAGACTACCGATTTCGGCAAGCTGATGGTCATCGACGGTTTCGTCATGCTGACCAGCCGCGACAATTATCTCTACCACGAGATGATGTCGCACCCCGCACTGTTTACTCACCCGGATCCAAAGCGTGTGGTGGTCATCGGCGGCGGAGACTGTGGAACGCTGCGCGAAGTGCTCAGGCACCCCGGCGTGGAGCACGTTCTGCAGGTCGATATCGACGAACGCGTCACGCGCCTGGCGGAAGAATATTTCCCGGAATTGTGCGAATCGAATCATGACCCGCGCGCGGAACTGTATTTTGGCGACGGTATTCAGTGGATGAAGACTGCCGCGCCGGGCAGCGTCGACCTGGTCATTGTCGACAGCACCGACCCCATTGGGCCCGCCGAGGGTCTGTTCAGCGAGGCGTTTTACCGGGATTGTTATCGCGCACTGGGCGATCGCGGCCTGGTCGTACAGCAGAGCGAATCGCCGCTGCTGCACTACGAGAGCATTATACGTCCGATGCACCAGGCGATGCGCGCCGCAGGCTTCGCCGACAGCGTGTCACTGCAGTTTCCCCAGCCGGTCTACCCTTCCGGCTGGTGGACTGCCACGCTCGCAGGCAAACAATCCGTGGTGGAATTCAGGGAACAGGACGCTCGGCACAAGGGCTTCCCGACCCGCTATTACAACGCGGCGATTCACCGCGGCGCGCTGGCACAGCCGGAGTTCTTTCTGCAGGACCGGCTCTGAGCGTCCAGGAGCCTGTCCGCGTAATCTTCGCAGAGCGAGAAAGTGGCACAGCGCGGACAGGCTTCTAGGAGGCTGTCGGACTTGGGTGATCGTAGCGAGCAAGGTGGGAGGGCGAGGCCATTTTTTCGATCGTTTGAGGAGAATAACCGTAGCTATTTGACGAAAAGGATCGGGAAAATGGGGCGCGCTCCCACCGGCGCAGTAGATCAGTCCCAAGTCCGACAGCCTCTTAGCTGCACCACCGCGCGATAGCATCGCGCGACCGCTTGATCAGCGCGTCGCGTTCGTGATCCGACAAATAGACCCGTTCGCCGTCGCCATCGAGCCGGTAAATACCGCCATACTGCTGGTACTGGCGCAGATGATCCCTGGCAATGGCACACTGGCGAGTGCGCTTTGCCAGCTCCTGTTTCTGTTTTTCCTGCTGCTCACGGGCCTGCTGGCGCTCGGCCTGGTAAGCGTTTAACAGTTTGCGGGTTTTTTCCATGCGCTGCTGCGGGTCCTGCGCGGCGGCTGCCGGTGGCGTATAGCTGCGCGCCTCACTGCCACTCTGTGCCTGGCTGCGGTCCTCGAAATGGACCTGTCCTTGCGCATCGACCCAGCGGTAGATCTCCGCCAAGGAGTCCGGCGCCGTCAGTATCAGCAGCAACGTCATACAGCCATTTTGAATGGAGCGATACATGCTGCTGTTATCGTTTCAGACGGTCCAGCCTTAAGCGCTGACGCTCGTCGAACAAACGTTTTACGCCCAGGTGAATTGCCGCGAGGGTGCCAAACCCCGCCCCGCCGGTGATAAGAAACATGATCATAATCTGATACTTGACTGCCTCCACCGGCTCGGCGCCGGCGAGAATCTGGCCGGTCATCATGCCGGGCAGGCTGACGATGCCGGCCGCCGCCATGGCGTTGATGATCGGGATCAGGCCGCTGCGAAACACCTGCCCGCGGATACCGGACAGCGCCTCGCCGGCGCTTTGGCCGAGCACCAGGCGCGCTTCGATAACTTCACGCTGCTCCCAGGCAGTCTGGGTCAGGCGATCCAGCGCCAGGGCGACCCCATTCATGGTGTTGCCCAGCAGCATTCCCAATAGCGGGATGGCGTACTGGGGCTGGTACCAGGGCTTGTTGCCCACCACCACGATCAGCGCGAACAGCGCAATACTGAACGAGGAAATGAACATCGACACCACACCGATTGCGTAACCGCCCACGCCGGCGAAACGCCGATGCTGACGGGCCATCACTTCGCGACCGGCGACAGCCAGCATGAGCAGGGACAGCAACAGCACCCACAGCAGACTGGCGTTTTCGAACAGCGTCTTCAATACCAGTCCGACCAGAGTCAACTGCAGCGCCGTGCGCACACCGGCAACCAGCAGCTGCCTGGCAAGGTCCGGGTAAAGCCGCCGCGAGACCAGCGCCAGCGCGACCACCAGCAGGCCGGCGACGGCTAGGTCGAACTCGCTGAGCATGATCATGCGGCCTCCCGCAGGCCCGTCGGGCCCATTTCGAGACGCCGCTGGCTCAGCCGCTCGATCTGCGCTCTGTCATGACTGACCCACAGGCAGCTCGCCCGGTTGACCCGCAGATAGTCCCTGACCAGTTTCTCCACCCGCTGTGTATTGACAGCGTCCAGGTTGGCCGTCGGCTCATCAAGGAGCAGTACCTCGGGCCGGTTGGCGAGCACGCGCAACAATGCCAGGCGTTGCTTCTCGCCGCTGGACAATCGTTCTACGCGCCAGTCGGCAACGTCCTGGTCGAAGCCGAGGTGTTGCAGCGATTGGTCGTCCAGTAGCGTGAAATGCTCCGCCACCGTGGCCTCCCACCAGCGACTTTCCGCCGGCAGCAGCGCAACCTTGCGGCGCCACTGTGGCGGTGGCAGGGATTCCCGCAACACGCCGTGCAACGTCACACTGCCCTCATTCACGTCCAGGTCGACCAGAGCACGCAACAGCTGTGTTTTACCCGAGCCGCTGGGACCGCACAGGCAGACCAGTTCACCCGCGCCGAGGCGGAACGACACCGGTGGCAGACCCGGACGAGTGAGGTTGTTCACGTCAAACATCGGACATTCACAGCTTGTCTAGCCAAAGGAACCACGGCACTTTACCTGAAACACCGGCACGGGTAATGTCCACCACAGCCGAGGACACCCCTCACCTAACAGGGAGAACGACATGCCAGAAGCCACGATCGCCCAGCGAGCCCCCTACGCCGTCGAACTTGAGCCCGGTACCTACTGGTGGTGCGCCTGTGGCAAGTCGGCCAGTCAGCCGTTTTGCGACGGTTCACACAAGGGCAGTGACTTCACACCGGTGAAAGTTGCAATCAGCGAGAAAACCAGGGTGTGGTTGTGCGGCTGCAAACACAGCGGGGATAAGCCCTTTTGTGACGGCAGCCACAAGAAGCTGTAAGCCGCACAAAGAAACGGGCGCCGAAGCGCCCGTTGTGACGATTACCCTGTTGATTAACCAGAGCAGTTAGAGGTTGTAACCGCGCTCGTCGTGCAGTGCGATATCCAGACCTTCGGTTTCTTCCTCTTCCGTGACGCGCAGACCCACAATGGCGTCGATAATCTTAAGCAGCACAAAGCTGACCACGCCCGTGTAGATCAGGGTTGCCGCTACACCGACAAATTGTTTGCCGACCTGGCTGCCGATGGTGAGACCCTCGGCCAGACCGACGCCACCGAAACTGACATCCGCGCAGACACCGGTCAAAATGGCGCCGATAACCCCGCCTATGGCGTGCACGCCGAAGGCGTCCAGCGAGTCGTCGTATCCCAGTGCCCGCTTGAGCTTGGTCGCGCCAAGGAAGCAGCCGACGCCCGCGGCCGCACCGATCAACAGCGCACCCATGGGGCCCGCGGTTCCGGAAGCCGGTGTGATAGCCACGAGACCCGCCACCGCGCCCGAAGCGATACCCAGTACGCTTGGTTTGCCGTGGGACAGCCACTCGGCGAACATCCAGGCCAGCGCCGCAGTTGCAGTCGCGATCTGTGTCACGGCCATCGCCATACCGGCCGTGCCGTCAGCGGCCAGCTCGGAACCGGCGTTAAACCCGAACCAGCCGACCCACAACATGGAGGCGCCCATGAGCGTGTAACCGAGGTTGTGCGGCGGCATGGCCGTGGTCGGGTAACCCTTGCGTTTACCCAGCGCCAGCGCCGCCATCAGACCGGCGATACCGGCATTGATGTGCACCACTGTGCCGCCGGCGAAGTCCAGTACACCGAGGTTTGCAAGCCAGCCGCCACCCCATACCCAGTGGCAGATTGGAGCGTAGACGACCAGCAGCCAGAGGCCCATAAACCAAAGCATCGCGGAAAATTTCATGCGCTCGGCGAAGGCACCGACAATCAGCGCCGGGGTAATGATCGCGAAGGTCATCTGAAAGGTCATGAAGACGGTCTCGGGGATAGTGCCGCTGAGAGCATCGGGGGTGACGCCTGCCAGAAACATTTTGCTCAAGCCACCCAGGTAATCGTTCATGCCACCGCCATCGGTGAACGCCAGACTGTAACCGGCAATGGTCCAAAGCACCGTTACCAGGCCGGTGATGGCAAAACACTGCATCATGACTGACAATACGTTCTTCGCGCGCACCATGCCTGCATAGAACAGCGCCAGGCCGGGTATCGTCATGAGCAGCACGAGGGCGGTGGCCGTCAGCATCCAGGCTGTATCTCCCGCGCTCAGGGCGTCTTCGGCAAACGCCGGGGAGGATAGAAAGGCAAGTAACATCGCCGGAAAAGCGTATGCCAGCCTTGATAGTTTTCGAATAACCATTTGTCGGATCTCCGGTCGGGTTGCTTTATTCTTTACAGAGCGTCCGGCCCGGACTCGCCGGTGCGGATACGGACTGCCTGCTCCAAGGGGTATACAAAGATCTTGCCGTCACCGATCTTGCCAGTATTGGCGGCCTTGGAAATCGCTTCGATCACCTGCTCCGTCAAGTCAGCCGGCACAGCGACTTCGATCTTGACCTTGGGCAGAAAATCCACCACGTATTCCGCGCCGCGGTACAGTTCCGTGTGACCCTTCTGGCGTCCAAATCCTTTCACTTCAGTGACCGTGATGCCCTGCACGCCAATCTCGGACAGCGCCTCGCGGACGTCGTCGAGCTTGAAGGGCTTGATGATTGCGGATACAAGCTTCATCAGATGGTCTCTCCTAGGTTGGGTCCGCCCGGCCGGGCGGACCTTGGGTTAATTGCGCGTTGTCTGAGCGGGCCGGGACTTAGAAGTCTTTGGCCCAGCCAATCCAGAAATGTGGACCGTCGCTGGTTGTGTCTCCCCAGAACTTTTTCGCATTATCTTTGTAACTGTTCTGTATGTAATTCACGCTGAACGAACCGAAATCACCGGCATCCTTGGTAATGCCCACCGTCCAGGTGGTGTAGTCCAGATCCTGATTACCGTCACCATCCTGATCGAATGCGTAGTAGCCGATAGACGCGGTCGGTGAAAAGCCCTCGTAGCTCCAGTCGGGTTCCAGGCCCAGGTTGTACCAGAAGTCACCATCCTGGAACGGTTGGGCCTCGCTGTTTATGTCGCTGGCTTCCGACCAGAAGGTGTAGGCGACGGTAAGCGTCGCCGGGCCATAACTCAGGCTGCCGCTGGCTTCGGAATAATCCAGTTCGCCGTTCTGCGCATCACCGCCGGCACCGGGATACCAGTAGTACCAGGCGCTCAGGTCATAACTCAGACCGGTGTCGCCAATATCACCACCGAAACCGGCGTAGAGATCAGTTTCAACATTGGCCTTGGGTGCCGAGGTGAAGTCGATGTTGGACATCCAGGTGCCGACATAGAAACCCGAATCGTGGTTGTAATCGATCCCACCGGATACCGCCGCACCGTCATTGGTCTGGGTGATACCGCGGAAGTAGTAGTTGCTCTGCACGCCCAGGTTGGCGCTCAGGTCGGCCTCGGCAACACCCGTGGCCGCCACCAGCGCGGAAGCGAGCAGCGTTTTTGCGTATTTCATCGTATGAGGACTCCTATATCCGACTGTGTATTTTTGAGGTAACAATTACGGACCTTCTGGCAAACGGTGCGTCCACCTCAGGTGTACGCTCTGCTTTTGCAGTTACCGTGCCAGAGCATATAAACTTTTAATGTCAGCGAGATAGGGTCGCTCAGAGCAACCTCGGCAGGGTCATGCGCACCGACTTGGTGCTCATTATTCATACGCATCAAAGTGGCGCACCATAAGAGTGCGCCATGTTGCTTATTTGTGATGGACGTTGTAATCCCGCTTCGCTATCGTAGAGCAATGCTCAATGCCAAGCTGCTAGACGATATTGCCAGGCGCCTCAGCGACGCCATGCCCGCCGCGGCTAAAACCGTTCAGGACGACCTGGAGAAGAACCTTCGCGCGGCTGCCCAGGCGGTATTCGCCAGGCTGGATCTCGTGACCCGCGAGGAATTCGACGTGCAACGCAAGGTGCTGGCGCGTTCGAGAGAAAAGATCGAGCAACTGGAACAACAGATCGCTGCCCTCGAAGCGCGGCTGTTGAAGAAGTAACCAGCCATTCGCGCTGCGCGCCGTGTCCCCCGTGGTACGGTAAGCTGCAACAGCGCAAAGGCTTTTTTCCAAGGATGGAAAACTCATGTCACTCGCCGTCGTATACAGTCGCGCCCAGCTCGGCGTGCAGGCACCGCTGGTCAGCGTCGAAGCCCATATCGCCAATGGCCTACCCTCGCTGGCCATTGTGGGTCTGCCTGAAACTGCCGTTCGCGAAAGTAAAGACCGCGTGCGCAGTGCGCTGTTGAACAGCGGTTTCGACTTCCCGGCGAAGCGCATCACCATCAACCTCGCGCCGGCCGATCTCCCCAAGCAGGGTGGCCGCTACGACCTGGCCATCGCTCTGGGCATCCTCGCGGCTTCGGCGCAGATCCCCGACACCCCGTTGGAGAACTACGAGTTCGTCGCTGAACTCGCGCTCGGCGGCGCCATACGCCCGGTGCCGGGCATATTGCCGGGCGCACTCGGCGCCGTGGCCAGTCACCGTCAACTGGTCTGCGCGGTGGGCAACGCCGAGGAAGCAGCCCTCGCGGATCCCGGGGCCATACGTATTGCCCGGCACCTGCTGGAGGTCTGTAATCAACTCCACGACGCCTCGTCGTTGCCACCAGCCACACCCGTCAGCCGGGAGGCGCCGCGACCCGCGTGGGACCTGCGGGACGTCCGCGGCCAGCAGCACGCACGGCGCGCGCTCGAGGTCGCCGCCAGCGGCTCGCACCATCTGTTGTTCGTCGGGCCGCCGGGTACCGGGAAGACGTTGCTGGCAAGCCGGCTGCCCGGCATTCTGCCGCCGCTGGCGGACAGCGAAGCGTTGGAAACGGCCGCGGTCACGTCGGTGGGTCGCGACGGATTCGACACCCGCCTGTGGAAACAGCGCCCGTTTCGCTGCCCGCACCACACGGCATCGGCCGCAGCCCTGGCCGGCGGTGGCAGCAACCCGCGCCCGGGCGAAATTTCCCTGGCGCATAACGGCGTGCTGTTTCTGGATGAGCTGCCCGAGTTCAAGCGACATGCCCTGGAGGTACTGCGCGAGCCCCTGGAAACCGGTAAGGTGACGGTGTCGCGGGCAGCACGGCAGGCGGAATTTCCGGCACTGTTTCAGCTGATCGCCGCTATGAATCCGTGTCCCTGCGGTTACTTCGGCGATATGGACGGGGGCTGCCGCTGTACGCCGGACCAGGTCGCGCATTATCGCAGCCGCATCTCCGGGCCGTTGCTCGACCGGATCGACCTGCAGGTCGAAATGCCACGCATTCCCTGGCGCCAGCTGCAGGACAAACCGGGCGAAGACAGTGCCACTGTACGCGCCCGGGTGGCAGCCGCACGCACTGTCCAACAGCAGCGTGGCTGCCTCAACGCCCATTTGTCCCTGCAGCGGCTGGAACAGGTTTGTCGCCTCGGACACGCACAGGCACAGCTGCTGGAGAAAGCCGTGAACCGTTTCCGGCTGTCGCCTCGTGCAGTACACCGCATACTCAAGGTGGCGCGCACTATCGCTGACCTGGGTGGTCAACAAGCCATAGGTTCGCTGCACCTGCAGGAAGCCATTGGCTACCGTTGCCTGGATAAGACTGCGGCAGTACCCGGACACTAAATCCGCCAAACTTGCAAGCTGCCGCCCGGGCCCGATGCCCGCTACAATGCGCGGCATGTGCCCTTCGCCGACCCGCCCCTGACCCATGGCCGATCTGAATCCCGAGCAGCGCGCCGCGGTGCGCGAGGTGCACTCGCCGTTGCTGGTTCTGGCCGGCGCGGGCAGCGGCAAGACGCGTGTCATCACCGAAAAGATCGCCTACCTCATCGGTCAGTGCGGCGTACCGGCGAGAAACATTATTGCGGTCACCTTTACCAACAAGGCGGCCCGCGAAATGCGTGAACGCGTCACCAGACTGTTGAGCGCAGACGCCGGTAGGGGCCTGGCAGTGTCAACGTTCCACACCCTCGGCATGCGCATGCTGCGCCGCGAAGCAGGCGTACTTGGCTACAAGAGCAACTTTTCGATTTTCGACGCCCAGGACAGCCTGCACCTGATCGACGAACTGCTGCGCAAGGGCGCCGGCGCCTTCGCCGCCGAAGCGCTGCGCAACCAGATTTCCAACTGGAAAAGCGAGCTGGTGCTACCACTGCAGGCGGTGAAACAGGCCGCCAGCGAATTCGAACAGGCGGCCGCTTTACTGTATGCGGAATACCAGCGCAATCTCAAAGCGTACAACGCCTTCGATTTCGACGACCTGATTCTGCAACCAGTGCTGGCCCTGCAGGACAACGCCGGCGTGCGCGAGCACTGGCAGAACCGGGTGCGCCACCTGCTGGTCGACGAGTACCAGGACACCAACACGGCACAGTACCGGCTGGTACAGCTGCTGGTGGGCAGCACCACGCCTTTTACTGCGGTGGGCGACGATGACCAGTCGATTTATGCCTGGCGAGGCGCCAATCCGGAAAACCTGAAGCGGCTCAAGGAGGATTTTCCCCGCCTGCAAGTCGTCAAGCTCGAGCAGAACTACCGCTCGGCGGGCTGCATCCTCAAGTGCGCGAACCAGCTGATCGCCAACAATCCACACGTGTTCGAGAAACGCCTGTGGAGCGCGCTGGGTTACGGCAGCCCGCTCAAGATCGTGGCCTGTCGTGACGGCGAGCACGAAGCGGAGCGCGTCGTGTCCGATATTCTGCACCACCAGTTCACACATGGCAGCCGGCACGGCGACTACGCCATCCTTTATCGCGGCAACCACCAGTCGCGCAGCTTCGAGAAAGTGCTGCGGGAACACAGCATCGCCTACCACCTGAGTGGCGGCACCTCGTTCTTTGAATACACTGAGGTGAAGGACCTGCTGGCCTACCTGCGGCTGCTGGTCAATGAAGACGATGATCGTGCCTTCCTGCGCGTCGTCAACACGCCGCGCCGGGAACTGGGCGCCGCGACACTGGAAAAGCTGGGCGCCTATGCGTCGCAACACGGGATCAGCCTGCTTGGGGCCTGTTTCGAAAGCGGCCTGGATGCGGTTCTCAACCGGCGTGCCACGAGCCGCCTGCGCGAATTCGCCGAGTGGATCGTGGCGCTCGCCGACCAGGGCAGGCGCAGCGACGCCATGCCCGTTGTGCGGCAGCTGATCCACGACATCGACTACAGCGGCTGGCTGACGGACAACGCCAAAGATCCTAACGACGCCGAGCGCCGGCAACAGAACGTCAACGACCTGCTCGACTGGCTGGAACGCCTCGCCGACAAGGGCGAAGAACAACGAAATCTGGCCGACATTGTAAGCCGGATCGCCTTGCTGGACCGCCTGGACCGCAACGATGACGGCAACGGCAACAGTGTACGGCTGATGACTTTTCATGCAGCCAAGGGTCTGGAGTTTCCACACGTGTTCATGGTCGGCATGGAAGAGAACCTGCTGCCGCACCGCAGCAGTATTGAGGCCGACCACTTCGAAGAAGAGCGCCGCCTGGCCTACGTCGGCATTACCCGCGCGCAGAAGACGCTCACCATGACCTATGCCAGCAGACGCCGCCGCGCCGGCGACTGGCAGAGCTGCGAGCCCAGCCGGTTTCTGAGCGAATTGCCGCCGGGTGATATCGAATGGGACAAACCCGGCATGCCACAGAATCCCGAAACCCGAAGACAGCGCGGCCAGGCTCACCTTGCACAACTTAAGGGGCTGCTTTCCTGATCGCGCCGCAGGCTTCAGCGGCGCACCCGGCTTCTGGCTGATTCTTGCCTCCGCGTACCATGTCCAGACTGCACCAGCGTATCCGTACTCTGATCGACAGTGGAAAACTGTCACAGGCAGTGCCGATGCTGGAACAGGCGTGCAAAGGCAACCCGCGAGATGCGCAGGCCTGGGCGTGGCTGGGCATCACCCACGCCCGGCTGCAGGCCTGGCCGAAGGCCGAGGTGTGTTTGCGCAAGGCGCTTGAATTGAGGCCCAGCGACGCAGATAGCCGCCACGCCATGGCGACGGTGCTGATCAGAAAACAGCAATTTGCCCAGGCGATCATACACCTGCAGTCGGCCCTGACACTGCGACCGGATGACGCCAGCCTGTATAACGATCTGGGTTACTGCGAGCAGCGCCAGCGGCGCATCGCTGCAGCCATTGAGGCCTATCGGCGCTCGCTGCAACTGAACCCTGACCAGCACCTCGCCTACCGCAACCTCGGCCTGCTCTACGAGCAGGTCCATCGCCTTGACGAGGCGCGCGACTGTGCGCGACAGGCACTCTTGCGCTCCCCGCAGGATATCGAGTCATCGCTCCTGCTGGCCAAGCTGGAAGCGCGCAACAAGGATTACACCGCCGCCCGGGAACGGCTCGCACCGTTGCTGGACGCCAGACTGAGCCCCTTTCATCAGGGCGCGATCAACCTGGAGATGGCCAGGATTCTCGACCACCTGGGTGACCCGCAGGCAGCGTTCCGCCATCTATTCGCTGGCAAACAGGCTTTCAAGGCACTGCACGGGATCAGTGACACGCAATTGCAGCGATACCGCGACAATATCGATAGGTATCGACAGGTCTTTTCGCGTCACCCGGCGACTGTGCCCCCGAGACAGCAAGCGGAAGAGCCGGCGTTGAAAGTGGTCTTTCTGGTGGGATTCCCGCGTTCCGGAACCACGCTCACGGAACAAATACTCGAAGCCCACCCGGACATTGTCGCCAGCCACGAGCTTCCGGTGCTGTCTGACCTTACGCAGAACATCGGCGCCGTCATCGGCCGCCATTTCCGCTATCCCGATGATGTGGACAGTCTGAGCCGCAAGGAAATCCTGCAGCTGACAAACAGCTACCGTCAGGCGATGGAGGCGGCCCTGGAGAGCCGGCCGGGCAAGGGTCAGTTGCTGCTCGACAAGTTGCCCCTTAACAGCATTCATCTCGGTCTGATTGCACGGCTGTTCCCCGACGCGCGAATCCTGCTGGTGCTGCGTGATCCTCGCGACGCGTGCCTCAGCTGCTATATGCAGACCTTCGAGATGAATCCGGCCATGGCGCAGTTTCTCGGCCTGGAAGACACCGCGAAGTTCTATCAGACAGTGATGGGCCTGTTGCTGTACTACCGCGATACGCTGGGGATCGATATGCTCACGACGCGCTACGAGGACATTGTCGACGACCTCGAAGGCGCAGCCCGCCGCATGCTCGCTTATCTCGGCCTCGGCTGGAATCCAGCGGTGTTGCAGTATCACCGCTCGGCGCAGACACGCCGTCTTTACACACCCAGCTACCAGGCCGTCACGCAGCCGATCTACCGGCGCGCAAAGAGCAGGTGGAAAACCTATGCAGCGCAGCTGCAACCGGTGCTGCCGCTGCTGGAGCCGCTGGTGCGCAGCCTCGGTTACCACGACTGAATACCCGACACAAAAAAGGCCGCTGGTCGGCGGCCTTTTTTGCTCCGCGGGGTGTGCTATTGCTGACCGCTCTTTGACAACATATATTCGATGGCGGCTTTCAACTCGTCTTCGGAGCAGTCCGCGCACGTGCCCTTAGGCGGCATCGCGTTCAAACCATTGGTCGCATGCGACAGCAGAGTATCGATACTCTGTGCGGCGCGCGGCGCCCAGGCCGCAGCGTCGCCGATCTTCGGCGCTCCCGCGGCCCCGGTGCCGTGACAGGCGACACAATAGGCATTGTAAACATCCTCGCCGGAGCGGGGACCGGCGGCGGCAACCGGTGCCGCGCTGGGTGCGGCGGGTACGGTACCGATGTTGACTTCGCCGACCGGCTTGATGTTCTCTTCAGTCTTCGCCTGAATCATGGCGTCCTCTTCCTGACTGGGCCCCAGATAGTCGGTTACGGTGTCGGCGAGAAAAAAGAACAGGACGGCGATCACCACCAGTGCGGCCAGCACGCCAATAAAATTACCGAAAAATACCTTGTCTTCCTGGCTCACCTGAAGTCTCCGAATTTCAATTGGTTATTTGAGACAGCGCCGCCCCTGCACGCGACGCCTGGACAGAACTGGCGCGCCAGTATAGCTGCAAACATCTGTTCGGGAAAGAAAAACCCTCTGCCGCGCTAAAGTATTGGGGGGGTCTCGCCGTTAGTGGAAAGGACGGACAGATGATCGGCTAGCGGACGGCCCGGAGGCTCGAAGCTATGAAAGTAGACACATCTTTCCTGCAGGTACCCCTGGCCGCCGCACCGCACAAGCCGGAGCCGCACCCGACTGAACAAGCCTCGGCGCGACCCGTCGACCGACCACACCACGACGAGCCCGCGAACAACCAATCACCCCGTGAAGCCGACTCCCGGGTCGAGAAGCAACAGGAAACGCCGCAGTCCGAACCCGCCAGCCATGCGCTCCGCCGAGAGGCGGAACGTGGCGCGGACGCAAAATCAGCGCGGACCGAAGGCACAAAGGACAGACACCAGGCCGACCACGCCACCCAGCCCCAGCACGGCGGCTTCAGCGCCAACCGTACCCAGCCGGCGTCGGTCGGCGAACTGCTGGATGTTATCGCCTAGGAATCGCACATGAAGATCGACGGTGTTTTCTCCCAAGCCATGCTCGGTATTCAGCGCGGATTGCACAGCGCACGCAGTCATGCAGCCGAAATCGCCAGCGCCGGTCAGTTCGACAACGACAGCCCCCCGAGCCTGGTCGAACCCATGGTGGGGCTCAAGCTCGACAAGCTGCAGGTGCAGGCCTCAACCGCGGTGTTGAAAACCTACGACGAAATGATCGGCTCGCTGTTCGACGAAAAAGTTTAGTTCCCACTCGGGCTGACATAGACTCAGGATAGCTGCGTGGTGGGCCGGAGCCACCAGGCTCCGGCTTTTTTATGCCTGACTGTCGAGCCAGGCCCGCCAGCCGCCGAAGGACGACACATCCACCGCGCCGACCATACCCCAGGGCTCGCAGATAAAGCCGCTCACCCAGCGGCCATCCGCGAGCTCGACCTTGCCCAGCCCCAGGGGCGGCGGTATGAGCTGCAGAAAACTGCCGAGCTGGTCGGCCGGCATCGCCCAGACCTCGACACTGATGGCCGCGGCGTGCCTGTCGCGCACCAGTCCCGGGCGCTGCGGCGGACCACCGGCGAGCGCGTACAGGCGATAATTGGCGGAGGTGCACGTACGTTCCATCAGCCAGGCACCGCGTTCGGTCAACTGCGGGTTCAGGGGCAGGCCGGAAAGGTGCGCACCGCACACCGCAACAGGCGCGACACCCGCGGGCAGCGGCGTCGCTTCCCAAGGCGCCGGCAATGCCAGGCCTGTCGCGCCCGCGGGGGCACCGGCGGTACGGTGCAGGCGATCCCCCAGCGCCGCGAGCGCCGCATCGGCAAACGCCGGCGCAAACAGGGTGACGCCGAACGGCAGGCCGTCTGCCTGAAAGCCCGCCGGCACAGCGATGGCGCTGAAATCCAGCAGGTTCATGAAATTGGTGTAATAGCCCAGGTTGCTGTTCAGGCGAATGGGGTCGTCGTTGACCGCGTCGATGCGGTAGATCGTACCGGCGGTCGGCGTGACGATCACATCGACTTGCCGCCAGGCGGCCTCACTGCGACGGCGGTACTCCCTCAGCCGATACTGCGCCTTGAAGGCCTCGAGCGCCCGCGCGTCTCTGCCCGCCACAATAATGTCCCGGGTCACCGGAAACAGCGCTTCGGGCCGCTGTTCGATAAAGGTCTCAATCGCAGCATAGCGTTCGCTGACCCAGGGTCCCTCATAGAGCAGCCGTGCGGCGGCCAGAAAGGGTTCGAAATCCAGCTCGACGAGGTCGCCCCCGAGCCCGATCAATCGCTCGACAGCACGCCGGTATAGGGCCGCCGCCTTGTCGTTACCGAAAAACGCCAGCTGATCCTCACGCGGCACGCCGACGCGGAAGCTCTCTGGACTGAAGGTCCAGGCCCCCGCGGGCGGGCGGCGGGCATAGGCATCCTGTTCATCAAACTGCGCCGCCACGCGCAACACCTGCTGCGCATCGCCGCCGGTCAGGGCAAAGATCGAAACACAATCCAGCGAACGGCAGGCCGGCACCACGCCCCGGTTACTCAAGAGCCCCCGCGTTGGCTTGATGCCGACAATGTTATTGAAGGCCGCCGGTACCCGTCCGGAGCCGGCCGTGTCGGTGCCCAGCGAAAAACTCACCAGCCCCGTCGCGACGGCGACTGCGGAGCCGGAACTGGAGCCACCGGCGATATAGGCGGCATCAAAACTGTTTGCGCAGGCGCCATAGGGGGAGCGCGTACCGACCAGACCGGCAGCAAACTGGTCGAGGTTGGTTTTGCCGATAGGGATAGCGCCGGCAGCGATCAGGCGCTGAACGACAAACGCGTGTTCCCCGGGCGTGTAGGCAAACTCCGCACAGGCGGCGGTCGTCGGAATCCCGGCCAGATCAATGTTGTCCTTGATGGCGAATGGTACCCCGTACAGGGGCAACTCATCGACGGTTCGGCCCTGCAGCGCGTCAAGGTACGGTTGCAGCTGCACGTCGGTCAGCCGGCTGATCCAGACGTTGCGCTCGGTCGCGGTTTCGATCCGCTGCAACACCTCCTGAACAGTATCCCGGGGCGTGAAACGCGCTTGCCGATAACCGGCGAGGAGCGCCTGTATATCCAGGCTTTGCACCGGATCACTCACCGGACGCGTTCTCGAGTTGCACAATGACCAGCGCCTGCCCGGCCTTTACCGGACTGCCCTGTGCACAGAGCACTTCCTGAACCGTACCCGCCTCATCGGCCTGGATGGCGATTTCCATCTTCATGGCCTCGACCACCACGAGATTATCGCCGATGTTGACAGGTTGCCCGACTTTGACCGGGATCTCCCAGACGCTGCCGGTTACCGGCGATGCCACGGCAATACAGTCCGCAGGCAGTTCAAAGGGCGCATCGGCACTGGCCGCCTCGTCCGGTAATTCGGCGACATAGTGGGCCTGGCCGCTGTGCTCCCAGCGCTCGCGCTCGGCGTCGAAGGCGGCCTGCTGCCGCTGCTTGAACACGCGGATGCTGTCAGCATTGGCGGCGAGAAACTCGTTGTAGTCGCGCAGCTTCAGTACCGTCTCCTCGACCTTGAGTTGCAGGCGGCCCTGCAGGAAATCCTCGCGCATCTGCAGAATGTCATCTGCGGATACCGGATAGAAGCGGATCTGGTCGAAGAAGCGCAACAACCACTGCTTGCCGTCGCGGAAATCCCCCGTCTGGCGATACCGGTTCCACATCTGCAGCGTACGGCCGACGAACTGATAGCCGCCGGGCCCTTCCATACCGTAGACACACAGATACGCGCCGCCGATACCCACCGCATTCTCCGGTGTCCAGGTCCGCGCGGGATTGTACTTGGTGGTCACCAGCCGGTGGCGCGGATCCATAGGCGTCGCCACCGGCGCGCCGAGATAGACATCACCCAGCCCCATGACCAGGTAACTGGCGTTGAAGACGATATCCTTTACGGCGTCGATCGACTCGAGGCCGTTGATGCGACGGATGAATTCGATATTGCTCGGACACCAGGGCGCATCCGGCCGCACCGACTGCATGTATTTCTCGATGGCCAGCCGGGTTGACGGGTCGTCCCACGACAGCGGCAGGTGGACGATGCGGCTGGGGACCTCCATGTCGCCGATAGCGGGGAGGTCCGCTTCGGCCTCGGCCAGGCGCGCCAGCAGCTCCCCCTGGCGGATCAGCCGGCTGTCGAAATGCACCTGCAGCGAACGTATACCGGGCGTCAGGTCGAGGATGCCCTCGAGCCCCTGTTGCTCTACCCACTGCATCAGCGCATGGACACGGAAGCGCAGATTGAGGTCCAGCACCAGAGGCCCGTATTCGATCAGCAGATTGCGGTCGCCCGCCTGCCGGTAACACACCGCGACCCGGTCGCCACCGCCCTCTCTGGAGCGCAGCACCGGGGACACCGTTCCTCCGCCCTGCCGCGGTGTGCGCGACGCCCAGTGGCCGCCTTGCAGGGTCGCGATTGCCTGATCCTGAACCTGTTCCCGTTGCCGCGCCTCGTCAATGTCGATGCACTGAAACCGCACCCGGTCACCGGGCTTCAACTGGCCCATCTTCCACAGCTCGGACTGTACGATCGTGGCGGGACAGACAAACCCACCCAGGCTGGGCCCGTCGGGACCGAGTATCACCGGCATATCGCCGGTAAAATCGATGCTGCCGATGGCGTAGGCGTTGTCGTGTATGTTGGAGGGGTGCAAACCTGCCTCACCGCCGTCACTGCGTGCCCACTGCGGCTTCGGACCGACCAGACGCACACCGGTACGGCTGGAGTTGTAGTGCACCTCCCAGTCGGTGGCGAAAAAAATTTCGATATCCTGGTCGGTGAAGAAATCCGGCGCGCCCTGCGGGCCGTACATGACCTGGATATCCCAATGACTGGTGTATTCGGGCACCAGTGACGAGGGCACGGCCGCGCAGGACTCATCCATGGCAGCCGGGCCGATGAGCCGCAACGCGTCGCCCACCTGCAGTGAGCGCCCGCCGTGACCGCCAAACTGGCCGAGTGTAAAGGTCGCCCTGCTGCCCATGTACTCCGGCACGTCGAAACCACCCTTCACCGCCAGGTAGGTACGGTTACCGCCGCCCAGGATGCCGTGCAGTTTCAGCGTACTGCCCGCCTTGACGGTCAGCGGTTGCCAGTATTCCGCCGCTTCGCCATCGAGCTGCGCCTTCATTCGCGCGCCGGTGAGCGCGATCACCGTATCGGTATTGAACTTCAGAGTCGGACCTGTAACCGCCAGCTCGAGTGCCGCCATACCTTCGGGATTACCCACCGCGCGGTTCGCCAGCCTGAACGCCAGGTGATCCATGGGACCGGAAGGTGGCACGCCGATGTTCCAGTAGCCGGTACGGCCAGGATACTCCTGGATCATCGATTGCGTGCCCGGCGACAACACCTCGACACTGAGCGGCCTGAACTCGAACCGGTCCAGATAGCGCGTGTCGTGCGCGGCCTTGACGAACACCGGATCGGCGAGCACCTGCCGCAGATACGCGAGGTTTGATTCGATACCGTGCAGGGACGTTTCCGCCAGGGCACTGGCGAGCTTGCGGCGCGCGGCTTCGCGGTCATCGGCATGCACTATGATCTTCGCGAGCATGGGGTCATAACAGGGTGGCACGTCGCTGCCCTGCTCGACCCAGGTGTCGACCCGCGCCGCCGGCGGAAAGCGCATTTCGGTCAACACGCCGGCAGAGGGCTGGAATTGTTTGCCCGGGTCTTCGGCATAGAGCCGCACCTGGATCGCGTGCCCGCGCGGACGATGCGTATAGTCCCTGAGGAAGTCCGATTCACCGGCCGCCGTGCGCACCATCCATTCGACCAGATCGACGCCGGTGACTTCCTCGGTGACACCGTGCTCCACCTGCAGGCGTGTATTGACCTCGAGAAAATAGAATTCGCCGCTGCGGCTGTCATAGATGTACTCGACCGTGCCCGCAGAGCGGTACTGCACCGCTCGGCCCAGCTTGATGGCCGCTGCCATCAGGCGTTCGCGCACAGCGTCGCTGATACCCGGTGCGGGCGTTTCTTCGATCACCTTCTGGTTGCGCCGCTGCAGCGAACAGTCGCGTTCGCCGAGCGCAACGACCTGACCGTTACCGTCACCGAAGATCTGCACCTCAATGTGCCGGGCCGTTTCTACATACTTCTCGAGAAAGATACCGCCCTGGCTGAAGTTGTTGCGGGCCAGGCGTTCCACTGAATGAAAGGCATCGTCCAGTTCCCGTTCGCTCCAGCACAACTGCATACCGATGCCACCGCCGCCCGCGGTGCTCTTCAGCATCACCGGATAGCCGATGCGCAGCGCCTCACGCTGCGCGTGCTGCAGATCGTCGAGCAGACCGGTGCCGGGCAACAGCGGTACACCGTTGTCCTGCGCCAGTTTACGCGCCGTGTGCTTGAGTCCGAAGTCGCGCATCTGCCCAGGCGTGGGGCCCACAAAAACACTGCCCTGCGCCGCGCAGGCCTCGGCGAATTCGGCATTCTCACTGAGAAAACCGTAGCCCGGGTGAATAGCCTGGGCGCCGGTATCGCGCGCGACCTGCAGAATGCGCCGGGCGTCCAGATAGCTCTCGGCCGCCGGCGCCGGCCCGATACACACGGCTTCGTCGGCCTGACTGACGTGCAGGGAATGTCTGTCTGCCTGCGAGTACACGGCCACGGACCGCACACCCAGGCGTTTGAGGGTACGGATAATGCGGCAGGCAATCGCCCCGCGGTTGGCAATCAGAACTTTGTCGAACATGGCCAGTGGGACCTTCCGCTCACATGCCTGCCGGGCCGTCCCGGTGTAAGTCCGTAGCCGGCGGGCCGTCCCGCGGGTATCAAGTGTCTATGCGTCCCAGACCAGCACTTCCACCGGTGTCGGGTTGTAGGCGTTGCACGGGTTGTTCAACTGCGGGCAATTGGAAATCAGCACCAGCACGTCCATTTCGGCGCGCATTTCCACGTAGCGACCCGCGCCCGAGACACCGTCTGCAAAGGTCAGGTCACCTTGCGGGGTGACCGGCACATTCATAAAGAAGTTGATATTGCTCGACAAGTCGCGTTTGCTCATGCCGTGGTCATACTCTGCCAGCGCGAGCAGAAAACTGTCGCGGCAGGCGTGCATATGACGCTTGTCCAGCGCATAGCGCACCGTATTGCTCTCCGCTGAACAGGCGCCCCCCAGAGTATCGTGCCGCCCGCAGGTATCGGCAATGATAATCAGCATAACCCTGCCTTCATTGGACAGCAGCTCTGTGCCCGCAGTCAAATAGATATTGTTCTGTCCGCGAATGGTATTGTTGGCGTCGTAACGCTCCTCGGTGTCATCGGCGTTGTAGAACAGCGTATCCACGGCCTGGTTGCCCTCCAGGTCGAGAATACGGAACACCTGGCCTTTTGCAACGCGATGCATGAGAGGCTCGCCTGCGGGCACGATCTGGCGGAACACCGCCGACTCGGGGTCGAGACTGCTCTCGGTAATGGCGTCGGTCATGACGGATTCTCCTCAGCCTGACTGAATCAGGCATAAAACCGTTCCGTATTGATGAAGGCCCGCTGATTCTCCGCACAATGATGGCGGCAAGGGTCCTCGGGACCAGCCACGCCGGAGTTCCAGGCGGTGAGTGTCACCTCCCGTGGCCGGTAAGTGTCGTCCGGGTCGAGCGGGTGCTGGCAGGTAGACAGCACCACCAGCGCGTCCATTTCGAAACGCAGATCGACTGTGTCGCCCGCGCTCGAGTTGCCGGCGTGGAACTGCATGCGGCCTTCGTTGCTGACTGTCACTTTGCTGAACAGGTTCAGGTTGGACACCAGGTCGCGCCTGCCAAGGCCATACTTGCCCAGCTCGTTGACCAGACTGTCATAGCCGTTGCGGTGGTAGTCGTTGCGAAACTCCTGGTAGCGCGCCTCCCCGTAACGTGCGTTGACGTCGGCGGCATTGGCAACACCGCAGATGGTATCGTGCCAGCCGCAGGTGTCAGCGGTAATCGAGCAGATCACCCGACCCATATCGGAATAGCAGACGTTGCCTGCTGTCAGAAAGGCCGTGTGCTGACCTTTCAGGGTATCAGCCATGTTGTAGCGCTCCAGCTTGTTTTCCCAGTTGTACAGCAACACGGAAACGTTCGCGCCACCCGTGGTGTCGGCCAACCGCAGCGTCACGCCACGGCGCAGCACACCCGACCAGTGCGCTCCGCCCGGCAGGCGTTCTTCCCACAGCACGCTGGCCGGGTCGAAGGCGCTCGATAGGGTCTGTGACATGGTCTATCTCCTGTTTATGCTCAAGTGGTGAGAAGTTACCTAAGCCGGACGCTGTCGGCGCCCGCGCGCTCACTCCGGCAACGGATGCACGGGCGGCATGATCGCCGTCGTCAACTGCAGTCGCCCCGTGATGACCCCTCGACTGGTCACCATCTTATCTGCAATGAACTGCAGCCTTGCGGCCGGCCCCTGCACCAGCAACACTTCCATGCTGTGCGCATGCATCAGGTGGACGTGCAGCGAACTGATCACTTCGCTGAGATACTCATGCTGCAGGTCCATGAGCTGTTTCTGCAGCCCCGGTGTCGAATGGTCATAAACCAGGGTGATGGTCCCCGCCATGATTTCTTCACCGAGTTGCTGCTTGTGTTCCACCAGTTGCCGATTGATCATTTCGGCAATGGCCTGCGAACGACTTTCAAACCCGCGCCGGGACACCATGCGGTCAAGCTGCTCGAGCAACGCCTCCGGCAGAGAAACGCTGATACGGCTGACACCGCTTTTAAGTACTGTATTCATCACGAGACCGGATGGCTGTAACGCTCTATGTCCGAGACCGATACCCTCTGGTGATAGCACTCCCGTTCGCGGACTTTGTTGCGGCTGAACTCATCACGCTGTTCTTTACCGAGAATTTCCTCCATGAAGGGATCGGAGGCAAAGACGTTCACCGCCTTGATCAGGTTTTGCGGCAGGAACTCGATACCGCGCGCCTCCCGCTGCTCCTCCGACAGGTCATAGAGCTTGCCGTTCTGGGGGTCGCCGGGATCCAGTCCTTCGCGAACACCCTGCGAGCCGGTGGCCAGTGCAAGAGCTGCCGCGAGATAGGGATTCAGCGCGCCGTCGACGTTGCGCGGCTCGCCGCGGCCACCATGCACGGGTACCCGGATCGAATTGGTGCGTTTATTGCGCCCGAACGAGTTGAACACCGGCGCCCGTGATAAGTAGCGCAGGTCACCCTGTCTCACCGGGCGTTTGTAACTGTTGAAGGTCAGCGAAAATACTGCGCACAGGGCGCGTCCGTACTCGAGGATGCGCGCGATGAACGGGTACCCCGGTACAGTCAGACCAAGTCCCTTGGGATCGGCGGCAAACAGGTTAGCGCCGATTTTCTCCCAGGTCAGCTGGTGCCAGGGCAGGGTGTTCAAAACACACTCTCCACGTCGTCGTTGACGGAAACCATACGCACCATGTTCAGGTGGTCGTCATTGATGTCCCCTTCCGTCTGCGGCGGATGAATCAGCTCCTCCAGCCGTTTCTTGGTGGCGAGAAATTCCGGCGAAAGAAACTGCTCGGGTGACCTCGGCTGTGGCACCGGCACCTCGATGAGTTCGTCCACCTCGCCGGGGTGGGCCTTGAGTACCAGGATCCGGTCGGCGAGGTAGATCGCCTCGTCGAGATCGTGGGTGATAAACAGGATAGTGATGTCGATGTTCTGCCAGATCTCCAGCAGATAGGCCTGCATGCGGGAACGGGTCTGCGCATCCAGTGCACCAAAGGGTTCGTCCATGAGCAGGATGCGTGGCTGGTTCGCCAGCGCCCGGGCAATGGCCACACGCTGCTTCATGCCGCCCGACAACTGGTGAGGGTAACTCTTGGCAAACTTGCTGAGACCCACCAGCTCAATCCACTGCATGGCTTCTTCTTCCGCCACCATCTTGCCGCGTCCGGCCATCTCCAGGCCGAACATGACGTTCTTCTTGACCGTCAACCAGGGAAACAGGGTGTAGCCCTGAAACACCATCCCGCGGTCCGGCCCAGGGCCGTGCACGGCCTTGCCGTCCAGCAGCACCCGGCCGCTGGTGGGGGTCTCCAGGCCGGCGAGGATGCGTATCAGTGTCGACTTGCCGCAGCCCGAGGGACCGATCACACAAACGAACTCGCGCCGGTGGGTCCTGAGATTGATGTCCCGCAAGGCCGTTACCGTGCCGTGCGCGCTTTCGAAATCCTTGCCCAGCGCATCGACCTCGAGCACCACAGGCCGCTGCTTCAAGCGGTCGAACCGGTCCTTTACCGCGTCGGACTGTTCGAGATAACTGGGCAGCTCAATGTTGTGCATCGCCGGCGCCTGCTTGATTGTCGCGCGTTCCTGCATCAGCTCACCGCGGCTGCTCTCTGCCAGGGAAAGATGCGTCGGCCCAGCCAGGCCAGAACCAGGTCCGTGCTGAGACCGAGAATGCCGATCATCATGATCGCGGCAAACACATTGTCGAAGTTCTTGTAACGGGCCTGCTGGGTGATAAACCAGGTGATGCCGGTACTGGTGCCGATCAGTTCGGCCACGATCAGGTAGGTCCAGGCCCAGCCCAGCAGGATCCTCATGTCCTTGTAGAGGTCGGTGATAATGCCGGGCACAACCACCCGGAACAGCAGAGAAAGGTTGCGTGCCCCCAGCGTCTGTGCGGCTTCCAGCAGAGCCGGGTCCAGCTTGCGGGTGGTGTTGGCGACCACCAGCACCTGCTGAAAGAAGGTGCCAATAAAAATTATGGCGATCTTCGGCGCGTGATAGATGCCGAGTATGGCCACCGCCAGCGCGCCGAACGCCGGCGCCGGCAGATAGCGAAAAAACTCGACAAAGGGTTCAAACAGGCGGGACATGAGATCGTAGGTGCCCGCGAGAATCCCCAGCGGCACACCGAACAGGGACGACAGCGCGAATCCCCAGAAGATGACCTGGATGCTCTCCCACAGACTTTCGTGCAACCACTTTTCGGTGCGCCGTTTCGGCTCGGCCGTAAACGCGGTGTAGAACGCCTTGGCGACCTGGTGGGGTGCCGGCAGGTAGATCGGGTTGGCCGGATCGCCCTGCGGTAAGGCACGGCCCTGTTCACGGGCGCTTGCCAGCTCGCTGTCAAAGACTTCCCGGTCGACCAGCATGCCGCGCTGAAAGTAGGACACGCTGCCCGGATCGGTGACTTCGACCTTAGGGTGCCAGATCCAGGGGACATAGCTGACCAGCGACCAGATCAGCAGCGGCAGAATAAAGCTCATGACGGCGGTCGCGAACCGCGTTCTGGGACGCAGCTCTTTGCGCACCGCAAACCACTGAGAAGACGCCACGGGCTTAATCCTGCCGACCGCTGACACTGACGACGTGCATACGCCGGTTACATGGCGCTGGTCAGCGACGGATCGATGTAGGCATCAACGTCCTGCGGCTTTTCATAGACCTTGTTGGCGACGTTGAAGTCGTCGGATATCTTCGACGACCCGTAGACCGAAGTGAAACCCGTGCCTTTGGCAAAGTGCTTTTTGGCTTCGTCGAGCGTCAGAATCTTGGTGCCACTGATGAATTTCTTGTACTCCGCAGCCGGCACGCCGACACGGGCCGCCATGATTTTCACGGCATCATCGAAAGTCGATGGATTCTTGATGTAGTCCACCACGCGGTACCAGACGGCGATGACCTTTTTCCATTCAGCGCGGTGCGCGGACAGGCTCGCCGGCGAAACACACAACAGGTCGTAGATCAGACCGGGTTCATCGGCACTGGTGTAAATCGGTTTCGAGCCAGGCACCAGTTCCAGCGCGGAACTGGAGTTCGGCTGCCAGGCACCGATCGCGTCGACTTCGCCGGAAGCCAGAACCTGCGGGGTTTCGTTGGTGGGCACGTTGACCAGCTCGACATCGGCCTCGGTCATACCGTTCTTCTTCAGCCCGTCGAGCAGCAACAGGTGATCGACAAAGCCGATTTCCACGCCCACTTTCTTGCCCTTGAGCGCCTTGATCGACCCGATGCCGGGCCGGCCGATAATCATGTCGTTGCCGTTGCTGTAGTCGTTGACGAGGATCATGACACTTTTCGCGCCAGTCGCCCCGGTGACCAGGGCGTCACCGTTGGTCATGCTGACGGCATCCAGCTGTCCCGCGGCAAACGCGTCCATGGACGCAACATAATCAAACCAGTCGAACTTGACATCGACCCCGGCTTCCTTGAACCAGCCTTTTTCAATGGCGACTTCCCAGGCAACCCAGCCGGGCCAGTCGCTGTAGCCGATCTTCAGTGGCTCCGCACTGGCCATCGATGACAGGGCGAGCAACGCGGCTCCGACCAGCGCACTCGGGAATTTCAGAAAAGACTTTTTCATTGGTTGCTCCACTCGGTATTACGAAAACGTTTTCGGGTATTACCGACAGAGCAAGCGCTGTGCCAGCCCCTCGAGAGCACATAACGGGTTGAACAGGCGACGTATTCTCAAATGTCACGGGCGCTGCAAGGTCGCCCGGACGCGCCCATCTGGTGCCGGGCGCACAATCAGGGTGCGGCGGAGCGCGCCGGGGCAAACGGCAACCACAGGCACCTTCGCCGGGCCCGAAAGCCTGCCGCTGACCGTCACGACCCGCAGCCTGTCGATCCGCTCGTCCAGAAGAAGGCGACCGCCGAGCACACTCCACACCGGCAGCAGGTAGAACAGGATCATCACGCGGATCACCTCGCCCTGATACAGGGCGATCTGAAACGACAGGCTCGCGAAGCCGCCGAACAGCGCGATCAATGCCAGGTGGTGCAGCTGGCCCTGCCAGCAGCGCTTCTGCCGCACAAACGCCGGCAGCAGCGCCAGCGCTGCCGCGGCAAAGGCCACGAACACCAGCGCCGGCCCCTGCATCCCTTGCTGATTGAGATATTTGAGCGGCAGCCAGGTCAGGCCCCAGCCAACGGAGCTGATGAACAGCACCAGCACCGGCAGGGAAACGGCCCCTATTCGTAGAACTCCGGAAAGGGCCGGCAGCGGCGGAAAAAGGCCATGTCGTGATTAGGCCACTGGCGGGCACCGGTGTGTGTGGCAAGGCGCTTGAGTTTGCGGATGTTCGCAGCGCCAGGTCCTCGCACTCCTGCCAGCACAGGCTCGCTCACCCTCGCCCCACCTCACCGCAGGCGTCGCCCAGGATGCGCGCCAGGCGGCTGCGGTGAAAGGTGCGCAGCAGTTGCCTAAACGGCAGCTCGCCGCTCCAGCGCTTCATGCTGCGCGCACGAAAAAGGCTCCTGTGTGCACACTGATGGATCAGATATGACGCGATCACCATACTGTGCGCGGTCAACAGAATGCCCGGCAGCACGGCCGTCGGCGAGCTCCGTGTTAACAAAAACAGGCCGAGAAGATAGGCACTTATGGCGTATCCCAGGGCGAGAGTGTTGGGCAGCACCCCCTCCTGGTTCGCGCATAACGCGGGATTCAGGCTTTGCAATCACGGCAGAAAACTCTCGGCAACAACCAGTGAAGGTGAGCGACGCAAGAACAGGTCCACTTTTACCAGTACTTTTACGGGCAAAAGCGCAGGTTGTGCTGTGCTTTAATGGGCGGACCTGCAAAGGACCCGGGATCGGATATGTCACAACCGGCACAACCGGCGGGTCGCGCGAGACTGCCACCGGCGAGAGACGACGAACGCGGCCGATTTGTGCTGGCGCTGAAACGCATGGATGCCTACTGGCTCGGGTTTCTGCGCCAGCAGGACTTTTACGACCTGAACTATTCAGACCTGTTTACCGGGCTGTGGCTGCACGGCGAACCGGTGTACAAAACCGAGGCCTGCAACTGCATGAAGCACCTGGGGCCGCAGAACGCAAAGAAATACCTGGACCGCGCCGTGCAGCTCGGTTATCTGATCGAGGTTGCCAACCCCGACGACAAACGTTCGAAGCTGATCCAGCTGTCACCCAGTCTCAAGGCGGCGCTGGAGGATTTCTTTGATTTTCCCATTGAAGAATTCCGTGCGGCACTGGCAGTCGCGCCATAGCGCGGGCCAGGCATCCGCCGGAACGCGCGGCCCGGGCTGGAAGGCACCTGCTATAAAGCTGGAAAAATCGCCGTTTTCTCGTACAATTACGCCCGCATACCGTAACGAACCGCATCCGCCCCCCCCACGCATGGCAACAGCGTGCGGCAGCGACTGCCTCCCTCACTTCACGGAGGGACAGCCGGTCGGGGCGGATACTCCGTTTCTATACGCGCCCGTAGCTCAGCTGGATAGAGTGTCGGCCTCCGAAGCCGAAGGTCACAGGTTCGACTCCTGTCGGGCGCGCCATTAAATCAAGCAGTTAGAGTTGAGGCAACGCTAGGAAAGCTCAACTCGGAAATATACGGGAAAGGGATTTTTCCCTAGCTTGGAAACAACTTCTGTTTCGTTTCCCCCTCTTGGTTAGTAATGATTCTAGGAGGCTGTCGGCTGCTCCAAGCTTGGTCGGGCGAAGTGTGCGGCGCTGGGTAGTTTTTCCTCTGAACCCACCAACGCCTCGCCGCCTGGCGTGATCCCCGTGAGGCGCACCAAACGGACGCGTCCCCCGAGGCCGCTCGGGTTCGGCCTCATGTTGGGATGCAGCGGCCATGCCGATCTGGCGCTGGTGTAGCACCTGCTGCGGCATGCCTCCTGGCCGCGATGATCCGCCCCAGCGTTGATCTGGCCCGCGTCTACCTGTGCCGCCAGCCGGTGGACTTCCGTAAAGGCATGCAGTCGCTGGCGGTGTTGGTAGAGCAGAGCCTGGGGTTAGATCCCTTGCCGAGACGCTCTACCTCTTCACCAACCGCCGGCGCGATGCGGTGAAGTGCCTGTACTGGGAGCGCAACGGCTTTTGCCTGTGGCACAAGCGTCTGGAACAGCATCGCTTCAAGTGGTCGCTGTACCACGACGGTCGTGGCGATGTATTGCTGCGAGGGGATGGACGACCTCGACGCGGTCGTGACGCTTGACTCTGACGGCACCGTTGGCCGCTGGGCGTGGCCGGCCTACACGTCGTAGCCCTGGAAGGCCACCCCGCTGTACGTATACCCAGGCGGCATGTCCCCGTCGACGGTGCCGGGGCCCACCAGCGTGTACCAGTACAGCTGGATGCCATCGAGCACCTTGACGTACATGTGCACCGGTCGGGTCTGGCCGGGGTACTCGGCGGCGGGGACGTAGAACGCAGGGGCCGCCGGCGCCGCGAATCCGCCCGGCTTCGGCTGGATCGAGTAGAGGTACACCTGCGCGGGGGTCCCGGCGGCGTCCAGCACGCTGACCACGTACTCGTAGACCGGCACCGTGCCGGGTTGCGACCACTCGAAGACCCCGAACCCGCCCCAACTCGTGTTCGGTGGGGCCTTGAGCCTCGTGAAGCACTTGAAGATCTTCTCCCGGCTTCCGGACGGAAAAGTGATCGAATGGTCCTGCAACTTGACGCGTCTAGCCATCGCGCGCGGTGGGCCGGCTGGGGGGTACCGAGGGTCCACCGCGCAGGTCGTAGGTGCCCTGACCCTCCAGGAGGGTGTACCCACCGTCGATGCTCACGCCGATGTTAAGTCCGCCCGCCAACCCAAACGTCAGGGCAATCCCCGCCGAAGTCGAGGCGTACGCCGCGGTCACGCCCCCGACCGCGACAAAGCCGCCGCCGCTGCCAACGTACCAGCCGCCCGCGTCCTGCGCCCTGAACCAGTTCGCCGACACCGAGCCGCCAGCGGACACACCCAGCTCGACTCCGACCGAGCCGCCGATACTGGTCGATCCCGTGTAGATGGCCTTGCCGCTTCCCGGCTGCCATTCGTGGAGGTCGAACGTGATGGACTGGAGGAGGGCGAGCCCGAAGAAGACGCCGCCCGAGCCGCCGAAGTTGATCGAAAAGGACGTCGGCGGGACGGTTTCGGGGAGGTCGAGTTCGACGATCCCGCGCAACTGTTCGCTCGACCGCAGTGTCGACAGGTGCGTTGCAACCTGCCCTGACGTCAGGTCCTTGGCGGCAACCAGGTTGAACAACTGGTTCATGATCTCGGTGGAGAACAGGAGCAGCCTCTTCCAATATGAAATGAGTCTGAAGGGAGGGAGATCACTCACAGGTGATGAAGAGTCATGCGCCCTGCCACCCTCACGAAATTCTGCTCAATTCAGTCCTCACCATCGAAGAATACTTCCTCGCCACCACCACTTTCCGGCCCATCCCGGCCGGCAGGCCAACCGAAGCCGTGCCGTGCTCTGCGGGTAACAGCAATTGGGGTTGAACGAGGGGGATTTGATGGCGTCAGCCGAACAGACTGGCAGGCGGAGCCCGGCCTTGCGGTAACCGGCCCGCACTCTGCGAGGGTTCTTGCTTGTCGAGGTGGGTGAGTATCTTCTGAATAACCGCCGGGTCTTCAATACAGGCAATCACTTTCACTGAGCCGCCGCATTCACTGCAGGTTTCGATGTCGATGTGGAACACTCGCTTGAGGCGTTGCGCCCAAGTCATCGACGCCCGCCGTTCGGCGGGCGTTTGCGGTTCATCGGATACCCTGGCCTTGTTGCCCTTGCCACGCTTCGCGGGCGTGATGAGGGCGCGGTGTCGGCTGTTCGGCGCAAACACACCATGAAAGCGTGTCTATGCGGAGACCGGGACTATGCGCACCGTGGTCGCTCGGTGGATGTAGAAGTTGATGGTGGTGAAGGAGTTGCGCGCGTGACCGCTTTGCAGAACGGCGCATAGTCCGGATGCTCAGGCTGACGTTTCAGCCAAAAGGAGCATCCTATGATCAATCACGATTCGTGGACACTCGACTCCATCGTCGAGGTATACAAGCGCGACCAGCGACGGGTCCGAGGACTGCGAGAGCCGACTCTGAAGTCGTACGAGGCGGTTCTTCGTCCGTTCCTGCGATTCTCCCTCGGGGAAGATCCGCTCGAACCAGCACGTTTGACGCCGGCCGATGTGGTGCAGTTCGTCACGTCATTACAGGATCGATACTCGGCGCGTTCGCTGAAGCATGTGCGCACGGCGCTGCGGTCGCTATTCCGCTTCCTGCGCATGAAGGGCTACTGCGACGAGCGGCTCGAGTTGGCGATCCCTGCCGTTGCGCACTGGCGGATGGCAACGCTGCCTCGATGCCTCAACGAGCAGCAGCTCAAGCAGGTGCTGAAGGCCTTCGATCCTCGGACCCCCTGCGGACTACGCGACCGGGCCATCGTGTCGTGCCTGGCGATGCTGGGGCTACGCCCCCGCGAACTCGCAGAACTGCATCTTGAGGACATCGACTGGCGCGGCGGCACGATACGCTTGCGCACACGCAAGACCCGTCGCGGCGCCATGCTGCCACTCCCACGCGAGGCCGGTCATGCGATCGTCGGCTACTTGCGCCAGGGACGCCCGACGACGACCGAGCGTCGGCTGTTTGTCCAGCACAGCGGGCGCCGCTGTGGCGCGGCGCTCTCGGCTCCCGCCATCACGGCGGCTGTGGTCCGCGCTTTTCAACGTGTCGGAGTCGACGCGCCGCTAGGCGGCGCGTACGTATTTCGTCACACGGTCGCTAGCCGTCTGGTGGCTCGCGGAGCTTCTCTCAAAGAGGTGGCCGATTTCCTCGGACATCAATGCCTCGACACGACGACGATCTACGCGAAGCTCGACCTGTCGGCCCTGCGTGAGGTCGCGCTGCCCTGGCCGGAGGTGTTGCCATGACAGACTCGAACCTCCTTGCGCAGGTCGAAGAATACCTGTCGTTCCGTCGCGGGCTCGGTTTCGATCTCGGGTCGGCGGCCTGTCACCTGCGCAGTTTTGCGCGCTACGCCGAACAAGTTGGCCATCGTGGTCCCATCACGGTGGATCTGGCGACACGATGGGCGTTGCGTTCACGTTCGCGTGAGCCGGCACAAGCCGCCCGGCGTCTTGCAGTGATTCGTTTGTTCGCGCGCCATCGAGCGCTGATCGATCCGGCGACCGAGATCCCGCCGGTCGACCTGCTCGGGCGCGTACCACGTCGCAAGCAGCCGCACATCTATAGCGATGCCGAGATCCGCTCACTGTTGCAGCAGGCCGGCCGGATGCGGCCTCGTGGCGGACTGTGCCCCAAGACGTATGTGGCCTTCTTCGCGCTGCTCTTCTCGACGGGACTGCGCCTCTCCGAAGCGTGTCGTCTCACCTGCGGCGACGTGGATTTGGATCGGGGCCTCCTGACGATACGGGGAACCAAGTTCCGCAAGTCCCGCTGCGTTCCGCTGCATCCGAGCGCGACAGGGGCGCTTACCCAGTATGCAGCCGAACGCGATGCACGCGTGCCGAGTGATCCCTCGAGCTTCTTCTTCCGCACTCAGCGTGCCTCGCAGCTGACACCGGACACAGTGCAGAAGGCGTTTGGCTGCCTAAGGCGTCGCCTGGGGTGGGCCGCTCAAGGTCGCGCCCGACGACCACGCATCCATGACACTCGCCACACCTTCGCCGTGCGCAGACTCCTGCGCTGGTACGAGGAGGGCGTTGACGTTGGGCAGAAGATCTTGGCCCTGTCCACCTATCTCGGGCACGCCAAAGTCACCGACACCTATTGGTACCTGACAGGCGTTCCAGAGCTCCTGGCGATCGCCTCGCAGCGATTCGAGGGTCTGGCTCAGCAGACGCAGGAGCGCCTGCCATGAGCGCGCCCAACCTCGATTTCCCGGCGCTGCTGCAGGACTTCTTCCAGCGCCGCCTGGTCGCCGAGCGTGGCGTGAGCGCGCACACGATCGCCAGCTACCGGGACTCGTTCGAGCTGCTGTTGCGTTACGCGGAGCGGCGCACGGGGCGAACGGCTTCCGCGCTCACCCTGCAGGATCTCGATGCGCCCATGATCCTGTCGTTTTTGGATCATTTGGAGACCGAGCGCAGTTGCGGTGCGCGCACGCGCAATCTGCGTCTCACTGCGATCCGCTCCTTCGTGCGTTATGCCTCGGTGCGCGATCCGGCATCCTTACCTGTTGCACAGCGCGTGCTCGCCATCGCCAGCAAACGCTTCGATCGGCCCGTTCTGGAGTCTCTGTCTCGTGATGAGATGCAAGCGCTGCTCGATGCACCCGACCGGGCTACCTGGAGCGGACAACGCGATGCGGCGTTGTTCGCCGTGCTGTACAACACCGGTGCGCGCGTCTCCGAGATTATCCGCCTGCGCGTCGCCGACATCCTTCTGGACCGTGCCCACGCCGTGCACCTGCACGGCAAAGGCAGGAAGGAGCGTGTCATCCCGCTCTGGAAGAGCACCATTGCTCAATTGCGCGCTTGGTTCGAACGCATCGACCGCCGGCCCGAGGCACCCGTGTTTCCCAATCGCGCCGGCAAACCGATGTCACGTTCCGGTGTCGAGCAGCGCCTTCGGGTAACGATCGCCAAAGCGTCGGTCCAGTGTCCATCGCTCCGAGGCCGTCCGATCTCGCCCCATACCGTGCGCCACGCGACCGCGATGCATCTGCTGCAGTCCGGTGTCGACATCACGGTCATTGCAATGTGGCTCGGTCATGAAGACACATCCACCACACACCAGTACATCGAAGCGGATCTTGAGATGAAGGAGGCCGCCCTCAAACGCATGGATGCTCCATCATCAAAACCCGTTCGCTTCAAGGCCAACGATCGTCTGCTGGCTTTCCTGGAAGCGCTCTGACTATGCGCAGTTCCGCCTCCCTATTGTCCGCTTCAGCAAGAGGGCCACCGATACTACTGCGCATAGTCTGGGACTCCGCATAGACACGCCTATGCAGATCTCTGCATAGGCGTGTCAGGTTGACGCGGGGCTTAGGCACCAGGGCGGCAAGCCGGGCCATCAAGTCCAGCGGCTCGAAAATGACGTGAGTCGTGCCGTACCCAAAACACTCGCTACGCTCGCGGGGCAAGCTTTCACGGTACGGCGTCTTCAACTGGTAACGGACGTTACCGTTTGGTGTGAGCGACAGCCGCTTTTACGAGATCGCCGGCCGGCTGATATACCGGCACAGCCGTTCCAGCTTCTTGCGTTCATCCGCCCGCGCCGCCACGCCGGCGTGTAGCGAGAACCCGGCCACCTTGCCCACCCCGTCATCGAACGGCTCATCGCAGGCTGGCAGCGTCTGCAGCGTGAAAACCTTGCGGCCCTGTTGCGGACCTATAGCGATGCGATACGACTGCATGGATGCAGGAGGTAGAGCAACGCAGGAGCAGTTGCCGAGGTGATTGAGGAACCCAGCAGCTGTTCCATCGATTCGGCCTCGAGCCCGTCGGCGAAATTCAGAAAGCCGTCGGCGCCTATTTCACCTTCCATTTTGCTCCCTAGGAGTACCCGCCCCGCAGGCGGCGCGCTGTCGCGCAGCAAACAGCCAAATGCTTTGCCAATAACTCCAATAGGTTACGTTTTGTTTGATGAGAGCCTGTCGGACTTAGGGGTTCGTAGCGAGGCGAGTGGGAGAGCGAGAACAAATCGTCATGATTTCAAGGCGCATAGTCATTCTACGCAACGAGAAATCGGGGGAGAGCGCAGCGAGGGGCCATGGGCCGCTGTCCCACCGCCGCACGACTGCAGGGAGAAGGCGAGACCGGGAATCTGTCGAGAGGCTGGCCTGGGCCATGCAGGAGATAGAGCACCGAAAGTAGGCGCTTCAGGCGACGCATGGAGCACTTGCCGAGTAGAATCATCCTAAGTCCGACAGGCTCCTGGGTACTGGTTTTTGCGTGGTCATTCGCATCACTGCTGCCCCATGTATTGTGTATTTAATGAATTCCGGGTAATTGTATAAGCATGTCTGATCGTGCCGATTGTGAATCCGGGACAGAAGATCCCCGCAAGCGTAAGGCCGAACTTCCGGCGATCTCCGGGCATGGGATATCATCTGTGATAGTGGTAAATCCATTAAAGAACAAACTGAGGGTTCAGCCATGACAAATCAAATGAGAAACTTCCGCGTACTGCCGTGCCTGTCCGCCATTACCCTGGCAACGAGTCTGTTGTGCGTTCCGGCGCTGGCCGAGACGATATACAAGTCGGTCGATGCCGAGGGCAATGTCACCTTTTCGAGCACGCCGCCGGCGGACGTTGAAGCCCAGCAGATCGAGCTGCAGCCCGGCCCCACGCCGGCACAACAGCAGCAAAGCCTCGAGGCAGAGCAGAACCTGGAGGCGCAGAGCAATGAAATTCCCGAGGAACAACCGGCGCCCGACCAGGAGCATGAGCAGCCGGTCGTTCAGCCGGACACGGAGTATCAGCAGGATTCCGGTGATGCCGCTGATGAAGATAATCCCGTCTATGTGGGTGATGGCTATGTGGGCGACCCGGACCGGAATGAACGTGTTCGGGACGGCGTTGACGACGTGCGGGATGTCGCTCCACGACCGGCCGAGGCAGGCCATGCTGCGGGGCGCGCCCGATAACGAGCAGGCCATAGCTATACCGATTAATCGCCTGCAAATTGTCCGCCGGAAAGTCCAGCATCCTGTTGATGCCGGGCGATGACATCGGCTGAACGAAAGACGCGAGGCACGTATCGAACAACGATGCACTGAATCCGCCATCCTGGAAAACTTTCGCGGTAGCCGCCAGCGCGTGGCCTGCATCCAGGCCAGGATATTTGCGGGTCTCGCACTGATGCTGCTTTGCACCGCCGCGGCGGTTTCAGCGGCACCGAATGGACCGTACCGGGTGCTGGTGCTGCACTCGTTCCGTAACAGTCTGCCCGTGAATACGGACTGGTCTAACGGGATCGTGCGGGGATTTACCTCGGTACCCGACCTGCTGGTTGAGATCGATTCCGAAACCCTCGATCTGTCACGTTTCAGGGATGCGAACTATATCAGCGACCTGCTCGAAATCTATCGCCGCAAGTATGGTGACCGGCAGCCTGATCTGATCATTCCGACCTACACGCCGGCGCTTCGATTCCTGCTCAAGTATGGCGAGGAACTGTTTCCCGGAATCCCGATCGTTTTCCTGGGGGCGGACAGCCGCTTCGTTGCCACCCAGGAACTGGCGCCAAATATTACCGGCATAACCACCCATCGCGATATCGCGGGCACGCTGGAGCTGGCTCTGCAGGTCAATCCCGACGCCCGACGCGTGGCCGTGATCGTCGGGTCCGGTTCCATCGACAAGAATTTTGAAAACGATGCCCGGCAGGCGCTGCAACCGTTCGCGGGCAGGATTGAGTTCATGTGGCTGCGGGGTTTGCCGCTTGCCGAGCTTACAGAGGCGGTCCGCCAGCTGCCGCCTGATACGGTAATCCTGTATCTGGTCCAGCTTGAGGACCGGAACGCAAAGAGCTACGTGCCGATCAGCACCCTGCAGATCCTGGCGCCCGCAGCGCATGCACCGATCTACGCCCTCTGGGATACCCTGCTCGGGCATGGCATCATCGGCGGTCGCCTGGCAACGATGGAGGAGGACGGGTTTCAGGCCGCGCAAATGGCAGTGCGCATCCTCAGGGGAGAGGCGCCGGCGGCAGTTGCGGTCATCGACAGGCCGCAGAACCGGGCGATATTCGATGGCAGGGAACTCGCGCGCTGGCACATCAACGAGGATCGACTGCCGGCGGGCAGTGAGGTTCTCCATCGCCAGTTGTCGTTCTGGGAGGCGTACCGAACGGGGATCATTGTTACCGGACTGGTCATCGGGGTACAGGGATTGTTGATTCTTGCCCTGTTGCTGAACCGGTCGAGGCTGCGGCGGATACAGGCTGCATTGCGTGACGAGTGCGAGCGACGCAGACTGTCAGAGATCGACACATTGAGGCATCGGAGAAAGCTGGAAAAATTCAGCAAGCAACGCACACTGGGGGTCATGGCAACCGGTATTGCCCACGAGATCAATCAGCCCCTGATCGCGATCCAGAACTATGCACAGGCGGCGAAACGACGTCTCCGGGGCGATGACGATCAGACACTCAAGCTCGAAGAACTGTTCGAAAAGATAGCGCAGCAGGCTGATCGGGCGGGCGACATCATTCAGCACATTCGGACCCTGGTAACCACGGACGTTTCGGAAATGAATCCTGGGCCTCTGTATCCCGTAATCGCACAGGCTGTTCAGGTGCTGGAGCCGGAAATCGAGAATTGGGGGTGTCGCGTAGACTTCAGGCCTGTCGCTGATCTTCCCGCGGTACTCGTCGACGATCTGCAAATACAGCTGGTTTTGGTTAATTTGCTGAACAATGCCTTGCACAGTATAAAATTCATGGAAGACAAGACCGACAAAGTCATCGGCATTGAAGTCCAACGGATCAACGACAGGGAAGTGCAGGTCAGTGTGGCAGACCGGGGGCCGGGTATTCCACCGGGCAGGGATGCGGACATATTTGAGCCGTTTTCTTCCGATAAAGGAGATGGTATGGGGATGGGACTGGCAATCTGCCGGCTTATCATCGAAGCCCATGGCGGGCATATCTGGTATACACCGAATCCATCCGGGGGCGCGATAATGGCATTCACGTTGCGCCTTGCTACGGCATAACCAGGATGGAGGAGCAAACGGTATTCATCGTCGATGACGATGCGGCAGTGCGTGATTCGATTCAGGAACTGGTCGAGTCCGTCGGTCTGCGTGCCGAGAGCCATTCCTCAGGGCAGGCGTTTCTGGCCAGTTACCAACCGCAACGTTCCGGATGCCTGGTACTCGATGTGCGCATGGCCGGAATGAGCGGTCTGGTGTTGCAGGAAAAACTCAATGAACTGGGAGCCAGGATACCCGTCATCATAATCACCGGTCATGGCGATGTTCCCATGGCAGTGCACGCCCTCAAGGCCGGGGCCGTCGACTTTGTGCAGAAACCCTACCGTCATCAGCTGCTGCTGGACAGCATCAACAACGCGCTGACCATGGACACCATCGCCCGACGTTCGCTCGACGAGTCGCAGAACCACGACCGGCAACTCGCCACCCTGACCAAACGCGAGCAGGAGGTGCTCGACAAACTGCTGGCCGGCAATATCAGCAAGCAGATCGCCAGAGAGCTGGGGATCAGCACGCGAACCGTTGAGGCGCACCGCCAGAATCTGCTGCGTAAACTGGGCGTTGGTTCCGTAAAGGAGCTGATGCTCCATCCGATCGCCCGGGAGCGGGGCGAATAGGCTGGACACCACGGGGACGCGCTGAAGGCAGGCGGCCCAGGTACTGACCTTGCCGACTCACCTACGTACGTAATTCAGGTAGTCGACCGGATGTTTTTTCGGCGCGTGACATAGTAAGGTCGTTTCCAATCATTTCCCTCTAAACCCGCACCTCCCGCCCAATGCGGGTGGATGAACGGTGCCGGGATTGACAGGATCACAGGTCGCCAGTGACAGAACCGATTGTATTCATCGTGAGCGAAGACGTGCCGGTTCGCCAGTCGGTCAAGGCGCTGGTCGAATCCGCGGGCCTGCAGGCGGCAACCTTCCAGACGTTGCAGGCGTTGCTCGAGGCGCAGGAGCCGGAATCCCGCGGTTGCCTGGTGTTCTGTCCACGAAACGGCACGCTGGGGGAGCGTGCGGAGCAGGCACGGCTTGCCGCAGCGTGTGCCGGGCGCCCCGGCATTCTGATCACCGAGCGGGGTAACGTTTCCACGGCCGTTCAGGCGTTGAAGGCCGGCATCAGGGATGTCGTGCAGAAACCTTACCGGGACACGGATCTGCTGGAGCAGATCCTGAAGGCGCTGGAGGCCAACACGGCGGTCTGATGCGCCTGCAGTTACGTACGTAGCTTACGTAGTAGACCGGATAGACACCTTCCCCGTAAGGGTTTCTACTTCCCACAGTGACGTTATCCGCTTCACGCTGGCAACCTGCTGGCTGTCACCTTCAGGCTGACTTAACAGGCTAAATAAAAACATACTCGACAGGGTGGCGTCATGGCACGAGAGAACCCTCCAGACAACGGTTGAACAAAGGGATAAATACGATGAAATGGCTGAAAGAATTAGCGTTAATCATGGCGGCGACACTTCCCTTGTGCGGGAATTCGTTTGCTGCCACCGACAAGCCCAACATCCTGTTCATCATGGGCGACGACATCGGTATCATGAACGTGGGCGCCTACCATCAGGGTCTGATGGTTGGGGAGACGCCCAACATCGACCGCCTCGCCAATGAAGGCGCAAGGTTCATGACCTATTATGCCGAGCAGAGCTGCACGGCCGGTCGCACCGCATTCTTCACCGGCATGCATCCGCTGCGGGCGGGCATGGTCATGCCGCAGCTTCCGGGCGCCACCAGTTCCCTGTTGCCGGGTACGCCCGCGCTGGCCAAATTCCTGCTGGATCTCGGCTACAACACCGGCGAGTTCGGCAAGAACCACCTGGGCGATAAATCGGCATCGCTGCCGACGGCACACGGCTTCCAGGAATTCTGGGGCTACCTGTATCACCTCGACGCCATGCAGGGGGTGAGCTTCCCCGACATCAACAAGACGCCGACCGATCAGGCCGTCGTTCCGCCCTGTAAGAATACCCCGGTCAAGGGCCTCAAAGAAGTCCCCGGCGCCGTGGATCCGAAGACCGCGCTCTGTATGACCCCGCCACGGCCGGTCATCCACTGTACTTCTTCGGACGGCACGGAAAAGAACCAGACCTGCAAGGACGAAGGGCCGCTGACGCTGGAACGTTCGAAGACCGTGGACGAGGAGATCTCCGCCCAGGTCATCGACTTCCTCGACCGCAACGACCCCGAAAAGACCAACAAGCCATTCTTCGTCTGGTATAACCCGGCGCGCATGCACATCACCACCATGCTTCCGGACAAGTACATGGACATGCTGGGCAAGAAGGGCGGCAAGGACTGGGGTATCAACGAAGCCGGCATGAAGCAGATGGACGACAACATCGGCTACGTGCTGAAAAAGCTGGAGGACATGGGCGAGCTCGACAACACCATCGTCGTCTTCACCACCGATAACGGCGCCGAGACGATCACCTACCCGGACGGTGGTGTAACGCCTTTCAAGGGCGGCAAGCTCACCACCTGGGAAGGCGGTATGCGGGCTCCGATGGTCGTTCGCTGGCCGGAACATGTCAAAGCTGGCACGCATCCCGACCAGATCTTCTCTTCCCTGGACTGGGTGCCCACTTTCGTCGATATCGCCGGCGGTCCTAAAGGCGACGGGCTGAAGAAGCAGATCGAGGCCGGCAAGTACCCCGGGATCGTCAAGACCACGCTGGACGGCGTCGATCAGCGGGACTACCTCGAAGGCAAGGGCGACTCCGCACGCGACACGTTCTTCTACTACAGCGGCAAACACCCTTCGGCGGTGCGTTACAAGAACTGGAAGTTCTACTACACGATGGCTTCTTCCAATGCGACGGAGGCGTTCGGCCCCCCAATCACCTATCACTGGACCCAGGTCAGCAACATCAAGCGTGATCCCTTCGAGAGGTCGGTCGCGACGGTTGAAGGCAACCCTCCTGGGCTACGGCGGCGCTCTGGCTGCGCCAAGCACGGCGTACATCTATGACTGGAACCTGCTGCCCATCGGGCAGCTGCTGTGGCTGAAGGAGCTCGAGACCTACAGGAATTCCCGTCACTGCAGATCCCGGCGAGCTACAACCTGGATCAGGTCATCGAGGCGATGAAGTCTGCGAAACACATCAGCCACGCGGGCGATTAGCCGGATCAGAAGCGCATGGTGTTAAAAAAGCGGGTGACCCGAATGGGTTGCCCGTTTTACTAAAAACTACGCTGACAAAGCCTTGTGTCTGTCCGCGAGTGTCGGTCGCAGGAGAAGGTGAGACCGCGTAGCGGTCGAGAGACTGGCCTGGGCCATGTACCCGCCAGGGCCTGCAGGGAAGTATTCACGGCGTCTCGCTGAGAGACATGAGACTTTGTCAATGTGTGTTTAATAAGTAGCCAAAGAGAACCCCTCATGAAGGCTATTCCCTCATGCTCGGCATTAATGCGCCTGTTTGCTCTGGGCGTCCTGCTCGCCCTGGGCGCAAGCGTCCATGCCCAGACTGATCCACTAAGCTCCTGGAACGACGGACCCGCCAAGCAGGCGATCGTCACCTTCGTCGAGAAGGTGACCACGGAAGGTTCGCCCGACTTTGTGCCCCCGGCCGAGCGCATCGCCACCTTCGACAACGACGGCACGCTGTGGCCGTCGCACCCGATGTACACCCAGCTCGCTTTTGCACTGGACAGAATAAAAGAGCTGGCCCCTCAGCATCCGGAGTGGAAGACCCAGCAGCCCTTCAAGGCGGTGCTCGACAACGACCTCAAGGCGCTCGCGGCGGCAGGCGAGAAAGGGCTGGTCGAACTGGTGATGGCCTCGCATGCCGGCATGAGCACGGCCGAGTTCGAGGCCATCGTGACCGACTGGTTCAAGACGGCGCGTCATCCGCGCTTCAAGAAGCCCTATACCGAGCTGGCGTACCAGCCGATGCTCGAACTGCTCGCCTATCTGCGATCCAACGGCTTCAAGACCTACATCGTCTCCGGCGGCGGCATCGAGTTCATGCGGCCGATGACCGAGGCGGTCTACGGCGTTCCGCCCGAGCAGGTGATCGGCTCGAGCATCAAGACCCAATACGAGATAAAAGACGGCAAGCCGGTGCTGATGCGTCTGCCGGAAATCCATTTCATCGACGACAAGGCCGGTAAGCCCGTCGGTATCAACAGTTCATCGGCCGGCGACCGGTCGCCGCGTTCGGCAACTCCGACGGGGACCGCCAGATGCTCGAGTGGACCGGTGCGGGTGACGGCGCGCGTCTGATGATGCTGGTGTTCCACGACGACGCCGAACGGGAGTATGCCTATGGCCCCGCCAACGGGCTGCCGGACACCAGTTTCGGCACATTCTCAACGTCATTGATGGATGAGGCCAAAAAGAAGGGCTGGGTCGTCATCAGCATGAAGGGCGACTGGAAGCGGATCTTCGCTTTCGAGCCGTGACGGGGTTCCGAAATGAATACCTGACGCCCCGAACAGTGCTTTTCTTGCGCGCTGGTTTGCAACTCACAGAACCCTCGGCGCCGGACGCAAGAGTGAAAAAATAAGCGTGATAACAGGCGGAAACTGATGAAATTTGAAAAACTGACGAGACGCGTTCTGACCCTGCTGACTATCTGGGCCACTCTGATGTGTGCCGTTGTCCCGGCCGGAGCGGCGGAGCAGAAACCGAACATCCTGGTCATCTGGGGCGACGATATCGGCGGCTTTAACATCAGCGCCTACAACCAGGGCATGATGGGCTATAAAACGCCTAATATCGACCGCATCGCCAGGGAAGGCGCGCTGTTCACGGACTGGTACGCCCAGCAGAGCTGCACCGCCGGTCGCGCCGCGTTCATCACCGGCCAGTCGCCCATCCGTACCGGCCTGACCAAGGTCGGCCTGCCGGGCGCGCCGGAAGGCATCCAAAAGGAAGATCCGACCATTGCCGAACTCCTCAAGGCTCAGGGCTATGCGACCGGCCAGTTCGGCAAGAATCACCTGGGTGACCGCGACGACATGCTGCCCACCAACCATGGTTTCGACGAGTTCTACGGCAACCTCTACCACCTGAACGCGGAGGAGGAGCCAGAGCATGCCGACTATCCGAAGAATCCCGAGTTCAAGAAGAAATTCGGTCCGCGCGGCGTTATTCATAGCTACGCTGGCGGCAAGATTGAAGACACAGGGCCGCTGACCAAAAAGCGCATGGAGACGGTGGACGAGGAAGTCACCAAAGCGGCGCTCGACTTTATGGGCAAGGCGCACCAGGACGGCAAGCCCTTCTTCGTGTGGTGGAACTCCACACGCATGCACATCTTC